>JBEGSF010000013.1:0-4828 GCA_041180005.1 Verrucomicrobiota bacterium | reverse complement strand
CGCAGCTGGTAATACTTCTGGTGATACTCCTCGGCGCGCCAGAACTTCGGGGCCTTCTCGATCTGGGTGGCGATCGGACGGCTGAAGGCCTTGGCCAGCGTGAGGCCGACCTTCACGTCCTCGGCGATCTTCTGCTGCTCAGGGGAATGGGTGAAGATGACCGAGCGATACTGGTCGCCGATGTCGGGCCCCTGGCGGTTCACCTGGGTGGGGTCATGCATCTTGAAGAAATACTCCACGAGCGTGCGGTAGGTGACCTTGGCCGGATCGAAGGTGACCTCGATGACCTCGGCGTGACCGGTGCCCTTGGCGCAGATCTCCTCGTAGGTGGGGAAATCGGTCTTGCCGCCGGCATAGCCGCAGACGGCGGATTCGACGCCGGGGATCTTGGCGTACTGGTATTCGACGCCCCAGAAACAACCGGCGCCGAAGGTGGCTTTCTCAAGTTTGGGAGGAGTCATGGCGGAAGGCTTGGGGTCGGCCGCGCGCAGGGACACGGCGGCGGCGACGACGATGAGGGCGGATTTCAGGAGCGAAAGCAGCGGGTTCATGGCTATCACCGAAGGTTGGCGGGTTTCCCCGCCATGGCAAGGGGGGACGCCGTTCAGCTGACCAGGCTCCGGAGGACGTCCGCCAGGCCTTCAGGCGGCTGCGGGTCGCGGGTCAGGCCGCGCTCAGGCATCACGTAGAAGGTATCGATCGCGAAGCCCTGCTCCGTGGCGATGTTGGCGAAGGTAATGGCGTAGCCGCCCTCCTGGATGGCGCGGCCGATGCGGAACAACAGGCCGAGACGGTCGTTGCACTGGATCTCGATGACCGTGCGGTCCAGGTCGAACTCGTAGTAGACCTCGACCTTGGCGGCGAGGGGCACGAAGGCCTTGCGACGCGGAGCCGTCAGGAGCGCATGCTGCTCCTCCGCCGCGACCTCGGCGAGGAGGTCGGTGCCGCCGAGCAGTGATTTCTCCAAGGCGGCCGTGAAGCGGTCCTTGGACTGCGGCTCCTTGCCGAGAGGCAGGACGACCTTGAAGAAGTCGATCGAGACGTCGTCCTCGCGCGAGAAGGCGCGGCAGGAGGCGATGTTGATGCCCGCGACCGCGAAGGCGCCCGCCATCCGGCTGAAGAGACCCGCCCGGTCCCAGGTGACGACCGTCACGAGCGACTGGCCCGAACCAGGGTCGTCATGCCATTCGACGATCGGTCGCAGGGATTCATCCGGCTCGGCAGCGGAGACCGAGGCGATGAGGCGATGGATCATCCGCAGGTGATGCGCGGCGTCTTCCGGGGCGGCGTGCAGGTAATACCCCGGCGGCATCGTGGTGAAGTGCGCCTCGATCTCGTCGTCAGGGACGTCCCGGCCGAGGAGCGCGGTGGTGGCCGCACGGAGCTTCGCGGCGGCGTCGGCATGGTCGTCGACCACGGCGTCGGCGAGACGGGCGAGCGTGCGGCGGTAAAGCGACCAATGCTGGCCGTCCTTGAAGTCGGTCCAGAGGTCGGGCGAGGTGGCGCGCGCGTCGCAGCGCGTGTGTACGAAGAGGCTGCGCAGGACCTGCTCGTCGCCCATGAGGCGGGCGAAACGCTCGATGTTGGCGGGGTCGTCGATGTCGTGACGCTGCCAGTAGAGTCCCATCACGAGGTGATGACGGATGACGCCCGCGGCGATCTCGCGCTCGCGCGCGTCGAAACCGAGGCGCTCGAGGATGCGGTCCGCGATCGGCACGCCGCGTTCGGCATGGCCTTCGATGCCGCCCGACTTGGCGATGTCGTGCAGGAACAGGATGGCGTAGAGGAGCGACGGGGCCTCGGAACCGAGGACGACCTCGCGATACTTCTGCTCGACGAGGGATTCGCCCGCATAGATGCGGTCGAGCTCGCGCAGGCAGCGCAGGGTGTGCACGTCAGCCGTCCAGCGATGGTAGAACTCGAACTGCACCAGGCAGTGCAGCCCCGCGAACTCAGGGACGAGACGGTAGAGCAGGCCGTGCTCGCGCAGGGCGTTCAGGGCCGGATAGACGCGGCCGCCTTCGGTCAGCATCGCGCGCAAGGCGTTGCCGGCTTCCTCGGACTGGGCGACCTCGGGCGTGAGCAGGTGGGCGCGTTCGCGGACGAGCAAGGAAAGCGCGCGGTCCGGCTGGGCCTCGTGGATCTGGCAGATGCGGAACAGACGTACGAGGCGGCCGGGGTCTTCCTCGAAGAGCAGGCGATGTTCGGCCGAAACGGTGCCGCCGGGGACGACGCGCAGGCCGTCCATGATGAACGGAGCGCCCCACCCTTCCGGCTCGGGCTCGCCCATGACGGCGCCTTCGACGATCTCGGCGCAACGGCGCACATGGTCGGCGGCGTCGAAATACTGCCCCATCATCCCGCCGATACGCTCGGTGAGCGTGCCGGTGAAGCCAAGCGCGGCGGACATGGTGTCCTGACGTTCCAGCGAAAGCTGCTCGGTCGGACGCGTGACCTGGAAGTGCAGTTCGCAGCGGAGACGCAGGAGGACCTGCTTGGCCTCTTCGAACTTCTGCAGGTCGACCGTCGGCAGGAAGCCGGAAGCGGCCAGGCCGGCCGGGCCGACGCCGTTACGGGCCGTCCGGGCGATCCAGACGCAGCCCTGGACGTCGCGGAGGGCGCCGACGCCGTTCTTGAGGTCAGGCTCCTGGAGGTAGGCGCTGCCGCCGGCCTTCTCACGGCGCTTACGCTGCGATTCCACGATCGCGCGGGCGAACGGCTTCCAAGCCTGTCCCGAAAGGAGCGCCGCCGTCTTGGCTTCGAGCTGGGCGTAGAGCTCAGGCGAACCGCAGAGGTGACGGGTCTCGAGCAAGGCGACGTGCAGATGGAGGTCGTCCTTCGCGTAGTTGGTGGACTCCGTGACCGTGCGCACCGACTGACCGACCTTCAGGCCGAGATCCCAGAGCGGATAGAGGATAGCCTCGACCAAGGCCTTGGTGGCCGCCGAGTGGCGCGGCACGAGCACCAGCAGGTCGATGTCGCTGAGCGGGCAGAGTTCGGCCCGACCGTAACCGCCCGTGGCCACCAGGCTGAGCGAGGCGGCGGCGGGACCCGCGCGAAGGAAGAGCGCGTCGAAAAGGATGTCGATGGCGTCGGAGCGGAGACGGGCGACCTCGCCGCCGCGGACGCCGGAGCGGTGGGCCGCCAGCTGGATCTCACGGGCCTCGGCCAGGAACACCTTGGCGCGCGGGACGAACTCGCCTTCCAAGGCGGCCTGCCCGGCCAGGCCGTGCTGGAGGGCGGCGCGACGGAGCAGGATGGCGGAAGCTTCGTATTCGGGCGACATGCGACGCGACCAACGTGATGGGAAAGCCTCGGCCGTTCAAGGGTGATTGCCAATCCGAGTCTTTGGTCCTACTCCACGGCATGGAATCCTGGCTCAGCGACTTCTGGTCGCACCTGCACACGGCCGAGGGGCTCAAGCAGACCATCCAGTTCGGCGGCATCGGCCTGATGTGCCTGATCATCTTCGCGGAGACCGGACTCCTCGCCGGATTCTTCCTGCCGGGGGACTCGCTGCTCGTGACCGCCGGCGTGCTTTCCGTCGCCAACGGCGATCGCCCCGCCTACTTCGGCCCTTGGGAACTGGCGGCCGCGCTGACCCTTGCCTCGATCATCGGCGACCAGACCGGCTACTGGCTGGGACGGAAATACGGCAAGACCATGGAGACCAAGCCGGACAGCTGGTGGTACAAGCGCAAGCACCTCGACGCCGCACGCGGCTACTTCGCGGAGAAAGGCCCGCTGGCGATCGTGCTCGCCCGCTTCGTGCCGCTGATGCGTACCTTCGTGCCATTCGCCGCCGGCATGGGCGAAATGGCCCCGGCGCGATTCCTCCGATGGAACATCCTCGGCGGCATCCTGTGGATCAATTCCCTGATCTGGCTCGGCCATAAGCTCGGCGGCACGCCGCTCGCGGACCAGCTGCACAAGGTCATCCTGATCGTGATCGTCGTCTCCTTCATCCCCGTCCTCTGGACGGCGGCGAAGCGCCTGCTCACTTCTTCGTCGGAACCCAGAACCTGAAGGTCGTGCCGCCGGGGGCGGTCGACTCGACGACGATATCCCCGCGATGGTCGCGGAGGATGCGCTTCACGATGGCCAAACCCAGGCCGGTGCCATCTTCACGGCTCGTGAAGAAGGATTCGAAGATCTTCGGCAGGATCTTCGGCGGAATGCCCGAGCCGGTGTCCGTGATGCGCACGGCGACGACCTCCCCCTGAGGGCCGGGTTCCACGCCGAGCCGGATGGTCAGCGCGCCGCCGCCCGCCATGGCCTGGACGCCGTTCATCATCAGATTGAGGAAGATCTGCTGGATCTGACCGGGATTGCCTTCGACGAGCGGCAAAGTCTCCGCGCTCTCGATCTCGACCTTCACGCCGAGCTGCTGGAGCTTGAGACGAAGCAGCAAGGAGGCGTTCTCGGCCGCCTGACGGAGGTCGAGTTCGCGGAAGGCGCCCGACTGGGCCTTGCTCATGCCGAGCACGCGGGAGACGACGCCTTCCATGTGCGCGATCTTCTCCCGCATGACCCCGAGGTCTTCCATCTTTGGGTCGTCGGCGGACATGCCCTGCGACAGGGTGTCCGAAAGCAGCTTCATCACCGTGAGCGGGTTACGGATCTCGTGCGCGACCTCGGCCGAGAGCAGGCCAAGGGCCGTGAGGCGCTCGCTGCGACGCAGGCCTTCTTCGACCGTGAAGACCTTGGCGTAGAGACGGGCGTTCTGGATCGAGGAAGCGCCGAACGAAGAAAGCGCCGCGACCAAGTGCTTGTCGTCGTCGGAGAATCGATAGGCGCCCATCGCCACGCAGAGCAGCACGCCGAAGGT
>JBEGSF010000012.1:0-15893 GCA_041180005.1 Verrucomicrobiota bacterium | reverse complement strand
TGAACTGGCGCCTCAAGGCCGGCGGACACCGCCTGCTGGCCGATGAACAGAAGCTCCTGCTCAAGGCCGGCGGCCGTCCGGTCATCCTGCCCGGCAAAGGCGTCGTCGCCTACAACGCCGCCGTCGCCGATTTCTCGGAAGATTGGCGCGCCAAGGACGGCGAGGTGCCGCGCTACCTGCTCCTCTCGCTTTTCGACCATGCCGCCGTCGGCGCCCTCAAGCTCAACGACGACCTGAAGGCCTGGAAGGACAAGCTCCTCCACGAGCCGACGCCGCCCGACAACCTGCCGGCCCACCTCCGTCCGTATCAGGCCAAAGGCGTCGCCTGGCTCGGCCGTCTCTGCGAACTCGGCGCCCACCCGTTGCTGGCCGACGAGATGGGCCTGGGTAAGACCGTCCAGGTCCTCGCCTTGCTCGCCTCTCGTCCCATCGGCGAACGTTCCCTCATCGTCTGTCCGGCCAGCGTCATCCCGGTCTGGCTCGGTGAGATCAAGCGATTCCATCCCGAGCTCAGCGCCAGCACCGCCGTGCTCACGGCGGAAGACGATTTCGTCAAGAACCCCGGCGCCCGTCTCTGGATCTCGAGCTACACGCAGCTCAGGCGGCATGCCGACCTGCTCCCGAAGACGCGCTTCGGCTACGCGGTGCTCGACGAAGCCCAGGCCATCAAGAATCCCGAGTCGAAGACCACGCAGACCTGCGTCGCCCTGCAGGCCGATCACCGCATCGCGATCACCGGTACGCCGCTCGAGAACCGGCCGACGGACCTTTGGACGATCTTCCGCTTCCTGATGCCCGGACTGCTCGGCAAGCGCGCCAGCTTCGAACGCATGATGCTGCGCGACGCCTCGATCGCGCTCGGCAAGGTCCGCCGACAGGTCTCGCCCTTCATCCTCCGCCGTCTCAAGCGCCATGTCGCCGCGGATATCCCGCCGAAGATGGAGGTCGTGCTGCCTTGTCCGCTCACCCACGAGCAGCGTTCGCTTTACCAGCATCTCACCCAGGGCAGCGGCCTTTCCGGCGAACTCGCCTCGCTGCTCTCGAAGGACGCGACCTCCGTGCTCACGCTGCTCATGCGCCTGCGCCAGGTCTGCTGCGACCCGGGCCTGTTGCCCGAGAACTCCACCTGTCCCTCGGCGCACTCGGGCAAGATCACCTTGCTCGTCTCGAAGCTCGCGGAGATCGCCGCCAACGGTTCCAAGGCCGTGGTGTTCTCGCAGTTCGTGTCCCTCATCGAGCGCGTCAAATCGACGCTGGCCCGAGACCTGCCGTCCTTGCCGATCTTCGAACTCACCGGCGAGACCAAGGATCGTTCGGCCCCCGTCGAGCAGTTCAAGGAGACCAAGGGCCCGGCGCTCTTCCTCGCTTCCCTCAAGGCCGGCGGCACGGGCATCACGCTCAACACGGCGGAATACGTCTTCCTCATGGATCCATGGTGGAACCCCGCCGTCGAAGCCCAGGCCGTCGACCGCGTGCACCGCATCGGCCAGAAGAATCCCGTCCTCATCTACCGCATGATCGCTCCCGGCACCGTCGAGGAACGCATCGAGGAGCTCAAGCAGGAGAAGCGCGAGCTGTTCTCCACGGTCGTGGGCGACATCCCGGACATGACCGACTGGACGCGGCACTTCTCGTCGCTCGACGCGCTCATCCGCCTCAGCGATTCCCCGGCCGCCGCGGCTTCCGCGGAGACGGCGCCGGAACGCGACGCCGAAGGCTGATCACTTCGCGATCAGGTCGTATTCCTCGGCGCCGGTCACGGTCACCTCGGCGAACTGACCCACGGCCAGCTTCTTGGGCACCTTGACGATGCCGTCGATCTCCATGGCGTCGCCGGTGCTGCGGGCGACGCCCGGGCTTTCGACGAGGACGCGGAGCTTGCGGCCGACGAAGGCTTCGCCGCGCTGCTTGGAAAGACGCTGGAGGAGGAGCATGGCGCGGGCGTGGCGGTCGGCCTTCACCTCGTCGGAGAGGTGGCCTTCCATCCTGGCGCCCTTGGTGCCTTCTTCCTTGGAATACTTGAACACGCCGACGCGGTCGAACTTGGTGTCTTCGAGGAACGCGAGCAGCTCGGTGAAATCTTCCTCGGTCTCGCCGGGGAAGCCGACGATGAAGGTCGTGCGGATCACGAGGTCCGGGATGCCCGCGCGCATGCGCTTGATCAGGTCGCGGATGTAGGCGCCGTCGGTCTCGCGCTGCATGGCGCCTAGCATCTTGTCGGACACGTGCTGGAGCGGGATGTCGACGTAGCGGACGACATGCTTCGACTTGCCGATGGTCTCGATGAGTTCGTCGCTCCAGTGGGCGGGGTGCGTGTAGAGCAGGCGGATCCAGAAATCGCCTTCGATCTGGTCGAGCTCGCGGAGGAGGGAGGCGAGCGATTCGCCCTTGGAGGAATCGACCTTGCTGCGCGGGTTCGGGCGGGCGTCGGTCCAGCGGTCCATGCCGAAATAGGTCGTGTCCTGGGAGATGAGGTTGATCTCCTTCACGCCCTCGGCGACGAGCTGGCGGGCTTCCTTGACGACGGACTCGACCGTGCGGCTACGGTGACGGCCGCGGATGCGCGGGATGATGCAGAAGGTGCAGGGATGGTTGCAGCCTTCCGCGATCTTGATGTAGGCGGAGTGGCGCGGGGTGAGGCGGAAGCGAGGGGTGTCGAAGTCCGGGATGTAGGTCGTAGTCTTGGCCAGGAACTCGGTCATGCCGGCTTCGCCGCCCATGACCTTATGGATGACCGGGACGATGTTCGTGACCTGGTCCAGGCCGATGAAGGCGTCGACCCTCGGGAGCTCGACGCGGCCCTTGGCGCCTTCGACGACGGGGAGGGCGCCCTGGTAGCGCTGGGACATGCAACCGGCGACGATGAGCTTCTGGCCTTTCTTGCGGGCGGTGGCCTTGCCGTCGCTCATCTCGTAGATGGCCTCGAGCGCTTCGTGCTTCGAGGCGTCGATGAAGGAGCAGGTGTTGACGATGACGACATCCGCTTCGGCGGCGTCGGGCGTCATGGACATCCCGGCCTTGGCCAGGTGGCCGATCATGATCTCGGAATCGATCAGGTTCTTGGCGCAGCCGAGGGAGACGAGGCCTACTTTGACAGACATGGCGGGATAAGGAGCGGAGACCCGAGGAAATGCAACCTCAGGCGTCAGAGGGTCAGCCAGGCTTCGGCCGGGATCGTTTCCGGGCGGGCGAGGCTGGTCAGCCCGTAGCGCGGCAGGTCGGCCAGCCAGGCGGCGACATCCGGGGCGTCGGGGAAGAGCTTCTTAGCCGCGGAACCCACCTGCTTGCGACGCTGGGTGAAGAGCATGCGGGCGACCTCCCGGGCGCGCGGGCTGAGACGACGGGCGTCGGCGCGGCGGCGGAGCACGAGGAGGCAGGAGTCGACCTTGGGCGGAGGGTTGAACGACTGGGCGGGCACCGGGTGGACCTTGACCTTTTCGAAGGCGAGGTGGACCTGCGCGGTGACGGCCGACCAATGGCCGGTGCCGACTTCGGCGGTGAGGCGCTCCGCGGCTTCACGCTGGAGCATGAGCACCATCATCGAGGGATGCGGCCCGGCGCAGATGGCGTCCATCCAAGGCGTCGAGATCGCATAGGGCAGGTTGGCGATGACCTTGAACGATCCGTCGGTCGCGTCGGTCAGGCCGGCCCGAGGGAAATCCACGGCGTCACCTTCCTTGAGGTGGAAGGTCTGGGGGAAACGAGGCAGCAACGACTCCGTCAGATGGAAGTGCATCGTGCGGTCGGCTTCGACCGCGTAAAGGTCGGCGCCGGCGCAGAGCAGGGTGCGGGTCAGCGTGCCCAGGCCGGGCCCGACTTCGACGACCTTGTCGCCTGACTTCACTTCGCCGAGCTCGAGCGACTTGCGGACGATGTTGCCGTCGATCAGGAAGTTCTGGCCGAGCCACTTCTTGGGCATGTGGGAGAGGCGGGCCAGCAGGTCCCGGGTCTCGTTCGCCGACAGCGGGCCGTCGTTCATGCGGTTTGCAACGCCTTCATCAGCACGGCCGGATCGGGCTCGCGCATCAGGGATTCGCCGACCAGCAGCGCATCGGCGCCGGCGGCCCGCATGCGGGCGGCGTCTGCGGCGGTCTTGATGCCGCTTTCGGCGACCTTCAGGACGGACTTAGGCATGTGCGGGATGACCCGTTCCGCGAAGGAGAGGTCGATCTGGAACGTGGAGAGGTTGCGGTTGTTGACGCCGACCATGTCGGGGTCGTGGCGCAGCGCGCGCTCGAGCTCGGCTTCGTCGTGCACTTCGAAAAGCGAGTCGAGGCCGGCGAGCTTGGCCGCGCGGTGGATCGGGCGGATCTCGTCGTCGGTCAATCCGCGCACGATGATCAGGATGCAGCGCGCTCCGGCCTGGGCGGCTTCGAGCACCTGGTAAGGGTGGACCATGAAGTCCTTGCGGATGCAGGGGAGGGGGCGCTGCCAGCCTGGCTGATCCTGGACGACTTGGATCAGGTCCTTGAGCTCGCCCTTGAAATACTTCGTTTCCGTGAGCACCGAGAGGCAGTCGGCGCCGGCCGCGGCGTAGGCCCGGGCCTGGGCCACGGCATCCACGCCCTCGCGGATCTGGCCGACGCTGGGGGAGGCGCGTTTCACTTCGGCGATGACCGTGAGACGTCCGGGGACCTTTAGGGACTGACGGAAGCCCGGCGAAGTCTGCCGGCCGGCAAAGGCCGCCAGTTCGGCGTCCGTGACAGGCCTGGCGAACGGGGCGATTTCCCGACGCTTGGCGTCCATGATTTCGGTCAGCTTGTCCACTGGCCTTAAGCAAGCGCTCCCGGGGCTTCTGGCAATCGTTTTGACTCCCTTCCTTCGTCCCTCCTCCATCGGGTCATGCCCGGCATCGACCTCCTGCTCGCGACCACCGCCCGACTCCGCGCCCCCGACGGTTGCCCATGGGACCGAGAGCAGACTCATCGCAGCATCTGCGACTGCCTCGTCGAAGAAGTCGCCGAACTGGTCCAGGCCATCGACCGGGACGACGTCGCCAACCTGCGCGAGGAACTCGGCGATCTTCTTTTCCATGTCGCGATGCACGCCCAGATGGCGGCCGAAGCCGGCAAGTTCACCTTCGACGACGTCGCCCGCGAGGTGAACGAGAAGATGGTACGCCGCCATCCGCATGTCTTCGGCGACGGGGCCAAGCTGGGCTCCTCCGACGCGGTCGTCACGCAGTGGGAGCAGATCAAGCTGAAGGAGAAGGGCGCCGCCAAACCGTCGGTCTTCAAGGAGCTGCCCCCGTCGTTGAACGCTTTGCTCACGGCCCGCGAGGTCTGGAAGCAGGTCCGCAAGAAGCAGCTCGACGCGGGTTCCACGGTGGACGTACCCCGCGTCGAAGCGCAGTCCCAAGGCCTCACCGAAGAAGCCGCCGGCAGCCGTCTCTTCGAACTGGTCGCCGCCTGCCGTGACGCGGGCATCGATCCGGATTCGGCCCTGCGTCGCCATACCTCCAAGGTCGTCTCCGAAGCCGAGCGCCGTTCCCCGCAAGCGTGAGCATGGAGCAGGACGACCAGCCCATCACCGTGCACGTCGCTGGCAAGCCCGTGCTCGTCTGGCCTAAGGTTTCCGCTCGCACCACGCGCGTCCGTCTCTCGGTGAAGCCCGGCCCGAAGGTCGTGCTCACCTATCCGCCGCATGCGACCCATGCCTCGGCGCTGGCCTTCCTGCGCGACAATCTTCCTTGGCTGGAGAAGGTCCTCGCCAAGGCCCGCACGGTCCAGCCCTCGCTGACCTCCCATCTGCGCAAGTTTCCGTGGGTGACGCTGGATGACCGCCTGCTCGCCATCGAGATGGAGCAGGGGGCCCGCGGTTCCATCAAGATTTCCCAGACCGAGGACAAAGTCCGCCTCGTCATGCCCGAGTCCGACCCGGAGACCGGCGCCGTCCGGGTCGTCCGACGGTTGGCCGAGACCGGCTTGTCGCTCGCGGTCGACCGTCTGAGCCGCAAGGTCGGTGTGACGGTCCAGCAGGTCAGCGTCCGCGATCAGACCACCCGCTGGGGGTCTTGCTCCACGGTCGGAACGCTTTCTTTGAACTGGCGCCTGATCCTGCTGCCGCCCCTGTTGCATGACCACGTCATCCTCCATGAGCTTTCGCATCGCCGGCATATGGATCACTCGGACCGTTTCTGGAACCAGCTCGCGGCGTGGGATCCGGACTGGAAGAAGCACGACCGGGAGCTGACGAAACGTTGGAACATCATCATGGACCTCGGACGATGAGCCTTCGCGAAGTCGGCCAGTCTCCGGATGAGATCTTCGACGTCGTCGACGAGCACGATCGCGTCATCGGTCGGGAGTTCCGCCGCGAGATCCACCGCCGCTCCCTCCGGCACCGCGCGATCCATATCTTCTGGCTGCGCTCCGACGGTCAGCTCTGCCTGCAGCGGCGTTCCTACGCCAAGGACAACTGTCCAGGCCTGTTGAGCACCTCCTGCGCCGGACATGTCGATTCAGGCGAGGATTACCTCGCCGCCGCGGTCCGTGAACTCCGGGAGGAGCTTGGGGTGTCCGTGCCGGCCGAAGCCCTGCGCGAAATCGATTACGCGCCGTGTCATGAGGACCTGGGGCACGAGTTCGTCCGTAGCTACGTCCTGCGAGGAGACTTCGCCGTCACCGTCGCTCCGTTCGAGGTCGACTCGGTGGTCTGGCGTTCCCCGGCCGAGACGGACGCCTGGGCGGCCGCCGATCCGGACGCCTTCTCGACGCCGCTTTGTCATCTGCTCCGCCGGGCCGCCGTGCGTGCGGCTCTGGGGCTGTCGGCGTAATGGGTTGAAATGTCCGTCGGGGAGTGAGAGAGAAGGGCGTGCCTGAGAACCGTCCAGAATCTCCTGACGCCCCGTTCGTGGTGCCGTGGTATCATTGGATCTGGGTGGCACCGGTCTCCTTGCTGCTAAGGCTATGGCTGGCGACCTTGCGGTTCCGCTGCAACGTCGAGCAGGTCGATGACGCCGAAGGTCCTTACGTGCTGCTGCTCTGGCACGACAAGCTGCTGGTGTCCTCCTGGATCGCCAATCGGTATTTCCGTCGTCCGGTCTCGGCTTTGATCAGCACCAGCAAGGACGGTGCCTGGCTGGTCGCTTTCTTCAAACTGATGGGCATCACCGCCGTGCGCGGGTCGTCCAATCGCCGAGGAGCCGCGGCTTTGATCGCGTTGACCCGAGCCATGCGCGACGGACTCCATGCGGGCATCACCCCTGATGGTCCCAAAGGTCCGGCACTGGTCTTCAAGCCAGGCGCGGTCTCGCTTTCCCGGCTCAGCCGTCGTCCCTTCCTGCTGCTGGGCATCCGATACGACTCGTGCCATCGACTCGGGAGCTGGGATCGGTTCGCTCTTCCTATGCCTTTCTCGCGTGTGGAGCTGACCTTGGTCCGCGAACCCATGCCGGCCGAAGGCGAAAGCGACGAAGCGGTGTCCGCTCGTCTGCAGGCCCGTCTGCGCGAAGTTTCCGGCGACGGCGTCTGAGGCTCAGGCCTTGCCCAGCAGCTTCTCCGCGTATTTGGCGAGAAGGTCGGACTCGAGGTTCACGCGGTCTCCCGTCTTGCGGCGGGAAAGGTTGGTCACTTCCAAGGTGTGCGGGATGAGCCAGATGCGGAAGCCGCCGGGAATCAGGTCGGCGACGGTCAGGGACATGCCGTCGACGGCCACGCAGCCTTTGCGGACCACGTGACGCAGCACGGATTCAGGGGCGGCGATGTCGAGACGACAGTCGGCGCCTTCCTGGCCGAGGAACGCGATCGTGCCGACGCAGTCGACGTGGCCGGTGACGAAGTGGCCGCCCATGCGGTCGGTCGGCAGGAGGCTGGGCTCGATGTTGACAATGCTACCCGCGGCGAGTTCGCCTAGGTTCGTCAGGCGCAGGGTCTCGGCCAGCAGGTCGAAACTGGCCGTCTCTCCGCGCGGGTCGACGACGGTCAGGCAGCATCCGTTGGTCGCGATGCTGTCGCCGGCGCGGGCCGAAGCCAGGAGCGGATGGGAAAGGGTGAGGCGGGCGCCGTCGGCTTCGCGAGGCGAGAGGGAGACGACGGTGGCGGCGCCTTGGACGAGCCCGGTGAACATCTGGCAATAAAAAGGGGCCTTGGCAGGCCCCTAAGGTCTTAGTTCTGCTTGCCGTCTTGCGCCCGCTTGGCGCGCTCTTCGGCTTCGATCTTGGCGCGGATCGCGGCGCGCTCTTCTTCTTCGATCTGCTTCTGGCGGAACTTGCGACGCTCGTCCTCTTCGGTGGCGTTGCGGATCTCGGTCTCGACTTCTTCGGAGGCCTTCTTGAATTCGCGCTTGGCCTTGCCCAGACCGCGGGCGAGCTCGGGGATCTTCGAGCCACCGAAAAGCAGGAGGGCTACGGCGAGGATGGCCCAGAAAACGGGGCCGTCGAGCATGGCGAGGTGGAGAGACATAGGATTGCGGTTGCTGGGATTGGCTGAGTAGTAAACATTTCCCGAAGTTAAGGCTATGTCAACCCATGTCTCCCATCGTGATGTCTGGTATGTCGGACACGTCCAAGGGGTCGGTTTTCGTGCCCAAGTCCTCGGTTTGGCCCGTGGTTATGACGTGACCGGCTACGTCCAGAACCTGGCCGACGGCCGGGTCTACCTCCATGCCGAAGGCGCCGAGACCGAGGTCGAGGCGTTCACCGATCAGATCGCCAAGTCCCTCGACGGCCACATCCGAGGCGAAGAGATCAAGACGTTCACCGGCCTCCGTACCTGCTCCGATTTCTCCATCCGCCGATGAGTTCCGCCATCTCCGTCCGTAGCCTGACGAAGGATTTCCGGGTCGGCCTGCGCGGCCTCAAGCTGCGCGCGGTCGACGATGTCTCGCTCGAGATCCCGCGCGGCCAGGTCTACGGCCTGCTCGGTCCCAACGGCTGCGGCAAGAGCACCACGCTGAAGATCGTCCTCGGACTCGTGTCCGCCACGGCCGGGGAGATTTCGATCCTCGGTTGTCCTTCGGCCACGCCGGAAGCCCGCCGCCGTACCGGCTTCCTGCCCGAAGCGCCTTACTTCCATAAGTTCCTGACCGGCCGGGAACTCGTCCGCTACTGCGCGCAGCTCAGCGGCGTCGCTTCCGCGGACGTCGCGGCGGCCGTCGAAGACGCGCTCGGCCTGGCGGCGATGACCGAGGCGGCCGATCGTGCGATCGGGACCTATTCCAAAGGCATGCTCCAGCGCATCGGTTTCGCCCAGGCCATCGTCCATGATCCTGAGCTCGTCATCCTCGACGAGCCTACCGCCGGCGTCGACCCGGTCGGCTCGGCCGCCATCGGCCGCATGATCCATGCGATGCGCGCCAAGGGTAAGACCGTGGTGCTCTGCTCGCACCTCCTCGGCCAGGTCGAGCAAGTCTGCGACCGCGTCGCCATCATGGACCGCGGCAAGCTCGTGCTCGAAGGCCGCGTCGAAGACGTGCTTTCGCGTCGCGACCGCCATGTCCTCACCGTCGAAGCGATGACGCCCGCCGCCCGCGAGGCCGCCGAGGCGGCCTTGGCCGCCCACGGCGCCAAGGTCACCTCCGTCACCCATCCGAGACGCTCGCTGGAAGACCTCTTCCGCGAACTCGTCACCGGCAGCCGCGACGCCTGAACCGCCATGCAAGCCTCCTTCCAACGCATCTCTTGGATCGCCCGGGTGACCTTCCTCGAAGCCGTCCGTCAGCGCTTCTTCGCCTTCCTGCTCGTGCTCGGCGCGGCCATGGCCCTTTCATCCGTCTCGTTCCGCGTCCTGGATTTCGGACACGGCGAGCTGAAGTTCATCGCGGACTTCGGCTTCGGCGGGATGTTCCTGTTTGGCTCGGTGCTCGCCGTGGTGATGACCGCGCAGCTGTTCTTCAGCGAGATGGACAACAAGACGGCGCTGACCTTGCTCGCCAAGCCTCTCGGGCGCGGCGAATTCCTGCTCGGCAAGTTCGCCGGCGCCTGGGCCGTCCTCGGCGTCTTCGTCGCGGTGCTGTCCGGATTGCTCGGAGTCGTGCTGTGGGCGCGCGAGCAGGAACTGCTGCTTCTCGCGGAGCAGTCGGGCAAGGTGCCGGCCACCTTCAGCGCAGGTGGTCTGGCGCAGTTCGCCCTGCTGCAGTGGCTGCGTCTCGGGGTCGTCGCCTCGATCGTGCTCGCGATCTCCGCCGTCGCGCGGACGTTCCTGTACGCGGTCGTCGTCGGCGCTTTGGCTGTCGTGGCCGGTCAGCTCCAGTGGATCGCCCAGGACGCGGTGCTCAAGCCCAGCGAGTCGCCGGCCTATGAGGCCGTCCTCTGGCTGACGAGCCGCCTCCTTCCCAATCTCCAGCAGTTCAACATCGGCGACGCGCTCGTCCTCAGCACGGCCGGCGTCGAGGCGGGGGCGGTGTTCTCCGTGGTCCTTGCGGGCTTCGCCTACATGGTCGCCTACGTGTTCCTCGGGGCTCTGCTGTTCAAGCGGAGGGAGATCTGATGCGTCGATTCGCGCCTTGGTTCTTCGCGGCCGTCGCGCTCTTCGCCGCCGGGACGTCGGCGGAGCACGCCTGGCGTGGCGTGCGTCCGCACATCCCGGAGATCGGCCGTAAGGAACTGGAGCCGACGCTGGGCCAGGGCGTCCTGCTCGGCATCCTGGGCGGCCTCCGTACCGTCGTGGCCGACCTGACTTGGATCCGCAGCTACGTCCTCTGGGAGCGACGTGACCGGGCCGGCTGCGAGGCCCTCATGCGCGCCGCCTGCGCCTTGGACCCGCATTCGCGTTATTTCTGGGAGAACGCCGGCTATGCGGTCGGCTTCGACCTTGCGCACTGGGAGATCCGCCGTCGAGGCGGTTACGCCAAGGTGCCGACCGAGACGCAGGAGCGCCTGTTCAAGTCCTATGCCCGCCGTGGCATCGAGATCCTCGAGGAAGGGCGCAAGCATGCCAAGACCACCACGCCGCTGGTGCTATGCGCCGCGCAGCTCGCCGAGATCAAGCTGAAGGACCATGGTCTTTCCTCGCGTTACTACCGGGAGGCCGCGGAGGCGCCGGATGCCCCTTGGTACGCCGCCCGCATCTGCGCGCAGACGATCTGGGAAGATGGCCGGCGCGAAGAGGCCTACCGCTGGTTCCGGCAGTATTGGACGACTCGCATGCTGCCTAAGGAAGACGGTTTCCCTGACGACCTCCAGCGGTTGCGCATGATGGAGGAAGTCCTCCGGTTGAAGCCGGAGTTCAGGATTCCGCGACAGGCCTGGGAGCGTTGATCAGAACGGCTCGTCGGACTTCTTCTCGGCCGGGGCGCCCTTGGCCGCGCGAGGCTTGCGAGGCGGGAATTCGAACCACCAGCCCTTCGCCTTGTCGGCGACGAGGAAGGCTTCGAACGTCCGCTTGGTGCGGTTGGACACGAACTTCTTCAGGCCGGTCTTGCCTTCGTTGAGCAGGCGACGGACGTCGTCCGGCGACAGCGGGCACTTGAGCATCTCGGCGTTGAGGCTGAAGGTCTTCTTGGCGCCGGCCTCCTGGGCCTTGTGCGGACAGACGCGGTAGCCCGCGGTCGGCGTGTGCTGGACGGGCAGGCCGCTGACAGGGCAGGGACCGAGCACCGGCCAATCGGCGTCGAAGGCGTCGGGGTTGCCGTCGGCGCCTTCGCGGGGCGGGAAATAGAGGACGGCCTTGAGCTTGCCGCTCGGGGCCTTGGGCTTGGTCTTGCGCGGGGCTTTGGCCGGCGCGGCTTCCTCGCCTTCGGCGGCGGGCGCGGCTTCCGCCTTCTCCTCGGCGCCGCGAGGCTTGATGGTGTCGGGATCGACGAGGTCGATGTAGCCTGTGAAGTTCTTGCCCGACTTCATCGAGCGGAAATCGGAGAAGGGACCGATGCGGCGCTTCTCGACGAGCTCCGCGACTTCGGCAGGCGTGATGCGATGCCCGTTCATCTCCGCATAGATGGTCATCTTCGGACGATCGGTGGAACCGACCTTGTCCTGGGAGAAGTACTTTTCGCCGTCGGTGAGGAGCGGCTGACCGTCGGTGGGAGAGAGGACCTTCGGGCTCAGTTCGGAGGAAGGGGCGGGGTCGGTCGCGCCGGCGAGCATCTCGCGGACCTGGGCCTTGATCTCATGGATGAAGGCTTCGGCCGTCAGGTCGCCATGCTCGATCTGCTTGAGCTTATATTCCCATTCGCCCGTCAGCTGCGGCTCGACGAGGAACGACATGCCCTTGCTCTTCTGGGTTAGGAACTGGTGCAGCTGGAAGGCCTTGGCCATCGGCACGAGTTCCTTGCCCTGGCGCTCGATGTAGGTCTTGGCGAGGAGTTCTTCGATCGTGGCGGCGCGCGTGGCCGGCGTGCCGAGGCCGCGTTCCTTCATCGCTTCGGCGAGGGCTTCGTCATCGACGAGCTTGCCGGCGTTTTCCATCGCACCGAGGAGCGAGGCTTCGTTGTAGCGGGCCGGCGGCTTGGTGGCGTCTTCCTTGACGTCGACGCCGCGGACCTTGGCTTGGGCGGGAGAACCATCGGCGGCGACGAGGGCGGGGAGGCTCGCGGAGCCTTCCTTGTCCTTGTCTTCCTCGGCTTCGGCTTCCTGGCCCCAGACCGCGCGCCAGCCGGCGACGACGAGGACCTTGCCCGTGGTGCGGAACTGATGGGAGCCGACGGTCGTGGTACGGACGGTCTCCTCGAACTCAGCCATCGGGAAGAAGACGCCGACGAAGCGGCGCACGACCAGGTCGTAGACCTTCTGTTCGACGTCGGTCAGTCCGTGCGGGATCGTGCCGGTAGGGACGATCGCGAAGTGGTCGCTGACCTTCTTGTTGTCGAAGACGCGGCGGCCGGCGGAGTCGACCCAGCCGGAGCGCAGCGCTTCCTTGGCGAAGACGCCCGCAGGATGGACGCCTTCGAGGGACTGCAGGGCGGCCTTGGCGTTGGCGACGTAGTCCTCGGGGAGATACTGGGAATCGGTACGCGGATAGGTGAGCGCCTTGTGCTTTTCGTAAAGGGCCTGGGCGACGCCGAGGGTCGTCTTGGCCGAGAAGCCGAAGCGACGGTTGCCTTCGCGCTGGAGGGTGGTGAGGTCGAAGAGGCGCGGGGCGCTTTCCTTCTTCGGCTTGCGTTCGTCGGAGACGACGCCGACGCCGAGCTTGAGGGTCTCTTCGGCGACCTTGCGGGCCTGGGCTTCGTCGTAGAAGCGTTCGGCTTCCTTGCGGTCGGTGACTCCCGGGACCTGCGCGGCGCCGCGGTAGCCGCCTTGGGTGACGCCGAAGTCGCCTTCGATCTTCCAGAAGGTCTTCGGGACGAAATTACGGATCTCGAACTCGCGCTTCACGAGAAGCATGAGCGTCGGGGTCTGGACGCGGCCGACGGAGAAGACGTCGCGCTTGGCGCCGCCGATGCGGATCGTGCCGTAGCGGCTGCCGTTCATGCCCACCAGCCAGTCTGCCTGCGAGCGGCAGATGGCGGAACCGAGGAGGCCGGATTTGGCCGACTCCGGAAGCAGGTTTTCGAACGCTTCGGCGATGGCCGTGTTCGTCATGCTGGCCAGCCACAGGCGGCGGACCGGCAGGCGGCACTTCGCCAGCTGGTAGATATAATGGAAGATCAGCTCGCCCTCGCGGCCGGCGTCGCAGGCGTTGACGACGGTACCGACGTCTTCGCGGGCCAGGAGCTTCTTGAGCAGCTTGAAACGGTCGCCGTTGTTACGCTCGCTGATGACGACCTTCAGGATGCCCGGGCGGGCGGAGCCGTCGAAGTCGTCGGGCAGGATCGGGAGGTCCTTGAGCGTCCAGCGCTTGAACTTCTCGTCGAGGTCCTGCGGGTCGTTCAGGCGGACGACGTGACCGATCGAAGAACTGATCACCCAGCGGTCGTTCTCGAAGTAGTCGCTGGTGGCCTTGGGAACCTTGAGCACCTTCGCCAGGTCCGCCGCGACGGACGGCTTTTCGGCGATGACGAGGGTCTTGGAGCCGGCGGGAGCGGAGGCTTCGGACGAGGACTTGGATGACTTCTTGCGCATGCGTAGGATGATAACCGATTGTCAAACCGGTTACATTCCTTGCTCGGCGAAGGAGTCGTCCAGGGCGGCGATCAGGGTGGCGATCGTGGCGTCGGTTTCGTCGCCCATGTTCGAGATGCGGAAGGTCTTGCCCTTCAGCTTGCCGTAGCCGCCGTCGATGACGAGCTTGTGGCGCGACTTGAGGGTCTTGTTCAGGCGCTCGAGGTCGGCGTTACGGTCGTTCTTGAAGCAGTTCAGGCCGCGGGTGCCGAACTTGACTTCGGGCAGGAGCGAGAAGCCCTTGGCGAGGCCCCAGGCGCGCATGCGCTCGTTGAGGCGGAGGTGGCGGGCGTAGCGGTTCTCGAGGCCTTCGGCTTCGACTTCGATGAGGCGCTGCTGCAGTCCGTAGAAGAGCGAGATGCACGGGGTCGAAGGGGTCATGCCCTTGACGTGGTTGTCGTGGAACTCGATCAGGTCGAAGTAGTAGCCGCGGTCCGGGGACTCCTTGGCGCGTTCACGGGCGCGTTCGCTGACGGCGAAGATCGCGAGGCCGGGGGGCAGGGCGAGGGCCTTCTGGGAGCCCGTCAGGAAGATGTCGATGCCGAGCTCGTCCTTCTTGATAGGAATGGTCGAGAAGGAGCTGACCGTGTCGGCGATCGAGATCACGTCGGGGAACTCGCGGACCACGGCCATGATGTCGGCGATGGGCGAGAGGGTGCCGGTCGAGGTCTCGGAATGGATGAAGGTGATGCAGTCGAACTTGCCGGTGGCGAGGGCCTTGCGGACCTGCTCCGGGTCGACGGGCTGGCCCCATTCGAACTTGAGGGCCTCGGCGTATTTGCCGCAGCGCTTGGCGACATCGTTCCACTTGTCGGAGAACGCGCCGTTCATGCAGTTGAGCACGCCCTTGCGGCAGACGTTGCGGAGGGCGCCTTCCATCACGCCCCAGGCCGAGCTGGTGGCGAGGTAGACGGGGTCCTGGGTGAAGAACATCGACTGCAGGCGGGGCTGCATGTCGTTGTAGAGCTTCACGAAGTCGCCGGAGCGATGGCCGATCATGGGCTTGCCCATGGCCTGGACGATCGAGTCGGAGACGGTGAGGGGACCGGGGATATAGAGGCGATAGCTCATCGTTGGAAAGTGGTGAGGAGTTCGACGGGTACTTCGGGGTTTTCGAGGCGCACGATGCGACGGTTGCGTTCGGCGAGGGTGGCGGTCCGGGGCTTCCAGGTGGCCGCGACGGATTCGTCGGCGCTGGTGAAGCTCATGATGACCAGGAGGTCGCCGGCCTTCCCGAGGTGGGCGGTGGCGCCGTTCAGGCAGATCTCGCGGGTCCCGGCGGGGGCGGGGATGGCGTAGGTCTCGAAGCGCTCCCCGTTGGCCAGGTTGCCGACCAGGATCTTCTCATAAGGGAGCATCCCGACGAGGGACATGAGCTCGCGGTCGATGGCCAGGGAGCCCTCGTAATCGAGCCGGGCCGCGGTGACCTCGGCTCGGAGAAGTTTGGTGCGCAACAGGTGTACGAGCATGGCGCTGGGTCGTCCTTCTCAATCGGGATGGTTGCCTTCGTCAAACAACTTTGCATCAATTCGTCCATGGCCGCGAAGCACAGAGGGTACTTTTCCTCCCTTGGAGAGGCGATCGCGTCCTATGCCGTAGACGTAGTCTACGGACGTCGCCGCGGGGTCGGGGCGGCCTTGCTCGGGGCTTTCCTCAAGGTCCTCTCGTGGATTTTCGGCGCGCTCGTCCGGCTGCGCATCTGGCTTTACCGCAACCGCGTCTTCCGCGACACGCCGTTGGGCTGCAAGGTCGTCGTCGTGGGCAACCTGACCGTGGGCGGCACCGGCAAGACCCCGATCGTGCTCAAGATGGCGAAGGTCCTCGCCTCCCGCGGACGCCGCGTCGCCATCCTTTCGCGCGGCTACAAAGGCGCCTCGGATTCGATGGCGAAACGTTTCTGGCGCTGGCTCACCCAGGG
>JBEGSF010000011.1:0-17271 GCA_041180005.1 Verrucomicrobiota bacterium | reverse complement strand
GGCCCGCTGAGCGGGTTTCGGCGGCTTTTCCTCTGGTCGGGCTGGTGAGATTCGAACTCACGACCTCTTGCACCCCATGCAAGCGCGCTACCAGACTACGCTACAGCCCGAGAGAGGAAAGATTGGGTTAAGCCCCAGCCCGGCAGGGTTGTCAATCCGACAAAGCCGCCCCTCTGGTTTCTCGACATATCCTAGGGCTAACCCTAGGTATTACGCATGAGCCGCACCCCCCTGCTCCTGCTTGCCCTGTTCTGCGCCGGTCTCTTCGCGGAGTCCCGCCCGAACATCGTCTTCATCCTGGCGGATGACCTCGGCTACGGGGAGGTCGGCTACAACGGCCAGAAGATCATCCGCACGCCCAACGTGGACCGCCTCGCCCGCGAAGGCATGATCCTCACCCGCCACTACGCCGGCAACGCGGTGTGCTCTCCTTCCCGCGTGGTGCTGATGACCGGCAACAATCCGGGGCGGGCCACGACGCGCGATAACAAGGACGTCGGCGACCGCGAACAGTATCCGCTCCCGGCTGGAGCGATGACGTTGCCCGCGACGCTGAAGGCCGCTGGTTACGCGACGGGTGCTTTCGGCAAGTGGGGCATGGGCAGCTTCGAATCCACGGGCAATCCTCTCAAGCAAGGCTTCGACCGCTTCCTCGGCGTGACGAGCCAGTGGGTCGCCCACAGCCACTACCCTCCTTACATCCAGGATGACGGCGTGAAGGTACCGCTGGACAACGGACCCGACGGCACGCCTGGCCACGGCAACTTCCCGGCAGGCGCCGACCCGCAGGACCCCAAGGCATACGCGCCCTTCATCGGCAAGGACTTCTCGAGCGACCGCACCATCGCCGGGGCCGAGGCGTTCATCGCCGCCCACAAGGACAAACCGTTCTTCCTCTACTACGCCTCGCCTCTCCCGCACGTCGCCCTCCAGGTGCCCGCCGAAGAGCTCAAGCAATACGAAGGCGTGATCAAGGAAGACGCCCCTTATGCGCCGCAGAAAGGCGGCTACAGCCCCAACCGCACCCCGCGCACGACCTACGCCGCGATGATCTCGCGTCTCGACAAGGAAGTCGGCCGCATCCTCGCCGCCCTCGAAAAGGCCGGCGTGGCCGACAACACGATCATCGTCTTCACGGGCGACAACGGCGCCACGCACGACGCCGGCGGCGTGGACACGAAATACTTCAACTCCGTCGGCGGGCTGAAGGGACTCAAAGGCTCACTGCACGAAGGCGGCATCCGCGAACCGACCGTCGTCCGCTGGCCCGCCGGCATCAAGGCCGGCACCCGCTCCAACCGGATCTCCGGCTTCGAAGACTGGTTCGCCACCTTCGCCGAACTCGCCGGCAGCAAGCTTCAGCGCGAGAAGGGATGGAGCAGCGAAAGCCTCGTCCCTGCGCTGAAGGGCGCCGACGCCCCCCGTGCCGCCCCTCTCTACCGCGAGTTCCCGGGCTACGGAGCGCAGCAGGCCATCTGGGACGGCAAGTGGAAGGCCATCCGGACCGAGATGGCCAAGAAAGCCCAAGCCAAGGCTCCGGTCGCGACCCAGCTCTACGACCTCGACGCCGACCCGAACGAGACGACCGACCTCGCCGCGAAATTCCCCGACGTCGTCAAGGAACTCGAAGCCAAGATGGCCGCCGCGCGCGTGCCGAATCCCGACTTCCCTCTCCCTGGCGTCGACCCCATGCCCGCCAATGCCGGCAAGGGGAAGAAAAAGGCCGCGAAGAAGTAAGGTAGGGCTGACCACCCTTGGTCAGCCGCGGTTGAGCGAGGGCGCTCAACCTTACCCTCAGAGCTCTTCGATCCCTTCCCTCAGCTCCGCCGCCTTCTTCCTGACCGCGGCCTTCTCCGCAGGGGACATGTTGGCGGCCTGACGCACGGCCATGCCGATGCGCGGGTTGTTGAGGAATCGGTCCTGATGCCGCAGCCAGAAGTCCCAGTAGAGCGCGTTGAGCGGACAAGCCAGCGGGCCGGTGCGATCCTTGGGATCATACGGACAGCCGCCGCAGTAGTTCGACATCTTGGAGACGTAGCTCGCGGCGCAACAGTAAGGCTTGCTGGCCAGGAAGCCGCCGTCGGCGTGCTGGCTCATGCCGATGACGTTCGGGAGCTCGACCCACTGGAAGGCGTCGATGTAGACTCCGAGATACCAGCGCTCGACCTCCGCCGGATCCACGCCGGCGGTCAGGCAGAACGAACCGATGACCATCAGGCGCTGGATATGGTGCGCGTAGGCCGTCTCGAGCGACTGCCCGACGGAGTGGCGCAGGCAGTTCATCTTCACCTTGCCGGTCCAGAACCAGGACGGCAGCGAGAGCGTGTGCCCTAGCCCGTTGGCGTCGGCATAACCGGGCATCTTGGCCCAATAGACGCCGCGGATGTATTCGCGCCAGCCGATGATCTGGCGCACGAAGCCTTCGGTGGCGGCCAGCGGATAACGACGCGGATCCTTCGCATGGGCCTCGGCCGCGGCCTGGGCGACTTCCAGAGGGGCGAGCAGCTTGACGTTCAGGGCGAAGGACAGGCGCGAATGGAAGAGGCGGTCCGAAGAGGTATGCATGGCGTCCTCGTAATCACCGAACTCCGGCAGCCCCCGCTCGATGAACGCATCCAGCTGCGCCAAGGCCTCCTTACGATCCCGCGGCCATGGAAACTTTTCCGCGCACGGCGACCCCATGGTCTTGACGCCCGCGGACTCGATCTCAGCCCAGAGCTTGGAGTGGTCATGGGAGAGATCCCAGGACTTCGGCGGAGGCGGAGTCCCCTTCCACGGCTTCCGGTTCTCCTTGTCGTAATTCCACTCTCCGCCGGCCGGCGTGCCGTCTTCGTCCATCAGCAGACGCGTGCGCACGCGCATCTTGCGGTAGTAGGACTCCATCAGCCAGCGCTTGGCGTCCTTCTGAAAATGCGCGGCGACGCCGCCACGCCCGTCGAGGAAATGCTCGGAGCCCACGCAGGCCGTCGTCAGGCCGCATTCCTTGGCGAAGGCTCGCAGGTCGTGATCGAGACGGAACTCATCAGGCTCCTGATACTCGAAGCGCGTGGCCTTGGTCGCGGCGAAGACCTGCTTCAGGTTCGCGGCGAAGTCCTGGCGGTTGTCTTTGTCGTTAAGCCGGAAATAGCGGACTTGGTGCCCGGCCTTGGTCAGGATTTCGGCCATGCGGCGCATCCCCGCGAAGATCGCGATGACCTTCTGGGCGTGATGGACGACGTAATCCGTCTCGGAACGCACTTCCATGAGCACGTAGGTCACGGACGCATCCCTCTTGCCGAACCAGGAATGCTCCGGGTTCAGCTGGTCGCCGAGGATGAGACGGACGGTGTGGGCCACGCGCGCAAGGGAGGACTAAGGCGCCGATTGGCAAGCGGGCGGGCTAATCCCATTGCCACCATACCTCGCCCTTCCCACCTTGGCCCTATGGGAAAAATAGCCCAATCCATGCTGCTCGCCGGCCAGTTCGTGTTGGCGATCGTCGCAGCCCTCATGGGCGAAAACCCACCTGACGGACTCATCACCGCCGAGGGAACCGATGAAGTCGCCCGCGGCCAACGCGCGATGGCCATGCTCGGATCGACGTGCGTCGGCCTCGCCATCCTGTTCGGGCCGTTGGCCATCGATCTCTTTTATCACCCGTTCATGGACATGGTCAGCCTCACGGCCACCCTCCTGGCCGCGTTTGCGGCTCCGTTCCTGATCTATATCCCGCTCAATCGCCGCATCACCCGACTCGAACGCGAACGCGCCGAAGCGGCAAAGGCGTCCGCGAAGGAATCCTGACCGGAAGTTTGCGCCTCCTGTTGTTACGGACTCCATAAGACCATGCGTGGAGTAAAGAAAACCGACCTGCCGACCAAGGTCTGTCCGACCTGCCAAAGGCCGTTCAGCTGGCGCAAGAAGTGGGAGCGCTGCTGGGCGGAAGTCCGCTTCTGCAGCGACGCCTGCCGCAAGGGCACCCCACGAGGGAAGGCGCAAAAAAGCCCGGGGTCGCCGGGCTGATCAGAAACCTCGGGCCCTTCGGCCGTCTGTTCCGCTTATCCTCGATTACTTAGGTCCGCCTTGACGACGGGTACCCGGACGACCGAACGGGCGGTAGTTGCCCTGGGAAGCGCGGTAACCGCCGTGACGACCCCCCTGCGGGCGGCCTTCGCGTTCGCTGTGATGGGCGCCGGCGCGCGGATCCTGGTGACGCTGGAAGTCTTCCGGGGTGCGGGCCGGGGCCTGCTGCGTGTAGTCGAAGCCGGGCAGCTTGCCGCAATGGAGGTGCTTGCCGACGATGCGCTCGAGGCGGCGGAGTTCGCCGAGGTCCTCGCGCGTGACGAAGGTGATGGCGGTGCCGGTGGCGAGGGCGCGGCCGGTGCGGCCGATGCGGTGGACGTAGTCTTCGAGCTGGTCAGGGAAGTCGAAGTTGAAGACGTGCGTGATGCCGTCGACGTCGATGCCGCGCGAGGCGATGTCGGTCGCGACGAGGACGCGGATCTCGCCGTTCTTGAAGGCCTGCAGGGCGCGCTGGCGCTGGCTCTGGGAGCGGTTGGCGTGGATGGCGGCGCAGCTGATGTCCTCGCCCTGGAGCTTGCGGCAGATGCGGTCGGCGCCGTGCTTGGTGCGCGCGAAGACCAGGACCATCTTGAGGGCCTCGTCCTTGAGGAGGTGGTGCAGCATCACCTGCTTGAGGGCGCCCGGGCACTCGTAGAGCAGCTGGGTGACGGTCTCGGCGGGATTGGAACGGCGGCCGACCTCGATGAGGGCGGGGTTGCGCTGATACTGCTTGGTGAGGGTCTCGATCTCACGGGAGAGCGTGGCGGAGAACATCAGGGTCTGGCGTTCCTTGGGGAGCGCGCGGACGATGGTGTTGATCGCGGGCAGGAAGCCCATGTCGAGCATGCGGTCGGCTTCGTCGAGGACGAGGTATTCGACGGCGGAGAAGTCACCATGGCCCTGGCCGCCGAGGTCGAGGAGACGACCCGGGGTGGCGATGAGGAAGTCGCAGCCGCGGCGGAGGGCGGCGATCTGCGGGCGCTCGGAGACGCCGCCGTAGCAGGTGGCGACGGTCGCGCCGGCGTAGCGGGAATAGGCGGCGACGTTCTCGGCGATCTGGACGACGAGTTCGCGGGTCGGGGCCAGGATCAGGCAACGGACCTTGCCCTGGTGGGCGCCGGACTTGGTGCGGACCAGCTTGGTCAGCAGCGGAAGGGTGAAAGCGGCGGTCTTGCCGGTGCCCGTCTGGGCGACGCCGATGACGTCCTGGCCCTCGATGATGGTCGGAATGGAAGCCTTCTGGATAGGCGTCGGTTCCGTGTAGCCCTGGTCGGCGACGGCTTTGAGGATGGCGGCATCGAGGCCTAAGGATTCAAACGACATTGACGCAAAGTGAGTAGAGGAATCGGAAAGGGCGAGAAGAATAGGGGGCGAGTCAGGGCCAGGGCCAGAGCCGGGGCTAGGGCTGGTTTCACAGAACGAAGCCTCATCGGCATCACTCCATCCGCCCGACCTGCATCGCCTTGCATCATCGACTAGCCCCAGCCCTTGCCCTGCCTCTGGCCCCAGGCAGGCCGTCAGGCCTGCCTCCACGATTGCACTCCGCCCTGCCCTGACTAACAAAAGGACACCCCAAAACGCATGACGACCAAGCAACCCGACGGCTGGAGCTCGAAATTAGGCGTGATCATGGCGGTGGCTGGCAGCGCGGTCGGCCTTGGCAACTTCCTCCGCTTCCCCGGCCTGGTCGCCGACAAGGAGACCGGCGGAGGCGCGTTCCTCATCGCTTACTTCATCTCCCTCCTGATCGTCGGCCTCCCGATCTGCTGGGTCGAATGGACGCTCGGACGCTTCGGCGGCACCCAGGGCTTCAACTCCTCGCCCGGCATCTTCCATGCGATCGTCCGCAAGCCCTGGGGCAAATACGTCGGCCTGCTCGGCTTCATCATCCCGGTCGGGGTCTACTTCTATTACGTCGTCATCGAATCCTGGTGCCTCGGCTATGCGTGGAACAGCTTCAGCGGCGGCCTCGACCTCGGCAAGGACCCCAAGACCTACGCCGACGCCTTCGCCGCTTTCACCGGACTCAAGGCCGATGGCGCCATCCTGGGCCTCGGTGCTCCCTTCCTCTTCTTCATCGGCGTGTTCGTCCTGAACTTCGTGATCATCTACCGCGGCCTCTCCAAGGGCATCGAGTTCATCTGCAACTGGGGCATGCCGCTCCTGATCGCCATCGCGCTCATCCTGCTCGTGCGCGTGCTGACGCTCGGCACGCCCGACCCTACCAAACCCGAGCTCAGCGTCTGGAACGGCCTCGGCTACATGTGGAATCCGCACGACATCGCCAAAGGCCTGTCGAACCCCGCCGTCTGGCTCAAGGCCGCCTCGCAGATCTTCTTCACGCTGTCCGTCGGCTTCGGCGTGATCATCACGTACGCCAGCTACCTGAAGAAGAACGATGACGTCGTCCTGAGCGGCCTCACCGCCACCGCCGCCAACGAGTTCTGCGAAGTCGGCCTGGGCGGGCTCATCACCGTGCCGGCGGCCTTCGCCTTCCTCGGCGCCTCCGCCGTCGCCGGAGGCACCTTCGCCCTCGGCTTCAACGTGCTGCCGCAGGTCTTCGCCGGCATGCCCTACGGCCATCTCTTCGGCGGACTGTTCTTCACCCTGCTCTTCATCGCCGCCGTGACGTCGTCGCTCTCGATGCTGCAACCGGGAATCGCCTTCCTGGAAGAAGGGCTCGGGCTGGATCGGCGTGGTTCCGTCGCCCTGCTCGGCCTCATCACTGCGGTCGGATGCACGCTCGTCGTCTACTTCAGCCAAGACCTGAAGGCGCTCTCGACCGTCGACTTCTGGATCGGCGACATCGGCATCTTCCTCCAAGGCACGCTGCTCATCTATATCTTCAATTTCGCCTTCGGCACCGAACGCGGCTGGGCCGAGGCCCATCATGGCGCCGACCTGCGGATCCCGCGGATCTTCAAGTTCGTCATCCGCTGGGTCTCGCCCGCCTTCCTCACCGCGATCTTCCTGATGTTCGTGCTGAAGAACGTCGCCGGCTGGAATCTCTCCTTCGCCACGCCGGCGTTCACCCCGACCGACCCCATCCTCGACCTGGTCGGCGGCCCGGGCCATCCCGCCAGCGGCGTCGCCCGCCTGACGGCATTCTTCCTGCTGCTCTTCGCCGCCTTCTCGGCGCTGATGATCCACCGTGCCGGCAAGCGCTGGGACGCCCGCTGACCTATCGCCACCATGACCACCTCCGGACTTCTTTTCATGCTCTTCTCCGTGGGCGCGGTGACCGCGCTCTTCATCTGGTGCCTCGTCAAGGTCCTCACGGGCAAGAAGGACCCGGAGCACCTCGCGCACGTAGAGCCGGTCGAGACCAAGGATCTCGACCGTCGCTGAGCCGGACTACTTCTTCTCCGGAACCAGTTCCTGTCGCGTGGCGATGGGCACGTAGCCGACCTCAAGCCCTTTGGGCGGAGTCAGGACGAGCGCGGGATCGATCGCGGCGAGCCTGCCGACGGTCGGCGGCGGCAGGTAATCGCGGTCCTTGGTCCAGGCGCGGTGCAGCTTCTCGACCTTTGCCTGCAGGGCTTCGCGCTCAGCCGGCGTCATGTCGGCATTGAGCAAGGCGGGCTGGTCGGCGAAGCGATACCAGTAATAGGTCACGACGCTGCCGTCGCCGAGCAAAGCGTGGAACGGTCCGGCCTTCGGACCGGGAATCTTCCATGTCGTCTTCTCGCCGGGCTGGGTCTCGCGCGCGGCCTGCGGCTTTTCCTTGGGCGGGTCGAAGCTCATCTGCGTGAGCCCGGTCGCGGCCGGCACGTCGGCGGCCTTGATCGGCGTCCACTGCCCGTTCTTACCGCCGGCGCCGAAACGATAATACTGCGGCAGGGTCACGAGACCTCCCGCGCGGGTCACGAGATTCGCATCCCACTTGTAGCCGTAGGTGGCCGGATCCGGCGAATGCGGCGTGGCGAAGGCCTTCCAGGCGAGGCCGGGCTTGGCTTCGCGCTTCGTGCCCTGCTTATAGATGCTCCAGGTCGAGCCGCCGTTAGGCTTGAAGGTCTGGAGATAGGCGCCGGCGGGATTGATCGCGCCGCTGGCCACGGGACCGCCTTCGAACCAGGCCTTCACGCCGTCATACAGGGCGCTGCGATCGTAGCTCATCAGGCGATGCAGCACGACCGTGGTGCCGTCGGCGCCCACCGGGAAGGAAGTCGGCGCGACGCGCGCGTAGGTCTCGCCCTTGTCATCCTTGGCCTGCGCGGCGGGGACGTACTGGGTCTCCATCTGGAAATGCTTGTTCGGATCCGAACCGCGCGAATCCAGCATCTGTCCGGCGACCGCGGGATTGCGCAACGCCGCGCGCGCCCAGAAGTTCGGCGTGAAGAAGCAGACCGGTCCTTTGAAATTCTCCGAGCTCAGGAAGAGCGTCCAACAATTGTCGCCGGTCGGGACATCCTTGCCCTCGGTCTTCGCCTTGGGCTGCGCGAACGGCATCGGCAGGTAGCCGTAGCCGAAGAGCTCGCCGTTGACGCCCTGCTTGAGGTTGAGACCGTCGAGCGGGAAGAGCAGCCAAGGCGTGAGCTGGGCGACGCCATAGAGACCGCGCGGATCCTCCCATGTGCCGCGTCCATAGGCCGGACCGTTGGCGATGTCGTAGAAGTTCACGCCGACGCCGCCCATGATGAACTTCGGCGTCGTGGTCGGGAAACGCGTGTCGCGCCACCAGCCGAGACCGCCTTCGATGTCGTTATAAAGATCCTTGGGTTTCGCGTCCTTGGGATACTGCGGATGCATCCAGGTCCCGAAGAGTCCGGTCTGGAAGCGATGGCCCGGATATTGGTTCAGCAACGGCCAGGCGGCGGCGTAGATCGAGAAGCCGGCGTCGTAGCGCTCGGGCACTCGCTCGGTCGGAACGAGCAGGTAGCCGGCCATCTCGACCTTTTCAGGGGCGGCAGGCAGGGTCGCCGCCAGCAGGCAGGCGGTCAGGAGTGCGGGGGTGCGCATGCGACGACTTTAAGCCTCCGGACGGCCTCCTGCCCACCCGAAACGATGGGCGGTTGGCGGTTAGCGTTTTGCGGTTCGGCGTGCGTAGCCACCTTGACCTCGTGATTCGCCTGTCTCTCAGCGAACGGCCGACGAAGGTTGATCGGCCCTATCCGACGGAAAGACGGAACGTCAGCGACTCTTCGTATCCAACCGCTAACCGCCGACCGCTGACACCCCTGCCTCTGCCCCTTGAATCCAGCTCCTCCCCCTGCCCATACCCCTGCAAAGCCTAGCCCTATCCCTACCCCTGTCCCTAGCCCTCCAAATTGGTCTTTGACTAGGGTTTTCCCCGTCCGTTAACCATACCCCTCGATTCCGTCCGTCCCGCCCCCATGAAACGCACCCATACCTGCAACGCCCTCCGCCCCGCCGACGCCGGCCAGACCGTGACCCTCGTGGGTTGGGTCGACACCAAGCGCGACCTCGGCGGCGTGACCTTCGTCGACCTCCGCGACCGCGAAGGCATGACCCAGGTGGTCTTCAATCCGGGCGCCAACGGCATCCAGGAAGTCGCCCAGCGCCTCAAGACGGAATCCGTCATCGAGATCACCGGCAAGGTCCGCGCCCGCTCGGCCGAGACCATCAACGCCAAGCTCGCCACCGGCAGCATCGAAATCGCCGCCGAGTCCCTGATCGTCCACAACGTCTGCGCCGACCTGCCGTTCCCGATGGACGACGACAAGGCCGACAAGGTGAACGAGGACCTCCGTCTCGAATACCGCTTCCTCGACCTCCGTCGCCCGCGCAACATCGGCCTCCTCAAGCTCCGCGCCAAGGCCGCCCGCGCCATCCGCGCCGAACTCGACAGCCAGGACTTCCTCGAGATCGAGACCCCGACCCTCTTCAAGAGCACCCCGGAAGGCGCCCGCGAGTTCCTCGTGCCGAGCCGCACCAACCCCGGCGAGTTCTACGCCCTCACCCAGTCCCCGCAGCAGTACAAGCAGATGCTCATGGTGGCCGGCGTCGAACGCTACTACCAGATGGCCCGTTGCTACCGCGACGAAGACCTCCGCGCCGACCGCCAGCCGGAGTTCACGCAGGTCGACCTCGAGATGTCCTTCATCGACCGCGAGGACATGTACAAGCTGATCGAAGGCATCCTCAAGCGCACCTGGAAGGAGACCCTCGGCATCGACATCCCGACGCCCTTCCCGCGCATGGCCTACCAGGAAGCGATGGACCGCTTCGGCATCGACAAGCCTGACACCCGCTTCGGCATGGAGATCCAGGACCTCACCGGCCTCTTCAAGGGCTCGGCCTTCAAGGTCTTCAACGTCGCCGCCAACACCCCGGGCTCCGTGGTCCGCGCGATCAACGCCAAGGGCCTCGCCGACATCACCCAGGGCGAGCTCACCAACTTCGAGAACATCGCCAAGAGCGCCGGCGCCAAGGGCCTCGCGTTCATCAAGTGCGAAGCGGGCGAATGGAAGTCCCCGATCGTGAAGTTCTTCTCCGACGACGAGAAGGCCGCGCTCAAGAAGCAGCTCAACATCGAGGACGGAGACATCGTCTTCTTCGCCGCCGCCCCCTGGGAGCAGGCCTCGACCATCCTCGGCCGCATCCGCCTCGAATCCTCCTACCTCCTCAAGGCCCGCGGCCGCCTGAACCTGCCGGCCGACCAGTACAACTTCCTCTGGGTCATCGAATTCCCGCTGATGCTCTGGGACGAGGAAGAGAAGCGCTACCTCTCCGCCCACCACCCGTTCACCGCCCCGGTCGTCGAGGACGAGCCCCTGCTCGCCACCGATCCCGCCAAGGTCCGCGGCCAGCACTACGACATCGTGCTCAACGGCGTCGAACTCGGCGGCGGTTCCATCCGCATCCATAACCCGGCCGTCCAGAAACGCGTCTTCGAGGACATCCTCAAGATCCCGCAGGACCTCGTGGACAGCCGCTTCGGTTACATGCTCAAGGCCTTCTCCTACGGCGCCCCGCCCCACGGCGGCATCGCCCTCGGCTTCGACCGCGTGGTCGCCATGCTCGCCGGCCGCTCTTCGATCCGCGACATCCTCGCCTTCCCGAAGAACCAGAACGGCCGTGACCTGATGGCCGACTGCCCGAGCCCCGTCGCCCCGAAGCAGCTGCGCGACCTGCGCATCCGCCTCGCCGAAGACGAAGCCAAGCCGAAGGCCTGAGGCCCTCCTCAGCTCCCCGACTTAAGGCACGCGCAAGCGTGCCTTTTTGTTGTCCAGGGATTTAGCCTTCCCCCGCAGGGAGGCTCGGCCTATCACCTTCAGCCATGTCCGACGCTTCGCCCTCTCCGCATGCCGCGCCCCACGTCGTGGGCCAAGGCTACGAGTTCGACGAAGTCCGCGCCTTCCTCGGCGGCGACCCGAAGCCCCCGAACTTCGTCATCCACAAGGACGGCAAGGTCATCGGCGTCTGCCTCGGCCTCGGCTGGAATCCGCGCGCCGACAGCGAACCATGCGAGGTCTGGGTCGGCCGCAAAGGCGACCAGGCCAAGTGGGGCATCAAGCTGGCGGAAACCCGCGGCCCCCTGCCGGTCTACGTGCGTCGCACCGAAGGCGGCAAGTGGTTCTACAACGGCCCCTTCGAAGTCACCAGCCACACGACCGACCCGGCCATCATCCGTCCCCGGCTGATGCCCCCGAAGATCGTCGCGGTCGCCCAGATCATCTTCCTGAAGCGCTGCGCTTCCTGAACGCATGAGCGAAGAACGCCAGCACCCTCGCGATCCGCTGCACGGCGTGACCCTGCAGAAGCTCCTCGAGACGATGGTCGCGAAATACGGCTGGCGCGAACTCGCGCACCGCATCCCGATCCGCTGCTTCATGTTCGACCCGACGATCAAGTCGTCGCTGATCTTCCTGCGCAAGACGCCCTGGGCCCGCGAGAAGCTCGAGAACTGGTATGTCGGCGACGTCCGTAAGTCCCAAGGCTACGGACTTTGAATTAGTTGACCCGTTGGCCAGTTGGCCCGTTGGCCAGAAGGAAAACAAGGGTCAACTTGCCCTCTTTTATTTTCCGACCTTCCATTTCGCCTGACGGAGCACGGCCTTGCCGGCGGCTTTCTGGAATTCATACCAGACGGTCAGCAGGGTTCCGTCCGCAAGTTCGACGGTCGAAGGGTAACCGAGGTCGCCGCCTTCGCCGTCGCCCGAGATGATCATGGGCTCGCTCCACGTGCGGCCATGGTCCGTGCTGATCCGGGCCTGGTTGCCGAAGGGTTTGCGACGGTGGCCGTAGGTCATGACCAGCCGGCCATCCTTGAGCTTAAGCAGCTGCGAAGGCAGACCCCAGACATCGATCGACTTCGGCACGGTCCAGGTCCTGCCCCCGTCGCTGGATTCGCACTGCAGCGTGGTGCCGACGTCAGGTTTGTTATGATTGCGGATCTGAGCGAGGATGCGCCCGTCGTCGGTCTCGATCGCGAAGAGTTCGTGGTAGCCCTTCTTCACTTCGTCGCCGGGACGCGTGGGAATCTCGCCGAGCCAGGTCCAAGTCAGGCCGTCGTCCTTCGATTCGGCGACGCCGATCTTGGCGTCATCAGTCCAAAGCTTCTTCCCCACGTAAAGGAGGCGTCCGTCCTTCAACTGGGTCGGGCCGTGCGGGCTGTTGACGATCGTCGCGATCGGCGGCGACCAGGTCTTGCCGCCGTCCGTCGAGCGCAGGACCCATTCGCCGAGTTGCGCCTTGCGCTCCTCGGCCGTCAGGCGTTCCTGCGCCGCCTTCCAGCGCGCCTGCCGCTCGGGCGGCTGCTTGGCGATCAAGCCGCGCTCTTCGTAAGCCAGCGATGTGAAGGTCGTGACGAGCAAGGTGGCCTTGGCGGTCTCCATCACGCCGCTGTCGCGGTCGTCGATCGGTCCGTCGAGGAGCACGCGGGGATAGGTCCAGGTCGCGCCGTCGTCCTTCGAGGTCATCGCCTTCACCTGACCGAGCGGGCAGACATGCGCGTCGCGGCCGCCCGACCACGTGACCCAGAGTTCGCCGTTGGCCCGACGCGCGAGCGTCGACCAGCCGGCATACGGTTCTTCCGGCGGCGTGATGGTCTTCGTTTCGAGCACCTGCGCCGTCTGCGCGCAGAGGGCGGATGCGGCCAGCAAGGGCCAGACACGACGGAGGAACGAACCTGGGGCGGGATTCATAAGATGAATCTGAATACCTGGAGTGAGACCGCAATGGCCGACTTCGGTCAATACCACGGATTGCAGGCGACGCCGGAAGCGCGAGGATATCCCTACCCCCATGAGTACCCGTCGTGACTTCCTGCGCAGCACGCTGCTGGGCGCCACCCTCGCGGCCGCGCCGCTCTTCGGCCAGACCGGCTTCACCACCCCTGCCCGCAAGGTCCGCATAGCCATCGTCGGCGGCCGCTTCGGCCTGAGCTTCCAGTTCCACGAACACCCCGACTGCGTCGTCGAGGCGGTGGCCGAGCTCCGACCCGAACGCCTCGCGGCGCTTCAGCGAGTCTACAAATGCGCCAAGGGATACCCGTCGCTCGAGGAGCTGCTCAAGGATCCGAAGGTCGAAGCGGTCTTCCTCGCCACGCCCGCGCCGGATCACGTCCGGCACACCCTCCTCTGCCTGGCGGCCGGCAAGCACGTGCTCAGCGCCGTGCCCGCCGCGATGACGCTCGAGGAATGCGGCCAGCTTGCCGGCGGGGTGAAGAAATCCGGCCTCACTTACATGATGGGCGAGACCAGCTGCTGGCAGCAGCTCACGATTTCCGCCCGCAAGTTCCACGCGGAAGGCCGCTTCGGACATCTCTACTACACGGAGTCCGAATACCATCACCCGGGGCTCGAGACGCTTTACTTCGAGAACGGCAAGCGCACGTGGCGGCACGGCCTCCCGCCGATGCATTACCCGACCCACTGCACCTCCCACCTGCTCAGCGTCACCGGCGAACGGCTGACGGAAGTAGCCTGCCAAGGCTGGGGCGACGACCATCCGATCGTGAAGGACAACGCCTATGGCAATCCCTTCTGGACCGAGACCGCCCTCTTCCGCACCGACCGAGGCAACAGCATGCGCGTGGCCATCTGGTGGCGCGGCGCCCAGAAAGGCGGCGAACGCGCGCGATACTTCGGCGACAAGATGAGCTTCTATTTCAACGACCCGACCGGCACCCAAGGGCCTTCGATCGTCCGGGCCGAGACGAAGACCGAGAAGGACAGCGGCGGCTTCGAGCGGTCCAGGCAGATCCTGGAGAAATACGCGGAGGTGAAGTGGTGGCAGACGGACATGCTGCCCGAACCGCTCCGCCACGACAGCGGCCATGAGGGATCGCATTGCTTCATCACCCACGAGTTCGTCGATGCGATCGCGAAGGGTCGCAAGCCGTTCGTGGGCCTCGACGAGGCGCTCGCCTACACGGTCCCGGGAATGATCGCCCACCAGTCCGCGCTGAAGGGCGGCCAGAGCCTGAAGATTCCGGTCATCACCGGCTGAGGCGATTTCGCCCGGCAGCTCCCTCGCCCACGTGCGCCCGTGTCACCGTGCCCCCGTGTCACCGTGCCCCCTGGATCAAGGCATCTCCGCGCCACGGGCCGCGGTGACGAGGTGATACCACTCCTCGCGGGTCAGTTCGAGGTCGGCCGCGGCGGCCAGCGCTTTGATACGCTCAGGCTTGGTGCTGCCGACGATCGGGACGATCTTCGAGGGATGCTTCAGGACCCACGCCAGGGCGACGAGCTCACGGCTCACGCCGCGTTCCTTGGCGATGCGGTCCGCGACGGCCAGGACGGCGGTCGGATCATAATGACGCTGGCCGGGCAGGAGGTCCACGCCGCCAGACCCCAGCAGGCCGGCGCCGAGCGGGCTCCAAGCCAGCGGCGTGACCTTCTTCTCCTGGCACTGGTCGAGCGTGCCGTCATGCAGAGCGTAGAGCTGCAGCAGGCTGACTTCGACCTGGTTCACGACCAACGGGAAGGACAGCGCGTTCTGGAGCAGCGAGAACTGCGAGGGGCTGAAATTGCTCACGCCGAACTCGCGCACCTTGCCGGCGGCGCGTAGTTCGGTGAAGACCGCGGCGACCTCCGCGGCGTCCATCAGGTAGTCCGGACGGTGCAGGTGCAGCAGATCGATGGTCTCGACGCCCAGCTGCTTGAGCGAGAGTTCGCACTGGGCGAGCAGATGGGCGCGGGAGAAGTCGTAGCGCACCGGGGCGCCGGCGGGGCGGTTCTTGAAACGGATGCCGCCCTTGGTCGCCAAGGTCATCTTGGAGCGCAGGCCCGGGTTCTCCTTGAGGATCCGGCCGAAGACGCGCTCGGCTTCGCCGTCGCAGTAGATATCAGCATGGTCGAAGAGCGTGTAGCCCGCGTCGACGGCCGCGAAGACCGCCGCCTTCGCCGTCGCGTAATCCGCGGCGGCGTCTCCCTTGGCGGCGATGCGCCAGCAACCGTAAGCGAGGCGGCTAGAGGTGACTTGGCTGCGGCCGAGGGTGACGGTCTTCATGCGGCCTCCAGCAAGCAAAAGCCCCCGCTCCGCCGCAAGCCTATCCCCGGGATGGACAGCCGTGGCAACCAGGCTAGGCTCCTGGCATGGAATTCTCCCAGCTGCTGCAGCAAGGCACCGCCCACGCCTGGCTTTACGTCCCCGTGGCGATCCTCCTCGGCGCCCTGCACGGACTGGAGCCCGGCCACTCCAAGACCATGATGGCGGCCTTCATCATCGCGATCCGCGGCACGGCCTGGCAGGCGGCCCTGCTCGGCTTCTGCGCCGCCCTCTCCCACACGCTCATCATCTGGGTCCTCGCCGGCCTCGCCCTGAAATACGGCTCCCACTGGAACGTCGAGGAGACCGAACCCTACTTCCTGCTCATCAGCGGCCTCATCGTCGTCGGCATGGCCGTGTGGACGATCATGCGACTACGCGAAGAACAAGGGCATCACCACCATCACCACGGCGACCACGCGCATGGACATGACCACGCGCACGACCACCCGCATCACGGACACGAGGACGAAGACGCGCATGCCCGCGCCCACGCCCAGGAAATCGAGCGGCGCTTCGCCGGACGCCACGTGACCACGGGCCAGATCATCCTCTTCGGCCTCACCGGCGGGCTCATGCCCTGCCCCGCCGCCGTCTCCATCCTCATCGTCTGCCTGCAGCTGAAGGAGTTCTCACTCGGCTTCGGCATCGTCGCCGCCTTCAGCCTCGGCCTCGCGCTGACGATGATCTCCGTGGGCGTGCTCGCCTCCTGGGGCTTCAAGAAGCTCGCCGAGAAGTCCGGCTGGTTCAGCCGCATCGCTTCCCGCGCTCCTTACGTGTCGTCCTATCTCCTCATCGCGCTCGGCCTGGCCTTCGCCTTCCGCGGTCTCGCGCTGCTGAAGTGACAGGTTACCAAGGATTGAAGCGCAATCCGAAGAGGGCGAAGACGGCGGCGGCAAGCAGGCCGAGCGCCGGCAGGAAGAACGGGTCGAAATAGTCGGCGGTCCGCGGCTTCTTCTCCAGGACGACGACCTTCTTCATCTCGTCGATGCGCTTGAAGACGGAGTTCAGCGCCTCCGGGGTGACGGCGTTGAAGGCCTCCCCGCCGGTCGAGCGGGCGATCCCGATGAGCGCCGGGTCCACTGGGGTGTCCGTCAGCAGCACGGCGAAGACGATCACGCCCTTCTCCCGTAGGTCGGCGATGATCGGAACGTCCTTGGGCGACTTGATGTCCGGACTCTCGCCGTCGGTGAGGAGGATGATCATGCGGTCGCCGGCCGGACGCTGGGCGAGGTGAGCGGAGGCCCCGGTCAAGGCGTTGCCAATGAAGGTGCCGCCCCAGAGCTCGTCGGGCAGGACGTTGGGCTCGATGAACGGGCGCGAGAGCATGATGGTCTCGGTATCCAACGTCAGCGGCACCCAGTGGATGAAATTCCGCGAGAAGATGGTCAGTCCGAACGCGTCGCCCTTTCGGTGATGCAGGAACTTCTCGAGCGACTCCATGGCCGAATCGAACCGGCGATGGCGACCCTTGCCCTGGTCGCCGTGGGATTCACGCATGCTGCCTGAGGTATCCAAGACGACCTGGATGTTCGTGAGCTGGCGTTCGACTTCCGGCGGCTGGAACGTGACAGGATGCGCGAGGAAGAGGATGGCGACGGCAAGCAGGCCCGCCGGCAGGCAGTTGGCGATGAGCACCAGGCAAGGCAGGAACCAACCTCGGCGGCCTTGGGCGCCGTCGTAGGGCATGGCGAGCGGCTGACCGGGGCGTACCCACTCCCAGAAGGCCAGGATGACCGGGAGAGCGAGCAAGGCCAGCCACTGGGGATGCAG
>JBEGSF010000010.1:0-23255 GCA_041180005.1 Verrucomicrobiota bacterium | reverse complement strand
CGCCTTCGGGTGATGCTTGAGGCAGGCGAGCAGCGGGGCCAGGCCTCGGAGGATCAGGCGGTGAGGGTGGGGGTCTTGGGTGTTCACAGGATGCGTCCCTCGTCGAAGTCGATCATGTCGGCGAACGAGATGACGTCCGTGCGGTGCTCGGCGTTCATCTTTCGTTTGGCGTCGTTGAGGGCCTCGCGGCCCATCTCGCTCATGCCTTTCTGGACCAGTTCGCGGTTCCAGACGTGGACGCGGAGATCGGCGGGGAAAAGGGTCTTCAGGCGGGCGTCGAGGTCGGCCTCGTCGCGGGCCTCCCGGACGCAGGTGATGACCTGTTCGGGGTCGACGCCGAGGTGCAGGCACAGGAAGCGGTCGAAGCCTTTGCAGAAGTTGCGCTGATAGGACTTCGGGAGCTCACCTTTCAGGTGCTTGCGGATCTTAGCCAGGAAGCGCGGAAGGTGGAGCAGTCCGGTGCCGGGGTGCGGGATATAGGACGACGGGAGGTCGTAGCAGATCTCGCCGGTGGCTTCGGAGAAACCGTTGGGGCGAGGGGTGGAAGGAGTGGTCATTTCGAAGAAGAGGCGAGCGGGAGCCATTTCGCGAGCTCGGCCGAGGCGGCGGCCACGTTGGACGACTGGGCTTGGACGAAGGAGGCGGGCGTGCGATCCTTGAGCAGGCGGGATTCGGAGAGCGTCTTGACGCCGACCAAGGTGCCGTCGGACTTCTCGAGGCGGCAGGTGATCTGGAACGCTGCGGAGCCTGGTTTCACGGAGGAACCCGGCAACGAGAAGATCGAAGGTTCGGGCTCGTCCGGAGCCACGATCTCCATCTTGTCCACGCTCAGCAGCAGCACGAGGTGGTCTTCGGAGGGCGTCTGGTTGGTGGTCCGCGCCACGCCCAGCGCGTTCAGATGACGTCCCATGGTTTCGGGGATGGCGCGGTCGAGCGGCGCGATCCAGCGATGCGCGTCTTCGACGTGCACCCAGCCATGGTTGTCGATGAGGACGACGTTGGGTCGGCGGAGCGCGGAAGGGATGATGGCGCGCGGAACGAAGACCGGCTTTCCTGACGTGGGGGGGGCGGCGGACGGCGCGGCGAACTGATGGAAGACGACGGCCTCGCTCTTCTTGTCGAAGATGATGCATCCGCTCAGGAGCGCGGCCAGGATGAGGACCAAGGCTCGGAAAATCATTTGGCGGGCGGAGCCTCCTTGGGGGCGACCGTCTGCGTGGGAGCCTTGCTGCGGCCCTGGATGATCGTCTCCGGATTACGTTCGATGAAGTCGGCCAAGGAGCGGATGGCTTGCGCCGCCTCCGAGACGTCGGCCAGGGCCTGATCAAGGTCGCGGCGGGCAGGAGAGCCGGGTTTGGTCAGCGTGCGCAGGTGTTCGGAGGTCTCGTTGAGGCGCTCGAGGGCCTTGCGGCCGGCGGCGGCCATGCCTTGGATGTCGGCGGCGACGGGATCGACCTTGGCCGAAAGGCGTTTCACCAGGGCGTCGACGCCCTGCATCGCGGCGGAGAAGTCGGCGACGGCGCGGGGGATGGTCGGGTCACCCGTGATCTTCGCGATGTTGGCCGAAGCAGCGACCAGGTTGCCGTTGATCTTCTCGAACTCGATCTGCGCGGCGCCTTGGTCGATACGGCCGAGGATGGAGTCCACCTTCTTCGTGATGTTCACGAAGTCGATGCGGCTCAGCTGGTCGAGCGTCTGGGAGATGGCCTTGGTCAGCGCGCCGAGGTTGGAGGGCTGGGTCGGGATCTCCGGCAAGGGTCCGTCCTTGGCGTGCAGCTTGAAGGTCGTGTCGGGGAAGTAATCCAGCTCGACGTAGAGGACGCCGGTCACGACGGATTGCTGCTGGAGCTTGGCGCGGAGGCCCTTGCTGATGGAGATGCCGAGGCCTTCCTTCTGGAGCAGGGCTTGGTCGAGTCCTCGGCGGGTGAGGAGGTCGGGCGAGAATTCCATGACCACCGGGACGGAGTAGTCGGCGGCCGACTGTCCGGAGGTGTGCAGCAGGACCTGGCTGACCTTGCCGATCGTGACCCCGCGGAACTTGACCGGAGCGCCGATGTCGAGGCCGCTGACGGAATCTTCGAAGTAGGAGATGGCCTCCGGCTTGGCGCCCGTGAAGGAGCCGGCTCCGAGGAGGATCACGGCGGCGATGATGAGCAGGATCCCGCCGGCCACGAAGGCCCCGATCAGTGTCATGTTGGCGGAACGGCGCATGTTCAGTCGAAGCGGGCTTGGGAGAAGAAGGCGTGCACCTTCGGCGGTTGGCCAGCCTGAAGGAAGCCTTTCGGCGGCCCGTACGCACCCATGGTGCCCGTCTCGGGGTCGAGGTAAATGCAGAAGTCCGCCGTGCGCAGGATGCTTGGGATCTCGTGGCTGACCAGCACCACCGTGGTGCCGAAGGCTTCGCGGAGGCGGAGGATGAGCTCGTCGAGACGGCCGGAACTCATCGGGTCCAGGCCGGCGCTGGGTTCGTCGAGGAAGATGACGTCCGGATCCAAGGCCATGGCTCGGGCGATGCCGGCGCGCTTGGCCATGCCGCCGCTGATCTCGGAAGGAAGCTTGTCCATCGCGTCGGCGAGGCCGACCAAGGCGAGCTTGTATTCCGCGAGCTGGCGCATCTCCTTGCGCGGGCAGCGCAGGAACTCCCGCATCGGCATCTCGATGTTCTCACGCAGCGTCAGCGACGAGAAGAGGGCGGCGCCTTGGAAGAGGAAACCGCTGCGTCGGAGGATCGTCTGGCGTTCGGCTTCGTCGGCGGCGGCGAGGTCGACGCCCATGAGGCGGGCGGTGCCGCCGAGCGGCGCGTCCAGTCCGCCGAGGGCGCGCATGAGCGTGCTCTTGCCGCAGCCGCTGGGCCCGACGATGGCGAGGATCTTGCCGGCGGGCAGGGCGAAGGTGAGCCGGTCCATGATGACCTTGCGGCCATGGCCGATGGCGAGGTCCGCGCAGCTGACGATGTCGCTTGGTCCGCTCACAGGTTGAAGAGGTTGAAGATGACGGCGAACAACGCGTCGGAGACGACGATGAGCGTGATGCCTAGCACCGCGGCGGACGTCGCGGCCTCGCCGACGCCGAGGGCCGATCGCTTGGCGACGGCGCCGCGATAGCAGCCGGCCCAGGCGGCGATGAAGCCGAAGGCGATGGACTTGAGGAAGCCCACCAGGAAGCTCTTGAAGGCGATGGCGCGGATCGCCTGCGTGAGGTATTGCTCCACGCTCAGGTCGCCGGCGCAGGCGACCACCATCCCTCCGAACACGCCGACGAAGGTGGCGAAGACGGCGAGCAGCGGGACCATCAGCGTGACCGCGAGGATGCGAGGCAGGGCGAGGTATTCGACGGGCTGGATGCCGAGGGCTCGAAGGGCGTCGGTCTCCTGGCTGACGTTCATGCTGCCGAGCTGCGAGGCGAAGGCGGTCGAGGTACGTCCGCACGCGATGACGCCGGTCATCAGCGCGCCCATCTCGCGGGTCATGGCGAGGGAGACGAGGTTGGCGACGTAGACGGTGGCGCCGACCTGGCGGAGCTGGATGAGGCCGACGTAGGCCATGATGAGGCCGGTTAGGAAGCCAAGCAGCGCCACGATCGGCAGGGCGTCGACGCCCGCGGTCTGCAGCTGGAGGGAGAAATCGGCCCAGTTGACCTTCGCCCGGCCGACGAGCATGCGCGCGAAGCCGAGGGCGGTGTGTCCGATGTGCTCGAACGCACGAGCCCATGAGGAGCCGCTTTCCACGCCCCAGGTTCCGAACTGTTCGAGGAGTCCGAGCTTCTCGTCATCTTCGTCCTGGAAGGCGGCCTTCTCGGCCATGCGCACCAGTGACTGAAGCCGGGCGGGAAGGTCGCTCAGGTCCAGGTCGCGGATGTTCTTGCCGTGGGCATGCAGCCAGGCGGGCAGGGAGGAGTCGAAGTCGCCCAGTCCTTCCGCGATCACCTTCACGCGGTCACCCCGGATGACCACCGAGGGAAGGGTGTCGTCCAGGTTCCAGTCGCCGCCGACCGTCACCACGGCGAGGCCGTCGGCGCGGACTTCCGTCCGGGCAAAAGGCGAGCCTGAAGGCGGTTGGGACATCCTGATGGTCAAATACTTGGACACCCAAGCATTCACAAGTCAGAAAGGCATTGTCCCTGCCTGCTTCGTTCGCTTTGCTGACCCTTCGTCGATGTCCGTCGCCCGTCCATTCGCCCTCCTGTTCTTCGCCGGTCTCGCATCGGCGGCGGAGCCTGCATCCAAGCCATGGGTGGTCGCCGTGACCGAAGAGAACGACAAGTTCGCTCCGACCAACAAGGACCGTTACTACACGCAGGGCCTGAAGATCTCGGTCAACCGCGACGATGGCATGTTCTTCTCGCTGACCCAGGAGATCAACACGCCGTCGGACACCTTGAATCCTCCTTCGGTCACGCCGCCCTATACTGACCTGCCTTATTCCGGCGCGCTGTATCTGGGCTGGGGTTATGGCCAGGTGCTTGAGCGCGGCGGCAAGCGCGACAGTCTCTTCTCCGTCGAAGCCAAGGTCGGCGTCATCGGTCCTTCCGCCGGGGGCGAGACGGTGCAGAATAAATTCCACGACCTCATCGGCACGCCTCAGGCGGTAGGCTGGGGGACGCAGCTGCCGGATGAGTTGCTCATCAACATAGACGGCGAGTTCCGTCGCCGCTTCGACCTCGACGGACCAGACCGCGACACGCGCGACCTGATCGCCCGCGCCGTCCTGCAGCTCGGTACCCTCCGGACCGAGGCGATCTTCGGCGCCCAGTTCCGTTGGGGCTCCGACCTGGGCCGTTCTTGGGGTCACAACTATATCCGTCACTCCAACGGTTATGATCCTTCGACCGACCTGCGTGGTCCGGAGAAGGAAGGCATCGCTTTCTGGGGCTTCGCTGACGCGCAGGTCGAGGTCGTCGTGCGTAATTACGCCACCGATGGTACGAACTTCCGCGATTCCCGCGCCGTCACCCGCTCTCCCATCATCCTGCAGACCGCGCTGGGCGCGACGATGCAGTTCTCTTCCTGTTCGCTGACCTATTTCTGCGCCGCCCGTACCAAGGAGTTCGAGACGCAGGATGGCCTCCATCTTTTCGGCGGACTGAAGGGCCAATTCCTATTCTGAACATGTCCGTCATCGCCGTCGTCGACGTAGGCTCCAATTCCATCAAGGTAGCGGTCATCTCCGCGGCCGATCGCCGCGAGCTCGGACGTAAATCCGAAGCCGTCCGCCTCCAGCCGGAGGGCGGACCCGCCGAACCCTTCTCTTCCGAATCCCGTGCCGAAGCCGTCGCCGCCATCGGCCGCCTGGTCGCGTATGCGCGTTCGCTCGGCGCCACGCGTCTCTGCGTGCTCGCCACGAGCGCCGTGCGCGAGTCCGTCAGCCGCCAGGAGTTCGCCCGTGAGGTCGAAGCCGCCACCGGCATCCCCCTGACCATCGTCTCCGGTGAGGTGGAGGCCAGGCTCGCCGCGGCCGGCGTGCGCGCCGATCCCGCCTACCAGTCTTACGCCGACATCCTGTCGTTCGACCTCGGCGGCGGCAGCCTTGAGGTCTCCGTCCTGCGCGGACAGCGTTGCGTGCTTGCCCGCAGCTTCCCTCTGGGGTCGGTGCGTCTGACGCACGGCTTCCTGCGTGGGGGGCAAGGCCCGGTGGATGAGCTAGACCAGCTTTCCATTCGGACCCACCTCCTGGCCTCGCTTCAGACCGTGGTTCCGGCCGGCGCGGCGGACAAGTTCCTGATCGTCGGAGCCGGAGGCGTCTTCGCCGCCGTCGCCTTGCACCTCGAAGCCTTGGGCGAAGCCCCGGTGGGCGGTCGCCTGCCCGTGCTGCGTATCCGTGAGTTGCGCGACCGGATGTGCGCCGCGGACCTGGCGGGGCGCCGTTCCATCCCGGGTATCCCGGCCGAAAGGGCGGACATCATGCCCGCTGCCCTGATCACCCTGTGCGTGCTGGCCGACCTCACGGGGGCGGAAGCTTTCCATCTTTCTCACCACGGCGTTCGACACGGGATGGTAGAGCTGCTCCTTGGTCCTTCAGGCGAACACCTCTGATCATGCGTCCCATCCTTTTCCTCCTGCTGGCCGTCGTCGGTCTTTCCGCCGCCACCGAGAAGGGGAAGGTGGTTTCCGTCGGAGCGGATGGCTGGGCCAAGATCTCGCCCGACCCCTCCGAGGGTGCGGTGCTGCTGCGTCGCTTTTCCGGGGGAGATCGCAAGGTCGGTTGGGTCGGTCGTCTGGTCCGATACGAGGCCGTCATCGAGGGATCTGAAACCTTGGCCCGCGGCGTCGTCTCGGCCGATCCGGAAGAACTCCGTCGCGTGGCCGAGGTCACCGATGTCCTGCGCCGTGAAACCGTCGACAAAGGCCGCCTCGTGACCCGCATGCCCAATGAGCTTATGCCGAACATGGCGCTCTGGGATCAGGACGGCCGACTGGTGATGAAGAAAGACCTGCTCGGGCATGCGATCGCTTTGAACTTCGTCTTCACCAGCTGTCGCGTCGCCCGCATGTGCCCGGCTTCGACCGCCTGCATGAAGTCCCTCGGCGATCGTCTCGCCAAAGACCCCGCCGCCGCGGGCATCCGCCTGGTGACGATCACTTTCGACCCCGAGACCGATACTCCCGGACTGCTCCGCGCCTATGCGGACGGTTATGGCATCGATCATGCCCGTCATCGTTTCCTCACCGGTGATTCGGGTCAGATCAAGGACCTGATGCGCCATTACGGCATCCAGACCCTCCGTGATGACGGCACTATCGTGCATAACGCCGCGCTCATCGTCATCACCCCGGAAGGACGCATCGCTTTCCGTAACGAGGGACCTTCCTTCGACGCGGAAGAAATCGCCCGTCGTCTGCTCTCGCTCGAGGGTGGTGCCGGTAGCCGACGCTGATGTCTAACCTCCGCCAAGTCGGGATCATCACGGCCGTCGCGGTCCTGGGGTTCTTCGGCCTGCGTTCGCTGCCAGATACCCAGTGCACCTTCCTGCATGCCGATCACCAGCCGGTCGTGGTGGACGGACTCGAGTTCTGCGGGCTCAACGAGGAGGCCAATTTCTATTCCCCGAAAGGCCTGCGCTTCCCCGTGGAGCTGAAGTTGGTCTTGGATGCGGAAGGTAAGTCGGGCGAGGTGCGTCTCCTCAAGGACGACGGTCACCCCTACTATTCCCACGAGGTGGCGATCTCCCATACTCAGCGCGTGCACCTGCACCTCCGACAAGTCGGCGGGGAGCGGCAGTATGCGCACCTTCACCCTCAGCCCGCGGCTGACGGCTCATGGCGCTTTGAAGTGCCGGCCCACCTGCGTGGCGTGGGTTTGCGTGCGTATGTCGACTTCAGCGATGCGCGTACTTCTCGCACCATGATGGCCGAGGCCGAGGTGGCGCCCGCTTTCACCACGGCCGCCCCGCCGTCCGCTCCCGTCCCTCGCAATCGTATCGTGGAACTTACCACGTCGACCAGCCAGACCGGCTCTTCCGCGATGATTCGACTTCGCCTGTCTGGGCTCGAAGGCAGGAAGCTTCGTCTCAAGCCCATCATGGGTTCGTTGGGCCATGCGGTGGTCTTCTCCGTCGACCGTCCTGAGGCTGGCTACGCCCACATGCATCCGACCCTCGAAGGCGGCGAATATGCGGAGGATCCGACGCTGGCTTTCCGTCTGCGTCTCCCCGCGCCCGGTACTTACGACTTCTGGCTCAATCTCAACGACGGACAGGAAGAACTCCTGCGCGTGACGTTGGTCGTCACGCCTTGAGCTGACGGAAGTAGTCGATCGTCTCGACCAGCCCGGCGGCGACCGAAGAGCGCGGCTTCCAGCCTGCGGCCAGGAGCCGTTGGTTGGAAGCCAATGAATGACGCACGTCGCCGGCCCGCGTGGGCAGGTGTTCGATGCGGGATTTCGATCCCGTGAGGCGAAGGATCTCCCGGGCTAGCTCGAGAATGGATTGGCTGCGGCCGTAACCGACGTTGTACGTGCCATGCATGTCCGCCGATGCGCCTGCGTAGGCGAGCGCGCCGACGATGTCGGTCACGTGCACGAAGTCCCGGGTCTGGCCGCCGTCGCCATGGATGCCGATCGGCTCGTCGCGGAGGGCTTTGGCGATGAAGATCGGGACCGCGGCGGCATAAGCCGAGCGCGGATCCTGGCGCGGCCCGAACACGTTGAAGAAGCGCAGGCTCGTCGTGCCGAGCCCGTGCGTCCGGCGGTATTCCTCCAGCAGACGTTCGCCGGCGAGCTTGGTCTCCGCATAGGGCGACTTCGGCTCGGGAGGCATGGTCTCCAGCTTGGGCACGGTCGGATTGTCCCCGTAGATGGCGGCGGAGGAGGCGAGCACAACCTTGCGGGCGCCGGCGGCCTGAGCGGCCTCCAGCACGCGTCGTGTTCCCTCGGTGTTGAGTTCGGCGCACTCGACAGGCTTGGCCACCGACTCCGGCACCGAAACCATCGCGGCAAGGTGGTAGACCTCTTCGGCGCCGACGATGGCGTCGCGCAAGGCGTCGTCGTCGAGGATGGATCCGCGGACGAAGCGGCAGGCCAAGCCGTCCAGATTGCGGGCATGACCGCTGCGGAGGTCATCGAGGATGGTCACCTCGCCGCGTGAGGCGAAGTGGCGAGCCAGGTGGGAGCCGATGAAGCCGGCGCCGCCGGTGATGAGGACGCGGCTCATGCGCGGGCGACGATTTCGCGCATGGCGGGAAGCTGCTCCTCGATGGAGGCGACCAGCTTGAATTGCGTGCGGGTTCGGTCGAGGTTGTGCGTGGGCCGTTTGATCTTGAAGTAGGTGTCGCCTTCAAGCCAATCGGTCAGGAAACGCAGGCCGATCTCGAAGGTGATGAGCTTGCCGGCGAAAGGGAGGAGCTCCTTCTCGCGGGGCGTCAGGAAACCTCGAGCGGAAGCCAGGTAGCCGCGGACCAGCGCCTCGAACATCGGCAGCTGCATCGTGACCTTGGAGAGGTCGGTCTCGTCTTCGGCGGCGGGCGAGGTCGAGGTTCGCACGAGGTCGCCGAAATCGTAGAGCGCCGAGCCGGGCATCACCGTGTCCAGGTCGATGACGCAGACGCCTTCCTGGGTCACGTCGTCGAGCAGGACGTTGTTCAGCTTGGTGTCGTTGTGCGTCACCCGTTCCGGCAGGGCGCCGTCCCGGAGGGCGTCGACGACCACGCCGACCTCGTGGGCGCGGGCCAACGCGAAGGCGATCTCCGGCGCCGCCGCGGCGGCGCGTCCGTGGGTGTCGGCGGCGAGGGCGGCCTGGAAACGGGCGTAGCGGCCGGGGGTGTGATGGAAGCCGGGGATGGTCTCGTGCAGGCGGCCTCCGGGAAGGTCGGCGAGCAAGGCCTGGAAGGCGCCGAAGGCCTTGGCCGCAGCCTCGGCTTGGGCGGAGGAGCGCACGACGTCGTGACCGGTCGCGCCTTCGATGAAGTCATAGCAACGCCAGCGGTTGCCGGCGTCGTCGACATGCCACGCCTTGCCCTGGGTGGTGGGGATGAGCCGGAGAGCTCGGCGATGCGCGTCGGTCGAGCCTGCGGCGCGCAGCTTGGCATGGGCGTGGGCGCAGACGCGTTCCACGTTTTCCATCAGCAGGTCGGGCTGTCTGAAGACGTGATGGTTGATGCGCTGCAGGATGAAGCGACGAGGGCCGGGAGCGGCCTCGATCAGGACGAGGAACGTATCGTTGATATGACCGCTGCCGTAAGGAGCCGCCGACAGGACCTTGCCGCCGAACGCGAATCCGGAGGAGACGACCATGGCTTCGGCGGCGGAGGCGGGCATGTCAGGACCAGAGCGTCGCCGGATAAGCTCCGGACTGCACCTGAAGGAGGATGCTTTCCTGGACGATGGGCTTATCTTCGCGGTAAGTGACGCCGAACCAGGCGGAATCCGTACGGAGGACCTGGCAGGTGGCCTGAGCGGAGCGGATCAGGTTGCCGACGGACATCGGGATATAGGCCTCGCTCTTCATCTCCGAGCCCTTGGCGCGGAGGAAGGCGTCGAAGTCGGCGGCGAGTTGAGGGAAGATGGCCGGGGTGAAGCCCCACATGTTCATCGAGACCGGCTCTTCGCCCGTCAGGCTGACCGTCGTGCCGTCTTCTCCGCGGTGTTCGGCGCCGACCGGAAGCTTGGAGATCTTCGTCAGTTCCTGGATGTCGGTGAGCTTGCCGGACGCATCGGTCTTGCAGACGCCGCGGGCGACCGTGCCGTGCTCGGAGAGCGTGTGTTTGAGCGTGAAGCCGACCATCGAGTAGGCCGTCGAACGGACGTCCAGAGCCTGCAGGTATCGTCCCAGCACGGCATAGGAGTCCCGGCCGTAGAAGTCGTCGGCGTTGATCACGGCGAAAGGCGTGTCGACGGCTTCGCGGGCGCAGAGGATGGCGTGGGTGGTGCCCCAAGGCTTTTCGCGTCCGGCAGGGACGGAGAAGCCGGCCGGCAGCTGGTCGATGGTCTGGAAGGCGAAGCCGACCTCGATTCGTCCGGCGAATTTCGCCGCGATGCGCTCGCGGAAATCCTTCTCGAAATCGGGCCGGATGATGAAGACGACCTTGCCGAACCCGGCGCGCAGGGCGTCGAAGACGGAGTAGTCCAGGATGGTCTCGCCGGAGGGACCCATCGGGTCGATCTGCTTGAGGCCGCCGTAGCGGCTGCCCATGCCGGCGGCGAGGACGAGAAGGGTGGGTTTCATGTCAGAGAGATTTGCGGATGCGCGCCGTCACGTCGGCCTTGAGTCGGTCGATGAAGCCGAGCGTGTAGGTGAGAGGGTCGAGCGAATCGTCCTGCGCCAGCGGGGTGAGGTCCATCGCCCACTGCATGGCGGTCTCCTGGTCGGTCGAGTGCGCCTGGCTGAAGGTGGCGTTGGCCGTCCGGCGTCCGATGACCGCGAGGTCATAGCGTTTGCCGCCGGCGATCTGGGTGGCGAAGACCTCGTTCAAGGCCCGGGCGAGTTCGGGGCGTTCCGAGACGGGCATCGGGGTCTTCTCGGTGTCGACGAGCCAATCGAGGTCGCGCCAGACTTCGCAGCCGTACAGCTTCTTGGGGCGGTCGGACTTGGGCAGGAGTCGGATGGCCTCGATACAGCGAAGCGCGCAACCGACGTGGGTGTCATGCTTGTCCGCCAGATTGTGCAGGTAGACGGCTTCGGGACGGGTGGCTTCCAGGATGCGGAGGAGGTCGTCGCGCACGGACGACTCACGGGCATCACGGACGGTGGCGCTGGGATAGCCCAGCTGGGCCATGAAGGAGTATTGTCCGATCACGGCGGCGGCGTCCTGCTCGCGGATCCGTTCGGCGGCGATCTGGTCGTCGGTCCAATCCTTGAACTTGCCGGCGCGGGAGCTTCCTCGTCCGTCGGTGATGGTCACGCCGCCGAACCAGCGGTCGGCGCGGTCATAGCAGGCGAGGATCCCGTGGAAGGCCATGAACTCCAGGTCGTCCTGGTGGGCGCCGATGCCGAGATGGGTGGTCCGACGCAGGGCTTCCGGGGCGGCCATGCCGTCCGGGATCATGAGGCGGGCGCGCGGGTTGAGCGGGATCATCGGCGAAGGGAAGGAAGGGAGGCGGCGGCGACGGCCTGACCGTGACGCTTATCTTTCTCGGAGGGCACGACGAGGTCGATGCGAAGTTCGGGGAATTCGTCGCGGAGGATCGCTTGGGCGTGTTCGATGATGAGGCTTCCACCTTGGCCGGAGGTCACCCGGCCCATGATCAGGAGGCAGCCCATCTCGTAGAAGCTGGCGAAATGCGCGATCGAGTAGCCCAGGGCGATGCCGATGGCTTCGTAGACCTTACGGGCCCGAGGGTCGCCTTGCAGCATCAGGCGCTGGAGTTCTTCGAGCTGCTCCGGGAGCTTCAGGGACGGAGACAGATCGATGCCGGCCAGCGGGAGGAGGCGTCCTACCCCTTGTTGGCTGAAATACTGCACCGCGCATCCCTGGTCGCCCGACCATTCGTCGGAGGGTCCGTCGGGTCGATAGTCGATCGGAACGAAGGCCAGTTCGCTGAGCCAGTTCGTGAGATTGCCCGCTTGGTCGACGTAGCCGGCGGCCACGCTGGTGCCCATGGCCACGCCTAGCACCGCGTTGCGGCCGAGGGACATCGAAGCCGCCAAGGCGGTCACGTCGCCGTCGTTGAGCACTTCGAACGGCACGGCGTATTCGCGGGCCAGCTCGACGAACATGTCGCGCACCTTGGCGTCGAAGACGGCCTCATCCCGGACGCCGCGGAAAAGCGAGGCGATACGGACCTTGTTGTTGACGTAGACGCCGGCGGAGGAGCCTCCGATGGCGTCGATCCGCGGGAGGTGACGTGCGGCGAGTTCCAACGAATGGCGGATGCCGGCGAGATGATAGGCTGGGTCGGATTGGAAATACGGATCCCACTTCACCTCTTCCGAGAAGACGACCTTGCCGTCGATGACCGCGGCGCATTTGCGGTCCGAACCGCCGAGGTCGAAGCCGATACGGCATCCGTCGAGGTTTCGGCCCAATGGAAGATGGGAAGAGGAGGCGAGCGGGAGTTCGGCCTCGGTGACGGCGGAGAAGCTCAACGGCTTTTCAAAGACCTTGCGGAAGAAATCAGCGTCGAAGGCGCGTACGCCGGAAGGGGCGTAGTCGGCCTGGAGTCGAGTGGCCAGCATAGCCGCCAGGGGGCCGCTGAGCAGGACGTCCGAACCGCCGCGTGACCAAAGCAGGAACTTGACCGTGCGTTCGACGTGAAGGTAAGTCGCGGAGTCATCGATTCCTGCAGCGAGCACCTGCGTGCGGAAGAGGGACGCCGTGCCGTCGGTGCGCCGAAGCGCGATCGTCAGCTCAGTGGGCCCGGCGGTCGCGGCGCAGCGGCGGAGATAGGCGCGCGTCCAGAGGGCGGCCGGCACCAATCCCGGATCGATCGACGAACGATGGCGTGGGGCGGCATCCATCGTCAGGCTCAGAGTCTCTTGGCCGCGGCGGCGTCGAGGTGGAACGTGCAGTCGGGATGCTGCTGGAGCCAGGTCGCCGGACAGACGGCGGAAGGCGTCTCCTTCACGGCGCGGGCGACGATGGCGGCCTTCGCCTCCCCGAAGGCGAGCAAGGCGACGCGGCGGGCTTCGAGGATGGTCGCCACGCCCATGGTCAGGGCGCCATGAGGGACTTGGGCGAGGTCGCCGAAGAAGACCGAGTTGTCTTTGCGGGTCACCTCATCGAGGTGGACCCACCGGGTGCGGCTGTCGACGGACGAGGGCGGCTCGTTGAAGCCGATGTGTCCGGTGCGGCCGATGCCGAGGACCTGGAGGTCGATGCCTCCGGCCGCGCGGATGGCGGCTTCATAGGCCGCGCATTCACGCGCGGGGTCGGCGGCGCGTCCGTCGGGAATGTGGATGGCTGACTTCGGGATATCGAGATGTCCGAACAGGTTCGCCTCCATGAAGAACCGGTAGGACTGGGCATGGTCCGGCCCCAAGCCTTCGTATTCGTCGAGGTTGAACGTGACCACCGAGCGGAAGCTGAGGCCCTCTTCTCGGTGGAGGCGAATGAGTTCGGCGTAGAGGGGCAGGGGCGTGGAGCCCGTGGCCAGGCCCAACACCGTCGGCTTGCCCGATTTCGAGCGTATCTCGATCAGGTCGGCAATCTCCCGGGCGATCGCCTTCGCGGCGGACTGCTTGTCGGGATGGAGCCTTGTCCTGATCATCTTAGCCGAGGGTCGTGAGCATGCGCGCGATCTCGTCGCGCTTGGCCTTGGCTTCGTCGAGCTGCTTGCGCGCCCCTTCGAGGATCTTGGGCGGAGCCTTGGAGACGAACGCCTCGTTCGTGAGCTTCGCTTCGCCGGCGGCGACCGCCTGTTCGAGCTTCGCGAGCTCCTTGGCGAGGCGGACCTTCTCGGCGGCGACGTCGACCGTGCCGGAGAGTTCAAGCATCACCGTACCGACGGAGGTCAGCGAGCCCGTGCGACCGCCCGCGTCGTCGGCGAAGCCGAGTTCGGCGAGGCCGGCGAGGCTGCTGAGCTTCTCGCGGTTGGCCGTGAGCAGGGCTTTGGCCGTGGCGTCCTTGGCGACGACGGTGATCACCGAGTCGCGGCGGGTTGCCTGGTTGGCCTGGGATTTCAGGGCGCGCACCGAAGCGACGAACTCACGCAGCAAAGCGACGTCCGCGACCTTGGCCGCGCTGAGCTTGATGCCGTTCTCGCGAAGGACGCGGAGCAGGTCGCCGCCGGTGCCGGTGTGGTGGTTCTGGATGAAGTCGTTCTCGGTGCCGTAACCCAGGAGGTGCCAGAGCTCCTCGGAGATGAAGGGCGCCACCGGGTGCAGGAGCAGGAGGAACTGACGCAGGACCAGGTCCTGGACCGCGAGGCAGTTGCCCACGAGGACCGGGTCCTTGAGGCGGGCCTTCGAGGCTTCGACATACCAGTCGCAGAAGTCGCCCCAGAAGAAGGAGTAGAGACCCTGGGCGTAGGCCGTGAACTCGTGCTCCTCGAGATTCTTGGTCGTACTGTCGGTGAGCTCGGCGAGCCCTTGCAGGATCGCGAAGTCATCGTCGTCGAGCTGGGAGGCCTTGATGCGGCCGACGACGGCGGCGAGCGTCGAGTTGTCGGCCATCGGGCCGGACATCTGGCGGAAGCGGGCGGCGTTCCAGAGCTTGTTGCAGAAGTTGCGGCCTTGGGCGACGCGGTCCTCGTCGAAGAGGATGTCCTGGCCCTTCGGCGCGATCGACAGCAGGCCGAAGCGGAGGCCGTCGGCGCCGAACTTGGCGATCAGGTCGAGCGGCTCGGGCGAGTTGCCGAGGGACTTCGACATCTTGCGGCCGAGCTTGTCGCGGATGATGCCGTTGAAGTAGACGCGCTTGAACGGGATGCGCTGGCGGATTTCGTCGTCGGTGAGCGTCTTCTTCTCCGTGCCGTGGAGTTCGAGGCCGGCGATGATCATGCGGGCCACCCAGAGGAAGATGATGTCAGGCCCCGTGGCGAGGGCGCCGGTCGGGTACCAGTGCTTGAGTTCCTCGGTCGTCTCGCCCGGCTTGCGCCAGCCGATGGTCGCGAGGCACCAGAGCCAGGAGGACGCCCACGTGTCGAGCACGTCGGGATCCTGTTCCCAGTTGGCGGCGTCGGCAGGGGCGGTGAGGGAGACGTGGAGGTTCTTCGGGTCGTTGCGGTCGGCGCCCTTGCGATACCAGACCGGGATGCGGTGGCCCCACCAGAGCTGGCGGCTGACGCACCAGTCCTGGATGTTCTCGAGCCAGTGGAGGTAGGTCTTGGTCCAGCGTTCCGGGTGGAATTTGATGATGCCCGAGGTGACGGCGCGCTTGGCTTCGTCGATCTTCGGGTAGCGGATGAACCACTGTTCGCTGAGGCGGGGTTCGATCGGCACGTCGGCGCGTTCGGAGAAGCCGACGGTGTTCTCGTAGGGCTCGGTCTTCACCAGTGCGCCCAGTTCCTCGAGCAGCTTCTCGGCGGCGTGACGGGCCTTGAAGCGTTCCATGCCCGCGAGCGGGCCGGCATCGGCGTTCATCGTGCCGTCCGGGTTCATCACGTCGATGACCGGGAGCTGGTGGCGCTTGCCGATGTCGAAGTCGGTGCGGTCATGGGCCGGGGTGACCTTGAGGACGCCCGTGCCGAATTCCTTCTCGACCGCGGCGTCGCCGACGATCGGGATCCGCGCGCGAGGGAAGGGGCGCCAGACATGCTTGCCGATCAGGTGCTTGTAGCGTTCGTCTTCGGGATGCACCGCCACGGCGGCGTCGCCGGGGATGGTCTCGGGGCGGGTGGTCGAGATCTCGAGGAACGTGCCGGGGAGCTCGGCGACCTCGTAGCGCATGCGATAGAGGGAGCCCTTGGAGGGCTTCATGATCACCTCTTCGTCGGACAGTCCGGTCTGCGAGACCGGGCACCAGTTGACCATGCGCTTGCCGCGGTAGACGTATCCGCGTTCGTAGAGCGTGACGAAAGTCTGGAGGACCGCCTGCGAGTAGCCGGCGTCGAGCGTGTGCACGGTGCGGTCCCAGTCGCAGGAGGCGCCGAGCTTGCGGAGCTGGCCGAGGATGATGCCGCCGTGCTTGTCGCGCCATTCGGACGCGACCTGGATGAATTTCTCGCGGCCGAGGTCGTGGCGCGTCTTTCCTTCCTTCTGGCGGAGTTCCTTCTCGACGCGGGACTGCGTCGCGATGCCGGCGTGGTCGGTGCCGGGGAGCCAGAGGGCGGATTTGCCTTCCTGGCGGGCGCGGCGGACCATGATGTCCTGCAGCGTGTTATTGAGCAGGTGACCCATGTGGAGCACGCCCGTGACGTTGGGCGGCGGGATCATCACCGCGAAGGACTCGCGGGAGTGATCAACCTTGCCTTGGAAGCAGCCCGCCGAGACCCAGCGGTCATACCACTGCTGTTCGACGCCTTGCGGCTCATAAGATTTGGGGATTTCGGCCATCGGAAAGGGGAATGATTAGGGGTTAAGTTGGGGATTGAAAAGAACGGACTAGGCGGGCATTAAGATAAGCAAGCCAGGCCCCATGCAACGGGTGGCCGACGAATCCCGCCAGGTCCGGAAGGAAGCAACGGCAGTCAGTTCATCCGTGTGCCGTGGCAAGCCTGGCCCCTTGCTTTTCAATCGACGCCTTCCCTTCAATTGGGAGGGCGTCCTTGTTTGGCCGTAAAACAAGAAAGGGTGCTATTCGCACCCTTTCGTTCGAAAATCCGGCCGCGCTCAGAGCGAGTGGAGACTCGACTTGCTGACGGCCATCGCGGCTTCCTTGAAGGACTCGCTGACGGTCGGGTGGGCGAAGCAGGTGCGGGCCACGTCTTCGGCGCTGCCACCGTATTCCATGTGGGCGCAGGCGGCGGCGATCATCTCGGAAGCGCCCTTGGCGACCATCTGGACGCCGAGGAGCTTGTCGGTCTTCGCGCAGGCGATGACCTTCACGAAGCCGGAGGTGCAGTCGGAGGCGATGGCGCGGCCGTTACCGGCGAGCTGGAACTTGCCGATGGCGACCTCGATGTTCTTGGCCTTGGCTTCGGCTTCGGAGATGCCGACGCAGGCGACTTCGGGGTCGGTGTAGATGACGCCGGGGATGACGCCGTAATTCACGTGGCCTTTCTTGCCCGCGAGGTTCTCGGCGACCGCGACGCCTTCTTCCTCGGCCTTATGGGCGAGCATCGGACCGGCGACGACGTCGCCGATGGCGTAGACGCCGGGGAGGTTGGTCTGGAAGTGTCCGTCGATCACGATGCGGCCGCGCTCATCGAGCTTGAGGCCGGCTTCCTGGGCGCCGAGGCCGGTCGTGTTGGCCTTGCGGCCGACGGCGACGAGGATCTTGTCGGCGGGGAACTCGAGGGCCTTGCCGTCGCGCTCGGCGGTGAGGGCGGAGCCGGCGGCGGTCTTCTTGACGCCGGTGACCTTGGCGCCGAGTTCGAACTTGAGACCCTGCTTCTCGAAGGCGTTCTGCGCGGCCTTGGCGACGTCGGCGTCGTAGGCGGGACCGCCGATGCCCGGGAGCATCTCGACGACGGTGACATGGGAGCCGAGGCGGGCCCAGACGGAACCGAGCTCGAGGCCGATCGCGCCGGCACCGACGACGACCATCTTCTCGGGGACGGACTTCAGAGAGATGCCGTGATCGGAGGAGATGACGGTCTCACCGTCGAACTTCATGAAGGGCAGTTCGACCGGCACGGAGCCGGTGGCGATGAGGATGTTCTTCGTCTCGAGGGTGCGGTCGCCGGCGGTGGAGCGCACGAGGACCTGGCCGGACTTCACGAGGCGGCCGAGGCCGCGGACGATCTCGACGTTGCGCTTCTTGAGCAGCGCGCCGACGCCCATGTTGAGCTGGGCGACGACCTTGTCCTTGTTGGCGAGCATCGCGGCGACGTCGAAGGTGATCTTCTCGGCGCCGACGAGGCCGTGCTTCTTGCCGTGCACGGCGTGCTGGTAGACTTCGGTGGAGTGGAGCAGGGCCTTGGAGGGGATGCAGCCGACGTTGAGGCAGGTGCCGCCGAGGGAGTTGTCCTTCTCCACGAGGGCCACCTTGAGGCCGAGCTGGCCGGCTTTGATGGCGGCCACATAGCCACCGGGGCCGGAGCCGATTACGACGAGATCGAATTGAGACATTGCGGTAGGAATGGAGGAAAGGTTCAGACGCCGAACAGCAGGCGCTGCGGGTCTTCGATGTATTGGCGCACCTTGACCAGGAACGTCACGGCCTCCTTGCCGTCGATGAGGCGGTGATCGTAGGAGAGGGCGAGGTACATGATCGGACGGATCACGACCTGGCCGTTCTCGGCGACCGGACGTTCGACGATGTTATGGAGGCCCATGATGGCGGCCTGCGGGTGGTTGAGGATCGGCGTCGAGAGCATCGAGCCGTAGATGCCGCCGTTGGAGATGGTGAAGACGCCGCCCTGGAGCTCAGGGAGCTGGATCTTGCCGTCGCGGGCGCGCTTGCCGAAGTCGCCGATGGCCTTCTCGATGCCGGCGAAGTTGAGCTGGTCGCAGTCGCGGACGACGGGGACCATGAGGCCCTTGTCGGTGCCGACGGCCACGCCGATGTCGAAGAAGTGGTTCTCGATGATGTCCTCGCCGTCGAGCTGGGCGTTGATCGCCGGGACTTCCTTCATCGCCTGCACGGCGGCCTTCACGAAGAAGGACATGAAGCCGAGCTTGACCCCGTATTTCTTGAGGAATTCTTCGCCGTGACGTTTGCGCAGCTCCATGACCGGGGCCATATTGACCTCGTTGAAGGTCGTGAGCATCGCGGTCTCGGACTTCGCCTGCACGAGACGCTCGGCGATCTTGCGACGCAGCGGGGACATGCGCTTGCGCGAGGTACGGCCGTCGCGCGAAGGGATGACGACCGGAGCGGCCGGGGCGGAGGCAGCGACGGCCGGGGCGCCGGCCGGAGCGACGGCGCGGATCGGGGCCTGGCCCGAAAGCGCGGCGAGCATGTCGCCCTTGGTCACGCGGCCGGCCTTGCCGGTGCCTTCGACGCCGGCGGGATCGAGGCCGGTTTCTTCGGAGATGCGACGGACGGCGGGAGAGATTTCGGCGGCGGCGCCGGACTTGGCGGCGACCGGAGCAGGCTTGGCCGCAGGTGGGGCGGCGGGCGCGGCAGCCGGGGCAGGCGCAGCCTTGGCGGCGGGGGCCGGAGCGGCGGGAGCGGAAGGGGCGTTGCCGGCGGCGCCGGCTTCGATCGAAGCGACGACCTGACCGACGACGACGTCGGTGCCGGCGTTCACGACGATGGTGATCTTGCCATCGACTTCGGCGGTCCCTTCGGAGGTGACCTTGTCGGTCTCGTAGGAGAAGATCGGCTGACCCTTTCGGACGGCGTCACCGGACTTGACCAGCCAGGCGGCCAGGAGGCCCCCGGTGATGGATTCGCCCATGGGAGGGATTTTGACTTCGACGGCCATGAAAGTTGGGTGGTTATCAAATTGGAACCCATTCCGAGGCGTTTCAACGGGGAAATAGCCCTTTAAACGACCTTAGGAGGTCGTTTAAGGGGTAGTAGGAGGGGTAGTCGGGCCGACAAAATCGGCTACTGACCGGTATTAGGCGCTAAAGGCCTGCCTGATGACGTCGGCCTGCTCGATCTTGTGGACGGAGAGGGAGCCGACGGCAGGGGAAGCGGCGGCATCGCGGCCGGCGTAAGCCGGGCGGAGTCCGAGGGTGTCTTCGATCAGCGGGGCGACGAAAGACCAGCCGCCCATGTTCTTGGGCTCGTCCTGGACCCAGACGACCTTCTTCGGCGATCCGAGGTCGGCATGGAGCTTGGCGAGCGTCGCGGAGTCGAAGGGGTAGAACTGTTCGACGCGCACGATGGTCGTCGCGGTGTCCTTGCGGGCGGCGCGCTCGGCATCGAGTTCGTAGAATACCTTGCCGGAGCAGAGCAGCAGTCGCTCCGTCTTGGCGGCCGGGGTGGCGTCGGGCAGGATGGCCTGGAAGCGACCGCCCGTGAGGTCGGCGAGCGTGCTGACGCAGGCCTTGTGACGGAGCAGGCTCTTCGGGGTCATGACGACCAGCGGCTTGCGGAGGTCGGACTTAACCTGGCGGCGCAGCGCGTGGAAGAGCTGGGCAGGCGTGGAAGGCTGGGCGACCTGAAGGTTGTTCTCGGCGCAGAGCTGGAGGAAGCGTTCGAGGCGGGCGGAGGAGTGTTCCGGACCCTGGCCTTCGTAGCCGTGAGGGAGGAGCATGACGAGGCCGCTGGTCTGACCCCACTTCGATTCGGCCGAAGCGATGAACTGGTCGATCATGATCTGCGCGCCGTTGGCGAAGTCACCGAACTGGGCTTCCCAGATGACCAATGAATCCGGGGCTTCGAGCGAGTAGCCGTAGTCGAAACCGAGGACCGCGTATTCGGAGAGGGAGGAGTTGACGAGTTCGATCTCGGCGCCGGCGATCGAACCGAGCGGGCAATATTCGGCGTCGTTGGAAGGATCGTGCAGCACCGCGTGGCGGTGGGAGAACGTGCCGCGTTCGCAGTCCTGTCCGGAGATGCGCACGGGGTAGCCTTCGGCGAGCAGGGAAGCGAAAGCGAGGCCTTCGCCGAGGCTCCAGTCGATGTTGGCGCCGGCCTTGTAGGCTTCGGCCTTGGCGTCCAGGAGGCGCTTGATCTTCGGGTTGGGCGCGAAGTCAGGCGGGGTCTGCCAGAGCACCGGCGCGACCTTGTCGAGCAGTTCGCGCGGGGCGGTCGTGTCGACGTTGTGTTCGTAGGCCGAGCGGAAGGGGCGGACGCCGACCGGCTTGGTCTTGCGCTCCTCGACTTCGGCGGCGATCGACGCCTGGGCGCGTTCCTGCGCGGCGTTGAGGAGCACGTCGAATTCGGTGCGCAGGGCGATGAGTTCGCCGTCCGGGGCCGACTTGGATTCGGTCAGGCGGGAGGCGTAGAGCTCGGCAACGCTCGGGTGAGCGGCGATCTCCTTGTAAAGCACGGGCTGGGTGAAGGCCGGTTCGTCGGTCTCGTTGTGGCCGTAGCGGCGGTAGCAGACGATATCCAGCACGGCGTCGGCGCCGAACTTCTGGCGGTATTCGAGCGCGATCTCCGCGGCGAGCACGACGGCGTCAGGATCGTCGCCGTTGGCGTGGAAGATCGGGGACTCCGTGAACTTTGCGATCTCGGTGCAATGACGGCCGGTGCGGGCTTCGTCCGGGTTGGTGGTGAAGCCGACCTGGTTGTTGGAGACGATGTGCAGCGTGCCGCCCACCTGGTAGCCCTTGAGGCCGGCGAGGTTGAGGGTTTCCATCACGACGCCCTGGCCGGCGAAAGCAGCGTCGCCGTGCAGCAGGATGGGCAGGACCTTGGAGCGTTCGGCGCCTCCTTGGAGGTCGACGAGCGCGCGGGCGCGGCCGAGGACGACGGGGTTGACGGCTTCGAGATGGCTCGGGTTGAACGCCAGAGTGACGCCGATTTCCTTGCCGTCGACGACGCGGGCGCCGGCGTAGCCGAGGTGATACTTCACGTCGCCGTCACCATGCGTAGTGTCGGGGATGTGCTGCTCGGAGAAGCCGGCGAAGAGGGCTTCGGGCTTCTTGCCGCAGACGTTGACGAGGACGTTGAGGCGGCCGCGGTGGGCCATGCCGATGACGAGGTCGGCGACGCCGGCGGCCGGCGCGCGATGGATGAGCTGGTCCATGACGGCCAGCATGACTTCGCCGCCTTCGACGGAGAAGCGCTTCGCGCCCACGAAGGTCTTGTGGAGGAAGCGTTCGAACTGCTCGGCCTGGACGATCGAGCGGAGGAAACGTCGACGGGCCGCGGCGTCATAGGACGGGCGGAGGCCGCAGCTTTCGACGCGTTCCTGCAGCCAGCGGCGACGTTCGCCGTCCTGGATGTGGGTGAATTCGACGCCGATCGGACCGCAGTAAGTGGCCTTCAGCTTGGCGAGGATCTCCCCGAGGGGCAGCATCTGGCCGCCAAGGAAATCGCCGGTGTGGAAGACGCGGTCAGCGGGCAGGGCGTCGAGTCCGAGGGCTTTGTCGGTGAGTTCGAAGTGGGGGAAAGGCTCCGCGAGCGGGTTGATGCGGGCCTGGAGGTGGCCGATCATCCGGTAGGCCTGGATGGCGGCGAGGACCTTCCATTGGGCCGTGGCGTCGACGGAACCGGCGGCCGGAGCGCCTTTACCGGGCTTAGGCGGGAGGCTGAGGCCGAGTTCGAAGCCTTCGAAGAAAGCGCGCCAGTCACCATCGACCGAAGAAGGGTCCTTGGACCACTGTTCGTGATAGGATGCGATGAGGTCCGCGTTCCACCGACTTCCGACGCTGAGATGTTTCATTTGGGGCCTGTAAAAGGGAAGTAAAAGTAAACCAGCGACCTTGGCATAAACAAGCCCAGACCCTGCTCAAATTTGTCGCTTATTGGGGGTTGTAAGACCCTTTATGGGAGGGTCTAATCAGGGACCGTCGATGTCTTCCCCGCGTCCGGCTAATCGCTCCTACTCCACGGAAGCCTTGGAGCGGTGGTTTGCGTCCCTGCCTGAGGACTGGGAGGACGCCTTCAAGGCCGCCGACCTCACCGAAGGTCGCCGTCTGTACACCGAAGGCTTGGTCAGACAGATCGAACTCAAGCCTGAGAGCGCCGAAGCGGTCACCCGGACCGAGGAACAGACCGTCCGCGCGGTCATCGAGATCGCCGATGGTAAGCTCGAATGGCGCACTTCGCTGCCCGAGGAGGAAAACGGAGCCCCGTTCGCCGTCGCCTCGATCTACGAAGTGGAGGAACTCCTCGCCGATGAACTTCCGGCCATCGACGACTCCGTGATGGCCGTCGCCCCGGAGGCGCCGAAGGAGCCCGAACGCAAGGACGCCAACGCCCGCGCCTCGCTGAAGCTGCAGGTGAGCTTCGAACTTTCGTCCGATGGCCTGAAGATCTCCGCCGCCTGGGCGGGCCGCGGAGGGCATGCCTGGAACTGCTTCGGCCCGGGAGCCGTGCCGGGCGACGAACTCTCCGACGAGCAGCGTCAGACCTTGTTCCGGTTCAACACCGTCGCCCACCGCGCGGGCTTCGCCTACGGCAAGGCCACCGGCGCCTGGGCGATCGACAACATCGGACGCATCGAGCGATTCGTCCGTGAGGATCTCGCGGAATGGCGCAAGCGCTTCAAGCTGGTCGGCGAAGACGCGCTGAACATCTTCCGCAACGAACAGCTCCAGGTCGCCGTCGACGCCGAGGCCGAATCGGCCACCGATGGGAAGTCCTTCAAGCTGAACTGGCGCCTCAAGGCCGGCGGACACCGCCTGCTGGCCGATGAACAGAAGCTCCTGCTCAAGGCCGGCGGCCGTCCGGTCATCCTGCCCGGCAAAGGCGTCGTCGCCTACAACGCCGCCGTCGC
>JBEGSF010000009.1:0-33605 GCA_041180005.1 Verrucomicrobiota bacterium | reverse complement strand
CGTTCGCCGACATGATCGACTTCGACGAGGGACGCATCCTGTGAACACCCAAGACCCCCACCCTCACCGCCTGATCCTCCGAGGCCTGGCCCCGCTGCTCGCCTGCCTCAAGCATCACCCGAAGGCGTTGCGGGAGGTCGTCGCGACGGCCGCCTTCGCGCCGATGCTCGCCGAACACGACGCGACCTTCGCCGAACTCGGCGTGAAGACCCGCATCGTCGGTCCGATGGAACTCGCCCAGACCGCCGAGGGCCCCTGCGGCGACGTCTGCGCCCTGACCATGCGTCCCGAGCCCGGTCTCGCCCGCATCTCCGACTTCGCCGAATGGCGTGAGTCCAAGGAAAGCATCGTCATCGCCGACAGCGTCACCGACCCGGCCGACCTCGCCGCCATCGCCCGCGGCATGGCTGCCTTCGGCCTCAAGCGACTCCTCCTCTCGGGCGGCTCCGAGAAGCTGGCCTACGACCCCGAAGCCTGGCACCTCTCCCGGGGCGCGATGGAACAGCTGCGCCTCATGCGCGCCGCCGCCCTCGGCGGCCTGCTCAGGCTTGTCGAGGACAAGTGCTGCGTGGTGGCCCTCTCGCCCGAAATGGGACGGAAGATCGACCTTGCCGTGCCCGTCCGCGTGCCGGCCCGTCACCTCGCCCTGCTCATCCCAGGCGGCCGCCTAGACCCCGACATCCAGCCGCGCGTCGAGCATTGCTACCGCTTCCCCGGCCTCGTCGGCCAGCCGTCCCTGAACCTCTCGGAGATCGCGCCCCTGGCGATCGCTTGGTTCGCCTCCACCCCCCAGCCCCGCGCCGACGGCTTCCTGTCCCGCAAAAGGGCTCGCCACGCGAAGGACAAGGGTTCCAATCCCGCTAGCTGACCCTCATGTCCCAACCCACGCCCGGCAAAGGCGAGAACGTCCTCTCGCTCCAGAACATCAGCCGCACGTTCTTCACGGCCCTCCAGCGCCAGCATGATATGCTCGCGTTCAGCATCGCCGGCCTGCACACGGCCGACCCCAAGGCCTACGAGCACTTCTCGACGGTCTCCCGCGTGATGCCCGTCCCGCAGGCCCACCTGCCCCCGGAGCAGATGCTCGCCTACGCCCGCGGCCTGATGCTCCGCACGACCATCAACGACCTGCTGACGCTGTCGTCGGAGTGCATGTCGCAGTGCTTCCTGCTCTGCCTGTTCATCCGCGAACAAGGCAAGAACCCGCGCCGCGACCCGCTGGTCGAAAAGATCATCAGCGAGAAGCACCAGGCTTTCCTGAAGATGAACCTGCAGTCCCGGTTCACGGCGCTAGAGGAAGAGTTCGGCATCCTCTGCGAGCTCGAAGACGGGATCTTCAGCCTCGCCGCCGCCTTGCGCGTGCTCGCCCGCGGCGGGCTTGTCACCAACGACGACATCACGCCCGACGGCTCCCTTACCCTTGAGTTCAAGGCGATGAAGGACGTCGAGGTCCCCGCCGAACCCGCCGCCGAAGACGCACCGGCCCCGACCCCTCCCCCCGGCGTCACGGTCCACGGAGCCGGCGAACTCGCCAAGCCCAAGACCGTCGCCCGCCTCAGCGACACGACCCGCACCTTCAAGCCGGGCGAGATGCTCGACCTGACAGACACCGAACTCCTCGGACTCAACATCACCGTCACGAAGTTCGTCGACGGCCTGCTGCGCTCCGTCGACCACTTCGGCCGCGCCCAGCTCGGCGAAGGCTCCTAAGCGATGCACGAGGCCGCGAAGATCCCAAGGCGCGCCTGGCTCTGGGTCTTCGCGGCCTACGTCTTCCAAGCCATCCCTGCCGCCGTCCGTGACGAGGCCCTGCCCGTCGCGCTCAAGGACCTGGGCTACCCCGACGCCCAGAATACCAAGGCGGTGGCGACCTTCGGCCTGATCGTCGGCTGCAAGATATTGCTGTCGCCCCTGGTGGGCGGCTTCAACCCGCGGCGCTTCATCCTGGCCTCGGAACTCGGCATCGCCGCCGTCCTCGCCCTGCTCGCCTCTTTCCTCGGCGGCGACCAGGTCGCGACGAACGCCATCATCGGCTGTCTCATCCTCCTTTCGCTGCTGGCCGCCGTCCACGACTTCGCCCTCGACGGTTATTTCGTCGCCGCGCTCGACGACAAAACGCGCGCCACGCACGCCGGCATCCTCAACGTGGCCACCAAGGTCGGAGCGGTGCTCGCCGGGCCGGGCCTGATCTGGCTCGTCGGTCGCATCATGGCCGAAGGTCCGCAGACCGCCGACGCCTGGTCTTGGGCGATGGTCGCCGCCGCTTTGCTCGCGCTGATCACGCTAGGGGCGAACGCCTGGGGCCTCGCGGCCGAACCGTCCGCCGCCGCCGAACAACGCACCGTCAAGGAACGCTTCCGTGAGATGCTCGACGGCCTGCGCTCGCTGTTCGGCGACCCGCGCCTGCTCGCGGTCCTCGGCCTGATCCTCTTCTACCGCGCCAGCGAGGTGCACATGGCGCGCATCATCCCTCTCTTCTCGAAGTCCGCCACCCAAGGCGGTCTGGGCCTCGACAACGAGACCTACGCCTTCCTCCGCATGCTTTCCGCCGTCGGCGGCCTGGCGCTCGGCGGGGTCATCGGCTCGCTCGTGGTCGCCCGCCTGGGACTCGGCCGTTCGCTGCTCCCGCTGGGCGTCATCATGCACCTGCCGTTGGCCGCCTTCGCGTGGCTCGCTTACGACGGCTCGCATGATCTCCGGATCGTCGGCGGCGTCTTCATCGTCGAATACGTGGCCTACGGCGCGGGTCTCTGCGCGCTGATCCTCGCCATGATGAAGCTGGCCGCCGGCCCGGGCGCCGCGGTCCGCTACGCTGCCCTCTCGACCTTCGCGCTGCTGGCCAACTACCTGCCCGGCTTCTGGGCGGGCGCGCTGGCCGAGCGTCTCGGCTACGCCCATTACTTCCTCTTCGCGCTCAGCCTCGCCATCCCGGGCATCGTTTCAGCCTGGTGGGCGAAGCGGTACTTCGAGGAAGCCTGATCAGGCCTTCGGCAGGACGACGAGTTCCTGCTCGAACTTGGGGTCGAGGAAACGTCGGGCGAAGGCCTGCACGGCGGCCTCATCGGTCAGCGCCATCCGGCGTTCCCACTCGGCGTCGAAGTTGGCGCCGAGGCCGGCGACCTCGCGGACCAGCGCGCCCTGCATGCGGGCGCCGGCGGACTGGCGGCCTTGGCGGCGCGAGACGCGCATGCGACGCTTGGCGTCCGCGATCTCATCCTTGCTGAACTTACCCGCCCGGAGACGATCCAGCTCGAGACGCATCTCCTTGACGACGTCCTGGGCGGAAGCGGGCGCGGTGCCGGCATAGAGGTAGAACATGCCCTGATCGACGACCTCGACGCGGGTGGCGCCGACGAAGTAGGCCATGCCCTTTTCCTCGCGCACCCGGCGGAACAGGCCGCTGGCCATGCCGCTCAGGAGCTCCTCGGTGACGTTCGCCGCGACGACCTCGTCGGGTGCGAAGCCGCAGTGCGGGAATGCCAGCGCGACGACGGCCTGCTCGCCGGTGGCGTGCTCCTGCAGGCGGGCGGCCGGCGAAGGCTTGTGCAACGGCAGGGCCTTGCGGGAGAAAGGCGCCTTCGGCAGCGAACCGAAACGTCGCATGATGAATTCCATGACCGCGGCGCGGTCGAAGGCTCCGCTGACGCCGACGACGACGTTATCCGCCACGACCAACGAACGGTGCAAGGCGGCCAGATCTTCCGGAGCGATACGGGCCAAGGTCTCGGGCGTGCCACAGGCGTCGATGGCCAGCGGATGGGCACCGAAATACTGACGCTGCAGGCGGAGGCGCGCCTTCTCGACTATGTCGTCCTCGGCTTCGCGGCAGGCGCTGATCAACGCGGCGCGCTCGGTATCAAAGGTTTCGGGCAGGATCTTCGGCGCCAGGACGCCGTCCGCGACGAGTTCGGCGAGCTGTCCGAAGTCGGAACTCAACGCTTCGCCCCAGAGGCCGCAGGAGACCTGCGAACCATGGTCCGCGAAGGTCGCGCCGAGGCCGTCGACGAGCTGGGCGACTTCTTCCTTGCTGCGGCCGGCGGTATCGCGGGCGAAAAGCGTGCCGAGCAGTCCGGTGGTGCCACGCTTGGCTTCGTCCTCGTAGGCGACGCCGGCGGCGAGGAACACGCCCAGGCCGGCCTTGGGAATCGTCTCATCGTGCTGCAGGACCACGCGCACGCCATTGTCCAACGTTAGGGTCTCGAAACGATCAGGCGTGGCCACGGCGGCGGGGCCGTTCGCGGCGGCATGGACCTTGGCGGAACGCATCGTGCCGAAGGTGACGTTATCCGGTCGGAGCCATCTGCGGGCCTCGCGGGTCAGGTCTTCGGCGGTGAGGCGGGCGAGGTGCTCGACCCCGCGCTGAGGCCAGGCGACGTCGAAGCCGATCGTGGCGGCGTGGGCGACCCGGCTCGTAAGGCCATGGATGTTCTTCTGGCCGTTGACCATCCCCACGACGGACTGACGGCGAACCTTGGCGAATTCGTCGGCCGAGACGCCGCGCTGCAGCAGACCGTCGACGGTCTCGGCGATGGCGCGTTCCACGACGGCTGCATCGGCGCCGGCTTCGCCGCTCCAGCTGCACCAAGCCAGGCCTAGGTCACGGATACCGAAGCCAGAGGCGTCGATCGCATGCACAAGCTTACGCTTTTCGCGCAGTTCGCTCCACAGCAAGGAACTGTTGCCCGCGCCGAGCACGCCGAGGAAGAGGTCCGTGGCGAGGCGGCCTTCGTCGAAATAGCCCGGGATGCGCCAGCTGGACACACCCTTGGTGGTGCTGACCTCGCGGACGATGTCCGCGCGACGCACGCCGCCCTGCGGGGGCTCGAACTGGGACGGAGCTTCCGCGATCGGACGACGGGCGAAACGTCCGAACCAGCGCTCGGCGGACGCGAAGGCCTCCTCCGGGGGCATGCTGCCTCCCAGGGCGAGAACGACGTTCGAGGGCACGTAACGTCCCGCATGATAGGCGCGGAGGTCGTCGGGCGTGATGCGGATGAAAAGGTCGCGATGGCCGATGACCGGCTGGCGAAGCGCGTGCGAGCGCACCGCTTCCTCGAGCACCGACTTGGCGAGCACCTGGTCATGCTCGTCGTCGCACATAGCGATCTCACGCAGGATGACTTCGCGCTCCATCTTGGCGTCGGCGTCCGTGATCAGCGGATCGAAGACCATGTCGGCGATGGCCTCCATCGCGGTCTCGAAACCTTCCTGTGGCGCGTCGACGTAGTAGACCGTCCGGTCGAAGGTCGTGTAAGCGTTCGAAGAACCGCCGCTGCGATGGATGGCGTCCGTGAGTTCGCGGTTCGTGAATCGTCCGGTTCCCTTGAACACCATGTGCTCGAGGTAATGCGAGATGCCGGAACCTTCCCAGCGGCCTTCATGGATGCTGCCCGTGCGCACCCAAGCCTGGACGGTGCACAGACCGATGCCCGGGCGGTGCGAATAGATCACCTCGAGGCCGTTGGCGAGGACCCGGCGTTCGGGCACGGGGCCGGCGATCTGGGCGAAACTCAGGCCTTCGAGGGTGGACATGGGGTGGATGTATGCCCTTACCCGGGCAGGGCGCAAGTGCGACCCTGACTCGGTCGAGGAGCACTCTGACATTGAAAACGCCGACCGGGCTCCGTATCACCGACCTTCGCTCGCCGCGTCCCGCGGCCGGCCCTCCCTCTACCCTGTCCTTCCGATGTATATTCCGCCTGAAATCCGCGCCCAGATCGAAGAGGTCGAGCGCCGCGCCGGCCACCTCTGGAAGTTCCTGGACGTGACGGGCAAGCAGGCCCTCATCGCCAAGCTCGAGGAGCAGATGGGCGCCCAGAATTTCTGGGACAGCCAGAAAGCCGCCCAGAAGGTCATCGGCGAGTGCAACGGCTACAAGAACATCGTCGGCCCGCAGGTCGCCTTCCGCCGCCAGATCGACGACGTGAAGACCCTCGCCGAACTGATCGTCGAATCTCCGGACGGTACGGCCGACGCCGAACTCGAGGAACTCCGCAAGCTCGCCGCCGACCTCCTCGCCGGCGTCGCCGACCTCGAGATCGCCTCCTTCCTCTCCGGCCCCCACGACAAGTCCAACGCCATCGTCACGGTCAAGGCCGGCGCCGGCGGCACGGAGTCCAACGACTGGGCCGACCTCCTTTACCGCATGTATACCCGCTGGGCCGAACGTCGCGGGTTCAAGATCGAAGTCGAAGACATCGCCGAAGGCGAAGGCGCCGGCATCAGCCAGGCCACCTTCCGCCTCGAAGGCCCCAACGCCTACGGCTACGTCAAGGCCGAGCGCGGCGTCCATCGCCTCGTCCGCATCTCCCCCTTCGACGCCAACGCCCGCCGTCACACCTCCTTCGCCTCGGTCGACGTGGTCGCCGAAATCGACGACGACATCGACGTCGAGGTCAACGAAGCCGACCTGCGCGTCGACGTGTATCGTTCGTCCGGCAAGGGCGGCCAGCACGTCAACAAGACCGAATCCGCGGTGCGCCTCACGCACATCCCCACCGGCATCGTCGTGGCCTGCCAGCGCGAACGCTCCCAGGTCAAGAACCGCGCGCTGGCGATGAAGATCCTGCGCGCCCGCATCTACGAAAAGACCATCGACGACAAGCGCGCCGAGATGGAGAAATATTACGGCGAGAAGGGCGACATCGGCTGGGGCAACCAGATCCGCTCCTACGTCTTCCAGCCCTACCAGATGGTCAAGGACCTCCGCACCGGGGTCGAGACCGGCAACATCCAGGCGGTCATGGACGGCGACATCGACGCGTTCATCAACGGCTGGCTGCGCGCCGGCGGTCCGCGCACCCGCAACAAGGACATCAAGATCGAGGACTAAGTCCTCCCCGTCATGCCCTCCCGGGAAATCCTCCGTCAGAAGCTCCTCGATACCCCGCTGTTCGCGGAGAAGATCTGGAAGCTTTCGCCGGAACCCTGGGCGCTCACCGAAGGACAGCTCCGCGACCTCAAGCGCATCGGCGCCGCCTGCCTCAGCTACCACCGCGCGCTCGAACGCCTCTACGTCCGTTCCTTCTCGGGCAAGAAGATCCTCCGCAACCGCGAGGTCTACGCCCCTTGGGTCGCGGAATACCTCGACCGCTACAAGCCCGCCGGCCTCGTGGCCCATGGCCGTCATCGCGCGGTCAAGAACCAGTGCCCCGTCGTGCTCCGCCCTGACCTCCTGATCACGGAGCAGGGTTTCACTATGACCGAGCTCGACAGCGTCCCGGGCGGCGTCGGCCTCACGTCTTACCTCAACGAGGTCTACGCCGAAGACTACCCCGGCGTGATCGGGCGTACGGCCATGCCGGACCGTTTCATGGCCTCCCTGGCCCGCCTGACCCCCAAGGAGAAGTTCCCGCTCGTCGCCATCGTCGTCAGCGAAGAAGGGGCCACCTACCGCCCCGAGTTCGAATGGCTCGGCGAGAAGCTGCGCGTCCTTGGCCATGACGTACACGTCGTCGAACCCTCGCAGGTGATGCAGATGGGCGACGGTTCCTACATCCCCGTCGACGGCGCCCCGCGCCGCGTCGACATCCTGTACCGTTTCTTCGAACTCTTCGACCTCGCCAACGTCAAGGGCGCCGACGGGATCTTCAACGCGGTCGAAGCCGGCACGCTGATGCTGACGCCGCCGATGAAGGCCTTCCAGGAAGAGAAACTCGGCCTCGCCCTGCTCCACCATCCGCAGCTCGCCGAATTCTGGAAGGAGAACCTGCCGGAAGACCATCACGAGGCCTTGTTCCGGATCGTCCCGCAGACTTGGATCATGGAGAAGACCGAGCTGCCGCCGACCGCCGTGCTGCACGCACCGGGCGTCAACGGCCGGCCGATCCGCGAATGGGCCGAACTCGCCGAGGCCTCCCAGCGCGAACGCAACCTGATCATCAAGGCCAGCGGCTTCCACGAGACCGCCTGGGGCGCCCGCAGCGTGACCCTGGGCAGCGACGTCTCCCGCGACGAATGGCTCGAGGCCATCGAAGAGGCCCTGAGCCCGGATAACGAGACCTTCCACGTCATGCAGGCCTACCATAAGCCGTCGCGCCTGACCCATCCGGTCTACGCCGACGACGGCACCGTCATGCCCGCCGAAGGCCGCGTCCGCCTCTGCCCCTACTTCTTCGTCGACGGGGACACGACCGAGCTTTCCGGCATCCTCGCGACCTTCTGCCCGGCGGATAAGAAGATCATCCACGGGATGAGCGACGCGGCCCTGCTGCCCTGCCACGTCGTCGGCTGAGCCCCCCTGCGTCGCCTTGCTTCCGGCCGGCTTTACGGCCAAGGTGGGCCCATGAGACTCCTCGCCCTCGGTCTGCTCTCGCTCCTTGGCCTATTCGGCGACCTTACGGCCGCCGTGCGCACCAAGGTCGACCTGGTCAACCTGACGCCCGACGTCCGCCCCGGCGAGAAGGCGCTGATCGCGATGCGCTTCCGCTGCGATCCGCACTTCCATATCTACTGGAAGAATCCCGGCGACGCCGGTCAGTCCCCCACCGTCGAATGGACCGAAAAGTCCGGCACGGAGATCGGCGCCTTCGTCTGGCCCGGCCCTAAGCTGCTGGATCAATCCGGAGTCTATAACTTCGTCTATGAAGACGAGACCCTGCTGCTGATGGAAGTGGCCGTCCCGGCCGGCGCGAAAGGCAGCCTCACCTTCAAGGGCAAGGCCGAGTGGCTCGAGTGCGATGACACCGGCTGCTGGCCGCATGACAAGCAGGTCGAGCTGACGGTGAAGGTCGGCCCGGGCAACCCGGCCTACCAATACGACACCAAACTCTACCCCGCCCTCCGCGCCCGCCTGACGACCACGGCTTCCAGCGACGGCAAGTCGCTCACGGTCGTCGTCCCGGCCGGCGAGAAGCTTGCGCAGACCTGGTTCCCCGAACGCAACTTCATCGCCCCTACGGCGACGGCCAAGCAGAAGCAGGCCGACGGCAAGGTGGTCTTCGACCTCGCCGACGCCACCGAGAAGCTCGACTCGGGCGAGCTCGTCTTCACGACCCGCGCCGCCGACGGCGGCTTCGTCGACATCAAGGCCGTGCTCGGCGCCGCGACCTCGAAAGGCATCCCTGGCCCGTCCGCCACGCCGCCTAAGACGACCACCGGCGAATGGCAGCCCTGGTCGCCCGAAGCGCAGGCCAAGGCCCTCGCCGAGGGTAAGACGGTCTACGTCGACTTCACCGCCCGCTGGTGTGCGACCTGCCAGGTCAACAAGCGCGTCTACACGCAGGGCGATGTCTCCAAGGCCCTCGCCGCGGCAGGCGTGGTGATGCTCAAGGCGGACTGGACCAAGAAAGACGAGGTCATCGCGCAGGAGCTCGGCAAATACGGCCGCACCGGCATCCCGCTGAACGTCTTCCTCAAGGCCGGCCAGCCTCCCGCGATCCTTTCCGAAGCGCTCACCGGCACCGAAGTGCTCGCCGCGCTTAAGTCGGTCAGCGAAGGCAAGGCCTACCAGGCTGAGACGACTTCGCACTCGTTCTTCATCTGGATGCTGCTGGCTTTCGGCGGCGGCGTCCTCCTCAACCTGATGCCCTGCGTGTTCCCGATGATCGGCCTCAAGGTCCTCGGCTTCGCCAAGGAAGCCGGCGCCTCCCGTCGCACGGTCGTCTTCAACGGCCTGCTCTACTCCGCCGGCGTGATCGCAAGCTTCCTCGCGCTGGCCCTCCTCATCATCGGCCTCAAGTCCGGCGGCTCGTCCGTCGGCTGGGGCTTCCAGATGCAGTCGCCCGGCTTCGTGCTGGGCACCTGCGTCCTGATGATCGTGCTCGGACTCAGTCTGGCGGGCGTTTTCGAGATCGGCACCGGCCTCGGCGGCGTTTCCGCCGGCGACGGCGAAGGTCGCACCGCGACTTTCCTATCCGGAGTGCTCGCCACGGTCGTCGCCACGCCGTGCACCGCGCCCGGACTGGGCGCCGCGCTGGGTTTCGCCTTGGACAAGGAACGGACGACTTCGGAGACGTTGCTCTTCTTCATCGTGATCGGCCTCGGCATGGCCCTGCCTTACCTGCTGCTCTCGGTTTTCCCCCGCCTCGCGGCGCTGCTGCCCCGCCCCGGCGAATGGATGGAATCGCTCAAGCAGGGGATGTCCTTCCCGCTCTTCGGCTATGCTCTGTATCTGCTCTGGGTGCTCAACGCCCTCGTCGAAGACGCCGCCTGGGTGCGGGACGCCTCGCTCGGCCTGGCCGTGATCGCCACGGCCTGCTGGGTGCTCGGACGCTGGGGCGCGCTGCATCGCACCGACCGCGAACGCCTCACGGCCAAGCTCACGGCGGCGGCGCTCTTCGCCGGTACCTTGGGTTATCTCTACGCGACGCTGCCCTGAGCGGCGCGCAACACGGACAACAAAAAGGCCCGCCGATCGGCGGGCCTTTTATTTATCTCGAAATCAGGACTCAGAGAGCACCGACCGGAGCGGGAGCCGCGCTGGCAGGAGCCGAAGCGGCCGGGCGATTGGCGGTGCCGGCACCACCATAGTTCACGTCGACCACGATGGCTTTGCGATCCTTGGCGCCGGACTGACGACCCGCGGCGTTCTTATCGGCCTGCTGGGAGCCGAGGGCCATGATTTCGCTGTTGGCCTGGTTGGCGCCGAGGCCGACGAGGTAATCACGGACGGACTGTGCGCGACGATCGGAGAGACCAAGGTTATATTCTTCGGTGCCGAAAACGTCAGTGTAGCCGGCGATGATCACCTTGGTGCCCTTCACGCGACCGGCGATGGCGTCGAGCTTGCCCCGCTCGGCGGCCGAGACGTTGTAGCGGTCGAAATCGAAGTAGACGGTGGCGAGGATGGCCTCAGGCGGGATGTTGCCGTTGCGGATGGCATCAGCCATGGCGTCATAGCCGGTCGGTCGGGTGTCGAGGGTATCAAAGCCGCCGTTGCCACCCTTGCCGTTGGAGAGGGGCTGGAAACCGGCGGGAATGCGGGAGGTGCAACCCACGCTCAGGGCGGCGATGGCGAGAAGGAAGGTCAGGCGCTTCATGGTGTGAGGAGAATAAAAGAATAGCGGGCGGGGCGGGGCAAGCCTAGTCTCCTTAGTACCGGGGCACCTTGGGGTCGACCTTCAGGGACCAGGCATCGATGCCGCCCTGGAGGTTGGTGACGCGGGCATAACCCTTGGACCGGAGGAACTGGGTCACCTTCATGCTGCGGCCTCCGTGGTGGCACTGCACCAACACCCAGGCGTCGGTCGGAATCTCGGCCAGACGGGTCGGTACGGTGTTCATCGGGATAAGGCGGGAACCGTCGATGCGGCACACGGCGTATTCGTCAGGCTCGCGGACATCCAGCAGGACGGGCGGGTTAGGGCCGGCCAGCAGGCGGCTGGCTTCTTCGACGGAGATTTCGAGCGGGGTTTCGGACATGGTGGAAGACGAGGGGGTGGCGCAGACGACGGGCGCATAGGCGCTTTTCTCGAGGCTGCGGATCGAAGCGGAGGAGCCGCAGCAGGGGCAGGCCGGATCGGCCGCCAAGGCGAGCCGACGAGAGCCGCCGGCTTCGACATCGACCACGAAAAGGCGGGATTGGTTCCGCTGACCCAGCAAGACCGCGATGGCCTCGGAGGCCATCCACGATCCGATGACACCGCAGGTCGCGCCGAAGACGCCCGCGTCGGCGCAAGTGGGCACCGAAGAGGCGTCGGGAATGACCGGGTACAGGCAACGATAGCAGCCGGAGCCCGGCAGGAAGACGCCGACCTGACCGGTAGAGCGAAGGACGCTGCCATGGACCAAAGGGCGCCGTCCGAGCACGCATGCGTCGGCGGCGAGGAAGCGGGTCGCGAAATTATCGGTGCCGTCGATGACCAGGTCGTATCGCGCGACGAGGTCGGCGGCGTTCTCGACGGTGAAGCCTTCCGGATGCAAGGCCACCTTGAGGCCCGGATTGATTTCGCCGAGGGCCTCGGCCGCGGAAACGGTCTTCGGGAGGCCCAGGGTATCGAACCCGTGGACGATCTGACGGTGCAGGTTGGAGACTTCGACCTTATCAGGGTCGGCGATACCGACGTGGCCGACGCCGGCCGCGGCCAGATAAAGACCGACCGGTGAACCGAGCCCCCCGGCTCCTAGAATCAGGACCTTGGCCTCGCGGAGGCGTAGCTGTCCGGACTCCCCTACCCCGGGCAGACGAATCTGCCGGGAGTACAAGGCCCTCTCGTGGTCGCTGAGGCGCTGGTCCGCGGACATGCCGACAGTCGAACCCCCGCGACGAGCGGTGTCAAACCGCCCCTTCCACGTGTCGGATTGAATATTCGCCCAAGGTGTCCCAACTTGAGCCCGTGGCACAGGTCTTCCTCGGCATCGATTACGGCTCCCGACGGGTCGGGCTCAGCCATGCCGACGAGCTGGGCTTCGCCTTCCCGCTGCCCGCGGCGGTCGCCGAGAGCGCCGAGGAACGCTTCGCCCAGATCGGCAAGGAGATCGCCCGCCTCAAGGTGACCCTCCTCGTGCTGGGCTACCCTCTTTCGGTCGAAGGCGAACGGACGAAGCGCTGCGACGAAGTCGATGCGTTCGCCGACGAACTGACCCGCCGTTTCGGCCTTCCCATCGAGAAAGTCGACGAAGCCCTGACGAGCCAGGCGGCCGACGAGATGGGCGGACGCAAGGCCCGCTCGGCGCACGAGCGCAAGCAGCAGGCCAAGACCGGCGAACGCGATTCCCGCGCCGCCGCGGTGCTGCTCCAGGACTTCCTCAACAGCCGAGGCATCGGCGCCTGACATGCCGCCCTCCAAGCCCAAGAAGCCTTTCACGCCGAAGCTCGAACGCTTCCTCGCGACCGTGGCCTACGACGGTACCGACCACATCGGCTGGCAGGTGCAGAACGGCCGCCTCTCGATCGAAGGCGAGCTCGAGGAACGCCTGTCGCGCATCCTCAAGACGCCGATCGACATCCATGGCAGCGGCCGCACCGACTCCGGCGTCCACAGCGTCGGCCAGCGCTTCCACTTCGACGCCTTCTGGCCGCACCCATGCAGCTACCTCGTGCATGCCATCAACTCCTGCGAGCAGAACGGCATCCTCGTCACGCACCTGCAGCGCGTCGCGCCCGGCTTCCACTGCCGCTGGCACGCCAACGGCAAGCGTTACCGCTACGAGATCTGCGACGGCTATCCTCCGCCCTGGGAGGCCCGCTACTGCCTCGGACTGGGCAACAAGACCGTCGACGTGAAGCTGATGAGGCAGGCCGCCAAACTGCTGCTGGGCAAGCATGACTTCTACGCCTTCGGGGCGAACCATGGCCAAGGCATGGAGAAGGAGAATCCGGTCAAGGAGCTGCGCCGGCTCGACGTCCGTCGCCGCGGCAAGCGGATCACCGTCATCGCCGAAGGCAGCGGCTTCCTTTACAAGATGGTCCGTCGCCTCGTCGGCGGCCTCCTCCGCGTGGGCGAAGGAAAGATGCCGCCCGAACGCCTCGTGGAATACCGCAAGGAGCGCGTGATCACCTCCGAGGTACCGACGGCGCCCGCCCGCGGACTCTTCATGGAGAAGGTCTACTTCGAGCCCGATTCGTTCCGTAATCCGCGTCCGTTGCGCAGCCGCAACGACGCCGATCTCAGCGCCGAGTGACGGCCTTAATCTCCGGTTAAGCCGTCGGGAGCTATGATGGGATGATGTCCTCCTTCCTTTCGCGCCTCGTCGCCTCGCTCCTCCTGGCCTGCCTCGCGACCACTCTGGCCGCGGCGCCCGAAGCACCTCGCAAAGGCGGCAAAGGCAAAGGCGGCAAAGGCCCGCCCGCCGGCTCCGTCGACCTCGTCGACGCCGCGAAGCCCGCCGCCAAGGACCCCAACTTCCGGCTGACCAGCCCCGCCGTGAAGGACGGCGAAAAGCTCCCGGTGGAGTTCACGGGAGACGGCGCGAGCGCCAGCCCTCCGTTGAACTGGAGCGGCGTACCGCGCGGCACGCAGAGCCTCGTGCTGATCATGCACCACCTCGACCCTGAAGGTAAGACCAAGGTCTATTGGCTCATGCATGACATCGACCCCAAGACCTCGGGCGCGGCGAAGAACGCGACCGACTTCGGCCAGATGGGCGTCAGCACGGTCCATGACCGCGTGGAATACGCCCCGCCTCACTCCCAAGGGCCCGGCGAGAAACGTTACGTGCTCACCCTCTTCGCCCTTTCCGCCAAGCCGGACCTCACCAAGGCCGATCGCCCGCTGACCTTCGAACCCTTGCTGGCGGCGATGAAGGGCAAGGTCCTGGCCGCGGCCGACCTCACGGTGCTGTACGTCAGGCCGGCTGGCTCAGGGGCCGAAGAGCCGGGACGTCCGCCGCGCAAGTGAGGTTTGGGATGGAAGCCCCGTCGGTCCCTGAGTAGGCATAGGCATGCGGCGTCTCGCCCTTCTCTGCCTCGCGCTGGTCGTCCCCGGCCTGCTTTGCGCCCATCCCGAATGGAAGGAAGCCAACTGCCTCGGCGTGGTGGATGAATCAGGCAAGCTTACCCTGACCATCAAGTTCGACGTTCCGTCGTTCCTCGTCGGCCAGACTTCCAAGGACGCGCCGATCAAGGCGCTCGATGAGCTCATGCTCACGCCCGGAAGCCTGGCGGCTTCGATCGAACCGGGTCGTCGTCGCCTCCACGAAGGCGTACGCCTCGAAGTCGACGGACGCGTGGTGCCGATGAACCTCGATGCTTTTCCCACGGCGGAAACCATCGCCATGACCTCGGCGAAACAAGGCGAAGCCGACCGCTACCCGGTGATGCTCAACGCCCGCCTATCAGGAACGCTGCCGGAAAAAGCCGCCAAGCTCCGGCTGAGTTTCCCTCCTACCCTAGGGACGGTTTTCCTGAATCTGCGCAAAGGCATGGAGTATCAAGTGGTCATGGCGGCCACCGCGTCCATCCCCGCCGAACTCACCTTGAGCGAACCCTCCGCACCCACCGCCGCCGAGACGGCTTGGACGCTTTTCGTCGATGGCTTCAGCCACGTCCTGCCGGACGGCTGGGATCATTGCTTGTTCATGCTCGCGATGTTCCTGGGCGCCGCGACCTGGGGCCAGGCCCTGCGCCGCTCGCTCGTCTTCACGGTCGGCCACAGCATCACCCTCACCGCCGTGGCCATGGGCTGGCTGGGTCAGCCCGGGCCTTGGATCGAACCCTTCATCGCCCTGACCATCGGCGTAAGCGCCTGGCTTGCGTTCAAGGGCAAGCCGTTGGAACGCTCCGCGCTGCTGCTTCCCGCGGCGTTCGGCCTCGTACATGGCCTCGGCTTCGCGGCCGCCGTCGCTGACAATCTCGCGGACTGGTCCGCCGGAGACATCGTCCTCATCCTGATCGGCTTCAACCTCGGCGTCGAAGCCGCGCAGGCCTTGGTCATCGGCGTCGCCGCGACCGCGTTCTGGGCGCTGCACAAGGCCAGCCTGCCCGACGCCAAGGTACGCCAAGGCCTTAGCCTGGCGGTAGCGCTCATCGGCTTCGGGGTCTTCCTCTGGCGCCTGCTCGGCCTAAGCTGATCAGAGACGACCGACGGGGCGCTTACCTGCGTCGAGGCGCTTGCGCTCGCTGTCAGCGAAAGCCTGCAGTTCCTTGACGACTTCCGGATGGGCGGCGGCGAGGTCATCCTTTTCGCCGGAGTCCTTCTCAAGGTCGTAAAGCGAGAGCCCGATCTGACGCTGATGCGTCTTGGCGGGCAGTCCGTCGCGTTCGGCGGGGATCATGTCGACATAACTGCGATAAGCGTGAGGCAGATGCAGCTTCCACTTGCCCTTGCGGACGGCTTCGAGGCGGTCGCCGTAGTAGTAAGCGAAAGAATCGCGCGTCACGGGCTTCTCCGCCTTGAGCACCGGCAGGAAGGAGACGCCGTCGATCTCGTTCTTAGGCGCGGGGGCTTCGGTCGCAGCCAGGATCGTCGGGACGACGTCGATATTGGCCGCCAGCGCCTCGGTCACCGTTCCAGGCTTCACGACGCCGGGCCAGCGCACGATGAAGGGGACGCGCACGCCTCCCTCGAAGGTCGTGCCCTTGCCTTCGCGGAAAGGACCGGCGGAACCGGCATGACGGCCGAAGTTCAGCCAAGGCCCATTGTCGCTGGTGAAGATCACGAGGGTGTTTTCAGCGAACTTCTCATCCTGCAAAGCCTTCAAGACCGCGCCCACCATGCGGTCAAGATCAGCCAAAGTGTCAGCATACGGGGTGGCATGCTTTCCCTTGAAATCAGCGGATGCGCCCAAAGGGGTATGCGGCATCGACGTGGGAAGATACAGGAAGAACGGCTTCGTGCGACCGGCCCGGGACTGGATGAAACGAACCGCCCGAAGCCCCTGGGAGGAAGTCATTCCGTCCATGTCGACCCAGTCGCGGGTGTAGCCCATCAGATGTCCGTCCACGTAACGCGGCAGCTCCGGATAAGTCTTGCTCCGGCTCTCATCGCCCAACGCGTAGCCTCGCGGCCACATGTCATTGGAATAAGGCGTGATCATGGATTCGTCAAAACCATGGGCGGGAGGCAGGAAACGAGGCGCGTCGCCGAGGTGCCACTTGCCGACCACGCCGGTATGGTAGCCCGCCTTCTGGAGCAACGCACCCAGCGTCTGCTCGTCGTTGCTGAGGCCGATCTTCGAATTCGGCCCGAGCGCGGTGCCACCGAGGCCGAGGCGGTTCGGATAACAACCGGTCATCAGCGCGACGCGCGAAGAAGTGCACACGGCCTGCGTGGCGAGGAAGTTGGTGAACCGCATCCCATCCTTGCTGAGCTGATCGATGTTCGGCGTGGGGTTCTGCTTGGAACCGTAGCAACCGGGATCGGCCCAACCCATGTCATCGCACATGATCAGGACGATGTTAGGCCTGCCGGCGAGCAGAGCGGCGCACCAGAATAGCACCAAGGTCGGGGTAAACCTCATAAGCCTTAATCATAGGGTGAATACCCTACTTTCCAAGAACTAAAACTGCTTATCTTAATCTCCTTTCAAGAAACCTTCAACCCTAGCTCGGCGCAGACGGCGGGGTGCTTGCGAGCCTTATTGATGAACTCATCGACCCCGAAATCAGCCACGATGAAGTCGCCATAACGGAAAGACGGGCACTTGGACTGGCCGGTAAGGGAGACGAGCTGACGCATCTGGTGCATGTCGGCGGTCACGTCCCGGACGTCGAGTTTGACGCCCTGGGCTTCGAAATAAGCGAGGGCTTCGACGCACCAAGGACAGCTGGGTTTGACGTAAAGGATCGGGAGCGGCTGAGGCATGGTTAAAAACAAGCGAGCCACGGGAGGTTTAGCAAGCGGAGAGCCCGAGCACACCCGAGACATTGACACCCGCGGCCCGCCTGCTGGAAATAACGCACCCCATGGAAACCATTCACGGAGCTCCTAGCTACACCCTGCGCACCGCCGAAGTCGAGCTGGCCGTCACGCAGACCGCCGGACACCTCGCGCCGGTGACGTTCCATCTGCCCGGAGTCAAAGCCACCCCCTATTCGCTTTCGCCCTGGACCCCGACGCAGATCGATCAATCGCTGCCCAATCTCCTGACCTACCTTCGCGGCGACTTCATGTGCCTGCCGTTCGGCGGCCAGCAGAAAGGTCCGCCCCACGGAGACACCGCCAACGCGGCCTGGCAGCTCGTCTCCTCCGATGCCACCTCCCTCAAGCTCACGCAGACCGGCACGGATACCGGCGCGACCGTCGCGAAGAACTTCACGCTCATCCCGGGTCATCACGCGATCTACTGCGAGCACGTCATCCAGAACCTCGAAGGCCGCTGGAACTACGGCAACCACCCCGTGCTGGACCTCTCCAACGTGCCCGCCGGCGCCGCGCGCATCGCCACGAGCCCGTTCCGTTTCGGCTCGGTCTATGCCGGCGAGTTCTCGAATCCCGACGCCGGCGAGACCGGCGTGCTCAAGCCCTTCGCTGAATTCACGACGCTCAAGTCCGTCCCGATGAAGGACGGCTCGCAGACCGACCTCACCCGCTACCCCGCCCGCGCCGGCAGCGACGACCTGATCATGCTGGTCAACGTGCCCGCCACCGAGGCCCAGCCCTTCGCCTGGACCGCCGTGACCTTCCTGGGTTACGTCTGGTTCTCGCTCAAGAACGTCACCGACTTCCCCTCCACCCTCTTCTGGCTCTCCAACGGGGGTCGCCCCGGCCACCCCTGGGAGAAGCGCCACCTAGGCCGCCTAGGCTTGGAGGAGGTCTGCTCCCACTTCTGCGACGGCGTCGATATCGCCCGCGAAGACCGCCTTGCCTCCAAGGGCATCCCGACCAGCCGCCGGTTCCGGAAGGACGAGCGTGTCCGCCTACCCCTGATCCAGGCCGCCGCCGCGGTCCCCGCTGATTTCGGACAGGTCCAGAGCATCGTCCCGGCCGGACCAGAAGCCGTCCGTATCACGGGCGAAAACGGCCAGGCCATCACCTGCCCCATTAATTGGCAGTTTTTGAAGTCGTAAGTCGGCTTACTCAATTCTTGTCCCCTCCCGTGGAGTCGCCTAAATCCGACCTCCCCGACCCTCCTTTCTACCCACATGTCCTCCCCCAAGATTGTCCAAGATCTCTCCACCAAGAAGAGCGGCGTCGCCTCTCTCGTGGAGAAGGAACTCGCCAAGACCGGCGGCCTGCTGCGTCTCGCCCCGTGCTGGGTGCCGCGCTCCTTCCTCCAGCCCGGCAAGCGCCTCAAGCTCCACCCGGATGACCTCTACGCCTTCGGCCTGAGCCGCGGCGGCATCGACGAACGCTGGTTCGCTTCCACCACCGAAGCCGCCAACGACAACCGCACCCCCGACGAAGGCCTGTCCTACGTCGTCATCGGCAAGACCCGCTTCACGCTGAAGCAGGCTGTGAAGGAATGCGGCTCCGCGCTCATCGGATCGAAGATCTGGAACAAGTACAAGAAGTGGCCGGTGTACTCCAAGTTCTTCGACAACATGGGTCCGATCCCGCACCACATGCACCAGAACGCCAAGCAGGCCAAGCTGCTCGGCCTCGAGGGCAAGCCGGAGTCCTACTACTTCCCGCCCCAGCACAACAACGTCGGCAACAACTTCCCCTACACGTTCATGGGCTTCGAGCCCGGCACGACCAAGGCGCAGGTCCGCGAGTGCATCGCCAACTGGCACAAGGGTGACAACAAGATCCTCGCCCTCTCCAAGGCCTACAAGCTCGAGCCCGGCACCGGCTGGCTCATCGACCCTTGCATCCTCCACGCCCCGGGCTCGCTCTGCACCTATGAGCCGCAGTGGGGTTCCGACGTGTTCGGCATGTACCAGAACCTCGTCGAAGGCCGCGAAGTACCGTGGGCCCTCCTCGTCAAGGACATGCCGAAGTCCAAGCACAAGGACGTCGACTTCATCGTCGACCAGCTCGACTGGGACAAGAACGTCGACCCGAACTTCAAGGACAACCACTACCTCGAGCCGGTCGTCTCCGTCCAGGGCAAGGGCTACGTGGACAAGTGGATCGTCTACGGCAAAGTCGACAAGTTCCAGTATTTCACCGCGAAGGAACTGACCGTCGAACCGGGCGCCGAGTGCGTCATCACCGACAAGGGCGCCTACGGCCTCATCTGCGTCCAGGGCTCCGGCACGATCAACGGCCAGGTCCTCAACAGCCCGAAGCTCATCCGCTTCAACGAGCTGACCGAAGACGAATACTTCTGCACCGAAGCCGGCGCCAAGAAGGGCGTGACCTTCCGCAACACCTCCACCACCGAACCGCTGGTCTGCCTGCGCTACTTCGGCCCGGAAGTTAACCCGGACGCTCCTGCCATGGGCGCCTACAAGAAGGCCAAGAAGAAGTAATCCTTCTCCCCTGCCCCTATCCCCACCCCTACCCCTACGCCCATGAAACTGCACAACGCGATGTGGCCCGGCCTCGTCGGCAAGGAGCCCAACACCGACCACCCTCCGATCTCGCTCGAGCACATGCTCGACATGACCGTCGCCGCCAACGTCGACGGCCACAAGTTCGACGGCGTCGACCTGTTCCTGTTCCACCCGCACACCGACCCCGACATCTCCGAGGACAACCTCAAGAAGATGGCGGACCTCATCGCCGCCAAGGGCCTGAAGGTCGGTTCGCTCGTGGCTCCGGTCTGGGGCGGCACGGTGGGTGACTCCGCGATGGGCACCGACGAACAGCAGCAGAAATTCCTCCTCGCCATCGAGAAGGCCTGCCGCATCGCCAAGCTCCTCAACAAGCACGGCGTCCGCCAGTACGGCGTCATCCGCGTGGACTCCGCCGAGTTCGGCGTGCAGAAGTGGCGCGAGAACCCGAAGGCCAACACGGCCCGTATCGTCGACACCTTCAAGAAGGCCGCGAAGATCGCCGAAGGCCATGGCGAGCGCATCGCCGCCGAAGGCGAGATCTGCTGGGCCGGCATGCACTCCTGGAAGGCGATGCTCGACACCCTCGAAGGCGTCGGCATGCCGAAGACCTTCGGCTTCCAGGCCGACCTCGCCCACACCTACCTCTACCTGATGGGTTACAACGAGCCCGAAGCCGCCCTCCTCAAGGAAGGCTACACTTCGGAACAGTTCTGGCCCGCCTACCGCGAGATGGTCGGCAAGCTCCGCCCTTGGACCTTCGACTTCCACGTCGCGCAGAACGACGGCACCGTGCACGGCACCGGCTCCCACGAGAAGACCGGCCGCCACTGCCAGGCCGACGACGCCAACGGCAAGCTCGACATCACGGCCTGCTCCAAGGTCTGGCTCGAAGGCGCCGCCGATCGCGGCATGAAGCACATCTGCTGGGATGGCTGCATGTTCCCGAACGCGACGCTCGAGAACCCGAAGACCTGGAACACCATCCTCTCCGCGATGGTCAAGGTGAAGAAGGCCCTCTGAACACCTGATCCAACCGCTATCCGCCAACCGCTTACTCCTGAATCATATGTCTAAAGCCATTCGCATCGGTCTCATCGGTTACGGCTTCATGGGCCGTACCCACTCCAACGCCTACTCCCAGGTCGGTCACTTCTTCCCGAAGGACAAGCTGACCACGGGCCACCACATCGTCCGCCAGGCCGTCTGCGGCCGCGACGAAGCCAAGGTCAAGGACTTCGCCGAGAAGTGGGGCTACGCCTCCTACGAAACCGACTGGCGCAAGCTGGTCGCCCGCGCCGACATCGACGCCGTCGACATCTGCACCCCGAACGACTCGCACGCCGAGATCGCCCTCGAGTGCATCAAGCACGGCAAGATGATCCTCTGCGAAAAGCCCCTCGCCCTCAACGGCGAACAGGGCGAGAAGATGGTCGCCGCCGTCGAGAAATCCGGCCTGCCGAACCTCGTCTGGTACAACTACCGCTTCCTCCCCGCCGTGACGCTCGCGAAGAACATCGTGGCCGCCGGCGAGCTGGGCCGCGTGTTCCACTACCGCGCCAACTTCCTCCAGGATTGGACGATCTCCACCGAGCTGCCCCAGGGCGGCGCGGGTCTCTGGCGTCTCGACGCCGCCGCCGCCGGTTCCGGCGTGACGGGCGACCTCCTCGCGCACTGCATCGACACGGCCCGCTGGATCAACGGTGACATCACCGAGGTCTCCGCGATCACCGAGACGTTCATCAAGGAGCGCGTCCACACCGCCACGGGCAAGAAGCAGGCCGTCACCATCGACGACGCCGCGATCTTCCTCTGCCGCTTCGAGAACGGCTCGATCGCGCAGTTCGAATCCACCCGCTACGCCCGCGGTCACAAGGCCCTCTACACGTTCGAGATCAACGGCGAGAAGAAGTCCCTCCAGTGGGACCTCCACGACCTCAACCGCCTCAACTACTTCGATCACTCCGTCCCGGGCGATCGTCGCGGTTGGGCCAGCATCCACACGTCCGACGGCGACCATCCGTACGCCGGCAACTGGTGGGTCCCGGGTCTCTGCCTCGGTTACGAGCACTCCTTCACCCACGCCCTCGCCGAGTTCCTCAAGAGCCTCGACGATCCCAAGGCCCCCAAGGCCTATCCGGACTTCCGCCACGCGCTGGGCACCCAGTACGTCTGCGACGCCGTCCTGGAGTCCGCCAAGACGAAGCAGTGGGTTAAGGTGAAGAAGGCCTAATCCGCCCTCCAGCCGCCTTCCAGAGGCCCCGGATCACCCGATCCGGGGCCTCTTTATGCCCGACAGACCAAAGCCCTACTTGCGTCAATCCCCAGGTCACTTGCGTCAATATCAGGACCACTTGCGTCAATCCGTGGGTATTTATTGACAGTGTGCTGTTTAATAACAGATTTATTTACATAACTAACCGCAAACTGTCACAATATGCCGCGCAAAACTCCCATTTCCTACATGGTCTGCACCTACAAGCTGTATCTCCTCAATCGTCACCTGTTCATCGACCTCCCGGAGGGCCGTACCCTCATCGACACGGGCGCCCCCTTCAGTTCCTCGACCACGGGACGCCTGTCCTGGCAGAACCAGAACCACGGCGTGAACAAGGGCGGCTACATGGGCTTCACCTTCGACAAGCTGTCGGCCGAGATCGGCGTCCAGGTCGACGCGCTGCTCGGCATGGATCTGCTCGCTCAGACCACCCTGCTCTTCGACGTGGCCAACCGCACGCTGACGGCCGGCGACGAGATGCCGGTCGGCTTCAAAGCGCAGGCCTATGAGCTGGCGCCGATGTCCGACATCCCCCTCTTCCACGTGACGCTCAACGACCAACCGGCCCGCGTGCTCTGGGATACGGGCGCGCAGTTCGGTTACGTGACCGACCGCAAGTTCGTCGCCGGAGCCAAACCGCAGGCCGGCTTCAAGGACTTCAGTCCGATGTTCGGCGACATGGACATCCCTCAGTCTTACGTGCTGCCCTTCACGCTGGCAGGCCACGCTCTGCTCGAACAGTTCGGCGAAGCGCCTTCCGCCCTCGGCGGCGGCGTCTCCCCCGTGCCGATGAGCCCGTTCCTCCGCGCCCTCGACATCGATGCGATCATCGGGCCGTCCTGGATGCCGCGCGTGAAGGTCTGGCTTAATCCGCTGGATCAGACGTTCGCGCTCGCGGTCTGAGCCTGGAATCACGGCCAATGAAAAGCCCCGGCCCGCATCGCTGCGGCCGGGGCTTTCTTTTACGGAAGACGGATTACTTCTTCGCCGCGGCCTTCATGGCAGGCGGCGAGTAGAAGCGGTTCATCTTGTCGAGGATGGCGTTCTCGGCCGCGGCGCGGTCGATGATGCCGGTGTGGCGATAGACGATCTCGCCGCCCGGGGCCACGACGATGGTGTGCGGGATGGGGCCGGGCATCTCCTTGTCGAGCGCGGCCGCCAGGTCGTCGGCGCTGCCGGCGAAGAGGTAGCTGTTCGTGGTGCGGCCTTCCTTCTTGAGGCTGTTCTCGACCTTCTTGCTGAGGCCGGCGGCCTGCTTGAAGAGGAAAGCCTCGGCCTTGGCCTTGTCCTTCGGGTCGTCCATGGAGATGGTGACGAGCTCGAAGTCGCGCATGTCGAACTTGCGGGAGATCTCGACGAGGTCGGGGAACTCCTTCACGCACGGGGCGCACCAGGTGGCCCAGACGTTGATCATGCGGTACTTGTTGGAGGTGTTGGCGCGCAGCTTGGCGATGCCTTCCTTGTCGATGGTCTCGACGGTGACCGGGGTCTTGGCCCAGGCCTCATGCTTGGCGTCATGCAGGGCCTTCTTCTCGCGCCACTTGGTGGAGCAACCCATGGGCTTGGTCAGCTCGAGGGCGACGGGCTTGCCGGCGAGGATGGCGTCCACGGCGTTCTGGCAGTCCTTGGACTTGACGGTGCTGTCGTCGTAGAAGCGGGAGTCGTCGAAGCGGCCCTGGTAACGGAGCTTCAGGTTCTTATCGAAGACGAAGACGTGCGGGGTCGCGAGGCAGCCGTAGGCGCGGGCCACGACCTGGGTGTCGCCGTCGTAGAGGTAGTCGAAGGTCCACTTGTTCTTTTCGGCGTAAGGCTTCATCTCGGCGTACGAATCGCCGAACTCGCCGTAGCCGAGCTCGTCCTTGCTGAGGCCGTCCGGATGGTTCGGGTTGATCGCGACGAGCTTAACGCCCTTGCCCTTGTATTCTTCATAGAACTTCTGGAGGCGGCGCTCGATGCTGTGCGAGGTCGGGCAGTGGTTGGAGGTGAAGAGCACGACGAGCGCTTCGCCGCCGGTGTATTCGGCTAGCTTGTGCTTCTTTCCGTCGGTGCCGAGCAGCTCGAAGTCAGGGGCGGCGTCACCGCTCTTGAGCGTGCGCATGTCGGGCGGGTTGCCGTTGACGAGGCCGGGGGCGTCGGCGGCGCGGACGCCGACGACGGCGGCCAGGACGGCGAGGAGGGACAGAAGTCGCTTCATAGGGTGGGTGGGGTTGAGGGTTAGAGTCCCCAAATCCCTTGGTGTTCCAATCCGAAAATGGTCACAGGGCCTGGAACGGCCGCCCAAGGTCTTCGGAAGCCCCATCGGAGCAGGCCACCAGCTTCAGCCCCCCGCCCTGTATGTAAAACACGGCCAACTGCCGATAACGTCGGCCATACTCGACCGCCCCGGGCAGCCCGATGGGCACGCCCCATCCGGGCTCGAGATGCGCCCCATCGGCCGAACCGCCGGCGATCCGATGCAGACGATACCCTGCGGCGCGTAGTTCCGACTCCAGGGCCTCGTCAGCGGCACGGTTAAGCTCCGCGGTCGTCGGCAATCCGTCCGGATCGTAAGCCGTGATGATCGCGAAATCCGCCGGCCAGTCCGCCGGCAAAGTCGCGCAACGGAAGACGGCCTGCTTGAAGAGCGCTCGCTGCTCGGGAGTCATGGGGGATAAACATGACAGGGCGACCGCGGTCGCCCTGTCTTAAGGAGAATATCGCAGGGCTTACTTCTGAGCGATGAGCTGGAGTTCCTGGATCGCCCAAGGCTGGTTCTTGGTGGCGTCGGTCAGCGTCACCTTGATGAACTTGGTCGGCTTGGCGCCGAAGTACGCTTCGGAGAGCTTATACAGGCCGTGGCTGGTCCCGAGCGGGAACCACTTCTTGCCGTCGACGGAGCCCTCGACCTTGAAGTTCTTGGGGAAGGCGCTCGGACGGCCGGAATTATCCATGCGGACGCCGGCGACGACCTGCGTGGACGGAAGCTCGACCTGATACCACATGCCCTTCTTCTGCTGATCCTTGGTCTCCCAGCGGGTCTTGCCGTCGGCGTCGCAGCCGTTCTGCGCGACGTCCGCCTGGTCGCTCGCCGTGACCTTCCAGTCCTTGGCGGCCTTGACGATGGGAGGCAACGAGGCCTGCAGGGTCTCCTGGGTCCACGGAGCGGTGACGCCCTTCACTTCCTCACGGATACGGGCGACGTCCTTGGGGAAGACGAGGGCGCCTTTGTTGCCGAAGGAATTGCGCACATACGAGGCGACGGCGGCGATCCACTCGTCGTCGTTCATGGGCATGGGCACCATCTGGGCGTCGTAGGTCTTGCCGCCGATGGGACCGGACATGCCGTTGAGGAGCACGCGGACGATACCATCGCGATGCCCGTTCACGGTGAGCGAATTTCCGAAAGGCGGCGCGATGGTCATGCCGGGCTTCGGGCCGTCGACGGCCATGCCCTTGCCGTCGTAACCGTGGCAGGCGAAGCAGAGTTCGCGGTAGATGGTCTGTCCTTTGACGAGCAGCTTGTTCTCTTCGCCGGTATACTCGCGGCCGCCGACCTGGTCGCTGCCGGTCAGCACCATGGCGCCGAGTTCCTTCACGCCCTTGGAGGAAGTGGCGAGCATGACCTTCTGCTGGAACTTGGCGGCATCAGGCCAGGCTTTGACATCATTGGATCCGAGGATCTTGGCGGTCATGATGACCTGGAGGGCGACGTTGGCGTCAGGGTCAGAGCCGAGCTTGGCGAAATCTTCGATGAGCGACTTGTCGCCGGCACGGACCAGCGATTCGCCGGCGCGCAGGCCCTGACGACGTAGATCAGGATTCTTATCGGCGAGGAAGGCACGCACGGTCTTGGCGTCGAGGGCGCCCAGGCCTTCGAGCGTCCAGAGCGCATGGATGCGGCCGAGGGACTCCTTGCCGCCGAGGGCGAGCTCGGTGAGCGCCGGGACGACGGACTTGTCACCCTTGAGCACGAGCAACTTCTGGGCGGTGTCGCGCCACCAACCGTTCGGATGCGAGAGATGCGCGACCAGCTGGGCCGGGGTCTCGTCGAGCATGCGCGGCTGAGGGCCCGGCTTGAAATCCTTGTGCACGAGACGCCAGACGCGTCCGTAACCGAAGACCTTGTCCATGGAGTACTGCTGGACCACCTTCCGAAGGTAGCTGCCTTCCTTGACCCAGTTGCCCTCCTGGATGATGCCGCGATACATGTCCACGAGGTAGAGACAGCCGTCCGGGCCGTTCACCATGTTGACGATGCGGAAGTTGGGGTCGCTGGAGCGGATGAACTCCGACTTGGCGTAAGGATTGCTAAGTCGAGTGATGCCGTCTTCGACGGTGACCTTGGCGCGACGGATGAGTCGGCCGACCGGCTCCGAGATCAGGACGTCGCCGCGGAGATCAGCCGGCAGGCGGTCGCCTCGCACGACTTCCTGGCCGCACGAGGCGGTGAAGTGGTTCAAGGTCTTGTCGGGACGGGTACGACCGGCGCCGCCCTGGTGGTCCGCGAGGCCGATCTTGGGCCAGACCTGCATGAAGTCCTCCGGGAACTGACTCTTGATGTCGTAAGCTCCGTAGAGGATCGGGGTCTGGAAATGCCAGAGGCCTTTCTCGCCGCCGGCGTTGGACCACCAGATCTTGCCTTGGTCATCCTGGGCGAGGCCCCACTGGCCGCCGCCGTTGGGGATGCCTTCCTTGAGCGGCTCCTTCGCGCCGTTCCAGCGGAGGCGATACGCGTTATAGGTCTGATACATCCAGTTATCCATCGTCCAGATGAGGCCGCTCTGCTGGTGCTCGAGGTTGCCGTTCTTCGGACCACCGACGAACCAGGGCTCCTTGGTGTCGGCCACGCCGTCGCCATTGGTGTCGCGGTAGACGAAGATGTCCAAGGTGTCGGTCTCGTTGATGAGCACGCGATCATCCAGCGGGAGCACCATGCGAGGCAGGATCATCTTGTCGCGGAACAGGACGTGCTTGTCGAACTTACCGTCGCCCTTCGTGCTTTCGTGACGCGAGACGACGCCGACGGGGTCGTGCTCGTTCTTGCCGTCGATGTCCTGCATGTACGTGCGCAGCTCGGCGATGTACATGCGACCGTTGCCGTCAAAGGTCAGGTTCGCCGGCTCCCGGATGCCGTCGCGTTCGCTCAGGACGAGCTCGAGGCGATAACCTTCGGGCAGCTCGATGGTCTTGAGCTCCTCTTCGGGGGAAAGCGCCTTGACCGGCGGCTGCGGGGTGAAGTCCGGTTCGTAGGGCTTCTCATCGGCCGCATAGGCGGACACGAGGGTGAGCGCAGACAAGATGACGGCGTTACGCATGGGGGTATGCGCTTAAAACTCCCTCATTCTGCTCATCTTTCAAGCCCCTTCCCCGCCCCCGCCGCAAAACACCTTTGCCTCAGCTAACAGGCTGGGCTTTCTCATCCCCATGCGACCCCTGCTACTGGCTCTTTTCACGGCGCTTTCCCTCGGCGCATCCGCCGCACCCCGCCCCAACATCGTGATCATCCTGGCGGACGATCTCGGCTACGGCGATCTGGGCTGCTACGGCCACCCGACGATCAAGACCCCGCACCTCGACCGCATGGCCGCCGAGGGACTGCGCTTCACGCAGTTCTATTCCGCCGCCGAGGTCTGCACGCCGAGCCGCGCCGCCCTGCTCACGGGACGCTACCCCGTCCGCTCAGGCATGGCGCACAATCAGTTCCGCGTGCTTCGCGCTGTTTCCACGGGCGGACTCCCTGCCTCGGAAGTGACCCTGGCCGAGTCGCTGAAGGCCGCCGGCTACGCGACCGGCCTGATCGGCAAGTGGCACCTCGGCGTCTGGGCCAATAACCAGCCGCAGCACCACCCGCTCGACCACGGCTTCGATTTCCATTTCGGACTGATGCACTCAAACGACATGAACCCGACGGCGGGCAATCCGCCCAAGGCCAATTCGCTCGTCGCCCAAGAACCTAGCTGGTGGAACGCCGCCCTCTACCGTGGCCGCGAACTCCTCGAGCCGAGGACCGACCAGACCCAACTGACCAAGCGCTACGCCGAGGAAGCCGTGAAGTTCATCGGCGCGAACAAGGACAAGCCCTTCTTCCTCTACATGCCGCACACCTTCCCGCACACGCCGCTCTTCGCGTCGGAGCGCTTCAAGGGCAAGAGCCCGCGCGGCATCTACGGCGACGTGCTCGCCGAGCTCGACTGGAACGTCGGCGAGGTCCTCAAGGCGCTCAAGGACAACGGCGTGGCCGACAACACCCTCGTCTTCTTCACCAGCGACAACGGCCCGTGGACGTTCATGGGCACCGAGACCGGCGGCAGCGCCGGACTGCTCAAGGACGGCAAGGGCAGCACCTGGGAAGGCGGCATGCGCGTCCCCGGCATAGCCTGGTGGCCTGGCAAGATCAAGCCGGGCGTAACCGACAATGTCGGTACGATGCTCGACCTTTATCCGACCGTCGCGAAGCTGACCGGCGCGAAGGCTCCGTCGGATCGCCCGATGGATGGCACCGACCTCTCCCCTCTGCTGCTCGAGGAGCGGGCTGTCGACCGCGGACTCTTCTGCTACTATCGCGGCGAGAAGCTCTACGCCGCACGCCTCGGCGACTGGAAGATCCACTTCATCACCCAAGGATCCTACGGCGACCCCAAGCCCATCGAGCACGCCAAGCCTCTGCTCTTCAACCTGGCCGTCGACCCGTCGGAAGCCCACGAAATCTCGGCCCAGCATCCGGACGTCGTCGCCCGCCTTTCCGCCGCCGTAGAGCAGCACCGCGCCACCGTCACCCCGGTCCGCAGCCAGCTGATCGACGTCGTTCCGAAATAACTTCGGCTCAGGCGCCAAGGTCGACGCTGAATCGCCACTTAGGGTCATCCCAGAAATGCGGACGTCCCTCCTTCAGTCTGAGCGGCGAAAACGTCCGCACGGACAAGGTGCGGCCGTCCGGCTCGAAGGTCAGGAGCCGCAGCCAGCCGTCTCCGCCATTGCCGCGATGATCCGAGCCACCGCCTAGCCCCTGGGCGTTGAACAGCATCTGGTGCACCGCACGTCCGGCGTCGTTTCGGTCCTGACGATAGCCGACGTGCGCTCCCATCTCATGGCCGTTGAGGACGAGGCGCAGATTGGGACTGCCTCGCACCAGGGACTGCCAGAGGTCCTCCCCGTCATGGGTATCGCCGCCGAGACCGGTCTTATACCAATGCGGATTACCGGGACGCTTTCGGTTGCCGTCCTGACCGTCGCGAAGGTCGCTCGGCAGAAGGTAGTCATGGACGAGCAGGATGCCAAGATGATCGCGGAAGCGCGGACGAGCCAGCAGTTCGCGGGCCCAAGCGACCGCCTCCCGGCGCGGCCCCCACTCGAGAGTGACGATCAGGAGATCCCGGCCATCGGGCGCACGAAAGACATAGGCGGCGTTCTCGAGCGACGGCTTGCCGTCGCGCAAAGGCGGACCCTCCAGGAAGATGCCCCCGCCCTGGCCGTCGCAGGTGAGCGGATTATGCGTCAACGGAAAGTAGTCGTTGAACTGCGTCGTGCGATCTTCGGCGCTGCGCTCGCCGTAGTCGTGATTACCGGTGGCGAAGACCGTCGGGATGACGCCGTCGAAGACGCGCAAGGCCCGCTTGGCCGACTGCCACTGAGACGTCGAATGCTGGTCGCCGAAGCCGCGTCCGCCGCCGACGGCGATGTTGTTCTGCTCCACGAAGTCGCCCTCGTGCATGACCATCCGGATGTTCCATGCCTTACGATGATCGATCACCCAGCGGGTCATGAGCTCGAAGTGCTCCTGGTTCTTGGCATACTTCGCGTAGTTCTGCGTGTCAGGAAAGACCGCGATGGTCCAACCAGCCCCCGGACCGACAGCCGGATCCACGAGCGCCGGCGGCGCCGCCTCCAGTCGGGCTCCGGCGCCGGCGAAGAACGGAGCGGCCAGCAGGCCTTTGATCAGGCTGCGTCGGGAGAACGATGCGGGGGCTCGCATAAGCTGACCATACTCCCGTCCGCCTTGGTTTCAATCCAGCGAATCGGCTTTCCCTCGCACCCCCTTTCGGCCAAAGTTCGCTCCACGGGCCTATAGCTCAACGGTTAGAGCACGGAACTCATAATTCCTTGGTTCTGGGTTCAAATCCCGGTGGGCCCACCAACTTTCATCCCGCGGACTTGATACGCTCCCAGAAAGGGAAATAGCCACGGGTGGCGTGGGGGAGGTGCTCGGCATCCCAGGCACGACGGCGCCAGAGCATGGGGATGCCGGCGGAAGCCAGGGCGGCCTCCAGGGCCAGCGCCTCGGCCAGCCAAGGTCCGACGAACGGACGATAGGCGACGACGGCCTGCAGGTTGTTCTGCTTGGCCCATTCGACCAGAGAACGCGCCAAGTCAGACGTTTCGCCCGACGATACGGAGACTCCGAAATACTGACCTGCTCGCGTCGCTCCGTCATGCAGCGCCGCCTGCGTCCAGGCCGAGACTGTATCCGACCATCCGGCACGGACTCGGATATCGGCCGGCCAAGAGGCGTTGACCGCCCTGACCTTCAGCCCAGCCAGTTCGCCCTGCTCTGCCGCAAGATCTTCCGGATGCACCCACAGGCCGATACGTTCGTAAGCCTTAAGCAAAGCGACCTGCGCCGCGTCCTCGGTCCACGCCCTCACTTTCGGCAAAGGCTCCTCCTTGATGGCAAAAGCCGACGAAGCCAGCCTACTCGAATCCGGCGCATACGCCCCATCGGTGTAGAAGGCGATATTGTCCGCCCGCGCGACATACGTCTTACCCGGCGTCTGCAAACCCGCCACCCATCGCCAGGAGAGCGTATTGCTGGCGACATCTCCATCGAGCAGGTGTTCGTAAAAGAACGCGGCTCCGAGCTCCCACGGCAGACGCAGCGTGAAGACCCAGATCGAGGCGAACCACATGCGAGCATGATTATGGAGATAACCGGTGGTCACGAGTTCCTGCGCCCAGGCATCGAAACCCGCGATGCCTGTCTGTCCGGCGAGAGCGGCTTGCCAAGTCGCTTGCTGATCGGAGCTCAGCGACTGGCGTAGACGCGGCACCGCCTCGCACCAGCGGCTCCAAGCTTCGGGACGATGCTCGAGCCAGCCCTTCCAGTAAGTCCGCCAATAGACCTCTTGGACGAACTTCTCGATGGCAGGGAAAGACCACCGCGCCTTGGCCGCAGCCACGATCTCCGATTCCAAAAGCAGGCGCTTCTGCACCCAAGGGGATAATCGCGAGATATTCTCATGCCCCGGGCGGACGTGATTCCTATCAGCCGCATAACGTCCGGCTGCCGGCAGGAATTCCTCCAGACGCGCCAAAGCGGCGACCCGGTTCGGGCTGAATTCCAAGGTCTTGGACATGCGCTTGAACTAAGGAGAGGCCGGTCCCTCCGCAAATGGACCTGCCACAAAGCTTAAGCCGACGACATCGACGGGCAATCGACTTGGCAGCCACCGACGCATCCCGCAGGCTATTCCCATGCGCCCCCTGCTCCCCGCCCTGCTCTGCCTCGCCGCCTTGGTCGCAGCCGAAGAGAAGACCGACCTGCCTGTGGTGGACCTTTCCGGACACAAGGACCGCCACGTCGTCGTCGGCGTCGGCACGGAGTCGGTCTACCAAGGCCACCCGACGACGTTGCTGATGCCTGATGGTCGCACGATCTTCGCGGTCTGGTGCATCAACCACGGCGGCTCGGCCGGCCCGATGGCGCGCAGCGACGACGGCGGCAAGACCTGGACACGTCTCGATGCCCAGCTTCCGAAGGGCTTCTCCACCCACCAGAATTGCCCGAGCATCTACCGCATCGTCGACCCCGCCGGCAAAGCCCGCCTATGGGTCTTCTCCGCGGCCCTTGGTAAACGCGGCGGACCCGGCATGCCGAGCATCATGAGCGAAGACGACGGCCAGACCTGGAAAGAGATGCCGCCGCTCAACCTGCCGTGCGTGATGACCTTCAGCAGCGTCGTCCGCCTCAAGGACGGCCGCACCCTCGGGCTTTACCACCGTGGCCCGGGCGGCGCCGACAAAACCCCGCTGGTGACGTTGCAGATGATCACGGCGGACGGAGGCTTCACCTGGTCCGAACCGCGCATCGTCGCCGAAGTGACCGGCAAGAACCCATGCGAGCCTTACGTCTTCCGTTCACCCGACGGCAAGGAACTGGCCTGCCTGCTCCGTGAGAACACCCACAAGGGCCGCAGCCTGATGATGTTCAGCCAGGACGAAGGCTCGACCTGGAACAAGCCCGTCGACACGAACTGGGGCCTCACCGGCGATCGACATAACGGCGTGTTCACGTCCGACGGCCGCATGGTGGTATGCTTCCGCGACCAAGCCCTCAGCAGCCCGACCCGCGGCCACTTCGTCGCCTGGGTCGGAACCTATGACGACCTAAGGAACGGCCGACCCGGCCAGTATCGGGTCAAGCTTCTCCACCAGCACGGCAAGAAGATCGGCGACTGCGGCTACCCCGGCGTCGAGCTGCTGGCCGACGGCACGATCGTCGCCACCACCTACGTGAAATACACGGACGGCCCCGAACAGAACTCGGTGGTCAGCGTGCGCTTCAAGCTCGGCGAAACCGACGCCTTGCTGAAGCGTTGATCATGCGAGCGTGCCGGCAGGGACGTCAACCGGTCAACGCGGCAGCTGCTTCCGGAGTTCTTCGATCGGTATCTGCGGGTTGGCGGCCTTCATGATCGCCAAGCGCTTCTCATAAAGCTCGTCCTTCTTGCGCTCCGCCTGCTTGAGGATCTCCGCGGTGCGCGCCTTGGCGGCCTCGATCTGCTTAGGCGTCAGTTTCTTCTCGAGCGCCGCGGAATATTTGGACGTGGCCGAGACATCGCGGGAAAGCGCCATGGACACCTGATACCATGCGAAAGCCTCGACGGCATTCTTGGGGATACCCTGTCCTTCGTCATTCATCAGGCCTAAGGTGAACGCGGCGTTGGCGTCGCCCAAGACCGCGGCCTTGGCGAACCACTTGCTCGCCTCAGGCAGGTCGCGTTTCACGCCTTTGCCCTGAAAGTGGATCATCGCTACCATCTGGACGCAGAAAAGATCGTCCTGCTCCGCCGGCTTGGTCGCCCAGCGCAGCGCCAAGGCCGGATTCGCCTCCACGTCGCGCCCCTGGAAGTAGGCCGAGGCAAGCTGCGACTGGGCTTCGACGTCGCCCGACTCGGCTTTGGACTTGAGCGCGATGAGCGCCTCCGACCCCTGGAGCTGGCAGGCGGACAGGGCCAGCAAGAAGCCGCCAACGAGCCAAACGGAATGGCTGACTTTCATGTCATGTATTTTGGATACGACCAATGAAAACGCAAGTCGAAGGACGCAAGGAGGCCGGACGGCCGCCGGCCCCGCGCCGCTCGACCCTTCGCTCCGGTAGAAACGGAAGCCCTGCCGAAGCGTTAACGCTTCACGGGCTGCTGACCGGTCAGGGTGCGACCGTCGGGTCGGTCGACGCCAATCTTCACCGTGTAGGTGCCGTCGGCGAAAACAGGCGGAGTAAAGGAACTGACGTGGTGCAGTCGGCGCACATAGACCGTTTCGCCGGTCTGCTCGTGGATGACCTGGACCACGGCCCGTTCGCCGGCGAGGCTG
>JBEGSF010000008.1:0-41571 GCA_041180005.1 Verrucomicrobiota bacterium | reverse complement strand
CGAGCTGCTGGCCGACGGCACGATCGTCGCCACCACCTACGTGAAATACACGGACGGCCCCGAACAGAACTCGGTGGTCAGCGTGCGCTTCAAGCTCGGCGAAACCGACGCCTTGCTGAAGCGTTAACGCTTCACGGGCTGCTGACCGGTCAGGGTGCGACCGTCGGGTCGGTCGACGCCGATCTTCACCGTGTAGGTGCCGTCGGCGAAAACAGGCGGAGTAAAGGAACTGACGTGATGCAGTCGGCGCACATAGACCGTCTCGCCGGTCTGCTCGTGGATGACCTGGACCACGGCCCGTTCGCCGGCGAGGCTGAGGTCGACGTCCGGCAGGGTGCCGGTCGGCTTGCGACCGTCGTTATCCTGCAGGCGGAAAGTCTGCGGCCAACCAGAAAACTGCCCGGCATCGCCCTTGCTGGCGTCGCTGAAACGCGGCCAGCACTCGAAGGTGACCTTGGCGGCGGATAGCTGGAATTTAGCCACGCCATAACCATCGGCTCGTTGGCGTTCGTCTTGGATGTCACCGGGATTAGCATAGGCGAGGACCGACATCCGGTTGCCGAGGCCATCGAGGAAATCGCCCGTCCAAGGCAGAGGACTGCCGCTGACGGCGTTAGGTCCGGGCTTCTCATCCTTCGGGTGCCACCAGCGTCCGTAGATCGTGTTCACCAGCGCGGGACTGGTAAGCGCATAAGGGCCGTCGCCGAAAGCCTCGATGCCATGCTTGACGGTCACGGCGAGATGCTGGTCGCCACAGAGGTGCACGGCCTGCACGCGACGCAAGGCACGCAAGGCTTCGTTGCGCCCCGACTGCGGCCAGCCGTTGCAATCCAGGTCCGCGAGCAGGCGGTCATCCCGCTTGCCATGCATGTGGACCGCTCCGCAGAACGCCGTCGCGGACAGGACGGCCTTGTGGCGGACGCCCACCCAGTCCTCCGACCAAGCGGCCAGGAACTTCAGCTGGCGCTCGCCAAGGAGCTGAAGTCCGGGCAGGTCGATGGACTTAGGATCGTATTTCTCATCGGTGACGTGGTCGGGACGAGGTCCCTGCTGCGGGATCTTGCCCAAGGGGCCTGACTTGAACTTACGGTCCTCGAGGATGGCGAAGTCCATGCCACCGACCTTTAGCCGGGTGTAATATACGCTGATGCCGCGCTTGACCGGGGTCGGATCGAAGGCGTCGGGGAGGTGCCAGGCCTGCTGACGTTGGACCATGTTCACGTAGGCGACCGGAAACATGTAACCACCGTCCGCGTTGCCGGGAGCCTTGGAGAGCTTGCCGTCCTCGCCCCAGAGGTTCGGATGGCCGACGTCGTGGTCGTCAGGAATGCAGATCGTCGGACGATCCTTCATCACGTCCCGGAACTGCAGTCCGAATTCGATCCAGCCGGCGGTATGCTCAGTGTGACGATACGTCTGGTCGCCGGCGAAGAACAAGAGGTCGGGATTCTGGCGGATAAGATTGTCAAGGATCTCGGGACGCGCGCCGGTCGTACGACTGGAATTACAGGACATGTTGGCGACGACGATCGTCTCCTTGTCCTTGGGGTCGCGGCGCACCAGGCCCTCGAAGGCGGCCTTCTCGCCATGGCGGACACGGTAGGCCACATCCTTGGAACCATCCCAGCCCTCGACGCGGAAGTGCGCGCTCCAGCCGGGGAAGACGATTTCCGTCTTGGACGCCTCGACCCAACGGTCGTCCCGCTTGAATTCCAGCCTGACCTCCTTGGGTTCATCAGGATACAGCGGATAGAGCTGCGCGGAGAGCTTCAGGACGCCGTCCTGCTGCGCGTAGAGGGCGAAGGCGATGACCTGATCGCGTTCCACGACCATCGTCGGCGGAGCGGCCGGCCCGGCGGCCTTCTTCTTGCCCTTCGCCGCGGCGCGAGGCTCCCACCAGGCGCCCGTCGCCAACGAATCAAGGTTGGGGAAATCCGCCCCGAAAGGCTTCACCGTATGGGCCGGAGGCACCGGTGCGGCGAACATCAGGGGCGCGATCAAAAGCAGCAGGAATCTCATGGCTCTTTGAGAATACCCCTTTTCGCTGAAAAAGTTTCCCAGCACGAGTCGTTTCGGCTTAATGGCATCGAATGAGAAGACTGCTACCCCTGCTCCTCGCCCTGACGTCGTTCGCGGCGGAAACGGGCGCGCCCGTCGGCAAGTTCCAGCAGCTCGATACGATCCTCCCCTCCCCCTCCCCCCAGCGACTGGCGACCGGCGCGCCGGGTTCCGGTTACTGGCAGAACCGAGCCGACTATGACATCCGGGCCGAACTCGACGACGAGAAGCAGACGCTTACCGCCGAGGCCACCGTGACCTACCACAACGCTTCGCCCGACTCGCTCGATTATCTCTGGGTCCAGCTGGACCAGAACTACTTCGCGCAGCGCGCCGACTCGCGAACGGCCCCCAACCAGAAGCGCGGCGTCGACCTGAAGAAGTTCAGCTACAACGCCCTCGACCGTCTGCTCGCCTACCAGACCTACGACGGCGAACTCAAGATCACCAAGCTGACCGACGCCGAAGGACGCGGGCTTCCCCACTCGGTGGTGAAGACGATGCTGCGCCTCGACCTGCCGCGACCGCTCAAGCCGGGCGAGGACTTCGTCTTCAAGATCGCCTGGACCTACCCGATCAACGACGCGAAGCGCATCATGGCCCGGACCGGCTACGAGTTCTTCAAGGAGGACGGCAACCGCATCTACACCATCGCCCAATGGTTCCCCCGCATGGCCGCCTACACCGATTACGCGGGGTGGATCAACAAGCAGTTCCTCGGCACGGGTGAGTTCACCCTCGAATTCGGCGATTACAAGGTGGCCCTCACGACTCCCGACGACCATGTCGTGGCCGCCACAGGAGTTCTGCGTAATCCCGACGAAGTGCTCACCTCCGTGCAGCGCGAACGCCTGGCTCAGGCCCGGCTGGAGACCAAGCGACCGGTCTTCGTCGTCACGCCGGAGGAGGCCAAGACCGCCGAAAAAGGTCGCCCCAAGGGACGCAAGACCTGGCGCTTCGAGGCAGCCAACGTGCGCGATTTCGCCTTCGCCTCGTCCCGCAAGTTCATCTGGGACGCCATGGCGGTCGCCGGCACGAAGGTGGACGGACAACCCGTCATGGCGATGTCCCTCTACCCCAAGGAAGGCATGCCGCTCTGGGACAAGTATTCGACCCACGCCGTGGCGCACGCCATCGAGGTCTACTCGCGCCATACCTTCGATTATCCCTACCCGGCGGCCTGGTCCGTCAACGGCGCCATCGGAGGCATGGAATACCCGATGATCTGCTTCAACGGCCCGCGGCCGGAAGCGGACGGCACCTATCCCGAACGGACCAAATACGCCCTCATCGGAGTCATCATCCACGAGGTCGGACACAACTACTTCCCGATGATCGTCAACAGCGACGAACGCCAGTGGACGTGGATGGACGAAGGGCTCAATTCCTTCCTCGAATCACTCGCCCAGGCCGAGTGGGAAGACCAATGGAAACCCCGACGCGACGGCCGGGGGCTCATCGACTACATGCGCGGCAAAGACCGGGTGCCGGCGATGACCAATTCCGAATCCATCATCGACCTCGGCCCGAACGCCTACGGACAGCCGACCGCCGCCCTGCAGATCCTCCGCGAGAACGTGCTCGGACGCGAGGCCTTCGACCACGCCTTCAAGACCTACGCCCGCCGCTGGATGTTCAAGCGACCCACGCCGGCCGACTTCTTCCGCACGATGGAAGACGCCAGCGGCGTCGACCTCGACTGGTTCTGGCGCGGCTGGTTCTATGGCGTCGACCACGTCGACGTCTCCGTCGACGAGATCCGCTGGCTCCAGCTCGATACGCGCGACCCGGCGGTGGAAAAACCCAAGGCCAAGGCCGAACGCGAGGCCCTGCCCAGGACGTCGGGCCGGGAGCGTAACGCGAACCTGCCGAAGCGCGTCGACCGCTTCCCCGAACTGAAGGACTTCTATGACGGATTTGACGAAGCGACGGTGCTGCCCAGCGACAAGAAGAAGCACGAGGCCCTGCTCAAGGAGCTCGCCGAGGCGAAGATCGACCCACAGCTGCTCCGTACCAAGCAGAACCTCTACGTGATCGAGCTGTCGAACGTCGGCGGCCTGGTCACGCCGCTGCCCTTGCGGCTTGAATACGCCGACGGAACGCACGAGGAACTGCTGCTCCCGGCGGAGATCTGGCGTTTCAACACGGAGAAGACCTCCAAGCTCCATCTCACCCCGAAGGAACTCCGGGCCGTCGTCTTCGATCCGCGCCAGGAACTGATGGACGCCGACGTGGAGAACAACTTCTGGCCGCGGCGGCTCGTGAAGACGAAGCTGCAGCTCTTCAAGGATGAGAAACCGGCCAACCCGATGCGCGAACTCACCAAGCCCGAACCCGCCCCGGCCGATCCGGCGGCCAAGAAGTGACGCCGACCCCCATGAGGACCGAACAGGAATTGCGCCAACGCCTCAACCCGTGGGACTGGCTCGTGCTGGTGGTCGCGGTCGTCTCCCTTCTGCTGGTCGTGCTGGAGACCTTCCTGCACATCCCCCCGGCGGCGCTCTCGGTCCTCCGGACGGTGGACATGCTCTCGTGCGCGATCTTCCTGACGGACGTCTTCGTGCGCTGGCGCCGCGAAAAGTTCGCCGCCTCTTACTGGCGCTGGGCCTGGATCGACGTGCTCGCGAGCATCCCCTTCGAGCCTGCTTTCCGCTCCCTGCAGGCGATCCGTATCTACCGCTTCATCCGCCTGATCCGCATCCTCAAGAAACTAAGCACGCTGACGAGCGGCACCTCGCTCAACGAGAAGCTGCTGGCCCTGCCCGGGGTCGCCCTGGTCATGGTGCTCTTCAGCACGATGCTCATCGTCGAGGTGGAACGCTCCGCCCCTAACGCGACCATCAAGACCGGAGGCGACGCCCTCTGGTGGGCCCTCACGACGGTCACGACGGTCGGCTACGGCGACACCTTCCCGGTGACGGGCGAAGGCCGGCTGATCGCCTCGGTCCTGATGCTGGTGGGCATCGCCCTCTTCGGTTCGATGTCCGCCATCGTGACCTCCAAGCTCATCCTGCCGAAGGAAACCCGCGACCACGAGGAACTCCGCAAGGAGGTCCGCGCCCTGCATGAGGAAATCCGGGAACTCCGGCGCCACCTGGCTGACAAACCGAAGGACCCCCATGCGTAGCACCCTGCTGGTCATTTGCCTCCTCGCCGTCGTCGGCCTGAGCGCCTGGCGCTTCCTCGCTCCGGCACCGACGCCGAAATCGCCGATCGAGCGGATGAAGTCGGCCAACCCGGTCGAAACCGTCCGCCAAACCCGGCCAGCCCCGCCCACCGCACGGCCGGCTGCGGCGGAAGCGCCCAAGCTATCCGCCCAACGCGCCCAGATGGAGGAACGCTTCAACGATCTCAAAGAGGAAGGACGTCGCGTCCGCCAGGCCCTCATCGACTCCGACCCGAAGGCCGCCCAAGCCTACAATGAGGTCGTCCGACGACCGGAGTATCGGGCTTTGCTTGACCGACGCCACGCAATCGAAGCCGCCTGGGCCTCGGCTCCGGAAAATGAGCGCGAAGGCATGCTGAACGAAATGAACAGCCTGCGTCAGCAGGGTTTCACCCTGATCCTCGCCGAGATCCAACGGATGCAAAGCCAGCCAGCCGCACCCGCGACCGTGACCTCTCCCCGGCAATCGACCTCCCCGACGGCAGCCCCGGCCCCGGCCCCGGCAGCGCCGGTGGTGTTCCAGTAAGCCGCCGGCTTACGACCCCCAGCTGAAGCGCTCCGGCACCCAGGCGTATTGATCGCCCTTGGGCACGACGGTGCCGATGCCCGGCCACGGAAGATGGAAGCCGAACGCGCGGCTCTTCTCCTTGGCCATGCGCGCGAAGAGCTTCTTGCGCGTCTTGACCGCGGTCTCAGGGTCATGATCCATCGCGACGGTCCAGCCGACGTTGTCGAACATGAGCACGTGGTGATGGACGACGTCGCTGATGTGGACGAGTGATTCCTCTCCGGAACGGATCTCGAAGCAGGCATGGCCGTCCGTATGACCCGGGGCGGCGATGACGGTCACGGCGTCATGGAAGAGCTTCTGGCCGTCCTTGGCGATGACCAGCTGATCCTTGAGGATCTCGAAATTGCGGCAGACGGTCTTCACCATGTTAGGGAGGGGCTTCTTGTCGCGCTTCGACTTGGAGAAGTCCGGATTCGGGCCGCGCCAGAAATCATACTCCTCCTGAAGGAGATGGATCTTGGCGTTCGGGAAGGCCGGCTTGCCGTTGTCGACGAAGCCGTCGAGGTGGTCCGAATGCGAATGGCTGAGGAAACCGGTCGTCACCTGCTCGGGCTTGATGCCCAGCTGACGCAGCCCCTCGGCCAGCCAGCCGAAGTTGGGATTGGGATGACGCTCGCCGAAGCCGGCGTCGATCAAGGCGACCTGGTCGCCGATCTTCAGCCCCATGATGTTCACGTAGAGCGGCAGCGCATCGAGGCGCTCGCGGTTGAAGACCAGGGCCTCCTTCATCACCGGTCGATCGGCCTCCGGCCACATGAGGTCCAGGCCCTGACGGAAAAGCATGTGCCCGTCGCTGATCGAGAAGGCCTCGATCTTGCCGATATTGAACCTGTAGACGTAGGGATTCGGGGGGCGCTTCACGGGCGCCTGAGGGGCGTCGGCCGCGGCGAGACGGGCGGACGAAGCCAGACCGGCCAGCGCAAAAGCGGCGGCGCCGAGGAATTCACGACGGGAAGAAGGGTGCGGGGCGTTCGACATACGGACATGCCTAACGCATCGAGCCGCAAGCTGACAACAAAAAGGGCGGCCCTGAGGCCGCCCTTCGTAAGCACCGAGAGAAGTATCAGCGGGTCAGCGTCACCGTCGGGGCCGCGACCGTGACCGGCGCGACCGTGACGTTCACGAAGGGACGTCCGGGGGACTCGACCGTAGCGACGGTGAAGACCACGGAACCACGGGCGCCACGACGGAAGCCCGGAGTGGAGACGTTGACGCGGCCGAGATCATCGGTGCGGAGCGCGGTACGCTTCATGCTGACGAGGCCGGAGGTCGAGACGTAGACCAAGGCGCGTCGGACGGGGTTGCCGTACTGATCCTGAACCAGGATCGTGGCGTTAGCGGCGTCGTGGATCGAGTTGAGTCGGACGAAAGCGCCCGTGACGAGAGCCAGGGAGCAGGACGGAAGACGGGTCGGGCCGTTCACGGTGACGGTCACGGTGGTCGTAGCCGAAGCACCCAGGTCGTCGACGACGGTGAGGGTCGGGTAGTAGGTGCCCGGAGCCCTGTACCGGTGCGTGGCGGTCGCGCCCACGGCGCCAGCCGGATACTGGTCCTTGAAATTCCAGATGTAGCGGACGATCACGCCATCCGGATCGGTGGACAGCGTGCCATTAAAGTTCACCATAGCAGTGGGCTGCGTCACGTAATGGTAGGTGGTGGTGGCCGAGAGAGTGGCGTTGGCGACCGGCGGCTTGTTACCGAGAGGCTGCCAGGTGGCGGTGAAGCTGTAGTAACCGAGGGAACCATAATCGGAGTAACCGTCGGCGACGCCGGTGCCGTTGGCCACGCCTTCCAGCTGGATGTAGTAGTAACCTTCGGCGGGCAGGCTGAGCGTGATCGGAGCGGGAGCCATGTTGCCGTCGGTGCCATCGCCGACATAGGTATCAAGGACGGTTCCGGCGGAGTTCAGGACCTTGATCTGCAAGCGGAGGTTAGGCGAGGAAAGCGCCACCTTCGGAGTGATCACCAAGTCGCCGCGTCCGGCGTTGATCTTGAGGATGTCGACGTCGGCGGTGGTGGCGATGATGCCGCCTACCTCAGCGCTCACTCCGGCGACCGGAGTGGCGGTGGCCGTGGTGTCGCCGAACTCATCGGCGGCGACGGGTATGAATGTCGCGATGACGGCCAGGTCGTCCTGAGTGTTGTTAGCGTCGGTGTATTCGCCCTTAGACCACTGGACGATGTCCTTGTAGTAGCCGACGCCCATGATCGGAGCCCAGGATCCGGCGCCGGTGCCGTGGCCGCCAAAGTAGCCCTCGGTGCTCGTGCCGTCATGCAGGAGTCCGACGGTGTGACCGACCTCGTGGGAGCCCGCCTCCACCATGAACTTGGCCCCGGCGCCGACGCCGGCGAAGACGAAGCAAGGGATATCGGTGGAGCCGGCCGTGCGAATGGAATTGAAGGAACCCACGTAAGCTACGCCGCCCGCGCCGGTCGCGTTCTGGTCAGGGCCGAAGATGACACGCATGCCGTAAGCCAGATCGGAAGCGGAGGTGCGGAGCAAAGCATCGGCGGCGGGCTCCTCCGTCGTGACGTCCACGTCGAAGGGGGCGAAATCCTCGGCCATGCGGCGCCAGACGGTCTGGATGGCGGCGTGCTCGGCGTTGTTGAACGTGGAGGTGTCGCCGTCGATCGTGTAGGGAGGGGTGGTGAAGGTGGCGCGGTTCCAAGCACCGTTCCAAGGCGTGCCCGTGGTGGTATGTCCGGTGAAATCGAGGTAGACCTTGCGGGTGGCCGACGGACGGCTGTGCAGGAGGAAAGTCTGCGAGGTCGGGTAGCTGGGAGCCGTGGTGATCGGAGTCGTGTCCGGACCAGCAGGAGCCTGGACGCCGCGGCAGGCGAAAAGGGGCGCCTGACCCGAAGCGAGCAAGAGGTCGTGGTCATGATCGCAAGCCTTCAGGAAGTGCGGACGCTCGACGCCGGAAAGCGCGAGGGCCTCCTCACGCGCGGCCGCGGACGACTGCGGAGCGGGGACATAAGGGCCGAAACCGCGACCGACGGCGTTGGAGACGGCGGTCTTGGCTTCCGCATTACCGGACGCGGCAACGGGAGACGAAGGCGGCGATGCCGGCGCAGGAGCCGGGTTCATGGCACGGGCGACACCGTCCAGGCCGGTTGCGGGGAAACCGGCTTCACGGACCACGGTGACCTTCGCAGGCTGAGCGGATTGATCGGCGGCAGGAGCCGTCTTGACGAGAGCGTCGGGCGCGTTCCGAACCGCGGACTTGGCGGGCGTGACCTGCGTCGCGGCGAACTCGCGGTAGCCGTCGTCAGAGGGAGCCAACAAGATCGCAACGGCGACCAAGGCTACGACGGCCCAAAGGGCGATAATCAGCTTTTTAGGGGACATAAGAGGATTCAAAGGACGGCGACGCCTGAGGCAACCCACTAATCGCTTGCCAGAACTCGGCTAAAATCGAGGAATGACTCGTGTTTCCCCGACTATTCGCCCCCCTGCTCTGCCTGGCGGCCCTGCTGACCCACGCTCCCGCAGCCACCCCTCCAAACGTCGTCGTCATCTTGGTCGATGACATGGGCCAGACAGACCTGTCATGCTACGGAAGCAAATTCTACGAGACGCCTCATGTCGACCAACTGGCCAAGGACGGTGTCCGCTTCGCCAACGGCTACTCGGCCTGCACGGTCTGCTCCCCCACTCGCGCCGCCCTTCTGACCGGCAAATACCCGGCACGCCTTCACCTGACTGATTGGATCGCAGGCCATGACCGACCAAAGGCCAAGCTCAAGATTCCCGACTGGCAGAAGTTCCTCCCGTTCGAAGAAATCACGCTGGCCGAACAGTTCAAGGCCGCCGGCTACGCCACGGCGAGCATCGGCAAATGGCACCTGACACCCGCCCTCAAGGAAGGCGACGAGGCCTACTACCCTGAGAAGCACGGGTTCGACCTCAACGTCGGCGGGTATGCCCGAGGACAGCCGCCCAGCTACCATGCTCCGTACAAGATTCCGACCCTCACGGAAGGACCTAAGGGCGAATTCCTGACCGACCGCGAGGCCTCCGAGGCGGTGAAGTTCATCGAAGCGAACAAGGAGAAGCCCTTCTTCCTCTACCTGCCCCACTACGCGGTGCATACGCCGCTCGGCGGCAAGCCCGACGTGATCGCCAAGTATCAGGCCAAGGCCGCCAAGCTGCCGGAGCTGAAGCAGAAGAACGCCACCTACGCCGCGCTGGTCGAGAGCGTCGACGACTCGCTGGGGACCATCCGCGCCGCGCTGAAGCGACTCAACCTCGAGGAGAACACGATCATCGTCTTCACGGCCGACAACGGCGGCCTGCTGCCCGTCACCGACAACTCCCCCTTCCGCGTCGGCAAGGGCTCCGCCTACGAGGGCGGCGTCCGCGTGCCGCTCATCATCCATGCCCCGGGCGTGACCAAGGCCGGCCTGGTCGAGAACACTCCGGCGATGACGATCGACCTCTATCCGACGGTCCTCGAGCTCGCCGGCGTCAAGCCGCTCCAATCCCTCGTCGATGGCATCAGCCTGGCCCCGCTCCTGAAGTCCGGCGCCAAGCCTGACCGCGCCGAGATCTTCTGGCACTACCCGCACTACCACCCCGGCGGCGCAACGCCTTACAGCGCCGTCCGCAGCGGCGACTTCCGTCTCGTGCATTTCTACGAAGACGGCCGCGACGAACTCTACGACCTGGCGAACGACGTCGGCGAGACCAAGGACCTCGCCGCCTCCCAGCCCGCGCTCGCGAAGACGCTGCGCACGCGTCTCGACGCCTGGCTGAAGTCCGTCGACGCCCAGCTGCCGACGAAGAACCCGGACCATGACCCGGCCGCCGACGCCAACCTCGGCAAGAAGAACGGCAAGGCTAAGAAGAAATGAGAGCCGTCCTCGCCGCCCTGCTCTGCGTCGGACAGGCCATCGCCGGCGAGGCCCTGCCTGGCCTGCCCGCTTCGCCTCGCATCCTGTTCCAAGGCGACTCGATCACCGACGGCAACCGGGGGCGCGGCGCCGACCTCAACCATGTCCACGGACATGGCTTCGTCTATCTGGTCGCCGCCAAGATCGGGGCCGGCGCACCAAGCCAGAACGCGACCTTCCTCAATCGCGGCGTCTCCGGCAACACGGTGCTCGACCTCGCGAAGCGCTGGCCCAAGGACACGCTCGAACTGAAACCCGACGTGCTCAGCGTGCTCATCGGCGTCAACGACAGCAGCAAGGGCGTCCCGCCCGAGGTCTTCGAGAAGACCTACGACGAACTCCTCACCGCCGCCCGCGCCGCCAACCCCAAGCTGAGACTGGTGCTCTGCGAACCCTTCCTCGGCGCCTCCGGAGCGGCGATCGACAAGTCTCCCGGCCGCCGCGAACGGCTCGCCCTGCTCGTCCCCGCCGTCCGTCGCCTGGCCGCCAAGCACGGCGCGACCCTCGTCGACTTCCAGAAGGTCTTCGACGACGCCCAGCGACAAGCCCCCTCGGCCTATTGGATCTGGGACGGCGTCCACCCGACCACCGCCGGCCACCAATTAATGGCCGACGAATGGGAGCGGGTCGTGCGCGCCAGCTGGCGCTGAGCCTTACTTGGCGGCCGGCGCCTTCTTGCCCTTGCCCTTGCCGGCCGGAGGGGTGCGCTTCTTCGCGCCGGTCGCATACTCATCGTCGACTTCCGGCACCTTGAGGTCCCGGCGGAGCTTGGCGAGACGGGCCTCGAGGTCGGCCTGCACGGACTCATAGCCAGGCTGACCGAAGAAGCTCTTCAGCTCGAGCGGGTCCTTCTCGCTGTCGAAGAGATCGGTCTTGGTCTCGCCGTTGCCGTAATAGCGCACGAGCTTGTAGCGGTCGGTGATGATGCCGTAGTGCGGCGCGACGTGGTGCGGCTGCGGATACTCGTAATAGTGATAATAGAACTCCTTGCGCCAGTCGGCGGGCGTCTCTCCGGCGAGGAGGGGCTTCAGGCTGCGCCCCTGCATCTCGGCGGGCGAAGGCAGGCCGGCCATGTCGAGGAACGTCTGGGCGTAGTCGACGTTGGAGACCAGCGCCTTGCTCACCGAGCCGGGCTTGGTCACCCCGGGCCAGCGCACGAGCAACGGCGTGCGGACGGACTCCTCGAAGATCCAGCGCTTGTCGAACCAGCCGTGCTCGCCGAGGTAGAAGCCTTGGTCCGAAGAGTAGATGACGATGGTGTCGTCGGCGAGGCCTTCGTCCTCGAGGAACTTCAGCACGCGTCCGACGTTGTCGTCCACCGACTTCACGGTGGCGAGATAGTCATGCATGTAACGCTGGTAGCGCCAGCGGACGAGGTCCTTGCCCTGCGGGTTGGCCTTGCGGTAGGCCTCGTTGCGCGGCTCGTAATAGGCGTCCCAGACGGCGGCCTGCTCGGCGTCCATCTGCGGCGGGCGCACGAGCTTCACGTCCTTGGGGGTGATGGTCTTCTCGAGCGTCATGTCGTTCTCACCGACGGCCTTCGCGCGGTTGGCGTAGTCGTCGAACAGCGTGGCCGGCTCGGGATAGACGCGGTCCTTGTCGAAGCCGAGATCCTTGATGTTCGGCTCCCACTCGCGATGGGGGGCCTTATGCTGGCACATCAGCATGAACGGCTTGGACTTGTCGCGCTTGCGCACCCAGTCGAGGGAGAGGTCGGTGACGATGTCCGTGACGTAGCCCTGCATCTTGACCATGCCTTGGGCGTTCTTCATCGGCGGGTTGTAATAGACACCCTGACCGGGGAGCACCTGCCAGAAATCGAAGCCGGTGGGGTCGCTGATGAGGTGCCACTTGCCGACGATGGCGGTCTGATAGCCGGCCTTCTGCAGGAGCTTCGGGAAAGTCAGCTGCGTTCCGTCGAAGACCGAGTTCGAGTTATTGAAGAATCCGTTCAGGTGCGAATATTTGCCCGTCAGGATCACCGCTCGGCTCGGGCCGCAGATGGAGTTGGTGACCAGGGCTCGGTCGAAACGCATGCCTTCCTTGGCGAGCCGATCGATGTTCGGGGTCTCGTTCAGCTTCCGGGCGTCGCCATAGGCGCTGATCGCCTGATATGCGTGGTCGTCGGAGAAGATGAAGACGATGTTCGGCTGCTTGGCGGGTGCGGCGGAAAGGAGGCCGCCGAGCAGACAGAGGAGAAGTGCCAGGATACGCATGGGGTATGGGCTCTATCCAGCCCAAGCGCGGCCAACCTGCAAACCTGTTATTCGTTTGAAACCAGTCGTTGCCCCGCGTGTCTGCTCCTGATGCGTCTGCTTATCGTCGCCGGACTATTCATTTATTCGCTGGCCGCGGCGGCGCCCGACCCGACGCCCTACCCCTTTAGACCCAGCCCGAAAGGCCTGCAGGTACAGATGGTGGACGATCTGCTGGAACTAGGAGTTCATCACGCCGGCATCAACCTCACGTTGAACGGGCTGCTCTCCCCCGCCAAGGAAGCCAAGCCCGGCCAGCCCACGGCCTCAGCCGACGGCTTCACGTTCGTCATCAACGAGGCTTACGTGAAGTCCCTCGACCGGCTCATCAAGCCGCTGAGCGACAAAGGCGTGGTGGTCACGGCGATCCTCATCACCTACCGCTCCCCGAACGAACGCATCCGCACGCTTACGACACACCCTCAGGCCGACGCGACGAAGGGCACGACCATGGCAGCGAACACGGTCACGCCCGAAGGCCGGGCCTGCTACAAAGCTCTGACCGACTTCATCGCCCATCGCTGGTGCTCGGCCGACACCTCGCACGGACGACTCTGGGGCTGGGTCATCAGCAATGAGGTCAACTCACATCATGAGTGGCACCAGATGGGTCCGGTGAGCGTCGAGCAGCTTGCGGAACAATACGAAGACCAGGTGCGACTTGCTTGGACATCCCTTCGCCGTCACTCCGCCCACGCCCGCGTCTACCTGTCGATGGAGCATCACTGGAACTCCCAAGGCAACCCTGACCCGCTCCAGGCCTGCAAAGGTCGAGCCCTGCTAGAGGCCTTCGCGAAGCGCGCCCGCGAACGCGGCGACTTTGACTGGCACCTGGCCTTCCACCCCTACCCGAGCAATCTCCGCGACCCGCGCACCTGGCTCGATAAGGTCACCTTCGACGACGACACGAAGAAGGTGACCTTCAAGAATCTCGAGGTGCTGACGCGCAAGCTCGCCTCACCTGAGCTCCGCTTCGAAGGAAAGCCCCGCCGGCTCAGTCTCACCGAACAGGGCTTCGACGTGACCAAGCGGCCTGACGCCCTCGCCGAACAAGCCGCGGCCTACGCCTACGCCTGGGAGAAGATCAGCCGGCTCGGCGGAGCGATCGACGCATTCCTCTATCACCGCCAGGTCGACCATGCGATGGAAGGCGGACTCCGCTTCGGACTCTGGAGCAACAAGCCCGGCACGATCCTCGACCCCGACCAGAAGCGCCCCATCTGGCACCTGCTGAAAGCCGCCGACACGCCGGCATGGAAAACATCGGCCGAACTTTACCTGAAGACCTGCGGCCTCAAAAGCTGGGATGAACTGAATCCAAGGTAAGAAGCGGTGAGCGGATAGCGGTTGGCGGTAAGGATTACGCCAACCCTGACGTCAGGACATCTCCCCTCGCCCTTTCTTTTTAACCGCTAACCGCCTACCGCTAACCGCCAAGACCTGCTCCATCCTTGCCCCTGACTTGCCTGCCCCTCAATAAGTCAGCATGCACGGCTTCGTCATCGGACTCGACCTCGGCACCTCCGGTGTCCGCGCGGTCGCCGTCGACGCCTCCGGCCAGATCCTCGGCATAGGCTCCGCCAAACTCCCGCCGACCAAGGCCACGGGAGCCCGGCGCGAGCAATCACCCGAAGATTGGTGGAACGGCTGCCGCACCGCCCTCGACGAACTCGGGACAAAGATCGACCTGAGCGGAGCCAAGGCCATCGCCGTCGACGCGACCTCGGGCACCATCCTGCCGGTGGATAATCATAACCGCCCACTCGCCCTGGCCCGGATGTATGATGACGCCGACACGGGCGACCTCGCCGCGCAGATCAAGAAGACGGCCCCGCGTGAAAGCGCCGCCCACGGCGCCACGTCCCCGGCCGCTCGCGCCTTGGAATGGACCAAGCTGCCGCGCCTGCACTGCATCCTCCATCAGGCCGACTGGATCAACGGCTGCCTCGGCGCGACCGGCTGGCAGACGGATGAGAACAACGCGCTGAAGACGGGCTACGAACCCGTGAGCCGCTGCTGGCCCGATTGGTTGCGCGGCTTCGGACTCTCTCCCGGACTGCTGCCCGAGGTCGTGCCCGTCGGCACGCCGATCGGCCGCGTGTCCGCTCAGGCCGCCCTCGCCCTCGGCATCCCCGAAGGCATCACCATCGCCGCCGGGACGACCGACGGATGCGCGACCTTCCTCGCCAGCGGCGCGACGCTCCCCGGCGAGGCGTCCACGGCCCTGGGTTCGACGATCGTCCTCAAGCTGCTGAGCGACCGTCCGATCTTCGCGCCCGAACTCGGCATCTACAGCCATCGCCTCGGCGACACCTGGCTCGCCGGCGGCGCCTCCAACTGCGGAGGCAAGACGCTGCTGCAGTTCTTCACCCAAGAACAGCTTTCCGCGCTCGAAGCCTCCCTCGAACCTTCGAAGCCCACCGGCACGGACTTCTATCCCCTGCCGTCCGTCGGCGAACGTTTCCCGGTCTCCGATCCGCTGCTCGCGCCCCGCCTGACCCCGCGTCCGTCAGATGACGCCCAATTCCTGCAGGGCATCTACGAAGCCTTCGCCCGCGTGGAGCAGACCGGCTACGCGAAGCTCGCCACGCTTGGTGGTCCGACGCTTCGCAACATCCGCCACGCCGGCGGAGGCTCCAAGAGCGCCGCCTGGATGAGCCTGCGTGCTGCGGCTCTCGGCGTCCGTCAGCTTCCGGCCTGGAGCGAGGAAGCCGCGGCCGGCGCCGCCCGCCTGGCCTGGCGCTCCCTCGGCCACGAGATCGCCTTCACATGAGCACGCTGTCGCCCATCGCCGGACTTTCCGAGATCGCCGACCAATACGGCGCCCTGCTCGTCGACCAGTTCGGCACGCTGCACGACGGCACGGTCTCCTACCCTCACGCCGCCGAGGCCCTCCATCGCTTCCGCGCCGCCGGCGGCAAGGTGGCCGTGCTCTCCAACTCCGCCAAGACGGGCGCAGACAATATCGTGCGCCTGGCGAAGTTCGGCTTCGGGCCCGAACATTTCGACGTCGTGGTGACCTCCGGCGACGCCGCCCAGTCCGCGATCCGCTCCGGCGCCCTGGGCGAAGGTTTCCGTCCGGGCGCCAAGGTGCACATCTCCGGCAAGCCCGGCGACGACTACGGCTTCGGCGACCTCGGCTTCACGCTCACCTGGCCCGACGAGGCCGATGGGATCATCCTCGCCGCGTGCCAGGAACCCGACCGCAACTGGCGCGAACAGATCCGCGACCTCACGCCGGCCGCGCACCGCGGCGTGACCATCGCCGTCTGCAACCCTGACCTCGAGATGCTCACGCCCAAGGGCGTCCGCCCCTCCGCCGGCGCCATCGCCCGCGAACTCGAACGCAAGGGAGCCGTGCTCCGTTACTTCGGCAAACCGCATGGCGACATCTACCGCACCGCGCTCGCCGCGCTCGGCAACCCTCCGCCGATGACGGTCCTGGCCATCGGCGACAGCCCCGAACATGACATCGCCGGAGCGGCCGGCGCGGGACTCGACAGCGTGCTCCTGCGCACCGGCATCATGATCGGCGCCGACGAAGCGTCGCTACGAGACCGAATGCCGTCCGGCGCCCGCCGCGTGTTCACCCTGTCCGAACTCCGCTGGTAAGGCTCAGGCGCCGCGCTGGGCGGTGTTGCCTCGGCCCTTCGGCTTGCCGTCCACGCAATGACGGCAGGTCTTCTCGTAAACGTAATCAGGGCGCCGTTGATCTTCGACGCTGAGCGGCATCTGACAGTTGAAGCAGATGACGGAACCGGTTTCGCGGAGATCAGGTCCGACGCCGACGCGTTCATCGAAGACGAAGCACTCGCCTTCGTAATGCGCGCCGCCGACCTCCTCGAAATACTTCAGGATGCCGCCGTCGAGCTGCAGGACATCCGTATAGCCCTTCATCGCCATGAACGGACCTGCCTTCTCGCAACGGATGCCGCCGGTGCAGAACATGACGACGGGCTGCGTCTTCAGTTCCTCCGGCAGCTTTTCCACGGCCGCGGGAAAATCGCGGAAGTTCCAGATGCTCGGGGCCACCGCCCCCTTGAACGTCCCCATCCGCACTTCGTAATCGTTGCGGGTGTCGAGCAAGGTCACCGGCCGGCCTTCGTCGAGCCACTGCTTGAGCTGCTGCGCCGAGATCTTCTTCGCGGGACGCCGGGCCGGGTCGACGCCATCGACGCCGAACGCGATGATTTCCTTCTTCACCTTCACGAGCATGCGCTTGAACGGCTGATCCGAACTGGGGCTCTCCTTGGGGGCGACATCGCCGAGCCCCGGGATGGCGCGGATGACCGCGAGCACGGCGGCAAGCTGTTCGCGCGTGCCGGCCAGGAAGAAGTTGATGCCTTCGGGAGCCAGCAGGATGGTGCCCTTCAATCCGTGCGCCTTGGTCGTCTCCTGCAACCGCGCCCGCAGCTCGTCCAAGCCCTCCAGCGGGGCGAACTTGTAGCAGGAGAGATTGATGACCTCGGCGGACATGGACGGACGCAGGGCTAATGCCGCACCCCTGCCGAGACAATGAATCTTTGCCTTTTCGCGCCGCCAAGCCTACGCCTGACCCATCTTGGAATCCGGCCTCACCATCACGCCCATCGGCTTCATCCGCTCCGGCAAGCCGCTGAAGTTCGACGCCCGGCATCAGCCCGACGAAAGCCAGGCCGAGACGAACATCCTCGAGATGCTGCCGGGCGACAAATACCAGAAGGCGCTCAAGGACCTGGAAGGATTCGACCGCATCTGGCTGCTCTGGTGGTTCCACCGCAACACCGACTGGCGTCCCGAGGTCCTGCCTCCCCGCGGCCCCTCCAAGAGGCGTGGCGTCTTCGCCACCCGCTCGCCGCATCGCCCCAACCCCCTCGGCATCACGCCGGTCCAGTTGCTCGAAATCAAGAAAGGCCAGCTGATCCTCGGCCCGTGCGACCTCGTCGACGGCACGCCGGTCTTCGACATCAAGCCCTACATCCCTTCCTACGATTCGTTCCCCGAAGCCAAGGCCGGCTGGATCGACGAAGTGGACGCCGCGATGGAAGGCCCGCCGGCCTTCACGGTGACTTTCTCGCCTCAGGCCGCCGAACACATGGCCTGGCTCAAGCAGGAGTGGTCGGTCGACTTCGAAGCCCGTCTGCTCGAGATCCTCAGCCGCGACCCGAGCCCGCATCGGACCCGCCGTATCCGCAGCCGTCATGGCGACCTCTTCGACATCGGTTGCGGCGCCTGGTATGCGGTCTTCGAGGTCAAAGGGCCGGTCGTCCACATCCTGCACCTCAAGCCGGCTTTCCCGCTTAAGTTCCTGACCGACCCCGCCCGCCCGGTGATCCCGGACAAGGACGCGCAGCTGGCCTTCCGGGCTCGTTGGCCGCGATTCGCCGACTAAGCCAATCGCCCGGCTTAATTGACCGAAAATAAAGCCTGTTTGGTCGCAACAACTTCGATCCCTCAGGGTCGAAAGTGCCCTCGCCTTGCCGCGAAAACCTCTTCCAATCCTGTCATGCCCCGCTTCCCCACCCTGCTGGCACTTTGTGCCCTCATCGCTTTCCAGCCGAGCACCCACGCCGCCGAAGGCCGCAAGCTCACGCTCGAGGACGGCGACCGCGTCCTGCTCATCGGCGACGTGCTGATCGAGCGCGAGAACAACTACGGCGTGCTTGAGACCAAGATGCGCCGCGAATTCCCGGGCAAGAAGTTCGCCGTGCGCAACCTAGGCTACTCCGGCGACACCCCGCTTGGCGTCTCCCGCGCGAGCTTCGATCCCGCCTCCAAGGGCGTCGAGCAGCTCGAGGAGCAGCTCGCCGTCGTGAAGCCGACGGTCGCGATCATCGGCTACGGCATGGCCGCTTCGCTGGAAGAACTCACCTACCGCAAGAACGATCCCGCCCTCAACCCCGACCCCGCCCGCTACGGCACCGAGCATACGCCCGCCCGCCTGAAGCGCGAAGTCGCCCAGCTGATGGAGCTGATCACGAAGCACAGCGCCGGCGGCAAAGTTCGCTTCGTCATCCTCGGCCCGATCGCCCATGAAGACCTCCGCGGCTCCCGCCCCGGCCTGCCCGACCCCTCCGAACATAACAAGCTGCTCGCCGCTTACGGACGCAACCTGGCCGAACTCGCCGCCGAGAAGAACGTGCCGTTCATCCAAGCCGAATGGAAGAGCCACGGCATCACCCTCGACCAGGGCACTGACAACGGCATCCACCTGACCGAACGCGGCTACCGCGCGCTCAGCGAAGGCGTCGCCGCCCAGCTGGGCTGGCAGGTCGACAAGGCCGGCTGGGACAAGCCTGCCGACGCCGCCGAAACGCTCCGCGCCTCGGTCCTCCGCAAGAACTCCCTCTTCTTCCACCGCAGCCGCCCGGCCAACTACACCTACATCTTCGGCTTCCGTAAACGCGAACAGGGCAAGAACGCCGTCGAGATCCCGAAGTTCGACCCGCTGATCGAAAAGGCCGAGGCCGATGCCATCGCGGTCTCCGCCGGCCAGCCGAGCTCGCTGCCGCCCGAACCGAAGACGCCCGCCAAGCTGACCGTCGCCGCGTCCCTGCCCCGCCCTGACTTCAAGCTCTCCGATGGTCTCCGCATGTCGCTCTTCGCCGAGAACCCGCTCCTCGAGAAGCCCGTGCACATGAACTGGGACACCGCCGGCCGCCTCTGGGTCGCGACCTCCAACACCTACCCGCAGGTCAATCCCGAGGACCTCGCCGCGCAGATGGCCGGCAACTCTTCGCAGTTCGGTCCGTCCACCGGCAACGACAAGGTCATCCTCCTCGAAGACACCGACCACGACGGCGTCGCCGACGTCTCGCGCATCGTCGCCGACCGCCTGCTCATCCCCTCCGGCGTCGCTCCCGATAATTTCGGCGGCGTCTTCGTCGGCGCCAGCACCGAACTCCTGCACCTCACCAAGCCCAACGCCGACGGCGTCCTCGCCGATCGTCGCATCGTGCTGAGCGGCTTCGGCACCGAAGACACGCACCACATCATCCACACGCTCCACTGGGGCATCGATGGCCGCCTCTACTTCCACCAGACCATCTACATTCACTCGCACGTGGAAACCCCGTGGGGCCTGGTTCGCGCCAACTCCGGCGTCGCCTTCGCCTACGACCCCAGCACCGAGAGACTCGAGGTCCACTCGAAGGGACTCGTCAACGCGTGGGGCCAGCAGGAAGACCTCGCCGGCCAGACGTTCCTGACCTCCGGCGCCGACGGCACCGGCGTGCACTGGGCCTTCCCCGGCGCGACGTTCCCGCCTTCCGAAGGCGCCCGCCGCCTCGTGGGCAGCATCAGCCCCGGCTCCTATCCTAAGTTCAGCGGACTCGAACTCGTGCAGAGCCCGCTCTTCGGCGCCGACTGGCAAGGCAACGCGATCACGTGCGACTTCCGCGCCCATCGCATCGTCCGTTTCGGCTTCAATGACTTCAGCACCGACGCTTCCCCGAAGTCCGGCTATGTGACCAAGGAGCTCCCCGACGTCGTTCGTACGAGCGACGTGGCTTTCCGCCCGATCACCTTGAAGATGGGCCCGGACGGCGCCCTCTACGTCGCCGACTGGACCAACCCGATCATCAACCACGGCGAAGTCGACTTCCGCGATCCTCGCCGCGACAAGATCAGCGGCCGCATCTGGCGCATCCAACCCGAGAACGCCAAGCCGATCGCCTGGCAGCCGCTCCTCGGCAAGCCGGTCGCCGAACTCCTCGCCCGACTGACCTCCCCGAACCGCTGGGATTTCGAACAGGCCCGCCGCGAACTCGCCAAGGTGCCCGTCGCCGAACTCCAGGCCGCGCTCAAGGGCTGGGCCAAGGATGACGTCACCCGCCGTCACGCCGCCTGGCTCCTCAGCGGTCGCACGACCGACACCGCCCACCTCGCCGAACTGCTCCGCAGCCAGGATCCGGCCAGCCTCCAGGTCGGCCTCCGCGAGCTCGGCAAATCCCTCGGTGCCCGCGGCGCCGACGACATCAGCCTCATCGCGCCGTTCCTGAGCCACGCCAATCCGCGCGTCCGCCTCGAAGCGCACCGCGCCCTCGCCCGCGTCCGCACACCCGAGAGCGCCCGTGCGGTGCTCTCGAACCTGCCGAAGGATCCCGCCGACAGCTTCCTGGATTTCGCCGCATGGACGAGCATCAACGAACTCGCCCGTCCGTGGCTCGAAGACGTGGCAGCCCAGCCCGCCAAGGTCGTGGGTCATGAAGCCGAGCTCGACGCCATCGTGAAGGCGATCGATCCGGGCATCGCGACGCCTTACGTCCAGCGCCTCTTCGCCGGTCGCAAGATCGACGCCGCCGGCACCGGCCCCTGGATCGAACTCGTCGGCAAGGCCGGCACGACCGACGAGGCCACGCTGCTCTTCCGCGCGCTGATGGACGATGCCTCCCTGCAGGCCTCCACCCGCCATCGCATCGCCTTCGCCCTCGTCGAGGCTTCCAACCGCAACGTCCGCCCGGCCGGCGACCTCGCCGCCCTCGGCAAGCTTCTCCGCTACGAGACCGAGCGCAACCTGCTCGTCACGTCGGTCCGCCTCGCCGGACAGTGGAAGCTCGTGCAGTTCGTCCCTCAGCTCGGCGACTTCGCCGGCCGCGAGAAGGATGCTGAACTACGCCGCACCGCCCTCGCCGCTCTCCGCACCATCGGCCAGCAGCCCTCGCTGAAGGCGCTCCGCAGCCTGACCGCCGAAACGCGCCCTGCGAACGTCCGTCAGGACGCCCTGCCCGCCTTGGCTGTCCACGCCCCCGGCGAAGCACTCAAGGCCATTCCCTCGGTCTTCGCGCAGATCAAGACGAAGCCGGAAGCCACCGCCGTCTGGACCAACCTCTTCCAGCTCGGCGGCTTCGCGCAGCGCCTCGCCAAGGAGTTCCCCCAGGGCCTGAGCGCCGAACACTACGCGGCCGCCCTGCAGTCCGCCCGTTCCCTGGGACGAGGCGGCGTGCCGCTGGTCAAGGCGATCGAACCTCTCGCCGGTGCGAAATCCGGTCCGCGTGATTACGCCGCCGAGATCGAAGGCATCATCAAGACCATCAAACTGGGAGCAGATCCCGCCGACGGTGAGATCCACTATCGCAAGAACGGCTGCGCCCTCTGCCACGCCATCGGCGGCGCGGGCGGCAAGCTCGGCCCCGACCTCAGCAGCATCGGCGCCAGCGCCCCGCTGGATTACATCATCGAGAGCGTGCTCAACCCCGCCGCGAAGGTGAAGGAAGGCTACCATGGCTTCTCCTTCAAGATGAAGGACGGCAGCCAGATGGTCGGCATCCCCGCCCGCGAGAACGCGACCGAGCTCTTCATCCGTCCGGGCCCCGGCGTGGAACTGCCGCTGCTCAAGGCCAATATCGTCAGTCGCGACAACATCGGCAGCATCATGCCCGCCGGACTCGTCGACGGCCTCACGGGCGTTCCTCGCCGCAACCTCTTCGCCTTCCTCGGCGAGATCGGCAAGCCGGGTCCCTTCGACGCCAGCAAGGGTAATGTCGCCCGCCTCTGGATCTTCGACGACCAGCCGCCCGGCGCGCTCGCCAAGTCCGCCGCCGCCACGCCGGTCTACACGCTCGTCAACGGCCAGCTGCCCAAGGAGTTCAACCCCGGCCGCCTCTACGCGACCGCGCGCCTCACCGCCGCCGCCGCCACCGCCAAGCCCCTGCTCCTCACCGGCGTGAAGGCCGCATGGCTCGACGGCAAGGCGATCGACCTGAAGTCCGGCGCCTACGCCGCCTCGATCCCCGCGGGCGACCACTCGCTCACGGTCGAGGTCGACGGCAACGCTCCTTACTTCAAGGCGCAGTGCGACGACGCCAGCTTCCTGGGAGACTGATGCCGCGCTTCGCGCTCAGCCTGCTCACGTTGCTCGTCGCCGGTTGCGGCGGTGCTTCCGCGCCGGCCGTCAGCCCCGAGGCCTTGCGCCAGAAGGCCGCGCTCAGCCGGGCCGAAGGTCGTACGGACGAGGCTGCGGCACTGCTCGCCGAGGCGGTACGCGCGCAGCCGACCGCGAACCGCGACCAGCGGACCGCCGCCGCGGACCTCCGTCGTGAGCTCGCTTCGTTGCGCGTCGCCGGCGATGACCTCGCCGGGGCGGAGAAACTCTACCGCGAAGCGCTGACGTTACTCGAGACCTCGCCCCGCGGTTCCGACGCCGCCATCATCAACCTCCGCACCCAGTTGGCCGGCCTCTGCTACCGCCAGTCGCGGCTCGAGGAAGCCGCGGAGTTCTACCGCTCGGTGCTGACCTTGGAAATGTCCGTGCTCGGCGAGACCCACCCGGACCCGCTGGGCACGATGAGCATCCTGGGCGGACTCGAACTCAAGCGCGGCAAGCTCCCTGAAGCCGAAGCCCTGTTCCGCCGCCAGCTCGCCGGCGTCCAGAAGGCGCATGGGGCCGAGAAGCGGGAGACCGCTTCGGTCTTGGACAACCTCGCCGACGTGCTGGATAAGGCCGGCAAGCCGGCCGAGGCCGCCCGCCTGCGGGATGAGGCCAAGCGGATCCGCCATAAGCTCTGCGACGAGTGCTGAAAAGCGGGCTCCCCTTGCGCCGTCGACACCCCTGGGCATAACACAGGGGAACTCCCTAACGCCGATTGGGAATTATTTACGTTTGCGCCCCACCCCTTGACAGCCACCCCTTGACACCCGTGGCCCGTATTTCCCGCAGATCGATCGATGAGCTCCGCCAACGGGCTGATATCGTCGCGCTCGCCGGCGACTACACCCAGATGAAGCAGCGCGGGCGCGACTGGTGGGGCCTGAGCCCCTTCAAGTCGGAGAAGAGCCCATCCTTCAAGGTCAACCCCGAGACGGGTCTCTGGTATTGCTTCTCCACCCAGCAAGGCGGCGACGCCTTCAAGCTGGTCATGAACCGCGAAGGCCTCGACTTTCCGGAATCCGTCGAGCGCGTCGCCAACCGCTTCGGCTTCAAGCTCGACTACGAGAGCGGCGGCGACGGCAAGAACGAGAAGTCCTTCCGCGGACAGCTCCTCGAGATCCACGAGCTCGTCGCCGACTACTGGCGCCGCTGCTTCCTCGAGGACCCCGTGCATGGCGAATGGATCCGCGACTACTGGACCCGCCAGCGCAGGTTCTCGCCCGAGGTCGCCGACGACTTCGGCATCGGCTTCGCGCCCGTCGACGACTCGAAGCTCATCCCCGGCCTGCTCGCCAAGGGCTACGCCAAGGACGCCCTCGCCCAGACGGGCCTGTTCTTCGGCGTGGACCGCGTGCCCGACCCGCTGCGCTGGCGCTGCCGTTTCCGCGGCCGCCTGATCATCCCCATCCGCGACATCCAGGGCCGCGTCATCGCCTTCACCGCCCGCCAGCTCGACATCACCCCGCAGGATGACCCTTCCCGCGAGGCGAAATACGTCAACTCGCCCGAGACCGAGCTCTTCAAGAAGTCGCGCACGGTCTTCAACCTCGACCGCGCCCGCATGACCCGCAAGGACGCCGAGCCGTTCGTGCTCGTCGAAGGCCAGCTCGACGCCATCCGCTGCCATTCCGCCGGCATCCCGGGGGCGATCGCCGCCCAAGGAACCGCGGTCACCGAGGAACACCTCCAGCAGCTGCGTCGCTTCAGCCAGCGCCTGCTCGTCTTCCTCGACTCCGACGCCGCCGGCCAGAAAGCCGCGCTGCGCCTGCTGCCCATCGGCCTGCGCGAAGGCCTCGACATCCGCTTCCTCTCGCTGCCCGGCGGCAAGGATCCCGACGAATACTTCTCGACCCAGTCCGCCGCCGGCTGGGCGGGCCTCGTCGCCGGCGCCCGCAGCGCGATGCAGTTCTGCGTCCAGTCCCTGGTGCCCGAAGGCTCGGTCAACCTCCCGCTGACCAGCCGCCTCAGCCTCCTGGAATCCCTCTTCCCCATCGTCGAGCAAGCCGGGGCCGAGGAGATCGTCCGCGAAGCCCTCAACGAAGCCGCCCGCCACGCCGGCATCGGCATCCGCGAGATGCACATGGCCTACGAGCGCCACCGCGCCCAGTCCCAATCCCAGCGTCCCGCGGCCCAGCTCGGCGGTCCGGACGAGGCACCCGCCCCCGTTGTCAAGGGGGGGGGCTTGACAACGACGGAGGAGGATTTGATACTGTTCCTTCTGCGGCATGATTCCTACTTCGTTCCCATCGCCCAGTCGCTTCCGCTCGAGTGGATCGACCAGTCAGGCCGGGGCGGCCAGCTCCTGATGGCCCTGCTCAACGAAGCCGCCCATGGCCATTTCGCCGGCCTCCGCGAGGCCGTCAACGCCCTCGACGACGAACTGCGCACCGAAGCCGCCCGCCTTTCCGCGGAGAGCTACGCCGGCCGCGACGACGAGAAGGACATCCTGCCCCGCGCCAACACGATCCTCAGGTCCTTCCACGCCCGCCACGTCCAGACCCTGATGCGCAGCCTCGACGCCCGCATCGCCGCCACGCCCCGCGACGACGTCGCGACGCTCAACAAGCTGCAATCGGAGAAGATCGCCCTGCGCAAATCGCACGCGACTCCGCCCACGCTCACCGCCGCCTGATTTTCCCAAGATGCCCGAAAAGAAGAACAAGAAGACCACCGACAAACCGGCCAAAGCCTCCAAGCAGGCCAAGCCCGTCGTCAAAGCCCCCGCGAAGGCTCCCGCCAAGCCGGCCGTGAAGGCCGTCGCCGCCAAGGCTCCCGCCGCGAAGGCGACCGCCAAGCCCGCCGCCCCCAAGGCCCCCGCCAAGCCGGTCCCGCCTAAGGCCGCCGTTGCCGTCAAGACGTTGGCCAAGGTCACACCCGCCAAGCCCCCCGCCCCGGCCGTCGGCCCGGCGATCAACGAGAAGGTCCAGCTGCTCGTCAGCCTTTCGAAGAAGAACGGCTTCGTGACCGTCCAGAACATCAACGAGGTCATCCCGGACAGCGCCACCGACCCGGAGCTGATCGAGAACATCATGAACATCCTCGATAACCTGGACATCAAGCTCCTGGACGAGGATGAGGTCGAAACGTACCGCAAGAAGGTCGAGGATTCCGAGGAGGAAGCCGCGCGCACCGTCCCGGCCGACGCTCCTTACGACCCGTTCAACGTCTACCTGAAGCAGATGGGCCACAAGCCCCTGCTCACCCGCGAACAGGAGGTCGAGATCTCCAAGCGCATCGAAGACGCCGAACTGCGCGCCCAGGAATTCCTCTTCTCCTGCTGGCTCACCCTGCCCTACCAGCTCGACCTCGCCCTCAAGGTCCTCCGCAAGGAAGAACGCTTCGACAAGGTCGTCATCGACAAGAAGGTCGAGTCCCGCGACGCGTATTACAAGATGCTCCCCAAGGCCACGGAGGAGTGCACCAAGCTCAAGGCCAAGCTCGACAAGGGCTGGCAGAAATACCTCGACGAGACCGACGCCGGCAAGAAGGCCAAGGCCCGCGAGGCCTACGTCAAGATCGAGAAGACCGCCAAGGAAGGATGCAAGGACATCCTCCGCAAGTTCTGCTTCAAGATGAAGCTCTTCGAGGAATGGCTCGAGCTGCCGGACATCAAGGGCGACATCGAAGATTCCCGCAACCTCGTCGAGCCGACCATCGTCGTCCGCGGTCCGGTCCGCGCGAAGAAGGCCGTCAAGCAGGAGATCTCCGCCTCCCGCACCCGCGAGATCGAGCTCCGCTGGCGCCTCAGCCCGACCGAGCTCATCCACCTCGCCCGCAACGTCCGCAAGCACCTCGACGAAGCCCAGCGCGCCAAGACCGAGATGGTCGAGCACAACCTCCGCCTGGTGATCTCCATCGCCAAGAAATACCAGAACCGCGGCCTGCTCTTCACCGACCTCATCCAGGAAGGCAACATGGGCCTCGTGAAGGCGGTCGAGAAGTTCGAATACCGCCGCGGCTACAAGTTCTCCACCTACGCCACCTGGTGGATCCGCCAGGCGATCACCCGCTCCATCGCCGACCAGGCCCGCACCATCCGCATCCCGGTCCACATGATCGAGACCCTCAACAAGGTGATGCAGGTCCAGAAGCAGCTCACGCAGGAGCTCGGACATGAGCCGACCGCCGAAGAGGTCGCCAACGAGATGAACATGGCGATCGACCGCGTGCAGCAGATCATGAAGATGGCCCAGCAGCCGATCTCGCTCCAGTCCCCGGTGGGCGACGGCGAAGACACCTCGCTCGGCGACTTCATCGAGGACAAGTCCGCGGAGAACCCCTCCGACACGGCCTCGACCCGCCTCCTCCGCGAGAAGATCGACTTCGTCCTGCGCTCCCTCGCCGAACGCGAGAAGGAAGTCCTCATCCTCCGCTTCGGCCTCCTCGACGGCGTCCAGCGCACGCTCGAGGAAGTCGGCCGCCACTTCAAGGTGACCCGCGAACGCATCCGTCAGATCGAGGCCAAGGCGCTCCGCAAGATGCGTCACCCGACGCGCATGCGCCAGCTCCAGGGCATGTTCGAAGGCGAGCTCGACACGTCGGGCCCCGGCTTCGACCAGTTCATCTCCGAAGACGAGAAGGCCGAGCAGACCCCCGGTCCGCTCTCGCCCGGCGGCCTCCCCGGCGGCCTCCCGCCCAACTCCGCCCTCGCCGCCTTCATCGGCAAGCCGCCGGAAGGTCCGGGCGCCCCGCACCGCGAGTGAGCCGTCTCGGCCCAGTCTGTCTGCTGCTCGCGCTGCTGACGGGCTGCGCCGTGTTCAAGCCGAAGAAGCCCGCCGAGGAGCCGAACCCGTTCGCGCTCCCCGCCGGCGCTCCGCGCAACGCCCGCGTGGGGTACGTCCAAGGTTACCCGCTCCGCAGCGTCTCCGTGCCGGTCCTGCTCATCCCGGGCACGATCGTGCGCGAGGGCCTGCAGGTGATTTCGCGCGACCCTCAGCTCAACGCCTCTGCGGTCCTGGAGATCACTTCAGTCCGCGGCCGCCTAGCCGTGGCCCGCATCGTACGCGGCCAGCCCCAGCCCAAGGATGAAGTGGTGCTGCCCGACCCGGAGCTCAGCGAGCAGGCCCAGTCGCTGACCCCCTGACGGCGGCTCTTGACCTCGGCGGGGCGGATGCCCACGTTGCCTCTTCCATGGCAAAGACCCAGGCAGGCATCGTCGGACTCCCCAACGTGGGCAAGTCGACCCTCTTCAACGCGCTGACCCGCTCGCGCAAGGCCGAGGCGGCGAACTACCCGTTCTGCACGATCGAGCCCAACGTGGGCGTCGTCCTCGTGCCCGACGAACGCATGCAGAAGCTGCAGGTCATCGCCGGCACCAAGGTCGTCATCCCGGCCACGATCGACATCGTCGACATCGCGGGCCTCGTCGCCGGCGCCTCCAAGGGCGAAGGCAAGGGCAACGACTTCCTTTCGAACATCCGCGAGTGCGACGCGATCATCCACGTGGTCCGTTGCTTCGACAACGACGACATCGTCCACAGCATGGGCAAGGTCGACCCGGTCCGCGACATCGGCGTGATCGAGACCGAACTGATCCTGGCCGACATCCAGTCGGCCGAGCAGCAGCTCGACCGCAACCAGAAGAAGGTCCGCAGCCAGGACAAGGACGCCATCGCCAACGTCGAGCTGCTCGCCCGCCTGGTGAAGCACCTCAACGAGAACCAGCCGGCCTCTTCCCTTGAGGTGAACGACGACGAGCGCGCCCGCCTGAAGACCTACAACCTGCTTTCGTCCAAGAAGGTGCTCTTCGCCTGCAACGTCGCCGAAGGCGACCTCGCCGATCCTTCCAAGAACCCGCACGTCGCCGCCGTCGCCGCCCTCATCGGCCAGCGCCATGGTTGCGAACACGTCGTGATCTGCGCCCAGGTCGAAGCCGAGCTCTGCGACCTTTCCCCGGCCGAAGCCACCGAGTTCCTCCAGTCCCTCGGCGTCACCGACTCCGGCGTGTCGTCGCTGATCCGCGGCGCCTACCACCTGCTCGGCCTGGCGACCTACTTCACCGCGGGCGAAAAGGAGGTCCGCGCCTGGACCTTCCGTCATGGCATGACCGCCCCGCAGTGCGCCGGCGTGATCCATACGGACTTTGAAAAGGGCTTCGTGAAGGCCGAAGTGGTTTCTTACGAAGATCTGGTGAAGAACGGCTCAGTCGCCGCGGCCCGCGACGCCGGTCGCTACCGTCTCGAAGGCAAGTCCTACCTCTTCAAGGACGGCGACGTGGCCCTGTTCCGCTTCACGGACTGAACGGCGCCCTAATAACCCCGCGAAAAGGGCGCTAAATGCGTCCTTTCTTTTTGCCTTGGCCGGATAGGCCGCAACCATGAGGGCTGGTCCCTGTCTCACCCCCATGCTGCGCCGCCTCCTCTTAGTCCCGCTCTTCTTCGCCGCCCTCGCCGGCGCCGCCGAGAGCCGTCCCAACATCGTCGTGGTGATAGGCGAAGACATGGGCCCTGACACCGGCGCCTACGGCTGCAAGGACGCCATCACGCCCAACATGGACCGGCTCGCCAGGGAAGGCGCCCGTTTCACCCGGGCCTTCACCCACACCGGCGTCTGCGCCCCCTCTCGCAGCGGGATGGTGACCGGACTCTACCCCCTCAAGTACGGAGCCCAGAACATGCGCTCCGTCGTCATCAACCCTCCCCATCCGTTCACCGAGAAACTCCGCGCCGCCGGTTACCACGTGATGTGGCCGGGCAAGACCGACTTCCAGGGTGTCCCGGAAAAGAACCTGGCCGACGACCGCAAGGCCTGGGTCAATCCGGCCAACCGGCCCGCCGGCCCCCTCTCGGCGAAACCGAAGGAACCTTTCTTCGCTTATTTCAACGACACGGTCAGCCACGAGAGCCAGGTGCGCGCCGACGATGCGACGCACGCCAGGAACACGGCCGCGCTCCAGCCTTCCGATCGTCGCGATCCGGCGAAGGTCGAACTCCCGCCCTTCTATCCCGATACTCCGGCCGTCCGCCGCGAAGTCGCCCACTACCATGAGCTCGTGACGGCGGTCGACTACTCGCTCGGACGCGTGCTCGATTGGCTCAAAGCCCACGACCTCGAGAAGAACACGATCGTCATCCTGACCGGCGACCACGGACGCGGCATGCCGCGCCACAAGCGCTCGGTGAAGGATACCGGGACCCGCGTGCCGCTGATCGTCCGCTGGCCCGGACAGATCGCCCCCGGCTCCGTCCGCGAAGACTTCGCCAGCTGGATCGACTTCGCCCCGACGGCGCTGACTCTCGCCGGCGTTCCGGTTCCCGCCGAATACGACGGGCGCTGCTTCCTGCCGACCGCGGCCAATCCGCCGAAATACGTCTATTCGTTCCGCGATTTCATGGACGAGAGCTTCGACAAGGTGCGTTCGGTCCGCGACGCCCGCTTCCGCTACGTGCGCAACCAGGCCCCCGGCGTCGACGAAGCCGGCAAGGTGGCCTACCAGGAAGTCGGCCAGACGATGCACGAGCTGCGCCGCGTCCAGGCCGAGGGCAAGCTGACCCCGATCCAAGCCCTCTACTTCAACCCCAACCGCCCGGCGGAAGAACTCTTCGACACCCAGAACGACCCGTGGGAAGTCAACAACCTCGCGGCCGATCCGGCCCACGCCGCCAAGCTCGCCGAACTCCGCGCCGAGTGCGACGCGTGGCTCGCGCGCTGCGGCCCTCTGGCCGACCTGCACGCCGACGAGCTCGTGAAGCGCGGCATCATCCAGCCTCGCGATGAAAAATACGCGGAACGCCTCAAGACCGGCACGACCGCCGGCGATACGGCTAAGAAAAAAGGCAAGAAAGCCGCCAACAAATAATCCTCCCTCCCCCACCTCTCCTCATGCGCCCCCTCCTCATCCTCTCCGCTTCGTTGCTCGCCTTCGGTTGCAAGCCTGCCCCGCAGGTCGCCCGGTATGAAGTGAAGTCCGACGCCGCTCCGGCTCCCGCCGCCGCTCCGGCCGCGCCCGTCGCCGCGCAGCCCGCGCCTTCTCCGGCAGCCGCCGCCCCGATGGTCGCGCCTGCGTCGATGAAGGCCGAAGCCGCCTCCTTCGACGCCCCCAAGTGGGGCAAGCTTCCCGCCGGTTGGTCCGTCGGACCCGAGAACGGCATGCGCAAGGCCACCTGGATCGTCGCCGGCCCCGACGGCACCAAGGCCGAAGTCGCCGTGACGGTCTTCCCTGGCAACGTCGGCGGCCTTACCGCCAACGTGAACCGCTGGCGCGGCCAGATCGGTCTCACGCCCGCGAGCGGCGACGAAATCGCCGCCTCCGCCAAGCCCGCCAAGGTCGGCGGCATCGAAAGCCAGCGCTTTGTCATGGTCTCGACCGACGGCAAGAAGGGCCTCGACGCGGTGATGACCCCGCACAAGGGCGCCACCTGGTTCTTCAAGATGAGCGGTGACGCCGCCGCCGTCGCCGCCAACGGCGCCGCCCTCGTCGCCTTCCTCGCCGAATCCCAGCTTCCGTGAGCGACTCTGATTTCGAAAAGAAGGCCGACACGGGACGACGCGTGCTCGACACGCTCGCCTCGCTCAAGCTGACGGTCTTCCTGCTGGTGCTCTCGATGCTGCTCGTGCTGCTCGGCACGCTCGAACAGGTCCACTGGGGCGTCTGGCACGTCCAGAAGGTCTACTTCTCGTCGTGGTATTGCTTCTACCCGATGGACGACACCGCCCCTCTCCAGATGCCTCTGCCGGGCGGCTTCCTCATCGGCGCCCTGCTCGTCGCCAACCTGGCCTTCGCCCACTTCCGCCACTTCAAGGCCACGGCCGCCAAGGTAGGCATCAGCATGATCCACGCCGGCCTCCTCCTCCTGCTCATCGGCGGCTTCATCACCGCCGTCTACCAGGAAGAATCCGCGATGATCGTCCCCGAAGGCGAGTCCCGCGATTTCTCCGAAGCGTTCCGCGAATTCGAGTTCGCCCTCGTCGAGAAAGGCCCGAAGGCCGACCAAGTCGTGGTCGTGCCTGACTCGATCTTCCGCGCCATCGCCGCCAAGCAGGCGCCCGACACGGTCGAACTGCCCGGCACGCCGTTCAAGCTGAAGGTGCTCTCCTACCACCCCAACGCCATGCTGCGCGCCAAGTCCCAGATGCCCGACGGCATCGCGATCAAGGCGACCCAAGGCATCGGCGCCCGCACCGAGCTGGCCTACAAGCCGGAGCCGGAAAGCTACGACGACAACAAGCCCAACGCGCCGACGGCCATCGTCGAACTGCTCAAGGGCGCCCAGTCCGCCGGCGTCTGGATCGTGAACCTCAACCTGACCGAGAACTTCGACGCCCAGGAATACAAGGACGACGGCAAGACCTACCAGCTGTCGCTGCGACGCGTGCGCTATTACGTCCCCTTCACCCTGCGCCTCGACAAGTTCACCCACGAGAAATACCCCGGGACGAACACGCCTCGCCGCTTCGCGAGCGACGTGACGATCAAGGAAGGCGCCGGCTCGTTCGCCTACAACATCTCGATGAACCAGCCGCTCCGCCACGCCGGCCTGACGTTCTTCCAGTCCAGCTTCGGCAGCACCAAGGACGGCAAGGACCTCAGCGTCCTCCAGGTCGTCCGCAATCCGGGCTGGCTCATCCCTTACATCTCCGTCGCGGTGATGTCGCTCGGCCTCGTCTGGCACTTCGGCTTCTCGCTGCTCCGCTTCCTGCGCGGCCGCGCCGCCAAGGCCGCCGCGGTCCTCGCGCTCGGCCTCCTCTCGGCGACCTCCGAGGCCGCCGACGCCGGCTGGAACACCCGCGAGCTCGGCGAGATCCCCGTGCAGAGCGGCGGACGCATCGTGCCGATCGAGACCCTCGCCACCGGCTCGCTCCTGCAGATGCGCGCCCGTACGTCCGTCGCGCTCTCCAAGCTCGAACGCGTCGCCTTCGGCCAGCGTCCGTCCACCTGGACCGCTGAACAGCGCGCCGAGATCGCCAAGGAACTTCCCGCCGTCGACGCCACGCTGCAGGCGATGCTCGAGAAGCGCCCGGTCCGCCTGACCGGCGGCTCGGTCTCCGCGATCGACTGGCTGATCGAAGTCTCCTTCCGCGCCCCCGTCGCGCGCCACCTGCCGACCTTCCGCGTCGAACACCCCAACGTGCTCAAGCGCGTCGGCGGCGACCCGGAGAAGAGCCTCTACGTGAGCTGGGACGGCATCCTGAAGAACAGCGCCGAACTCAGCCAGGCGGCCGAGAAGGCCCGCAAGCGCGCCCAGGCCGACCGCGACGCCGAAGACCGCGCCCTCCTCAACCTCGAAGGCGCCGCCCGCCAGTATGCGGCGCTCAGCATGACGTTCATCCCCGGCGACCTCCCGGCGGACGTCCCGGCCCGCCGCGAATACGCCGCATGGATCTCCGCGCTCAACCGCGCGTTGGCCGAGATGAACGCCAGCCGCTCCGGCCAGGCCTTCGACCCCGAGCTGCAGAAGACCGTCCGCACGTTCGTCGAACGCTACCAGGAATTCGAACGCGAAGGCGCCATCGGCCTGATGCCACCCAAGGACCTGACGTCGGTCGAACGCTGGGACAACCTCGGCGGCTCGCTCCTCGGCATCATCAAGGACCAGAAGACCCATCGCGCCGGACTCGCTGAGGACGGCCTGATCACCCGCTACGCCGACTTCTCCATGGCGTGGCGCGAAGGCAAGGACGACGATTGCGCCCGCCTTACGTCCGCCATCTCCGCGTCCCTCAAGGGCCCTTGGACCGCCAAGGCCGAATCCGAAGCCGCCTTCGGCCGCCTGCAGCCCTTCTACTGGCTGCTCATCGCTTACTTCGTGACCGTCACCTTGGTCCTCGGTTCTTGGCTGACAGGCTCCGAAGCCATGCGCTCTTGGGCCTACCGCCTGCTCGTCGTCTGCTTCGTGCTGCACACGTTTGCCCTCGGCTACCGCATGTGGCTCCACGGCCGTCCGCCGGTGACGAACCTCTACTCCTCGGGCATCTTCGTCGCCTGGGGCGCCGTCGCCCTCGGCATCATGCTCGAACGCGTCTGGAAGAACGGCATCGGCGCCGCGGCGACCGGACTCACGGGCTTCGTCTCGCTGATCGTGGCCCATAACCTCGGCCTCTCCGGCGAAGACAACCTCGAGAGCGTCCGCGCGGTGCTCGACTCCAACTTCTGGCTGGCGACCCACGTGACCATCGTGACCTTGGGCTACTCGGCCACCTTCGTGGCGGGCCTCCTCGGCGCGCTGCACCTCGGCCTCCGCGCCTTCAAGGCCGACTACAACTGGGGCGACAGCGTGGCCCGCGCGGCCTACGGCATCCTCGCCTTCGCGGTCCTCGCGAGCTTCATCGGCACGATGCTCGGCGGCATCTGGGCCGACCAGAGCTGGGGTCGCTTCTGGGGCTGGGACCCCAAGGAGAACGGCGCGATCCTCATCGTTCTCTGGTGCGCCATCTGCCTCCACGCCCGCTGGGGCGGACTCGTCCGTCGCGAAGGGCTCATGCAGCTCCTCGTCTTCGGCAACATCGTGACGGCCTGGTCCTGGTTCGGCACCAATCTCCTCGGCGTGGGCCTCCACAGCTACGGCTTCACCGAACAGGGCTCCTTCTGGCTCTACTACGTCTTCGTCCCCTCCCAGCTCGCGCTCATCGCGCTCGGCTGGCTCCCGGACCGCTCGAAGTCCGTGCTTAAGAGCGCATGACCGAAGCCGTCGGCCCGACCTGGTTCTGCATCAAGGCCAAGCCTCGCCAGGAGGCGGTGGCGGTGCAGAACCTACGGGCCATCGGCGTCGAGGAACTCGTCTTCCCGCGCCTGCGACGGACGCGCCGCGGCCACGATAAGAACAAGGTCGTCGTCGAACCGCTCTTCCCGGGCTACGTGTTCGCGCGCTTCGATCCGATGGAATTCCAATCCACGATCCGCAGCACCCGCGGCGTCCTTCACCTCGTCAGCCGCGAAGGACGTCCGGTCGACGTCGAGCAGGCCGTCATCGACGAACTCAACGCGCTCGGACCGGAAGCCATCCTGTCGATGCTCGACGAGGAACTGAAGATCGGCGCCAAAGCCCGGGTGATCCGCGGCATCTTCGCCGGCTCCGAAGGCGAGGTCATCCGTCTGGAGTCCCCGCAGAAACGCATCGCGCTCCTGCTCTCGATCCTCGGCTCCGATCAGCCCGTCGAACTCCCGCTCGACGACGTCGAAAGCCTCCCCGAAGAAAGCTAATCATCCCACCCCTACCCCTGCCCCTCCCCCTTTCAGCATGATCCTCGACCAACTCTCCGCTTCCGCCGCCTACGAATCGCTGCACCCGCTCTTCCCTAAGGCCTTCGCCTACCTCCGCGCCTTCGACATGAACACGCCGGACGGGAAATATGAGCTCCAAGGACAGGACCTCGTCGCGATCGTCCAGCGCTACCAGACAGCTCCATCCGCCGACAAGATATGGGAAGCGCATCAGGTCTACGGCGACATCCAGGTGGTCTACCAGGGCCTCGAATATTGCGGCCACACGGACCAGAAGACGCTCGTGGTGACGAAGCCTTATATCGCCGAAAAGGACGTCGAGAAATACGCCGCACCCGCTTCGCCTGCGGCGCTCCTGACCTTGGGCCACGGCAACTTCGCCGTCTTCCATCCGCAGGACGGCCATCAGCCCGGCGTGCAGGTCGGCGCCCCGGCCGAGATCCTCAAGGTCGTCATCAAGTTCCGCCTCAAGGTCTGAGCGGTTTGCAACTTCGTCCGCTTGGCGGTGTCCTAAGGACAACCCCATGCGTCGCCCCCTGCTCTCCCTCCTGGCCCTCGTCCTGACCTGCGCGATCGCCTGCGCCCAGGAAGTCACCCGCGTCTCCGACGTCATCTACGCCAAGCACGACGGCGTGGCGCTGACGATGGACGTCTTCACGCCGGCCAAGCCCAACGGCGCGGCCGTCATCAAGATCGTCAGCGGCGGCTGGAACTCCAACCACAACGGCATCAACGACGGCGGCTGGCCGAAGCATGGCTTCACGACCTTCGTGGTGGTGCACGGCACGCAGCCGCGCTTCCATATCGATGAGATCGTCGCGGACCTGCAGCGCTCCGTCCGCTTCGTCCGCGCCAACGCCGCCAAGTTCGGCATCGACCCGGACAAGATCGGCGTCACCGGCAGCAGCGCCGGTGGCCACCTCAGCCTGATGCTCGGCACCCGCGTGCTCGCGGCCAACCCGAAGTCCAAGGACCCGGTCGAACACGTGAGCTCGGCCGTGAACGCCGTCGCCTGCTATTACCCGCCGGTCGACTTCCTCAACTGGGCCAAGGAAGGCGACAGCAAGGAAGGCATCGGGCCGCTCACCACCCGCGCCCCGGCTTTCGGTACGATCGTGACCACCGCCGAAGGACGCGAACGCGCCGGCCGCGAGCTCTCGCCGCTCTACTGGATCAGCGCCCAGACGCCCCCGACGTTCATCGTCCAAGGCGACGCCGACCCGCTGGTGCCCGACTCCCAGGCCCGTCGCTTCCACGCCCGCGCCAAGGAAGTCGGCGCCCAGAGCGACGTCCTCATCCGCCTCGGCGCCGCCCACGGCGGCTGGGTCGAGATGGCCGACGACAACATCCGCATGGCCGAATGGTTCAGCCTGCACCTCCTCGGCCAGCAGCCGGCCAAGCCCTTCACGTTCGACGTGCACACCCTGCCCAGCACGCCGGCGCCCAAGAAGGCCAAGAAGTAAGGCCCGTCGGCGGATAGGTTTACGCTGGCAGGAAAGCCCGGCTGTTTCCATAAAGACGGCATGGCTTCGCCTTGCCGACTCATCCTCGCCCTCGACGTAGAGACCAAGGAGGAAGCCTTGGCGCTCGCCCGCCCGCTCGCCGGCAACCTCGCCTGGGTGAAGCTCGGCCTGCAGCTCTTCACGCGCCACGGCCCGGGCATCGTCGACGAATTCCACGCGCTCGGCTTCAAGGTCTTCCTCGACCTGAAGTTCCACGACATCCCGAACACGGTCTCGTCCGCGATCAAGAGCCTCAAGGGACGTCCCTGCTCGCTCCTTACGATCCACGCCTGCGGCGGCCCCGAGATGATCGCCCGTGCGGCCGACGCCGCGAAGTCCGCCCTGCCCGATTGCACGGTGCTCGGCGTGACGGTGCTCACGTCCATGGACCAAGCCCAGCTGTCCGCCACGGGCGTCGCCCGCACGCCGGAAGAACAGGTCCGCCTCCTCGGCCGCATGGCCATCGGCGCCGGCATCGGCGGACTCGTCTGCTCGCCCCTCGAACTTCCCGTCCTCCGCGGCGACCTCGGCGCCGGACCGACGCTCGTGACCCCGGGCATCCGTTACCCTGACGCCGCCGGCGACGACCAGAACCGCATCATGACGCCCGCCCAGGCCGCCGCTGCGGGCGCGAGCTTCATCGTGGTGGGTCGCCCGATTCTGAAGGCCAAGGATCCGGCTACCGAGACGCTCCGCATCCGCCGTGACATCGGCGAGATCACATGAGCGCCGGCGACGACATCCTGATCCTCCTCGCCGCGGGTTCCGCCCGGCGCATGCAGTCCGTCGTCGACGACAAGATCACCGCGCTCCTCGCCGGCAAGCCGGTCTTCGTCCATTCGCTCCAGTCCTTCCTGAGCACAGGCCTCATCGGCCGCGTGGTCATCACGTATCGCGACGAAGCCCAGCTCGCCAAGCTGAAGGGTCTGCTCGCCGCCCACCTGCCGTCCGCGACCGCGGTCGACTTCGTGCCCGGCGGCGAATCCCGTCAGGATTCCGTGCTCGCGGCTTTGAATACCTGCGAGGGGCACGCCGGACTCGTGCACGTCCATGACGGCGCCCGCCCGCTGGTCTCCGCCGAAGCCATCCGCAAGGTGCGCGCCAAGGCCCATGAGACCGGTGCCGCCATCCTAGCCGGCCGCGCCGCCGATACCGTCAAGATCGCCAAAGCGGATTCCGCTTCCGTCGAGACCTCGCCCGACCGCGGACTGGTCTGGACGGCCGAGACGCCGCAGGTCTTCCGCACGGCCATCGTGCTCAAGGCCTACCGCAAGGTCGCCGAACTGCAGCGCAAGGTCACCGACGACAGCTCCGCCGTGGAGTTCGTCGGCCAGGACGTATCCTTGGTCGAGAACCCCTCGGTGAACCTCAAGCTGACGCGTCCCGCGGACTTCGTCCTGGCGGAAGCGATCCTGAAGACGCGCTGAGCGATCAGTAGCCGGCCTGACGGAGAGCGGCGTCCAGCTTGACCTGGAAGTCCGTGATGTCCTGCGGCGTCGGGCGATAACCCGGGGTGCGAGCGGCCATGCCCGGACGGCCTTGGTGGTCGATATACCAGTCGGCCTTTTCGCCGTCGGAGAAAGTGACGTGACCGCTGACCATCGCGTGCGGCTGGGCGATCGTGTCGACCTCGACGGTGACGACCCCGGCGCCCTGGGCGGGAGCGGCGGCCGGCGCGGCCTCCTCAGCGGGAGCGGCTTCGGCGGCGGCTTCTTCCGGCTTCTTGGGCTCTTCCTTCTCGACGAGGGAAAGGTTGAGGTCGTCGACGAGGAAACGGACGTCCATGTAGGTCATCGAGACTTCAAGCTGGGAGGACAGGCGCTCCTGGATCTGCGAGAGCGTCGCACCTTCGGCCACCCAGGCGGAGACCTTGGTGATCTGTTCGGGAGTCAGTTTGGCCATAGGAGGCCAAAGTGCGGGAACCTCCGGCGATTTTCAAGCGTCCCGTCGCTTAATCGTTTGAAAACGTCCCCCCTCCCTCCAACTTAAGCCCCATGCAGCCCGACCTCCGTTGGCAGAAGTGCGGCGAGTTCGCCGATATCGTCTATGAGAAGGCCGACGGCATCGCGCGCGTGACCATCAACCGCCCGAGCCGCCGCAACGCCTTCACGCCCGACACGGTGTCCGAACTGCTGAAGGCCTTCGCCGACGCCCGCGACGACGCCACCATCGGCGTGGTGCTCCTCCGCGGAGCCAACCCCCAGCACGACGGCAAGTTCGCCTTCTGCGCCGGCGGCGACCAGAAGATCCGCGGCGATAAGAAAGGCGGCTACGTCGGCAAGGACGGCGTGCCCCGCCTCAACGTCCTCGACCTGCAGCGCCTGATCCGCTCGATGCCCAAGGTCGTCATCGCCCTGGTGGCCGGCTTCGCCATCGGCGGCGGCCACGTCCTCCACGTCATCTGCGACCTCACCATCGCCGCCGACAACGCGGTCTTCGGCCAGACCGGCCCGAAGGTCGGCAGCTTCGACGGCGGTTTCGGCGCCTCCTACCTCGCCCGCATCGTCGGCCAGAAGAAGGCGCGCGAAATCTGGTATCTCTGCCGCCAATACGACGCCAAGCAGGCCCTCGAGATGGGACTCGTCAATACGGTCGTGCCCTACGAACAGCTCGACGCCGAAGGCGTGAAGTGGGCGCAGGAGATCCTCACGAAGAGCCCGCTCGCCATCCGCTGCCTGAAGTCGGCCTTCAACGCCGAGCTCGACGGCCAGGCCGGCATCCAGGAACTCTCGGGCAACGCCACCCTGCTCTACTATCTTTCGGAAGAGGGCGACGAAGGTCGCGCCGCTTGGAACGAGAAACGCGCTCCGAACTTCCGGAAATTCCCGTGGCTCCCGTAAACCCGGTCCGCGTCACCGAACGCGCCCAGAAGCTTGCGACGGACATCCTCCGCCCCGGCGACGTCGCCATCGACGGCACGGCCGGCAAAGGACGCGACACCGCCTGCCTCGCCCAAGCCGTCGGCGCCACGGGCCACGTGCACGCTTTCGACATCCAGCCGGAAGCCGTCACCTCCACCCGCAACCTCCTCGAGGTCGCCGGCCTGCTCGGCCGCGTTTCCGTGCACCTGCGCAGCCACGCCGAGCTCGCCGCCGTCCTCACGCCCGCGCAAGCCGGCAAGGTCGGCGTCGCGATCTTCAACCTGGGTTATCTGCCCGGAGGCAATCCCGACATCATCACGCGCCCCGACTCCACGCAGACGGCGCTCGACGCCGCTTTCGCCGCGCTGCGCCCCGGCGGACGCCTCATCTGCGTGGCCTACACGGGACACCCCGGCGGACCCGAGGAATCGGACGTCGTGCTGAAGTTCGCCGAAGCCCGCGCCTCCGAAGGCCTCCACGTCGAGAAGATCGGTTATTACCCGACCCCGGGTAAGCCGTGGATCCTCGTCGTGAACAAGCCGGCGGCGAACTGACCGAACTTTCGGCCCGTCCGCTTGCCTTCCGGGATGTTCAGATTACCCAAGGCTCATGAGCGCACCGCGTAAAGTCATCCTGACCGGCGCCACGGGATTGGTCGGAAAGGCCGTGTCCCGTCACCTCAGTGCGCTCGGTTACGCGGTCGTCCCCTTCCGCTCCCGTCATGACGGACCCGGCGGGATGAATCATCTGACCGGCCAGATCGACCGCGCCGCGCTCGAGGGCGCGTACGCCGTCATCCACCTCGCCGGTGAACCCATCGCGCAACGCTGGTCTTCCGCCGCCAAGGAACGCATCATGGCGAGCCGACGCGACGGCACCCGTCTCCTGGCCAAGGCTTTGGCCGGGCTTCAGGCCAAGCCCGAACTCTTCCTCTCGATGTCCGGCGTCGGACGCTACGGCATCCGCCGCTCCGAGACGCTCACGGAAGCCTCCGACGTTTCATCCGAAGGTTTCCTTGGCGAGGTCTCCGCGGCTTGGGAAGAAGCCGTCGAACCCGCCAGACAGGCAGGCATCCGCACCACCTGCCTTCGCACAGGGGTCGTGCTCGCGGCCTCGAGCGGCGCCCTCAAGGTGATGCTTCGCGCTTTCCGCTGCGGACTCGGCGGCCCCATCGGCAATGGCCGCCAACAGATGAGCTGGATCCGCCTCGGCGACCTGGTCCGCCTGATCGCCTGGTGCCTCGGACAGAAGTCCCTGCCTCCGGCCGTCAACGCCGTCGGGCCCGAACCCTGCTCCCAAGCCGACTTCGCGCGCGCCCTCGGCAAGGTGCTGAGCCGCCCGGCCTTCCTCCCCGGCCCCGCCTGGGCCGTTCGCCTGCTCTTCGGTCAGATGGGCGACGAGACCGTCCTCGGCGACCTCCGCGTGTTGCCGACCGCCGCGCTGGACGCAGGTTTCCGCTTCGAGACGCCCGACCTGCCCTCGGCCCTCGCGCGGGCGCTCGGTGAATGATTTGGGATTGAAGGAGTCGACGCCGACGAAGATTGTTCCGGCCATGGTCCGCGCTGTTTTCGCCCTCTCTTTCCTCCTCCTCGTCGGCTGCGAAGACGGCTCGCGTGCCGACTCCCGCACCCTCGACGTCGACGATCCGGAATTCCGCCAGGGACAGACGTTCCACAAGCAGGGCGAAGTCCGCAAGGCCCTCGAGTGCTTCCTCAAGGTGATCGACAACCGCAAAGGCGCCGCGGAATCGCACCTCGAAGCCGGCCGCATGTATCTCGAACTGCAGGATCCGCTCCCGGCGATCTACCACTTCAACCAATACATCCGGATGAAGCCGACCTCGGAGCAGTCGAACATCGTCCGCCAGATGGTGAAGACCGCCGAGAAGCAGTTCATGCAGCAGCTGCCCGGCCGTCCGATGGAGCCCGACGCCCTCGGCGGCGCCGACCTCAACGCCCGCCTGCGCTCGTTGCAGCTCGAGAACGAGAAGCTCAAGCGCGAGCTCGCCGATTACAACCGCACGCAGAAAGCCCTCGTGCTTCCGCCCAAGACCACCGGTGAAAAGCCGGCCGAGAAGCCCGCGACCAACGCCGACGGCACGCCGCAACGCTACCGCCAGTATACGATCATGAAAGGCGACAGCCTCTCGAGCATCGCCCGCAAGAATTACGGCGACGCCGGGCCGGCGCGCATCTCGGCCATCTTCAACGCCAACCGCGACAAGATGACCTCGGTGAACAACCTGCCGAAGATCGGAA
>JBEGSF010000007.1:0-71767 GCA_041180005.1 Verrucomicrobiota bacterium | reverse complement strand
GGCTGGACCGTCCGCCGCTGATTCCCATGGCCGAAGGTTTCGACATCGACCACCTCGCGAAGCTCGCCCGCCTCAGCCTCACGGCCGAGGAGAAGGCGCTCTACTCGTCGCAGCTCAGCCAGATCCTGGGCCACTTCCAGGCTCTGGCGAACGCCGACCTGCCTGCGACCATCGACGACGCCCGCGTCGTCGACGAAGCCGCGCTCCGCTCCGATGAGCCGGGTCCCGTCCTCGGCGCCGAAGCCGTCACCCGCATCGCCCCCGCCTCGCGCGACGGGCAGATCTCCGTCCCGCGCGTCGTGGACGACGAATCCTAAGCCATGGCCGACGCGCTCCATACGCTTTCCGCCGCCGAGCTCGGCCGCCGCCTCGCGGCCGGCACGCTCACGTCCCGCTCCCTCTGCGAGGCGCTCATCGCCCGCTACCAGGCGGTCAACGATAAGGTCGGCGCCTTCACGCACCTCGACCAGGCCGACGTGCTCGCGCAAGCCGACGCTTCCGATGCCCGCCGCAAGGCCGGGCAGGGCAGGGGTCCGCTCGAAGGCATCCCGGTCGCGATCAAGGACAACATCGCGGTCAAAGGTCAGCCGCTCACCTGCTCGAGCAAGATGCTCGCGCCGCTGGTCTCGCCTTACGATTCCCATGTCGCCGAGCGCCTCCGCGCCGCCGGTGCGATCCTCTATGGTCGTCTGAACATGGACGAGTTCGCGATGGGTTCCTCCACGGAGAATTCCGCGCTCCGCAAGACGTTCAATCCTTGGGACCTCGCCCGCATCCCGGGCGGTTCTTCCGGCGGCAGCGCCGCGGCCCTCGCGGCCGGCCTGGTGCCGCTCTCGCTCGGTTCCGATACCGGCGGCTCGATCCGTCAGCCTGCCTCGCATTGCGGCGTGGTCGGTCTCAAGCCCACCTACGGCCTGATCTCCCGCTTCGGTCTCGTGGCCTTCGCTTCGTCGCTCGACCAGATCGGTCCGATGGCCCGCAGCCTCGAAGACTGCGAAATCCTGCTCAACGCGCTGGCCTCCGCCGACGCGCGTGACATGACCTGCTTCGGTCCGTCCGACCGCGCTCTTACGCCGTCCGGCGACGCCAAGAAGCTCCGCATCGGCATCCCGAAGGGTTTCCTCGGCAAGGGCGTCGCCCCCGAGGTCGCCGCTGCGGTCAATGCCGCCGTCGAATTCTACCGCGCCCAGGGCTGCGCGATCTCCGAGGTCGAGCTGCCCTCCGCCGACCTCGCCGTGCCGACCTATTACGTCGTCGCGACCGCCGAAGCTTCTTCGAACCTCGGCCGCTATGACGGCGTCCGCTACGGCCATCGCTCCGCGGTCGCCGGTACGCCGGTCGAGATGATGACGGCGAGCCGCTCCGAAGGCTTCGGCCCCGAAGTGAAGCGCCGCATCCTGCTCGGTACGTTCGTGCTCAGCGCCGGTTACGCCGACGCCTATTACGTCCGCGCCCTCCGCGCCCGCGCCAAGATCCGCGCCGAATACCTCGCCGCCCTCGCCGGCGTCGACGTGCTGCTCACCCCGACCGTCCCGACGCCCGCCTTCAAGGTCGGCGAGAAGGCCTCGGATCCCCTGCAGCTTTACCTCGAGGATATCTTCACGATTCCCGCGAACCTCGCCGGCCTTCCGGCGATCTCGGTCCCCTGCGGCAAGTCCGGCCATCTCCCGGTCGGCTTCCACCTCGTCGGAGCGCCGCTCTCCGAAGCCAAACTCCTCGCCGCGGGCCGCCTCTTCGAGGCCGCCCATGGTTTAGCCCACCAGCAAGCCGCCCTATGAGCAACGTACCTTCTGATTGGGAAGTCGTCATCGGCCTCGAGGTCCACGTGCAGCTGCACACCCGCGCCAAGGTCTTCGCGTCGTCCCCCTGGGGCTTCGGCAAGGAGCCCAACGAGCAGGTCGACCCCGTCGTCCTCGGCCTCCCCGGCACGCTGCCGGTGGTGAACCGCGAGGCGGTCGAGAAGGCCATCCTCTTCGGCCTCGTCGTGGGCGCGGAGATCCCGGAGCGCTGCGCCTGGGACCGTAAGAACTATTTCTACCCGGATAATCCGAAGAACTACCAGCTCACCCAGAAGGATTTCCCGGTCGTCGTCGGCGGCCAGGTCGAGATCGAGCTCCCGGGCGCCTCGCGCAACGTGATGGGCGAGCATAAGTTCATCCGCATCCACCACGCTCACCTCGAAGAAGACGTGGGTAAGCTCAGCCACGCGGGCAGCGGCTCGCTGGTCGACTACAACCGCGCCGGCGTGCCGCTCCTCGAGATTGTCACCGAGCCGGACCTCCGTTCCTCCGCCGAAGCCGAAGCCTTCCTGCGCTCGCTTGTCGCGATGCTCACCCAGGCCGGCGTCGCCGACTGCGACATGGAGAAGGGACAGCTCCGCTGCGACTGCAACGTGTCCGTCCGCCGCCGCGGCGACGCGAAGCTCGGCACCCGCACCGAGACCAAGAACCTCAACTCGATCTCGAGCGTCCGCGATACGGTCATCTACGAGACCGCCCGCCAGATCCGCGAACTCGAGGCCGGTCGCACGATCACGCAGGAGACCCGCGGCTGGAACGCCGAACTCGCCCGCGGCTACGTCCTCCGCGACAAGGAAGACGCCCACGACTACCGCTACTTCCCGGATCCGGATATCCCGACCCTGAAGATCTCGCGCGAGACCGTCACGCGCCTCGCCAAGCAGGTCCCGGAAAACCTCTACGACCGCCAGCGCCGCTACGTCGAGAAGCTCGGCCTGCCTTACACCGCCGCTTCGGTCCTCGTGAACGACCGCGCCCTCGCCGAATGGTTCGAGGCCGCCGTGGCCGCCCATCCGGCCAATCCTTCCGCCATCGCCAACCTCGTCGCCAACGACCTGCTCCGCGACCTCGCCGCCTCGGCGGGCGCCGCCGGCGCCTTCGACGAAGCCTCGCCCGCCCCGCTTTCGCTCGCGTCCTGCCCGATCAAGCCCGCGCAGCTCGCCGGCCTGGTGAAGCTCACCGACGACGGCGTGATCTCCAAGCAGCAGGCCAAGGAAGTCTTCGCCGAGATGTTCAAGTCCGGCCAGGACGCCGCCGCCATCGTCGACGCCAAGGGCCTTCGCCAGAACAGCGACACCGGCGAGCTCGAGAAGATCGTCCAGGAAGTCATCGCCGACCCGGCCGTGGCGAAATCCATCGCCGAATACCGCGCGGGCAACGAGAAGGCGATCAACGCGCTCAAGGGTCCGATCATGAAGCGCACGCAGGGCAAGGCCAACCCGGTCCTCATCGACCAGTTGCTCCGCAAGTTCCTCGCATGAGCGAATCCGCCCCTTCGCCGCTGACGGCCGGCCTCAAGGCCCTGCGGGACATCGCCTTGCCGTTGGCGATCATCATGTGCTCCGCGGCCGGGTTGGTCGTCGCCTATTACAACGTCCCCGCCGTCGCGACCGGTCTTAACCGGATCGGCGCCGTCAACGCCGCCAATCCGATGGCTTTCGCGGCCATCTGCACGGCCATCACCTCCGGTCTCATTCCCTGGTGCTTCCGCATGGTGTTCCCGGGACTCCGCCCGGCCCACCCTCTCGGCGACCTCGTCCACAGCATGACCTGGTGGGCCCTGATGGGCATGCTCGTGAGTTATTTCTATACGCTTCAAGCCGCTTGGTTCGGCAGCGAAGCCAATCTGCAGACCGTCCTGCTCAAGGTCCTGGCCGACATGGCCGGTTTCACGATCTTCATCGGCGCGCCGTTCAACGCCATCTCGCACCTCTGGAAGGACTGCGGATGGGACACCGCCCGCCTGCGCGCGGCGATGGGCCCGGGCTGGTATCGCCGCCTGGTCCTCCCGAACCTGCTGACGAACTACTTCGTCTGGTTCCCCGGAACGCTCATCTTCTACAGCATGCCGACCGACCTCCAGCTGGTCGTCGCCAACTGCATCGGCTGCTTCTGGGCCCTGATGTGCGCCCGGATCGCGGCCCACTCGGGCGTCCCGACCACCGACGTCCACGCCTGAGCGTTTTCGGGTCCGGCCGGTAACCCTCGCTTGAATCCCCGCCTCGCTTCGGCGAGCCTTCCCCCTGTGCCCGATCTCTTCGGAGAAATCGAACCCGGCGTCGCCGAGGTGGTCCCGTTTGACGGCGGGGCCCGGGCCTACTCGTATTCGGTTCCGGCGGCCCTGAAGGACATCCTGAAGGTCGGCCAGCTGGTCCGCGTGCCGCTGGGCGGACGCACGAGCATCGGGGTCGTCTGGAAGTATCCGGCCGAGCCGCCGCCCTCCGCGCGCCTCCGCAGCATCATGGCGCTCGAGCACGAGCAGCCGGTGATGACGCCGGACTGCTGCAAGCTCGCCGAATGGATGGCGGGTTACTACGGCTGCGGCCTCAACTCCGTCCTCGAGACCGTCCTGCCCGCCGCCGTGCGCAAGGGCGTCCGTCCGGTCCTCCGTCGTCTGCTCACGCTCATCGCCCCGCCCGAAGCCGAGGCGCTCGCCAAGCTCCGCAGGAAGGCCCCGCGCCAGGCGCAGGTCATCGATTTCCTGGCCGCGCAGACGGAGCCCGCCGACCGCGCCAAGATGGTCGAAGGCCTTGGCGTCTCGCAGCAGGCCGTCGACGCCCTCATCAAGGCCGGCACGGTCAAGGAAGACGCCAGCGTGCTCTGGCGCGTGGCCTATAACGATCCTTACGCCGAAGGGGAGACGATCTCCTCGGCCGGTCATACGTTGAATCCCGAACAGGTCGCCGCGGTGGCGTCCGTCACGCAGACCTTGGATTCGAAGGCCTTCCGCGCGCACCTGCTCCACGGCGTCACCGGTTCCGGTAAGACCGAGGTCTATGTGGCCTTGATCCGTAAGGTCGTGGCCGAAGGCGGCTCGGCGATCTTCCTCGTCCCGGAAGTCGCGCTCACGCCCCAGACGGTCGGACGTCTCCGCTCCCGCCTCGCCGACCTCGGCGCCAAGGTGGTCGTCTGGCATAGCCACCTTTCCGCCGGCGAACGTTTCGACGCGTGGATGGCGATGTCCCTGGGGCAGGCGAGGGTGGTGGTCGGCGCCCGTTCCGCGGTCTTCGCCCCGCTCCCGAACCTCCGCCTCATCGTGGTCGACGAAGAACACGAGCCTTCCTTCAAGCAGGGCGAGACGCCGATGTATCACGGCCGCGACGTCGCGGTGATGCGCGCCTCGCTCCTCGGCGCGGCCTGCGTGCTGGGTTCGGCGACACCGTCCCTGGAGACCTGGAAGAACGCCAACGCCGGACGCTACGCCCTCGACGTGATGGCCAAGCGCGTCGATGACCGTCCCATGCCGGCCTTCCGCATCGTGGACATGCGGCGCGAGGTCCTGCACGCCAAGGGCCAGCATATCCTGTCGCGCGAGCTGACCGACGGCATCCGCGCCCGTCTCGAGCGCCGCGAGCAGTCCATCCTCTTCCTCAACCGCCGCGGACATTCGCGTTCGCTGGTATGCCCGGATTGCGGCGAAGCCGTGCAGTGCAAGCGTTGCAGTGTCTCGTTGACGCTCCACCGCACGGACGACACCGCGCGTTGCCACCTCTGCAACCACCAGGAGCGCGCCCCGGTGCTCTGCCCGAGCTGTCGTTCCCCCAAGGTCCGCTGGAAGGGCTACGGCACGCAGAAGGTCGAGGAGACCATCGCCCAGCTGTTCCCGCGCGCCCGCGTGGCCCGCATCGACGCCGATACCATGGGCAAGAAGGACCTCTTCCGTAAGGTCCTCTCCGATTTCCGTGCCGGCAAATATGACATGCTCCTCGGCACGCAGATGATCGCCAAGGGACTCGACTTCCCGCGCGTGACCCTGGTGGGCATCCTGGATGCCGACCTCTCGCTGCAGCTCCCCGATTTCCGGGCCGCCGAGCGCACCTTCCAGCTGCTGACCCAGGTCGCGGGTCGCGCCGGCCGCGGCGACCTCGAAGGCGTCGTCGTCGTGCAGAGCTTCCAGCCGGCCTCGGATCCGATCCAATTCGCCAAGCGTCTGGACTTCCATGGCTTCGCCGCCGCCGAGCTCGAGAAGCGCGCCGAGTTCGGCTACCCGCCGGACCGGCACCTCATCCGCCACGTCTTCCGCGGCCGCAACGCCGAGAAGGTCAACTTCGTCGCCGACGCCTGGGTCAAGGAGCTCGAGCGCCTGCATCCGGGGCTCTGCGAGATCCGCGGTCCGGCCCCGTGTCCGTTCGAGAAGGTCCAGGACCAGCACCGCGTGCACATTTGGTATCTCGTCAGCGGCGTGAAGTCGCTCCTCGCGGCCTTGCTGCCGCTGCGCGCCAAGATCCTCGGGGACGAGGACGTCATCGACGTCATCGACGTCGACGCGCAGGATTGTGCCTAAGGGGAGATGACTGAATCGAGGGCAGCATCGATGACTGCGTCGATGGCAGATTAAGCAGGGTGTCGTGCGCCCTTGGGCTGTCGGTCGTTGGCTTTGGCAGACGTGTCTTATCTGTGATCGATTCAGTCATCGATCCAGGCATCGACTCAGCCCTCTGTTCTGCGGCGCTTCGCGCCCTCAGAACCACTTCTTCCGCTTCATCCAGAGGATGATGCCGGTGGCGAGGGCGGCCATGGAACCGAGCGCCAGGAAGTAGCCGTATTTCTCGCCCCACTCGGTATGGATCTCCGGCATGAAGTGGAAGTTCATGCCCCAGAGGCCTACCAGGAACGTGAGCGGGATGAAGACCGAGCTCATCACCGTCAGCACGCGGATGACTTCGTTGGTCTTCCGCTCCTGCTGGGTGTGGTGGTATTCCTGCAGGTCCTGGAGGATCATGCGGGCATGCTCGATGCGGTCGGCCGCGCGGATGGCGTGGTCGTAAAGGTCGCGCAGGAACATGTCCAAGGAAGTCGGCAGGAGCGCGTGTTCGTAGTGTTCGAGCACGCTCACCATGTCCTTGAGCGGCTGGGCGAGGCGGCTGAGGCGCACGACGATGCGCTTGAGGCGGTAGACCTCGTTGAGGTCCCAGTCATCGGTGCCCTTGAGGATGGAATCTTCGAGCTCGGTGGTCGCGTCTTCGATCTCCTCGGTCTGGTAGAGGAGACGGTCGACCAGCGTGTCCAGGAGCGAGTAGACGAGGTAGCCCGCGTGCCACTTGCGGATGTTGCCTTTGTTGTCGGCGATACGGCGTTCGACGGCTTCGAAGACCTTTTCGTCGTTCTCGTGGAAGGAGATGACCCAGTTCTGGGCGGCGACGATGGAGATCTGCTGGCCGCGCGGGGTGTCTTCCTCGACGCCGATGCGGACGGCGCGGGCGATGGCCAGGAGCTTGTCGCCGTGTTCTTCGAACTTCGGGCGGGAGGTGGCCGTCAGGATGTCTTCCTGGGCCAGCATGGGGATGTCGAAGAAGGCGCCGACGATGTGGACGATCTGGGGGTCGGTGATGCCGAGGACCTGGATCCAGACCATGCCTTGCTTGCCGGCGTAGCGGCCGACGGAGTCCAGGTCGGCGAACTCCTCCACCTTGCAGCTGGATTCGTCGTAGGAGATGACCCGGAACTTGGTCGGGACGGTCGACTCGAAGGGGGAGGCGGCGGGCAGCTGGCCCGGGGCGCGGCCGATCTCGGTGTCCTCGTAGGCGGCTTCGCCGGGCAGGGGGGCGGCGTCCGGCTTCAGGCCGAGGCGCGTGCGGAGGTCATTCATGCGCCGTTCCAGGAAGGAACGGGCCCGAGCGACCTCTTGTTGGCGCCTTTGCTGATGCCGGCTCATCCCTCCATCATCCGCAGGCCCCGGGGCTTGTCAACGGGTTCGGCGGGGTCGCCGAAGGCCGGGCTTCAGCCCTTGCGCTGGCCTTTGGCGTTGCGTCGGCCGTTCTTGCCGATGCCGAGGGCGATCAGCTTCCCTTGGTTCACTTTCTGGAACAGATTATTCGAATTGGTCACCCCGAGGCAGTACAGCACCGCGGCCACGTCCGTGGCCTTGTCCTTCGGGACGAGGCCGGCGTTGGCCAGCCAGGTGGCGAGGGCGTGGTGGAAGTTCGGGGGGCTGATGTCCATGTTGTCGCCTCCGTAGCGGAGCCAGAGTTCGGCCCGATCCTTCATGGTGCAGTTGCCGCGCTTCTCCTGTCGCTCATGCAGGAACGTCAGCAGTTCGTTGAGCTGGGCGGGCAGTTTCGACGAAGAGGGCTCGGACATCGGAAGGTGAGGTCAGGAAAGGGTGCGAAGGGCGCGGCGGAGGAACGATGCCGGGTGGGCGAAGTTCATCATCGAAGGGCTATGGAATAATTAGGCGACAGTTCGCTGGGAACACCTAATTACAATCTGACCCGTAATATTATAAAGTAATAGAAGCCGGTCACGGACGCTCCTAAGCCGTGAGCCCGAGGAAGATCCCGGGTGGTGGTCGCGACAGGACTTGAACCTGTGACTTCAGCAATGTGAATGCTGCGCTCTAACCAACTGAGCTACGCGACCGTGACCCGGACCAGCATCATAACCCTCCGGGGAGGGCATCGGGCAAGCCTGTTTTGCTGGCCGGCCGGAGGGAATCCGCCCAAAGGGGCTGGCGGCTTGTCTTTCGCGGGGTCGGCCTCATCCTGATGAGAGATGGACATCACCGCACCAGCCGCCGGTCCGCGCGTCGCCGACGAGCGCCTGATCCGCCTGACGGCTCCGGCCGGCGTGAAGGTCCGTGCTTTGGCGGAACGCGAGGCCCAAGGACGCTTCCTGCGCGTGGCGATCTCCGGCGGCGGCTGCAACGGACTCTCTTACAAGATGCGTTTCGTGGGCGAGGCCAAGCCGGCCGACATCCTGGTCCGCTCCGAAGGCGTCGAGGTCCTGGTCGATCCCAAGTCGGCCCTGTATCTTCGCGGCACGCAGTTGGACTATTCCGACAAGATGATCGGCGGAGGCTTCAAGTTCTCCAATCCCAACGCCAAGGCCAGTTGCTCCTGCGGGGAGAGTTTCTCGCTTTAGCGCGAAGGCTCGGCCTTCGCGAGGGGGGCGCGTTGACACGCTGGCAAGTGGGCAAGGGGGTCTGTTTGCCTCGAGGCAGGGTCAGCACCGCGTGCTGACCTAGTTGTCTTTAGGTAGGGCTGACCACCCTTGGTCAGCCGCGGTTGAGCGAGGCGCTCAACCCTACCTCAATACAGTTAAGCCAAACTCAAGGGGGAACCGGAGACCGGATGATTGGCCGGGGAGATCCTTTTCAGGTCTCAGGTCTCGGCCGTCAGGTATCTGGTTCGGGAGTTCAGGTTCAGGTGCAGGACCTGGGACTGACGCCCGTACCTGAAGGCCTGAACCCGGCTCCCGAGGCCCGTGACCCGGGACCCGAGAACGTTTTATCCGTTGTCTTTAGTCCGCCGGAATCTCGTCCTTCGCGCCGGCTTCGTAACGTTCGCACCAGGCCTTGGACCACGAGGCGAAGTCGCCCGCGGCGATGTGCGCGTGCGCCTGGGCCATGAGGTCCTGCAGGAAGTGGATGTTGTGCAGGGCGAGGAGCGTGCCGCCGAGCTGTTCGCCGGCATGATGCAGGTGACGCAGGTAGGCGCGCGAGAAGTGACGGCAGGTATAGTTGTCCATGCCTTCGACGAGCGGGCGATGGTCCTCCTTGTAGCGGAGGTGCTTCACGCTGATCGGGCCGTCGGGCGTGAACGCGCCACCGTGGCGGCCGATGCGGGTCGGCATCGTGCAGTCGAACATGTCGGCGCCGAGCGCGACCATTCGGAGCAGCTGGGGCGGGGTGCCGACGCCCATCACGTAGCGGGGCTTGTTCTTCGGGAGGAGCGGCGCGACAAGGCCGACCTGGTGGAGCATGTGCTCCTCGGGCTCGCCGACGCTCACGCCGCCGATGGCATGGCCGGGGAAGTCGAGGCCGCCGAGCTCTTCGGCGCAGCGGATGCGGAGGTCGTCGTACACCGAGCCTTGGTTGATGCAGAACAGGTGGCGGCCCGAGGCGAGGAAGCCGCGGTCCTTGGCCAGCTGGAGCATCGCCTTGGCCCAGCGGATCGAGCGGGTCACGGCGACTTCGCACGAGGCGCGGTCGCAGGGGTAGGGCGGGCACTCGTCGAGCACCATCGCGATGTCGGAGCCGAGCGCGTCCTGGATGTCGAAGCAGTCCTTCACGTCGAGGAAGAGCTTGTTGCCGTCGAGGTGGGAGCTGAAGTGGATGCCCTCGTCGGTGATCGTGCGGAGCTTCGCGAGCGAGAAGACCTGGAAGCCGCCGCTGTCCGTCAGGATCGGCTTGTCCCAGTGCATGAACTTATGGAGGCCGCCGGCGGCGCGGACGATCTCACGGCCCGGACGGAGGTTCAGGTGGTAGGTGTTGCTGAGCAGGATCTGGGCGCCCGTGTCGGCGACCTGCTGCGGCGAGAGGCCCTTGACCGTGGCCTGGGTGCCCACCGGCATGAAGACCGGCGTGCGGACCTCCCCGTGGGGGGTCTTCAGGACGCCGAGGCGGGCGGCCGTCGTCGTATCGGTCTTCAGGAGGGTGAACACGCCGGAAAACTAGGGGGCAGGCTGGCGGGGTGGCAAGGGGACAAGAAGAGGACAGATGGCTGAGTCGATGGCAGATGACTGCATCGATGACAGAGCCACGCAGCTTTGAAGGGCCGTTTAATCAAGACCGACATGCTCGGCCCCCTCCGCCGTCTTTATCGACTCAGGCCTCTGTCATCTGCCATCGACTCAGTCATCTCCTTTGCCGCTCTTCAGCGGCAATTGCCGTCAAAACTCAGCCTCATCCCCTTCGGCGCGTCGGGGCGGACCTTGCCGTTCTCGTAGACGCAGACGCCGTTGACGAAGGTGCGATCGATGCTGCTGCCGAAGGCGTGGCCTTCGAAGGGCGACCAGCCGCACTGATACTGGAGGCCGGACTTGGTCACGGGCTGCGGCTTGGCGGGGTCGACGACCACGAGGTCGGCCCAGTAGCCTTCGCGGATGAAGCCGCGGTTCTCGACGCCGAAGAGGATCGCCGGGGCGTGGCACGCGCGCTGGACGGCGGTCTCGAGCGAGAACGCGCCCTGGCGGACGAGGTCCATCAGGATGAGCAGCGAATGCTGGATCAGCGGCAGGCCCGACGGGGCCTTGAAGTAGGTCTGAGACTTCTCCTCCCACGTGTGGGGGGCATGGTCGGTCGCGATGACGTCGATGACGCCGGAAGCCACGGCGGCGCGGACCGCGTCACGGTCGGCGGCGGTCTTGATGGCGGGGTTGCACTTGATCTGGTGGCCGAGGCGGGCGTAGTCCGCGTCGGAGAACCAGAGGTGGTGCACGCAGGCTTCGGCGGTCAGGCGCTTGCCCTTGAGCGGCGCGGCGCTGAAGAGCGAGAGCTCCTTGGCGGTGGTGATGTGCAGGATGTGCAGGCGCGCGTCATGGCGGCGCGCCAGTTCGGCGGCCATCGAGGAGGAGAGGTAGCAGGCCTCGACGTCGCGCAGGCGCGGGTGCTCGGCGGCGGGGACGTCTTCGCCCCACTTGGCCTTGGCGGCGGCCTCGGCGGCCTTGATGCGCGGGGTGTCCTCGCAGTGCGTCAGGATGATCGTCGGCGAGTGGCGGAAGATGCCTTCGAGGGTGGCCGCCTGGTCGACGAGCATGTCGCCGGTCGAGGAGCCCATGAAGACCTTCACGCCGCAGACGTTCTTCGGGTCGATGCCCTTGACGGCTTCGAGGTTGGTATTGGTGGCTCCGAAGAAGAACGAGTAGTTGGCGACCGAGGTCGCCGCGCCGATGGCGTATTTCTTCTCGAGTTCCTCGTGGGTGGTGGCCGTCGGGTTGGTGTTCGGCATCTCCATGAACGAGGTCACGCCCCCGGCCACGGCGGCGCGGGCTTCGCTGGCGATGCAGGCCTTGTGGGTCAGGCCGGGCTCGCGGAAATGCACCTGGTCGTCGATGAGGCCGGGCAGGAGCAGCTTATGGCTGAGGTCGTATTCCTGGTCGGCGTGGGTGCCGGCCGGGATGACGCCGATGCGCTCGATGCGCCCGGCCCGGATGAGGAGGTCGGCCCGGAAGCGGCGACCTTCGTTGATGATCTCAGCGTTGCGGAGGACGACGGTGCTCATGCACCCTTTAATCAGACCACCCGCCAGCCGACTGCAAACGGGAAAACGCCGGGCTCAGCCCGAGACCTTCACCATGTCCGAAAGGTCGGCTTTCTTGACGCCTTCAGGGTTGATGTTGACGGCCGAGACGCGGAACTGGGACTGCTTGTGCTTCAGCTTCAGGATGAAATTGGTCACCACGAGTTTCTCCTCGGGGTAGAGCTCGTTCTTGCGGGCCACCATGGTGGTCACGAGTTCTTCGACCTGCTCGGCGGTGGCGCCGGGGAGGGAAGCCAGGCGGACCTTGGCGTCGGCGATCTTGGCTTCGCCCTCGATGGCGGCGTTCCAGATGAGGATGGCCACGTTCATGGCGCCCTTGGCGGCCGTGTGGTTGCCTCCGGCCTGCTGGAGGATCGGCTGGGCGTAGGTGATCAGCTTGTCCGGGAGGTTGGGCTCCCGCGGGGTGTTGTCGACCGGGACCGGTTCGGGACGGGAGAAGTCGCGCTTGATGTCGCGAGGCTTGTTGTTGCCGAAGGCGCCGGTGGTCTGGCGACGAGAATGGGGGGAGGCCATTGGAAAGGGTTGCCGATAAGGGAAACCCGACCGGCTCCCTCGGCAAGCCCTTTCCCCGAGGGGTCTATTGACACCCCGCCTCGGGCACGCCAGCCTGCTCCGCAACGCCCTCTCCCGTGTCCGATTACAGCGACGTCATCCGCGCCCACCGCCGCGACCATCTCGCGAAACCGAACTCCTTGCCCACGGGCGTCCACCGTTACTTCGAGAGCACGTTGCTGCCGCTGCCCATCGAGCGCGTCTTCGACTTCTTCTCCAAGGCCGAGAACCTCCAGGCGATCACGCCGCCGGAACTGAGTTTCCGCATCAAGACCCCGCTGCCCATCGTGATGAAGCAGGGCACGCTGATCGACTACAGCCTTTCGCTCAACGGCGTCCCGTTCGGCTGGCGCACGCGCATCACCCACTGGGATCCGCCTTACGCCTTCGCCGACGAACAGCTCAAGGGTCCTTACTCAGTCTGGTTCCATACGCACACCTTCGCCGATGAAGGAGGCAAGACGCGCATGGACGACGAAGTGCTCTACAAACTTCCGCTCTGGCCGTTCGGCGAGGTCGCCTATCCGTTCGTGAAGAGGAAAGTCGAAGGCATCTTCCGCTACCGCCGCACGAAGATCCGCGAGATCCTCGGCTGCTAGGCCTGCTAGGGCTAGAGACAGGGCCAGGGCTAGGGCTGGGACTAAGCAAGGTCACGAGCCTCGCTAACTATTCCTAGCCCCGTCCCAGGCTCCAGCCCTAGCCCTTCCCGCTCACTTCTTCTCCGGAGGCGGCGGAGGCGGGCAGTCCGGCAGCATCGCGCGCATCTCGAAAGAGGCGAGCTCCGTGCGGCGGCCGGCCCAGGCGATGCCGCGGATGAGCAGGCTTTTCACGTCGGGTCGGCTGAAATTCACGTAGGTGTGTCCGGGGATGAAGACGAAGGCGCGCTGGGCGCCGGCCTTCTCATAGGTCCAGATCTGCGTCTGCTCTTCAAAGCCGTCGCCGACCTTCTTCGGCGTGGGCGCGGTCGCGAGGGCATGCACGTCCGGACGCATGTCCATGTCGTAGTAGATCTCATCCTTCATGCCGAAGTCGGCGATGCCCTGCGTGATGCCGTGGGCCTTGTCGACGAACTTGAGCTGCATCGGACCTTCGCGCCACTTGGTCACCTTCTGGCGCCAGGATCCGCCGACGAGGTCCTTGTAGAAGTCAGCGGAGGCGTTGTTGCCGGCGACGGCTCCGGCGTGGATCACCACGAAGCTGCCGCCGCGGGCCGCGAACTTCTCGACGCGTGCGCGTTCGTCGGGCTTGAAGTCGCCGCCGCCCTGACGGTGGATGACGAGCACGTCGGTGCGCGCGAGTTCTTCGTCGGAGGGGAAGGTCTGCACGCCTTTCTCGTCGGCGTCGCCGATCGAGACCTTCATGCCGGCGGCGTTGAGCAAGGGGCGCCAGTCGCGGGCGAAGGCGGGATGGTCATGGTCGCCCGGGCCATGGGTCTTCGGGCCGCAGCGGAGGAAGACACGGAGCGGGGCAGGGGCGTCGGCCGCGAAGACCGTGACGAACGCGAGCAGGGGGAGGAGGCAGCGCATGGGGGAAGATTGAGTGCAAAGGTGCAAAAGTGCAAAGGTGCAAAAGTGGAGAAAGGGGTAGGGGTGGGGGTAGGAGAGGCAGCAAGCCAAGGGAGACCGGAAACCGGATAGGATGCTGCGGGCACAAAAAAGGACAGCGGTTGATGCTGTCCCTGTCTTGCTGGCCCTGGCCCCAGCTCTGTTCGGCTTCGCTTACTTGCAGCAACCCGGCTTGCCGGCGACGAGGTCGGCGGAGCGGGCAAGAATCTCCTTCTTCGTGGCTTCGTCGGTCGCGGAGGCGGCGAGGAGCTCGAGAGCCTTCAGGTTGTTGGCCTTCACCATGGCGTGATGGGCGGCGGAGGCGCGACGACGGGCGAAGAAGAGGGCGGTGAGGAACAATGCGAACTCGGCGGCGAAGATGGCGACGAAACCCACGATGCGTTCGGCGGAGCCGGTCAAGCCGGCGGTCGAGTTACGGATGAACTCCGCGCCACCCTTGGCGATGACGATCGCGATCACGACGGCCAGCGCGATGAGCACGCGGCCCATCAGGCGGTTGCACTTGGAGGCGCGGCAGAAGACTTCGGAAGCAGAGGTGGGAGCAGTACAGGCCATGGTGCGAACGACAGTGAGCAGCCCCGCTCGTCTGGCAACCCTGCATTGGGAAGGGTCGGTCGGCTAACGGAGGACTGAGTCGATGACTGAATTGAGGACTGAATCGAGGGCTGAATCGATGAGAACAAACAATCCGGCCACCTGCCACCCGGGGCTGCCACCCGCACCCGAAACAAAATCCAGATATCGAACCACCCATTTGAAAAAGGCACCACGCATCCTCCCCCATACTCAATACTCGATACTCCAATCTCTCAGACGCCGCCCTTACTTGACCTTATCGGCCTTGCTGTTTGTAGTCCGTCGTGGCCACGAAGCTCCTTCTTCTCGACTGTGATTCGACTCTCTCGTCCATCGAGGGCATCGACGAACTGGGCCGCCTGCGCGGTCCGGAGACCTTCAAGGCCGTCGAGGACATGACCAATGCGGCCATGGACGGCGGCACGCCGATGGAAGCCATCTTCGCCAAGCGTCTCGAGATCATCAAGCCGACCAAGGCCGAGCTCGAAGCGATCGGCGCGAAATACATCGCGACTGTCGAGCCTACCGCCCTGGCGACGCTCCAGAAGCTTCGTGCCGCGGGTTGGAAGATCGCCATCGTCAGCGGAGGCTTCACCCAAGCCATCCTGCCTCTCGCCCAGTTCCTCGGCATCGACCGCGTCGAAGCCGTTATCCTGCGTTTCCACGCCGATGGTTCCTATGCCGGCTTCGACGAGTCCTGCCCGACCTGCCGGTCCAAGGGTAAGAACGTCGTCGCCCGTCGCCTCCGTGCCGAGCATCAGGCCACGCACGTCGTCATGGTCGGCGACGGCGCCAGCGACCTCGAGGTCAAGGGTGACGCCGACAAGGTCGTCGGCTTCGGCCGTTATGCCGTCCGCGCTAAGGTGAAGGCCGGCGCCGACGTGTTCATCACGTCGCTGGACCAGCTGCCTGAAGTCGTCTGAGCTAAAAAGGTAAGGACAGCACCAGGTGCTGTCCTTTTTTGTATCCGCGCGCTCCAAAGAGGAGGGTGCGCCTGCCTGGTACGTTTACTCGAAGCGTGCATGTAGGATCTTGTCGCGACGTTTGCAGGCGCGGATCCAGGCTTTGGCCAGGTTCTCGCTGTTGGTCCAGCGGGCGCTGACCCTGACGGACTGCTCATCACTGTCCCAGCACCAGATGTTACCTTTCTCCGTCGGATACTGGTAGGCGGTGACGGCATGCGTCCATCCATTGCCGCCCATGATCAGCACTTGGGCTTTGATCCCATTGCGACGTAATGCCTGGGCCATGATCACGGCTTCGGGGAGGCAGGCGTTATCGTAGTCGCCGATGACCTCGTCGGCGGCGACCGGCGAGGTCTCGCTGGTCGCGCAGCCGACCATGAGCAGCAGCGAAGACGCCAGCAGGTATCTTGCGAGAACGAGGTAGGCGGCGCGGAGCGCGGGCGAACCTCGGCGGGGACGGGATTTGTCGGGGGTTGCGCGGGAGCCGTCCGACAAGGGCGATCCTGGACAAACAGCCGGCATCACCCGGAAGGATGAAGCGTTGTTCATGGTAAGGATTATGTATCAAGCCGACCCCAGACAACCCTTCATGGCTGATTAGGTAATCATCCCTATGTCACCATAATTCCCCAACCGCCAACCGCTAACCGCCAAAACCTATTCGCTATCGCTTATCCTGCTTCTCCTGTTCGAGGGAGGCTTTGATGGAATCGTTGAAGGCCTTGGTGCGTTCGGCTTCGGTCAGGGTGGCGGGCGCCAGTTTCTTCTCTGCATAGGTTCCGCCTTCCCAGCGCAGGTTTCGGATCTTGGGAGCGAAACCGCGCGCCCAACCCTTCGGCGTGGTCATCTCCGCGGTCTTCAGTTCCGGCGGAATATTCGGCGTGAAGCTGATCTCGGTCAGGGTGCTCCAGTCGGCGAGCTTTGCCTTGGTCGTGCCGATCGCGCGCACTTCGGAAAGGTCGACTTCGACCGTCGCCCAGCCGTCCTTGATCTCGAGTTTCTTCGCGACGGCGTATTCGGCCCTGGGGCCGGCGGCGAAGGCGCCCCAGTCGTTGCTGTTGAACCTCACGGCCAGCCAGCTGTCCTCGCGGGCGGCGATCTCGAAGCAAAGCTTGGCACCAGCCGGTCCGCGCCACTTGGGGTCCTTTACTTTGCGGGTGTGGGTGCTCCAGAGCTCCGGATTGCCCGCGTTGATCTGATACCAATCGCCCCAGGCGGCGCTGTCCGCGCAGATCATCCTCTCAGGGCCATCGGTCGCTTGCGCGCCGGCAGCCTTGAGCTGCGACGCCGTGGCCCAGGTCTCACGTGAACTGAAGTAATAGGTTTCGGTATTCGATCCGCCCGGCGGATTGGCGATCTTACGGTAGGCTTCCGGGGTGGCGTAGACGACGCTCGCGTAGGCGAAGAGCGGCTGCGTCGGATCCATGATCGGGGCCTCGGCGATCCAACGTCCGTTTTCCTGGCGGACCTCGGCGTTGCGCCAGTGACGGGTTAGTTCATGGACGTCCTGGCTGTAGTAGATGCGGACGGTCTGGCTGGGCAAGGAGGGGTCGGGTGTGACGACGATCTTGGGGGTGCGTCCGAGTTCGAGCGCGATCTTGGGCGTGGCCGGGACAAGCCCGGTCTTCCCCTTGAGGTAGGTCTCGAACCACAGGTGTTGCGTCAGGGCGCTGGCGGGGTCGTGCCGATGGTTGAAGTGCGGAGACATGCTCAGGCGAAGGAGCGCGTCCGGGACGCCACGCCACGTCCAAGCCATGTTGTCCATGTGCGCATGGAAATCGTTCGTCGGCGAGAACCAGAGCGTCGGCACGGCCAGCCGGCGGATGTAGGGGTTCTCGGAAATCGTCTGCAAGTCGCGGGGCGAACGCTTCGAGCGTTCACCGCCGGGCATCTCATCCAGCGAAGCTGTGAGATCACCGGAACCGCCGCAGGACGGCACCGCGGCCTTCACGCGCGGATCAATGCCGGTGAGCTGGGTCGTGAGGCGGCCGCCCATCGAGTGGCCGTAGACGCCCAGTCGGGCTGGATCGACCTCGGGTCGGCTTTGCAGGAAGGTGAGTCCGCGTCGCGCGGCGAGCGTGACCAGGAACCAGTTGTCGTTCCGCGGAGAATCCACCGCATCGAGCGTGAACGCATCGGGAGCCGTGCCGCCGGCGAAGTGGTTGACCTTATTGCGCTGCGGCGGATGAGTGGCGTCGAGCGCACTCCAATCGGTGTTGAGTCCATCGTAGGTCTTCCCGTCAGCCAACGTCATCTTGTTGCCGCCCCAGTTGAGCGACAGGCTCGCGTAGCCACGCTTCGCGTCGGAGATCACGTTGCCGAGGTTGGCGGATTGGCCTCCGCCGTGGATGTGCATCAGGCCAGGGAGCGACTTCGCTCCTTTCGGCGCGGCGAAGAACGCGGCAACCGTGGCTGGCTGGCCTTTGAAGATGCCCACGCGGTAGCGGATGATCTGGCAGACGATGCCATCGATCTCCCATTCTTTCGTCACCTCGGCCTCGAGCGGTTCCTTGAGCGGATCGAAACCCGCCCACAACTCATCGAGGTTCTGCGGCGCCTTGCCGTCCTTGAGCGGCGGTAACGTCTCGGCGCATAAGGACGTCAGCATGGCCAGCAGGGCCGTCAGACAAAGCAGCGGATATCGCATGGGGATGTGAGTGTTATAGGGGTAAGGACAACTGGAGCAAGAGAGGGTGTCAGCGGTTTGCGGTTGGGCGAGATGCCTGTTTGGGGCTTAAGACGTACGGACAGCATTAGGCGCAGTCCTTTTGTTTTTCTAACCGCCAACCGCTAACCGCCAAAACCTGATATGGGTAGGGTCGGAAACGCCTCACGACATAGCCCCCCGCCGTTGACAGTATCCTGTTGGCGTTGCTTTATCCTCTCATGCCCCGCCTCGCCTGGTTCGCCTTGGCCCCGTGCTTCCTGCTGTCCGGGTGTTTCTCGGCGATGTCTCAGGCGGACTTCGGGATGGGCAATGGTGATGGTCCGTCGGCCGGGGCGGTGGTCCTGGATGCGGTCACCTTGCCGGTGCAGGCCCCCGTGCTGCTGGGCTCCGGCGTGAATCACATCCGGGAGGAGACCAAGATCAGGCGGGAGACTGATGCCATCCTGGCTGAACTGGAGAAAGATCCGGAATTGTTGTTCGACGCGAAGATGATCGGCCGTTGTCATCACGGACTCGCCCGGGTCGAGGTCGCGAAATGGGCTGAACTTAAGGCCGAGCAGCCGGGAGGATTGCAGGAAGACCTGCTTTATGAACTTCTCCGTCACAAGGGGCATCCGTTCGTCTCCCTCTCCAGGATTCCTGATCATCTGTCGCCCGGCCTGCTGGAACGGCTTTATGCCGACCGTGCGGCCCACTGTCTTTCTTCCGGCGTATGCGAATACCACATGGAGAAGCTTCTGCGCGCCTTCGTCCTTAAGAACGGGGACAGCATGGAACAGTTCATCCTGAAACACCCGGCGAAGGCGAGGGAGTTGCTGGCCGCCTATCACGACGTGGGCGACCCCACGCCGACGAATCAGCCGAGCTGGTGGCGTGGGCTGCGCGAGTCGGATCGTAAGGTCAGTTCCGGAGAGTATCAGGCCATGCTCGCGGGGCGTGAAGCCGTGGCTCGCTTGGATAAAGACCCTTCCTTGATTCTGCGCCCGGAGTTCTGGGCCGGCTTGCCGCGACCCGAATCGCGCACCCTGGTCTGGTCCTGGCTGACGCGGGCCTTGGATTCCAAGGAAAAGAGCGTCTTCACCGACGAGCAACTCTTCGAGCTATGCAAGGCCGATGGCCCCCTGCCTGATGAGGTCAGGCTGACTTTCCTGCCCGAGCAGATCAATCCCAAGGACAAGCCTGAGTTGTTCGAAAAGATCTTCGCCTATCATGTCGTGTTGTGGCCCGACCAGACGTTTGGGCGCTCGCGTGTCGAACTGCTCCTGGAGGCTTGGTGTTACCGTGCCATCGGCGAGAAGCGGCCCTGGAACAATCCGCCTTGGAGTCGCGAGAATTCCAAAAAGTTCGTCGCCCTTCGTCCGGAGCACGCCCGTTCGCTCGTGGATAGTTATAAAGGAAAGAAATCCGCGCCGTATTTCGTCCATGTGCTCAGGGAATCCCTGATCATGGCCCGTCGCGCCGGACCGTGACTTCCGCGAGGCCTTGGTACGCTTCTGTTTTGGTTGGCCTCGCGCCCTGTCCTGGCTTTGATGCTTACATGCGCGCCCCCGCTGTCCTGTTGCTGCTTACGGTCTTCGGATTGGCGGGATGCCAGGCGACCAAGTGGGCGACATACGGCGGTAAGAACCCGAGCGGTGCCATCATCGGGGTGCCGTTGGACATCGTCACGGCTCCCTCCCAGGTCGCCGACGCGGTCCGACGTGGCGAAGCTCAACGCCGGCAGGAAGTGTTGTCTGCGAAGATCACCGCAGACCCCGCGGTCGTCCTCGACCCCAAGGTGGCGGCCGACCCGGCAAACTATCGGACAATCCTTCTCTGGTTCGATTCTTTGGACGAGAAGACGCGCCCCGCCTTCACCGAGGCTCAATGGACGGTGCTTCTTTCGCCGGATTACCCGCTTCCGCTCTACGGTTTGGCCCTTAACAAGCGACGTGATGCCGTCGTCCCCGCCAAGGTCATCGAGGCGTTGTTGCCCGTCCGCCTCGCCGCCTGCAAAGCCAGCGAACGAGAAAAGGGCTGCGGTTTCCGGAATATCTGGGTCGGGGTGGATTGGGCGTTGCTCCGTTCTGATTATCCGACGGTCTTCGCCGCTGTCAGCTCTTCCTGCAAGCATGGTACCGGTGACATCCTGCGCGCCCGCGTGCGCGACGAGGCCGCGGTGGCGGCCCGTGACGCCGAGCATCGCAAGGCCAAGGAAGAGCTTGCCAAGAAGAAGGAGCGTCTGGATGCCCTGTGGGTCGTCTATCGGAAGGTCGTCGATCAGCCTTCGCTCATCCACGACGCCGCATGGCGCAAGGATCCGCGCAACCTGGAGGCCTTGGCCATCTACTGCACGTTCCTTTGGTCGCAGCAGAAGCCCAAGGTGGAATTCGAGGCGATTTTAGACCGGCGTCGAGGTATGCACTTGGTGCCGGAGTTCACCCCGGCGGATTATGCGACCTTGATGTCCGATGACTATCCTTGGAGCAACTGGCCCGAGGCGCCCAGTAACATCCGGCAGCTTTTCAGCCAGCCTCTGTATAATGTATCCAGTTATCACACGGCCGATAAAGCGTATCGTGAACTGTACGATTCGTTCTACCGACGCATGATCGAAAGATGCCAGCCGACCTCGGACCCATGTCCGCTGGAAGGGTGCGTATATGTGATCTTCGGCGAGATGTTGAGGGTCGCCGAGCATTGCGCCCATAAGGCCGGAGATAACGCCCGTCTGCTTCGCTCGATCCATCAGGCGGCGCAGAAGCTCTACGTGGTCCACCGGGAGATCTTCGAGCAGCCAGGCCTGGCGGCCTCGGCCGAGTGGCGTTCCCGTCCGGCCACTAGGATGTATCTTCGCCTCTACGGCCTCAATCATGCCGAGCTCGTGTCGCGCTCTTCCTGGTCGGCGCGCCTCGAATCGACCACGGCTCCGAAGCTTTACCCGTTGGTGCCGACGCCCGAGCTTTGGGCGGCCATGGCGGACGAAGCCCTGGCCATCGATCTTCCGGCGCGAGCCTGGAACGAGGAGTTGATCAAAATCTACGGAAATAAGGACTCCGGACCGGTTTCGCCGATGCAGATGCGCCGACAGCTCGGAGAACGCCTGCTCGCCTCGCCGGAGTGCCCCGCGGAAGTGAAGGAGCGGCTCAAAAAGCGTAAGCTCTGAGCCCGCTTTATCTTCGGTAAGCGTCAGTCGCCCGACATTGACAGCGTACTGCTGTCGTTGCTTTATCCGCTCATGCCCCGACTCGCCTGGTTCGCCTTGGCCCCGTGCTTCCTGCTGTCCGGGTGTTTCTCGATGATGACAGATCAAACCCCGGCTGGTTTTGCTCCGCCGCGGGCCGCCGTCGCGCTGGATGTCGTCACTGCGCCCATCCAAATCCCTCTTTTTCTGGCTGCGGATAGCGTATCTGGCGGCCTCAAAGGCGCTCATGATTCGAAGGTTCGGGCAGAGGCCGCGAAATACATCGCCGTGTTGGAGAAGAACCCCGAACTGATCCTGGATCCGACGGCCAAATCAGCATGGGACAAGGAAGTCACGAATAGTTATCATGTGACGGACTGGATCGTCGCTAAGGTGAAAAGCCCTGATGGGTTCAACGAGGACATGCTTTTCAAGATCTTTCGCCATGACAGCAAGGTCCGATGGCATGGCGAGATTCCCGAGCGAGCTTCGACCGCCTTGCTCGACCGGCTCACTGTCGACCATAGTGATAATTGCAGGCAGTCATATTGCCAGCACATGTTCACCTTGATGCGGGCTTACACCCGCTCACCTTACGACGCGGATATGCAAGAAGTATGTGATGACTTCATCTTGCAGCACCCAGCCAAGGCCAAGGAGCTCTGGATGCTAAATCAAGGAAGCGCACGAAGAGGGGCGCCCGACTGGTGGCGTTTGCTGGATAGCGCATGGGAGCGGGCTCAATCCGGGAAAACCGCCGCCAAGCGGACTGGTCGGCTGGCGATTGATCGTGCGGCCAAAGACCCAGGACTACTGGTCCAAAAAGATTTCTGGGCAGGCATTCCAGACTCTGAGTCTCGGGCCTGGGTCATCACTTGGATGCAAAGGGATCTGGCAGATTTCCGGACGAGATTTACCCAGGAGCAGCTTTTCGAACTTTTCCGCGCGGACAACAACCTGCCGGATCAGGTGAACCGGATTTCGATTCCTTGGCACATCGATCCAATCCGCAATCGTGCGTTGTTCGAAAGAATCTATCAGCACAACCTATCCCTCGTGCCCGGAGGCGGTGCGGCTCCGCTGGTGGAGGATTGCCGACTGGACCAATGGTGCGCGCGGGCCGTCTCCAAAGAGGTTTGGGATGAAAAGCTGGCACCGGTTTTCGTGGAGCGTTTCCCTGAGCGGGCCCGGGAAATCATCCTTAGGTTCAAGGGATTGCAGAATCGGCCTTCGTGGGTACTCCAGTTGGAACAGGCGGCCCGGTGAATGCCTGATACTATTCGGCGACTCAATTCCTCCGCATCCAGCCGACCAACTTGCTATACCAGCGGGTAGGCTTGGCGGCTTGATCGCGGCGGGCCTGCAGGAGCGCGAGGATCTCGGTCTTACCGGCCAGCGTCGCGAAGTCGGCGGGGGTCGAGCCCCCTTGGTCGGCCACGGGATCGGCGCCGGCGTCGAGAAGCAGGGTGGCGATGTCGACATAGCCTTTGAAGGCCACGCCGCCGAGGGGCGTCTGGCCCTTCGCGTTGCGCAGGTCGACCGTGGCCCGTGCCTTGAGCAGCATCGCGACCGTCTCAGCTTTGCCGTGATAGGCCGCCAGCATCAGCAGGGTGTTGCCCTTGGCGTCCTGCGCGTCCACCGCCAGGCCGCCTTTCATCAGCGCGGCCAAGCCAGCCGTATCTCCCTTGCGGGCGAGCTCGGCGGCTTCTTCGGGGAGTAAGGGCAAGGTGGTCATCGTGAGGTTACTTCGCGGAAGCGCTTTTCGTAATCAGGGTGGTTGGTGCCCATCCAGCGGTCCCAGAAGTTGAAGTAGAGGCTGAAATTCCCTTTGAAGCTGTCGTGATGCTGGATATGGTTCGTCGGCGTATTCAGGAATTTCCCCAGCCATGAATCCATGAGCCACCTGGGGTGGAATTCGTAGCCGGTGTGGCCGGCGACGTTGAACGTGATCGACCAGAGCATGAACAATCCGAAAGCGAGCGGGTGGATCGGCATCGTCAGCGCGACGAACGGGAAGATGCCGGCCTGGATGACGGCTTCGATCGGGCTGAAGCAATAGGCCGCCCATGGGCTGGGGTTGTGGCTCTCATGGTGCACGCCATGGATCAGCCGGAAGAGCCTCGGGTGGTGGATGAGCCGGTGCGTCCAATAGAAGTAAGCGTCGTGCACGAAGATCACGACGACGACGCTGCCCCAGAACCAGCCCCACCCGTAATCCTCGACGTTACGGTAGATGAGCGTCCAGCCGGCCTTGGCGAGCGTGAGCGTGGTCGCGCCCACGAGTCCGTAGATGACGACGGTGAGAGCAGACCACTTGGCCTCGCGGCGCAGGTCCGCTCCCGTAGGCATCGCCGGGATGATCTTGCGGCTCGCCCACCAGTTGCGGAAGAGCACGTAGCCCAGGAGCCATGCGCCTCCCGCGAACATCAGATAGTGCGTCAGGTTGTTCGTCGCGATGAGCGCGACCATCTTCCAGAAACTCGGAAGTTCCTTCGGGAGCGTCCAGGCGGCGAGGGGCAGCCTCATGCGCCGAGCAGCGCGCGCAGGCCTGCTTCATCGAGGATGGCGACGCCGAGTTCCTGGGCCTTGGTGAGCTTCGAGCCGGCTTCCTCTCCGGCGACGACGTAATCGGTCTTCTTGCTGACGCTGCCCGACACCTTTCCGCCGGCCTTCTCGATGAGATCGCGCGCTTCGTCTCGTCCGAGCGTGGGCAGGGTGCCGGTGAGCACGAAGGTCTTGCCGGCGACGCCTTCGACCGAGCCCGCCGCGGCGGCTTCGACGAGGTTCAAGCCGGCCGCGCGCATGGCCTTGACCCAGTCGCGGTGATTGGGGTCGCTGAAGAACGAGAGGATGGATTCGGAGACTTCGATGCCGACGCCGGAGATGACCGACTCATACGAGACGCCGCCTTTCTTGCCGACCTTGGTGACGAGCAGGTCGCCGGGTTGCGCGGCTTCCAGCGCGTCCATGGACTTGAAGTGACGGGCGAGATCCTTGGCGGTCTGCATGCCGACGTTCGGGATGCCGAGCGCGTGGATCGCCCGCCAGAGTTCGCGCTGCTTGGCCTGCTCGAGGCCGGCCATCATGTTGTCGACGGACTTCTCCTTGAAGCCTTCGAGCATGCGCCACTGCGGCGGGGTGATGCTCAAGGCGTCGACCGGGACGTTGACGAGTCCGAGGTCCACGAGCTGCTCGGCCACGGCGTCGCCGAGACCGTCGATGTCGAGGCACTGCTTGCTGGCGAAGTGGACGAGCCGGCGGATCTTCATCTCGCGCGAAGGGGCGCGGAGCTTGTAGGCGGCTTCCTCGCCGTCGCGGGTCGCATCGAGTCCGAGCTCCTTGAGGCGGGCTTCGAAGTCGAACGGCACGGCCTCGGCAGGGCGTTTCTCCAGCACGACCCCAAGGACCTGCGGGATGATCTCGCCGGCTTTCTGGATGCGGACGGTGTCGCCTTCGCGGATGTCCTTGCGGGCGATCTCGTCGGCGTTGTGCAACGTCGCTCGGGCGACGGTCGAACCGGCGAGCAGGACAGGGTCGAGCTCGGCGACGGGCGTGATGGCGCCGGTGCGGCCGACCTGCATGCTGATCTTGCGGAGGATGGTCTCGGCCTGGTCGGGCGGGAACTTGAACGCCACGGCCCAGTGCGGGAACTTGCTCGTCGTGCCGGCGCGACGCTGGTCTTCGAGGCGGTTGACCTTCACCACGGCTCCGTCGGTCGGGAAGGGGAGGTCGCGGCGGAGGACGTCGAGCTGCTGGATGGCTTTCCAGGCGGCGTCGACGCCCTGCTGGACGTCGATGTCGTCGCGGATCGGGAAGCCCCAGGCTTTCAGCTTGTTCTTGAATTCCTTGAGCGTGGCGAAAGCGGTGGCGGGCTCGCAGGCGCCCAGGCCGTAGCAGACGATGCTGAGGCGGCGCTTGCGGGCTTCTTCGCCGTCGAGGAGCTTGACCGTGCCGGCGGCCAGATTGCGCGGATTGGCGTAGAGGGGTTCGCCTTCGGCCTCGCGGAGCTGGTTGAGACGCTGGAACTCGGCGAGCTCCATGTAGATCTCGCCGCGGACCTCGAGGAGGTCGGGCGCGCCCTTGAGCGTGCGCGGGATCTCGCGGATGAGGCTGACGTTGGCCGTCACGTCGTCGCCTCGCGTACCATTGCCGCGGGTGACCGCGCGGACGAACTGGCCTTTCTCGAAGGTGAGCGAGACCGCCACGCCGTCGACCTTGGGTTCGACGATGAATTCCAGGCCCGCGCCGCCGAGGGCCTTGTAGAGGCGGTCGCCGAAGGCGCGGAAGTCGGCTTCGTCGTAGGTGTTGTCGAGCGACAGCATCGGCGCCTTGTGGTCCGCCTGCTGGAAGCCCTCGGACTTGTCGTCGCCGATGCCGAGGTCGGGCCCGGCGAGCTCGGGGTGTTTGCGTTCCAGGTCCGCGAGCTGGTCGACGAGTTTGTCGAACTCGAAGTCGGAGATCTCCGGGGCGTGCTTCTTGCGATACAGCTCCTCGTGGCGCTGGATGGCGGCGCGGAGGCGGAGGATCTGGTCGCGAGGGGATTCCGACATGGACGTCAGGGGAGAATAAAGGGGGAGAGGAGGGGAGGGGAAGGTTTAGATACTGAGGGGTAGGGGTGGGGGTAGGGTAGGGACAGCACCACGTGCTGTCCTAGGTGCAAAAGTGCAAATCGGCCTGCGGCCTGTGCAAAGGTGCAAAAGTGAGAAACCGTCGCTTCGGTAGGGTTGAGCGGCTCGCTCAACCTCGGCTGACCGGGCCGGTCAGCCCTACCTTGAGGCAAAGGTTTTAACTCAAAGGGAAACCGGAGACCGGAGGATTGGCTGGGGGCATATATGGCTCCGCAGCATCCTTCCCGGTTTCCTGTCTCCCTTTGCTCGCCCATCTGGCCCTAGCCCCAGCCCTGGCTCTAGCCCTTTCAACGCCTTTTCATACCTTTGCACTTTTGCACCTTCTCACCTTTGCACATGCTCTCCCCCATGGCCTTACCCCCTCTGCCGGCGAATCTTCGTGCCCGTCGTGATTTTCTGAGGCAGGTCGCACTGGGTGCGGCGATGTTCGCGGTCCCGGGGGCTTTCGCCGAGGCCCTGACGCGCACGCCGAAGCAGACGGAGGGTCCGTTCTACCCCGACAAGCTCCCGCTCGATACCGACAACGATCTGATCATCGTGAACAACGGTATCACGCCGGCCGTCGGCGAGATCGCCTGGCTGTCCGGTCGCATCCTCGACGAGCATGGCGAGCCGGTGCGCAACGCGCTGGTCGAGATCTGGCAGGCTGACAACAACGGCGCCTATCTCCACACCAAGACCGGCAACGCGGCCAAGCGGGACGGCAACTTCCAGGGCTTCGGACGATTCCTCACCGGCTCCAACGGCGAGTATGTCTTCCGCACCATCAAGCCCGTGCCCTACAAGCCGCGCACCCCGCACATCCACCTCGCCGTGAAGATCAAGGGCAAGAAGGAGCTCATCACCCAGTGCTACATCAAAGGACACGAGCTCAACGCGAACGATATGGTTTACAAAGGCATCAAGGACGCGAAGCAGCGCGAGAGCGTCACGCTCGACTTCAATCCGCTCAAAGGCTCCAAGGCCGCCGAGCTTTCCGCGCGTTGGGATGTCGTGCTTGGGTTTACGCCGGAAGGGTAGGGGTTTTCGCGCTCAAAGGGAAACCGGAGATCGGATGATTGGCTGGGGAGCCTATTTCGGGTGACGGGTGACAGCCACGGGTTCCGGGAATTCAGGCGCCAGCCGCTCGGGAGTCAGCCGCAGGAACCAGGAGCCGATGGCCGATGGCCGATAAGCCGACTCCTGAATCGCCGATGCCCCGGTGGCTGTCACCCGTCACCTGAAGCAATGTGATCCGCCGCATCCTTTCCGGTTTCCGGTCTCCCTTTGCTTGCCCATCTGGCCCTAGCCCCAGCCCTGGCTCTAGCCCTTTCCACTCCCTCCCCACACCTTTGCCCTTTTGCCCCTTCTGACTTTTGCACACTGTCTCCGCATGCCCTCCGCTACTCCTCGTCGCGATTTCCTGAAACAGTCCGCCTGGCTTTCGCTGGCTGCCTTCGGCTTGTCCGCCCGCGCCGCCGAGTCTGCGCCCGCCGGCAAGATCTCGCGCCTGCGCACCTCGCTCAATGCCTACTCGTTTTACGTCGAACTGAACCGAGGCCTCAAGGAGCCTAACCACCCCAAGGCGATGAACCTGCATCAGCTGCTGACCTTCACCGCCGAGGCCGGTTTCGACGCGATCGACCTCACGGGCTATTTCTTCGCCAGCTATCCCAAGGCTCCGACCGACGCCGAGATCTTCGCCGTCAAGCACGAGGCTTTCCGTCTCGGCCTCGAGGTCAGCGGCAGCGGCGTGAAGAACGAGGTCACCACCGCCGACCTGGCCCTGCGCGCCGAAGGCAAGCAGCGCATCAAGGACTGGGTCGAGGTCTGCGTGAAGCTCGGCGCCCCGGTGCTGCGCGTCTTCGCCGACACCAATATCCCGCCCCAGAAGTGGCAGGCCGTCTCCGGCGGCGCCTCCCGCGACGTCGTCGAAGGCTGGATCGCGGATGACTTCCGCGAGTGCGCCGAATTCGCCGCCGCCCGCGGCATCTTCATCGGCGTGCAGAACCACGGCGATTTCCTGACCACGGGCGCCGAGCACGTCAGCCTCATCAAGCGCGTGAACCATCCGAACTGCCGCGCCATCGTGGACACCGGCAAATACCTGACCGCCGATCCGTACGTGGACATGGCCCTCGCCGCTCCCTATGCCGTGAACTGGCAGGTGAAGGAGACCCCGTTCGGCAAGCCGGATAAGCCGCGCATCGACATGCGCAAGATCGTGAAGATCGCGCGCGACGCCGGTTACAACGGCTATCTCCCGATCGAATCCCTCCCCATGGGCCGCAAGGATTACGATACTCCCGGCGAACTGCGTCGCATGCTCAAGGAATTGAAGGCGGCGATCGCGGAGTGAGAACTTAATCCAGCTAGTCAGGTGGCTGCCACCTGCCACCTGGGAGTGTTTCGATGCATTTCTCCGCCCACAAAAAAGCCCCCGGTTTTCCGGGGGCTTTGGGAGGACAGCACGTGGTGCTGTCCCTGCCTGGCGAACCTCACTTCGCGCGTTCTTTGACGAAATCGATGTTATGCTTCACCTGCGGGACGCTGTTGTCCCAGTCGGCTTCGTGCTCGACGGAGATATGGCCGTCGAACTTCTGGCGCTTGAGTTCGGCGAGGCAGCCGTCGACGTCGACGACGCCCTTGCCGGCGACGACGACGGTGGCCTTGTGGCCGAAGTCGGATTTGTCCTTGAGGTGCACGCTGACGATGCGTCCTTCGAGGACCTTGATCGCCCAGACCGAGCTCAGGTTCGAAGTAGCCCAGTGGCCGATGTCGGCGCAGGCGCCGATGCGGGCGTCGCGGCTTTCGACGACGCCGAGGATGTAGAGGGGATCCCAGACCTTGTACTTGGTGTCGATCTTGCCTTCCTTGGTGAGGCGGGTGCCGTGCTCATGGAACGCGACCTTGATGTCGAACTCCTGGGCGGCGGATTCCCAGTGGGCGACCTGCTCGGTGGATTCGGTGCAGACGGCGTAGAGGCCCATCTTCTTGGCGAAGGACATGATGGCGTAGACCTCTTCCTTGTTCTTCGCGCCGACGACGCCGTAGTTCACGGCACGGACGCCCTGGCGGTCCAGCTCGGCCTTGATCTCGGCCATGGTGGCGTCGGACATCGAATGGTGGGTCTTCTCCTTCGAGCCGGGCTTCACGGTCTGTCCCGGGAAGATTTCGATGATGTTGCCGCCGGCTTCCTTGGTCTTGGCGATGGCTTCGAAGAAGGAGAACTGCTTGAAGGTGTAGGCTTGGGCTCCGACGAACCAGCCGTTCTGGCGGTAGGATTCCGGGATCGGATCGGCGCTGACGCAGGCCGCGGCGGCGAGGGCGAGGAGGGTGAGGAGACGCATGGGTGTGGGGTGTAAGGACAGAGAAAGGCACCTACGGTTCCCTAGGTCAAGAACCCCTCCGCCGCGGGATGGCGGAAACGCCGCCTTTTGGGTGTCCTCGCGCATGTTTTTATCCGAACTGTGGGCCGCGGCCCGGGAGTGGTGGCGACGCCGGACCCCGCCCGCCGATCTCGGCGCCTGGGGCGAGCGGCGCGCCGAGGAGCACTATCGGCGCCAAGGCGGCCGCTGCCTCGCCGTCAACTGGCGGCACGGGCGCGATGAACTCGACCTCGTCGTCCTCGAGGGCGAGGTGCTTGTCTTCGTCGAAGTCAAGACCCGGACCGGCGACCAGGGCGGGGAAGGGTATTGGGCGGTGAATCGAAGGAAAAAGACGGCTTTGCGGCGGGCCGCGGGCGCCTGGATCCGCCAGATCGGGGGTGCGTGTCATACGCGCTTCGACGTCGTGGAAGTTCTGGTTTGCAAGAAAGGCACCGTCCGCCTCCTTCAACACCGTGGCGAAGTCCTCTTCGGGCGTCGCCGCTTCTAGACTCCGATGTCCGACACCGACCGTCATCCGTTCCTTTCCGGCCTGAGCAAGCACCGCGGCGCCCAGCCCACGTGCGTGGTCATCTTCGGCGCCTCCGGCGACCTGGCCGCCCGCAAGCTCCTGCCGGCGCTCTACAACCTGGCCGTCGACAGCCTCCTCCCGGCCGACTTCCACCTGATCGGCTTCGGACGTAAGCCCGTGCCGGACGCCGAGTTCCGCACCCAGGCCGCCGCCGACATCAAGAAGTTCTCCCGCCGCGAGTTCCGCCCCGACATCTGGCAGCGCGTCGAGGACAACACCTCTTACCAGGCCGGCGGTTACGACGATCCTAAGGCCTACGCCGCCCTGAAGGAGCAGATCGCCGCCGCCGAGAAGCGCGCCGGCCGCCCCCTGCAGCTGGTCTTCTACGTCTCGACCCCGCCCACGGTCTTCGAGGCCATCCTCGAGAACCTCGGCCAGTCCGGCCTCGCCGGCCGCGGCATCGGCACCGAGCTCGAGAGCAAGGTCATCATCGAGAAGCCGTTCGGCAAGGACCTCGCCTCCGCCGTCCACCTCAACGCCGTCGCCGCCCGCAACTTCCGCGAGTCGCAGATCTTCCGCATCGACCACTACCTCGGCAAGGAGACCGTCCAGGACCTCCTCGTCCTGCGTTTCGCCAACCCGATCTTCGAGCCGCTCTGGAACCGTCGCCACGTCGACCACGTCCAGATCACCGTCGCCGAAGAGCTCGGCGTCGGCACCCGCGGCGGTTACTACGACGGCAGCGGCGCCACGCGCGACATGCTGCAGAACCACACGATGCAGCTCCTCGCGCTCGTCGCGATGGAACAGCCGCGCTCCCTCTCCGCCGAGCATATCCGCGACGAGAAGGTGAAGCTCCTCGAGTCGATCCAGCCCCTGCGACTCGGCGCCGGCGGCGACGCCGTCCGCGCCCAATACTCCGAAGGCCTCTCCGGCGGCGACAAGGTCCCCGGTTACCTCGGCGAGAAGGACATCCCGCAGGACTCGGCCACCGAGACCTTCTGCGCGCTCCGCTTCTCGGTCGAGAACAGCCGCTGGTCCGGCGTGCCGTTCTACATGCGCTCCGGCAAGCGCCTCGCCCGCCGCGTCTCCGAGATCGCCATCCAGTTCAAGCAGCCCGAGTCCGGCCTGTTCGCCGGCGACGCCCGTTACGACATCGCTCCGAACCGCCTCGTCATCCAGATCCAGCCCGACGAAGGCACGACGCTCGTCCTCAACTCCAAGGTGCCCGGCCTCGAGCCGCGCACCCAGCCGGTCCGCCTGAGCTTCCGCTACGCCACCACCTACGGTTCCAACACGCCCGAAGCGTATGAGCGCCTGATCCTCGACGGCATCGTCGGCGACCGCACGCTCTTCATCCGCGGCGACGAGACCGAGGCTTCCTGGCGCCTGTTCACGCCGCTCCTCCAGAGCTGGCAGAAGCAGGGCCGCGAAGGCATGGAGACCTACGCCGCCGGTTCCTGGGGTCCCGCGGGCGGCGACGCCCTCCTCGGCGCCCACGGACACGCCTGGCGCAACGCCGGCCGCTGATCATGGCCCACCCGCTGATCGACGCGCTGCCGGGCTTCCCGGTCAAGATTTCCGCCGTCCTCCCGTCGCTCGACAAGGCATGGGCCGACGAAGGCGAGAACGCCTCACGCGCCTCGCAGATGAACCTCGTCCTGATGTTCGGGGCGGGGGTTTCTCCGGCCGACGCCCAGGCCCGTTTCGACGAAGCGATCCGCTTCGCCCAGCGCTATCCTTGCCGTCTCGTCGTCCTCGCCGCGCGTCCCGCCGCCGAGGCCGCCGCGCCGCTCGAGGCCAAGGTCAACGTCCTCTGCTTCTTCGATCCCTCCCGCCGCGGCAAGCGCTGCTGCGAGGCGCTCATGCTCGCCCATGGCGCGCCCACTCCGGAACTCGAATCGCTCGTCTCGACCTGGCTCGAAGGCGATCTCCCGACGAATGTCTGGGCCCACGGCGTGACCGTCGACGAATTCAAGCCGTGGCTCAGCTGGACCGCCCGTTGCCGTCGCGTCGTCGCCGACCGCTCCCTCGCGGGCGACGCTTTCTTCCTGCAGGCTTTCCCGAAGCCGAAGGCCGTGCGCGACCTCTCCGTCGCGCGTTGCCTGCCCGTGCGTCAGGCGCTCGGCCAGTATCTCGCCGCGCACAAGCCGGCCGAACTCGTCCGCGGCCTCCGCTCCGTCACCGTCTCGCATCGCGCGGGCATGCGCGGCGAGGCTTACGGCATCCTCGAGTGGATGCGCTCGTGCCTTACGCACTGCGCCGGCCTGACCCGTTCGCACCTCGACGTCACCTTCACGCTTTCGGAAAAGCCTCCGGCCGGCGAGTGCCTCGACGCTGAGTGGGTCTTCGCCGACGGCGCCCGCTTCTCCTGGGAGCACTCCGAAGGCTGCTCGCACGCCACGATTGCTTTCTCGCGCAGCCACGACACCCGCAAGCTCTCGCAGCGCGTCGCCTTCATGGGCGCCCCCGAAGCATTGTCCGAAGCGGTGTTTTTCTGAGCGCGAAGCGCGGTTGGAAAAGACAAAGGGAGACCGGGAACCGGAAGTAATGCTGCGGTTCTTCTACTTCGGGTGACAGGTGACGGGCGCGGGAACCGGAAGTTCAGGTATCGGCCCTTCAGGATTCGGCCGCAGGGACCAGGAGCCGATGGCCGATGGCTGAACTTACTGACTCCCGAACGGCCGATGCGCTGATGGCCGTCACCTGTCACCCGAAATGGCTCCCGGCCAATTATCCGGTTTCCGGTCTCCCTTTGATTTAAGTATTTAGTCTTACGCTACCCCATTCTCCCGCAACCAAGCGGCCATGAGCTGGAAAGCTTTGGCGCGGTGGCTGATGGAATCTTTCTTGGCGGGGCTGAGTTCGCCGAAGGTGCGCTCCTCGTTGGCGGGCACGAAGAGGGAATCGTAACCGAAGCCTTCGGTGCCGACCTCGGCTTCGAGGATCTTGCCCCAGCACTGGCCGACGAACTTGCCGACTTCCTGGTTGGGACCGAGGAGGATGAGATGACATTCGAATCGCGCGCCGCGCTTGTGGGGCGGAGCCTTCTTCATCGCTTCGAGGAGCTTCGCGCGGTTCTGCGCGTCGGTCGCGCCGACGCCGGCGTAGACGGCCGAGTCGACGCCAGGTCCGCCCTGCAACGCGTCGCAGCACAGGCCGCTGTCATCGGCGAGCACCCAGGCCTTGCGCGGCGCGATGGCGCGCAGGGCTTCGGCCTTCAGGCGGCAGTTGCCGTTGAAGGTGCCGGAGATCTCTTCGACATACGGCATGCCGCCGAGGTCCTTGGCCGAGCGCACGCGCACGTCGAGCCGCGCCTTGGCGAACATGCGGCCGAATTCCTCGGCCTTATGCGCATTACCCGTCGCCAGAAAGATTTCCATGAGGGGAATGTGAGCGTCCGCGGGAAATAAAGCAAGGGGAGGGCAGAGGCTGGAGATAGGGCTAGAGCCAGGGCTGGGGCTAGGGCTAGGAAGAACAACGCCGCAAAGGGAAACCGGAGACCGGATGATTAGCTGGGGTGGATTAATTTCGGGTGAAGGGTGGCGGGAGCGCATTTTCAGGTCTCAGGTCTCGGCCATCGGGTATCAGGTGCGGGTGCAGGCATCGGGATCATTGCCCGCCACCCGGGAATGATTGTTTTCATTGCCTTTCCTGGCCCTAGCTCTGGCCCTAGCCCTAGCCCTAAATGGATTGTTTCCGCCCCCATCCTCGGCCAAGGTGTCTCCAGTGTTTGGCCTAACCGCCAACCGCCAACCGCCGTCTCCCATCCGCTTCTCTCCTTTGCCCTTCCGCTGCCTCATCACCGCCGGCCCGACCCGCGAGTTCTTCGATCCGGTTCGCTTCATCAGCAACCCGTCGACGGGCAAGATGGGCTTCGCCTTGGCCGCCGCCGCGAAGGAAGCCGGTTGGTCGGTCGATCTCGTCGCCGGTCCGGTCTCCTTGCCTGAGCCGGCGGGCGTGATGGTCTATCCGGTCGTCACCGCCGCCGAGATGCACCGCCAGGCCGACGCCTTGTTCGGCCCGTGCGACGTGCTCATCATGACCGCGGCCGTCAGCGACTGGCGTCCGAAGACGACCGAGCCGCAGAAATTGAAGAAGCACGGGCAGGGGATGACGGTCGAGCTCGAGCCCGTGCCCGACATCGTCTCGGCCCTCGCCGAAGAGCGTCGCACCGACCAGTTCCTCGTCGGCTTCGCGGCCGAGACCGAGAACGTCGAAGCCCACGCCCTCGACAAACTTGAGCGCAAGGGTCTCGACCTCATCGCCGCCAACTCCGTCGCCGGTCGCGACAGCGCCTTCGGCTCCGATGAGAACAAGCTCATCGTCCTCGGACGAAACGGATTCCGCGAAGTCCTCGGCCCGGCCTCCAAGGCCGTGGTCGCCCGCCAGCTCATCGACGTGATCGCCCGCCTCGTCGCGGCGCGTCCGACCCCCTGACATGGCCCGCCGTCGTTTCAGCCCGCTAGACCGCGTCCTCGGCCGCATCGACGACCTCGACGCCCAGAACCTCGCCATCCTCGCCCGCCGCCTCGAGCGCGAGCGCGACCTCATGGAGACGGTGCTGGATACGCTCCGCGAGGGCGTGATCGTGCTCTCCCATGACGGCGCCATCGAATACGCCAACGCTTCCGCGGTTCGCCTCCTCGGCGTAAATCCCGACGACGTCGCGGGCGCCGAGCTGCGCCGCCTTTCGCCGGACATCGCCCAGGCCCTCGAACTGCCCGAGACCGTCGGCGCGCTCACCCGCGAACTCGAAGTCCGCTATCCTGAGCCGCGGCTCCTGACCCTTCACCTTACCCGCGTCGGCGAACAGCAAGGCGCCGAACGCAGCCGCCGCGTGGCCGTCCTCAGCGACGTCACCAAAGAGCGCGTCCAGACCGAGGACCGCGTCGAGAGCGAGCGCATCGACTCCATCGTCTCGCTCGCCGCCGGCGTCGCCCACGAGGTCGGCAATCCCCTCAACGCGATCGGCATCCACCTCCAGCTGCTCCAGCGCGAGGCCGCCAAGCTCGGCGATTCGCCGGCCGCGGAGAAGGTCCGCAAGGCCGCCGAGGTCTGCCAGGGCGAGATCAAGCGCCTAGACGGCATCGTGCGCGATTTCCTCGGTGCCGTCCGCCAGACGCCTCCGAACCTCACCGACACCGACCTCGTCACCGTCGTCGCCGAAGCCACCGGCCTGCTCCGCGAACAGATGGAACAGCTGGGCGTGCGCGTCTCGCTCGACGTCCCCGGCGAGCTCCCGCTCATCCTCGGCGACCGCAACCAGATCAAGCAGGCGCTCTTCAACGTGATGAAGAACGCCCTCGAGGCCATGGACCGCGGCGGCGACATCCATGTGAAGCTTTCGTCCGACGACGAGTGGGTCGTGCTTTCGATCCGCGACACCGGCGTAGGCATCCCGGCCGACAAGCTCACCCGCGTCTTCGACGCCTACTACACCACCAAGGCCTCCGGCGGCGGCATTGGCATGCTCATCCTCCTGCGCATCCTCCGCGCCCATGGCGGCACCGTGGACATCCAGAGCACTCCGGACGTCGGGACGACGGTCATCCTGCGTTTCCCCCTCAAGCACCGCCGGGTCCGCACGCTGGAAGCCCCGAAGTCTTGAAACTCCGCCCCTTTCCCGTTGTCTTAACCTTATCCCCATGAAGTCCCTCGCCCTCTGCCTGCTCGTCCTTCCCGCCTTCGTCCTGGCTCAGGACAAGGAACTTCCGCTCGAGCTGCCCAAGTCGGTCGCCCTCGGTACGCCGCGCCCGGTGAAGATCAACAACCTCGAGCCCGTCTCTTCCGCTCCGCGCAAGCTCCCCAAGGTCCCGGCCGCCGCCGTGAACCTCGCCAAGGGTTGCAACGTCACCTCCTCCGCCCGTGAAGCCGCCGCCGGCGATTTCTCGTACGTGACCGACGGCGACAAGGGCGGCGAAGAAGGCTTCGAAGTCGAACTGCCCCGCGGTCATCACTGGGTCCAGGTCGACCTCGGCAAGCAGGCCGAGATCAGCGCCATCGCCGTCTGGCACTTCCACCGCGAGCGCCGCGTCTACTTCAACGTCGTCGTCCAGATCTCCGATGACTCCTCCTTCAAGTCCGGCGTGACCACCGTCTACAACAACGACTCCGAAGGCGAACTCGGCTTCGGCAAGGGCAAGGACTACTGCTACTACGAGTCCAACGAAGGCCGCGTGATCCCCGTCGCCGCCGTCAAGGGCCGCTACGTCCGCTTCCACTCCAAGGGCAACTCCGCCGGTCCCTCCAACGACTACATCGAAGCCGAAGTCTGGGGCGTCCCGGCCAAGTAAGGCCGGACTTTGCTTGAATCGGGCGGGCTTGCCCGCACCTTGAAGCCGTGAAGGTCATCCGAGCCAAGTCCGCGGGTTTCTGCTGGGGCGTCGAACGCGCCATCGATATCGCCCGCGAGTATGCGCAGAAGGGCCGCCACCCCGTCTACACCGACGGTCCGCTCATCCATAACCGCCAGATGATGGAGGTCCTCACCGCCGAGGGCATCCGCGAAGTCGGCGACTACCGCAGCGAAGCCAAGCTCGACGTCTCGAAGTCGACCGACGCGGACGCCGTCATGGTCGTGCGCGCGCACGGCATCTCGCCCGAGCGCCGCGATTACCTGAAGTCGCTCGGCATGGAATTCCGCGACGCCACCTGCCCCGACGTCGGCATCATCGCCGGCAAGGTCCGCATGCACGCGCGCAAGGGTTTCGCCACGGTCATCTTCGGCGATCCCAAGCACCCCGAGGTCATCGGCCTGCTCGGCTATGCCGAAGGACGCGGCCACGTCATCACTTCCCCGGCCGAGATCGCCGCGCTCCCCGACCTTGGCGCGCAGGTGTGCATGGTCTCGCAGTCGACCATGTTCACGGACGAGTTCGAGAAGCTCGCCGCGATCCTGAAGTCCCGTTTCCCGGGCGCGCTCATCTTCGACACCATCTGCGGCGCCACCAAGGACCGTCAGGCCGACATCCTCGAGCTGCAGAAGCAGGGCTGCCAGGCCATCGTCGTCATCGGCGGCCGCCACTCCGCGAACACCGTCAAGCTCGCCAAGCTCGTCGAGATCCAGGGCCTGCCTTGTTTCCACGTCGAGACCGCCGCCGAACTCGATTTCGCCGCCTTGGCCCGTTTCGGCACCGTCGGCGTGACCGCCGGGGCCTCGACGCCGGCCTTCCTGATCGACGAAGTCTGCGACCGCCTGGAAAAGGCCGCCTGAAGCCCGTTTGGGGCGGGGGAGGGCGTTCCAATTCACGGACATAATTATCCCGCGGCCTCCCCCTGACGACTTGCAGGTTGGGGCGGCTCGGGTAACTTGAGCCTCAATATGACCGCCGCCGTCTCCGTCCTCCTCGTCATCCTTCTCGTCATCGTCGCCGTCCTTGTCATCGCCGCGATCTGGGGCGTGGGCATCTACAACGGCCTCGTCGGCCTGCGTAACGCCTGCAAGAACGCCTTCGCCCAGGTCGACGTGCAGCTCAAGCGCCGCTACGACCTGATCCCGAACCTCGTCGAGACCGCCAAGGGCTACATGGCCCACGAAAGCGGCACCCTCACCGCCGTCATCGAAGCCCGCGCCAAGGCCACCCAGGCCAACGTCCGCTTCGCCGGCAACCCGAACGATCCGGCCGCCATGCGCGACCTCAGCCAGGCCGAAGCCGGCCTGAGCGGCGCCCTCGGCCGCCTGATGGTCGTCGCCGAACAGTATCCCCAGCTCAAGGCCGACACCACCATGCGTTCGCTCATGGAAGAACTGACCTCGACCGAGAACCGCATCGCCTTCTCCCGCCAGGCCTTCAACGACGCCGTCTTGTTCTACAACAACGGCCGCGAAGTCTTCCCGCAGGTCTTCATCGCCAACGCCTTCGGTTTCCAGCCCGCCGAGTTCTTCAAGATCGAGGATCCCGCCGAGAAGGCCGCCCCGAAGGTCTCCTTCTGAAGTCCTGACCACGGCCCATGGCCGGCACGATGAATTTCTTCCGGGCCCAGGATGAGGCCCGTGGACGCACGACCAAGCTGGTCGTGCTCCTCGTGTTGGCGATCGTGGTGCTCGCCGGCTCGCTCTACGTCCTCGCCGTGCTCGGCCAGCAGAAGCTGGTCCGCGGCGGCGAGATCGACTGGTTCCAGCCGAAGCTTTTCCTGGCCACGGCGGGTACGGCCTTGGTGGTCATCCTCGGCGGCAGCCTGCTGCGCATCGCCGAGCTTTCCAAGGGAGGTGGCGCCATCGCCGAGCGTCTCGGCGGCCGTCTGGTCGGCGCGACCACCAAGGACGCCGCTGAGCGTCGCTACCTGAACGTCGTGCAGGAGATGGCCCTGGCGTCCGGTCTGCCGGTACCGCTCTGTTACGTCATCGATGCCGACGAGACCATCAACGCCTTCGCCGCGGGCAATACGCCGCAGGATGCCGCGGTGGGCGTCACGCGCGGCGCGCTGCGCAATCTCAGCCGCGACGAGCTGCAAGGCGTCATCGCCCACGAGTTCAGCCATATCGGTAACGGGGACATGAAGCTTAACCTGCGCATCATCGGCACCGTCGCCGGCCTGACCGCCCTCGCACAGCTGGGCTACATCATCGTCCGCATCGGTCTCAATTCCGGCTCACCCCGTAAGAACAACCTCTGGCCGCTGGCCATCGCGGGGCTCGTGGTGGTCCTCGTCGGTCTCGGCGGCGTCTTCTTCGCGCGTGTCATCCAAGCCTCGGTCTCGCGTCAGCGTGAATACCTCGCCGACGCCTCCGCGGTCCAGTTCACCCGCAATCCGCTCGGCCTCGCCTCGGCGCTCCGCAAGGTGGCCGGGCTCTCGGGCGCGCAGCGCGAGGCCTCCTCGGCCGAACTGGAAGCCCAGCACATGTTCTTCGCGGGCTCGGCGGGTTTCCTCGAATCCCTCTTCTCCTCGCACCCGCCGATCACCGACCGTATCCGTCGCATCGATCCGGCGTTCGATGGTCATATTCCTGACGTCACTCCGGTAGCCGTCGCCGATGACGAACCGGTGGCCGGGCTCAGCGGACGCTCCGCCCCCGTGCCGCCTCCGCTGCCCGCTTCCCGTCCGTTGCCTACGGATCTCCAGATCCAGGATTCGGTCGGTTTCCGCGGGGTGATCCCTGGCGCCTTGCGCGAGGCCTCCGAAGATCCTGTGAGCGCGATGGCCGTCGTGCTCGGGCTCATCTTGCGTCGCGACCCCGCGCAGCGAGCCGCTCAGCTCGCGCAGGCCGAATCCCTCGCCGGCGGCGAAGTGGTCCGTGAGGCCCGTCGCCTCGACGCCCTACTGCGTGCCGTCCCCGCGGGCTCAAGGGTGGCGTTGCTCGACCTCTCGATGCCGGCGCTCCGCCAGCTCTCCCCGGCGCAGGTGGCGGCCTTCCGCACGGCGTTGGAGCGCGCCGGGTATGAGGCCGAGGACGGCCTCATCGTGCTGCTGATCCAGGCGTCGATGCGCCGTTATCTTTCGACCGACAAGCATCCGCCTGCCCGCCAAGGCGACCTCGCCGCCGCCTGCGGACTCGTGCTTTCCGCCGTGGTGCAGACCTCCGGCGAAGACGCCGCCGCGCAGGCCAGGGCTTACGCCCTCGGCGCCGGCGTCCTCGGCATGTCAGGTCTGCCGCCCGCCATGGTGCCGCCCGCGCAGGTTGACCTCGGTAAGGTCGATGAAGCCCTCGCCGTCATCGCCGTACAGTCCGTGCCGGCCCGCCGTCAGTTCGTCCGTGCCATCGGTACGGCCATGCTGCACGACGGACGCGCCGAGCCCGCCGAGATCGAGATCGTCCGCGCCGTCGCCGATTCCCTCGGCATCAGTTTCGCGACAGGCCTGAACAGGTAGGGACAGCACCATGTGCTGTCCTGGCATACGCTTCACTTGGCTTCAGAGGTAGCGAGAGAGCGCGGCCTTGATCTGTTCATGTAAGGCGGGAACCCAGTCTGGCTGGCCAGCCGGAATTTTTACCGTCTCTTGCTTACGGAAGTCGATAGGGCTGAGGATGACTTTGACATTAGACGGACCTGCAAGCGCGGCGAGAACGAAGAGTTCCTCTGAGGCAGGATCCCCCATCGCCAGGCATCCGATGGAGACGTTGCTTCCGTGGATCATGATGTCTCCGCCCAAGTTTGTCCGACCATCGCTCTTTGCGTGGCGCCGGTCTTCGGCGTTTGGGTAGCCTACGCGTAGCGAAAGGTGGTAGCGGCTGTTCGGATTCAGCGACTCGATGTCGTAGAGGCCCTCTGGCACCTGACTATCGAATTCGCGTAGCTTGGGTCCGATACCGCCGCTGGCGGCCAGGACAGGATAGGTTTTCAATAGTCGGGGACGTCCTTTTGCGTCCGGTGCCCATAGTTCCAATTGCTTCTCTGACTTGAGTCCGATGAGGGTCAGGCTCTTTGGTGGGTATGCCACCCCGTTGGCCGCGCACAAGGGCTCGATGCGCTCTTTTACCGCGGCCCCGTAGGTTTTGATGCGGTCAGCGGTGCTCGCCCCTTTTCCGCCGCAGGCGACGCAGAGAATTAGTCCGATCAACAATAGGGCACGCATGTAAGCGAACTGGGTGGAGGTATTTTTGAGACTATGATTAGGGCGCACGATCGTCGCCCAAACCGTTCAAATTGAGCCGAAGCGGTGCTTACCCGGCGATCAGCGACTCGCCGGTCATCTCCGCCGGCTTCGGCAGGCCCATGAGGGCGAGCAGGGTCGGGGCGACGTCGGCCAGGCGGCCGGTGGGGCGGGTCTTGAGATTCTTGCAGCCGGCGCCGTAGAGGACGACCTCGACGGGGCTGAGCGTGTGACGCGTGTGGGCGCAGTTCTCTTCCGGCTCCCACATCTGGTCGGCGTTGCCGTGGTCGGCCGTGACGAGGGCCTTGCCGCCGACCTGGTCGATGGCGGCGAGGAGGACGCCGAGGCCGCTGTCGACCGCTTCGCAGGCCTTGCAGACCGCGGCGAGGTCGCCGGTGTGGCCGACCATGTCCGGGTTGGCGTAATTGACGACGATGAGGCCGTACTTGCCGGAGAGGATCGCGGCCTTGGCCATCTCGGTCACGTGCGCGGCCGACATCTCGGGCTTCTGATTGTAGGTCGAGACTTCCTTCGGGCTCTGGGCCATGCCGCGCTCTTCGCCGGCGAAGGCTTCCTCGCGGTAGTCGTTGAAGAAGAAGGTCACGTGCGGGAACTTCTCGGTCTCCGCGGTGCGATACTGGGGGATGCCCTGCTTGGCGACCCACTCGCCGAGGATGTTCACCATCTTGGCGGGCTTGTCGAAGATCACGTTGGGGCAGAGGCCCTTTTCGTAGTTCGTGAGGGTGGCGTAGAAGATCTTGAGCAGCTTCGCGCGGGGGAAGCCATTGAACTCCGGGTCGATGAAGGCGCGGGTGATCTCGCGCGGGCGGTCGCCGCGGAAGTTGAAGAACAGCACCGAGTCGCCGTCCTGGATGAAGGCCGTGCCCTTGATGCGGGTGGCCGGCACGAACTCGTCGCCGACGGTGTTGGCGTCGGTCGGCTTGTCGTAATAAGCCTGCACCGCTTCGGCGGCCGAGGCGGCTTCGGGGGCCGGGGCGCCGGTGAGGGCGTCGTAAGCGGTCTTCACGCGTTCCCAGCGGTTGTCGCGGTCCATGGCCCAGAAACGGCCGGCGACGCTGGCGACCTTGCCGACGCCGATCTTCACGAGTTCGGCTTCCAGCTGTTTGAGGTAGCCGAGGCCCGAGGTGGGCGGGCTGTCGCGGCCGTCCATGAAGGCATGGACGTAGACCTTGGTGAGGCCTTCTTCCTTCAGCAGGCGGAGGAGGGCGTAGAGGTGGGGTAGGGTGGAGTGGACGCCGGCTTCGGAGCACAGTCCCATCAGGTGGACCGCGCCGCCGGTGGCCTTGACGTTTTCGACGAGGCCGCGGAAGGCCTTGATCTGGCGCATGCCCGCCGGATCGGTGAGACCCTTGTCGATGCGGACGATCTCCTGGTCGACGATGCGGCCGGCTCCGATGTTCTGGTGGCCGACTTCCGAGTTGCCCATGATGCCGACCGGCAGGCCGACATCGAGGCCGTGGGCCATGATCTCGGTGCGGGGCCAGTCCTTGGTCAGGCCGCGCGAGACCGGGATGTTCGCCATCTTCACGGCGTTGAACTTGTCATGCTTGGGGTTGTGGTTTTCGCCCCAACCGTCGCGGATCACCAGAAGTACGGGTTTCATAAGTGGATAGGAGGAAGAGATAGGGTGGACTTACCCCTGCTGGCAAGAAGCAGGTGCGCCAGCGCAGGTGCAAAAGTGCAAATCGGGGCAAAGCCCCTGTGCAAAAGTGCAAAAGTTAAGGCATCGGAAGCCGTCGCCACATTTGCACCTTTGCACGTTTGCACCTTTGCACTATCAACGGCCATGCCCCGTATCCTCCTCGCTCTGCTCGGATTGGTATTTTGCGCCGTCGCTTCGGCCGCCTCGGTCGAGAAACTGACCATCGACGGGAAGGCGGTGACGGTGAAGGTCCCGACCCAAGCCGCCCCGGGTAAGCCTTGGCTCTGGGTCGGCGAGTTCGGCGGCCATCTGAAGAAGCTCGAAGACGGCCTCGTCGAAAAGGGCTGGCACGTCGTGTATGTCGGCGTGAGCAACCAGTTCGGCTCCGCCCGCGCGATGGCGACCTGGGAAAAGGTCTACGCGGAACTGCGGGCCCAGCGTGGCCTCTCCGCCAAGCCGGCGCTGCTCGGCATCTCCCGCGGCGGTCTTTACGTGAACGCCTGGGCTCGTCTGCACCCGGATCGGGTCAGCGTGCTCTATCTCGATAACGGCGTCTGCGACATCCGTTCCTGGCCGGGCGGCATCGCCCTCACGCATCAGAGCAAGGGCAGCCCCAAGGACTGGGCGCTCTATAAGACCGAGTTCGGCTATGCGAATGACGACGAAGCCAAGGCCAAGTCGCTGCAAGCCGCCGAGGGTCTCTTGCCCGTCATCAAGGCAGGCGTGTTCCTGATCTCGTGTCACGGCACCGCCGACAAGACCGTGCCGTATGAAGACAATGCCGCGCATGTCGTGAAGCTCTGGCAGGACAACGGCGGCCGCGTAAAACTCTTCCCGAAGGAAGGCGGCGACCATCACCCGCACGGCCTACCGGATTCAGCCCCGCTGGTTGAGGTACTCGTGGCGGAAAACAAATAAAGGGCCAGAGCCAGCGCTTGGGCCGGGTCTAGGGATGAAGGCAGTTTACTGGCCCTAGCCCAAGCCCTAGCCCTGCTGACTAAACTGAGGATCCAGGCTCACGCCTCCACCCACTTGCCCTTTTCCTTGATGAGGTCGACGAGGCGTTCGACGGCTTCTTCCTGCGGGATGTTGAATTTCACCGGAGTCTTGCCGACGTAGAGGTTGATCTTGCCGGGCGCGCCGCCGACGTAGCCGAAGTCCGCGTCGGCCATCTCGCCGGGGCCGTTCACGATGCAGCCCATGACGGCGATGGTCACGGACTTCAGGTGGCCGGTGCGTTCCTTGATCTTCAGGGTCGTCGACTGGATGTCGAAGAGCGTGCGGCCGCAGCTCGGGCAGGCGACGTATTCGGTCTTCGTCTGGCGCATGCGCGCGCCTTGCAGGATGTCGTAGGCCAGAGTCAGCGACTTCGCGGTCGTGGCCGGCGTCTCGCACGAAAGCAAGTCGCCGTAGCCGTCGACCAGCAGGCCGCCGGCGTGGATCGAAGCCTCGAGGAGGCGGGACTGGAATCCCGGGTCGATGAGCACGGAGTTGGCGACCGTGGCGCGGATCCAGAGCGGGGCCTTGAGCTTCGCGGCGGCGGCGCAACGCACGAGTTCGCGACAGGTGCCTGTCGCGTGCAGGCCTTCCTGCGGTTGAGAGGACGTGAGGATGAGTCGGCTGGCGGGGATGGCGGAAAGCTCTTTGGCCAAGGCGGTGAGCGTCGGTCCGTCGAGGTCGACGGCGAGGAGCGCGTCGTGCTTCACGGCCGCTTCGCCCCAGGCTTTGATTTCAGCCCCGTCGGCCGCGGAGAAAGCCTTCACGACCACCAGGCGGCAGCCGTCGCCGTCGAACGGGAAGTCGGCGGGCGAGAGCGTGGTCTCGACGAAGAGCGCGGGCACGGCCTGGCCGAGGGCTTTGCGCAGGGAGCGCAGTCCGGCGGCATGAGCGACGTCATCGAGGCGCACCAGCAGTCCTTCGGCGCGTACTTCGCGCTGGGCGGCGTGGGCGTCGAGGAGTTCCTTGGCCGCGGCCTGCCAGTCGGCGAGGCCGGCGACGCTGCGGACGATCACGCGAGGCGTTTCGGCGGAGCCGGCGAGGCACTTCGTCGACAGCGTGATGGTCTCCGTCTCGCGACGGGCGAACGAGAAAGGGTCCGCCGGGTCGGCGGGCAGGGCGGCGGTCGAAGCGGCGCCCAAGGCGGCCAGGGCTTCGGCGCGGCGGACGATCTCGCGGCAGACCGGGATCTCGTGCCACGGGTCTTCCGTGAGCGAGACGCGGATGGTGTCGCCCAAGCCGTCGGCAAGGAGCGAGCCGATGCCGATGGCGGACTTGATGCGGGCGTCCTCGCCTTCGCCGGCCTCGGTGACGCCGAGGTGGAGAGGGTAGTCCATGCCGAGCTCCGTCATGCGGGCGACCGCGAGGCGGTAGGCCTCGACCATCACCTTGGGGTTCGAGGACTTCATCGACAGCACCATGTCCTTGAAGCCGTGCGATTCCGCGATGCGGATGAACTCGAGGGCCGATTCCACCATCCCGTTCGGCGAGTCGCCGAATCGGTTCATGATGCGGTCCGAAAGCGAGCCGTGGTTGGTGCCGATACGCAGGGAGCGGCCGAGCTCCTTGGCACGGAGCACCAGCGGCGAGAAAGCCGCGTGCAGGCGCTCCAGTTCCTCGGCGTAGGCCGCGTCGGTGTATTCCAGCACCGCGAACTTCTTCTTGTCGGCGTAGTTGCCGGGGTTCACGCGGATCTTCTCCACGTGCTCGACGGCCTCCATCGCCGCGGCGGGGAGGAAGTGGATGTCGGCGACCAGCGGCTGCGTGAAGCCCGCGGCGCGGAACTTCGCGCGGATCTCCTTGAGCGCGGCGGCGGCGGCCTTGTTCGGGGCCGTGATGCGGATGATCTCGCTGCCCGCTTCGGCCAGGCGGATCGCCTGCGCGACCGTCGCCGCGACGTCCTCCGTGTCGGAGGTCGTCATCGACTGGACCCGGATCGGGTTATCGCCGCCCACGCCCACGCCGCCGACGTTCACGACGCGGGTGAGGCGGCGGACCGTGCGGTGGCGGGAGGGACAATACTCCGAAGGCATGGGGTCAACTCAACCCCTTTGCCCGCAGAGGTCAACGAGCGTCAGAAATCCCAGCGATGGGACGACGGAATCCACTGGTAACCCTTGCGGCCGTTGGGGACGACCACGCCCAGGCCGGGCCAGGGGAGGTGGAAGCCGTAGGCGCGCTCCTTGGTGGCCGCGATCTCGGCGAAGACCTTCTTGCGGGTCGCGATGGCCACTTCCGGATTGTGGTCGAAGTCGATGAACCAGTTCGGGTCCTCGAGCATGAGCACGTGGTTGTGGGCGAGGTCCGAGATGTGGAGCAGGGAGTCGTTGCCCGACTTGATGCGGAAGATCGCATGGCCGTCGGTGTGTCCCGGGGCGGCGAGGATCGTGATCGCGCCGTCGAGGATCTGGTCGCCGTCCTTATGGATGACCAGGTTGGGCTGCAGCGTGTCGAACGAACCGCGGACGTTGCGGATCATGCCCTTGATGTCGTCGGTGCGGTGCGACTTGGAGAAGTCGGGTTCCTTGCCGCGCCAGAAGTCGACTTCCTCCTTGAGTACGTGGACGGCCGCGTTGGGGAAGAGGATCTTGCCGCCGCTGGCGAGGCCGCCGATGTGGTCGATGTGCGAGTGGCTGAGGAGGGCGTGGGTGACGTCCTTGAACTCGATGCCGATGCTGTCCATCGCGTCGGCGAGCCAGCCCCACGTGGCGTTCTTGTGGGGGCCGAAGCCGGCGTCGACGAGGATGACCTCCTTGTCCCTTCGCAGGAGCAGGATGTTCACGTAGAGGGTCATGTCATCCGGGCGCTCGCCGAGGGCGGTCAGCGCCTTGGACATCTCGGCGCGCTCGGCCGGCGGCCACATCTTCTTGGTCACGCCCTGCTTGAAGGTGCCGAAGCCGTCGCTGATGGACCAGGCCTCGAACTTGCCGATGGAGAACTTGTAGATGTACGGGTTTGAGATGACCTTTTTCGGGATCGGGTTGCCGGCGGCGTCGGTCGCGGCCTGGGCGGCGGCGAGTCCGGCCGGGATGCTGAGGGCGGCGAAGGCGGCGCCGAGGCTGCCGAGGAAGTTGCGGCGGGAGTTTTCCGGGAGGGGCTTTTCCATGAGGGTATGACGATAGATAAAGGGATAAGGTTCCGCAGGACGAGGCGAATTGGAAGTGAGCAAGGGCTAGGGCTAGAGCTGGGGCCAGGGCTAGGAGAGCGGCATGGGATGCAAATGCATTTCATGCTGACCCTAACCCTAGCCCTAGCCCAAGCCCTAGCTCTAGCTCTGGCCCTGCGCCTAGCTCTGGCCCTGCGCCGCCTTCAGGCTCGGCTCACTTCTTCGCGCTGAAGTCCTGCGGCTTGTAGACGTGGCGTTCCAGGAGCTGCTGCTTGAGCTGGAGTTCGCTGTCGCCGGAGCAACGGCGTACGTCGTGCAGGATGATGTAGGCCATCAGCGAGAACAGGAGGGCCATGAAGGTGTACTGCAGGATGATGACCGCCTTGTTGCTCAGCAGGCCCTTGGTGAAGCGCTGGATGGTGGCGATGAGCATGTGGCCGCCGTCGAGCACGGGGATCGGCAGCAGGTTGAGGACGGCGAGGTTCAGGTTGATGAGCACCGTGAACCAGAGCACGCGGCGGATGTCTTCCGAGAGGTTGTAGTAGGTCTTGGTGATCGAGATCACCGAGGCGAGCTGCTTGACCTGGATGTCCGAGCCGCGGTCGAAGAGGCGGCCGAGGGTCGTGAAGGTCGACTTCACGATGCCCACGCAGGTCTCCCAAGGGTTGCGGTAGGCGAGCTCGGGCTGGCTGATGAAATACGTGCCGATCTGGGCGTGCTGCACCGGCTGCTTGTCGACGGAGTGGGCCTTCTTGAGCGTGAGGTTGCCGGCGTCGCCGTTGGCTCGCTTCCAGTAGATCGTCAGGTCGCGGGGCGTGCGCCCGACCGCCTTCACGAGGCCGTCGATCGAGCGGATCGAGACGAGCTGGTCGCGGCCGTCGACCATGTCGACAATCGTGCCGATCTTGAGCGTCTCGGCGAGGGCGGGGTCGTCGGGCGAGACGCCGAGCACCATGAGCTGGTCGCGCACGGCCTCGGGGTCCTTGGAGAGGAGGTCGCGCGTCGCGGGGACGAGGATGAGCGAGTGGCGGCGGTCTTCGCCGTAGGCGATGATGCTGACCGGGTTGACGGTCGTCGTCATCTGCGGGGTGATGACGACCTTGGCGGAGACGCCGTCGGCCTGCTCGATCAGGAGGGTGCGGGGCTTGGCGCCGCCCTTGCGGAGGATCTCGCGGAACTCGACGGTGTTGTTCAGCGGCTGTCCGTCGATGGAGAGGATGCGGTCGCCGGACTTCAGGCCGGCCTTCTCCGCGGGCGAGCCCGGGGCGGGCGTGCCGACGATGACGGCGGTGCGGGGCTGGATGCCGGCCACGCGGACCTTGTCGCCCGACTGCGAGTTGACCTCCAGTCGCGCGGGCTGGACGACGATCTCGAGCGTCTCGCCGCCGCGTTCGACCTTGAAGGTCGCGGTCGGGTTGCCTGACGAGTCCTTGCGGTTGCCGAGCATGACGGCTTCGCTGACCTGGTTGAAGTTGGTGATCGTGGCGTCGTCGACCGAGAGGATCTTGTCGCCCGAACGCAGGCCGGCCTTGAACGCGGGTCCAGGGACCGTGTTGCCCAGGCCGAGTTCGGCGAGGTGTCCGGAGCTCGTCACGACCTGCTCAGGGACGTAGCCGATGACGGTGGAGTTGCTGCCCGAGGCGACCGGCACGCCGGTGACCCAGAGCACGCAGGCGAGCGCGAAGGCGAAGATGACGTTGAAGACCGCGCCCATGACCGAGACGATCATCTTGTCGGCGTAGGAGATCTTCGGGAGCTTCTCGGCTTCCTCGCTGCTCGCGCCCTCGATGCCTTCCATCTCGGCGAGCTGGGGCAGGGCGACGTAGCCGCCGAGCGGGATGATCGAGACGCGGTAGTCGACGCCGTCCTTGCCGGTCCAGCCGAAGAGGCGCGGGCCGAAGCCGATCGAGAAGCGTTCGATCTTCAGGCCGCGGCGGCGGGCGGCGAGGAAGTGGCCGAGCTCGTGCACGAAGATCGAGCCGCCGAAGAAGATGGCGACGAGGGCGAGGCCCCAGAGGGAGCCGAGGAGGTCGCCGAAAGAAAGGTTGTCCATGTAAAGGGAAGGAAAGGGTTATCTCAAAGGCCGAGGCCCGGGGCGAGCCTGGACGCGACCACGCGGGTCTCGGCGTCGGCGGCGAGGACTTCGTCCAAGGATGACGGTTCGCGGGACGGGACGGCGGCCAGGGTGCGGCCGACGAGCTCGGCGATGCCGGTGAAGGGCAGTTTGCCGGCCACGAAGGCGTCCACGGCGACCTCATTGGCCGCGTTGAAGACCGCCGGGGCGGTGCCACCGGCGGCGGCCGCCGCGCGGGCCAGGCCGAGGCAGGGGTAGCGGGCGGGGTCCGGCGGGGTCATGCCCAGCGTGAGGGCTTGGGCGAGGTCGAGCCGCGGGGCGGGGCAGGGCAGACGGTCCGGGAAGAGCAGGCAGTCCTGGATCGGATACGCCATCGAAGGCGGCGAGAGCAGCGCCTGGAGGCTGCCGTCGGCCAGCGTCACCAAGGAGTGGATGATGCTCTGGGGGTGGACGACCACGTCGATGCGGTCGGCAGGGACGTCGAAGAGCCAGCGCGCTTCGATCACCTCGAGGCCTTTGTTGGCCATCGTCGCGGAATCGATGGTGACCTTCGGGCCCATGCTCCAGTTCGGATGCTTGAGCGCCTGGTCGGGCGTGACGTGACGGAGGTCGGCGATCGGCGTGTCGCGGAAGGCGCCGCCCGAGGCGGTGAGCACGAGGCGGGCGACGTCGCCCTTGGGCTTGTCGCGCAGGAGCTGATGGATCGCGTTGTGCTCGCTGTCGACCGGCAGCAGGCGCGCGCCGGAGACGCGGGCCGCTTCCGTGACGAACTTGCCGGCGAGCACGAGGAGTTCCTTGCTCGCGAGGGCGACGTCCTTCTTCGCCTTGAGCGCGGCGAGCGTCGGCGCGAGGCCGGCGGTGCCGACGACGGCGGAGACGACCATCGAGACCTCGGGGAGGCAGGCGACTTCGGTCAGGCCGGCGGTGCCTTCGAGGATGCGGGTGCCGGCGGGGAAGGCGCCGGAAGCACGGGCTTCGGCGGCGGCGGCCGGGTCGGCCAGGGCGATGACACCGACTCCGAATTCCTTGGCCGGTGCGACGAGCTCGCGCCAGCGCGAGTGGGCGGCCAGTCCGGCGATGCGCAGGCGGGACGGGTGGGCCCGCACGACGCTCAGGGTGGTCGTGCCGATGGAGCCGGTGGCTCCGAGGATGGCGATGGCCCGGACGTGCATGCGGCGTGGGTGCATCGAGGCAACCCCGCCGGGCCAAGGTGGCAAGCAGTTTGGGCTGCCCGGGGCTTTTCGCCGTTCGACGCTTGTCTCTTTCGTCGGGATAGGTTGCCTGTCCGCATGGCCACTCAGCCTCAGGACCTCACCGGGCTCTCCCACCTCGGGAACACCCAGAACAAGCCCCAGCAGACGCTGGAGACCTTCCCGAACCGCAACGCGGGCCGGAACTACACCGTCGAACTGACGACGGACGAGTTCACCTGCCTGTGCCCGGCGACCGGCCAGCCCGACTTCGCCAAGATCACGATCCGCTACGTGCCGGGTCCGCGCATCGTGGAGTCGAAGTCCCTCAAGCTCTACTACTGGAGCTACCGCCAGCAGGGCATGTTCCACGAACACCTGACCAACAAGATCCTCGACGACCTCGTCGCCGCGATCGACCCGATCTGGTGTGAAGTCACCGGCGCCTTCGGCGTCCGCGGCGGCATCGGCATCACGGTGCGTGCCGTCCACGGCAAGCAGCCGCAGCCGTGAAGCGTCGCCCCGTCCAGCCAGACGACGGGGAACCGACGGATTGGCCGGGCTCGGCCCAGGTCTCTGATTTCCTGACGCGTCAGCTCGCGGGACGTCGGTTGGCCGCGCGTTCTTGCCTGACCTACGGGCGTTCCCTCAAGGGCTTCGCGCTGTGGATGAAGTCCAACGGCGGCTGGGACGGCGACTGGTCCAAGCTCACCGCGCGCAACCTGCGCGACTTCGTGATCGAGCGCCAGGGCACGCACAACCGCCGTTCGGTGCATAACCAGGTCTCGGCCCTGCGCGCCTTCCTCGCCGATCTCCGCGAGCGCGGCGGCATCGCCACGACGCCGGCCGCCGGCCTCGTGCTGCCCAAGCTGCCGAAATCGTTGCCGAAGTTCCTGACCGAGGCGCAGACCGACGCGCTGCTGGACGCCGCGGAAGATGCCGAGAAGGACGACCCGCAGGAGGCCGCGCGCGACATGGCGGTCCTCGAACTGCTCTACGGCGGCGGCCTCCGCGTGTCCGAACTCTGCGGCATCGACGGCGGCGACCTCGACCTCGGCTCCGGCCTCGTGCGTCTGATGGGCAAAGGCTCGAAGGAACGCGTCGTGCCCGTCGGCGACGCGGCCGTGACCGCCGTGAAGGCCTATCTCGCCCTGCGCGGCGCGCCCGCCCGCGGCGAACCGCTGCTGCTCGCCGCCCGCGGCGGAAGGCTCCATCCGCGCGCGGTCCAGCTGATGCTGAAGCGCAAGCTCGCGCTCGCCGGCCTGCCGGCGGACCTCACCCCGCACAAGCTGCGCCACGCGTGCGCGACGCACCTGCTCTCCAACGGCGCCGACCTCCGTCTCGTCCAGGAGCAGCTCGGCCACGCGTCCCTTTCGACCACGCAGATCTACACGCACCTCAGCGTCGCCAAGCTCCGCGAGGTCCATCGCAAGTCGCACCCGCGGGCCTGAACCGCTGATTCGCCTCGCCTCCGCGGGGCGGCCGGAGCATCGTGCCGCGTGCTCGTCGAAGCCGCCCAAGCGAAACTGAACCTGTCGCTGGCCATCACCGGCCGGAGGGCGGACGGCTTCCATGAACTTGTCAGCCTCGTGGCGCCGGTCGCGCTCGCCGACACCCTCACGCTCGAAGTCGGCCGCCCGCTCGGCCTCACGTGCGATGACCCGGCGTTGCCGGTCGACGGCACGAACCTCGTGCTCAAGGCCGCGGCCGCCTACGCGCGTCGCCGTCCGTCCGCGCCGGCCGGTCATTTCCATCTCAGCAAGAAGGTGCCGCATGGCGCCGGACTCGGCGGAGGCAGCGCCGACGCCGCCGCGGCCTTGCGTCTGCTCGACCGCGCGTCGGGCGATCCGCTCGGACCCGAGGCGCTCGAAGCGCTCGCGGCCGAAGTCGGTTCCGACTGTCCTTTCTTCGTGCGCGGCCAGGCCGCGGTCATGCGGGGCAGGGGAGAGCGCCTGACGATCCTGCCGGAGGCCGCGCGCGCCGCCTTGGCGGGCCGCAAGGTCGTCCTCGCCAAGCCGCCTTTCGGCGTGCCCACCCCTGAAGCCTACGGTTTGCTCGCCAAGGCCGGGAAATATCGCCCTACGGACCAAGCCGAAGCCGGACTCACGGCTTGGATCGGAAGCCCCTCCGCCGACCCCGCCCGAATCGGCAACGACCTGGCCGCTCCCGTCTTCGCCAAGTATGTCGCCCTGCCGGCCGGACTGGCGTCGCTCCGCCGCGTCACCGGGGCGGAATGGCATATGACCGGCAGCGGCAGCGCCTGTTTCGCCTGGGTGAAAGACGGTTTCGACCAAGCCGGCTTGCGCGCGGACGTCCACAGGGTCTGGGGTGCCGGGGCTTGGGTGGCGGAGACCGTTATTTCGGCTTAGTTTCGGCTTTACTGTCGGCCATCGGGTCGCCAAGTTGCGATTCACTATCACCCATGGGAAGCCTCAAGAAGAAGCGTCGTCTGAAGATGAACAAGCACAAGCGCCGCAAGCGCTCGAAGGAAAATCGCCATAAGAAGCGTCTCTGGGGCTGATTGACCCCACCTTCGGTCCGATCCGGGCGGCTCAAAAGGCCGCCCGGCTCTTTTTCGGGCTTGCTCCGACCTTGCCCGTTCCCAAACCTCAACCTTCCAACCGACTCAGACCATGCCCCGCGAAATCGTCATCATTGAATGCACCGAAGCCCGTAAGGAGGGCAAGCGCCCTTCCCGTTACATGACCACCCGTAACAAGAAGCTTTCCCAGGAGAAGGTGGAGCTCAAGAAGTACAACCCCTCCATGCGCCGTCACACGCTGCATAAGGAGATCAAGGGCTAAGCTTCCGAGCCTCCTCAGCCAGAAGGGCCGGCCGCAGCGATGCGAGCCGGCCCTTCTGTTTGGCGGGGGAAGATGGGCGGCCTCAGGCGGGCTTGCCGCCGCGGCGCAGCTGACGCCAGCGCGCGCGGTGGTGACGGGTCCAATCCAGCAGCGCGCGCTCGAAGCCGATGTCGCAGCCGGCCTTCTCGGATTCGATCCACTTGTGACGGAGGATTTCCTCACGCTCCGCGAGGAACTCCGCGTAAAGCGACGACCGCGCGGCCAGGTCGGCGGCGGGCGGCGTTTCGGACGACTCTTCACTCATGCTGGTCATGTTTTGAGGAAAATATGACGACGTGGCAAGCCGGAGGCTCGCCCGGATTTTTAAGACGCCTTTTGCAGGCCGTTGAGGACCGTCAGGCCGATCGAGCGGAAGACGCGGGCCGGATTGCCGTCCGGGTGGCTTATCACCACGGGGATGCCGTGGTCGCCGCCCTGGCGGATGGCCGGATCCAGCGGGACTTCGCCCAGCAGGATCGAATCCAGGGCCGTCGCGACCTTCAGGCCGCCGCCCTGACCGAACAGGTGCTGGCGGGAGCCGTCCGCGCCCTCCAGGAAGCTCATGTTCTCGGCCACGCCGAGGATGGGGACGCCGACCTTGGCGAACATCGCGGCGCCGCGGAGGGCCACCGAGACCGCGGCGGTCTGGGGGGTGGTCACGATGATGGCGCCGCTCAGGGCCATCGACTGGGCGATCGAGAGCTGGGCGTCGCCCGTGCCCGGGGGGAGGTCGATCAGGAGCACGTCCAGTTCGCCCCAGCGGACGTTCGTGGCGAACTGCGAGATGGTCTTCATGATCATCGGGCCGCGCCAGACGACGGGGGCGTCGGCGTCGATGAGGAGACCCATGGACATGACCTTCACGCCGAAGTTCTCCAGCGGGATAAGGGTGTCGCCTTCCAGCATCGGACGGGCGTTGACCCCGATCATCAGGGGGACCGAAGGGCCGTAGATATCGCAGTCCATCAGGCCGACCCGGCCGGGACGGCCGCGCTCGGCGAGGTCGCGGGCGAGGGCGCAGGCCAGGTTGACCGCGAAGGTGGACTTGCCGACCCCGCCCTTGCCGCTGGCGACGGCGATGATGTGCTTCACCTGGCCGACGCCGGCGTCGGCGGGCAGCTTGGCGGGGGCCGAAGGGGCGGCGGCCGCGGGGGCGCCCTTCGGGACGGTGACGGTGATGGCGATCTCGGGCTGGCGGGCGCCGAGGCCCTTGAGCACGGTCTCGATGTCGGCGTAGAGTTTCTTCGGGATCTCGGGGTCGGCGCTCGTCACGGCCAGGCCGACGCTGACCTTGCCGTCGAGGGTGACCTCGATGCCTTTGACCAGGCCGAACGAGACGATGTCCCGGCTGTATCCGGGGTAGCGGACCTGACCAAGGGCCTTCTGGACGGATTCCTTATCGAGCGACATCAGCGGGATTGAACTCCCCGCCCTACCTAGGTCAAACTGCTAACCTTCTAATCCCCTTCATCGATGCGTTTCCTCGCCCTGTTCGCCGTCCTTCTCACCGCACCGCTCTTCGGCCAGAAGGTCGTGGTGAACGAGGACATCGCGGCCCTCGCCGCGAAGGGCGTCGTGTCCGTCGCCGTCGTCTCCGACGATCCCGTGCTCGGCAACCTCGTGCAGTTCGCCCTCTCGGCGCACGGAGCGATCCAGCTCTCGCCGTCCTCGTCCGTGAAGCTGCGCATCGGCCGCACCGCCAACACCGCGGTCGTCGCTTGCGACAGCGCTTCCTATGCTTTTTCGGCCAACGTCGAGGCCCGCGACGAGGATCAGCTCGCGCTCAAGGTCGCCGACGCCGCGATCGTCGGGCTCGGCCGCCGCTGGCAGCTGAAGCCTCTCTACGCCGACACCAAGATCGCGTTCGTCTCGCGCTACACCGGCCATGCCGAGATCTACGTCACCAACCTCGCCCGCTCGAAGACGCTGCGCCTGACGAACTACCGCAACACCTCGATCGGCCCACGCTGGTCCGCCGACGGTTCGCGCGTGTTCTTCATCTCCTCCTTCCGCTCCAACTGGCCCGAGATCTTCTCGACCAACGGCGTCGGCGAGGCCGCCAAGGTCATCGTCAACGTGCGCGGCGCCCTCGGCGCGGCCAGCAGCGGCCCCGACGGACGCATCGCCTTCGCTTCCTCCAACAAGGAGACGATGGATATCTTCGTCGCCGGCCCGCAGGGACAGTCGCCGACCCGCGTCATCAAGGCTCCGAACAAGCAGTGGGTGAACACCGATCCGGCCTGGTCGCCCGATGGTTCCCGCTTCGCGCTCACCGGCGGCCCCACCGGCCGTCCCGGCATCTATGTCGCGAATTCCTCCGGCGGCGCCCTGCAGCCCGTCGCCACCGGTTTCAACTACAGCACCGAGCCGCGCTGGAATCCGGTCGTCCCCAACCAGCTCGTCTTCACCTACCAGTCGGGAAGCCTGCGTCTCGGCGTCATCGACCTTGGCGCCGGCAGCGTGCGTGCCATCGAGACCGCCAGCCCGGCTCCGCTCGCGCACGCCTCCTGGTGCGCCGACGGACGTCACCTCGTGGCCGCGCAGGGCGAATGGCTGGCCGTCGTCGACAGCGTGACCGGCAAGGTCACGCGCCTCACGCCGGCGAGCCTCGGTCGTTGCTCCGAGCCGGACTGCTGGACGCCTCGCGCGCGCTGAGCCGGCTTACTTTCCCGCCGGTCGCGGCGAGAAGCCGTTCTCCCGGCGTTCGCGTTCGATGAGATAGGCGCGGTCGCGCAGCGTGCTGCGCAGCACGGAATAATTCGCCTTCGCGTCGCCGTCCTGCTGCTGGAGGAGGGCGGCGGACTTCTCGATCCGCAGGCTCACCGGGTTGACGGTGGAGCAGACCGCGACGCCGGCCACGAGGAAGGCGACGAAGGCGCTGACCTGCGCCGTGCGGTGCGCGAGCCACCGGCTGCGAAGTTCGCGTTCCCGGGCGACGATCGCCGTCACGGCCTGCGCCTGAGTGAACTGGTCGATGGTGACGGCGTCGGCGAGCCCGTACACGAGCAGGCGGCGGCGCGTGAGGTCGTCGATCCGGTTCGCCGTGCTGATCTGCTCGGCCGCGCTGGGCGGATCCTTCTTGGCGCGCACCTTGAGTCCCGAGCCCATGGGGAAGAAGTCCCCGACCGTCCGCCAGGCGTCTTCGCCGACCAGGTGGCAAGGGTGCTCGGCCTTCAGTTCGCCCGAGGCGATCATGGCGGCGACCTCGGCCTCGGAGAGGGGGGCGGAGACGGCTTCGCCTTTCATGAGATGGAACGTGCGCATCGTGCCGGCCGCGAGGCCTGTCGAAGCCATGGTGGCCGCTCGGGCGGGTGGGCGCAAGGCTTCAGGGCCTGCGATACCCTTTGCAAATCGCCTCAGACCCCTTTTTCATCGGTTCCGTTCGATGGGCAACCAAGGCATCAATCAATCGCAGAAGCAGGTCCAAGGCCTCGTCCTGACGCCGCAGCTTCGCCAGTCGCTCCGCATCCTCCAGGTGCCTGCGGCCGAGCTCCTGCGTGAGATTTCCTCCGAGCTGGCCGCCAACCCGCTGCTCGAGGAGGTCGAACCGGTCTCCAACGAGAGCCTCGACGCCCCGCTGCCGGCCGACGAGCCCGAGGAGGACGGCCCCCGCGAACTTGAACTGGGCGACGATGATTTCGACGCCCTGAAGCGCATGAAGGAGGACTGGGACGAGAGCTACTACGAGGAGATCCGTTCCCAAGGGTACACGCAGGAAGACGAAGAACGCCGCCGACACATGATGGAGTCGGCCACCGGCGAAGCCTCGCTTTCGGAACACCTCGCCGACCAGGCCCGGACCGCCAGCGAAGACCCTGCCGTGCAGGAGGCCCTGAAGCTCCTCATCGCCTCGCTCGACGAACGCGGATTCGTCGAAGAAGACCTCTCGACCCTCGCGCTGCGCTCCGGCCAGCCTTACGAGGCCGTCATGACGGCCCACACGCTGCTGATGGCCTTCGACCCGCCCGGCATCGGCGCCCGGGACCTCCGCGAATGTTTCCTCGCCCAGCTGCGTCAGCGCGGCCGGGGTCTCTCCACCGCGGCCCGGCTGATCAGCGACTGCTGGGAGCCCATGATGGGCCGCCGCCTCGAGGAATGCGCGCGCATCCTCGACGTCGAGCTCGACGACATCCGCGAGGCCCTCGCCGAACTCGCCAAGCTCGAGACCGTCCCCGCCCGCCGCTTCGCGCGCGACGACAACCGCGTCGTCACGCCGGACGCCACCGTCGAGATGGACCAGGACGGCAGGTGGAAGGTCATCATGGACGACCGCCACGTCCCGAAGCTCCGCCTCGCGCCGGCCTACAAGGACATGCTCGCCGGCCAGGCCCTCGGCGAGAAGGAGCGCGCCTACATCCTCGAGCGCATGCGTCAGGGCAAGTTCCTCATCGGCGCCATCGAAGAACGTCAGCGCACCATCGAGAAGCTCGCGCACATCATCCTCGAGCGGCAGGCCGATTTCTTCGAGCACGGACCCTCGCGCCTGCGTCCGCTGACCATGACCGACGTCGCCAAGGAGATGGGCGTGCATGAGACCACCGTCGGCCGCGCCGCGGCCAACAAGTGGATGCTCACGCCGCACGGCCTCCGCGAATTCCGCTGGTTCTTCACCTCCGGCGTCTCGACTTCCGATGGCGGCACCGTCGCCCAGGAAGGCGTGCAGGAGATGATCGCCGACATCCTCGCCCGCGAGAACCCCGCCGAGCCCCTGGCCGACGAGGCGATCACGGCCGAGCTGCGCAAGCGCGGCGTCCAGATCGCGCGCCGCACCGTGGCGAAATACCGCGAGGCGCTGGGTCAGCCGTCGGCGCACATGCGCCGCAAGCGTCTCTGATCAGGCGAGCCGGCCGAGGACGGAGTCCCAGCCGAAGTTCGCCATGTCGGGGAAGATGAACTGCACCCCGGCGGTAAGGCCGTTCGGCAGACGTGCTGGCGCGGCCACTACGGGCAGGCCCGCGAGCGAGGCCGGCGCGTTGAGCGCGAGCAGGCGACGGCGGTGGGCGTCGTCCGCGGCGGCCTTGCTCACCGCGCCGCCGAAGGTCGCGGGCAGGGCGATGAAGTGGTGGCGGCGGAAGACCGTGCGGAAGGCGTTGGCCACGCGGGCGCGCGCGGCCTCGGCCGTGCGGAGCTCGTCGTAGGTCCGGCGACGGCCGGCGTCGAGCCGCGCCCAGACCGCCGGATCGTATTCGGCGCGGCGGCGTTCGAGCCAGGCGGCGTGGACTCGCGCGGCGGCGTGGCCGCCGAGCACCGGATAGGCGTCGGCCGCGTCGGCGCAGGCGAGCCGCAGCAGCATCGAGGCGGCGACGTCTTCCTGCGCCCCCGCCTTCATCGCGACGGCACGCATGGCTTCGAGTTCAGGGGCGGGGATGCCGAGGCCGAGGTCGCCGGCCCAGAGCCCGGCGCCGGCGGGCGGCGCTTCGCCGAGGACCGCGGCGGAGACCTGGCGCAGGTCAGCGGCGGAGCGGGCGATCCATCCTTGGGTGTCGTAGCCGGGCGAGAGCGGGAAGATGTCGCCGACGGGCGCGACGTCGGGCGAGAGGCGCAGGCCCCACACGCCGCAGTAGCCGCAAGGCACGCGGATCGAGCCGGCCGTGTCGGTCGCGAGCGCGAAGGGCACCAGCCCGCGCGCGACGGCGAAGGCGGAGCCGGAACTCGAGCCGCCGGCGAGCAGGTCAGGATGCGTCGGGTGCGGGCAGTCGCCGAAGTGCGGGTTCTCGCCGCTCAGGCCGAACGCGAATTCATTGAGTTGCGTGCGTCCGCACTCGATCGCACCGGCGTCGTTTTCGAAGGCGGCGGGCAGCGACGACGTTGCGCGCGCGGCGCCGATCTCCTGCGGCAGGAACGTCGAGCCCGCGAACGTCGGTTCGTCCTGACGGAAATACAGGTCCTTGGTCAGGAAGGGCACGCCACCCAGGGCCTCTTCGCGCAGAGGCCAGGCTTCCTCGAAGCGGCGCGTCAGCGTGCGCGTGTCGGGCAGGCCGCACAGGGCCGCCCGTTGTTCCGCCGGGCCGATCTCAGCCAGCTTGAGCAGGAATGCCTCGGCCGCCATGCGCGGACCACGCGTGAGCGTGAACTCGCGCCAGTCTTCGACGGACTGCGGCAGGAGGGTCACAGCGCGAGCGGGACGCCCGGTTCAGGGTCGTGGATGCGCGCGCCGGGCAGCGCGGCGGCGAGGGTCTCCTTCATCCACGCGCGGGCGGGCGGGTCGCCGTGGGTGAGGATGATGTCCTTGGGGGCGAGGTCCTTGGCGAAGTCGACGAGCTCCTCGCGGTCGGCGTGGCCGCTCAGGTGGAAGCGTTCGACCTTGGCGCGCAGGGTCGACGTATGGTCGAGGGACTTGAACTTGAACTCGCCGCCGGGGTTCATGCCGATGAGTTCGCCGCCCGGGGTCTCCGGATCGCAGTAGCCGACGAAGAACACCGCGTTCTCCTCGTGGTCGAGCATGTTGGCGGCGACGCGCCAGGCCGGCGTCTTCTCGACGAGCATGCCGCTCGAGAGCAGGTAGATGCCGCGTTCGGGCATGTTCTTGCCGGGCTGCACGTATTTGCGCGAGAGGGGCAGGATGCCGAGGTCGCGCAGGACCTGACGGCTGAACTTCACCTGCTTGGTCTTCTTGCTCGCCGCGTCGAGGTAGTCGCAGAGGTCGAGGCCGAGGCCGGAACAGAAGATCGGCACGTCGGCGAGGTCGCCCGAATCGGCGGCGTCCTGGAGCAGCAGCAGGATCTCCTGCATGCGTCCGAAGGCGAAGGCCGGGAGGAGGACGGACCCGCCTTCGTCGCAGACTTCGTTGATCGCCTTGATCAGACGCTGTTCTTCCTTGCCGCGGTTGAAGGACGGCACGGTGGTCGTCGCCCCGCGCGTGCATTCCATCACGAGGGTGTCGACCGGGGTGCGGGGGAAGTTTGCTCCGGCGACGGTGCGTTGGGCCTGGAAATGGACGTCTCCGGTGAAGAAGTGCTTCTTCTTGCGGTGCTCGACGAGGCAGCCGACCGCGCCGGCCACGTGCCCGGCGAGGTGGAAGGTGAGGGCGACTTCTTCGCCGCCGCGGCCGATGATGCGCGGGTTGGCGAGGGGCACTGCCGCGAGGGCGTGCTCGACGCGTTCGACGTCGGTCTCGACGTACAGCGGGTAGTCGGCGTTGCCGGTCTCCTCGCGCTGGCGCTTCATCACCTGGATCGAATTGCTGAGCAGGCGGCGGACGAAGAGGGTCGTCGCGGCGGAGGCGTAGACGCGGGCCGACGGGTGCTGCTTGAGCAGCAGCGGCAGCGAACCGAGGTGGTCGAGGTGGCAGTGCGTGAGGATCACGCCGTCGACGGAGCCCTGGATCTTGTCGATCTGCGGGAGCGCCTTGCGTCCGTCGAGCTTGGGGTGGAGGCCGCAGTCGAACACCAGCCGCAGGCCGCCGAATTCGGCGAGCATGCAGTTGGCGCCGATTTCACGGCCGGAGTTGAGGTCGGTAAGTCGCATCAGGAAGGGTCGGGGGGCGGCGTCATCGCGAAGACCGGGATGCGCGTGAAGATATGCTCGCCGGTCGAAGTCGTGCCATGGAAGGAGCCTTCGGCCGTCCGCGGGCCGCCGGCGAGGTGGTAGCTGTTGTAAGAGAACTGCTCGCCCGGGGGCAGGGTGGGGGTCTCGCCGACGATGCCGTCGCCTTCGAAGATCTCGATCTGGCCGTCCGGCGAGCGGATGATCCATTTCCGGCCCAGCAGCTTGACCGTCTCCTGGGAGAGGTTGCTGATGGTGAGGAAGTAGACGAAGGCGTGCGGGGTTTCCGGGGGGAAGTTCGCATCCCGGTGGTGGGACACCTTGTCGACGGTGACCCTGAGGCCTGGGAGTTCCTTTCCGGTGGGTTGCACGTGTCCCAAGACAAGAGGGCTTGGCCGCCTTACGGAAGCCATAAATGGGGTAATCGTAGGCTGAAACGACCTTCCCGTCTTGCCCCGAGGGGCCGACGACCTTTGATGAGGTTCGGATGTCTACCTCAGCCGAGCGCAAGCGCAACCTCGGGCGCGTTCCGGTCAAGTGGATCGTCCTGGCGGCCTACGTACTGCTGGTCCTCGTCTCCCGCTGGGTGACTTCCGCCGATCGTCAGCCCAAGGCCGAGCTGGCGCACCAGGTGGAGTTCCATCAGATCAGCGCTGCTCAGGTCCGCGACGCCCTGCCGGTCGTGGTCATCCCCCGTCTGCCGGACGGCGGCCATGAATGGGACCGGACCGCCGTCGATCTCGTCAAGACGAACTCCGGGAAGGGAGTAGGCGGCGTCTACGCCGTCCGTTGGCCGACCGCCTGCCACCGTTCGCGCGCCTCGATGAGCGATGAGAGCATCGCCGCCGACATGCTGGGTTCGATGGAGCCGAAGCTCGGCAAGGGCCGCTTCCATCTCGTCGGCGAAGGCATGGGTGGCATGGTCGCCCTCGCGGTCGCGAGCAAGTATCCGGACCGCGTCGCCTCGCTCACGCTGATCTCCGCGCCCGGCGCGCAGGAATACACGCTGCTCGGCAACGCCGTCGCCAACAAGTTCGTCTATTTCTTCCATCACATCCCGTTCTTCCTGCTCGACGTCGCGACGCCGCACTTCGGCCTGGCCGATCGCCTCCCTTATAACCGCGGTTATTCCGGGGTGTTCTTCGACAGCGACCTTTCCGACGCCAAGGCCGCGTTGCGCGCCTGGAACGGTCCGGCGCTCCTCGTGCATGGTCGCAACGATTGGATCACGCCGATCGATGCCGCCCGCTACTCGGCCAAGCTCATGCCGCAGGCCAGGCTGATCGAAGTCGAAGGCGGCCACGGCGCCGAAGCCGCCACGGACGTCATGCGGTTCATCGCGTCCGTCGACGCGGGGCAGGCGGCGAAGCGTCAGGTTCCCGTGCCGGCGACCGAGCCTTATCCGCATCTGGTGGCCTCGGACGGCGCACGCTTCTGGATCCTGATCATCATCATCATCCTCTGCACCTTCGTGGCGGAGGATCCGACCTGTCTCGCCGCCGGCTTGCTCGCGGCCGAAGGCATCATCGGTTTCTGGTGGGCCGCGCTGGCCTGCACCGTCGGCATCTTCATCGGGGACATGGTCCTCTACTCGTTGGGTCGTTGGCTCGGCCGCGGGGCGCTCCGCCGCGCGCCGCTCAAGTGGATCGTGAAGGAGCATGAGATCGACCGCATGGCCGGCTGGTTCGGTTCGCCGCGCGGCCTGCTCGTGATCGTCAGTTCGCGCTTCATCCCCGCCAGCCGCGTGCCGACGTTCGTCACCGCTGGCATCCTGCGCCTCGGCCTGCCTCGTCTTTCCCTGCTGCTCTTCGCCGCCGCGCTCGTCTGGACGCCGGTGCTCATGCTGCTCGGCAGCACGCTGGGGCCGCCCTTCATGGAGCAGTTCCCGCGTTACAAGCAGTATGCGGCGTGGATCGTGCTGGGTCTCTTCGCCTTCATCTGGTTCTTCACCCATTGGGTGGTTCCCGCGATGACCTGGCGCGGCCGCCGGGAGATCGTCATGAAGGTCCGCGGCCTGATGCAGCCTTCGCTCTGGCCGGGCTGGATCCTCTACCTGCCGGTCCGCCTTGGCATCGTGCTCCTGAGCCTCCGTCACCGCCGCCTCACCGCCTTCGCTTCCGCCAATCCGGCCCTCGGTCGCGTCGGGGGTTTCATCGGCGATGCGAAGTCGCTCCTGCTCCGTCCGTTCCAGCGCGACTCGCGTTGCTGCCCGACCCTCGCGCTCTCGCTCGAGGACACGCAGGAGGAGCGGGTCAAGGACGCCGCCGCCTTCGCGGCCTGCCACGGCTTCCCGGTCGTCTTCAAGCCCGAGGTCGCCGAGGACGGCGCGGGCCTGCGTTTCGTCCACACCCAGGAGCAGCTCGAACGCCTCGTGCGCGGCGCGCAGGAGGACTTCCTCCTCCAGAAGTTCATCCCGGGCTTCGAGTTCGAAGTCGTCTGGCGCCGCAACCCCGGCAAGGACGACGGCCGCATCATGGCCTTGGTGCACAAGCATGACGTCACCGTGCGCGGCGACGGCGAGCAGACGCTCGAGGAGCTGATCTGGCTCGACGAAGTCGCGGTCTCCCGCGCCAACCTCTTCCTGCGCTGCCATGCGCGCGACCTCAACCGCGTCATCCCCGCCGGCCAGAAGGTCACGCTCAACCTCACCGGCAGCTACGGCCACGGCGCCCGCTGCCGCCATCGCGCCGACCTCACCACCGTCGAGCTCGACGCCGCCGTGACGCAGTTCGCGAAGCGTTTCCCGGGCCTGCACTTCGCCCGCTTCGACCTCCGCGCGAATTCCATGGAGGACCTCAAGGCCGGCCGCTTCATCGTCACCGAGGTCGGCGGCTGCTGCCACGTCTCGAGCCTCCTGCGCGACGAGTCGCTCCGTTTCTCGCGTTCCTACGCCGCCGTCTGGGGCCAGCTCAAGGCGTGCCTCGAAGCCGGCGCCTACAACCTGCGTCAGAAGGTCCGCCCGGTGCCGTTCGAGGAACTCATGGCCCGGTGGAGCCAGGCCCGCGGACGTCACGACGAATTCGCGGTCAGCGAGGAGCTCTGATCAGACGCGCGCCGTGAAGGCGTGGCAGAGGGCCGCCGCCGCCGCGTCGGATTCGTCCAAGGCGAGCTCGGCCGAGAGGCCGAGCACCGAACGCACCATGCGGCCGACCTGTTCCTTCTTCGCGGAGCCGTGGCCCGCCACCGCCAGCTTGATGCGGGTGGGCGCGTATTCGCCGACCTTCACGCCCAGGCGCGCGAGCACGCTGAGGGCGGCGCCGCGCGAGGCGCCCATGGCCTGCGCGGTGCGGAAGTTCTGCACGTAGATCGTCTCTTCGATGGCCGCGTGCGTGACCGCGTGCGCGCGCGCCAGCGCTTCGACGGCGTCGGCGATGCGGCCGAGGCATTCGTAGGGCGCGAGCTTCGGGCCGAGCTTCACCGTCACGCTCGCGAGGAGGCGCATCGGTTCGGCGCGGGCGTCGATGACCGCGAGGCCGGTGCCGCGCAGGGAAGGGTCGATGCCGAGGATCACCGCGCGGCAGCCGCGCGTCGCGCCCGCCGCCGCGGCCGCGCGGGCGCGCGGGGCCTTGGCGCCCGTCGGAGCCGACGCGACGCCGCGGAGCTTGTCTGTCCAGAGCGAGCGCGAGGATTTGCGGGCCATGGCCGGAGCATGGACGCGGCTGTCCTGATTTCGACAGCAAAAGCGACGGCGTGGGATTGCCAAGGACGGGGCGCGGCCTAGCGTGCACGGATGCGCCCTACGCTGCTCCTCACCGGCCTCGTCTGGGCTGCGGTCGCGTCGTGCGCCGAGCCTGCCGTGCAGCGTCGCGAGATGGCGGAAGGCGCCGCGCTGTCCTTGCGCACCGTCGGCAAGCTGGACCCCAAGCTCGTGCCCGAATGCTCCGCCCTATGGTCGAGCCGTCGTCAGCCCGGCCTCTTCTGGACCCTGTCCGACTCCGGCGCGAAAGCGATCCTCGTCCCCGTAAGGGCGGATGGTTCGAAGGTCTTCACTCCCAAGGGGTATGCCCAAGGCGTGACGCTCACCGGCGCGACGAACGTCGATTGGGAGGCCCTCACCGGCGACGATGAAGGCAACCTGATCGTCGGTGACGTCGGCAACAACGTCTCCCGCCGCAAGGAGCTCGCCTTCTACGTCTGCCCCGAACCGGCGGCCGACGCGGAGTCGGTCCCGGTACGCAAGGTCACCTTCGCCTGGCCTGATCAGACCGCCTTCCCCGATCCCGAACTCGCGCACGACTGCGAAGCGATGTTCTTCCTGCGTGGTAAGCTCTACCTCTTCACCAAGCATCGTCGCGACACGCTCACGGACCTCTGGCGGGCCGATATTCCGGCGGCCGGCGGGCGCGCGACGCTCGTCAAGCTCGCCCGCTTCGACATCGGGGGCATGGTGACCGACGCGTGTCTCTCGCCTGACCGCACGCGCCTGGCCGTCCTGACCTACCGCAACGTCTGGGTCTTCGACCTGCCGGCGGCGGGCGAGGACTTCTTCCGCGGACGCGCCGTGCACGCCACGCTTTCGCCTCCCGTGCTTTCCTTTCAGCTCGAAGGCTGCGCGTGGGCCGACCCGGCGCACCTGCTGATCGGATCGGAGCAGGGCGACCTGTTCCGCGTCGCCTTGGCGGACCTGCGCGAGGCCAAGTAAGCCTCCGTAAAACAAGAAGACCGGCGGCCTTGCGGCGCCGGTCTTCGGAGCACGGTGGCTAGCTCGCTCAGAGCGCCTTGGCGGCGGCGACGACGGCTTCCTTCGTGATGCCGAGTTCCTTCATGACCACGTCGCCCGGGGCGGAGAGGCCGAAGGTGTCGGTGCCGATGGCCTTGCCGGCGGTGCCGACGTAGCGGCCCCACGAGAGCGTCACGCCCGCTTCGATGCTGACGCGCTTGGAGCACGAGGAGGGCAGGACTTCTTCCTGATAGGACTTCGGCTGGCGCGCGAAGATCTCCATGGAAGGCATCGAGACGACGCGGACGCCCGCGCCCAGTTCTTCGCCGGCCGCGAGGGCGAGCGAGAGTTCGCTGCCCGTGCCGATGATGATGTGGGTGAGGGGAGCGGTCTCCTTGCGGAGGACGTAGCCTCCCTTCAGCACGCCTTGGCGGCGCGTGGCGACCGGGACGGCGTCGAGCGACGGGACGTTCTGGCGGGAGAGGATGAGGGCGACCGGGCCGTCCTTGCGGGCGACGGCGTGGGCGAAGGCCGCGGCGGTCTCTTCGGCGTCGCCCGGGCGGACCACGTCGAGGTTCGGGATGCAGCGCAGGGCGCTGACGGTCTCGACCGGCTGGTGGGTCGGGCCGTCTTCGCCGACGCCGACGGAGTCGTGCGTGAAGATGTAGAAGGCCTGGAGCTTCGCGAGGGCCGCGACGCGGATCGACGGGCGGAGGTAGTCGGAGAACGTCAGGAACGTCGCGCCGGAACCCTTGAACACGCCGTGGTAGGCGATGCCGTTGAGGATGGCGCCCATCACGTGCTCACGGATGCCGAAGTAGAGGTTGCGGCCGGCCGGGGTCGCGATGTCGAAGTCGCCGACGTCCTTGATGTAGTTCTTGGTCGAACCGTGGAGGTCGGCCGAACCCGAGAGCACGAGGGGGGAAGCCTTGGCGACGGCGTTGATGCAGGTCTCGCCGGACACGCGGGTCGCGAGCGAGTTCTTGCCGAACTCCGGGATGGCGGCGAGGAGGGACTGGACGTCGCCGTGGTCGCCCTTCTGGGCCTTGGCGAGGATCGCGGCCTTCTCGGGGTTCGCCTTGGACCAGGCGGCGAAGGTCTTCTGCCATTCGGCGTGCGCGGCGGCCTGCTGGACCTTGCGGGCGTCGAAGAAGGCGCGGGTGGCGGGCGAGACGTAGAACTTCTCGTCCGGCAGGCCGAGGGCCTTGCGGGAGGCGTCGACGAACTTCACGCCGGCTTCGCCGTGGCCCTTCGAGGTGCCCTGGACTTCGGCGATGCCCTTACCGATGACGGTCTTGCAGATGATCAGCTTCGGCTTGCCGTTCTTGCTCGCGCGGGCCTTGTCGAGGGCTTCGGCGATCGGGGCGAGCTCGTTGCCCTGGGCGACGTGGAAGACTTCCCAGTTGGCGGCTTCGTAGCGCTTGGCGGTGTCCTCGTTCTGCGTCTTCGAGGCCATGGCGTCGAGGGTGACGTCATTGGAGTCGTAGAGCATGATGAGGTTATCGAGGCCGAAGCGGCCGGCGAATGAAGCGGCTTCCTGCGAGATGCCTTCCTGGAGGCAGCCGTCGCCGGCGAGGCCGACCACGAGATGGTCGAAGATCTTATGCTCAGGGGTGTTGAAATGGGCGGCGGCCATCTTGGCGGCGACGGCCATGCCGACGATGTTGCCGGTGCCCTGGCCGAGCGGGCCGGTGGTGGCTTCGACGCCGACGGTCTCGCCGAATTCCGGGTGGCCCGGGGTCTTGGAGTGGAGCTTGCGGAAGTTCTTCACTTCCTGGAGCGGGAGGTCGAAGCCGGCGAGGTGCAGCCAGCCGTAGATGAACATCGAGCCGTGGCCGGCGGAGAGGACGAAACGGTCGCGGTTGATCCAGGAGGGAGCAGCCGGGTCGTGGCGGAGGAAGTTGCCGTAGAGGACGGAGCCGATCTCGGCGGCGCCGAGGGGAAGGCCGAGGTGGCCGGAGTGGCAGGCGGCCACGGCGTCCATGGCGAGGCCGCGGGCTTCGGTGGCGGCGCGGGAAAGGTCGGCGGAATTATTGAGCGACATAGGCCTTATGCGTAAGGGATAATCGGGCGGGGTTTCCAGCCTTGAATGAGGCACCGAACCCCTGCAAAACGGACACATGTCCGACAAAGAACTCGAAGAAGGCCAGGCCCTCCGGCTGGATTTCAAGAAATTGCGTAAAATCGCCTCGGGACAGGCCGACGTCATCCCGGCCGTCGCCCAGGACGCCGTCACGGGCGAGGTCCTGATCCTTGGTTACGCCAACGAGCTGGCTTTGCAGACCGCCCTCCGCGAGAAGAAGGCCACTTTCTGGAGCACCTCTCGCAACGAACTTTGGATCAAGGGACTGACCTCCGGCGACTTCCTCGAGCTCCTCGAGGTGCGCGTCAACTGCGAGCAGAACTCGATCCTCTACAAGGTCCGCCCGGCGGGCCAGGGCGCCTGCCACACCAAGGAGAACGGCAAGGCTCGTTCGGGCTGCTACTACCGTCGCCTCAAGGCCGACGGCACGCTCGAGAAGGCCTGAGGTTCAGCGCCGGCCCAAGGCCTGCACGACAAGGTCGGTCTCGATGTCGAAGCGGACCACGAGGAGCTTGGTCTGACGTGTCAGGCGATCCGCGCCCGGACGGGCGGCGAAGCCGAGCGCTTCGAAATCGCCCTGTCTTTCGGTGAGCTGCTTGAACGCGGCCTCGGCTTCGTCGCCGGTCCGGTAGGCGAACGCGACCGTCGCGACGAGGAAAGAGCCGTCATCGCTTTCGCCGACGGCGATCGTGGCGCTTTCGGCGGACTTGCCTGCTTCGACGAGCGCGCGTCCCAGCCAGCGTCGTCGTCCGGCGGTCTCGAGCATCGGGCCGACCTCGCCGGTATGCACGACGAGATAGCCGTGGGGCAGGGCGGCGAGCTGCGCGCGGGCCAAGCCTGGCAGGGTTTTTCCCTCTTCCGGCGGATGGCTCAAAGGCAGTCGGGCCTCCGCCGGACCGGCCGGCATGAAGCCGACTTCGATGCGTTCAGGCTTCGCGGCGCGTAGCTCGGCGACACGCGCGCGCAGGACTTCGCGACGGGTCGGATCGGTCAGCTCCGCGAGCGCGCGAAGGACGCCGTCCGCGCATCGTCGGTCCGCCGCTTCACGCGCATCGATCACCGCGACCTCGCGGCTGCGCGGGTCGACGGAAAGACGCAGGTTTCCGGGGCGCAGCCAACGCCAGGCCAGCAGTCCGCCGACCGACATCACGGCGAGCAGGAGCAGGGCGGCGGGGCGGGGCATCGGCTTAGGATTAAGCCGTCGGCCGTCGGCCGGGACAAGCGGATTGGCCGTTCTCACCCGGGCACAAAAAAGGGCGCCGAAAGGCGCCCTTGGTAGGAGGTGTAATCCGAGGATTAGTAGCCGCCGCGATCGCCGCCGCCGAAGCCGCCGCGATTGCCGCCGCCGAAGCCACCACGACGTTCGCCGCCGCCGAAGCCGCCGCGAGAACCGCCGCCGAAGCCACCACGGTCGCCGCCGCCGAAGCCGCCGCGACGTTCGCCGCCGCCGAAGCCGCCGGAGCGCGGACGGTCACCGCCGAAGGACGGGCGCTCTTCGCGAGGACGAGCGACGTTGACCTTCAGGGGGCGACCCATGAAGTCGATGTTTTCGGTCTTAGCGATCGCATCCTGAGCCTGCTGGGCGTTGCCCATGGTCACGAAGGCGAAGCCACGAGGACGACCCGTGAACTTGTCCATCATGACTTCCACGGAGACCACTTCGCCAGCCTGGGAGAAGTGAGCGCGGATGTCGGATTCGGTAGCGGCCCAGGGCAGATTGCCCACGAACAGTTTGTTTTCCATATCTTTTGTTTTTGCTTGGTTTACTTACGCCGCATTGCCCGTTTCCGACCTTCGGATTTCGATTTGCCGTCTTAACGACCGTCAACTCACCGGATTACTGCGGGGCTTGTCTCTTACTTTGGTTATTTTCCGAGACAAACCTGACCGCTTATAAGGAGGTTAAGCAGGGCTACGGCAAGTTTATTCACAATAGGGGTCTTCTCTCAGCCCTGCGTTGACTCCGGAAAGCGGCCGAAACAGGGTGTTTTCATGAGCGCCGTCTTGTCCTCCGAACAGATCCAAGCGGGCCTGGCCGGTTTGCCTGGCTGGCAGCTTGAAGGCTCTAAGTTATTGAGGGCCTATAGGTTTAAGGATTTCAAGGCCGCCCTTGTCTTCATCAACCAGGCCGGAGCGATCGCGGAACAGCAGGGGCACCATCCCGAAATCCATAATGTTTGGAATCAGGTGACCCTCCGGCTTTGCACCCACGACGCGGGGGATCGGATCACCGAGAAAGATTTGACCCTCGCCCGCGCCCTCCAATCCCTGTCCACCCCGTGATCGACGACCCCGCAGAGGCTTTGGACATCCTCCTGGAGGAGCTTAAGCGCCAGAAGGCCGCGGGGGTCCGTCGCGTCAGCATCACGGCCGACTCCCTGGCCGCCTTGAAGGCCCTCGCCGGCACGCCGGCGACCCCGGCCTCCGCCCTTGCTCCTGCGCCCGCCAAGGCCGCTCCGGCGCCGGCTCCGGCCCGTCCTGCCGCGGCTCCGTCGTCCGCCCCGGTCGCCGCGGCCGCGCCCAAGCCCGCCGTGGCTGCGCCCGCCTCGCCGATTCCCGACGCGCCGATCTTCACCCTCGCCGCCGGCACCAAGGCCGAGCGCATGCAGGCGCTCCGTCAGCTCGTGGAAGCCTGCGCCGAGACGAAGAAGCATCTCGTCGCCCCGCAGCGTCCGCTGCTCGGCCACGGTTCCCTCGACGCCAAGGTCGTGTTCGTCGGCGAAGCGCCGACCATCGGCGAGATGGAGGCCGGTCAGGCCTTCGCGGGCGAGTCCGGCGAGCTGCTCCAGAAGATCCTCGGCGCCGCGGCCATCAATCAGGCCGACTGTTATTTCGCGCCCGTCATGGTCTGGCGCCCCGAGCCCCCGACCCAGTATGGCAAGCGCCCGCCGACCGCGCGCGAGCTCGCCTTCAACCTGCCTTACCTCCGCGCGCAGATCGACGTGATCTCCCCGCGCGTCGTGGTCGCGCTGGGCGCCCAGGCCTTCGAGGCCCTGCATGGCCGTACGCCGACCATCACGCAGGCGCGCGGCCAGTGGTTCGACCTCGGCGGCGTCCCGCTGCTGGCGACGTTCCATCCGAACTATCTCCTGCACTCGCCCAGCGCTTCCGCCAAGCGGACGGTCTGGGAGGACTTCCTGCTCCTGATGGAAAAGCTCGGCCTGCCGATCAGCGAGAAGCAGCGGGGCTTCTTCGCGACGAAGTAAGGCTCAGCGCACCGAGTCGCTGAGGCGGCTCAGCGTGAACGAGAGCACCTGCGAATTGCGGCCGCTTTCCTTCAGCGACCTGCGGCGTTCGGCCGGCAGGTCGGTCAGCGCGCCGGGCACGAAGCCGCACGCCGACTGGAAGAAGCCCTGCGTCTGGGTGGTCAGCGCGACGAGCTTCTTGGCGCCGAGCTTCTTGGCCTGGCGCTTGGCGAATTCGACCAGCTTGCTGCCCACGCCTCGGCCGTGGTAGAACGGCTGCACGTAGACGGCGCCGAGCTCCATCACCTTGCCGCCCGGGTAGGGGCGGAGGGCGGCGCAGCCGATGATGCTGTCGTCGATCTCGTAGACGTAGAATTCGGCGAACGACTGCTCGATCTGCTGGCGCGTGCGCGCCACGAGGGCGTCGGTCTTCGCGCCGTGCTTGGCGAGGTTGTAGAGGGCCTGGGCGTCCTTCTTCTTCGCCTGGCGGATGCGGTCGTAGTCGTTGGCGTGCACCATCGTGCCGAGGCCGACCTTGTCGAAGATCTCGGTGAGGAGGCAGCCGAAGACGCGGCCGTCGAGGATGTGGGCGCGCGGGACGTCGTTGTCGAGGGCCTTGGCGGCCTGCACGGCCTTGCTGCGGATGCGCGGGTCGAGCTTCGCGTGCCTGTCCGCGAGCAGGCGCTTGAGGTCGTCTTCCGGCAGGTTGAGCTGCACGACGCCGTTCACCTGCAGGCCGCTGAAGGGCGTGAGGTAGATGAGCTTCGAGGCGCCGAGGGCGACCGCGAGCTCCATGGCGAGGTGGTCGCTGTTCACGCGCAGGGACTGGCCTTCGCGGTCGCACACGATCGGCGTGACGAGCGGGAGGATGTCCTGCGAGAGCATGGACTTCAGGATCGCGGCGTCGACCTTCTCGACCTTGCCGGTGTAGAGGTGGTCCACGCCCTTGAGGCGGCCGATCTTGGTGGAGCGGACGGCGTTGGTGATGGCGCAGCGCAGGCCGGCCTGGGAGAGGTTCTCGAGGACGGACTGCGAGACGAGCGCCGAGGCCTCGCGCGCGAGCGACATCGTCGAGACGTCGGTCGGTCCTTCGCCCTGGATGTCGGAGAGCGCGATGTTGTGTTCGCCGGCGAGGCCGACGAGCTGCTGGCCGATGCCGTGCACGAGCACGACCTTGATGGAGAGGCTGCGGAGGACCGCGATGTCGGTGACGATGTTCGCGAAGTTCTCGTGGGACACGATCGAGCCGTCGACCGCGATGACGAAGACGTGGTCGCGGAACATCGGGACATACCGGAGGATCCCCCGGAGGTCGGTCGGCTTCATGGCGCGCTCACGCTGGCTGGACATGCTCAATCCTTATGGACTCCCCGACGGGCGGGGCAATACTGATGACGCATGCCGAAGCCGCCCCGAGTCCGCCGTGAGACGGTGCCGCCCGACCTCCGGGAGCCGGTGGACGCCTTCCTGGCGCACCTCTCGCTCGAACGCGGCGCGGCGAAGCTCACCACCGAGGCCTACGAGTCGGACCTCGTCCGCTTCGCGGCCCATTGCGGGCGGGCCGGCCGGACGAACTGGACGGAGGTCTCGCTGGCGGACGTCGATTCCTGGACGCGCGCGCTCGACCGCAAGGGCCACGCGGCCGCCTCGCTGGCCCGCCGGCTCTCGGCGGTCCGTTCCTTCTCCGCCCATCTCGTCCGCAGCGGGCTCCGCCGCGACGACTTCACCGAGCTCGCCCGCGGGCCGAAGCTCCGCCGCAAGCTTCCCGGGATGATCAGCGCCGAGGAGGCCGCGAAGGTGGTCTCGGCTCCCGACACGGCCTCGCCGCAGGGTCTGCGCGACCGCGCGATGCTCGAGCTGATGTACGGCTCCGGCCTGCGCATCTCCGAACTCTGCGGCCTCGAGATCCAGGCCGTCGACGCCGAGTCCGCGCTCGTGCGCGTCACCGGCAAAGG
>JBEGSF010000006.1:0-150238 GCA_041180005.1 Verrucomicrobiota bacterium | reverse complement strand
AGGATCTGGCTGAGCTGCGACGAGTAGAGCGCCTTCTCCTCGGCCGTGAGGCTGAGGCGGGCGAGCTTCGCGAGGTGGTCGATGTCGAAACCTTCGGCCATGGGAATCAGCGGCGGACGGTCCAGCCGGCGCCCTTCTCGAGCGTGGCGATGACGACGCCGAGGGCTTGGTTGGTCTCCTCGTCGGTGAGCGTGCGGGCCGCGTGGCGCCAGCGGATCTCGAAGGCGAGGCTGCGGTGGCCTTCGGGCAGGCCCGGGCCGGTGAAGACGTCGAAGCAGTTGACCGACTCCAGCGCGAACTCCTTGCCGGCGGCCTTGGACGCGCCCTGGCGGACGCGGCTTTCGACTTCGGCGGCGGCGACGCCGACCGGGACGATGACCGCGACGTCCTTGGTGACGGGCGGGAAGGAGGAGAACGCTTCGAAGCGCGGCACCTTGCGGGCTTCGGCGAAGGCCGAGCGCGGGAAGCAGACTTCGCCGGCGATGACGGAGCTCTTCAGTCCGAGGGAACGCGTCCAGCGGAGATCGAGCACGCCGCAGGCGCCTTCGGCGGCGCGGCCGCGGTCGACCAGGGCGGCGGCGTGATCGGCCTGCCAGAGACCGCCGGTGGCGGCGGCGAACGAAAGACGGACGGAAGCGACGCCGGCGAGGGCGGCGGCGTCCTGGAGGAGACGCTTGGAGCGCAGGGCGTCGAACGACTCACGGGATTTCCACGAGCGCGTCACCGGATCGGCGACGATCGCGAAGGCGACCGAGAGGAATTCGCGCACCGTGCCGTCGGCCTGCGGACGGAAGACCGTTCCGACTTCGAAGAGGCCGCGCGGGTCGGCGTGGACCGAGAGGTTGAGCGCGAGGGCGCCGGCGAGGCCCGGGACGAGCGAAGCGCGGAGGTGGGTCTGCTCGGCGGTCAGCGGGTTGTCCATCGCGACGAGGGCGGCCTTGTCGGCGCCGAGCGTGCGTTCGAGTTCCGCGGCGTCGCGGAGCGAGTAGTGGCAGCACTCCGTGAAGCCGGCGCCGACGAGGCGGGCGGAGACTTCGCGGGTGAAGACGGACGTCAGCGCGTCTTCTTCGCCCGGGAGCGGGGCGATCGGACGGCCGGCGGGCACCTTGTCGGTGCCGTGGATGCGGATGAATTCCTCGACGAGGTCGATCGGACGCGTCACGTCGGAACGGAACGAAGGCACCAGCACCGAGAAACCGGCGGCGGAAGCCTTGACCGTGAAACCGAGGCGGGCGAAGGCCGCGGAGACGTCGGCGTCGGCGACCGGCGTGCCGAGCTTCGCGGCGACGTAGCCGGCGGGGAGCTCGATCGTGACATCGGCGCGCGGAGGCTGGCCGACGGCGACGGCGGGACCGACGACCTGGGCGCCGGCGAGTTCGACGAGGAGGTCGGTGGCGAGGCGCGAGGCGAGCTCGACGCCGGCCGGATCCACGTCACGGGCGAAGCGGTGGGAGGAATCGGTCGACACGCCGATGCGGCGGGCGACGCGGCGGATCTCGCCAGGACGGAACCAGGCGGACTCCAGCAGCACGTCGGTCGTGGCAGCGGTCACGCCGGAATCGGCGCCACCCATCACGCCGGCGACGACGAGCGGGCGCTGGGCGTCGGCGATGACGCAGACGCCGGGCTCGAGCTTCACCTTCTTGCCGTCGAGGAGGACGATCTCTTCGCCCTCGCGGGCCGGGCGGGCTTCGATGCCTTCGGAAACCTTGTGCGCGTCGAACGCGTGGAGCGGCTGGCCGAGTTCGAGCAGCACCCAGTTCGTGATATCGACCACGTTGTTGATCGGACGGAGGCCGGCGGCCTCGAGGTCGCGGCGGAGCCATTCCGGGCTCGGGCCGACCTTCACGTTCTTCAGCGTGCGGAGCGTGTAGTAAGGGCAGAACTCGGAAGACGAGCGGACGAACTTCACCGCGTCGGCGGCGGAAGGCGCGGCGGCGAGGCCGGCGGCCGTCTTCACCGTGAGCGGCTTGAGCGTGAGGCCCAGCGCGGCGGCGAGGTCGCGGGCGACGCCGCGGATGCCGAGGCAATCGCCGCGGTTAGGCGTGACCGAGATCTCGAGCACCGTGTCCGGCGCGCCGAAAAGGGAGTTGAGCGGCGTGCCGACGGCCGGCTGGCGCGGCGTCAGGATGAGGAGGCCGTCCTCGCCCTTGCCGAGGCCGAGTTCTTCGGAGGAGCACATCATGCCCGCCGAATCGACGTCGCGGAGCTTCGAGACCTTGATCTCGAAACCACCCGGCATCACCGTGCCCGGGAGAGCGACCGGCACGCGGTCGCCCACCTTGAAGTTCTTGGCGCCGCAGACGATCTGGCGGAGCGAACCCTCGCCGGCGTCGACCTGGCAGACGCTGAGGCGGTCAGCCTTGGGGTGCTTCTCGAAGGACTTGATCTCGCCGACGACCACGAGGGGCAGCGGGGCGAGGCCGAAGGTCGTGACCGACTCCACCTCGAGGCCGAGCATCGGGAGGACTTCCGCGACGCGCTCGGGGGTGACGCCGTCGAGGTCGAGGTGACGGGAGAGGGCTTGGAAAGAGACTTTCATGGCTTAGGCGAACTGGCGCAGGAAGCGCGTGTCGTTGTTGTAGAAGTGGCGGATGTCGTCGATGCCGTGGACGAGCATCGCGATGCGCTCGAGGCCGAGGCCGAAGGCGAGGCCGGACCATTCCTTCGGATCGAGCCCGCAGAGCTCGAGGACCTTCGGGTCGACGAGGCCGCAGCCCATGATCTCGAGCCAGCGATCGGAGAGACGGCCTAGATTAGGCGAGCGGAGGTCCATCTCGAAGGACGGTTCGGTGAACGGGAAGAACGACGGACGCAGGCGGATCTCGGCGTCGGCGCCGAACGTCTCCTTCACGAAGAAGTCGAGCACGCCGCGGAGGTCGGCGAGCGTCACGTTACGGTCGATCCAGAGACCCTCGACCTGGTGGAAGTTGGCGGAGTGCGTCGCGTCGACCGCGTCGCGGCGGAAGCAGCGGCCCGGGGCGACGATGCGGAACGGCGGCTTGCGCGAGAGCATCGTGCGGACCTGCACGCTGGACGTATGCGTGCGGAGGAGGATCGCCTCGTCGGCCTTGCGCGGTGCGTCGGCGGAGCGGAACGCCTTCGGCATGTAGAGCGTGTCCTGCATGTCGCGGGCCGGGTGATCGGCGGGCGTGTTGAGGGCGTCGAAGCAATGCCACTCCGTCTCGACCTCGGGACCTTCGGCGACGACGAAGCCCAGCTTGCGGAAGGAAGCCAGGATGCGTTCGCGGGTGCGGGAGAGCGGGTGGAGCGAGCCGGCGGGAGCGTCGGGGCTCGGGAGGGTCGGGTCGACGGGCGCGCCGAGGGCGGCGGCGATCTCGGCGTTCTCGACCTTGGTCAGGAGCGCGGCGAGGAGCTCTTCGACGGACTTCTTCGCCTCGTTGATGAGCTTGCCCACGACGGGGCGTTCTTCCTTCGAGAGGGTGGCCATCCCCTTCATCACCTGGGTCAGGGAGCCGTTGGGGCCGACGACGCGCGCCTTGAAGGCCTCGAGCTCGGCGCGGGTGGCGACGGCGGAGGCTTCCTGGGTGGCGGCGGCGACGAGTTGGGCGAGCTGCTGCTGCATGGGTTGATTTGTGCGTTGGCGGAGAAAGTCGGCAAGCGAAAGCACCCTTAAAACAAAGAAGCCCCGGAGGGCCGGGGCTTCGTGAAAGGACGTGAAGTCTTCTTAGGCGAGCGCGGCCTGGGCCTTCTTGACGATCGCTTCAAAAGCGGGGGCGTCATGGATGGCCAGTTCGCTGAGGTTCTTACGGTCCATCGTGATGTTGGCCTTCTTGAGGCCAGCGATCAGACGGCTGTAGGAAATGCCGAGGGGACGGCAGGCGGCGTTGAGACGCACGATCCACAGCTGACGGAACGTCGACTTGTTCTTGCGGCGGTCGCGATAAGCGAACTTCTGCGCGCGCTGAACGGCCTCGAGGGCGTAGACGTACAGACGGGACTTGTTTCCGAAGTAGCCCTTGGCGGCTTTGATCGCGCGCTTCTTTCGGGCCTTGGTGGCCGGGCCATTGGTTGCTCTAGGCATGTTGGTATTTGGTTTTGTTTTGGGTTAGTGGCCTCGGGGTCGCCTTAATGAACACCCGTTCGGCCAAAGGGGAAATCGCCGGCTTAGGCGAAGGGCATCGAGGCCAGCATCTTCTTCTCGAAGCCGGAGTCGACACGCTTGGACTTGTTGGCGCGACGGCGCTGCTTGCGGGACTTGGAGCTCAGCAAGTGGCGGGTGTTGGGGGAGCGGCGCATCACTTTGCCGGTGCCGGTCACCTTGAAACGCTTGGAGATGGACTTGCGGGTCTTTTGCATGGCGGAAAGGGTCGGAACAAAGGGTGTCGGCGGGGACTTGTAAAGGGGAAAGGGCCGCCTCCGTGGAGAAGTCCGTACTTTCCGTCCAAGGGCGGATCGGGCCGGCCGTTTGACAATCCCGGCCAAGCCCGCTCCCCTGCCCTGTACCCAAACCTCAAAACCATGCTTTCCCTCGGAAAAAAGCCCAAACTGACCTTCAAAGTGGACGCCCTCGTGGACGGAAAAGCCGTCAATGCCTCCTTTGCCTCCCTTTTGGACGGCCCGACCATCGTCTCGGTCTACATGCGCAACAACACCTCGGCCTGCGATAAACAGGCCGCCGAGATGGACAAAAACGAGAAAGCCATTGTCAGACAAGGGTTTAGGTTGATTGCCGTATCCCGGGACACTTGTTCCTCCCACGCCAAGTATGCCGCCAAGCACGGCTACAAGTTCACCCTCGTCTCGGACCCGGACGACCTCTTCTCCCAGGCCATGGACGCCATCGTCGAAAAATCCATGTATGGTAAGAAGTACCTCGGGCCGCTCCGTGCCGCCTACCTCTTCGACGGCGACGGCAAGCTCATCGGCGTCGTCCCCAAGGTCGAGGCCGCCGAGCACGGCAAGCAGCTGCTGGCCGCGATCGCCGAGGCGAAGTAAGCGGACGGCGCGTCCTACGGCAGGGAGAATCGGTGCTTGAACCATCGGCGCTAAACGGGGAGTTTAACGCCGAGACACCACCGCAGTACCTAATGCCTTCGCCCTATCGTCCTAACAGCCCCCGCCCGAATAATAACAATAACGGGGGACAGAACCGCGGTAACTTCCGCAAAGAAGACAAAGGGCCCAAGCGCAACGACCGCATCCGTGCGACCGAAGTCCGCGTCATCTCGCCCAAGGGTGAGATGATGGGCATCATGCCCACGCAGCAGGCGCTCGACCTCGCCCGCGAGTTCGGCGTCGACCTCATCGAGATCGCCGCGTCCGCCGTGCCGCCCGTCTGCAAGCTGCAGGAATACGGCAAGTACCTCTACGAAGAAGCGAAGAAGCACAAGCACCAGAAGTCCGCTTCCAAGGTGAAGGAGATCAAGCTCCGCCCGCGCATCGACAACCATGACCTCTTCATCAAGGTCCGCCGCGCCGAGAACTTCCTCTTCCACGGCCACAAGGTGAAGCTCCTGCTCCAGTACCGCTACCGCGAGCTCGAGCACCCCGAGATCGGCATCGCCACCATCACCAAGGCCATCGAAGCGCTGATGCACATCAGCACGCGCGACAACGAGCCCAAGCGCTCCGGCCGCGCCATCGTCGTCGGCCTCACCCCCGTCCAGCAGAACAAGCGCAAGCTCGTGCACAACGAAGCCCCGGGCGAAGAGGACGGCGAAGACGACTCCGCGGTGGACAACGACGACGGCGACGCCGAATAAGCCCGTGCGGCGCATCGCGGCGATCCTCCTGCTCCTGGCGTCCGGCGCCCTGCTCCGCGCCGCCTCGACGGATTATCTCCTCGGCGAATCCGTGCGTCAGCTCGGCCTGCGCGACGCCGCCCGCCAAGGCGCGGACGCCCGCTCGTCGGAACGCTACGCCACGCGCGGCGGCATGACCCTGTACGCCGAATACAGCCGCGACTTCATCGTCGTCGACGGCATCAAGATCATGCTCGACGACCCCGTCGGCGCGCAGCGCGGGCACCTCACCATCTCCAAGCGCGACTACGACAAGGTCTTCGTGCCGATCTTCTGGGACGGCCCGCGGACGGCGCCGCGCCGCGTGCTCCTCGACCCCGGCCACGGCGGCAAGGACACCGGCAAGGTCAACGGACCTTATAAATACAACGAGAAGGCCGCCACGCTCGACACCGCCGCGCGCCTCAAGCTCCTCCTCGAGAAGCAGGGCTACGAAGTCTTCTTCACGCGCACGAAGGACGTCTTCCTCGAGCTCGACGACCGCGCCGCGCTGGCGGCGAAGCTCGGCGCCGACCTCTTCATCAGCCTGCATTACAACGCCGGCCCCGCGGGCGACACCAGCGCCGACGGCATCGAGACGTATTGCCTGACCCCGGCCGGCCAGCGCTCGACCAACGCCGGCAAGGCCAAGTCGACGACCGCCGCCGAGCCGGGCAACCGCTTCGATACCGCCAACGTCCTGCTCGCCTGGAGCATCCAGCGACGGATGATCCGGAACACCGGAGCCGATGACCGCGGCGTCCGCCGCGCCCGGTTCGCGGTCCTGCGCACCCTCTCCTGCCCCGGCGTCCTGATCGAGGGCGGTTTCATGTCGAGCCGCCGCGAAGGGGCGCTCATCGCCGACGGGGCCTACCGCCAGAAGATCGCCGAGGCCATCGCCGCGGGCGTGAGCGACTACGCCGGACGGGTCCGCCCGGCGGTCAAAGCGGGCCGCTGAGCCCCTTTTCCGCCCCCGGGAGGCCGAGAATCCGCTTGCCAACAGGGCGGGCGGACGGTTCGTTAGACCTTCCTTTCGGCCCGCCGGCATGTGTCAGCGGAATCTCCGAGGGGAAAAACCAAAAACCAACCAAACCCTGGAAACGTCCTCCGCGACGGCCAGGACAAACAGTCCGAAAACAACATGAGCCTAATGGAAAAACTGCTCGCCGAATCGAATTTCGGCGCGCTCAAGCAACACTCCGTGATCACCGCCACGGTCACCGAAATCCGCGAAGACAAGTTCGTCGTCGTGGACATCAGCGGCAAATCCGAAGGATTCATCCCCCAGTCCGAATTCCCGGACATGGCCGAGATCCAGGTCGGCATGCAGCTCGAGGTCTACCTCGAGAAGCTTGAGAACAAGGACGGCACCCCGACCGTCTCCTACGATCGCGCCCAGCAGATCCGCAAGTGGGAGAGCATCGAAGCCAATTGCCAGGAAGGCTCCATCGTCCAGGGCCGCGTCAAGTCCATCGTCAAGGGAGGCCTCATCGTCTCCGTCGGCGTCGACGCGTTCATGCCTTCCTCCCAGATCGACGTCAATCCGCCCAAGAACCTCGAACAGTTCGTGGGCCAGACCTTCGACTTCAAGATCATCAAGATCAACAAGGAGAAGAAGAACCTCGTCGTCTCCCGTCGCGAACTCATCGAAGAACAGCGCGGCGAAAGCCGTCGCAAGCTCCTCGAGGAGGTCAAGCCCGGCGTCGTCCGCCGCGGCGTCGTCAAGAACATCACCGACTACGGCGCGTTCGTGGACCTCGACGGTCTCGACGGCCTGCTGCACGTGACCGACATGTCCTGGGGCCGCATCGGCCACCCGAGCGAAGTCGTCAAGGTCGGCGAAGAAATCACCGTCATGGTCGTCGAAGTCGACCGCGAGCGCGAACGCGTCTCCCTCGGCCTCAAGCAGACCCAGCCCAATCCTTGGGAAGGCATCGAGAAGCGCTACCCCGTCGGCCAGAAGGTCCACGGTAAGGTCGTCAACCTCGTCGCCTACGGCGCGTTCATCGAGATCGAAGGCGGCGTCGAAGGCCTCGTCCACGTCTCCGAGCTCTCCTGGACCAAGCGCGTCCAGAAGCCGTCCGACATCCTCAAGGTCGGCCAGGAAGTCGACGCGGTCATCCTCAACTTCAACAAGGAAGAGCAGAAGATCTCGCTCGGCATCCGCCAGCTCGAGACCAATCCGTGGGAGAAGGTCCGCCACAACTACCCGGTGGGCGCCCGCGTCCGCGGCAAGGTCCGCAACCTCACCAACTACGGCGCGTTCGTCGAACTGGAAGACGGCATCGACGGCATGGTGCACGTGTCCGACATGAGCTGGACCCGCCGCATCAACAACCCGGCCGAAGTCATGAAGAAGGGCGACGACGTGGAAGCCATCGTGCTCGACGTCGACGTCGACCAGCAGCGCATCTCCCTGGGCGTCAAGCAGACCCAGACCGATCCGTGGTCCGAGATCGACCGCAAGTACCGCATCGGCGACCTCGTCAACGGCAAGGTCTCCAAGATCGCGAACTTCGGCGCCTTCATCGAGCTCTCCGACGAGATCGACGGCCTCGTGCACGTCTCCCAGCTCGCCGAACAGCGCGTCGAGAACGTCAAGGACGTCGTCAAGGTCGGCCAGGACGTCACCGCCCGCGTCATCAAGATCGACAAGGAAGACCGTCGCATCGGCCTCTCGATCAAGGCCGCGAACTACGACGCCGAGCGCCTGCAGGCCGAAATCACCAGCTACGACCGCATCAAGGGCCCGTCGACCGGCGGCGCCCCGGCCCCTTCGGCCGGCGGTTCGTCGTCCTCCTCGTCGTCGGGCAGCGGAGACTTCAACAGTCTCGGCGACCTCCTCGACAAGGCCGGCAACTAAGCCTCGTCCTCACGGACTCAGACAGACCCCGGGAAACCGGGGTCTTTTTTTGTGCCCATGGGCCGGGGACCCCGTATCGTCCGGAACATGGAGCCGTTCCGAGGATACCGCCGGCTGACGCGCAGCACGTCGCTCGCGTTGCTGACGACTTTCGGCATCCTCGTCGCGGAGTGGGTCGACCTGCTTCCCGACGACGTCATGCTGGCCGTGCGCACGGGCTGCCAGGTGTACGTCCTCCTCCGGGTGATGCGCGCCCGCGTCTCGCCCGCCTACCTGTTCCTCTGGGGACCGCTGGCCTGGTTCTTCCCGCTCGCGACCGCCCTGCTCTTCTTCCTCTTCGGCGGCCGTAAGCACGGCGACCTCGCCGCCGCGAAGCGGGAGGTCAGCCGCGTGGCCTGGCGTCTCAGCGACGAGCCGGACTTCGGAGGCAACCGCTGCCGCCTGCTGGGCGACCGCCACGGACGCGACACGCTGGAAGCCCTGCGCGAACAGATCCGCGGGGCCCAGCGGCGCATCAGCATCGCGACCTACATCCTCAGCGACGACGCGGTGGGCCGGGAGCTCATCCGCCTGCTCACCGAGCGCGCCAAGGCGGGCGTCGAAGTACGCCTGCTCGTGGACGCCATCGGCAGCTTCGGCATCCCGCTGCGGCTCTGCCGGCCGCTGCGTCGGGCGGGCGGGCGGATCGCCCGTTTCAATCCAGCCTTGCCGACCACGGGCAAAGGCTCTGCCAACTGGCGCAACCACCGCAAGATCGCCGTCTTCGACGGACGAGCGGCCATCATCGGCGGACAGAACCTCGGCCTTCGCTACATGGGCGAGTCGCCTTCCAACCGACGCTTCCGCGACTGTTCTTTCCTCGTCGAAGGACCGACGGCCGCGGCGTTGGAATGCGTCTTCATCGCCGACTGGTGCCAGGCCACCGACGAACCCCCGACGCAGTTCGCCACCCTGCTCCGCGAACGCTCGCCCGCCGTCGGCACCGCGCGCGTCGAGGTGATCGCCTCCGGCCCCGACTGCGAGCAGGACCCGCTGTGGGAGGCCTACGTGAAGCTGTTTTCGGAGTGCCGGCAGTCGATCACCGTGGTCACGCCCTACTTCATCCCGGACCAGACGCTGTTCACCTTGCTCGCGACCGCGGCGCGCGCCGGCCGCCACGTGCGCATCATGGTGCCGCGCCGCTCCGACCATCGTCTCCTCGACTTCGCGCGCCGCTGGTATCTCCGCAACCTGCGCGAGGCGGGCGTCGAGATCCTGTTCTTCAAGCCCGACGTCCTGCACGCGAAGCTCGTGGTCGTGGACGACGAACACCTGGTGATCGGCTCGGCCAACCTCGACATGCGCTCGCTGTTCCTGAACTACGAGATCGGCGCGGTCGTGCGCGACCCCGCCGCGATCGCCGAGGTGAACGCCCTCATCGACGGCTGGGCCAAGGAATCGACGCGCTACACCGAAGACCTGTATCGCCGCAGCCGCACATGGCTGGGCCGGACGGTCGAGACCGTCTCGCACGTCGTCGCCCCGCTGCTCTGATCAGCCCAGGAAGGCGTGAAGGCGGACCGCGAGCCCGGTGTCGGGCAGCAGGAAGCCGTCGTGACCGGCGTCCGTGACCACCTCATGATAGGCGGCGTTGACGCCCACCGCGGTGGCGGCGGCGAGGAGCATGCGCAGCTCGCTGGTCGGGTAGAGCCAGTCGCTTGAGAAGCCGATGGCGAGGACCTCCGGGCTGTCCGGAGCGAAAAGCTTTCCGGCGGCGGCGCGGGCGGTCAGGTCGAAACGGTCCACCGCGCGGGTGATGCGCAGCCAGCTGTTGGCGTCGAAGCGGCGGACGAAGGACGCTCCTTGGTGCTCGAGGTAGCTTTCCACCTGCCAATGGACGGGGTCGCCGGCGGCGGCGCCGGGCACCTTCGCGCGGCCGAACTTCTGCTCGAAGGAGGCGGGCGAGAGGTAGCTGATGTGCGCGAGCATGCGGCCGACGGCCAGGCCCGAGTCGGGGCCTTCGCCGGGGACATAATGTCCGCCGCGGAAATGCGGGTCGCGTTCGACGCAGGCGCGCGAGACGGCGTTGAGGGCGATCGCCATCGGTGACTGGCTCAGGCCGGCGGCGAGCACGGCGATGCGGCCCACCTCGGAAGGGTAATCGGCGCACCAGAGAAGGGCCTGCATGCCGCCCATCGAGCCGCCCACGACCGCGTGGAGGCGGGGGATGCCGAGGTGACGGACCACGAGACGCTGAGCGCGGACGATGTCGCCCAGGGTGATCTCCGGGAAGAAGCCGCCGTAAGGACGGCCCGTGCGCGGGTCGGTCGAAAGCGGGCCGGTCGAGCCGCGGCAGCCACCGAGACAGTTCACGCCGATGACGAAGAAGCGGTCGGTGTCGATGGCCTTGCCCGGGCCGACGAAGCAATCCCACCAGCCGGCCTTACGGTCTTCCGGGGCGTAACGACCGGCGACGTGGTGGTCGCCGCTGAGGGCGTGGGGGACGAGGATCGCGTTCGACTTGTCGGGCAGCAGCGTGCCGTAGGTCTCGTAGCGCAGGGTCAGTCCGGGCAGTTCGCCGCCGAGCTCCAACGGGAACGGCTCAGCGGACACGAAATCCTGCCAGGCGACCGGGCAGAGTTCGCGGTGTTGGGTCGGTTGGGCCGGGCAGTCGGACATGGACGACTCCAGCCAAGCCAGACCCGGGCGGGAGGCAAGTGGCCATTCGTTGTTGCCTCGTCATAAACGAACCCAAACCTTGGCCTCCATGTCCCCCGGCCACCGCCACGACGAAGATTGCTGCGGGGCGGGCTCCGGCGATCGCGTCGAGACCGCCCTCCTCCGGATGAAGGAAAAGGCCCTGCGGATCACCGCGCCCCGGCTCACGATGCTGCGGGTCCTGGCCGCCGCGAAGCATCCGCTCAGCGCGGAGCAGATCCACGAAGCCGCGGGCGACGACAAGCTCGACCTCGTCACCGTATACCGCAGCCTCGTCGCCATGGACGACGCGGGCATCGTCCAGCGCCACCCGCTCGAGCGGGGCCGCAGCCTCTACGCCCTGGTCACCCCGGGACACCATCACCATCACGTCATCTGCCGCCGTTGCGGACGGATCGAACGCCTCCCCGGCTGCGACTCTTCGCGCCTCGAGGCCGCCGCCAAGGCCAAGGGCTTCGGCGAGCTGACGCACGTGATGGAAGTCTACGGGATCTGCCCCGCCTGCGCCGCCTCTTCCCATGCCTGATTTCCCTCGCACCGCCTTCCTCCTCGGAGCCGGCCTCGGCACGCGTCTGCGTCCGCTCACCGAAAACTGCCCGAAGCCCCTGCTCCCGATCGGCGGTCGTCCGATGGTCCTCCAGGCGATGGAGAAGCTCCGCGCCGCCGGCACGCGCCGTTTCCTCATCAACACCCACCACTGCCCCGAAGCTTGGACGCTCGCCTTCCCGGACGGACGTTTCGGCGACGCCGAAGTGAAGCTCGTGCATGAGCCCGTGCTGCTCGAGACCGGCGGCGGCCTGGCGAACATCGCCGGCCTGCTCGGTCCCGACGACCAGGACCTCGTGGTCTGGAACGGCGACATCCTGTCCTCCTGCGACATCGTCGCGGCCGTCGCCCATCATCGCGCGAACGGCGGCGAAGCCACGCTGGTCGTCCGCGAACAGGGCCCGAACCGCAACGTCCGCGTCACCGACGAAGGCAACGTGACCGACCTGCGCGACCGCCTCGGCAAGACCGACCCTGCTTACCAGTACACCGGCATCTGCGTCGTCACCAAGGCCTTCGCCCAAGGCGTGCCCGCGACGATCGAATCGCTCGTCGAACATTTCCTCCGCCGCACGCAGGCGCAGCCCGGCAGCATCCAGGGCTTCCTGGATTCATCGAAGACCTGGCATGACCTCGGCACCATCGAGGAGTATCAGGCCGTGAAGGCCGAACAGGAGAAGCCCGTGCGCGGCGCCATCGCGCCGGCCGACGCCGCGAAGGCCCACGGCTACGAACTCACCGCCGGCGGCGAAGTGCTCAAGGGCGGCTCCGGCCGCAAGTTCCACCGCCTCCGCAAGCCTTCTGGCGAGACCGCCGTGCTCTGCGTGTACGACGACTCGCGTCCCGAGAACCAGCTCTATGGCGACATCGCCGTCGTGCTGCGCGACAAGGTCGGCGCGCAGGTCCCGCAGGTGCTCGCGGAGGACAAGGACGCGGGCGTGCTCGTGCTCGAGGACCTCGGCGACACCGATCTCTGGTCCCTCGCTCAGGCGTCCGAATTCCCGTGGGCGCCGTTCGCGTCCGCCCTCGAACAGGTCGCGGCGATCCACAGTAACGGCGTCGACGCCTTCGCCGCCTCCGGCACGAAGCTGATGGAAGCCTTCGGCCCGAACCTCTACCAGTGGGAGCGCCAGTACTTCCAGGACAACGCGCTCGGTGGCCGCAAGCCCGACCGCGCCGTGACGGACGAGATGGCCTCGCTCGCCAAGGAGCTGATGGGCCAGCCCGTCGTGACGATCCACCGCGACTTCCAGTCCCAGAACATCATGATCCGTGACGGCTCCGCGTGGCTCGTCGACCTCCAGGGCCTGCGCCACGGCTGCATGTTCTACGACTACGCCTCGCTCGCCTTCGACCCGTACCTCAAGCGGAACGACATGGACCTCTGGCGCATCGAGATCGAAGACCATGCGCGCGAAGTCTCCGGCTGGAAGGGTTCCAGCGACGAGTTCTCGCACCTCTTCCACGTCGCCGCGACGCAGCGCCTCCTGCAGGCCTGCGGCGCCTACGGTTTCCTCGGCCACAAGAAGGGCCGCCCGGAATACCTCGCGCACCTGCCGCAAGGCCTGCGCAACCTGACGATCGCCGCCTCCCTCTGCGGGAAACGACGCATCGCCAAGCTGGCGGAAGAACTCGCGGGCGAGCCCGCAAAGGTCAGCCGTTGACCTTGTCGTCGAGGAAGCGGACGACCTCGTCCTCCGTCATGCGCACCTGCTCCAGCGTGTCGCGGTCGCGGACGGTGACGCCGGCGCCCTTCTCGATCGTGTCGAAGTCGATGGTGATGCCGTAAGGCGTGCCGATCTCGTCCTGGCGACGGTAGCGGCGGCCGATGGCGCCCGCGGCGTCGTAGAAGACGTTATGGCGCTTCTTCAGGCGGCGGTAGAGGGCCTCGGCGCGTTCGACGAGCTCGGGCTTGTTCTTCACCAGCGGGAAGATCGCGGCCTTGAACGGGGCGACGCGGGCCGGGAGGCGCAGCACGACGCGCTTCTCGCCCTCGACCTCGTCCTCATGGTAGGCGGTGGTCAGGAGCGCGAGGAACACGCGGTCGACGCCCACGGAGGGTTCGATGACGTGTGGGATGTAGCGGGCCTTGGCGGCCTCGTCGAACCAGTCGAGCTTCTGGCCCGAAACCTCGCTGTGCTGGGTCAGGTCGAAGTCGCCGCGGGCGGCGACGCCTTGGAGCTCCTGCACGCCGAAGGGGAACTCGAACATGATGTCCGTGGTGCCCTTGGAATAGTGGGCGAGCTTCTCGGTCGGGTGCGGGTAGAGGGAGAGCTTGGCGCGCGGGATGCCGATGGACTCGAACCAGGCCAGGCAGCCTTCGATCCAATCCTTGTGGGCGGTGGCCCAGTCGGCGGACGGCGAGATGAAGTATTCGATCTCCATCTGCTCGAACTCGCGGGAGCGGAAGATGAAGTTTCGCGGGTTGATCTCGTTGCGGAACGCCTTGCCGATCTGGGCGATGCCGAAGGGCAGCTTCACGCGGCCCGTGTCGACGACGTTCTTGAAGTTGATGAAGATGCCCTGCGCGGTCTCCGGACGGAGGTAGGCGGTGGCCGACGCGTCCTGCATGGCGCCGACGTACGTCTGGAACATCATGTTGAACGAGCGGGGCGGCGTGAGCGAACCCGGCTTGCCGGTGGCAGGCGAAGGCACGAGGGCGTGCTCCTCGGGCTTGGCTTCGGTGTAGTCCTTGAGCACGACCGGCTCGAGCGCGCCCTGCTTGGCGAGCTTGCGCTTCATCTCGTTGGCCATCTCCTCGGCCTTGGCCTGCATGCCGTCGTCCTCAAGGACGGAGACGTAGCCGATGACCTCGCCGGCGACGCGCACCGGGGCGAAGAAGAGCTGGTCGGCGCGGTAGCGCATCTTCGACTCCTTGCAGTCGACGAGGGGGTCGGTGAAGTTGTCGATGTGGCCCGAAGCCTTCCAGGTGGTCGGGTGGTGGATGATCGAGGAGTCGAGGCCGACGATGTCGTCGCGGCGGTGGACGAAATCCTGCCACCAGGCCTGCTTGATGTTGTTCTTCAGCTCGACGCCGAGGGGGCCGTAGTCGAAGAAGCCGTTGAAGCCGCCGTAGATGTCGGAGGAGGGGAAGACGAACCCGCGGCGTTTGCACAGGTTGATGATGGATTCCATCTTGTCGGTCGGGTCGGCCATGGCGGGTAAAAGCCCCTCACCTATCCCCGCTCCCGGGGTCCGCCGCAAGCCTGTTCCCTCAGCGGGGCCGGGGCTCGGTCGTCAGTCCGTCGGCCTTCTTCTTCCAGGTCCGGGCCCCCTCGGAGACCGCGCGGAAGACCCCCGAGAGTTCGCCGGCCGCGGTGGTCATGCTCGTCTGCGAGCCCTCGAGGGCGGAGCCGAAGGAAGCGAGGGCCGCGGCCGCGTCGGCGAGGCGCACCTGCAACAGCGCGAGCGTCTCGTCATCGAGCCCGCGTTCCGCCTTGTCGACGGCGGCGCGGAGCTTGCGGGAGGCTTCGGCGAAACGGAGCGCGCGTTCGCCGAGCACCTCGGCCGCGGTGGCCTCGCGCACGGCGGCGGTACGGGCCACGAGGTCGGCGGAGAAGCGGGCGGCGTGGGCCGGGTCGATGGTCACGAGCCAGCGGTCGAGGTCGCGGTCCAGTTCGCCGGCCATGCCGACAAGGTCGGCCTGCGCGAGGCGTTCGAGCTGCTCGACGAAACCTTCGAGCCGACGCCCGAAGGCCTGGTCGACCGGCGGGATCTCGTCGCGTCGCAACGCTTCGGAGGGCGCGGGCGCGGAGGCGTCCCAGATCAGTTCGACCTGCAGGAGACCCGAGGCGGGATTGACGGTGATGAGACGCGCGCGGAGGCCGCGGGCGATTTCTTCGCCGAGACGATCGCCACGGAGCCGGTCGGCGAAACCGCGGTCTTCGAGCGCCGCGGGATCGACGCTCAGGCTGACGAGCGGGCGGAGCCGTCCGTCCTTGTCGAGGTCGAGGCCGACGGAGACGACCTGACCCACCGCCACGCCCTGCACGCGGACCGGGGTGCCGGTGGCTATGCCTTCGACGGAGAAGGACGGGCGGAAGACGAGCGTGACGAGCGGGGCGGACCACGCGCGCCACCAGGCGAAAGCAGACCACAGCAGTCCCGCGACCAGCACGGCCAGCATCAAGCCGCCGAGCGTGCGTCGGCTCATCCGGCGGTCTGAGGATAGCTCCCGAGCCATTTCACGACCTCGCATCGGCTCTTGAGCTCGCCGATGGCGGCTTGGACCGCCGGCGTCTCCCAGTGGCCCGGGAAGTCGATGAAGAAGAGGTATTCCCAGGCGCGGCGATGGCTCGGCCGGGATTCGATGCGGATCAGGTTGATGCCGCGGTCGGAGAAGGCGGCGAGCGCTCCCTGCAGGGCGCCGGGCTCATGCTTGAGCGTGAGGACCACGCTCGTGACCTCATCGGGAGCGCCGACCGCGTTGGCGGACTTGGCGATGACGAAGAAGCGCGTGGCGTTGTCGCGGCGGTCCTGGATGCCGCGGGCGAGGATCGGGACGCCGCGCGATTCGGCGGCGGTGGCCGAAGCGACGGCGGCCTGGCCCTGGGGCGAGCGCGCGACGAGTTCGACGGCGGCCGCGGTGCTGTCGGTCTCGACGAGCGCGGCGGCGGGCAGATGACGGGAGAGCCAGCCGCGGCACTGCGCGAGGGCGATGTCCTTCGAGAGCACCTTGGTCACCTGATCGAGCGGGCCCTGGCCGACGAGGCACTGCTCGACGGAGAGCGTCACCTGGGCGACGACCTTGAGTTCGGATTCCGCGAGCAGGTCGAGCGAATGGCTGACGACGCCCTCGGTGGAGTTCTCGACCGGGACGACGCCGTAGGAAGCCTCGCCGGATTCGACCGCGGCGAAGACGTCACCGATGGCGCGAAGCGGCAGCGAGGGGACGCTGGTGCCGAAGGCGCGGATCTGGGCCTGCTGGGTGAACGAACCTTCGGGTCCGAGGTAGGCGACCGGCTTGGCCATCTGGGCGCCGATGGAAAGGGAGATGATCTCGCGGTAGACGGCGCGGAGGCCGGAAGCCGGGATCGACGGAGCGGCCGCGGCGATGGAGCGCAGGAGCTGTTCCTCGCGCTGCGGGGCGTAGACGGGAGCGCCGGACTTCAGCTTGGCCTCGCCGATGGCGCGGGCGACCTGCAGGCGTTCGCCGAGCAACCGGAGGATCTCACGGTCGATGCGGTCGACCTCGCGGCGATGGTCTTCCAGGCTCATGCGCTAGGGGCTTCGGGCGCGGGCGGCGGCTCGGTCGCGACGGCGGCGGAGGACTGGTCTTCGAGCGGCAGGCCGACCTCGGCGTCGCCGACCTCGACGGGCGTCGTGGCGCGGGTGATCCACTCGGAGATCTGCGCGGGCGAGAGCACGTCGGAAGCGGGGAGTTCGCCGAGGGAACGCAGGCCGGTGAAGTCGAGGAACTTGTCGGTGGTGCCGTATTGGAGCGGACGGCCCGGCAGGTCGGCGCGGCCGGTGACGGCGACGAGTTCGAGCTCGAGCAGGCGGGTGAGCGCGCTGTCGACGGACACGCCGCGGATGGCTTCCATCTCGGAGCGGGTCACCGGCTGGCGGTAGGCGACGATGGAAAGGGTCTCGAGCGAAGCCGGGCTGAGGCGCTGCGGGCGAGGTTCGCCGCGGAGGAGGCGGACCCAGTCGGCGTAGGCCGGGGAGATGACGAGGCGGAAACCTTCCGGCCCTTGGAGGATGCGGCAGGCGTCGTTGGCGTCGCGCATCTCGGCCTCGAGGGCGTCGACCGCTTCGCGGATCTGGGTCGCCGTCAACAAGGTCGGGACCTGGTCGATGATGTCCTGGATGACCTCCTGGACGGGCGGACCCACCGGGAGGACGGTCGGTTCGCCGGCAGCTTCCAGCAGATCGGGCTGCTTCTCGGCGGCCGCCTGGGCATGGTAGCGCTGCACGACCTTCTGGATATCCTTGATGGACACCGACTCGGAGGTCGAGAACAGGAGCGCCTTGATGATTTTCTTGAGATTGAATTCCACGGGACGGGGGAGTCTTAAATCGGATTGTAAGGAAGCGTAAGGGCGGTTCAGTGTCCGGCTCCCTGCCCTCTTATCTAGGGGGCGCCCATCCCCTGACAACCGCAGACTTTTCACACCCATCATGACCGACGCCAACCACTGCCGCCAACACTCCGCCATCGTCGTGGACGGACCCGACCGAGCCCCCAGCCGAGCGATGCTGCGTGCCGTCGGCTTCAACGACGCCGACTTCCAGAAACCGGTCGTCGGCATCGCCTCGACCTGGTCGATGGTGACCCCGTGCAACATGCACATCGACCGCCTGGCCTCCGAAGCCGCCAAGGGCGCGGACGCCGCCGGCGGAAAAGCGGTCATTTTCGGCACGATCACGGTCTCCGACGGCATCTCGATGGGCACTCCGGGCATGCGCTACTCGCTGGTCTCCCGTGAGATCATCGCCGACTCGATCGAAGCCGTCACCGGCGCCGAAGGCTTCGACGGCCTGGTCACCATCGGGGGCTGCGACAAGAACATGCCCGGCTGCGTGATGGCCATGGCGCGCCTCAACCGCCCGTCCGTCTTCGTCTACGGCGGCACCATCGTCCCCGGCCTGCACAAGGGCAAGGCCGCCGACATCGTCACCGTGTTCGAAGCCGTCGGCCAGCACGCCGCCAAGCAGATCGACGACGCCGAGCTCAAGGAGATCGAGAAGTGCTCGATCCCCGGCGAAGGCTCCTGCGGCGGCATGTACACCGCCAACACCATGGCCTCGGCCATCGAGGCGATGGGCCTCAGCCTGCCGGACAGCTCCGCGCAGCTCGCCAACTCCAAGGACAAGCTGAAGGACTGCGAACGCGCCAGCCAGGCCGTGCTCGAACTCCTCAAGAAGAACATCCGTCCGTCGGACATCATCTCCAAGAAATCCATCGAGAACGCGATCGTCACCGTGATCGCCCTCGGCGGCTCGACGAACGCCGTGCTGCACCTCATCGCGATCGGCCATTCCGCCGGCATCAAGATCACCCTCGAGGACTTCGAGCGCGTCGGCCGCAAGGTCCCGGTGCTCGCCGACCTCAAGCCGAGCGGCAAATACAACATGGCCCACTTCGTGCGCATCGGCGGCCTCCAGCCGCTGCTCAAGATGCTCCTCGACGCCGGCCTGCTGCACGGCGACTGCATGACGGTCACCGGCAAGACCGTCGCCGAAAACCTCGCGAACGTCGGCCCTTACTCCGCCGACCAGGACGTCGTGCGTCCGATGAACAATCCGATCAAGGCCGACAGCCACCTCCGCGTGCTCCGCGGCAACCTCGCCCCGGACGGCGCGCTCGCCAAGATCACCGGCAAGGAAGGCAGCTCGTTCACCGGCCACGCCATCGTCTACGAATCCGAAGAGGCCTCCCTCCGCGGCATCCTCGACGGCGAGGTCAAGGACGGCCACGTCATCATCATCCGCAACGAAGGCCCCAAGGGCGGCCCCGGCATGCGCGAGATGCTCGGACCTACGAGCGCCGTCATGGGCAAAGGCATGGGCAAGACCGTGGCGCTCATCACGGACGGACGCTTCTCCGGCGGCAGCCACGGCTTCGTCGTCGGCCACGTCTCGCCTGAGGCCGCTTCCGGCGGCCCGCTCGCCATCGTCAAGAACGGCGACCGCATCCACATCGACGCGGTGAAGAACGAGCTCAATCTCGACCTGCCGGCCGAAGAGATCGCCCGCCGCCTCAAGGAGTGGAAGCCCTCGCCCTGCAAGGAGAAGCGCGGCGTCCTCGCCAAGTACGCCAAGCAGGTGAAGTCGGCCTCGGAAGGCGCCATCACCGACGGCGACTGAAGCTCTTTCTGAGCGGAAATGAAAGGGCGGACGCCTCGGCGGCCCGCCCTTTTTGTTGCAAGCTTACCGTCGGCGGGAGAGTATCGGCGTATCGTGGCTTCCTCCTTCGACCTCTACCGTCATCAGCTCCTGAACTTCCCTGAACTCGGCGTCTCGCTCGACTTCAGCCGCGCGCCCGCCCCCGCGGGGTTCGCCGAGAAGATGGCTCCGGCCGTCGCCAAGGCGTTCGCCGACATGGCCGCGCTGGAGAAAGGCGCCATCGCCAACCCGGATGAGAAGCGCATGGTCGGCCACTACTGGCTGCGCGCCCCGGAACTCGCGCCCGACGCGAAGATCGCCGCCGACGTGAAGGCGGCCGTCGAGGCCATCGCCGGCTTCGCCGCGCAGGTCCACGGCGGCCAGGTCAAAGGCGCCGCCGGCAAGTTCACCGACCTCCTCTGCATCGGCATCGGCGGCTCCGCCCTAGGCCCGCAGTTCGTGGCCGACGCGCTGGGCACCAAGGCCGACAAGCTCCGCGTCCATTTCATCGACAACACCGACCCCGACGGCATCGACCGCGTGTTCGACGCGCTCGGCGCCCGTCTCGGCACCACGCTCGTGGTCGTGACCTCGAAGTCCGGCAGCACGCCGGAGCCCCGCAACGGACAGCTCGAAGCCGCGCTCCGCTGGCGCCAGGCGGGCCTGTCCTTCGCCGCCCACGCCGTCGCCGTCACCGGCGAAGGCAGCCAGCTCGACCAGGTCGCCGTCGCCGAGAAGTGGCTCGCCCGCTTCCCGATGTGGGATTGGGTCGGCGGACGCACGAGCGAGATCGGTCCGGTCGGGCTCCTGCCGGCCGCCCTGCAAGGCCTCGACATCCGCGGCCTGCTCACCGGCGCCCGCGAGATGGACGCCCTCACGCGCGTCCCTGACGCCGCCCGCAACCCCGCCGCCGCGATGGCGCTGGCATGGCATCATCTCACCGAAGGCCGCGGATCGAAGGCCATGGTGGTGCTCCCCTACAAGGACCGCCTCCTGCTCTTCTCCCGCTACCTCCAGCAGCTCGTCATGGAATCCCTCGGCAAGGAGCACGACCTCCAGGGCCGTCAGGTATTCCAAGGCCTGACCGTCTACGGCAACAAGGGCTCCACCGACCAGCACGCCTACGTGCAGCAGCTTCGCGACGGTGTGAATAACTTTTTCGCCGTCTTCATCGAAGTGCTCAAGGACCGCGAAGGCGCCTCCCCGGAAGTCGAGCCCGGCGTGACTTCGGGAGACTACCTGCAGGCCTTCCTGCTCGGCACCCGCGACGCCCTTTCCGGCAGCGGACGAGCCAATATCACGATCACCCTGCATCAGGTGGACGCCCGTTCCATCGGCATGCTCATCGCTCTTTTTGAGCGTGCCGTCGGCCTTTACGCCAACCTCCTCGGCATCAACGCCTACCACCAGCCCGGCGTCGAAGCCGGCAAGAAGGCCGCCTCAGAGACCCTCAAGATCCGCGCCGCCGCCCTGGCTGCCCTGGCTAAATCCAAAGGCAAATGGCTCTCGGCACGTCAGGTTTGCGAGGAAATTGCTCTTGAGGGGCGGGAAGAATTGGTGTTCAAAGTCCTTCTGCACGTTTCCTCCAACCCCGGAGCGATTTCTCGACAGGACTCTCCTGATCCCGGGCTCACTCTCTTCCGCCATTCCTAACCCTTTACCTACCCCTACCCCATGAAACCGAAGCTCAACGCCTTCCTCCGCATCCTGACCGTCGTGCTGGCCCTCGCCGCCGTCGCCTTCGCGGTCCTGCTCAAGGGCAAGATGGACGCCGCCCTGACCAACACCGCCTGGGCCGTCACCGACCCCGAAGTGAAGGCCGGCAAGGAGTACGATGCCCGCATGACCTCGCTCGCCGGCGTCAAGGCTCTGCTCGACGACAAGCGAAAGAAAATCGAGGAAGGAAACCTCTCGATCAAAGACCTGAATGCGACGGTCGCCGACAAGAACACCAAGATCGAAGGCCTCACCGCCGCCAACACCACGCTCGAAGGCGAGCGCGCCGAACTCACCCGCAAGCGCGACGAACTCGCCGCCCAGCTGACCGAAGCCAACAGCAAGAAGGACGGCGCCATCGCCGAGCTCACCACCGTCAAGGAAGACCTCGTCCGCGCCACCGAGAAGGCCGCCGGCATGTTCACCAAGGAGCAGCTCGCCGAAATCGAAGCCAAGGCCACCAAGGCCGAGGAACTCGCCGCCGCCCTCCGCGGCAAGTACACCGCCCTCCATTCCTGGGCCTCCCGCGCCGCCGAGAACCCGGCCCCCGGTGGTTTCCAGCGCGACCCGTTCGGCGAAGCTCCTAAGCCTGGCGACGCCCCTGCCACCGCCGTCGCCGTCGCCGTCGAAGCCGCCACCGACGCCGTCCTGACCAACATCCTCGCCCTGGACGCCAAGTCCGGCATCGTCGCCTTCTCCGTCGGCGAAGCCAACGGCATCAAGGAAAAGGCCGTCTTCGACGTGAAGATCGACGGCAAGAAGATCGGCAAGGTCCAGATTTCCTCCGTGAAGGGCGCCCTCTCCTACGGCCAGCTCCAGCCTGACAAGGACCTCGACCTCGGCGCCATCGCCAAGGCCTCCGCCGTCTCGCTGGTTCCTTCCACCAAGCTCGCCAGCAAGTAAGATGTCCGCCCGCCTCACCATCGCGCTAGCCCTCCTCGCCTGCCTTGGCGGCTTGGTCGGCTGCGAGACCGTCGAGAAGCCGGCTGACTCCATGCTGCCTCAGGCGCAGCCTGCCAACTGGCAGGGCGGACTCCCGGGCGTGACCACGCCGGGTTCCGGCTACCGCCGCTGATGACCGCCCGCGACGCAGGCGCCGACGGCCGCCCGGCCGGTCGGCTCTGGGTCGTGGCCACTCCGCTCGGCAACCTCGGTGACATCACCGCACGCGCTCGCGAGGCCATCGCGGAGTGCGACCTGGTGGCCTGCGAAGACACGCGGGTGACCGGCGGTCTGCTTCGTCATCTCGATGTCTCCAAGCCGATGCTCGCCTACCATGAGCACAACGAGAAGGACGCGGCCGTCCTCATCGCCGACAAGGTGGCGGGCGGCGCCCGCATCGCCCTGATCACCGACGCCGGCACGCCCGGCATCAGCGACCCCGGCTTCCGCGTGACCCGCGAGTGCCGCCGCCGCGGCCTCACCGTGACGCCCCTGCCCGGCCCCTGCGCCATCGTCGCCCTGCTTTCCGCCTCCGGCCTGCCGACCAACGCCTTCCGCTTCGTCGGCTTCCTCGCGCCGAAATCAGCCGCCCGCCGTCGCTTCCTGGAAGCCCTCAAGACGGCGGACGAGACCATCGTGCTGCACGAATCCTGCCACCGTATCGGGGACTTCCTGGACGAGATGCTGGAGATCCTCGGCCCGACCCGGGTCGTCTGCGTCGGCCGCGAGCTCACCAAGCTGCACGAGACCATCCGCACCGCGGCGCTCGCCGAACTGGTCCCTGCCTTGAAGAGCGGATCGCTGAAGGGCGAGTTCACGGTGGCGATCGCGCCGGCCGACTTCGTCCTCTGACCCTTATCGCGGGTTGACCAGACGGGCCGTCCGACCGCATCCTAGCGGCCAATGGCGGGTTTCGACGACAGTCTGGTCCGCGAATATTTCGAGATGAACGGCTTCTTCGTGCGTCAGTCGCGCAAGTACGCCGTCCAATCCCGCCGGAAACGCGCCGACGAAGAGGGCGACCTGCTGGTCATCAATCCCTCGCCCCGGCGCGGCGGCGAGACGCCTTTCCAGCTTTTCAGTTCCGACCTGCCGGGCCTATCCGCCGCGGTCGTCGCGGTGAAAGCCTGGCACACGACGAAAGCCATCACGCCGACGATGATCAAGAAGGGCGACCTGCTGGAGTTCGTGCGCAAGGAAGCCGTCGAGGCGGCCAAGGAGGCCTTCGCGGACCTCACGCCGAACGAAGGCCAGCCGCTCGCCAAGATCCTGGTGCTCCCGGGCATCCCCGCGACGGAACCGCAGCGCTCCGAGAGCATCACGCTCCTGCGGGAAAGCGGCGTGGACCACGTGCTTACCTTCCGGACCATCCTCGAGAACCTCGTCCAGGCGGTCGAATCCAACCAGAGCTACGCGAAATCCGATACGTTGCAGTTGCTCCGTCTGCTCCGCGTCTACGATATGGTGAAGGCCGCCCAGCTCGAGCTGTTCGGCTCCGCCCTCCCTCCGAAGTGATCCATCCCTCCGCCCAGGTACACCCTTCCGCGCGACTCGCCCCTGACGTCGAAGTGGGTCCGTTCGCGATCGTCGAGGCCGGCGCCACGCTCGGAGCCGGCTGCCGCCTCGCGGCGCATGCGATCGTCAAGGCCGGCGCCGAACTCGGCGCGGGCGTGCGCGTCGATCACTTCGCGGTCGTCGGCGGCGACCCTCAGGACCTTTCCTTCGACCCTAAGCTGGTCTCGGGCGTCGCCATCGGCGACCGCACCGTCATCCGGGAACACGTCACGATCCACCGCGCCACCAAGACGGGTGAACGGACCGTGATCGGCAAGGACGGCCTCCTGATGGCCGGCAGCCACGTCGCGCATGACTGCGTGCTCGGCGACCACGTCATCCTGGCCAACGGCTGCATGCTCGGCGGCCATGTGCACGTAGGCGACCGGGCCTTCGTGAGCGGCGGCGTCGCCGTGCACCAGTTCTGCCGCATCGGCGGCGGCGCGCTCGTCTCGGGCAACGCGGTGGTCACCGAGGACGTGCCGCCCAACGCCCTCGCGCACGGACGCAACCTCATCGCCGGCCTCAACCTCGTAGGCCTCCGTCGGCGCGCGGTCCCGGCCGCGGCCGTGGCCGAGATCAAGCGCGCCTACCATGCCGTCTACGCCACGCAGGGCGCCTGCCCCACGCTGGCGCAGCAGGCCTTGGCCACCGGCGCCTATGAGACCGCGGAAGCCCGCGACTTCCTGAACTTCTTCCTCGGCGGCAAACGCGGCCGCTTCGCTTCGCCCGAATGAGCGCCCTGCCCATCGCCGTGACCTGCGGAGATCCGGCCGGCGTCGGCCCGGAGCTCCTCGCCAGCTGGCTGCAGGCCCATCCTGAGCAGGCATCATCAATCGTGCCCATCGGTCCCGCGGATTGGATCGCCCGCCTCGGCACGGGCCTCGCCGTGGGTCCTGCGGATTTCATCACCCGTCCCGGCCAGCCTGACGACGCCGGGCAGCTGATCGCGATCGAGGCGATGGAACTCGCCGCGCGTGGCACCGCCGGCGGTCGCTTCGCCGCGGTCGTCACCGGGCCGGTGAACAAGAAAGGCCTCGCCGGCGTCGGGTACGATTTCCCCGGGCAGACCGAGTTCTTCGCTTCGCGCTGGAACGGCGAACCCGTGATGGCCTTCGCCGGCGGCAAGATGACCGTCGGACTCGTCACCTGGCATATCCCCCTGGCCGAAGTCCCTCGCGCCGTCGCCGGCGCCGACATCCGTCGCACCGTCCTCGCGCTCATCGCGCTGCGCGCGAAGCTCGGCGACCGCCGCCCGCGCATCGCGGTCTGCGGCGTCAATCCGCACGCCGGCGAAGGCGGCCTGCTCGGACAGGAGGACGACCGCATCATCCGGCCCGCCGTCGAAGCGCTGCGCGCCGCCGGTCACGACGTCACCGGCCCGCTGCCCGGAGACACGGTCTTCCATCGCCACCTGCAGGGGGAGTTCGACGCCGTCGCCGCGATCTACCACGACCAGGGCCTCGCGCCGCTCAAGGCCGTGGACTTCTCGGGCGCGGCCAACCTCAGCCTCGGTCTGCGCCACGTCCGCACCAGCCCCGACCACGGCACCGCGTATGAGCTCGCCGGCAAAGGCAAGGCGGACCGCGGCAGCTTCGATTCGGCGATGCGGCTCGCCCGCGTGCTTTCGGCCTGATGCGCGCGCTGTTGTCCTGGCTCGCGACCTGCCTCGCGCTGAGCGCGGCCGGTCATCGCATCGCCAGCTACAGCCCGGGCGCGACGCAGACGCTGCTCGACCTCGGCTGCGCGGAGGAGATCGTCATGGCCACCCGCTGGTGCCCGCTGCCCAAGGACCATCCGGCCGCGCGGGACGCCGACGTCTTCCTGCCTGACCTCGAGCGGCTGCTGAAGGCCAAGCCCGACCTCGTGATCCTTCCGCGCATGGCGAATCCGCTCTGGGCGGAGAAGTGCGCGAGGGCCGGACTACGCACCATCGTGCTGCACGCGGAGTCCCATGATTCGGTGCGCAAAGACATCATCGCGCTAGGCGAAGCGACCGGCCGCGGCCAAGCCGCCAAAGAAATCGTCGTACGAATGGTGGCCGGCTCATCGGCGCCGCCGAAAAAAATCATCATCATCTGGGACGGCGTCATGGCCGGACCGGAAAGCTATCTCGCCCTGCCGATGGCCCACGCAGCTTTCCGCTCGGGCCTCAGCCAGGGCTCTTGGGTGAAGTTCGACTGGGAGTTGCTGGCGGAAGCCAAGCCCGATGCCGTGATCTGGATCCAGAACTCCGAGACGAACGGGGCCATTGAAGCCTATCCCGAGAAAATCACCGAAATGAGTCAGATCCCGGCGATCAAGGACCTCGCTTGCGTCAAAAAAGGGCATGTCTATCAGGCGAAAAGTGGCTGTAACTGGTTACCTGGCAGTGGTTTGCAAAAAATACTGCCTGAACTCGGCAAACTCCGTAACGCAGTCCACCCCTGAGGGGAATCCCCTCCGTGAATACTGTCGGGCCGATTGACTTAGCCGGGATAAAGACGACACTGATGGTCCACACCATGAACACCAAGTTCCTCAAGCTCCTCGCTCTCACCGTCGGTCTCCTCGCCGTCACCGCTTCCTTCGTCAGCGCCGAAGAAGAGAAGAAGGATGGCAAGTGCCCCTGCGAAAAGGAAAAGCCCAAGGCTGCCCTCGTCTCCGAAGAAGAAAAGAAGGACGGCAAGTGCCCCTGCGAAAAGGAAAAGCCCAAGGCTGCCGCCGGCGAAGAGAAGAAGGATGGCAAGTGCCCCTGCGAGAAGGAAAAGCCCAAGGCCTAACCTTCCCGCTCAGGCGATCAAAGGACGAACCCTCGGGTTCGTCCTTTTTGTTGGCCTAGAAAGCCAGTTTGAGCTCGGCCCGCACGAACGCCGGAAAGTCGTCATGCACCGCGAAACCACGGGCTGCGGCCTGCGCGAGCTCCTCGGGCTTGGCCGCGCCGCTGCGCATCGCGCACGAGCGGATGCCCGCGTTGAAGCCCGCGTCCCAGTCGGTCACGCGATCGCCGGTCATCCAACAACGGGTCGGATCGAGCCCGTGCTCCGCGATCTTCTCGAGGATGAAGCGCGGGCTCGGTTTGCGATAAAGCGAAGGCTCATCCGGACGTTCCGGGGCGGCCTTGATCTCCAGGATGCCCGGTGCCGGCAAAGCGAGCAGTTCGAGCATGCGGCGATTGCAGGCATGGTATTGGTCCCAGGTGAAGATGCCGCGGTTGATGCCGCTCTGGTTCGTCAGGATGAAAAGCCGGTACCCGGCCTGAAGGCAGGCCTCCAAGGCGGGTTTAACGCCCGGGATGAGCTCGATCTGCTCCTCCCGACAGGTGTGGTGGTGGTCGCGGATCAGGTTGCCGTCGCGGTCGAGGAAAAGGGCGGGATGGCCGGGCATCGCCCCAGCCAACCTAACTTGCCCACAATCGCAAGGGAATGGAAAGGGGGCTTGACCGAGGGGGCGGGAGGGGTAGAACCGACCCTCATCCAAGCGTAGAACCATGGCCAACCCGAAACGTAAACAGTCCAAACGCCGCAGCCGACTCCGTCGTGGCGCCAACCAGTTCCGCGCCCCGAAACTCGTCAAGGATGCCGAATCCGGCGCCCTTCGTCGCTCCCACCGCGTCGACCCGACCACGGGTAAGTATCGCGGTCGCCAGGTCCTGGACACCGGAGCCTAAGCTCCACCCCGGGCTCAGCCCGACCTCATGACCGAAGCCACTCCGAAGAAAGGCCACCGTATCGCCCTGGATTGCATGGGCGGTGACATGGGCCCTTCGGAAGCCGTGGCCGCCGCCGCCCTCGCCTTCAAGGACGGGATCATCGGCCCGGAAGACACCTTGGTGCTCGTCGGGCACGAGGACAACCTTCGCATGCTCGCCTCCGAGCATCGCGCCCTGAAGAACAGCCGCGTCTCTTTCCGCCAGGCCGCCAGCATCGTCGCGCCCGACGACGCCCCGATGGCCGTGCTCAAGTCGAAGCGCGATTCCTCGATGGTGATCGCCCTCGAGATGCTCAAGGCCGGCGAAGTCGACGCCGTCGTCTCGACCGGCAACACCAAGGCCCTCGTGGCCGCCGGCACCATCAAGGTGCGCCCCATGGAAGGCGCCGAACGCCCCGCCCTCGCGGCCATCATGCCGCGGCGCGAAGGCCACTTCATCATGCTCGACGTCGGGGCCAATCCCGAAGCCACGCCCGCGCAGCTGCTGCACAACGCCGTCCTCGGCTCGATCTACGCCCAGAGCGCCCTCGGCATCGCCCGACCCCGCGTGGGCCTGCTGACCGTGGGCACCGAAGAAGGCAAAGGCGGCCCGCGCATCAACCGTACCCACGCCCTGCTGAAGGCCATGGGCGACCGCATCAATTACGTCGGTCCCGTCGAAGGATTCGATGTCTTCGGCGACGCCTGTGACGTGGTCGTCACCGACGGCTTCACGGGCAACATCATCCTCAAGACCCTCGAAGGACTGGTCTACATGGTCCGCGACATGGTCGGCAGCAAGGTGAAGAGCAATCCGGTCTACCTGGCCGGCGGAATCGCCATGTTCCCGCTCCTGCGCGACCTCAAAGGCAAATTGAAGCCGGAACGTTACGGCGGAGCCCCGCTGCTCGGCCTGACCGGCCTCGTCATGAAGGCCCACGGGTCCAGCAACCGGCAGGGTATCGCCAGCGCCATCCGCCTGGGCCTCGAAGCCCTCGGCCACGGCGCCGGCCACCGCATGCTGGCCTCGCTGGCGGAAGCGAACGCCGTCGTCGCCGCCACCCCCGAGGAAGCCTGAGGTTTTAGTGTTCCCTTCCCCGCCCAAGGGGTCTTTTCTCACGCATCGATGAGCAGCGCTGAGCTATCAGTCTTTATCCGGGCCATCGGGGTCCGTACGCCGGAACGCACGCTCACCAACGCCGAGCTCTCGAAGATGGTGGATACCTCGGACGAGTGGATCCAGACCCGCTCCGGCATCCGCGAGCGCCGGATCGCCGGCCCGGGCGAGAACCCTTCGGACCTCGGCGCCCAGGCGGCCGCCCAGGCCCTGCAACGCGCCGGCCTGACGCCGGCCGACATCGACCTGCTCATCGTCGCGACGATGACGCCGGACATCCCCTTCCCTTCCACCGCATGCCTGCTGCAGGCCAAGCTCGGCCTGCGCCGAGACATCCCCTGCTTCGACATCTCCGCGGCCTGTTCCGGCTTCGTCTACGCCCTGCAGGTCGCGCGGGACATGATGCGCTCCGGCACGTACCGTCGCGTCCTCGTCATCGGCGCCGAGAAGCTCTCGAGCGTCGTCGACTGGTCCGACCGGACGACCTGCGTCCTCTTCGGCGACGGCGCCGGAGCGGCCGTGCTTGAGACCACCGCGGAGAAGAACGTCGGCCTGCTCGGCAACCTGCTCGGCGCCGACGGCAACAACGCCGAGCTGCTGCACTGCGCCGCCGGCGGTTCGGCCGCCCCCGCGACGGCCGATTCGCTCCGCGACGGCAAGCACTACCTCCGCATGAACGGCAAGGAAGTCTTCCGTCACGCCGTCCGCGTGATGGCTGAATCCTGCGAACGCGTGCTCGCCCAATGCGGCGTCACCTCGGCCGAAGTCGCCTGGTTCATCCCGCACCAGGCCAACATCCGCATCCTCGAAGCCGTCGCGAGCCAGCTGAACGTCGGCATGGAGCGCTTCCCTTCCAACCTCAGCCGCTACGGCAACACCTCCGCTGCCTCCATCCCGCTCGCGCTCGAAGAGGCGTGGCGGGAGGGCAAGATCAAGCACGGCGACCTCATCCTGATCGTCGCCTTCGGCGCCGGCCTGACCTGGGGCGCTACCCTCCTTCGCTGGCATGAACCCTCCCGCTAAAATCCTCCTCGCCGCGGCGCTCCTGCTCGGCGCCCACGCCCGCGCGGAATTCGTCCGTCAGGACGGCCACTGGCAGGTCAAGCCCGGCACCACGGCCGACGTGACGCCGCCCTCGCGGCTCCCCGTCCTCCTGCTCGCCATGGACCATGCCTCCGAGCGCGTCGACGCCGGCGACGTCGGCGGCGCAATCAAGGAATGGGAGATCATCGGCGAGGCCAACGTCGGCGCCGAAGCAGAGGCGGTCTCGCTGCTCACCCGCGCCCGCCTGCACGCCGGCCGCGGCGAATTCGAGAAGGCGACGACCTTCATCGACGACATCTTCGCGCGTCACTCCGGCTTCCCGGCGTTCGCCGGCGCCGTCGACCTGCAGTTCGACATCGCCAACCGTCTGGCCGCCGGCGAACGCCGCCGCCTCGGCGGGTGGTTCCCGTGGTTCAGCGACCGCCAGAGCGCGATCGCGATCTGGGAGAAGACCATCCGCCTGGCCCCCAACGGCCCGCATGCGGACGAATGCCTGATCCGCATGGCCCGCCTCGGCCAGGAAGAAGACCTCGCCGAGAAGACCAACGACGCGCTTGAGCGTCTCGTCAGCGACTACCCCGCCTCGAAGTTCGTGCCCGAAGCGCTCGAGATGCTCGCCACGCTCCGCTCCAAGGAATCGCTCGGACCCGCCTGGGACCAGGCGACGACGCTTGAAGCCGCCGACCACTGGCGCACGCTCGCCGACCAGTATCCGAACGACCCGCGCGCCAAGGTGGCCGTCGAACAGATCGCCCTCCTCCGCGACCGCGCCGCGCGCGCCCGCCTCAGCCTGGCCCGCTTCTACTTCTTCAACCGCAACAACCCGGAAGCGGCCAAGCTCATGGCCAACGCCTGCCGCAACATCGCCCCCGAATCCGCCGCCGCGAAGGAAGCGGAAGCGCTGCTCGCCGCGATGCTCAAGGATCCGAATCCTCCGAAGACCCTCGCCGACCGTCTCCTCGGCGTCGTGCCTCGTCCGCGCGCCCCGACCGAAGCCAAGCCCCAGGCCGTCGGCGAGGACATCGACTCCCTCGGCTTCAAGAAGGAAGCCCCCAAGGCCGGCGTCGGCCCGAACGAACGATGAGGACCTGGCTTCTCCTCGGCGCGGCCCTGCTGCTCGGCGGCTGCTCCGCCTATCAGGCCGGCGGCCCCAAGCCGGCGTTCCGCAACCTTGAGATCGCCCCGGTCCGCAACTCCACCTCGCGCACCGGCACGCACGCCGTCCTGCACGCCAAGCTCGCCGACGCCTTCGCGGGCGATCCGCGCGTGCGCCTGGGCTCCGGCGACGCCGTCCTCGCGACCGAGGTGACCGAATACCGCCGCGACGGCTTCACCACCAAGCCCGGCGACGCCTTCGCCTTCAGCAGCTTCCGCGTGACCTTCGAGGTCCGCGCCACGCTGACGACCCAAGGCGGCGCGCGCACCCTCTTCAAGGACCGCGTCTTCCGCGCCACGACGACGCTGCAGAACGCCGGCGATCCGGTGGCGGAAGAGCTCAGCGTGGCTCCGACGCTGTTCGCCGACATCGCCTCGCAGATCCGACAGGCGGCCACCACGGCCTGGTGACATGAACCCGGCCGTCGTCGCACCGTCCCTCCTCGCCGCCGATCACGGCGCCTTCGCCCAGGGCGTCCGCGCGGTCGAAGCGGCCGGCTTGGACTGGCTGCACATCGACATCATGGACGGGCACTTCGTGCCCAACATCAGCTTCGGACCGCAGGTCGTCGCCGACCTCCGTCCCTTGACGAAGCTGCACTTCGACGTGCACCTGATGCTCAGCCATCCGGACCGCTACGTCGCCGCGTTCGCCAAGGCCGGCGCCGAGCGTCTCACCGTCCACGTCGAGGCAGACCATGACGTCGCGAAGACCATCGCCGCGATCAAGGCGGCCGGCCTCACCGCCGGCATCGCGATGAATCCGGACGCCGATCCTCGTCGCGTGCTGCCTTACCTCGGCGACGTCGACCTCGTGCTCTGCATGACCGTCTTCCCGGGCTTCGGCGGACAGTCCTTCATGCCTTCGGTGCTCGAGAGCATCCGTTTCGTCGCCGCCGAACGCGCCAAGCGCGGCGCGAACTTCCGCCTCGAAGTCGACGGCGGCATCAACGCCGAGACCGGGCGGCTCTGCCGCGAGGCCGGCGCCGACACGCTGGTGGCGGGCACGGCCTTCTTCAAGGCGCCGGACCGCAAGGCCTTCGCATCCGCGCTGACCGCCTAAGCGGCGGCGGGCGGCGGATCGAGGCGCAGTTCCTTCTCCTTCTGCAGGCGCAGCTGGCCGCAGGCGGCGTCGATGTCGTGGCCCTTCTCGCGGCGCAGCGTGGCCGTGACGCCCAGCGCGCGCAGCTCCTTCACGAAGCGGTCCTGACGCGTCAGGGACGGGCGGACCCACGGGAGGCCTTCGACCTTGTTATACGGGATGAGATTGACGTGCGCGTGGAGCTCGCGTGCGATGACGGCGAGCTTCCTGGCCTGCTCCAGCGAGTCGTTGATGTCCTCGATGAGGATGAACTCGAGCGTGAGCATGCGGCCGTGCTTGCGGGCGAAGGCCTTGGCCGCGGGGATGAGCTCCTCCAGGGGGAACTTCTTGTTCACCGGCATGATCTGGTTGCGGACCTCGTTGGTCGCGCCGTGCAGGCTGATCGCAAGGCGGAAGCCCAGCGGCTCCTCGGCGAGCTTGAGGATCTTCGGGACCACCCCGGAGGTGGAGATCGTCACCCGTCGGGCGCCGAAGCCGAAGCCCCACTGGGCGTTGACGATGCGCAGGGCGGCGAGGAGGTTGTCGTAGTTGGCCAACGGCTCGCCCATGCCCATGACCACGATGTTGTCGAAGGAGGCCAGCCCCTCGGCCGCGCGGGCGGGGTCGGCCTTGTCCTCGATGCGGCAGACCTGAACCAGCTGGGAGACGATTTCGCCCACCGACAGGTCGCGCTTCCAGCCCTCCAGTCCGGAGGCGCAGAACTTGCAGCCATAGGCGCAGCCGACCTGGGTCGAGATGCAGATGGTCCGGCGGGACTTCTCCTGGCCGACCCCCTCCATGGGCGCCCGGATGATCACGGTCTCGATCAGGGAGCCGTCGCGGAGGCGCTGGAGGATCTTCTGGGTGACGTCCGAGGAGGCCTTGCGCTGGACCAGGGCCGTAGCCTCGAAGTCGTACTGCTCGGCGAGCCAGGCCCGGAGGCCGGCCGGCAGATTGGTCATCGCCTCGGCGGTCTCGGCCCGACGGGGATAGAGCCATTCGAAGACCTGGCCGGCCCGGTAGCGCTGATGCCCGGCGGCGACCAGCCGCTCGCCGAGGGTGTCAGGAGTTTCGCCGTGGATTGAGGGTTTTTCGGGCTTAAAGGCCATGGGAGGGGCAGGAGCAACGGACTCGGAGGCTCAGGACCCCGAAACCCCCGCCTTCCTGCTTGCAAGTGAGAATTGTTATCCCCAAAACCCACTTTTGCAATGAGCAACAAGGCCCTGACCCCACAAGGTGGAAAAATGAACTCCCTCCAGGCCGCCATCGACCTGGTGGCCACCGGTCAACCGGCCTTCTGCCTCCACCAAGCCTGGGGCATCGGCGTCATCCGCTCCTACGACGAGGCGACCAAGCGCCTGGTCATCGACTTCCCCGAGCAGAACAAGAAGGGCCACGCCATGGACGCCGCCTTCTTCCTCGGTAAGATCGAGTTCATCAACCCCAACGGCGTGGTCGCCAAGGCCTACGCCGACGCCACCAAGGCCGAGATCGCCAACCTCGTCGCCAACGATCCGGCCGGAGTCGTCAAGGCCCTCCTCGCCGAGTACCCGACGGGCGAGTGCACCTCCTACGCCCTCGAGGCCAACCTCGACCGCATCCATTTCGCCTCCCTCCCCGCCGGCAAGGACCGCGCCGCCGCCTTCAAGGCCTGGTGGACCAAGGGTCGCGCCGCCGTCCGCAAGGACCGCGCCATCCTCGTTCCGGAACGCAAGGGCGGCCTCTACGCCCTCCTCGAAGCCCCGAAGGACCTCGGCGAAGATCTCTTCGCCCAGTACGAGAGCGCCCCGAACTTCGAGCGCAAGCTGATGCTCCTCGAAGAGCTCGCCGGCGCCGCCGCCGCCGAGACCCGCTCCGCCGCGACCGCCGCCAACCTCGACAAGGTCTCGGCCGACCTCCTCAAAGAGATCAAGAAGCTCGAGACCGCCCGCAAGCGCGACAACCTGCCCGCCATCCTCGGCGGCATCTGGAACCGCGATAAGTTCTTCCGCTCCGCCGTCGAGAACGTCGAGACCGTCAGCCCGACCGCTTCCGAGATCATCGCCCTCTGCTCCGAGAGCGACCTCGCCTTCGTCGCGCTCAACATCCCTCACACCACCGAGAAGATCCGCAGCCTCCTCGACCTCGTGCGCGCCCACCACGGCGACCGCTGGGCCGACCGCGCCTTCGACCTCCTCCGCAACCGCGACATCGGCGGCACCAAGAGCGGCTCCGCCAAGCTCGTCTCCGAATCCATCGCCTACCTCTGCGACCAGGACCTCGCCGAGGCCGTGGCCACGCGCTTCTCGCAGTGGCTCGAGACCCGCGAACTCCGCGCTCCGGTGATCATCTGGATCATCAAGAACCGCGACTCCAAGAAGTACGCCGAGATCGTCGGCCGCCTCATCACCCCTTCGCTGCTCGGCGCCATCCTCGCCTCCATCGACACCGAGTCCCTCGAGTCCAACTCGACGGCCCGCATCCCGCTCGCCAACGAGCTCATCAAGGACAAGGAGCTCATCGCGAACATCCTCACGCCGGCCGAAGGCAAGAAGGCCGACAGCGAGACGATCTTCGACCTGACCCGCACCATGATGAGCAGCCAGGGCTTCGATGAGATGACGAAGAAGGCCCTCCTCTCGCGCCTCGCCAAGATCGAGCCGCACGTCCAGCGCCTCGCCAAGTCGAAGCACTCCGGCTCCGAAGCCGAAGAGAAGGAACTCCTCGTCTCCAAGGCCTCCAAGGAAGTGAAGGAGCGCGAGCTCGAGGACATCGTGAAGGTGCGCCTCCCCGCGGTCAAGGAAGCCATCCAGATCGCCAAGGAGCACGGCGACTTGAAGGAAAATTCCGAATACAAGATGGCCCGTCAGGACCACGACACCCTCGCCGCCCGTCGCGCCGAGCTCGACGCGCTGCTCAAGAAGGCCCGCGTGACCGACTTCTCCGAAGCCAAGACCGACGCCATCAGCGTGGGCTCGAGCATCGTCCTCCGCCGCGGCTCCGACCAGACGGAGTTCGCCTACGACATCCTCGGCGCCTGGGACGGCGAGCCGGAGAAGAACATCCTCTCCTACATCTCGCCCCTCGCCAAGCAGTTCCTCAACCACAAGGCCGGCGAGACGTTCACGACCAATATCAACGGCAAGGCCGAAAGCTGGACCGTGGTGAAGATCGGCCGCTGGGTCGACAAGCGCTGAACGGACCGTCAGTCCCTCCCGAAGAAGCCCCGGTGACGGGGCTTCCTCTTTTGACAAGCCCGCCACCCCCGCCCATCTTCGCCCCATGCCCGACCCTTGGGAATCCCTGCGCCTCCTGGCCGACCCCACGCGCTCCCGCATGCTGCACCTGCTGCACCGCGGCGAACTGGCCGTGGGCGAGCTGCAGGAAATCCTCGGGCTTCCGCAGTCGCGCATCTCGACCCACCTCGCCCTCCTCCGCAAAGGCGGCCTCGTGACCGACCGCCGCGACGGCAAGAAATCCTTCTACGCCGTGGCCCGCGACCTGCCGGCCAGCGTCGGCGGCATCGTCGAAGCAGCCCTGGTCGCCAGCGCCCGCGAACCGAAGGCCGCGGCCGATCAGCGCGCCTGGCAACGCATCGTCGAGAAACGCCGCCAGAAGGCCGAGCAGCATTTCAACCACGTGGCCGACCGACTGGGGCGCAACTACTGCCCTGGCCGCTCCTGGGAGGCCATCGGCCAGATGCTCTTCCTGCTCACTCCTAAGGTCCGGATCGCCGACCTCGGCGCCGGCGACGGCACCCTCTCCCGCCTCCTCGCCCGACAGGCCGAAAGCGTCCACTGCGTGGACAGCTCCCCCCGCATGGTCCAGGTCGGCCGGGCTTTGGCCAAGAAGGAGCAGCTACGCAACCTGACCTACGTCCTCGGCAACATCGAGAAGGTCCCCCTGCCTGACCGCAGCATCGACCTCGCCCTGCTGAGCCAGGCCCTGCACCACGCAGAGAACCCCCGCCAGGCCCTCGCCGAGGCCTTCCGCATCCTGAAGCCGGGAGGTCGCCTCATCGTCCTGGACCTACGTGCCCATCGCTTCGAGAAAGCCCGCGAGTTGTACGCCGACCGCTGGCTTGGCTTCAAGGAGAACGAGCTCCACGATTGGATCGAGGAAGCCGGTTTCGCCCAGTCTGAGGTCCGCGTGGTGGCCAAGGAAACCAAGGAGCCCGGATTCGAGACCATCTTGGCGACCGGCCTGCGTCCGGGGGCCTGAGTTATTCACAGTCGGGAGCCCCGGCGTGTCCTGATATTTGCCCTTCGAAGGGGGCTTATTGCTTGGCATCCCTCGGTCGCTTGGGCTATTCCTTGGCACCCCCGACGCGGAGCGAAACGCTCCCCTCACCCGATGCTTATCCAAGAGTCCCGTACCTACCAACTGGCCAAGGCAGCGCTGCTCGCCGTCCTGCTCGCCGTGACCCCCGTCACCGCCGTCCTGCGCGCGCAGACCAAGCCCCTGCCCACCGCGGAAAAGCAGGAAGACCCCCTGAACGTCCTGTACAAATCCGCCGACAAGGCCTTCGAGGAAAAGAAGTACAAGGAAGCCCTCGCCCTCTTCACCGAGCTCGAAGAAAAGGCCGGCGACGTCGCCAACAGCATGAAGGCGGTCCTCTCCTTCCGCAAGGCCACCTGTCTCTTCTTCATGAAGGACTGGCCCAAGGCCCAGGCCGAACTCACCGCGTTCCTCGACAAATACCCCAAGGGCACCGAAGACTTCTTCGACGGCGACAACCGCCGCGGCACCGCGGAGCTCATCCTGATCGAAGCCTACTCCAAGCAGGGCAAGTGGGATCAGGCCCTCGCCCGCCTCGAGAAGATCCGCACCAACTCGCTCGCCCGTCCCGAAGAACGCGTGAGCGCGTTCACCCTTTCCGCCCAGATCGTCGTCGACCGCGCCAAGAGCTCGACCGACGACCTCAAGAAGGCCGCTTACGCCCAGGCCATCAGCCTCCTGAAGCAGGCGACCGCCGACGGCATCAACACGCCGGAACGCCGCGAAGCCGCTTACAAGCTGGTCGAGATGTACACCAAGCTAGGGCTCACCAAGGAAGCCACCCAGCTGAAGAACGAGATCGACGCCCGCAGCACAGGCTCGCCCGTCGAAGTGGTCCGCTCCAACTTCCAGCGCCTCGAGATCGGCGACGCCCGTTTCGCCGCCGCCGAATCCGCCGCCGACGAGGCTTTCCGCGGCGACTACTACCGCCAGGCCCTCAACAACTATCAGGGCACGCTGCGTCGCGTGAACCTCACCCGCTCCTTCGGCAAGGCCATCGAAGCCAAGACCGCCGAGGTCGAAGGCATGACCAAGGCCGCCCCGAAGCCGAACGCCGAGCAGGCCGACGCCATCCGCCGCGCCCAGCTCGACCTCGAGCAGTTCAAGAAGATCGAAGCCGAATTCAAGGCCAACAAGGACTACGACGCCTTCATCTCCTACCGCATCGGCCTCTGCCTCCTCGAACTGAAGCGTCCGTGGGAAGCCCACGTGGCCTTCCTCGACATCTTCGAGAACAGCCCTGAATTCAGCCGCATCGCCGGCGCCTACTACTACCACATCGTCGCCCTGCGCCGCATCGGCCGCAACAACGAGGCCCAGGCGAAGTGCAAGGAATTCATCCAGAAGTTCCCGAAGGACGAGATGGTCTCGTCCATCGCGCTGATCCTCGGCGACATCTCCCAGGAACGCGAAGAATTCCCCGAGGCCATCGCCCATTACAAGTGGGTCCAGGCCAACGTCGCCAACCTCACCCCCGAGGTCGCCGAAGAGATCGACTTCCGCATCGCCGCCTGCCTCTTCTCGCAGGTCGACTGGGCGCCCGCGCAGAAGGCCTTCGAGGCCTTCCTCAAGAAGTACGAGCGCTCCTCCGTCCGCCAGCAGGTCCTGTACATGAACGCGCTGTGCTCGTTCTTCCAGGGCAAGTACAAGGAGACCAAGATCGACTTCGACAAGTACGAGTCCGAATACCCGAAGGGTCAGTTCATCCCCGACGTCCGCTACCGCCAGGCCATCGTCAAGTTCGGCGTCAACCCGCCCGACATCGCCGGCACCATCAAGCTCTGCGAGGACTGGCTCAAGGATTTCGCCAAGGACCGCACCGACGAGGTCATCGCGCAGACCCCTGAGGTCTACACGCTGATCGGCGACGCCAACATCCGCCTCGCCGACGAGCTCGACAAGAAGGTCAAGGCGGCCGACATCGACCTCCGCGTCAACCTGAAGAGCCCCGATCGCGCGAAGTTCGCCGCCATCAAGGATAAGCTCGAGAAGGAGAAGGAAGCCGTCACCGGCAAGGCGATCGACGCCTACGAGGCCGCCGCCAAGAGCGCCCGCACCAACCCGCAGGCCCTCGAGTTCGTCCTCGGCGAGCTCCGCAAGCTCCTCCCCGGCCGCGGCGAGCACAAGCGCATGCGCGACCTCTTCAAGGAGATCTTCGACTGGGACCACAACGACCCCAAGGCGATGACCTACCTCTACGAGGTGATCCGCTCCACCGAACGCATGGGCGACATGCCCGAGTTCGCCCAGCAGGCCGAGAAGGTCCGCAAGGAATTCAGCGCCAAGCTCGCGGACGCCCGCAAGGCCGTCGACCAGCTCGAGCGCAAGCAGGGCGTCACCCGCCCCGAGATCGACGTCGCCAAGGAAGCCGTCAAGAAGCTCTCCGCCGAGCTCGAAGCCGAGCTGGCCAAGGTCGAGGTCAAGCGCCAGGCGTCCATCGCCGAACAGAAGAAGCGCGCCCTCAAGATCCTCTCCGACGCCGTCGCCGAGTCCATCAACGACCGCAAGCAGGAGGGCACGGAGAAGCTCATCGTGTTCCTCGCCGAGAAGCTCGCCCGCAAGATCAAGCGCGTGAAGGCCGGCGCCAAGCCCGAGCCGGGCGCCTACACCAGCGCCGAAGCCGAGAAGGAGCTCACCAAGCTGCTCCGCCTCGACGAGAACCGCAGCTCCCTCGTCGCCCAGGCCCGCGGCTTCTTCGCCCTCGGCCAGCTCGCCGTGTTCACGCGCGAGCCCGAGAAGACCGCCGCCAACTTCGCCAAGATCGCCGCCAACTTCAAGGCCGAGGAGCTCAACCCGACGATCCTCGCGCTCGTCGGCGACAGCCTGCTCGCCAAGGGCGAGAACAAGAAGGCCGAGGAGTACTTCCGCTACATCCTCGAGTTCTCCCGCTCGTCGGAATACGCCGACTACGGCTTCGCCGGCCTGGCCGAGATCCGCTTCGGCGAGAAGAAGTACGCCGAGGCCCTCTCGCTCTGCAACGAGGCCATCGACAACAACATCCTGATGTCGAAGGAGCTCGACCTCCGCTTCACCCGCGCCCGCGCGCTCGCCGAACTCTCCAAGTACAAGGAAGCCAAGGAAGAGTTCGAGGAGATCGCCAAGACCAAGGAATGGCGCGGCGAGAAGACCGCCGCCTCCCTCTATTGGCTCGGCCTCATGGAGGAACGCCAGGCGACCGACAAGGAAGGCTACGGCCGCGCCGTCGCCTTCTACCGCCGCTGCTACATGACCTGGAAGAAGTACGAGACCTGGTCCGCGAAGTCCTACTTCGCCGAAGCGAAGATCCTCGCCACCAAGCTCGACCAGAAGGACGGCGCCAAGCGACTCATCCAGGAGATGCTCCAGAAGGACCGCATCAAGGACACCCGCGAAGCGACCGAAGCCAAAGCCTACCTCCTCGGACTCTGAACGCCATGCGCCGCCCCCTCCTCCTCACCGCCTTCGCGCTCCTCGCCGCCGCCACGTCGCCGGCCCAGACCTTCGTCTTCAAAGGCGAAAAATGGGAGATCAACGACCCCTTCAAGCTGGACAACTCCGTCCCGCCCAAGCCCGTTGTCGACGCCAAGAAAGGCGTGATCAACGTCGTCAAAGGCACCGTCGACCGCACCAGCAACCAGGGCGGCTTCGAAGTCGTCCTGACCCGAAAGCTCTCCGAGGTCACCGAGGTCGTCTGGCCCATGCCCTCCCGGCTCCAGGAAGCCCAGAACAACGTCAACCGCGGCGAGCCGGCCAAGGCCCTCGACAACGCCGAAGCCGTGCTGAAGTTCTTCGAGCCGCTCAAGAACGTCCCGGGTTCCTGGTGGGTCAAGGCCTCGCTCATCAAGCTCGATGCCCTCGACCGCCTCGAGAACGACGCCGCCACCAACACCTTCCTCGCGACCTTCGAAAAGGAGGAAGCCGCCCAGCAGCCGGAAGTCGCCACCCAGATCCAGCTCGCCAAGCTCATGCTCCGCGCCCGCAAAGGCGAGCATGACGCCGTGATCCGCGAGGCCACCGACCTCCTCGCCAAGGTCGACAGCTCCGAACTCCAGGCCCGCCTCCACCTGACGAAAGGCAGCTCGCTCCTCGCCGCCAAGAAATACGAGGCCGCGATGACGACCTTCCTCCGCGTGCCCGTCTTCTTCGGCTCCGAATCCGAGTTCATCCCCAAGGCCCTCCTCGGCGCCGCCCGCGCCTTCCGCGGCATGGACAGCCCGGCCCTGCGCGACCAGAAGCTCGAAGCCGTCTCCAACCGTTATCTCTACGACATCATCGTCTCCTATCCGGTCTCCAAGGAGGCCGAGGAGGCCAAGAAGCTCCTGCCCCCCGAGGAGCGCGCCAAGGCCGAAGCCGACCAGAAGAAGATCGCCGCCGGCGGCCCCCTCCCCGAAGGCGTGATGCTGGCCAAGCCCAAGCTCGCCGCCGAAGAGAAGGTCGAAGGCAACAAGTGAGTCCTTGCCCCTTTCCAAAACCTAACCTAGATACCAACCTACACCCCATCATCATGAAGATGAACCTACGTTCCGCCCTCCTCAGCACCGCCCTCCTCGGCCTGCTGACCGCCACCGCCTCGGCCCAGGAGGCCGCCGCCGCCGGCGCGCACCACAAGACCCTCGCCGACCTCTTCATCGAGGGCGGCTGGGTCATGTACCCGATCACCCTCTGCTCCGTCGCGATGATCTGGTTCATGGTCGACGGCTTCATCAAGACCAGCGCCGGCAAGATGTACCCCGCCGAGCACGTCACCCAGCTCCGCGAGCTCTTCAAGAAGGGCGACTACGTCGGCGCCTATAACTTCGCCAAGGCCGCCGGCTCCCCCGTCGCCGACGTCGTGCGCGCCGGCGTCGCCTTCACCCCGGATGGCAAGACCATGACCGAAGAGGCCATCCTCTCGGAGATCGTCCGCATCCAGGGCGAACTCAAGGGCCGCTCCTCCTACCTCTCCGTGATCGGCGTCTGCACCCCGATGATCGGCCTCACCGGCACCGTGACGGGCATGATGAGCGCGTTCGAGACCCTCGGCACCTCCGGCGTGGGCGACCCCTCCAAGCTCTCCGGCGCGATCGGCGAAGTGCTCGTGGCGACCGCCTCCGGCCTCTTCATCGCGATCCCGGCGTTCATCGCCTACTACCTCCTGGCCAACCGCATCAACAAGGGCATCCACGACATCACCGAGATCGTGACCGGCCTCTTCCGCGCGTTCCCCTACGACGAAGTCGCGGGCCGCAAGGTCGGCGACGAAGAGATCTACGCTTCCAAGCCCGACTGGAGCGCTTCTTCGAACGTCCAGGGCTAAGGCCCGTCCACCCCTAAACCAGCAGCACAACCATGGCAGGCGGAGGCGGAGGCGGAGAAGGAGAACCGGAGTTCCAGGTCGCGCCGATGATCGACGTGCTCCTGGTGCTGCTCATCTTCTTCATGTCGATCACCTCCTCGCAGGTGCTCAAGGTCGACAAGAACATCTCGCTCCCGGTCGCCTCCAACGGCGTCAAGCGCGACGACAAGGCCGCGGCCGGCCTGATCAACATCTCCTGGGACAAGACCACCGGCCAGGCCAAGTACAAGCTCGACGACCGCGAGCTCGACCCGAACGACAAGGAAGGCATCGCCAAGGAACTCGCCGACCGCAAGGGCTCCAACGAAAAGTACCGCCTGCTGGTCCGCGCCGACAAGGAGTGCCACGCCAAGTACGTGTCCAAGGCCCTCGAATGGGGCGCCGAAGCGGGCATCGACAACATCGCCTTCTCCGGCCTCAACCACGAGGAATAATCCATGAAGCAGAAAGAACAGGCCCCCGACGCCGCCCCGGGCTTCCAGATCGCCCCGATGATCGACGTGGTCTTCGTGATCATGCTCTTCTTCATGGTCATGGCCGGCGCCGTGAAGGTCGAGCACGAGCTCAAGACCACCCTCCCCGGTAACGCCGAGACCGCCAAGGAGACCGAGCTTCCCGACGAAGTCACGATCGGCGTCAGCGAGACCGGCGAAGTCACCCTCAACGAAGACCCGGTCGGCCCTCCCGGCGACAAGCTCCTCGAGAACCTCTACAACCAGATGAAGCTCATGGGCGATGCCGCCCAGCAGTCCAAGACCAAGCTGCTCATCACCGTCCAGGCCGAGGAGAACGCCCGCTACGAGCGCGTGATCAACGTCCTCGATATCCTGGCCAAGGCGAACATCACGAACGTCACGTTCGCGGTGTCCGACACGGAATAAACCTTCCGGTCAGCCGACGAAGACAAGCCGCCGCAAGGCGGCTTTTTCGTGCCCGGCTCAGCGGCCGAAGCCGGCTTCGGATTCGAGGACCTTGCGGACGGCCTCGAAGTCGTTGCCGATCCTGAGCGGAGCCGGCGCCGGCAGGTCGCCCGGGAAGCGGGAGGCGTTGGCGTCGCCGAAGGCGTCCTGCAGGACGTCCGGGAACTTGGCGGGGTGCGCGGTGCCGAAGACGACGACCTCGTCGAGCTTGGCGCCGTCGCGAGCCAGCAGGTCCTCCGCGGCCTTCCAGCCGACGGCGGAGTGCGGACAGAGGACGTAACCGCTGGCGTCACGGACGCGGCGCATGGCGTCCAAGGTGGCGGGGTCATCGACGGTGACGGCCTCGACCGAGGGCCCGCCCTCGCGCCAGGCGAGCAGGCGGCTGAGGTTGTTCGGGTCGCCGATGTCCATGGCGTTGGAGGCCGTGGGCGTGGCGCGACGCGGACGATACTGTCCCGTGGCGAAGAGGTCCGGCAGGGGCGAATTGGTGTTGGTCGCGGCGACGAGCGCGGCGACGTCCAGTCCCATGCGCCGGGCGAGCTGCACGGCGCCGACGTTGCCGAGGTTGCCCGAAGGCACCACGACGCCCATGCGGCGGCCCGGCGCCAGCAGACGCTTGGCGTGGAAGGCGAACGGCACCTGGGCGATCAGACGCACCGGGTTGATGGAATTGGCGGTCAGCAACGGACGGCGGCGGCGCAGGGACTCGTCCGCGAGCGCGCGCTTCACCATGGCCTGACAGTCGTCGAACGTGCCGTCGACGGACAGCGCCACCACGCCGGGCCGGGCGCGGGCGATCTGGGATTCCTGCACGCCGCTGACGCCGACACGCGGATAGAGGACCACGGCGCGGACGCCGGGGACGCCGGCGCAGGCTTCGGTCACGGCGGCGCCGGTGTCGCCGGAAGTCGCGGCGAGGACCGTCAGCTGCGGGAACTCGTCGCCGAGGACGCGCGCGGTGACGCGCACGAGCGTGCGGACGGCGAAGTCCTTGAAGGCCGCGGACGGGCCGTGGAAGAGCTCAAGGACGCCGATGCGTTCGGCCGGCGTGCCCTTGAGCTTCTCCGGGAACACGAGCGGCACCGGGAAGTCGAAGGCCTCCCGGCAGAGCTGTCGCAGGACCGCGGGTCCGAGGACCTCGGCGAAATAAGGAGCCACGACGGCCTCGGCGAGGTCGGCGTAGGACGCGTGGCGATGGCGCTCGACGAAGCCGGGCGCGATCTGCGGGATATGCGTCGGCACCCAGAGTCCGCCCTTGGCGGGCATGGCCGAAAGCAGCACGTCACGCAGGGAACCGCGACAGGAGGCGTCGGCGGTGGAGACGAATTCCAACTTAGGACTCGGAGAGGACATGGACACCCTTGGGATTGATGCGCGAGACGTAAGGCGTGGCCTTGATCGGCACCGACGAGAACACGGCGGCGACGGCGGCGGCGACCTTGCGGGCGGTCTCTTCGCCTTCGCAGAGCGCGAACACGCTGGGGCCGGCGCCGGAGATCGAGAAGCCCAGCGCGCCGGCGCCCATGGCGGCGGCCTTGGCGCGATAGAACTCAGGGATCAGGCGGTGGCGATGAGGCTCGGCGATGAGATCGTGCAGCGAGCGGCCGATGAGGGCGTAGTCGCTCTTGAAGAAGCCGCACAGCAGGCCGCCGAGGTTGCCGCTCTGCTGCGTGGAGGTCTCGAGCTGGATCTGGCGCGGCATGATCTCACGGGCGACCTTGGTTAGCACGACGATGTCCGGGTGGACGACCGCGGCCCAGAGACGGTCCGGGATCGGCACGTCCATGACGTCGAGCTCGGCGTTGGAGCGGATGAGCGTGATGCCGCCGAGGAGGCACGGGCCGACGTTGTCGGCATGCCAGGCGCCGTCGGCCGCGGCTTCGCCGGCGACCACGAAGGGAAGGAGCTGACGACGGGTCAGCGGCTCGCCGAGGAGGCGGTTGACCACGAAGGCGCCGCCGACCGCGCTCGCGGCGCTGGAGCCGAGGCCGCTGCCGAAGGGCATCTTCTTGTGGATCTCCATCTCGATGCCGACGTCGCTCTTGCCGAGGTGGCGGAGGAGCGCATGGGCGGAGACGCCGGCGGTGTTCTTCTTGGAATCGAGAGGCAGGCGACCGTCGTCACCGGTGATCTTGGTGATGCGCAGGCCGGGGGTCGGCGAGAAGCGGGCCACGATCTCGTCGCCGGGGGCGTCGATGCAGAAGCCAAGCACGTCGAAACCGCAGGCCACGTTGGCCACGGTGGCAGGCGAAAAGATACGGACTTCTTTGAGCGGCTGAGCGGACATATGACCCCCTTTAACAGGGGTGGGCAGACCTTTCGGGTTGCCTCCCCATCGGTCAACGGTGAACATGACCGTTACCAGTCCTTTGATGTCCAACCGCATCCACCAGAACGGTTTTGTGACCGTGGCGGCCGCCTCGCCGGCCCTCCGTCTGGGGGACCCTGCGGCCAACGCCTCCCTCATCATCCAGGCCCTGGAAAAAGCCGCCCAAGAGGGGGTGGAAATCGTCGTCCTGCCCGAACTTTGCCTGACCGGCTACAGCTGCGGCGACCTCTTCGGCCAGCGCACCCTCCTGAACGGCGCCCTGAAGGCCCTAGGGCAGGTCTGCGAGGCCACCGCGAAGCTTGGCCTCACCGCCCTCGTCGGAGCCCCCCTGGAGGTCAACGGACGCCTCTTCAACGTCGCCGTGGCGCTTTCCCGCGGCAAGGTCCTCGGGGTCGTCCCGAAGACCCACCTCCCCAACACCGGGGAGTTCTACGAACAGCGCTGGTTCGCCTCCGCCCGGGTCGCCCCGGTCGCCGAGGTCGAACTCCTCGGCCAGAAGGTCCCCTTCGGCACCGACCTCCTTTTCCAGGCGACCGACATGCCGGACTGCGTGCTCGGCATCGAGATCTGCGAAGACCTCTGGGCCGTCGAGCCCCCGAGCGGCCCGCAGGCCCTCGCCGGCGCCACCCTGCTCTGCAACCTTTCCGCCAGCGACGAACTCCTCACCAAGGCCGCGTATCGCCGTGACCTCGTGAAGTCCCAGTCCGCCCGCTGCCTGGCCGCTTACGTCTACGCCGCCGCCGGCGCGGGCGAATCGAGCACCGACATCGTCTACAGCGGCCACGGGCTCATCGCCGAGAACGGCGTCGTGCTCGGCGAATCGGAGCGCTTCCGCTTCGACCTCGCGCTCATCGTCTCGCAGATCGACCTCGACCGCCTCGCGGCCGAACGCCGCCGCAACAGCACCTTCTTCGGCGCGCCCGTCGCGGCGCGTCCGCGCATGGTGGGCTTCACCCTCGGCGTCCCGACCGGCCAGACGCCTAAGCTGCGCCGCCGCTTCAGCCAGCATCCGTTCGTCCCTTCGGACCCGCACCGTCGCGACGAGAACTGCCAGGAGATCTTCGCGATCCAGTCGACGGGCCTCGCCCGCCGCATCCGCCACACGGGCCTCAAGCACGTGGTCATCGGCGTCTCGGGCGGCCTCGACTCCACCCTCGCCCTGCTCGTCACCCTCGAGGCCTTCAACCGCCTCGGCCTCGACCGCAAGGGCATCATCGGCCTCACCCTCCCCGGCCCCGGCACTTCGGCCCGCACCCGCGTCAACGCGATGCGCCTGATGGAGACGCTCGGCATCAGCGGCCGCGAGATCCCGATCAACGCCGCCGTCGAGCAGCACCTGCGCGACATCCATCATCCCGCCGGCAAGCACGACGTCACCTTCGAGAACGCCCAGGCCCGCGAACGCACGCAGATCCTGATGGACGTCGCCAACCAGAGCCACGGTTTCGTCGTCGGCACCGGCGACCTCTCCGAAGCCGCGCTCGGCTGGTGCACGTTCAACGCCGACCACATGTCGATGTACCACGTGAACATCGGCGTGCCGAAGACCTTGGTGAAGCACCTCGTCGGCTGGGCCGCCCACGCCCGCCATGTCGGCACCGAACGCGCCATCCTCGAGGACATCGTCGCGACCCCGGTCAGCCCCGAACTCCTGCCGCCCGGCGCCGACGGCGAGATCGCCCAGCAGACCGAGATGCTGGTCGGCCCGTACGAGCTCCACGACTTCTTCCTGTATCACGTCATCCGCAACGGCTTCCGTCCCTCCAAGGTCCTCTGGATCGCCGAGCACGCGTTCGCCGGGAAATATGACCAGACGGAGATCCGTCACTGGCTCCGCTCGTTCCTGAGCCGCTTCTTCAGCCAGCAGTTCAAGCGTTCCGTGATGCCCGACGGCCCCAAGGTCGGCTCGCTGGCCCTGTCCCCCCGCGGCGACTGGCGCATGCCTTCCGACGCCGAGGCGACGGCGTGGCTTGCCGAACTGGGCTAACCCTGCTTGATGGGAGGCGTGAGCCTTCCCGCCCAGACGCATCCCGCCGCCACCCAGGCCCTCCTGGCGAAGCTGGGCGCGGAGGTCGTGCGGACGGACGAGGCGTCGTGCTTCGCCGCGTCGTTCGACAACATGCGTCTGTCCTTCATGCCCGAGGCGGTCATCCGCCCGGCGACGGAAGACGACATCGGCGTCACGCTGAAGCTCGCCAACGCCCATCGCGTCCCGGTCACGGTCCGCGGCCGCGGCACCGGCACGACCGGCGCCTGCGCCCCGATCAAGGGCGGCTGGGTCATCCACCTCGACCACTGGGACAAGATCGAGATCGATCCGGTCTCCGCGATGGCGACGGTCCAGCCCGGCGCGATCACGGCGCACATCAACGACCGCGCCGCGCCGTACGGCCTCTTCTTCCCGCCCGACCCGTCGTCGGTGAAGCACTGCAGCATCGGCGGCAACATCGCCACCAACGCCGGCGGCCTGCGCGCGGCGAAATACGGCGTCGTCCGCGACCACGTCTACGCCCTCGAGGGCTTCCTGCCCACCGGCGAGAAGGTCCGCTGGGGCGCCCCGCTCCGCAAGTTCGTCAGCGGCCTCAATCTGCGCGACCTCTGGATCGGCTCCGAAGGCACGCTCGGCGTGATCACGAAGGCGACGATCAAGCTGTCCGCCCTGCCCGCCGCCCGCCGCACCTTCCTGCTGGCCTTCAACACCGACGAGGCCGCCCTCGAGGCCGCCATCGACCTGCTGTCTCTCCGCGTGAACCCGTCGGTGCTCGAGTTCCTCGACGTCCAGACGGTCGCCGCCACGGAGAAACGCCGCGGCCAGCGCGTCTTCACCGACGCCGAACTGTCCGGCTCGGCAGAGACCCATGCGGCCCTGCTGGTCGAAATCGACGGACATCCCGCCGCGCTGGCCGAAGACGCCGCCAAGGTCGTCGCCTGGGCCAAGCGCCATGCGGTCGCCTTCCGCGCCCCCGAAGCCGAGGCGGAAGCCGAAGCGCTCTGGGAACTGCGCCGCACCTGCTCGCAGGCGATGTTCGCCCTCGGCGACGCGAAGCTCAACGAAGACGTGGTGGTGCCGATCCGCAGCTACGTCGCCCTGCTCCGCTTCACCCGCGAGGTCCGCGACCGCATCGGCCTGGCGACCCCGACCTTCGGCCACGCGGCCGACGGGAACTTCCACGTGCACATCATGTATGACCGGTTCAACCCGGAGCACTGCCGCAAGGCCGAACAGGCCATCCGCGAGGTGATGGAGAAAGTCGTCGAACTTGGCGGCGCGATCACGGGCGAACATGGCATCGGCCTTGCGAAGTCGCCTTTCCTCTCGTTGCAGCACACGCCGGACGAAATCGCCGCGATGCTCGCCATCAAGAAGGCCCTGGACCCGAACGGCATCCTCGCCCCCGGCCAGATCTTCGAACCTTTCAACGTCTGGGAACATCGCCCGATCAAGGTGACGCTGCCCTGGGACAAACACTGAACCATGCCTCGCACCGTCGCCGTCTTCGATTGGGACGGAGTCGTCATCGACTCCTCCGTCGCCCATGAACGCTCCTGGGAGGCCTTGGCCAAGGAAGAGAACCTTCCGCTGCCCGCCGACCACTTCAAGCGCGGCTTCGGCAAGCGTAACGAGCTGATCATCCCGGACATCCTCAACTGGACGCGCGACCCCGCCGAAGTGAAGCGCCTCTCCAACCGCAAGGAAGCCCTCTACCGCGACATCGCCCGCACCGGGCACGTCCGCCTGCTCCCCGGCGTCCGCGAGCTCTGCGGCGCCCTCAAGGACCTCGGCATCCCCTGCGTCATCGGCACGTCGACGCACAAGGAGAACCTCGCCTTGTCTTTCGAACTCTTCGGCATCGGCCATTTCTTCGCCGGCGCGGTCGCCAGCGAGGACGTCACCAAGGGCAAGCCCGACCCCGAAGTCTTCCTGAAGGCCTGCGCCCTCGGCGGCGGCGACCCGGCGACCTCTTTCGTCTTCGAGGATTCCTTCTCGGGCCTCCAAGCCGGCCTGTCCGGCGGCTTCATCACGATCGCCCTCGCGACGACCAACACCCGCGAGCAGCTGGCGCCCGTCGGCGCCCACCGCATCGTGAAGGATCTCTCCGAAGTCGACCCGCAGTGGCTCGCCCGCGGGCGTCTGGGCTGAGATGGAATTCCGCCTCAAATCCGACTACCGCCCGATGGGCGACCAGCCGAGCGCGATCGCCGCGCTCGACGCCTCCCTCCGCGCCGGCAACGGCCGCCAGACGCTCCTCGGCGTCACGGGCTCGGGCAAGACGTTCACGATGGCGAACCTGATCGCCCAGCAGCAGCGTCCGGCGCTCATCATCTCGCACAACAAGACGCTGGCCGCCCAGCTCTACTCGGAGTTCAAGAACTTCTTCCCCGAGAACGCGGTCGAATACTTCGTCAGCTACTACGACTACTATCAGCCGGAAGCCTACGTGCCGGCGACGGACACGTTCATCGAGAAGGATTCGGCCATCAACGAGGACATCGAGCGCCTGCGCATCAGCGCGAGCAGCGCCTTGCTCTCCCGCCGCGACGTCGTGGTGATCGCCTCGGTCTCCTGCATCTACGGCCTCGGCTCGCCCGAGGACTTCCTGGCCGCGATGATCTCCCTCAAGGCGGGCATGACGCTGCGCCGCGACGAGCTTCTGGCGAAACTGGTGGCCAACCAATACGTCCGCAACGACGCCATCCTGGAGCGCTGCAACTTCCGCGCCCGCGGCGAGACGATCGACGTCTGGCCGGCCTACATGGAGTCGGCCATCCGCCTGGAGTTCTGGGGCGACACGCTCGAGGCCATCCGCGAGCTCGACCCGGTCAGCGTGAAGCCGGGCAAGCAGCTCCAGAAGTTCGACCTCTACCCGGCCAACCAATACGTGATGGCCCCGGGGCGCGTGAAGGCCGCCGGCGACGCGATCCGCGCCGAACTCGAAGAGCGCGTGGCGTATTTCGAAAAGAACAACCGGCTCGTCGAAGCCCAGCGCATCCGCATGCGCGTCGAACACGACCTCGAGATGCTCCGCGAGACGGGCTTCTGCCCGGGCATCGAGAACTACTCGATGCACATGTCCGGCCGCCGCCCCGGCGAGCGCCCGCATTGCCTCCTGGACTTCTTCCCGAAGGACAAACTGGTCTTCATCGACGAAAGCCACGTCTCGGTCTCCCAGATCGGCGGGATGTATCACGGCGACCGCGCCCGCAAGGAGCGCCTCGTCGAGTTCGGCTTCCGCCTGCCCTCCGCCCTGGAGAACCGACCGCTGCGCCCGGAAGAGTTCGACGAACTCGTCGACCAGGCGGTCTATGTCTCCGCCACTCCGGCGCCCCACGAATACAAGGTCTCCGCCGTCATCGCCGAACAGGTCATCCGTCCGACCGGCCTGCTCGATCCGATCATGGAGGTCCGCCCGATCGCCGGCCAGGTCGAGGACATCATCGGCGAGGCCAAGGCCGTCGCCGCCCGCGGCTTCCGCACGCTCGTCACGACGCTCACGAAGCGGATGTCCGAGGACCTCGCCAACTTCATGCGGGACAGCGGCCTGAAGGTCGAATACCTGCACTCCGACATCGACGCGATCGAACGCGTCGAGATCCTCCGCCGCCTGCGCGCGGGCCACTTCGACGTGCTGGTGGGCGTCAACCTCCTCCGCGAAGGCCTCGACCTCCCGGAAGTCGCGCTCGTCGGCATCCTCGACGCGGACAAGGAAGGCTTCCTCCGCAGCGAGACGAGCCTCATCCAGACCGCCGGACGCGCCGCCCGTCACCTCGAAGGCAAGGTCCTGCTCTACGCCGACGTGATGACGAAGTCGCTCACCCGCGCGCTGACCATCTGCGGCGACCGTCGCAAGCGTCAGGAGGCCTTCAACACGAAGCACGGCATCACGCCGAAGAGCACGCAGCGCAAGATCGAGGAAAGCCTGGTCGAACTCGAGGCCGACGAGGCCCTCGCCGTGGCCGAAGGCACCGACGACCGCGACATCGCCCGCGTGCTGGCGGACATGGAAGCCGAGATGCTCGCGGCGGCGGACGAACTGCAGTTCGAGCGCGCGGCCACGCTGCGCGACCAGATCGAAGCCCTGCGCACCGGCAAGCCGGCTTCGCCGAAGCGTTCCAAGGGCCGTCGCTGATCAGCCGAAGCGGCGGGTCAGGTCCGCGTCCGTCCACTCGACATAAGTCCGGCGTCCGCGCGGACACGTCCCGGGCTGGGCGGTGCGGAAGAGCGCCTGGACGAGCTCCATCAGTTCGGCGTCGGAAAGGCCGTCGCCCTTGCGGCGGGCTTTGTTGACGGCGAGCTTGGCGAGGGCGTCATAAGCCAGCGAAGGGCGGCCGAAGTCGCCTTCGCGGCGGGCCATCTCGGCGAGCAGGTCGCGCACGAAGGCCAAGGCCTGCTCCGGCTCAAGCCAAGCGGGCAAGGCCTGGATGCGCCAGAAGTTGCGGCCGTATTCCTCGAAATCGAAACCGGCGGAAGTCAGCAGCGGCAGACGCTCCTTGAGCACCGCGGCGGGCAGCGGCTCGAGCTCGATGCTCAACGGGACGAGCAACGGCTGGCTGACCGGCTTCTGCGCGGTGAACTGCGCGAGGATGGATTCGTAGAGCACGCGCTGGTGCGCGGCGCCGAGGTCGAGGACGGCGAGTCCGGTGGGCGTCTCAAAGACCGCACGCTCTTCGCGGAGACGAGAAAGCAGGCGCCAGCCGAGGCGGACCGCCGGCGCATGGGCGGGCGAGACCGGCGCGGAGGAGGTCGGCGGGACATAAGCGGCCGCAGGACCGGGGGGAGGCACGGCGACGCTCACGCTGGGCACGTCGACGGCGAGAGGCGTGACCGGCGCGACCGCCGGAACCGTTTCCGCAGGCAGGCCTTCGTCACCGCGGGCGCGCAGGACCGCGAGGACGGACTCGATGAGGAAGTTACGGACCTTGGCCTCGTCGCGGAAACGCACCTCACGCTTGGCAGGATGGACGTTCACGTCGACCCACGCCGGATCCATCTCAAGGAAGACGAAAGCCAACGGATAGCGTCCCTTCGGGATCAAGGTGTGGTAGCTCTCCGTCAGCGCGAAGGCCATCGTGCGGCTGTCCACCGGACGTCCGTTGACGACGGTCACGAGATCCTGACGCGTGCCACGGCTGACGCCGGGCTTACCCAGCAGGCCGCTGAGACGCATGCCCGGGCGTTCGAAGGCCGGCATGATGGTGACTTCTTCGGCCACCTGGCGGCCCCAGATCTCGCGGACGCGGTCCAGCAGCGGCGCATTGCCCGGCGAACGGAAGATCTCCCGGCCATCCTCGCGGAGCAGGAAGCCGACCTCGGGATGCGCGATCGCGTAGAGGCGGACCAGACGGACGATGTGCGCGGCTTCGGTCTCGTCGGACTTCAGGAACTTGAGGCGCGCCGGGACCGGATGGAAGAGATTGGCGACTTCGATGCGCGTGCCCGGAGCCATGCCGTGGTCGCGGCGATGGACGAGCTTGCCGCCGTTGACGGCGATCTCCGTGCCCGAAGGCGCGGATGCCGGACGGGTCTGCATCGTGAAGCGGGCCACGCTGGCGATGGAAGGCAGCGCCTCGCCGCGGAAGCCGAAGGTCGCGATGCGGTCGAGGTCCGCGGCCAGCTGGATCTTGCTAGTGGCATGGCGCTCGAGGCTGAGCAGGGCTTCGTCGCCCGTCATGCCCTTGCCATCGTCCTCGACGATCATGCGGGCCTTGCCGCCGCGGGAGAAGTCGACGGTCACCCGGCGGGCGCCGGCGTCGAGGGAGTTCTCCAGCAGTTCCTTGATGACCGCGGCCGGGCGCTCCACCACCTCGCCGGCGGCGATCTGGTTGGCCACGGTCGGCTCAAGGATGCGGATGGTCGACATGGTCAGGCAGGCCCCGGCACGGACCGTCCGGAGGGACGGCCGAGAGCGCGGCTGGGGCGGACGGAAGGCACCGGGAAACCTTTGCCCTTCACCCCCTCCCCTGCAAGTCGAACGGCTTGGAAACGGTCTTTGTTGCACCCGGCCGAAGGATGCCAACCTTGCTGGCGTGTCGAACCGCCTGGCCCACGAAAGCTCCCTGTACCTCCGCCAGCACGAGGCCAACCCCGTGCATTGGTGGCCCTGGTGCGCCGAGGCCTTCGAGGAAGCCAAGGCGAAGAACAAGCCGGTCCTGGTGTCGGTCGGATATTCGTCCTGCCACTGGTGTCACGTCATGGCCCGCGAGTCGTTCGAGCAGCCCTGGGTGGCCGACCTGATGAACCAGCACTTCGTCTGCATCAAGGTCGACCGCGAGGAGCGCCCGGAAGTCGACAAGCTGATGATGGACGCCGTGCAGATGATCCAAGGTCACGGCGGCTGGCCGCTCAACTGCTTCTGCCTGCCGGACGGACGCCCCTTCTTCGGCGGTACTTACTTCCCCCCCGAGGACCGCGGACACGGCCAGGTGCCTTGGCCGCAGCTGCTGATGCGCGTCTCGGATTTCTATCACCGCAACAAGTCCGAGCTCGCCGCCAACGCCGACGCCATCGCTCAGAACCTGACCCACCTGACCCGCGCTCCGGATGCGGACGGGAGCGCGCCTTCGCCGGAAAACCTCGTGGCCGCCGCCCGCCGGATCTGCGAGCAGCACGATGACACCTTCGGCGGCTTCGGTGCCGCGCCGAAATTCCCGTCTCCGCACACGCTCAACCTGCTGCTCGGCCTGCGCGGCTCCGCGGCGGTCGAAGCCGACCGCGCCCTCGCCACGCGCATCGACGCCGTCCTGACCATCACGCTGGGCGCCATGGCCCGCGGAGGCCTCTTCGATCAGGTCGGCGGCGGCTTCCATCGCTACTGCGTCGATCGCGACTGGACGGTGCCGCACTTCGAAAAGATGCTGTATGACAACGCCCAGCTCCTCGGCACCTACGCCGAAGCCTGGGCGCGTTACCGCGACCCGCTCTACGCCGATGTCTGCGCCGAGACGGTCGGATGGCTGCTGCGCGAGATGCGCACCGCCAACGGACTTTTCGCCGCCTCGCTCGACGCCGACACCGACCACCACGAAGGCACGACCTACGTCTGGACGGCCCCGGAAGTGGCCGCCGCGCTGGGCGACGAAGCCTTCCCGTTCGCGCAGGCCTACGGCCTCTCGGACAAGGGCAACTTCGAAGGGAAGAACATCCCGAAGCTCAAAGGGGACCATGCGGCGCGGAAACGTTTCGCCGCGGCCCGGGCCAAGCTCCTCGCGATCCGAGACCGACGGCCGCAACCCGCCCGCGACGACAAGAACCTGCTCAGCTGGAACGCCCTGCTCGTCGGCAACCTCGCCAAGGCCGGCTGGATCTTCGGTCGCAAGGACTGGGTCGGGCTCGCGCTCGAGACCGAGGCCGCGCTCTGGACCCGTTTCGCACGCGAAGACGGCGCCCGACTGCTCTCCGTCGCGCACGGCGACAAGACCTCCCTCGACGGAAACCTCAGCGACTTCGCCTGGTTCGCCGAAGCCGAGCTCAGCCTCGCCGCCTACGCGCCTTGGGCGCGTCCGGGGGCGGCTCATCCTTACGCCGCCCGCGCCGAGAGCCTCCTGCTCGCGTCGCTCCAACGCTTCGGCGATCCGCATGCCGTCGGCGCGTTCGTCGTGCCGGCCGAGCGCGATGACCTCTCCGTCCGCCAGAAGGACTGGTTCGACAACGCGGTTCCCGCCGGCAACTCGTCCCTCCTGCATGGCTTCGGCCAGATCCAGATGCTTTCCGCCGACCCTCGCTGGGCGCGGGAGTTCGCCGACCTATCGACCGCCTACGGCGGACTCTGCAAGAACGTTCCCAACGGCGTCGCCCATGCCTTGGACGGCATCGCCCGCTTCGCCATCGGCCATGCGACGATCAAGGCCGGCGGCGGCTGGGACGAACTGCGCGACGCCCTGAACGGCGATGAAAAGACCGGACCGCATGCCCGCCCCTACCGGCCTGTCTTCCTGCTGCCGACGCCCGAGCAGGCCGGCTTCGCCGTCTGCGTAGGTCAGACCTGCCTCGCGCCCGTCAAGACCGCCCAGGAGGCCGCCGCGAGCCTCTGACGGCCAATCCGCTCTTGCCCGCACCGAGGGGAGCGGGAACATCCTGACAGGCATGTCAGCCGACCCCCATTACGTCTACGGCCAAGGGCAGAGCTCGCGCTCGAGCTACCCTATCCTGCTTGGGACGGTGACGGTCGAGGTGATCGGCTACAAGGAGCGGCGCTACCGCCCCAACTGGCGCCGGATCGGAATGCTGTTCCCGGTGTTCCTGCTGCTGCTCTGGGTCGGGCTGTCCGAGATCAACTATTTCAAGGAACGTTTCATGAACGGCATCCCGACGACGCGCCGGGCCGACATGTACCTCTATCTGCCTGACACGGCGGCAAACTCGGTCGTGAACCTCTTCCGCGACAAGGAGGAGATACGTTTGCGCGAAAGGGCGAAGCTGCTGGCGGCCAAGGATTCGTACGGTCGCTCCGCGCACCTCTACCGCAAGGGAGAATACTACGTCGGCGTCGCCAAGGCCGCGCTCGCCCGCCAGGACTACGCCGAGTTCGCCCGCTACATCGGCACCGGCGCTCAGCTGAGCCCGGCGAACCTGGAGGCCCAGCGCCTCTGCGCCGACCTCTTCTTCGCGTTCCAGCGGCCGCTCGACGCCTACCAGCTGCTCGAGGAGTCCCTCGTGTTCGCCAAGCAGGACCGCGAATACTTCCGCCAATACGTCCAGCGCTGCTTCATGCTGGACCAGGACGCGCGCCTCATCGCCACGGCGACGAAGCACCTGGCCGAACCTGAGCTGGCCGAAGACATCCGCGCCGACCTCCGTCTCGCGGCCGCCCAGGCTCACTTCCTCCGGGGAGATTTCGCCGACGCCGCGAAGCTCATCAAGGAATACCGTCTGGACCAGACGGCCGACGGCTACCTTCTCAACTGCCAGCTGCTCTGGGAAAGCGGCGACCGCTCAGGAGCCCTCGCGGAACTCGACGCCGCGCTGGCCGTCTTCCCGGCCGGCGTGCGCCTCCTGGAGATGAAGGCCCGCTGGCTCAAGGACAGCGGTGAGCTCGACCGGGCCAAGGACACCTTGGACCTGCTCGCCATCAGCCAGCCCGGCCGCCCGGGACCGATCATTCAGTCCCTCTACCTCCTGCCCGGCGAAGAAGGCCGCGCGCGCCGGGAAGCGTTGATCGAGAAGATCATCGCGACCTTCGGCACCCAGGAGCAGCCGATGCTGGACCTAGCCCGCTTCGGCAACGACACCTCGGACGTCGCGCTCACGGCCCGGCTCGCGAAGCTCGCGCTCGAACGTAAGTTCGGCAACCGCGTGCGCTTCGACCTGGTCCACGTGGAATGCCTGCTCAACGCCGGCCGCGCGCGGGAGACGATCCTGCTCGTCGACGCCCTCTACAAGCAGGCCGAACGCGACCAATGGGTCGCCGAGACGCGCATGGCCTTCGACGCCATCCGCACGATCGCCTACTTCGCCGACGGCCAGACCGAAATCGGCTCCATCAACCTCCAGAAGCTCCTGCAGCACCGCAAGGTGCCGCCGCAGGTGCTGGTCGCCGCCAGCCGCAAGCTGATCGCCGCCAGGCGTTACGACGAAGCCAACGAGGTGCTCATCCAAGCCCACCTGCAGAACGAGACGAACCAGGCGGTGCTCATGCAGATCGTCCGCCTCAAACTCGACCACCCGCGCATCTCCGCCGACCTCGAGACCTACCTGCGCCGGCTGATGCTCAACCGCCGTCCTTCGCCGGAAGTCCTCCGGGCCGCCTTAAGGCGACTCGGTTCGGACACCTATCTGTTCTCGGCGGACCGCGAGACCCTGCTGCGCGACGTCGAAGCCAAGCTTACGGGGCCGGCGTCGGCTCAGGGCGTTCGGTGACCTCGAAATAGGTCACGGAACCGAGCTTGGTACCGTCGGGAAGCCACAGGCCGCGGCTGCAGCCACGGTTCACGAATTCTTCGGCCTCGGAGGCGGACAGGACGGCTCCGGCCATGGCGAGTCCTTCGGCCTCGAGGGCGGAGGTCGCGATGGCGCGCACGGGACCGGCGAGCGTGACGGCCTGACCGGTGCGAGGGTCGACGAGGTTGCAACGCTCAGGATCGGCCGTCTTGCTGGCCATGGCGAAGCGGCAGAGCTTGAGCTCGGAACGGCCGCCGACGCCGATGCGCCAGCCGGCGGATTCGCCGGGAGGATCGAGGGCGAGGGTGACGCTGCCGGAAGCCATCAGCAGGGCGCGGTGGATGCCCCAGCTGCTCTCGAGCATGTCCGCCATGCGGTCGAGCGCGTAGCCGCGGACGATCGCGCCGAAGTCGACGGAGGCTCCGAACTTGGCGCAGGTGAGTTCGCAGCCCTCGAGCTTGAATTCCCCTTCGCGGTAGGCGTTCCAGATCTGCTGCCAGGTCGCGTCGTCCTGGTTGAAGGTGACGTCGCCGCGCTCGCGCCAATAACGGAACAACGCGCCGGCGGTGGCGTCGAAAGCCCGACCGGTGTCGGCGCTTACGTCCTTGGAGAAGTTCCAGAGGGCCTGGATATGTTCGGAAGCCGCGATCATCGCCCCTTCGGGCATCTGGTTGATCGAAGTGACCGGGCCGCTGTCGTGACGGAGGTCGGTCTGGAAATCGAGGTCGTCGAGGAACTGGAAAAGGCCCTCGGCCGCGTTGCGCGCGTAGACGCCGTCTTCCGCGGCGATGCGGACCCAGAAACGGGAGCCGAAGGCCTCGTGCGAGAAGTTGTGGATGATGGGGGTGTCTTCCATGGCTTACTTCTGAGTAAAGAAACCGCTTTCGTAGCCTTTGGCAACCAGCACCCAATAGCGATCGGCACCATCGGGGCGAAGCGTCAGCTCGCGGACGGCGTAACCGGGGACCACCGGAACGCTGGCATCAAGCGCCGGGATGAGGCGTAGGGGCGCCTGGGCTGCCTGAGGGAATTCCCCATAGCCGACCGGATGGTTACGCAGGTAATAGGGTAACGGCCAATAGTGCCCGCCTTCCACGGCGATGTAGAACTTAGGCCCGTAAGCCTGAGCCATGCGGTTGACGCTACCGCGAAATCGTCCGACTTCATAGTCCGTCGGCGAGTGAGCGCTCAACGGCTTCCGGGCTAACAAGGCGACCATCGCCAGCCCCAAAGCCAAGACGGACATGCGCCCGGCGCCGCCGACGAGGAGATACGGCAACGCGAGCGTCAGCGGCAGCGAGAAGACCAGCAGCAATAGCCACGGAGTCTTGTAGGGCAGCGCGAGATGGAACAGGAAGACGAGGAGCGCGACCAAGCACGGCAGGTCGGTCTCATGGCGGCTTCTCCAACGAGCGGGCGCAAGGCCGGAACGGGCCAACGCAAAGACCGCCAGCCAGGCCGCTGCGCAAGCCCAAGGCGCCAGGCTGACCGCATACAAGGTATCTTCAGACTGTCCGCTGGCGACACCGAGGGAGCGGGCCAGCTGCACCCACCAGGTCCGCAGGCCGTCGAGGTCCGTGAAGCCGACCGACTGGAACAACGCCCAGGAGGCGACCAAGCCGAAGCCGAAACGCAGCCAGCGACGATCAGGCACGAACTTACGCAGGAGTACCAAGGCCAGGAGGAAGAAGATCAGGTAAGCCGCCGCGGTGACCTTGCAGGCGAGGGCGAAGCCGAAGGCCGCGCCGGAGAGCAGCCACCATCGGGAATCGGACGCCGATCCTTCGGCCCGCATCCACAGCGCGACGCCCCAGACGAAGCCCGCCGCCAAGAGCATCTCTTGCACGTAGTAATAACCGAAAGGCGTGCATCCGCCAGTCAGCACGATGAAGGCCGCCGTCACATACCGCGGCCCCTTGCCGACGCCCGGCAGGATCAAGGCTGCCGCCGCCATGAGCCCAAGGAAGATCGAGACGACGCTGCGAAGGTAATCCTCATGCATATCCATCGGCGCCGTACCCGTCACCTTGGCGGAAATGAGCAGCGCCGTGGCCAGCGTCGGTCCATGGAACTTGTCCTGATGCGTACTGTAAGGCGTGCCCTCGGAAAGCTCCTTGGCCAAGGACCACTGGACGGCTTCATCGGCGTGAAGGAGGCCTGGGGGCACGAAGGCGATCGCCGACCAGAACAAGGCGATGGTGACGACGAGGGCCAGGCCGAACCGGGAGACCTTACCCGACTGGTTCGCCGCTTCCGCCATCACACGCCGAAGTGCTTCTGCAACGCGGTCTTGACGTCGAGCGGCACGAGGGCGGCCGACATCGGACCCTGCGCTTCGCGCCAGGCGTAGACGGTCGTCAGGGCGCCCTTGGCGACGGCGCGTTCGCCGACGGCGGCGGTGAAGCCCCAGACGAGCTTCTTGTCACCGATCTCGACCGGCGTCAGCGCGACGGTCACGACGTCCTCACGGTAGATCGGGGAAAGGAAGTCGCACTCGACGCGCACGCGGGGAAAGCCGGTGAGCTTGGCGCCCTCGGTGCGGAGGAATGGCAGCTTGAGCTCACGGAACAGGGCCTCTTCGGTCGCCTCGACCCAGAAGAAGACCGTCGAGAAATGCACGATGCCGGCGGCGTCCGTGTCGGAGAAGTTGGCGCGGTAATCCGCCGTGAAAGGAGCCATGCGACCATCCAAGCCGTCCGGCCCGGGGGCGCAACCGTCAAGGCGCTTTCCGGCCGCCTTTACGGAGCCAGGACACCGAGGTCCAAGCTCCGCCCGAGGCCGCCACGCAGGCCCGCAGGAAGGCCTGCGGCTCCTGCTGGACGCTGAACAGATAGAGCCGCGGGCCACGCCCTTGCGGCGCCCGGGCGAAGGCTTCCAGCCACTCGCGCTGCCAACGCGTCTGCCCTTTCTGCGCGCCGCCGAACTTATGATACGAGCTGTCGGACCAGACCATCTTGGGTTCGCCCTTCTTCGTCTCGTAGAGGCGGACGCCGTCCTGGAAATCCGAGAACACCACCAAGGCGTCGTAGGGTTCGGCCAGCAGCCGGTCGAGCCAGGCGCCGAGGGAGCCTTTCTCGCAGGCCATCCGGACCTTCGCCTGCACCATCCGCCCGGCAGGGGTCAGGGTCTCGACGACCGTCTGCGTAGGTCCTTCGCGCAGGCGTGGCGCCTGACCATGGAAGCTGCGACCATAGACGACCTTGTCGCCCAGACCGACGACACGGGCGCCGTCGAAGCGGAAGACGTCCGCATCCGGGAACTGCTTGCGGATCTCGGCTTCGACGCGCGGCAGATAGGAACGCATGGATCCGGAGCAATCGAGGTAGACCGCCACGCGCTGCGCGCGGATGAACGCGCCCATCACCGGACGGCCGGTGAAGCCCATGCGATTACCCAGCCCAGCGCCCAAGCCGTTGCCACCGAAGGCCCCTTGTCCGCGGCCGAAACCGCCCTTCCCTTTGCCGGCCGCCAAGCCGCCTAAGCCAGACTCAAGGGTCGGCATCTTCATCGGCGGCAAAGCCAGCGTCGCGCTCGCGGACTTAGAGACCAGTCGCTTCGCCGGCAGCGCGACCTTCGGCTTTCGCTGGACCGGGTGAACGGAGGCAGGCGCGCCGGACTTCCCTCCGGCGACGGCGTGCGCGACGAATTCCTTCGCGGCGGGCGGCCGACCCGGCGTGCGCAGGACGACCCAGCAGGCGAGCACGACCAGCAGCGCATGGAACAGCAGCGACGAAGCCAGGCCGCGCCAGGAACGAGGGCGCGGACGGCAGGCCACGAGAGGGTCGTCCAAAGACATGGCCCGCAGGTTAGCGGGCCATCGTCGGACTCAACGCCGCGGGCTGTCAGCCATCACCGAGGCCTCGCCCCTGCGAAGCCCTCAGGAACGACCCTCAGTTGCCTGGACGGGGCGGGCCGTCGGGGCGCAGCCAATCGACGAGCGTGAATTTTCCGCCCGAGACCTCGGCGCTCTTTTGGAGCACGCGCGTCGCGGGATGGCGTGTGGAGAAAAGATAGAGCACCGGACCTTTGCCCGACTTGGCGGCCTCGAAAGAGCCCACCCAGGAATCCTCCCAGACCTTCTCCGCGACCGTGCGCGTGTCGGCGATGTCCGCCTCCGGCAGCGCGCGGTCCGCGGCGTCATCGACGTAGACGGTGCCCGCGCCGGCGCGGGTCTGCAGCACCTGATCGTTGAAGTCGGAGAAGATCACCAGCGCGTCGTAGCGCTTTTCTCGGCGCAGGATGTCGACCCAGGCGCCGACCGAACCGACTTCGAAGTTGCCGGCATAGCGGGCGAGCAGCTCACGTCCGACCGGAGTCATCCGGCTCGTGTCGACCGAGACGCGCGGGCCCGAGGATGAAGGACGATGCGGGAGACCGGCGAGGCCTCCGCCGCGGACCGCGGTGCCATCGACCCAGACCTTGATCGCCGGAACGCTGAAGACATCGGCGTCGGGGAACTGCTTGCGCACCTCGTCCTCGACCGCGGGCAGGTAGGGAGCCATCGAGTTCGAGCAATCGAGATAGACGGCGATGCGCGGGGCGGACGTACCGGCCGCATGCGCGAAAGCGGCGAGCAAGGCGAAGGCAACGGTCGCGACGAAGCGAGGGAGTCTCATGGGGGTGGAGACAGCCTATGCGCCGGGTATCCGGCTGACAGCGATAAAAAGAGCCCTGAGGCGAAGCCCCCATCCTGCCCAGGCCGGCGAAGTCAGAAAACACACGCCCCTCGACGACCCGGAGGGCGCGAGGGGCGGAGACCGACGAGCGAGGAGATCAGCGGGCGGGAGCGCCGGAGCGGTTGCTGGAAGCACCGGAACCGGAGGGACGGAAGCGCAGGACGGAGTTGGCGCCGGCGGCATTAGCCGGGGCGGACATCTCGACCGTGAAGAAACCGGGGGAAGTCTTGTTAGGGGTGACCGAGACCACCTTGGTGCCGGCGGGGAAGCGGTTGTCCTGGATGACCATGCCCGAACGGAGGTCGATCGAACCCGAGACGTCTTCGATCGTCTTGGAGTCCTTGGCGAGCGTGCCGACGGCCTGGATGAGCGGCGTGAAGGCGTAGACGGCGTTGAGGGCGTCCTCGGTGAGCTCGGCGGAGATCGTCAGCTGCTTGTCGACGACGCGCTTCATGCGCTTCTTCTCAGGATCCTCGGGGTCGACGATGTTCTTGAAAGTCGGCATCGCCGTGAGGGTCGCGCCGTCGGGGATGCCACGTCCGCTGACCGGCATGCCGACGTAGAGATCGTCATAGTTATGCAGGTCGTTGAGGGTGTTGGTGCCCTTCTTGGAGCTGCCGAACTTCACCATGATGGCGCTGCCTTCGGAAGCCGACACGCAGCGCTGGAAGATCGTGCCGGGCTTGTTGCCGTAGGCGCGGGAAGTGCTGATGCAGTAGAGACGGGGTCCCTTGTTCTCGCGGGCGCCGGCGAAAGCCTTCTCCCACTCGTCTTCCCACTTGCGCTCCTCAGGGAAGCGCTTGTCGCCGCCGTTGTTGCAGGTGATGCGGCCGCTGGCGAGCGCCGTGAGGGGCTTGCTGAGCGTGAAGCTGACGTTCTCCTTGATCTCGGTGACCGTCGTGCCGGGCGGGATGCCGGAGCCGAGGGCGACCATGCCGACGATGAGGCCGGAAGTATCCTTGCACTGCACGACGTTCTGTCCGGAACCGCCGCCGCTGGCGATGAGCGTCACGGAACGGGCGAAACCGGCGCCTTGGTTGGTGCGGTCGGAGAAGACCACGGGCGGGTCGGGGCGCATGCCCTTGTCCGGCTTGTAGGCGGGCACGTTGCCGATGGCTTTGGTGCGGATCTGGCGGACACCGTCCTGGAAGTCGGAGAAGACGATCAGCGCGTCGTAGGTGCGGTCGTCCTTGAGGATGTCGATCCAGCCGCCGACGGAGCCCGTCTTGAAATTGGCGGCGTATTTCTTGTAGATGGCTCGCCCCTGGCTGGTGAGCTTGTTGACGTTGGTCTCCGTCGCGATGAGCTCGCCCTTGGCGTTCTTCTTGGAGCCCGAGCCCGTGGCGCGGTTAAGGTAGGGCGTGCCCTTGAACTTCTCGCCGCCGACGATCTCGTTGTCATGGACGTCGATGAACACGCCGTTGCTGAGGTACACGTCGGCGTCCGGGAACTTGTCGCGGATCTCCGCCTCGACGCGCTCGAGATAGGGAAGCATGGAGGCCGAGGCGTCGAAATAGACCGCCAGGCGCTGGGAGAAGATGTTCGCGCCCATGACCGGCTTCGCGACGAAGTTCTTGCCGCCGCCGGAGCCCATGCCGCGGCCGGTGCCGATGCCGCCGCCGGAACCGCCGCCGAAGCCCTTGGAAGAACCGCCGGCCATCGCGCCGGAGATCATCGAGGAAGCCGAAGCGGAGTTCGGCATGTCAGGAAGGGCGATGGAGGCCGAGGCGCTCTTGGAGGTGATGCGGGTCGTGGTCTTGGCCAGCGACTTCACGTTCTTCGGCTTGATCTTGTGCTGGGTGTTCTTGACGCGCTCGCCGCCGGAACCACCGCCCGCGCCGGTCGCGAACTGATTCGGATCCTTCTTGGCGTTATCCGTGACGGTCGAGACCACGAAGGCGGCCGCGATGAAGACCAGGAGCGCGTGGAAGGCGATGGACACCGAGAGACCGCTGGCCCCGATGCGCTGCCAGAAAGACTTCTTGGCACGCTTGGTACCAAGGATTTCGTCGGTCTCGATCTCCTTGACGGGAGCCGGGGGGACGTCGTCGGGGGGAGGCGTAGGGGTTTCTTCGCTCATCGTTAAAAGGGGGTGGTTAATCTTCCCCCCTGCCTTGCCTGCATCAACCCTTTTTGGGCAGGGGGACGGCCAATAACTGGCTCAAGAAATGGCTTGCGGGCAGGCCCGCCTGCCCTTCTCCTTCGCCTTCCACTGATTGCAGGGTGGAGCAGCCCGGTTAGCTCGTCAGGCTCATAACCTGAAGGTCGTAGGTTCAAATCCTACCCCTGCACCCAATTTCAAAGCCCTAAGGGGCAGTCACTTACGAAAGTGATTAAAAAGATACGGATTACGCTTGAACCGATCAGAATTAAATGCACGGTATCAGGTATTAAATTTGTCCTACGGGACAATGGGGTAAGTAAGATAAAGCAGTAAAAAACAGGCGGCTTGCATAGGGGTATGCAAGCCGCCTCCTTTTTGGGCGGTCACTCACCTGCCCTGGACACGAAAAAGCCCGGCTCCTCGCGGACCCGGGCTTCGTCGTTGCCGGAGATCGGCTCAGCCGCCGCCGGTCATCTTGGTGATGAGCGCGATGAGCGGGAGGAACATCGCGAGCACGATCGTGCCGACCACGACGGCGAGGAACACGATGAGGATCGGCTCGATGATGGAAGTCAGCGCGGTCACCGCGTTGTCGACTTCTTCGTCGTAGATGTCCGCGACGCGGTTGAGCATCTCGGGAAGCTGGCCGGTCTCTTCGCCGACCTGGATCATCGAAGTCACCATCTGCGGGAAGACGCCGGACTGCTCGAGCGGCACGGAGAGCGGCTCGCCGTCGCGGACGCGGTCATGCACGCGTTCGAGGGACTGCGCGATGACGACGTTGTCGAGCGTGTCGCGGGTGATCGAGATGGACTGCAGGATGGGCACGCCCGAAGCCATCAGCGTGCCGAAGGTGCGCGCGAAGCGCGAGACGGAGACGATCTGCACGAACGTTCCGACCTTCGGCAGGCGGAAGATCATCTTGTCGAAGACCGCCTTTCCTTTTTCGGAAGAGAGCCAGCTCTTCAGTCCGAAGTAGAGCCCGAAGACGGCGATCGGGGTGGCCCACCAGAACTCGGTGAGGAACTTGGAGATGCCCACGACGAACTGCGTGAGGGGCGGCATCGTGGTCTTCTGGCTGTCCAGCAGCTTCTGGAACGAAGGCACGACCTTCACCATCAGGATGTACACGATGATGACGGCGACCGACATGACGACGCCCGGGTAGACCATCGCGGACTTCACCTTCTTCTGGATGCGTTCCGCCTTCTCGCGGAACTTCGCGAGACGGTCGAGGACCTTGTCGAGCACGCCGCCCGCCTCGCCCGCGCGCACCATGTTGACGAAGAGCTTGTCGAAGACCTTCGGGTGGGCCTGGAGGGCTTCGGAGAGGTTGTTGCCCTGCGACACGCTCTCGGCGATGTTCGCGAGCACCGCCTTGAAGGCCGGGTTGCGTTCCTGCTTGGTGATCAGCTCTAGGGCCCGCAGGAGCGGGAGGCCTGCGATGATGAGCGTCGCCAGCTGGCGGGTCATCACCGTCACGTCGTTCTGCGTCACCTTCGAACCGAAGGAGAAGCCTGGCTTGGCGGCGGCCGCGGCCGCGGGCTTGGCGGCGGCGGAGTCGGCCGCGAGCGTGGTGACCATCAGGCCTTTGGCCATCAGCTTCTGGCGGGCCTGCGCATCGTCGGCGGCTTCGATCCGCCCGGAGGCCTGGGCCCCGTTGCGGTCGATGGCGGTGTACTTGTAGTCGGGCATGGGAGGTGCTTGGTTTTGTTGAAGTTCAGGTGTACTTGAGGACTTCCTCGATCGAGGTGTGTCCGTCGAAGATGCAGCGGAGGCCGTCGTCGCGGAGCGGACGCATGCCGGACTCGATGGCCTTCTGCTTGAGCACCAGCGTCGGGGCCTTCTGCGTGATCAGGGCGCGGAGCTGGTCGTTGATCGTCATCAGTTCGAAGAGGCCTTGGCGGCCCTTGTAGCCGGAGCGGCTGCAGTCGGGGCAGCCCTTTCCGTAGTAGAACTTCTTGTTCGCGATCTCGAGGGCGTCGACGTCGAGCATGTTGACCACGTCCTTGTCCGGCTCGTAGGGCGTGCGGCAGGTCTTGCAGATGCGGCGCAGCAGTCGCTGGGCGAGCACGCCTTCGAGCGAGGCGGAGATGAGGAACGGCTCCAGCCCCATGTCGATGAGACGGGTGACGGCGCCCGGGGCGTCGTTGGTGTGGAGCGTGGAAAGCACGACGTGGCCGGTCAGCGACGCCTGGACGGCGATCTGGGCGGTCTCGATGTCTCGGATCTCACCCACCATGATCGTGTCGGGATCCTGTCGGAGGAACGAACGCAGCGCCGCGGCGAACGTGAGGCCGACCTGGTGGTTGATCGGGACCTGCATGATGCCTTCGACCTCGTATTCGACGGGGTCTTCGGCGGTGAGGATCTTGACGTCCTCGGTGTTCACTTCCTTGAGCGCCGAATAAAGCGTGGTCGTCTTGCCGGAGCCCGTCGGGCCCGTGACGATGAAGATGCCGTTCGGACGGCCGACCATCGCGCGGATGCCTTCCTTGATGTCGTCCTGCATCGAGAGCGCCTCGAGGCTCAGGTTGACGACGGTCTTGTCCAGGATTCGGAGCACGACGGACTCGCCGAACTGCGTGGGGAGCGTCGAGACACGAAGGTCGATCTGGCGGCCGCTGATGGTCGTCTTGATGCGGCCGTCCTGCGGGATGCGGCGCTCGGCGATGTTGAGGGACGAAAGCACCTTGACGCGGGCGATGACGGCCGAGGCGAGGTTCTTGGGCGGAGGCGCCATCTCGTAGAGCGAGCCGTCGATGCGCAGACGGATGCGGAACTCGGTCTCGAACGGCTCGAAGTGGATGTCCGAAGCCTTGGCCTTGACGCCTTCCTGCAGCACGAGGTCGACGAAGCGGATGATCGGGGCCTGGCTGGCCTGCTTGGTCACGTCCTCGTCGGTGACGGCGGCGGCGTCGACCTCGCCGAACTCGCCGAGGAGGTCCTCCATCGAAGAAGAGGTCGCCTCGCCGTAGACGCGCACCACGCCGGCTTCGACCTGCGCGGGGTCGGCGACGCCGAGCTCGATCTCACGCTGGAGGATGAAGCTCAGCTCGTTGATGACGGACGAGTTGAACGGGTCCTTGGCGAGCAAGGTGAGCTTGCCGGCTTCGTCGGCGACGGGCAGCACGACGTACTTGTGCGCCTGCGCGGGCTTGAGCAGCTTGACGAGCGCCTCGCCGGGATCGGCGGGGACGGCGGAGTAATACGGAGCGCCGAGATGATCGGCGATGGCCTGCAGGATGGCGCCGCGCTCGGCGAAGCCGGAGTCGACGAGGCTGTCGGCGAAGGACTTCCCGGTGGTCGTGGTCGATTCCCAGACCTCCTCGGCCTGGGCGGGCGTCACGAGGCCTGCCTCGAGGGCGATATCGCGGATCAAGTCACTATGGTCGTCGAACATGGGGAAAAGAAAGGGGGTTAGCGTTGGGGGGAGCCGCCGCGCATGCGCTCGCGCATGGCTTCGGGATTAAGGCAGTAATTGAAGACCTCCTCCTCGGTCACGACGCCTTGGGAGAAGAGGGAGAGCAGGTCGCTGTCCAGGGTGCGCATGCCGCGCGCGCCGCCGGTCTCGATGTCGGTCAGCAGCTGGTAGGTCTTGCCCTCGCGGATCTTGGCGGCGACGCCGTCGGTGCGGATCATGATCTCGAAGGCCGCCACGCGGCGGTCGTCCGTGGTATGCAGCAGGCACTGCGAGATGACCGCGCTGAGCGAGGTGGAGAGCTGGGCGCGGATCTGATCGCGGGCCGAGGCCGGGAAGGCGTCGATGATGCGGTCGATCGTCCGGGTGGCGCCGGAAGTGTGCAGGGTGCCGAGCACGAGGTGGCCCGTCTCGGCGGCGGTGACGGCCGCCTCGATCGTCTCGAGGTCGCGCATCTCGCCGATGAGGATGACGTCGGGATCCTGGCGCAGCGCGGAGCGGACGCCTTCGGCGAACGTCGGCAGGTCCTCGCCCACCTCGCGCTGCGTGATGAGGCTCTGCTTGTGCGGGTGGGTGTATTCGATCGGATCCTCGATCGTGATGATGTGGCTCTGCTGGTTCTCGTTGATCCAGTTGATCATCGAGGCGAGCGTGGTGGACTTGCCGGAACCGGTCGGTCCGGTGACGAGGATGAGGCCGCGGGCGCGCTTGAGCATGTCCTTCACCACGAGCGGCAGGCGGAGCTGCTCGAGCGTGAACATGTCCGAAGGCAGCAGACGGAGCACCATGCCGTAACCGCCGTGGCCGCGGAAGGCGTTGGCGCGGAGACGCGTGCGGTCGCGGAAGGCGAAGGCGAAATCGCAGCCGCCGTCGGCGTCGAGGTCGGCCCGGCGGGCGGCCGGCACGGCGGCGAGCACGAGGGCTTCGGTCTCGGCGGCGGTGAGGGCCGGGCCTTCGACGGCGACGAGCTCGCCGTTGACGCGGAGGCTGGGGGAACGGCCGACGCGGATGTGCAGGTCCGAGGCCCCGTTCTCGAGCATGGCCTCCAGCAGCTGGTTCATCGCGTAGGCCATCGGATCAGATCACGTCGTCGGCGACGGTGGCGCCGAGCACTTCCTCGATGGTGGTCATGCCGGAGGCGACCTTGCGCTGGCCGTCTTCGCGCATGGTGCGCATGCCGGCCTCGCGGGCCTTGCGGCGCAGTTCGACGAGATTGGAGCCGCCGTAGATCATCTCCTGGATCTCCTCGGTGATGATGAAGAGCTCGAAGACGCCGCGACGGCCCTTGTAGCCGCGCTCGCCGCACTTGGCGCAGCCGGCGCCCTTCATCGGGGTGGCGTTCGCGAGGTCCTGTTCGGTCATGCCGATGGAGTAGAGCTCCTTAGCGGTCGGCTTGTAAGGCGCGGCGCACGACTGGCAGACGCGGCGGACGAGGCGCTGGGCGAGGGCGCCGCGGAGGGCGGCGGACACGAGGAACGGCTTGACGCCGATGTCCACGAGTCGGGTCACGGCCGAGACGGAGTCGTTGGTGTGGAGCGTCGAGAACACCATGTGACCGGTCAGGGCCGCGTTGATCGCGATCTCGGCGGTCTCAAGGTCGCGGATTTCACCGATCATCACGATGTTGGGCGCCTGACGGAGCATGGCGCGGAGGGCGGCGGCGAAGGTCATGCCGACGTCGCGCTTGACCTGCACCTGATTGATGCCGGCCATCTGGTATTCGACGGGATCTTCGACGGTGATGATCTTGCGGTCCGGCTTGTTGATGTAATTCAACGCCGAGTAGAGGGTGGTCGACTTGCCGGAGCCGGTCGGACCGGTGACGAGGAAGACGCCGTCGGAGCCGGTGACGAGGCCCTGGAACTTGGCTTGGTCGTCGGCGAAGAAGCCCAGCTCAGGCAGGCCCAGCTTGAGGCCCTCCTTGTCGAGGATTCGCATGACGATCGATTCGCCGTAGACGGTGGGCAGCACCGAGACGCGCAAGTCGATGTCGCGTCCGCCGGTGCGGGCTTGGATGCGTCCGTCCTGCGGGATGCGCTTCTCGGCGAGCGAGACCTCGGCCATGAGCTTGAGACGCGAGACGATCGAAGGCTGCAGGCGCTTGGGCGGGCCCTTCATCTCCTGCAGCACGCCGTCGATGCGGAAACGCACGCGGAAACGCTTCTCGAGCGGCTCGAGATGGATGTCCGAAGCCTTGCGACGGATGGCGTCGACGATGAGCGAGTTGACGTAGCGGATGATGGGGGCGTCGTCTTCCTTGACGTCGCCGCCCTGCGGCAGCTCAACGGCAAGGCCGTCGTCGCCGCCCTTGCCGAGGATGTCGTTATAAGAGGCTCCACCGCCGATGGGACCTCCGTTGTAGCATCGGGAAATGGCCTCTTTCAGCGCGTCAGGCGGGGCGAGGCGCGGATTGAGGGGCAGCTTCAGGATGCCCGAGAGGGTGTCGATCGTCTCGGTGTCGAGCGGGTCGGAGATGGCGACGAGCAGCTCGGCCCCGTCGATCTGGAGAGGGAGGATGTTGCGAGCTTCGGCCTGCTCGCGGCTGATCAGCTTGAGGACATCGTCCGCCGGGGAGACCTGGGAGACATCGACGAGTTCCATGTCGAACTCCTTGCTGAGCGCCTCGGTGATCCGCAGCCAGGCGACCTTGCCGGTCTCGACGAGCTTGGCGATGGCCAGGGTGTCGGCGTTCTGGCCGTCGGGGACCGGGGCGGTCGCGGCGCGGGCCTCGCTCACGTCGGCAGGAGACACCAGCCCCTTGTCCTGAATGAATTGGATGACGTAGTCGTCGGCGGTCGTCACAGTGGGGAAATCCGGAGCGGAAGAATGGGGATAGGGAGATTGCTCCTCAGAGAGGAGAACAACGGGGAATTTGACCCTAAATCGGGGGAACCTTCCCGCAACCGCAAATTAACCAAAGATTGGCCGAATTACGCTCCCCTCACCTGCTCGACCCATCGAACGACCTGCTCGCGGAGAAAAGAGGGCTCTCCGTCGTTCCAGAACACCACGTCAGCACGCTTAACCTTCTCCACAAGAGAAAGTTGCGAAGCGATGCGCGCGGAAATCTCCTCGTCGGAAAGGCCGCGGGCCCGTAAGCGCTCCCGGCGCACGACATCGGAACAGGCTACGACCACGACAGAGGTCAGGCCAGCGGCCAGGTCCTTCTCGAAAAGCAGCGGAATTTCGACGACGTAATCGCGGCCCGAATCGGCCGTGGCTTCGCGACGCAAGCGGGCGACTTCCGGATGGGTGATCGACTCAAGGAAAGCCCGCTCAGCAGGGTCGGCGAAGACCTTGGCTCCGATCCAACGGCGGTCCGGGACGCCCTGCGCATCCAGACAGGCGGCGCCCCATCGGTCGCGGAGCTGACTGACGCAGACGTGGGACTCAAGCACCTGCCGGGCCAGACGATCGGCGTCGATGACGACGAAGCCCAGCTCGGCAAAGCAGGCGGCCGCGGTCGACTTGCCGCAACCGATGCCTCCGGTGAGTCCGATGACCATGCCCTACCCTACCCTGCCGCCCCCTGAGGGCAAACCTCAAGCAGGGGTCGGGGAGGATTGCAGGCCCGGGCCGGCATCAGCGGCCGGAGTCGGGGCGACCGGGGCCGGCTCAGCCTGGGCAGGGGCCGTGGCCGGAGCGGCGACCGGAGTCTGGATGGCTCCCGTCTTGAGGATTTCCATGACATGGACGCCGTCGAGGGTTTCGTGCAGCAGCAGGGCCTCGGCGATCTTACGATGCGCTTCCGCGTTGTCGGCGATCAGCTTCTCGGCGCGGGCGTACTGCTCCTGGACGATGGCCGAGATGGCTTCGTCGATGCGGCGGGCGGTCGCGTCGCTGTGGGTCTGCGTGCGCGAGATCTCGCGTCCGAGGAAGACGGTGTCGGTATTCTCGCCGAAGGCGATCGGGCCGAGGTCGCTCATGCCCCAGTCGCAGACCATCTGGCGGGCGAAGCGGGTGGCCTGCTTGATGTCGGAGGAGGCGCCGTTGGAGATCTCGCCGGAGATGACCTTCTCGCCGACGCGTCCGGCCATGGCCATGCAGATGTAGTCGAGCAGGCGCTGACGGGTGTAGCCAAGCAGCTCCTTGGTCGGCATCAGCATCGCCATGCCGAGGGCGCGGCCTCGCGGCAGGATGGTGACCTTGTGGAGCGGGAGGGCGCCGTCGTCGATGAGCGCCTGGACGACCGCATGGCCGGCCTCGTGGTAGGCGGTGTTGCGCAGGTCGACGGCGTCCATGACGCGGCGACGTTCGCGACCGTAGGAGATCTTGTCGCGGGCTTCCTCGATGTCGGCCATCTCGACCTTCTCGCGGTTGCGGCGGCCGGCGTGCAGGGCGCCCTCGTTCAGGAGGTTGGCGAGGTCGGCTCCGGACATGCCGGTGGTGATGCGCGCCACGCGCTGGAGGTCGACGGAGGGAGCGAGCTGGAAACGCTTGGCGTGCACGGCGAGGACGGCCTCGCGGCCGCGCAGGTCGGGCAGGTCGACGAACACCTGGCGGTCGAAGCGACCCGGGCGCAGCAAGGCGGAATCGAGCACGTCGGAGCGGTTGGTGGCGCCGATGACGATCACGCCCGCCTGGCCGTCGAAGCCGTCCATCTCGACGAGCAGCGAATTCAAGGTCTGCTCGCGTTCGTCGTTGCCGCCGCCGACACCGGCGCCGCGCTGGCGGCCGACGGCGTCGATCTCATCGATGAAGATGATGCAGGGAGCGAGCTTGCGGGCCTGTTCGAAGGTGTCGCGGACGCGGGCCGCGCCGACGCCGACGAACATCTCGACGAAGTCCGAGCCGCTGATGCTGAGGAAGGGCACGCCCGCCTCGCCGGCGACGGCGCGCGCGAGCAGGGTCTTGCCGGTGCCGGGAGGACCGACCATGAGCACGCCCTTAGGGATGCTGGCGCCGATCTTGGTGAAGCGCTTGGGGTCCTTGAGGAAATCGACGATCTCCTTCACCTCTTCCTTGGCCTCGTCGCATCCGGCGACGTCCTTGAAGGTGGTCGTCTCCTTGTCGTTGGCGTTGAGACGCGCGCGGGACTTGGCGAACTGCATCGCGCCGCGGTTGGCGTTCTTGAGGAAGCGATACATCATGAACAGCACCACGCCGGAGACCAGCAGCGTGGGCAGCACGTTGTAGAGGAACATCGTCCAGCCGGTCTGGGCGGGGACTTCCTTGAAGGCGTCGCGGGCGACGGAGGCGCGGAGGAGCTCGAACTCCTTCTCGGTCAGGCGGCCGTCGGCGGTGAAGCGGGCCTTGTCGCCGGCGTCGGCGCCGGCCACGGCGAGCTCGCCGGAGATGCGGACCCAGCTTTCGGAACCCGACGTGGGGTTCGGCTGGATGGTCAGGTTCTTGATCTTCTTCTCCTGGGCGTAAGAGAGGACCTGGGAGACGTTGAGGACCTGGACGGCGTTGGCGGAGGAGGCGCCCGGGAGGTTGAAGAGGGCGATGATGGCCACCATCAGCAGGAGCCAGACGAAGACCGGTTTCGTGTTCAGGCGGGGGCCGTTCTTATTATCATCCGGCTGGTCGTTTTGACTCATGGGCAGAAGATTTAACCTAAGCAGGGCCCAAGCCAAGTCAACCGGAGAGCCCCCTTCGTCGGGCCGCGCAGGCGCGCTGCTTCGGCCGGCGGCAGTCCGGGGATCCAAAGGATCGCCGGACCAGCCAGGACGACCGGAAGCGCTTCCCGCATTTCCGCGGGGATTTTACGGTTGATGAGCAGGTCGGAAAGCTTGGCCGTGCCGGGCGAGCCCAGCGGCTGATAGCGATCACCCTCCGTGCGACCACGCCAGAGAAGCGGCACCGCGGGTGCGACAACGTAGGCCTCGCGGTCGGGCGAAATGTCACCCTTGGACAGGCTGACCCACAAGGCTTCGTCCACATCGACCGACTCGACGAGCAGACCACAGTCATCATCGGGAAGCCCAACGATGAGGCGACGTTCGTTCGGACCGAACGCCAAGGGCTCACGTCTCACGCCGAGGACACCACCGGTGACTTGGACGATACGACCACGGACGGCGGAACTGGCGTCACGCCCCGCGGAGATGGCTGCGACCAAAGGTTCGAGGGAAGCCTCACTGGGGTCGGCGACCTCCTGCGCGTACAGGAAAGCGCGCAGGCATTCCTGGATCAACGCGGCCGGACGTCCGCGCAGCGCAGCGACCGGCATGGATCCATCGGCAGAGATGACACAACCCAGCTCGTGCGCCCACTGCGCCAGCGCGACCTGCGTCTCCCCGAGGATACGCGCCGAGCGCGCGAAGCCTCCTGCGTAAGCCGGGCCGAGGGCCTCGGCGCCGCCGGCGGCAAGCCAGGCGCGGATACGGTTGCGGGCAGCGACCGGCAAGGCGTTGGTCGCATCCTCGCGCCAAGGGATGCCGGCTTCGCGCAAAGGGCCGATCAGCGCGGCCTTGCCGACGCCTGCCTGGATCAAGGGGCGCCAGCGACGGTGGCCGTCCCGGAAAACCTGGAGCACGCGCGGAGCGGCGAGACCGGACAAGCCTGCGCCGCGGGCGAGGCGGAGCAGCATGTTCTCGACGACATCATCGAGATGATGCGCGGTGCAGAGGATTTCGAAACCGAGGTCCGCCCGCTGCCGGGCGAAGAAAGCGTCACGCGCCGCGCGCAGCCCGGCCTCCGAAGCGGAACCCTGCCCTTCCCTGCTTCCGAGCAGGCAAGGCACGCCGAGCGCGGCGCACAGCGCGGCGACGAAACCGGCGTCCTCCGCCGACGCCTCGCCGCGCACGCGGTGATCGAAGTGCAGGACGCGCAGGCGAGGGCGCAGGGCTTCGTCCGCCCAAAGGGCGCAAAGCAGATAGACCGAATCCGCGCCGCCGGAGACGGCGACGGCGACCGGACCGGACGAAGCCGGCGCCGACGGCAGCCGCGGCAGCCGCTGAGCGGCCGCGCGCAAGGCGTCGGGACTGGGTAAGCTCATCGGCACGCGTTCAGACTAGGACGCGGCGGCTCCCTGCCAATCCAAAGCGAGGCTCAGAAGGACAGCGTGTCCTTGCCGTACCAGCGGCGCAGCGCTTCGGGCACGCGCACCGTGCCGTCGGCCTGGAGATTGTTCTCCAGGATGGCGGCGAGGACGCGCGGCAGGCCGAGGCCCGAACCGTTGAGCGTGTGGACGAACTCCGGCTTCCCGTCCTTCGGACGGAAACGTATCCCCGCGCGGCGGGCCTGGAAGTCGGTGAAATTGGAGCAGCTCGAGACCTCGAGCCAGCGCTTCTGGCCGCCGGCCCAGACTTCGAGGTCATACTGCTTGCTGTGCGAGAAGCCGATGTCGCCGGCGCAGATCATCAGCACGCGGTAAGGCAGGTCGAGCTTCTGGAGCAGACGCTCGGCGTCGCCGCGCAGGAGCTCGAGCTCTTCGAACGACTTGTCCGGATGGGTCCATTTCACGAGCTCCACCTTGTCGAACTGGTGCAGGCGGTTGAGGCCGCGGACGTGCGCGCCCCAGCTGCCGGCTTCGCGGCGGAAGCACGGCGTGTAGCCGACGCGCTTCACGGGAAGCGAGGCCTCGTCGAGGATCTCGTCGCGGAAGAAGTTCGTGACCGGCACCTCGGCGGTGGGGATCAGGTAGAAGTCGTCGGTCTGCGCGTGGTACATCTGCCCTTCCTTGTCGGGCAGCTGGCCGGTCGCGGTGGCGGAGGCGGCGTTGACGAGCAGCGGCGCGTGGACCTCGGTGTAGCCGTTGGCTCCGGCCTCCTCGAGGAAGTATTGGATCAGCGCGCGGACGAGGCGGGCCATGTCGCCCACGTAGAACGGGAAGCCCGCGCCGGTGACCTTCACGCCGCGCTCGAAGTCGATCGCCTTGCTGAACCAGGAGATGTCCCAGTGCGGCTTAGCCGACGGGGAGATGAGCTTCGCGTGGTCGCCCCACTCGAGGATGACCTTGTTGTCGGCCTCGGTGCGGCCTTCGGGCACGGAGTCGTGCGGGATGTTCGGGACGGAAAGCGCGACGGACTTCATCTGCTCCTCGGCCTCGGTGACCTTCTTCTCGAGTTCCTTCACCTTGGCGGAGGCGGCCTTCATCTCGGCGACCTTGGCCTGGAATTCCGGGGAGCCCTTCGGCATCGCGGCCATCTCCTTGTTCGCGGCGTTCTGCGCGGAGCGGGCGACCTCGAATTCGGCGACGGCGTGACGGCGGGCCTCGTCGGCGGCCAGCACGGCGTCGAGGTCGACCTGGAACTTCTTCCGGGCGACGCCCTTGCGGACGAGGTCGATGTTTTCGCGAAGGAACTTGGGATCCAGCATGGGCCGACTTTGCCCAAATCACCCGCCCGAGGGCAACGGGGAATTATCGCCCGCGCTGGATTCGTCCGGCCAGGAAACGGGCGACCCAGAGCGCGGTCTCCCGCTCCACGCCGGCGACGCTCAGCTTCAGGTCCTCGCCGCCGTCGACCTTGAACTCGACCTGGAAGCTCGTGTGGTAACTGTTTCGACCGCGACGCGTGGCCTCGGTCAGGCGACACGAACGGACGTCATGCCAGGCGGCCGACTTGGTCCGATACACCCCCAGGGCGCCGGTACGGACGGAGAGCTTGCCGCCCGCCAGCTCGACGACCGTGCGACCGGCGACGGCCATGATCGTGAGTCCGATGAGCGCGACGGACCCGATCAGAAAAGGGATCCCGAACAGCGACATCATCCAGTTGAACTTACCTTGGGCGATCTGGGTGCCATAGATGCCGCCGAGGGAACCCCCCGCCCAGACCAGCGTGAACGGCACGAGGAAGAAAGCGATGCAGCTTCGGGTCGAAAGGCTGAGCCGGAATCCATCCATGGTCTCGACGAACTCCACGCCCTTGGGGGGAGTCATCTCCGGCACGATATTACGATCCGCGAACGGCACCGCCGTCTGGCAGGCCGCCAACGGAAAAGTCTCCTCGCAGAAACGACAGACCGCCACGCCCTGGGCGGGCGCGATATCGGCCGCCTGGATCGGCAGCCCGCAGTCGGGACAATGAAGTTCCACGGGGACAGGATGAACCGGCGCCGGACCTAGACAAGTCAGGACGGCCTCACCTCTGCTCGTCGAGATAACGGGCCACCCAGGCCAGCCGCGGGTAAGACTGGCCGGCGGCGAAACAGAAATCCGGCCGGCCGTCGGCCAGTTCGCAGCGGAGGACGAGCTCCGGCCGAGCCGCGCCCTCGCTGTCCGCGGCGGTCCTCCGAGCCACGACGATCCGCCGGATCTCCTCATGGCGGAAGCTCCGGCTGGCGGCCCAGCGGCGAAGACCGCTGCGGAACTCCAACGTCTCGGCCGTACCGATCACGGTATCCGTCCCGAAAGTGAAATAAGCCGCGCTGCCGGCCAAGACGGCCAACAGGACGAAGAAGATCCCGAAAACGACCCAGAAATCGGAGGAGCTCAACGCACGCCCATGGAAGAGTTGAATGAGCGCGGTGACGAAGAAGAACGCCGTGATCAGCCAAAGCACCGCCGGCCCGACGCCGTCCGACTTCGTGATTTCGCAGCGGAACATGAAAGCATCCTCCGTCAATTCGACGCCCTCCGGCGGGGGCCCCAAAGGCAAAGCCGCGCGTTCCGCCCGCGAGCGGGCGCCCGCGCAGGAGCGCCGGACGCTGATCTCCCCGCAAAACGGACAGGCCAGCCCGGTGAAGCAGGCGGCGGACTCGTCCAAGCCTTCCCCGCAAACTGGGCAGTGCAGCTGCATGGCGCCAAGGATGTCCTAAGCGGCTCTCTCCGGGCAAGCCCGGAGGAAGTCGGCGCGAGGAGAGGCCACGCACGCGCACAAAGAAGATAAGCCCCGCCGCGCGAACGGCGGGGCCTATTTGCTATGCTTTCGCTTAGACTCGGCTCGCCTCGGGGGCGAAAACTTCGTCGGGACGGAAGAAACGGCGGACCTCGGCTTCCGCGGCGGCGGGGCTGTCGGAGGCGTGGCAGACATTGCGCATCATCTCGGTGCCGTAATCGCCACGGATGGTGCCCTTGGGTGCCACTTTGGAATTGGTCGGTCCGAGGAGTTCACGGACGCGGGAAATGACGTTGTCGCCCACGAGGACGGCGACGATGACCGGACGGGAGGACATGAAGGCCTCGATCTCGGGGTAGAAAGGCTTGTCGGCCACGTGAGCATAGTGCTCGCGGAGCTGAGCCGAGGTCAGACGGGTCATCTTGCTGGCCTGGATGTCGAAACCAGCGGCTTCGAAACGTGCGAGGACCGTTCCGCAGAGGCGGCGTTCCATGCAGTCGGGCTTGAGAATGATGAGGGTCTTTTCCATGAGGAACCCTTCGGACTGAAGGGTCGTAAACTATTCGCTTTTTGGCCCGAAAAGACAAGCCAGAAGCAGGAAAGCCAATAAAGGCCCTCAAAAACCCTTAAAAACAAGGCAAATAGCCTGCACCGCCAAGGCCCTGCCCTGCCCGATCGAGTCCATCCCCTCGTTGGTCGTGGCCTTGATCCCCACCTGAGAAGCGGTGATTCCGATGATTTCGGCTACCTTGGCCTTCATCGCTTCGACATGGGCCATGACCTTGGGTCGCTCACCGATGATGACGATATCGACGTTACCGACCACCCATCCGCCGTTGGCCTGCGCTTCGGCGACGGCCTTGCGGACGATCACGGAGGAATCCAACCCTTTGAGGGAGGTGTCGGTGTTCGGGAAGTAATGACCGATGTCACGCAAGCCGGCCGCGCCGAGGATCGCATCCGCCACCGCATGCAGCAGCACGTCCGCATCGGAATGCCCTTCCGGGCCGACCGGAGAAGGGATGTTCACCCCGCCCAGGATGCAGGGACGCCCGGCGACCAGCGGATGGATATCGTACCCGAGACCGACGCGGAAAGCTGGCAGGGGCTGGCTCATGCCCGATTATTAGGCGAGAAAACGCCCAAAGGGAAGCCCTTGCACAAAACCCTTGAAACGCCCTCCCTGAGGAGGCATTTTGAAGCCCTGTCAGTCTCAAGGCGCGGTAGCCAAGTGGTAAGGCCGGGCTCTGCAAAAGCCCCATGCGTCGGTTCAATTCCGACCCGCGCCTCCAGTTTAAACAAGAAGGGCGTCCCGATCGGGACGCCCTTCTTCTTGCCTGCGTTCGCTTCCTTCAGCGGACCGTCTTGCTGAGGTTGGCGACGCCGTTGACCTTCGAGTTCACGCGCAGACGCAGGCCGTTGAGGCGGATGAAGCCGGTGGCGTCGTCCTGGTTGTAGGCCTTGGTCGGGTCCGCTTCCATCGTGGCGATGTGCGGGTTGTAGAGCGAACGGGCGCTCTTGCGGCCGGCGACGTAGACGTTGCCCTTGTAGAGCTTCACGCGGACGGTGCCGGTGACGTTACGCTGCGACTCGGTGATGAGGGCCTGGAGGGCGAGGCGCTCCGGGGCGTACCAGAAGCCGTTGTAGACGAGCGTGGCATAGCGCGGGACGAGCGAATCGCGCAGGTGCATGACCTCGCGGTCCATGGTCAGGGACTCGATCTGGCGGTGGGCGAAATGCAGGATGGTGCCGCCCGGGGTCTCGTAGACGCCGCGGCTCTTCATGCCGACGAAGCGGTTCTCGACCATGTCGACGCGGCCGACGCCGTGACGGCCGCCGAGCTTGTTGAGCGTGCGCATGACGCCGAGGGGATCGAGCTTCTTGCCGTTGACGGCGACGCAGTCGCCCTGGCGGAACTCGAGTTCGACGTACTCCGGCTTGTTCGGGGCGTCCTCCGGGGAGACGGAGAGCTTGAACATGGCCTTGTTCGAGGGGTGGAAGGCGTCCATCCACGGATCCTCGAGGATGCCGGCTTCGTAGGAGATGTGGAGGAGGTTACGGTCGGAGGAGTAAGGCTTCTTGGCGCTGGCCTCGACCGGGATCTTGTTGTCGGCGCAGTAGGCGATCATCTCGGCGCGGCCGGGGAAGTCCTTGCGGAACGCTTCGTTGCGCCAAGGGGCGATGATCTCGAGGTCAGGGGCGAGGGCGGCGCAGGTGAGTTCGAAGCGGACCTGGTCGTTGCCCTTGCCGGTGGCGCCGTGGGCGATGGCGGTGGCGCCTTCCTTGCGGGCGATCTCGACCATGCGCTTGGCGATGAGCGGGCGCGCGATGGAGGTGCCGAGGTAGTACTGGCCTTCGTAGATGGCGCTGGCCTGCATCATCGGGAAGATGAAGTCGCGGGCGAACTCGGCCTGGAGGTCGTCGACGTAGAGCTTGGAGGCGCCGGTCTTCATGGCCTTCTGCTTGAGGCCCTTGAGTTCGTCTTCCTGGCCGATGTCGGCGCAGAAGGCGATCATCTCGGCGTCATGCTTGTCCTTGATCCAGGAAAGGAGGACGGAGGTGTCGAGGCCGCCGGAGTAGGCCAGGACGATTTTCTTCTTCTTGCTCATGGTAGTGGTATGGGAAAATCAGCCGCGGTGCGCGGCGAGGTGCGCGAGGATGGCCTTCTGCACGTGCAGACGGTTCTCGGCTTGGTCGAAGATGATGCTCTGCTTGCTCTCGAGCACTTCGGCGGAGACTTCCTCGCCGGGGTGGGCCGGCAGGCAGTGCATGAAGTAGGCGGAAGGCTTGGCCAGGGACATCAGCTTCGCGTTGACCTGGTAAGGCTGCATGGTGCGCAGGCGCTCGGCCTTCTCGGCCTCCATGCCCATGCTCACCCAGACGTCGGTGTAGACCATGTCGGCTCCCTTGACGGCGGCGGCGGGGTCGGTCGAGAACGTGAAGGTCTCCGGCAGGCCGTCCTTCCTGAGCTGGGCGCGGATCTCGGCGCCGGGCTCGTAGCCGGCGGGACCGGCGAGCGCGATCTCGACGCCGAGGGCGGCGCCGCCGAGCACGAACGAGTTGGCCATGTTGCAGGCGGTGTCGCCGAGGAAGGCGACCTTCTTGCCCTTCAGCGAGGCGGCGTACTGCTCAGGACGGCCGGGCGCGTAGCGTTCGGCGAGCGTGAACATGTCCGTCATGAACTGGCACGGATGCAGGAAGTCGGACAGCGCGTTGACGACGGGCATCGTGCCGCAGCGGGCGAACTCCTCGAGCAGGCTGTGCTCGTGGCAACGGATGACCATGCCGTGGAGGTAACGGGAAAGGACGCGCGCGGTGTCGGCCACGGTCTCGCCGCGGGAAATCTGCAGGTCGTCGGCGTTGAGCATCACCGGCAGGCCGCCGAGTTCGTGGACGCCGACCTGGAAGGAGACGCGGGTGCGGGTGCTCTTCTTGAAGAACATCAGGCCCCAGGACTGGTGCGCGAGGGCGGCGCCGGCGGACTTGCCGCGTCCGGACTTGAGCGCCGCGGCGGCGGCGAACACCTGGGCCGTCTCGGCCGGGCTCAGGTCGGTCTCCTTCAGGAAATGACGCATCTCGGAAAGCGTTCGAACATACCCCTCCCTGCCCGTTTGGACAGAGGAAAATAAGGGGGTAAACCGCCTCAGGCGGCCTTCCAACCGCCTAAGACCTGACGCAGGATCGCCACCGACTCCGCCAGCTCCTCGACGGAGGCGTTGAGCGGAGGCAGCAGGCGCACGGCCACGCCGCCGGCCGGCGCGGTCAGGATGCCGGCCTCGCGGAGGGCGGCGACGACCGGGAGCGGATCGACATGCAGGATGACGCCGACCATGTAGCCGGCGCCGCGGACTTCCTTCACGAGGTCGGGACGCAGGGCGACGAGCTTGCGCAGTTCGGCATGCCAGGCCACGGAACGCTCCGCCACCTTGGCGACGAGCTGTTCGGATTCAAGGATCTCGAGCACGGCCAGACCGGCCGTGGCCGCGAGCGGACCGCCGCCGAAGGTGGTGCCGTGCGAGCCGGCCTGGAAGAGGTCGTCATGCGGAGGGGCCATCCAGATCGCGCCGATCGGGAAACCGCCGCCGAGGCCCTTGGCCATGGCGATCGCGTCGGGCTTAACGCCGGCGTGCTCATAGGCGAAGAACTTACCGGTGCGGCCGATGCCGCACTGGATCTCGTCGATCATGAACAGGACGTTGCGCGCGCGGCAGAGCTGCTCGACGCCACGGAGGAATTCAGGAGTCGCCGGATTCACGCCGCCCTCGCCCTGGATCGATTCGATCAGCACGGCGGCGGTGGTCTTGGCGTCGATGGCCTTGTCCCAGGCCGCGAGGTCGTTGAGCGGCACGGCGGTGAAGCCGGACAGCAGCGGACGGAAGCCCTTCTGGATCTTTTCCTGCGGCGTGGCGGACATGCCGCCGAACGTGCGTCCGTGGAAAGCCTTCTCGGCCACGACGACGCCGATGCAGGCGCCCTCGGCGCCCGACTTACGCTGCCCGTGCAGACGGGCGAGCTTGAGCAGGCCTTCGTTGGCTTCGGCGCCGCTGTTGCAGAAGATGACGCGACCGGGTCCGCAGCGTTGCGAAAGGGAGTGGGCGAGCGCGCCCTGCGGCTCGTTGCGGTAGAGGTTGCTGACGTGGACGAGCTTGCCGGCCTGCTCGGTGACGCGCCTGACCCAGTGCGGGTGGGCGTGACCGACGGCGTTGACGGCGATGCCGGAGGCGAAGTCGAGGTAGCGCTTGCCGTTGGCGTCCCAGACGAGCGTCCCCTGCCCCTTCACGAGCGTGATGGGCGGCGCCCCGTAGTTGTGGGCGACGTTCGCCGCGTAGTGGACGGCGGCGGAGTCTGAGGCGGAGCCGCTCATCAACCGTGGACGATTTCGGTGCCGATGCCCTTGTCGGTGAAGACCTCGAGCAGGAGCGCGTGCGGGACGCGGCCGTCGATGAAGTGGACGCGGCGCACGCCTTCCTTCAGGGCCTTCACGGCGCTGTCGACCTTCGGGATCATCCCGCCGGCGATCACGCCCTTGCGCTTGAGCTCGTCGACCTCGCTCACCTTGAGCGTGGTGATCAGGGAGTCAGGGTTCTTCGGGTCGGCCAGGAGGCCGGGCACGTCGCTCATGAAGATGAGGCGGCGGGCGCGAAGGGAATTGGCCACGGCGGCCGCGGCGACGTCGGCGTTGGTGTTGTAGGCCTGGTCGTCGGCGTCGAGGGCGATGGGCGAGACGACCGGGAGGTGGCCGTCGGCAAGGGCCTTCTTGATGAGCTTCGTCTTCACGAACTTGATGTCGCCGACGAAGCCGATGTCGACGGGCTGGCCCTTCTCGTCGGCGCCGAAGAGCTTCTCGCAGAGGTTCACGTGGTTGCCCGGCATGCCGAGCGGGTTGGCGCCGCGCGCCTTGAGGGATTCGCAGATCTGTCCGTTGATCTCGTTGTTGAGGGTCTCTTCGACGATCTTGACGGTCGCGGCGTCGGTGACGCGCATGCCGCCGCGGAACTCGGACTTGATGCCGGCCTTGTCCATGGCGCGGGTGATGGCCTTGCCGCCGCCGTGCACGACGACGACCTGGATGCCGACGGCGGCCAGGAAGGCGATGTCGGTGGCCACGCGGTCGCGGCCCTCCGGATTCGGATCGTCCATGAAGCTGCCGCCGTACTTCACCACGAAGGTGGAGCCACGGAACTTATGGATGTAAGGAAGCGCCTCGTGGAGGACCTCGGCTTTTTGCGCGGCAGGAATGCTCATCTTGCGGTTCGGAGTGTCAGGGCTGCGGCCGGAGAGTAAACGGAAAACCTTACTCGCTCTTGTTGTAGTTCACGTAACCGTCGGTGAGGTCCGCGGCCAGGAGCCGGAACCTGGCGTCGCCGAGGTTGAGCTTCAGGCGGACGGCGAAACGGGCGGCCTTCACGACCTGCTTCCACTGGGGCTTGTTCTCAGGCAGGGGCTTGCCGCCCAGGACGGCGGGGACGTCGTCGTAGTAGATATCGAGCTTGGACTCGTCGAGGCCCGTCCGGGCGTAGCCGGCGGCGTCGGCGAGTCGGCCCCAGTTCGGGTCTTCGCCGTACCAGGAGGACTTCACCAGGAGGGAGTTGCCGATCGCGCGGGCGATCTTCTCGGCGTCGGCGCGGGTGCGGGCGCCTTCGATCTCCACGGCCACGACCTTGGTGATCTTCTCGCCGTCGCCGACGATCTTCTCGGCCAGGGCGAAGCAGACCTTGTCGAGAGCCTCCTGGAAGAGCGCGCGGAGCGGCGCCGGGGCGGAAGCGCCCACGGACACGCCGGAGACGCCGGAAGCGAGGAGCAGGACGGTGTCGTTGGTGGACATGTCGCCGTCGACGCTGACGCAGTTGAAGGACTGGTCGGAGGAAGCCTTGAGCGCCGTCTTGAGCTCGGCCGGCGAGGCGGCGGCGTCGGTGCAGACGAACGCGAGCATGGTGGCCATGTTCGGTTCGATCATGCCGGCGCCCTTGGCGATGCCGGCGACGGTGACGGTCTTGCCTTCCCAGACGAAGCGCGCGGTGACGGACTTCGGACGGGTGTCGGAAGTGAGGATCGCGTTGGCGGAACGGACGCCTTCGGCGGCGTCGCGGGAGAGGCGGGAGGCCGAGACCTTGATGCCTTCGGCGACCTTGGCCATCGGCAGCAGCTCACCGATACGCCCCGTCGAGCAGACAAGGAAGGCGTCGGAAGGCGCGCCCACGGCCGCGGCGGAGAGCTTGGCCATCGCGGCGGCGTCGGCGTCGCCTTGGGCGGCGGTGCAGGCGTTGGCGTTGCCGCTGTTGCCGACGATGCCGCGGATCTTGTCCGCGGAGACGGCGAGCACCTGCTGGCAGAAGCGGACCGGGGCGGCCTTCACGTCGTTGGTCGTGAAGACGCCGGCGGCGGCGCACGGACGGTCGGCGACGACGAGCGTCAGGTCGAGGCGGTCGGTGCCTTTGTTGCGGATGTCGCAGCCGGCGGCGCCGACGCGGAAGCCGGGCACGTCGGAGACGCCCGGCGAATCGTTGGTGAACTCGATGGACATGGAAAGATCAGCGCAGGCCTTCGGCCTCGTCCCAACCCATCATCAGGTTGAGGTTCTGGACGGCCTGGCCGCCCGCTCCCTTGAGGAGGTTGTCGATCACGGAGGTGATGATGAGGTTGCCGGTGCGCGCGTCGGCGACGACGGAGCAGGCGACCCGGTTGGTGTTGGCCACGTGAGCGGTGTCGGGGAAATCACCCGACTTGAGCAGGGTCACGAACGGACGGCCGGCGTAGGCCTTCTGCCAGGCGGCTTCGACCTGCGCGACGGTGATGCCGGGGGCGGGCACGACGACGGTCGTGGCGATGCCGCGGTGCATCGGCGCGAGGTGCGGGTTGAACTGGACCACGACCGGCTGGCCGGCGGCGGCGGCGAACTGCTCCTCGATCTCGGCGATGTGCCGGTGACCGGGGATGCCGTAGGCCTTGATCGAGCTGTCGCGCTCGGAGAACAGGAAGGCGACGTCGGCCTTCTTGCCGGCGCCGGAGACGCCGCTGTAGGAATTGATGATCAGGCGGCCAGGCTCGGGCTTGAGCAGCCCCGCGCGCAGGAGCGGCACGAGCGGCACCTGGATGCTGGTCGGATAGCAACCCGGGCAGGCGATGAGCTTCGCGGACTTCCAGGAGTCGTCGGCCTGCAGCTCCGGGATGACGTACCGGGCCTGCGCGGCGAGCGCCGGCGCGGGATGGTCATGGCCGTAATACTTCTTATACAGCGCGAGGTCGCGCAACCGGAAGTCGGCGGAAAGGTCGAGCACCCGCTTGCCCGCGGCGACGAGCGGCGCGGCGTATTCGGCGGCGACGCCGTGCGGCAACGCCAGGAACCAGACGTCCACGTCGGACTTCGCGCATTCCTCGGGCGAGGAGGCGGAGAACTGCAGCAACGAATCGACGACGCCGCGGAGGCGCGGGATCTCGTCGGCCACGGACTTGCCGGCCAAGGTACGCGAGCAGACGGCGGCGAGCTTGACCCGCGGGTGGCGGGCCAGGACGCGGACGAGCTCCTCCCCGGTGTACCCGGAGGCGCCGACGATGCCGACCTTGGTCAGGTTTTGGGACATGGCTTGAGAGTTTGGTGGTTTTGGTTGTCGAACTGATGGCTGGACTGGGCGGATTGGGCAACAAAAAGGCCCCGGGGTGCCGGGGCCTTCGAGGTTTCCTGTCCCTTCGCGGATTAACGCTTGGAGAACTGGAAGCGCTTGCGGGCGCCGGGGCGGCCGGGCTTCTTACGTTCGCGCATACGACCGTCGCGGGTAAGGAGACCTTCTTTCTTCAGAGGAGCGCGGAGGGTGGCGTCCATCTTCTGGATCGCGCGGGCGAGACCATGGGAGATGGCACCGGCCTGGCCGTTGGGGCCGCCGCCGATGACGCGGACGACGACGTCGAGCTGGCCGTCGAGGCCGGCGGTCGTGATCGGGAGGGTGGCGGACTTCACCAGGGCCTCGGTGTAAAGGTACTCTTCGACGGGCTTGCCGTTGACGACGATGGAACCGGTGCCGCGGGAAAGGCGGACGCGGGCCGAGGCGGTCTTACGACGGCCGACGGCGAGGATGGCGGAGGACTTGGCGCTCATTGCGAAAGGATCGGTCGATTAACCCTTGAACGGGATCGGGTTGGAGGCGGCGTGGTCATGCTTGTCGCCGGCGTAGACGCGCAGCTTCAGGAGCATGGCGTTGGCCAGGCGGTTCTTGGGGAGCATGCCCTTGACGGCATGGGTGACCAGGAACTCGGGGCGACGCTCGCGCATGGCGGCGGCGGTGCGGCGGTAGGCGGTACCGACCCAGCCGGTGTAGAACATGTAGGTCTTGTCCTCTTCCTTGGAGCCGGTGAGGCGGACCTTGTCGGCGTTGATCACGATGACGTAGTCACCGGTGTCGACGTGGGGGGTGTAGGTGGGCTTGTGACGGCCGCGGAGAATATTGGCGATCTTGACGGCAACACGGCCCAGGACCTGGTCCTTGGCGTCGACGACGTACCAGGTCTTGTCCTTGAGCTGCACGTTCTTGGCTAGCGTGGTCTTCATAAAGAGGGAAAGCGGGAACATGGGAAAGGACCCCCCTCCGTCAACACCCGAATGCGCCCCGGCGGGGGGCTGCCCTAAATAAGCCAAAAACAAGGGGGGCGCGGCCTTGGCCGCGCCTCCCTGCCCTTCCCTGCCGGACGGCAGGTCAGAAGATGAACTTGGCGTAAACCCGGCCCCAGAAGACCGAACCAGCGGTCAGCTCCTGACGGTCGCTGTTGTGGGCCCAGCTGACACCGGCGCCGAGTTCCGGACCACGGCCGATCTGGCGGGTGACATCCAGGGACGCGCCGAGGTAGCGGTAGGCGTTCTGGGTGGCGTAGACGGAAGCTGAGGCGTCGCTGTATCCGGCATAGGCCTTGACGATGATATCGCATCCGGCGAGGCCGACGTTGGAGCCCGCGAAGGACTTGGAGCCGGCGACCTCGACGGTGGTCTGCTTCAGCTCGGTGCTGTGATAGACGTAGGTCGAGGGCTTGAGGGCGACGTTGGAGAGCGAGAGGCCGGCGTAGACCTCGCGGTTGGAGTCGATCTGGGTCACGCCGTGGGTGGCGATGGAGCGGACGGTCGTCGCGGTGAGGCGCTGGTAGCCGACGTCGAGCTCACCGAAGGAGAAATCACGGCGGAGGCCGACGGCGTAGGTACGCTCGACGGAGTCGGCGTTGAAGAAGCTGCCGTAGATCGACAGGCCGCTCAGGCCAGGGGCGCTGTAATCAAGGGTGACGGAGGTCTGGATGAGTCCCTGGCTGTCGGAGCGCTCGATGCCGCGGAAGACGTTCTTGCCCTGCCAGGCGACGGCGCCGCGGAGGGAAAGATCCTGGGTGGAAGCTGAGACCGGAGCCGGGGCGGCAGGAGCGGAAGCGGAGGCTTCCTGGGCGTGACCGCCTGCGACGAAGACGGCGAGGGCGAGGGCGGTGAAAGCGTGTTTCATGTTGAGTGGTGTTGAGCCCTATTTCCGCCCAAAAACAAACCGTTGGCAAGCCCCAAGGGGCCGCCAACGGCGAGCGGGAGAAGGACTGAGGGGCGGTTACATCGACGCGATGATCGCGTCGCCGAACTCCGAGCACTTGATCTCGGTCGCGCCCTGCATCTGGCGGGCGAAGTCGTAGGTGACGCGGCCGCCGCCGATGGCGCCGTTGAGTCCCTTGAGCACGAGGTCGGCCGCTTCGGTCCAACCCATGTAGCGGAGCATCATCTCGCCGGAGAGCACGACGGAGCCCGGATTGACGACATCCTTGTCGGCGTACTTGGGCGCGGTGCCGTGGGTCGCTTCGAAGATCGCGTGGCCGGTGAGGTAGTTGATGTTGCCGCCGGGGGCGATGCCGATGCCGCCGACCTGCGCCGCGAGGGCGTCGGAGAGGTAGTCGCCGTTGAGGTTGAGCGTGGCGATGACGTCGAAGTCGGTCGGGCGCGTGAGCACCTGCTGGAGGGTGATGTCGGCGATGGCGTCCTTGATGACGAGGCCGGCGCCGGGCTTGCCTTCGGGGATCTTGCACCAGGGGCCGCCGTCGATCTCGACCGCGCCGAACTCGCTCTTGGCGAGGTCGTAACCCCACTTCATGAAGGCGCCTTCGGTGTACTTCATGATGTTGCCCTTATGGACGAGGGTCAGCGACTTGCGCTTGTTGGTGATGGCGTACTGGATCGCCGAGCGGATGAGGCGCTCGGAACCCGGGCGGGAGACCGGCTTGATGCCCAGGCCGACGGTGGCGGGCTGCTCGGCGCCGAAACGGATCTTCTTAAACTCCTTGGGGAAGTTGGTCTTGATGAACTCGAGGGTCTTGAGGGCGATCTCCGAACCGGCTTCGAAGTCGATGCCGGCGTAGATGTCCTCGGTGTTCTCACGGAAGATCACCATGTCGACCTTGCCGGGGTTCTTGACCGGGGAAGGCACGCCGGTGAACCACTGCACGGGGCGGAGGCAGACGTAGAGGTCGAGCTGCTGGCGGAGGGCGACGTTGAGGGAGCGGATGCCGCCGCCGGTCGGCGTGGTGAGCGGGCCCTTGATGCCGACGAGGTAGTCGCGGAAGGCGGTGAGGGTCGCCTCAGGCAGCCAGTCGCCGGTCTGCTTGAAAGCCTTCTCGCCCGCGAGGACTTCCAGCCACTCGATCTTGCGCTTGCCGGCGTAGGCCTTGGCGACCGCGGCGTCGAGGACGCGGACGGAGGCGCGCCAGATGTCGCGACCGGTGCCGTCGCCTTCGATGAAGGGGATGGTAGGATGGTCAGGAACGGTGAGTTTGCCGTTGGCGATGGTGATGCGGCCGGATGCGGGGGTGCTCATGGTAAGGAGGGACATAAGAAACCGATTTCCGACAGACGGTTTCAAGCCTATACGCAGGCGGGAACCCCGGGAAAAGAAAAGGACCCCCTTGCGAGGGTCCTTGTGATGACCGGGAGTGCCGGCGCCATCCGCCCCGAGGGACGGAAAAGACTAGGAAGAATTACTTCTTCTTAGCTTTGGTGGCCTTCTTGGCGCTCTTCTTAGCAGCAGCCTTCTTTTTAGCCATAGGTGTGTCCTTTTTTTGGATCGTTGTTGGGTTTGAGGGCAGCGCCTGAAGCGCCACCCTGACGATACGCCCCACGCTCACCCGGGCGTTGCGCGCCTGGCGGGTGATACGAGTACGGAGCTCCGACGGTACGCGGAAAGAAACCTGGCGGGACCGGGTGGTCTCCAGGGAAGGACGGGAGTCGTCGTAACGATCGAGGGCGAGACGGATGGCCTCGCTCAGGGTGCTCAGACCGGTCCGATGCTGGAAGGCGACCACCTCGGAGTGAAGCTTCGGGGGAAGCGACACGGTGATCAGGCTTTCGCTCGGGGTTTCGGTTCGGTTCGTCACGTTGCGGTCAACTCTTGATGAAGAGTGATAGGTATAACCTGCGCTTGCGCAAGAGGAAACTTTCATGTCGTCGCGACGTCGCCGACGACGTGTAAAAAAATCGTGCGCACGCGCGCATCGTAAACATGAAATCGATACGACCGCGGCACGGACGGATGATTGACCGAAGCGAAGCGCGCGGACAGGATGCCGTCATGAGCGAACACGCGCACGGATCGGACGAGGCCACGCCCGGCGAGTGGCGGAAGCTCGCCGCCCTCGCGGCCGCGAGCGGTGTTTTCGGCCTGCTATCATTGGTCGCGGAGCGTTTCGGCGAAACCGGCCGTCCGTGGGCGCTCGCGCTCGTCGCGGCGTCCTGCGTCGCCGGCGGATGGGACGCCGCGATCGACGGATGGGCCTCCCTGCGGCGACGACGCATCGACGTCCACCTGCTGATGATCGTCGTCGCGGTCGGCGCCTGGATCGTGGGCGCCCAGGCCGAAGGCGCGCTGCTGCTTTTCCTCTTCTCGACCGCCGGCGCGATCGAACATTACGCGATGGACCGCACCCGCGGCGCCATCGACGCCCTCCTCGACAAGTCGCCGAAGCATGCCCGCCGACTGGGTGCGGAGGACGTCGAAACGGAAGTGCCGGTCTCCGAACTGCGGCCCGGCGACCGCATCGCCGTCCTGCCCGGCGAACTGGTGCCGGCCGACGGCAAAGTGCTCTCCGGCGAGAGCGCGGTAGACGAGTCCAACCTGACCGGAGAGGCAAAACCGGCCCCGAAACAGGCTGGTTCCGAGGTGGCAGGGGGCACGCTCAACTCCTGGGGACGCCTGGTCGTCGAAGTGACCCGAGGCGAGAAAGACAGCGCCCTGCAACGTATCGTCCGCCTGATCCGCGAAGCTCAGGACAGCAAAGCACCCGCCCAGCGGGCCATCGACAAGTGGGGGGATGCCTACGCGATCTTCGCCCTCTCCGCCTCCGCCCTCTTCTATGTCTTCCTGAAGCTGGCGAGCCCCGCTGGCTGTGAAACTTCCGCCCAAGACGCCCCGCTTTACAGAGCGATGACGTTGCTGGTGGTGCTTAGCCCCTGCGCCCTGGTCCTTTCCGTCCCCTCCGCCGTCCTCGCGGCCATCGCCGCCGGCGCCCGCCAAGGCATCCTCTTCCGCGGCGGCGCCGCCGTCGAACGCCTGGCCGACGTCGATTGCGTCTGCTTCGACAAGACGGGCACGCTGACCGCCGGCGTCCCGGAGGTCGCCGCGCTCGAAGTCTTCCCCGCCGAGGCCGACCGCGACCGGGCGCTGAGCGCTCTGCTTACCCTGGAGGCCGCCACCACCCACCCCTTCGCCGCCGGCGTGGTGCGCGCCTGCCAGAAAGAAGGCGCCCGCCTGCTGCCCGTCCAAGGGCTTTCCAATTCTCCCGGCCAAGGCGTTTCCGGCACGGTCGGCGGCGCCCGCTGGAGCGTAGGCACCCGCGAGTTCGTCGGCGGCTCCTCCCTCCCGGCGGCCGCGGTGCCGGCGGGAGCGATCGTCAGCGAAGTCTGGGCCTCCGACGGCACCGTCACGGTCCGCGCCACGCTCGTCGACCGCATCCGCGAAGCCAGCCGCCCCACCCTCGCGGCGCTGCACGAGGCGAAGATCCGCACGGTCATGCTCACCGGCGACCGCGAAGAGGCGGCCGCCGTGGCCGCGCAGCAGGTCGGGATCCAGGCCTACGCGGCGGCGCTCACGCCCGACGCCAAGATGGCCGCGATCCGCCGTTACTCCGCCGAAGGCCACGTGGTCGCGATGGTCGGCGACGGCGTCAACGACGCCCCGAGCCTCGCCGCGGCGGACGTCGCCATCGGCATGGGCGGACGCGGGAGCGACGCCGCCCTGGAGTCGAGCGACCTCGTGCTCATGGATGACCGCCTCGAAAGGCTGGTCGATGCCATCGAGCTCAGCCGCCGCGCCCGCCGCGCCATCCGCTTCAACGTCATCGTCTCCGTCGGCGCCGCCCTCGGCATGGCGGCCTACGTCATCTTCCGCGGCGCCCCCCTGCCCCTCGCGGTCAGCGTGCACGAAGGCAGCACGGTGGTGGTCTGCCTCAACGGCCTGCGCCTGCTCGCCCACCGCCCTCGCCCGCGGAAATAAAAAGGCCCCCGGGCGAACCCGGAGGCCTTTAAAGCACCGAGCGACAAGCTCAGCGGAGTTCCTTGCCGGCGCCGTCGAAGAGCTTGAACGCTTCGATGCTGTAGGTCGGGTCGGGCTTGGTGCCCAGGCGGACCTTGCAGGACTTCATCAGGTCACGGAAGAACTCGCGGTCCTCCGTGATGATGCGCTCGAGGTTCACCGGATGGAGCAGGATGTTGATCTCCAGTTCCTTCTCGGGGCCGGCGGCCTCGCGGAGGCGACGGATGACGCTGAGGAGCTTGCGCTGGATCTCGACCGAGACCGTGCGGGGGTTCTTGACGATGCCGCGGCCCTGGCAATGCGGGCAGGCCGTGTACATCGAGGTCGTGTTCGACTCCGTGTGGCGCTGACGCGTCATCTGGAGCACCCCGAGCTGGGAGATGGGCAGGATCTGGTGCTTGGCGCGGTCGTCTTCCATCGCGTCGCGCAGGGCCTCGAAGACCTTCTTGCGGTCCTTCGGGTTCTTCATGTCGATGGTGTCGATCATGATGAGGCCGCCGAGGTTGCGGAGCTTGATCTGGCGGGCGGCCTCGGTGACGGCCTCGAGGTTGGCCTGCGTGATGAAGTTGCCGTCCTTGGCGCCGTCCTTGCCGCGATGGCCGCCGGTGTTGACGTCGATGGCCGTGAGCGCCTCGGTCTCGTCGATGACGATCTCGCCGCCGCTCGGGAGCGGGACGCGGCGCTGGAAGAGCTGCTCGATCTGGCGCTCGATGTTGTAGCGCTCGAAGACCGGGATGGGGTCGGCGTACATCTCGACGCGCGAACGGGAGCGCGGCGACACCTCGCCGACGAGGTCCTGCACCAGCTTGAAGTCCTCGGGGTTGTCGACGAGGATGCGGTCGACTTCTTCCGTGAGGAAGTCGCGCACGGTGCGCTCGATGAGGCCGGGCTCCTGGTAGAGGAGGACGGGCTTGCGGTCGGGGGCGTTGATCTTCTCGACGATGGCCTGCCAGCGCTTGAGGAGCATGTGCAGGTCGCGGACGAACCAGCGGGCCTGCTTGCCCTCGCCGGCGGTGCGGATGATGACGCCCATGCCCTCGGGGATGGTCAGGGAGCGGAGGATGTCCTTCAGGCGCTCGCGCTCGGAAGACTCCTCGATCTTGCGGGAGACGCCGCACGCGCCGCTGAACGGCATGAGCACGAGGTAACGGCCCGGGAGGGCGATGTTCGTGGTCGAGCGGGGACCCTTGGTGCCGATCTGGTCCTTGACGACCTGGATGACGATGTCGGAGCCGGCCGGGAAGAGCTGCGGGATGTCCTTGGCCTGGTAGCGGGCCTTGCGCTGCTTCTGCTCGGCGGATTCGTTGTCGCGGATGAACTCGACCTGCGAGTCGTTGGCGGCCGGGAGCATGTCCCAGTAGTGCAGGAAGGCGTTCTTCGGCTGGCCGATGTCGACGAAGGCGGCCTTGAGCCCGCCTTCGAGGTTCTGGACGCGGCCCTTGAAGATCGCGCCGACCATGCGGTTCTCGCCCTTGTGCTCGATCTCGAACTTGTCGAGGACGCCGTTGGTGAGGAGCGCGACGCGCTTCTCGAGCGTCTCGGCGTTGATGACCAGCTCGCGGTAGGTCGCGCGGTCCTTGGAGAAGTGCTTCACGATGCGCTGGAGGAGCGGGAGCTCCTTGCGCCGCTTGGCCGCCTCGTCGGCCAGCTTGCGCTGGTCGATCGGGGAGGTCTGTTCGCCGCCTTCCGGCAGCTCGTCGTTGATATCTTCGGGTTCGTTGTGTTCGGGCATCTCGGTCAGGCGGTTAAGCCGGTTGCCGGAGAGCCTCCGTCTTCGCCGCCACCGGCCGAATGCCGGTGAACGCTCTGGACTAGTCCAAGGAGCAGGAAACAGCTGAGTACGAAAGACCCTCCGTAGCTAAGGAAAGGAAGGGGGACCCCGGTGACGGGCATCAGGTCGATGTTCATGCCGACGTTGATCACGACGTGCGTGCCGAGCACGACCGCCGCGCCGATCGCCAACAAAGAGCCGAACCGATCCGTCGTCCGCGCAGCCGTGCGCACGACGCGCCAGAACAGCAGGACGAAGGAACCGATCACCAGGAAACCTCCGGTGAAGCCGATCTCCTCGGCCATCCCGGAAAAAAGGAAGTCATTGTGCGCCGCCGCTTCCGGCAGGTAGCCGAAGCGCGCCTGCGTGCCGTTGCCGATGCCTTGGCCGCGGAAGCCGCCGCGACCGACCGCGATGACGGCCTGGTTGACGTTCCACGTGACGCCGAGTCCCTTGGGGTCGATGACCTCGGGGGCGACGAACGAAAGGATGCGCTCGCGCTGGTAGTCCTTGAGCAGGAAGAACCAGGCTTCGGCCTCGTGCTGGCCGCGGACCGCGCGCACGGGGTCCTTGGACTGCGGATTGGCCTTCGCGTACTGGTCGATCTTGGCCGCATATTCGGTCAGATCGACGGCCACCACGCCCACCAGCAGGACGGCGGCGGCTCCGGCCACCAGGAAGAACCTGGTGGTCAGGCCGGCGACGAACAGCAGGATGAATGAAAGCGGCAGGTAGATGAGCGCAGAACCTAGGTCCGGCTGCACAAAAATCAAGACAAACGGGACCGCGGCGACCCCGAGGGCGCGCGCCACCGTGCCCCAGGTCGCCCGGAAGGAGCCGATCGGGGAACGCGCGAGCAGAGCGGCGAGGAAGACGAGCGCGCCGATCTTGGCGAACTCGGACGGCTGGATCGAGAAGGGTCCGAAATCCATCCAGCGACGCGCCCCGTTCACGCTGCGGATGAAATCTCCGAGGTTGGTCTTGGCCAAGGCGCAGAGCGAGACGGGCAGCAGGAGCAGGATGGTGCCGAGATAGAGCCGTCGGGCATGACGCTGGATGAGACGATAGTCCAAGGCCGAGACGGCCCAGTAGGCGATCCAACCGATGACGACGAAGACGATCTGCGAGCGGTAGAAGGTCGACTCCCGGGCGCTGCCGGCCGACTGGATCGCCACGATGCCCAGGGTGCTGAGGAACAGGATGATGACCACCTGGGTCCAATCCGTCCGCCAGGCGAAGTTGGCGAAATTGTCCCACCAGACCGCGGCCGAAGACCGCTCATCGTCAAGGTGTCTGGACATGCCTTGAAGAAGCCCGACCGAGGCTCCGAGGCAAGGCGAACCTCCCGAAAGGGCTTGCCGAAGGAGCCGGCTCGGCAAGGGTATGAGCCCGGACCTCCGGTTATCGCGACGACCATGCCTGTGGCAGCCGACCAAAGCATCCTCGCCGCCGTGGCGTTCTCCTCCGGAGCCATCGTGGCCTATGCGGTAGCCAAATGGCGGGAAAACACCCTCGGCGCCGTCCGTGAGGCCCGCCTTCGTTCCGAAGTGGAGCTGGCCCGCCGCGAAGCCTCCGTCGAGGCGGCCGAACTGCACGCCCAAGCCGAGGCCGAAAAACGGGCCGCGGAGAGGGCGATGGCCGACGCGGAAGCCGCGGCCGAGGCCTCCGCCGAACTCGCCCGCGAGAACACCCGTCAGCGCGACCACCTGCTTCGCGAACTCCAGCGCCTCGCCAAGGTCACGCCCGAGGAAGCCCGCGCCCTGCTCCTGGACCACCTGCGCGAGGAATACGGCGAAGAAGCCCAGCACCTCCGCCGCGGCCTGCTCGACCAGGTCGAACAGGACATCGACGACGAGGCCCGTCGGACGCTCCTCTCGGCGATGCAGCGTCTGACCACCTCCACGACGCAGGACGCCACCGCGCTCTCGGTCTCGTTGCCCAACGAAGACATGAAGGGCCGCCTGATCGGCCGCGAAGGCCGCAACATCCGCACCTTCGAACAGACCACCGGCGCGACGCTCCTCATCGACGAAACCCCCGGCCTGGCAATGGTCTCCTGCTTCGACCCGGTCCGCCGCGAGATCGCGCGCATCGCGCTGGAACGCATCGTGAAGGACGGCCGCATCTCGCCGGCGCTGATCGAAGACAGCGTCCGCCTCGCCGGCGACGAAGTCGTCAAGCATGCCCGACGACTCGGCCGCGACGCCGTGCGCGACCTCGGTCTTCCGCCCATGGACGCCGCCGTCGAGGAACTCCTCGGCCGCCTGCACTTCCGCCTTTCGTCCAACCAGAACACGCTCGCCCACTCGATCGAGGTCGCCCAGCTCTGTGCGATGCTCGCCGCGGAGATCGGCATCGACCCCGTCCCCGCGAAGCGCGCCGGACTGCTGCACGACCTCGGCAAGGCCATCGAAGCCGAAGCGGGTTCGAGCCACGCGCTCGCCGGCGCCGCCCTGCTCCGCCGACTCGGCGAAGACGCGCGCGTCGTTAACGCCGTCGCCGCGCACCACCGCGAGGTCCCGGCCGAGAGCCTCTACGCGCCGCTGGTCATGATCGCCGACGCCGCCTCCGGCTCCCGCCCGGGCGCCCGTTCCTCCACCCTCGAGTCCTACGCCCAGCGCGTCCGCCGTCTGGAAGAGATCGCCCTCTCCTTCGACGGCGTCCGGGAGGCCTACGCCTTCCAGTCCGGCCGCGAACTCCGGGTCATCGTCGACCCGGGCAAGGTCGACGACTTCGGGGCGACCGAGCTGGCCCGTCGCCTGCGCCTGAAGGTCGAGGAGACCCTTTCCTACCAAGGAACCGTCAAGATCGTGCTGATTCGTGAACAAAGGTTCACCGAAGAGGCCCGTTGAGGGACTTTCTTGTTGTTAAGCCGGAGGGGGTAATTATTCACATTGTTTCCGGGAGTCCCTCCCGGGTCATTTCGGCACCCCAAGGAGGTTCGTCCTCCGTCACCAAGGGTCCGACAAACCGCGTCGCCGCTCCACAACGGAGCGGCCGCATCATCCGGTCGGCCACAACGAAGGCCGCCCCAACATAAGCAACATGAGCCAAGAAGAAACCCAGGGCCAGGAGCCAGTCTCCGCCCACCAGCCCGCCGCGGACGCAGGCGCCAGTGAAGTCCGCACCCCCGCACCCCGCCTCAACGAAGCCAAGCTGGAGTCCGCCCACGCGGAACTCCCTCCGCTCTCCGTGATCGGGGCCTCGTCCGAACCCGCCGCCAAGCCCGGCACCATCACGGCTCCGAAGCAGTTCGGCCGCCGTGGCACGCCGCGTGGCGTCGCTCCCTCCGCCGGCAACGGCCAGGAAGCCCGTCCCGCCATCGGCGTCGTCGAAGACCCGTCGCAGCTGACCGAGAAGCTCTCGGGCGACCGCGCCCAGTCCGCCGCTCCGGCCCGCGAAGATCGTCCGCGTCGCGAACCCCGCGAACGCCGCGAACCTCGCGAGCCTCGTCCGGAAGGTCTCGCCGAAGAAGGCCGCCAGCCCGGCATCCCGCAGGGCGACCGCCCGCGTCGCGAACCCCGCGCCGAAGGCGAACGTGGTCCTCGTCGCGAAGCCCGCGAACCTCGCCCCGAAGGCGACCGTGGTCCTCGCCGTGAAGACCGCCCGCGCCGCGAAGAGCGTCCGCGCATCCAGATCGAGCCCGTCGTCATCCCGGTCCAGGCCCCCATCGGCTTCTGGGCCTCGCTGAAGCGCAAGCTCGCCACCCTGTTCGGCATCCCCGACAAGGCCGTCTTCGTGCCTTCGTCCCGTCCCTACGCGCCGCGCGGCGAACCCCGCGGCGAACGTTCCGACCGCGGTCATCGCGGCGGGCGTGGTCGCGGCGAATTCCGCGGCGGTTCCCGCGGCGGCCGCGACGGCTCGCGCGGAGGTCGCGGAGAATTCCGCGGCGACCGCGGTCCTCGCAACGGTCCTCGCGAAGGCTGAACATAACGGGGGCGCCGATCGGCGCCCCCGCTTCTTTTACCCGACGTGCTCCAGGTCGCGCGCATCCGAGGTGGTCACGTGCTCCGAGGTTCGGTGCGCGCCGCCGGCTCCAAGAACGCCGCGTTGCCCCTGCTCGCCGCCTCGCTCCTCACCGGCGAGACGGTGACGCTGCGCAACGTGCCCGACCTGAGCGATGTCCGGTACATGGCCGAGATCCTCGGCCACCAAGGCGCGACGGTCGCGAACCCCGAGCCCGGCGTCTGGACGATCCGCGCCGGGCAGGTCGCGCACCGCACGCCCTACGACCTCGTCCGCAAGATGCGCGCGTCGGTCTGCCTCCTCGGCTCGCTCGTCGGCCGCCTCCGCCAGGCGGAGATGGCCATCCCCGGCGGCTGCGTCATCGGCCCCCGCCCCATCGACCTCCACCTGAAAGGACTTGAGGCCCTCGGCTGCGCGGTATCCGTCGAAGCCGGCTTGGTGCAGGTCGACGCTTCCCGCGCCCGCGGCGCGACCGTCCACATGGGCGGCCCGATGGGCAGCACGGTGCTCGGCACGGCGAACCTCGTGATGGCCGCCACGCTCACGCCCGGCGTGACGCGCATCGAATGCGCCGCGCGCGAACCGGAGGTCGTCGACCTCTGCGCGATGCTCGCGAAGATGGGCGCGAAGATCAGCGGCCAAGGCACGGGCGTCATCGAAGTCGAAGGCGTCGCCGCGCTGCATGGCTGCGACCACACGGTCATCGCCGACCGCATCGAGGCCGGCACGTATCTCGTGGCCGGCGCGATCACCGGCGGCGACGTGACCGTCACCCACTGCGATCCGTCGCACCTCACGGCCTTCCTCGACAAGCTCCGCGCAGCCGGCGTGGGCGTCGAGACCGGCCCCGGTTTCATCCGCGCCCACGGCAGGCCCACGCGCGCGGTCGAGATCGTCACCGAGCCTTACCCGGGTTTCCCGACCGACCTGCAGGCGCAGTTCATGGCCCTCCAGCTCCTCGTCGACGGCCGCAGCCCGATCACGGAGAAGATCTATCCCGCCCGCTTCATGCACGCCGCCGAGCTGCAGCGCATGGGCGCCGACATCGCCATCGAAGGCGCCACGGCCACCGTCGCCGGCGGCCGCCCGCTCTCGGGCGCTCCGGTGATGGCCTCCGACCTCCGCGCCTCCGCGGCCCTCATCCTCGCCGCGCTGGTCGCCAAGGGCGAGACGTGGGTCCAGCGCCTCTACCATCTCGACCGCGGTTACGAACGCTTCGAGGAACGCCTCCGTTCCCTGGGCGCCGACGTCGAACGCCTCCCCGCCTCCGCCCTGCCGAAAGGCTTCGCCGAGGACTGAGGGTTGCCAATTCGCCCCGACCCCGCACCTTGCGCCCATGGCCCGCAAGGATTCGCCCGATGACCCCCAGCCGCCCGCCGGCAAGGAAGCCGTGTCCCGCGCGAACCGCTCGCTCGACGCCGCCCTGCGCCCACCGAAGCTCGACGACTTCGTCGGCCAGCAGCGCACGGTCGAACGCCTGCGCGTGATGATCGGCGCCGCGCGCCGCGAAGGCCGCACGCTCGACCACATCCTCCTCCACGGCCCGCCCGGACTCGGCAAGACGACCCTTGCGATGATCCTCGCCGAAGAGATGGGCCGCCCGGTCCGCGTGACCTCCGGACCCGTCGTCGAGAAGGCCTCCGACCTCGCCGGCCTGCTCACGAGCCTGCAGGAAGGCGACCTGCTCTTCGTCGACGAGATCCACCGCATCCCGAAGACGGTCGAGGAGTTCCTTTACTCGGCGATGGAGGACTTCCGCATCGACATCATGATCGACCAGGGACCGAACGCCCGCAGCGTGCGCCTCGACCTCCCGAAGTTCACGCTCATCGGCGCGACGACCCGCACGGGCCTGCTCACCGCCCCGCTCCGCAGCCGCTTCACCCTGCAGACGCGCCTCGACTATTACACCCGCGAGCAGCTGCTCAGCATCGTGCGCCGCAACGCCGCGCTGCTGAACCTCGACATCGACCAGGGCGGCGCCGACGAGATCGCCCGCCGCGCGCGCGGCACGCCCCGCATCGTCAACAACCTCCTGCGCTTCACGCGCGACTACGCCCTCGAGCGCGCCGGAGGCAAGGCCGACGCCAAGGTCACGGCCGCCGCCCTCGAGCTCCTCGAGATCGACCAGCAGGGCCTCGACGACATGGACCACCGCTTCCTCCGCGCGATGGCCGAGAAGCACAACGGCGGCCCGGTCGGCCTCAGCAGCATCGGCGCCGCCATCGGCGAGGACGCCCATACGCTCGAGGAAGTCCACGAGCCGTTCCTCGTGCAGGAAGGCTACGTCGTCCGCACCCCGCAGGGCCGCGTCCTGGCCCCGAAAGGCTGGCTGGCCGTGGGCCTCCAGCCGCCGGAGTTCTGAGCCCGGCGTTCTGACGCTGGACAACGGCGTTTTCCCTCGGCTAAGGTCGCCCTCTCACAGCCATGGCAAAACGTTGGGTCATCAAGCTCGGTTCCGGCCTCCTCACCCGCAAGGACGGCAAGGTCGACCGCGTCCAGATCGGCCGCATCGTCGATCAGGTCGCCGGACTCCATAAGCGCGGCATCCAGGTCGTCCTCGTGACCTCCGGCGCCGTCGCCGCCGGCATGACCGCCATGGGCCTCGAGAAGCGCCCGAAGGAAGCCCGCGAACTTCAGGCCTGCGCCACCGTCGGCCAGCCCGAGCTGATGTCCGAATACGGCAAGCACCTCCGCCGCCACAAGCTCCTCGGCTCGCAGATGCTGCTGACCTACTGGGACCTCGACAGCCGCGCCTGCACCCGCAACGCCCGCGCGACGTTGGACCTCCTTCTTTCCCGCAAGCGCTTCGTCCCGATCATCAACGAGAACGACGCCATCGCCGACGAAGAGATCAAGGTCGGCGACAACGACCGCCTCTCGGCCCACGTCGCCGCCCTCGTCGGCGCCGACCTCCTCGTCATCCTCTCCGGCATCCAAGGCCTGATGACGAAGTCCGACGGCACCGGCGACCTCATCCCTTCCGTCCGCAAGATCGACGACTCCGTGCGCGCCCTCGCCGGCGGCGCGGGTTCCGAACGCAACGTCGGCGGCATGGTCACGAAGCTGCTCGCCGCGGAGATCGCGGCCGAAGGCGGCGTCGACACGGTCATCGCCAGCGGACGACGCGAGAAGGTCCTGCTCGAACTCGCCGACGGCAAGAAGCTCGGCACGCGCTTCTCGCTGAAGAAGAAATGAGCGACCTCCTCCAGCGCGTGACGGAGATCGCCCGCACGGCCAAGAAGGCCTCGCGCGCCCTCGCCCTCGCGCCGACCGCCGTCCGCGACGCCGCCCTGCGCGCCGCCGCCCAGGCCCTTCGCGCCGACGAAGCCGCCATCCTCGAGGCCAACGTGAAGGACCTCGCCGCCGCCAAGGCCAAGGGCCTCACGGACGCGATGACCGACCGCCTCCGCCTCGATCACGCCCGTCTCGAAGACATCGCGGTGGCCTGTGAGGCCGTCGCGAAGCTCCCGGATCCGGTCGGCGAAGTCACCGAGGATTGGACCCGCCCGAACGGCCTGCGCATCATCCGCCGCCGCGTCCCGATCGGCCTCGTGGCCATCATCTTCGAATCGCGCCCCAACGTCACCGTCGACGCCGCCGCCCTCTGCCTCAAGTCCGGTAACGGCTGCGTGCTCCGCGGCGGTAGCGAGGCCATCCACACGAACATCGCGCTGTCGAAGTCGTTCGCGACCGGCCTGCGCGCCGCCGGCCTGCCCTCCGAGGCCGTCACGCTCCTGCCCTTCACCGACCGCGAAGCGGTTCCCGCCCTCGGCTCCCTCCGCGGCATCGTAGACATCATCGTCCCCCGCGGCGGCCCCGGCCTCATCGAGGCGGTGGTCAATTCCGCCAAGGTCCCCGTCATCAAGCACGACGCCGGCATCTGCCACGTCTACGTCCACGCGCAGGCCGACCTTGCGATGGCCGAACAGATCGTGCTCAACGCGAAGTGCCAGCGCCCCAGCGCGTGCAACGCCCTCGAGACCTTGCTCGTCGACGCCTCGATCGCCGCCCGGTTCCTGCCGAAGATGGCCGCGGCCCTCGCCGCCAAGAAGACCGAAGTCCGCGCCTGCCCTCAGTCGCTGCCGCTCATGCCCGGCGCCAAGGCCGCGACCGAACAGGATTTCCGCACCGAACACCTCGGACTCATCCTCAACGTCAAGGTCGTCGCCGGCCTCGCCGAGGCGGTCGCCCACGTCGAAGACTATGGCTCGCACCACTCCGACGCCATCATCACGGCCGACGAGTCCGCCGCCCGCGCCTTCCTCGCCCAGATCGACAGCGCCTGCGTCTATTGGAACGCCAGCACCCGCTTCACCGACGGCGGCGAGTTCGGCTTCGGGGCCGAAGTGGGCATCTCCACTGACCGTCTGCACGCCCGCGGACCCATGGGGATCCGTGAATTGACCACCTGGAAGTTCGAAATCGTCGGCCAAGGCCAGGTTCGGGGTTAATTTGGGTCGGTTTTCCGTTTGACAGACCCCCTCCCCAAAACCTTTGTTACCCTTCCTTTTGGCTACCGGGGTGGTAGCTCAGTTGGTTAGAGCGCCGCACTGTCACTGCGGAGGTCACGGGTTCGAGTCCCGCCCATCCCGCCAGCCAAAAGGGTTTACTTTCCGACCGGTCCGCCGGTCCGGAAAGGACTGCCCGGACGCCGTCGCCCGACCGTCACCTCTCCTTGGCGGGACTGTGCATCCTTTTTGCTTCCCCCTCCGTGCCGAGTGGACAGAAATCACTCACCCATGAGCAAGAAAGTCCTGATCATCGGCGCCGGCGGCGTCGGCAACGTCGTCGCCCACAAGTGCGCCATGAACTCCGAGTCCTTCTCGGAGGTCATGCTGGCGTCCCGCAACGAGAACAAGTGCAAGGCCATCGCCGCCGACGTCAAGGCCGCCACCGGCCGCACGATCCGCACCGCCGCCCTCGACGCGGACGACGTCAAGGCCACCGTCGCCCTGATCAAGTCCTTCGGCGCCGACCTGCTCATCAACGTCGCCCTGCCCTACCAGGACCTCAACCTGATGGACGCCTGCCTCCACGCCGGCATCCATTACGTCGACACCGCCAACTACGAGCCGCCCCACCTCGCGAAGTTCGAATACTCCTGGCAGTGGGCCTACCGCGAGCGCTTCGAGAAGGCCGGCCTCACCGCCCTCCTCGGCTCGGGCTTCGACCCCGGCGTGACCAACGTCTTCTGCGCCTACGCCCAGAAGCACCTCTTCGACACGATCGAGACGATCGACATCATGGACGCCAACGCCGGCGACCACGGCTACAAGTTCGCCACGAACTTCAACCCCGAGATCAACATCCGCGAGATCACCCAGCGCGGCCGCTTCTGGGAAAAGGGCGAATGGAAGGAGACCGACCCGCTCTCCGTGAAGTGGGTGTATGACTACCCCGTCGTCGGCCCCAAGGACAGCTACCTGCTCTACCACGAGGAACTCGAGTCCCTCGCGATCAACATCAAGGGCCTGAAGCGCATCCGCTTCTTCATGACCTTCTCCGAGAACTACCTCACGCACCTGCGCGTGCTCGAGAACGTCGGCATGACCCGCATCGACCCGATCGACTTCCAGGGCCACAAGATCGTCCCGATCCAGTTCCTGAAGGCGCTCCTCCCCGACCCCGCCTCGCTCGGCCCCCGCACCAAGGGCAAGACCTGCATCGGCTGCGAGATCACCGGCACCAAGGACGGCAAGCCCCGCAAGGTCTTCATCTACAACGTCTGCGACCACCAGGAGTGCTACGCCGAGGTGAAGTCCCAGGCGATCAGCTACACGACCGGCGTCCCGGCCGCCATCGGCGGCGCGATGCTCGCGGACGGCAAGTGGCTCAAGCCCGGCGTCTGGAACATGGAAGAGATGAATCCGGACCCGTTCATGGAAGAGCTCAACAAGCGTGGCCTGCCCTGGCACGTCAAGGAGCTGCCGGTCGCCTGAAGACCGCCCGCGAAGCCCGCTGCGAAGCGGGCTTTTCGTTTGCACCGTCCTCCGACGCTCCCAATTTCAACGCCGTGTCCGACGCCCTCACCGATGCCTTCCGGAAGGTCGACCTGAGCCAGGTCCCGAGCCCATGCCACGTCCTCCACCGCGGCCTGCTGGAGCAGAACCTCCGCATCCTGCGCTCGGTGATGGACCGCTCGGGCGCCAAGATCCTGCTCGCGCTCAAGGGCTTCGCCCAGTTCAGCGAAGCGAAGACGATCTCGAAGTATCTCGCCGGCACGACCGCCAGCGGCATCCACGAGGCGCTGCTCGGCCGCGAAGAATTCGGCGGCGAAGTCCACGCCTACTCCCCGGCCTTCAAGGACGAGGAGTTCGCCCACCTGCTGCGCGTCGCCGACCACGTGTCGTTCAATTCGCCGACGCAGTGGAAGCGCCATAAGGCCGCCGCCCTCGCCGCCGGCCGCAAGATCTCCTTCGGCCTGCGCGTCAACCCGGAGCACGCCGAGGTCGACGTCGAACTCTACAATCCCTGCGCGGCCGGCTCCCGCCTCGGCGCGCTCCGCTCCGAGATAAGGTCGGCCGAAGACCTCGACGGCCTCGAGGGCCTCCACTTCCACACGATGTGCCAGCAGGGCTCCGACGTCCTCGAGCGCACGGTCGCGGCCTTCGAGGCGAAGTTCGGCGAATTCATCCCGCGCATGAAGTGGGTCAACTTCGGCGGCGGCCACCACATCACCCGCGAGGGCTACGACCTCGAACGCCTCATCCGCGTGATCACGGGCTTCCGCCAGCGCTGGGGTCAGCACATCCAGGTCTACCTCGAGCCCGGCGAAGCCATCGGCATCGGCACCGGCGTCCTCGTGGGCACCGTCCTCGACCTCGTGCATAACGGCGTCGACATCGCGATCATCGACGTGTCGGCGACCTGCCACATGCCGGACACGCTGGAGATGCCCTACCGCGCCGACATCATGGACGCCGACCTGCCGGGCAAGCTCCCGCACACCTACCGCCTCGGCAGCGTGACCTGCCTCGCGGGCGACGTGATCGGCGACTACTCCTTCGCCGAGCCGCTCAAGATCGGCCAGCGCCTGGTCTTCATGGACATGTCGCACTACACGTTCGTGAAGAACACGACCTTCAACGGGGTGCCGCTGCCGGCCATCGCCAGCTTCGACCCGGCCGCCGGGCAGGTCCAAGTGGTCCGCCGCTTCGGCTATGCGGACTACAAGAACCGCCTTTCCTGAGCGGGGCTAGGTCTTGACCCTCGGGTCAGCCGAGGCAAGATGGTGGTCAAACGACACCATGAAGCCTCGCGAAATCATCATCCTCCTGCTGGCCGCCGCTTTCGGCGCCATCGCCATCGTCACGTGGAGCGGCGAAGAAGAGGCCAAGGCCCAGGCCGCCAAGGCGGTCGCCGAGCTCGCCGCCGCCAAGGACAGCGCCGCCAAGGCCGCCGCCGCCCACAAGGCCGCCCAGGAAAAGGCCGCCAATGACCTCGCCGCCGGCAAGCTGGCCGCCGAAGAGGCCGCCAAGGCCGCCTCCTCCGCCCTCGCCAAAGCGAAGTCCGACGCCGCCCAGACGGTCGCCGAACTCGCCAAGGCCAAGGAGGACGCCAGCAAGGCCGACGTGAAGGCCGCCGAACTCCTGAAGGCCAAGGCCGCGGCCGACGCCCGCGTTAACGAGCTCAACGCCGAGCTCGCCAATCTCCGCAACGGCTCCGAACTCAAGGAAGCCATCGCCCAGCGCAAGAAGGCCGAAGCCGACCTCGAGGCCGCCTCCGCCGCCCTGCGCGAAGCCAACGCCAAGCTCGCCGCCGCCCGCGCCCGCATCGCCGAGCTGGAGGAAGAGAACCGCCGCCTCCGCGAACAGCCCCGCGGCACGCCGAACACTTCGCCGAACTACCGCGTGCTCTGAGCACCGGCCGAAGCCGACCGATCAGCCCGACCTCCCGGTCGGGCTTTTTCGTGCCTAAGCGAAGACCTTGCGCAGCTTGGCCAGCAAAGCCGGCCGCGCCTTGGGCTTCAACTCATGCTCCCACAGACGCAGGACCTTCCAGCCGGCGCGGCGCAGGCTGCGGGAGTTTCGTCGGTCGCGCTCATGGTTGCGGCGGAACTTCGCCCGCCAGAAGGCGGCGTTGCCGCGCGGACGCGTCCCATGCCGCGGACAACCGTGCCAGAAACAGCCGTCGACGAAGACCGCCAACCGGCGGGCCGCGAAGACGAAATCAGGTCGCACCCGGAAACGGCCGTCCACGTCGCGGCCGACGATCGGACGTTGCCGACGCCAGCCGGTCCAGCCCTCGGTGCGGAAGACCTTCGCCAAGGCCTCCTCGGTCGTGAGGTTGCCGCGACCCCGGACCTTGGCCATCAGGGCGCTGCGCTCGGCGCGGGTGTAGACGTCCGCCATGTCATATCATGGATACGAAACAGCCCGGACCGCAAGGTCCGGGCCGCCCGGCGTCACCGCCAAAGGAAGAGGGCCGGCTGCCCAGCCGGCCCTCGAAGCACATCCGTCGGAGATCCTGCTTAGTAGTTGAACTGGAGCTGGATGGCGAAACGACGGGCGTCCTTGACGTTCGTGTAAGGGCTGGCCGAGGTGTTGTTGCGCTCGTTGGTGAACGTGTAGGACGCCTGAAGTTCGAGCTCCTTGCGGATCTGCCATTCGCAGCCGATGTCGATCTCGTTGACGACCATCTTCGGGGCGTTCGTCGCGAACTTGCGCGCGCCGTCGAAATAGTTCCACCGCACGAAGGGGAAGAACTCCTGCTCGCCGCTGAAGATGCGATAGTTAATCAGGACGTAGCCGCCCTTGAGGTCGGCGAGGCCGATGGCGTCGCGATTCGCATTAAGCTGAGGACCCTGGCCGACCGTCCACTCGGCTTCGATGCCGAAGGGCTGGGGGTACATGATGAAGGTAGCGACGGCGCGGCGGTCGTCGAACTCCTTGGAACCGGCGGCAGGGGTCACCGAGGCGCCGGTGTCGACGCGGGTGGTCGTGCCGGTGGCGACGACATACTTGCCGGCGTAGGCGCCGATGCCGGCTTCGTAGATCTGGCCGCTTTCGGTCTTCCACGGGTAGCTCAGGCGCGCGAGGAGGTGGGGCTCGCCGTTGAGGTCAGACTTGTTGAGACCCTGGCCGGCGAATCCGCCGAGGGTGAGGACGCCGTAATCGCCGGAACCCTTGAGGCCGTCCTTCACGAGGGACTTGAAGAGCTCACGGGACTCCTTGGAGGCATACATGTAGTAGAGGCCGAGGTCGCGCTCGCCTTCGACCGCGGAGTTGAGGGCCTCGGGACGTTCCATCACGATGCGGTTCTGGGAAGACTGGAGGTTCACCCAGCCGTAAGGCACCTTGGAGAGGCCGGCGCGAACGCGATGCTCTCGGTCATCATCAAGGGCGATGTCGGCATAGAGGTCGCGCGCCTGGAGGGAGAGGCTGGTGGCGCCGGTGCTGGCCGCGAAGTCGAGCTGGGAGTAGACGTGGAGGCGGGGAGCGACGTCGCCCGAGATCTTGAAGCGGCCTCGGCGCAGGAGGAAGCCTTCGGTGGTGCTCACGGACTTGTCGGCCGGGACGTTCAAGGCCTTGGAGGCGTCGTCAAGATTCTCGGTGAAACGGAACTGGGTGTAACCATCGATCTTCAGCTTGTCGTACCAAGCGATTTCCTTGGGGCCGGAGCGAAGGTTGGCGATAGCGGCCTGCTCGAGGGCTTGGGCTCGCTCTTCGGCGGTGATGATCCCTTTCTTGACCAGGAGGTCGAGGGCGGGGTTCCGCTCGGCGGCGGAAGCGGTGTGAGCGCAACCGAGGACGGCGGCGGCGACGAGGAACTGCTTGATGCGGTGGTTCATGAGAAGGTGCGAATGCGACAGCATCCTCTCATGCGATTGTTACGGTTTCGTGGCTAACGGGGTAAGACCCCGCAACACGGCTATGGATGACTTAGCCCAGGAAAGGGGCCAGACCTGCGAAAACATCCGCAAAAGCAGGCTTCCAGCCCAGTTCCGCGCGGATCCGGCCCGTCGCCACGATGCGGCTCGGCTGCGTCCGACCGCCTTTCGCCACGCGCGGCCCCGCCGGCGCCGACGGATCGAACACGGGGGCGGACTGACCAAGGCGCTCCGCAATCCAACGCGCGAGCGCTTCCTTCGTCACGGGACAACCATCACCGACATTGTAAACACGCGCTCCGACCGGTCCGCCGACGAGCGCGGCGAGCACCGAAGAAGCGGCGTCATCGCGGTGCAGGTAATTGATGTAATGGTCGACGCGTCCGCCGATGACGCTCTCGCCGCGACGCAACTGGTCGACCATGTGATGGCGACCAGGACCGTAGAGCCCGCCGAAGCGCAACACGCGGGCCTTGGTAAAACCGGAAGAGAGCACGGCGCGTTCGCCGCCGAGGATCGCGTCGGCCGTCGGCGCGCCGCCGACGACGCTCACCTCGTCGACGAGGGTTCCGTCATCCTGGCGATACACGCCGGTGGAGCTGGTGAAGGCGAACGCCTGCGCGCCGACCCCGCGAGCCCAGGCGAGCGCGCGCTTCACGCCGACGTCGTAGGCCAGCGCGTAGGCTTCGGGCCCGCCGCCACCGGTGCTCGCGGCATACACGACGGCGTCGAATTGCTTGGGCAACCGCGCCCAGTCGCCGGCGTACAGATCGAAGGCTTCCGCGACGAGCCCCTCTGCGCGCAGCTTGTCACGCGAGGCTTCCGAACGCACGACGCCGAGGACTTCATGTCCGGCTGCCTTGGCCTGACGGGCGAATTCAGCGCCGACGTATCCGCACCCGAGGACGGCGATCTTCATGGGCGGACTTCCTTGGGAAGATGGGAGGAGACCCACTCGGCCGGCGTGGAGCCGGACTTCGCCGAGAGGAGCGCATGCAGCTCGGAGGCATCGGCAACGGCCTGCGCGCGCAGCTCGGGTGCTTCGACGCAGGCCCGGAGGCGTGCGGCCAGGGCGCCGGGTTCGCAGGCGCCCTGCAGGTATTCAGGCCAAGCCTGGCGCTTGAGAAGGATGTTCGCGATGCCGAGATGGTCGACGCGGCCGGCGATGAGGTAACGCCCCATCACCCAGGTCAGCGGATTGGCACGGTAGACCACGGCTCCCGGGATGCCGGCGAGCGCGACGGTGAGCGACATGGTGCCGGAGCTGACCAACGCGGCGCAACCGGCCGCCGGGCCTTCGGACACCGGACGCAGGTCGATGCCTTTGGCCTGTTCGCCGTATTCGGCGAGGAGGCGGTAAAGCTCCGCGTGCACCTCGCCGCCGGTGTGCAGGACGAGCGCGCGGCGCTTCGGGTGGCTCTGACGGAAAAGCGCGAAGGCCTCGACCAAGGCCGGGAAGATCTTGCGCACGGGCTTCGGCCGGCTGCCCGGCAGCAGGAGCACGGGGCCGTCCGGATCATGGCGCAGACCGGGGACGTGTTCCTTCTCGGCGAACGGGTGGCCGACGAAACGGGCGTCGAGCTTGGTGTCGGCGTAGCACGCAGGCTCGAACGGGAAGATCGTGCCGACGGAATCCAGGTCGCGCGCCATGGTGAAGCGGCGCTTGGGCTTCCATGCCCAGAGCTGGGGGCTGACGTATTGGATGACGGCGGTCTCACCGAAACCGGCGCGAGAAAGGCCCGCCTTACGCAGCTCGTTCGCGAGACGGAGATTAAGTCCGGGATAGTCGACGAGGACGACCACCTTGGGCTTCCACTGGAGCGTCCACGCAACCATCCGGGCGAAAAGCTTCCGATAGAAAGGATACGCGGAAAGGATCTCGACGATGCCCACCGCGGAGAAGGTGGTCATGTCGAACAGCAACTGGGCGCCGGCGGCGCGGAGCTGCGGGCCACCGAAGGCGGCGATGCGCAGCCCCGGACGGGCCGCGAGCAGGTCGGCGACGACCTTGGCCGCATGCTGGTCGCCCGAATGTTCGCCGGCCACGACGAGCACGTCGACCTCGCCCCCGCGGGGCCGGTCGAAGCTCGCCGGGATGGCCGGGAACGCGCTCATTTGCGCGCCATGCCGGCGCGGATCTGTTCGGTGATCTGGATGGCGACGGCCAAGGCGGTACGGCCGAGTTCGCCGCTGACCTTCGGGCTCTTGCGATCCCGGACGCACGAGGTGAACGAGGCGAGCTCGATGGCAAGGGGCTCACCCTTCTCGATCGGGATCTCTTCCTTGGCGAAGCCGCCCTCGGCGGTCGGGTCGACGCGCACGGTGTGGCCCTTCTGACCCATGAAGTCGATGGAGAGGTAGCCGCCGGTCTGGAAGACGCGGATCTCGCGGTTCTTCTTCAGCGAGACGCGGCTGGCGCTGAGGTTGGCCACGCAGCCGTTCTTGAACGCGAGGCGGGCGTTGGCGATGTCCTCGGTCTTGGTCACGACCGAGACGCCGACGGCGTCGATGCGCTCGACCGGGGAATTGGCCAGCTGCAGGACGATGCCGATGTCATGGATCATCAGGTCCAGGACGACCCCGACCTCGGTGCCGCGCGGCGTGAACGGAGCCAGTCGCTCGGCGGTGATGTAACGGGCGTCGGTGACGGCCTTCTCGAGATAGGACATCACCGGGTTGTAATGTTCGATGTGTCCGACCTGGACGAGACGGTCGGCCTTGGCGGCGGCGTCCAGGATCTGGGCGGCCTCCTCGAGGGTCACGCAGATCGGCTTCTCGATGAGCAGGTGCACGCCCTTGGCCAGCAACGGGAGCGCCACGGCGGCATGGTGGTTCGTCGGGACGACCACGCTGACGGCGTCGCAATGGGCCGCCATCTCGTCGAGGGTGGCGAAGCGGCGGCAGTCATGCTTGGCGCAGATCTCCGCCGCGCGGGCGTCGTTCGGCTCGAAGATGCCGGCCAGTTCGGCGCCGGGCAGGGTCGAGTAGATGCGGGCGTGGTGCTGGCCGAGCGAACCCGTGCCGGCCACCCCGCAGCGGATGCGCGTAGCGGTCATGGCCGCCAGACTCCCTCGGCGGGCGGTTTCCTTCAATCCGAAAACCCGCCCGCCTTGACCTCGAACCCGAGGGCGTCCTTGGTCCGCTTGACGCGGACGAGGCTGCCGTCGGGGATCTCGCCGGCGAGCATGGCCTTGGCGAGCGAAGTCTCGACCTCGCGCTGCAGGTAGCGACGCAGGGGGCGCGCACCGTAGACGGGGTCGAAGCCCTTCTCGGCGATCAGGGCCAGGGCCGTCTTGTCGAAGTCGAGGCGGATGCGCTTGGCGGCGAGACGGTCGTTGAGGCCGCGGAGCATGATGGCCGCGATGGCCGCGACCTGCTCGGGTCCGAGCGGGCTGAAGAGCGCGATGTCGTCGATGCGGTTCAGGAACTCCGGGCGGAAGTGGGCGCGGAGGTCCGCCATCACGGATTCCCGGACGCTGTCGGTGAGGCCGAAGCCGGCCTGCTCGGCGATGTGCCGGCTGCCGATGTTCGAGGTCATGATGAAGATCGCATTGCGGCAATCGACGGTGCGGCCCTGCGAATCCGTGAGACGTCCGTCGTCGAGGACCTGAAGCAGGATGTTGAAGACTTCCGGGTGCGCCTTCTCGACCTCGTCCAGCAGGACGACGGCGTAAGGGTGACGACGGAGCGCTTCGGTGAGCTGGCCGCCTTCTTCGTGGCCGACGTAGCCGGGTGGCGCGCCGACGAGGCGCGAGACGGCGTGCTTCTCCATGTATTCCGACATGTCGATGCGGATCATGGACTTCTCGCTGTCGAAGAGTTCGGTCGCGAGCGCCTTGGCGAGCTCGGTCTTACCGACGCCGGTAGGGCCGAGGAAGAGGAAGGACCCGACGGGGCGGCGCGGATCCTGGACGCCGGCGCGCGAGCGCTGGACGGCTTCGGCGACGACGCGCACGGCCTCGTCCTGGCCCACGACGCGGGCCTTGAGGTTGTCGGGCAGGCGGAGGATCTTCTGGCGCTCGCCTTCGAGGAGCTTGCTCACGGGCACGCCGGTCCAGCGGGCGACGACTTCGGCGACCTCTTCGGGCGTGACGGTCTCGCGGAAGAGTCCGGTGGCGGACTTCGCCGTGCCCTCGAGCTTGGCGGCTTCCTTCTCGAGCTCGGGGATGGTGCCGTAGCGCAGCTTGGCGACCTCCTCGAGCTTGCCTGACCGTTCGGCCTTGGTCATCGCAGCCTTGGCGTCCTCGAGCTGGGAACGGACGGTGCGGACCTTGGTCACGGCTTCCTTATCCGCGACCCAACGGGCGCGGAAGGCGGTCTGCTCCTCGCGGGCGGCGCCGAGTTCCTTGCGGAGCACGGCGAGCCGGGCCTTGGAGGCTTCGTCCTTCTCGTTCTTGAGCGCGGACTCCTCGACCTCGAGCTGGAGCACGCGGCGGTTGAGCGCGTCGAGCTCGGAAGGGACGCTATCGATCTCGGTGCGGATCTGCGCGCAGGCCTCGTCGATGAGGTCGATGGCCTTGTCAGGCAGGAAGCGCGCGGTGATGTAGCGGTCGGAAAGCGTGGCCGCCTCGACGAGCGCGGCGTCCTCGATGCGCACGCCGTGGTGGACCTCGAAGCGCTCCTTGAGGCCGCGGAGGATGGAGACCGTGTCGGGCACGCTGGGCGGATCGACCAGGACCTGCTGGAAGCGGCGCTCGAGCGCGGGATCCTTCTCCACGTGCTCGCGGAACTCCTTGAGCGTGGTGGCGCCGATGCAGTGCAGCTCGCCGCGCGCCAGCATGGGCTTGAGGAGGTTGGCGGCGTCCATCGCGCCGTCGGCCTTGCCGGCGCCGACGAGGGTATGCATCTCGTCGATGAAGAGGAGGATGCCGCCTTCGGCGGACTTCACCTCGTTGAGCACGGCCTTGAGGCGTTCCTCGAACTCGCCGCGATACTTCGCGCCGGCGACGAGGGAGCCCATGTCGAGGGAGAAGACGGTCTTGTCGCGCAGGCTCTCCGGCACGTCGCCGTTGACGATGCGCTGGGCGAGGCCTTCGACGACGGCCGTCTTGCCGACGCCGGGTTCGCCGATGAGCACGGGGTTGTTCTTGGTGCGGCGGGAAAGGATACGGATGACGCGACGGATCTCTTCGTCGCGACCGATGACCGGATCCATCTTCCCGGTGCGGGCGCGGGCCGTGAGGTCCTGCCCGTACTTGGCAAGGGCCTCGTACGTGGCCTCGGGATTGGCGGAGGTCACGCGCTGCGATCCGCGCACGGACTGGAGCGCGGCCAGGATGCCCTTGCGGTCGAAGCCGACGGCGGCGAAGGAGGGACGGAGCGAAGGCGTCTCGGCGAGGGCGAGCAGGACGTGCTCGGCCGACACGAAGTCGTCCTTCATGGTCTCGGCCTCGTCCTTGGCCTTGAGCAGGAGCGCGTGCGTCTCGGAAGAAAGACCGGGCTGGCCCGAGGCCTGCGCGAGCTTGGGCAGGCGGGCGAGCTGACCGGCGACGGCGGTCGCCAGGGCCGTGTCGTCCTTGCCGGCGCGCCGGAAGAGCGACGAGGTCACGCCGCCTTCCTGCGTGAGCAGGCCGTGGAGGAGGTGCGCGGGTTCGAGCGCCGGGTTGCGACGCTGCATCGCCTCGCTCAGCGCCTGCTGGAGGGCTTCGGAGGTCTTTTCGGTCAGGTTGCCGTAAGGAGTGGACATGCCCACCTTGATGCACCGACCGTTCCAACCCGGCGGAGCGGTTAGAGGCCCGAAAACCGCCTGCGACGTGGAGGCGTTGTGACAGCCGAGCGACAATGCGTCCCCAGGGCGACGAGTTGTCGCGGGTACGAAGCCCCTTCCGTCAACCGATAAAAGACTTCGGACGACGGACTCCCTTGTTGCCCAACCCGCGGACGAGAAGGTAGAAAAACGCCATGACGCACGACGCGGAGCTGGCGACCTTGGAGCGCCTCCTCGACGACCCTTCGCCGGTCGTCCGCCAAGCCGTGCTCGCCAAGCTCAAGGCCGCCGGGCTGCCGGGCGTGCTCTGGCTGGAAGGAATGACCAAGGACGAAGCCCTCGCCGCCCACGCCCGCACCTTGCTGGCCGATCTCCGCACCCCCGAGGCCGCCGCCCACGCCTTCCTCGCGCACATCCGCGACGCCCACTGCGACCTCGAGGAAGCCTGCCTGCTGCTCGAACGCGCCACCGACCCTTCGCTGGCCGACGACGCCTACTCGGCCGAACTCGACCGCCTGGCGGAGCGCACCCGCGAGCTGATCGCCGAGCCTCTCGACGTCCGCGGCAAATGCCGCCTGCTCTGCCGCGTGATCTTCGGCGAAGAGGGCTACCGCGGCGCGCAGGAGAGCTTCGCCATACCGGCCTCCTCCCTGCTCTCCCAGGTGATCCGCACCCGCCGCGGCATCCCGATCTCGCTCTGCCTGATCTTCCTGCTCGTCGCCCGCCGCCTCGGCCTGCCCGTCGAACCGGTGGGCCTGCCCGGCCGCTTCATGGTCGGCGTTTTCCGCGGCCGCGAGCCGCTCTACCTCGACTGCTACGAAGGAGGCGCCTTCCGCACGCGGGCGGAGGTGCAGCTCCTGCTGCTCGACAACCAGCTGCCGGCCGACGAGGCCTTCCTGCGCCCGGTGACCACGCATCAGACGCTCGCCCGCTGCTGCCGCAACCTCGTCTCCCAGTTCGAAGCCCAGGGCGACGACCGCAGCAGCCGCCTCTTCCTCACCTTCGTCCACGCCTTGGAGCAGACCGATGAGCGCGCCTGACACCCTCGTACTGGCGTCCTTGCGGACGGCGCAGTTCGCTCCCGGCCAGCTGGGCGTGCTCGGCGATCCGATCGCGCACTCGCTGAGCCCGGCGATGCACAACGCCGCGCTCGCGACCCTGCTGCCCACGCACCCGCGCCTCGCCGGCGTGCGCTACCATCGCCTGCACGTCGTCGCCGAAGAACTCCCGGAGGCGCTCACGCTCCTGCACGCCAAGGGCTTCGCCGGCGTCAACCTCACGGTGCCGCACAAGATCCAGGCGCTCACGCTCGTCGAGACGCTCTCATCGGAGGCCAAGCGCGCGGCGTCGGTCAACACGCTCGTGCGCACGCCGACGGGCTGGGCCGGCCACACCACCGACGGCCAGGGCTTCCTCGAGGCCCTGCGCGAACGCTCCGGTCGTACCACGCAAGGACGGCCGGTGATCCTCCTCGGCTCCGGCGGTGCCGCCCGCGCCGTCGCCGCCGCCTGCCTCGACGACGGCTGCGCTTCGCTCAGCCTGCATAATCGCGACGTCGCCAAGGCGGCCGACCTCGCGAGCGCCTTCGCCGATGCGCGCGTACGCGCCTCCGGGCTGGCCGACATCAAGGCCTCGCCCGAGGCCGTGATCGTGAACTGCACCACGCTGGGCCTGAAGCCGACGGACGTCTCGCCCTTCCCCGCCGAACTGCTCGCCGCCGGTCAGTTCGTCTTCGACACCACCTACGGCGCCGAACCTTCCCGCCTGCTCAAGGACGCGAAGGAACGCGGGCTCGCCGCCTGCGACGGCCGCCCGATGCTCCGCTGGCAGGGAGCGCTCGCCTTCCGCCTGTGGAACGGCATGCTGCCGCCGGATGCTCCGATGCGCGCCGCGCTAGGCGAATCCACCCTCTGATCATGACGCTCGCCGACCTCAGGAACTTCGCCCAGCTGCACCCCGGGTTCGCCGCGTTGACCGCCGGCGCCTTCGGAGCATGCGTCGGCAGCTTCCTCAACGTCTGCATCCACCGCCTGCCGAAGGGCGAGTCGATCGTGACGCCCGGTTCCCGCTGCGCCTGCGGTCAGCCGATCCCTTTCTGGTATAACATCCCGCTCTTCGGCTGGCTCACCCTGCGCGGACGCGCGCAGTGCTGCGGAGCCGCGATCTCGGTCCGCTACCCGCTCGTCGAACTGATCACCGCCCTGCTCTTCGTCGCCGCCTGGTCCTTCCTGCCTCCGGCCAAGGCCGCCGTGGCCTGCGTCTTCCTTCCGCTGCTCGTCATCCTCGCCGGCTGCGACCTCGACGACATGATGGTCCCCGACGCGCCGAACTTCGCCTTGGTCGGGACCGGCCTGGTCGCCGCGATGCTCGTGCCCTCGATCCACGGCGAGACGGCCCACGCCATCGAGGCGGTGAACCGCTTCCGCGCCTTGATGGACGCCCTCCTGGGAGTCGCCGCCGGCACCGCCCTGGTCTGGTGGATCCGGACCATCGGAACCGTGCTCGCCGGACGCGAGGCCATGGGCGAGGCGGATATCATCCTTTGCGCAGGCGTCGGGGCCTTCTGCGGCTGGCAAGGGGCTGTTTTCTGCCTTTTCGGGGGGTCGGTCGTCGGGGTCATCACCGCCCTGCCCGGCCTGATCCAGGCTAAGATAAAGGGCGAAGAATACGCCGGAGTCGTGCCTTTCGTGCCCAGCATGGCCGTCGCCGGGGCGGTCTGGTTCTTCCGCGGACCCGAATTGGTGACCCTCTGGCGGAACTGGGCCACGGCGTGAATGGTTCTGACTTGTCAGCGACCAACACCCCGCCAATCATCCGTGCTCACCCCACTTATGAAGCAGCTCGCCCTTGCTACCTTGATCGCTTCCGCCGCCTTGGTCGGTTGCACGACCTACGACACCCCTTACCACGGCAAAAACGTGTCCATGGAGCCCGCCCACAACTTCCTCGGCTTGGTGAAAGTCGAGTCCGGCTCCTACAGCCACTCCGATAAGGCCACCGTCGGCATCAACATGAGCGAGTTCTACGGACGTCGCATCACCTCCGGCGACCGTGTCACGCTCTTCTGGGGCGCGGTGACCCTGACCGACTACTAAGCCGGCAACTAGCCCTTGCAGAAGCCCCGGTTTCGGGGCTTCTTCGTTTACAGGCCATGAACGTCCCCGGAAGCAATGTCGCCCGCCATCTTCGGATCGCGGCCACCGAGCACCCGGCAGGATTGGCGACCAAGTCACCGATAGGCGTCAGCGCCGCAGGTGAAGTCCGCCACGAAGTCCGGACCTTCCGCCAGCTCGACCAGGAAAGCGACGCGGCGGCCGGCTATTTCGCATCTGCCGGCATCACGGAAGGCTCGCGTGTGCTGCTGGCGGTCCGCCCCGGCCACGACCTCATCGTCGGGATGTTCGCCCTGCTGAAACTGGGCGCCGTCCCGATGGCCATCGATCCTGGCATGGGGTGGTCCGCCTTCCTCGATTGCGTCACCCGCTCCCGTCCTGCCGCGCTCGTCGGCGTGAACGCGGCCGTCTGGCTGAGCTACCTGCCTTTCAAGGCCTTCCGCACGCTCCGCCGACGCGTGACCGTCGGCGGATCCGCCTGGCGCCAAGCCCTCGCCTCGGCGAGCCCGACGCCTCGTCCGCTCGCCGCCACCGGCTCCGAGACGCTCGCCGCGATCCTCTTCACGTCGGGCTCCACGGGCGCGCCCAAGGGCGTTTGTTATACGCACGGGATGTTCGACGCGCAGATCGAACTGGTTCGCACGACCTATGCGCTCCGCCCCGGCGAGACCGACATGGCGATGCTGCCGCTCTTCGCCCTCTTTAATCCCGCCCTCGGCGCGACCACCGTCACGCCGCTCCTCGACCCTTCCAAGCCGCTTGCAGCCGACCCCGCTCCGATCGTGTCCGCGCTCATCGCGGAGAAGGTGACGCGCTCGTTCGGCTCGCCCGCCATCTGGAGCAAGGTCGCCGACCATTGCGAAGCCCGCGGCCTGAAACTGCCGGACCTCCGCCACCTGCTCATCGCCGGCGCCCCGGTCTCCGGCGAACTGCTCGCGAAGCTCCGCGTCATCGCACCGCACTGCGAGACGCATACTCCTTACGGCGCGACGGAATGCCTGCCGGTCACGACGATCACCTCCGATGAACTGCTCGGCGAGGCCCGTCAGCTCGCCCTTCGCGGCCAAGGCACGTGCGTCGGCCGGCCGGTCAGCGGCGTCGAAATCCAGGTGATCCGTGAGACCGACGGCCCGATCGCGACCCTGGCCGAAGCCCGTGCCTGCGCGCCCGGCGAGATCGGCGAGATCATCGCCACCGGCCCGAGCGTGACCCGCGAATACGACGGCCTGCCCGAGGCCACCCATCTCGCGAAGATCGGCGATGGCGGCCGCGTCTGGCATCGCATGGGCGACCTCGGCACGCTCGACGCCGAGGGTCGGCTGTTCTTCTACGGACGACGGGTGGAAAAGGTCCGCACGCCCGAAGGCGACCTGCCGACGGAATCCCTCGAACCCGCGTTCCGCCAGCATCCGAAGGTCTTCCGTTGCGCGCTCATCGGCCTCGGCACGGCGCCGCAACAGAAGCCCGCCCTCGTCGTCGAACCGCGCGCCGGCTCCTTCCCGGAGACCGACGCCGCCCGCGATCGCTTCGTCGCCGAACTGCGCGAGCTCGCCAAGGTCAACCCGGGGGCCGCACGCGTGAAGCACATCGTCTTCCAGCGCGCCCTGCCGGTGGACGTCCGGCATAACGCCAAGATCCACCGCCTCCGGCTCGCCAAGGAATGGACCGCCCGCCTCGCCCGATGAACCGACCTCCCATCGTCCTTGTCACCGGCGGCGCCGGCTTCCTCGGCCAGGCCGTGGTCCGACGCTGCCTCGCCCGCGGCTACCAGGTACGCGTGCTCGGCCGCACGCCGATGTCCGGCGAACTCGCGACCCAAGTCACGTTCGTCCGCGGCGACATCGCCGACCGTGACACCGTCGACGCGGCGATCAAAGGCTGCGACTACGTCTTCCACGTCGCGGCCAAGGCCGGCGTCTGGGGCCCTTGGGAGGAATACCTCCGCATCAACATCGACGGCACCTCGCACGTCATCGACGCCTGCAAGGCCCATGGCGTCCGCGTGCTCGTGCACACCAGCACCCCGAGCGTGGTCTTCAGCGGGGAATCGTTCCGCGGCGCCGACGAGTCCCTGCCCTACGGCGACAACTGGCTCTGCGCCTACGCCGAGACCAAGGCCATCGCCGAGGAAGTCGCGCTCAAGGCCGCCTCGGACCAGCTCAAGGTCTGCGCGCTCCGCCCGCACCTGATCTGGGGCCCCGGCGACAACCACCTCTTCCCGCGCGTCCTCGCCCGCGCCCGCGCCGGGAAGCTGCGGATCGTCGGCGACGGCGAGAACCAGGTCGACGTCACGCACGTCGACACCGCCGCGGACGCGCATCTCGGCGCCCTCGACGCGCTCCTCGCGGGCCGCGCCAACGGCAAGGCCTACTTCCTCTCGCAAGGCGAACCCGTGAAGCTCTGGCCTTTCATCAACCGGCTGCTCGTCGGCGCAGGCGAAAAGCCCGTCACGAAACGCATCAGCCAACGCGCGGCTTACTGGATCGGCGCGCTGCTCGAAGGCGTCTGGACGCTCTTCCGCCTCAAGGGCGAACCGCCCATGACCCGTTTCGTCGCGGTCGAACTCGCCAAGGACCATTGGTTCGACGTCTCCGCCGCCCGCCGCGACCTCGGCCTCAAGCCCGCCGTCGACACCTGGGCCGAGCTCGACCGGCTCGCCGCGACGTTGCGGACGAAGTGACGGGTTCGCTTGCCCCGGCACGCATTAGCCCCATCCCTCTTCCCCATGCCCGCCGACGGACTCCAGCCCGACAAGACGTTCATCGTCACGATGAAGACCTGGTTCGACCAGACCGACGGGCTCGGAATCCTGCACCACTCACACTACGTGCTCATGATGGAGCGCGCCCAGAAGACGATGTTCGTCGCGCTGATGGGCAAGGACACCCTCGACCCGGCCGTCGCCCCCGACGTGTATGTCGTCGTCCGCGACATCGACCTGCACTACCACGCGCCCATCCGTCCGGAATGCGAAGTGAAGCTCATCATGAGCGTCCGCAAGGTCCGCGCCGCCGGCCTGACCGTGGACTTCGAGTTCCGCAGCGACGACCTTTCCGTCCTGCACGCCAAGGCCTCCCGCACCGTCTGCCGCATGGACGGCGTCACGCATCAGCCCTCGGCCTGGAGCGACGAGTTCCGGGCGAAGCATGAAGCCCTTGTCAGGGCTTGAGTATAGATGACTGCGTCGATGGCAGATGACAGAGGACTGAATCGATAAAAACAGGCGGATTAAGCCACTTAGTGACCGGGGTCATTCATCGGCGTAACCCTCTGTCGTCCGCCATCTGTCATCGATTCAGCCATCTGCCCTCAACTCCGTCCTCTACTTCTTCGCCAGCGCCCCGCAGATCCCGCACGTCTTCCCGTCGCAGCCGCGCGCGGTGCAGTGTTCGCGGCCGTAGAAAATGATGCGGAGGTGAAGCTGGTTCCAGCTGTCCTCGGGGAAGAGCCGCTTGAGATCCTTCTCGACCTGCTCGACGGACTTGCCCGGGCTGAGTTTCCAACGTTTCGCCAGTCGATGGATGTGCGTGTCCACCGGGAAGGCCGGGACGCCGAAGGCCTGCGCCATGACGACCGAGGCCGTCTTGTGACCGACGCCGGGAAGCTCCTCGAGTTCCTCGAAGGTGCGCGGCACGACGCCGCCATGCTTCGCCATGAGCATCTTGCCGAGGCCGACGAGGGCCTTGGATTTCTGCGGAGCCAGTCCGAGCTGGCGGATGAGCGTCAGCACGCGGGCTTCGGTCATCGCCGCCATCTTGGCGGGCGTCCCCGCCTCGGCGAAGAGAGCCGGGGTGATTTCGTTGACCTTCTTGTCGGTGCACTGGGCCGAAAGCACCACCGCCACCAGGAGCGTGAAGGCATCCTTGTGATCCAGCGGCACGGGCGTCTCGGGATAGAGCTTCGCGAGCTCCTTGCCCACGTAGTCGGCTCGTTCCTGCTTGGTCATAGGCAGACCATGGGCGCCCCTCCGCCGATGGCAACGCACCACGGGCCGAAGACTTATTCACAAGCCCTCAGAGAGGTTGCCAAACCTTATGCCGAAACCGTCATTCTCTAATACCCCCACCCTCTCTTGGTGGGCGGTTGCGACACCCGTTTCCTCCTTCAAAAACCATCGTCACTTCCATGGCCCAACTGCCCTACGATCCCTCCAAGATCTCCCGCGAACTCGCCCGCCATTACATCCCGGCGACCGAAGCCGACATCCAGGCGATGTTCGCCGCCGTCGGCTCGAAGGACTTCCCGGACATGTTCGCGCACATCGACCGCGCGGTGCAGTTCGCCGGCCCGCAGGACCTGCCCGACGAACTCGCCTACCAGGCGCTGGCGGACCGCATGGAATCCCTTTCGCAGAAGAACTCCGTCAAGACCGCCTTCCTCGGAGACGGCCTGCAGGTCTACCGCACGCATGAGATCGTCGGCCACGTCTGCTCGATCCGCAACCTGACGACCTCCTACACGCCGTATCAGCCCGAGCGTTCGCAGGGCACGCTGATCACGCACTGGATCTACCAGTCCACGCTCGCCCAGCTGACCGGCTTCGAAGCCGTCAACTCCTCGCTCTACGACCGCGCCAGCGCGCTCTTCGAAGCCGCCGTCTGCGCCGTCCGCATGGGCGACGCCGAAGCCAACACGGTGCTCGTCGCCGGCAACCTGCTCCCCGCCGACCTCGAAGTCCTGCGCACGCACGTCGCCGACACCTCGGTGAAGCTGGAATTCCTCGCCGCCGAGGACGCGACCGGCCGCCTCTCCGCCGCCGGCATCGCCGCCGCGGCCGCCCGCCTCGGCAAGCAGCTCGCCGCCGTCATCTTCCCGCAGGTCAACGCCCTCGGCCTGCTCGAGGACGTCGACGCCCTGACCGACGCCTGCGCCGACGCCGGCGTGAAGTCCATCGCGGTCATCGACCCGATGTTGCTCGCCACCGGCGGCCTCAAGGCTCCGGCCCAATACGGCAGGAAGGGAGCCGACATCCTCGTCGGCGAAGGCCAGCACCTCGCCATCGGCGCCAACTTCGGCGGCCCCGGTCTTGGCATCTTCGCCGTCCGCCACCACGCCGACAAGAAGAACGAAGTCCGCGAGACCCCGGGACGATTCGTCGGCAAGGCCAAGGACAACGCCGGCCGTGATTGCATCGTGATGGTGATGTCCACCCGCGAGCAGCACATCCGCAAGGACAAGGCCACGTCCAACATCTGCTCCAACCAGGCGTTCATCGCCACGATCGCCGGCGCGGCCATCCTCGCCCGCGGCGAACAAGGCATGGCCGCCTCCTGCGTCGCCGGCCGCGACCAGGCCCGCCGCGCCGCCGCGAAGTTGCATAACATCCCCGGCCTCAAGGTCTGCTACGCCGACCAGGCTTTCTGGAACGAGTTCAGCCTGATGCTGCCCGAGCCCGCCGCCGCTGTCATCGCCAAGGGCCGCGCCGCCGGCCTGCACGTGGGCGTCGACATCACCGGCCGCACGCCCTGCAGCTGCTCGCTGCTCAAGGTCTCCTTCAGCGACCTGCAGACCGCCGCCGACACCGACAAGCTCGTCGCGTTCTTCGAAGGCCTCTACGGAAAGTCCGCCGGCGCGAAGACCCTCGCCGAAGTGCCCGCCGCCCTGCTCCGCCAAGGCCCCGTCGGCCTGCCGTCCTTCCCGCTCTCGGAACTGAAGGCCTACTACTCGAAGCTCGGCGAACTCAACGTCTCGCCCGATACGGGCTGCTTCCCGCTCGGTTCGTGCACGATGAAGTACAACCCGCACATCAACGACTGGGCGGCGGGCCTGCCGGGCTTCACCGGCCTCCACCCGCAGGCTCCGGCCGAGGATGCGCAGGGTTCGCTCGAGCTCCTCTGGCAGATCCAGGAGTGGTTGCGCAAGATCACCGGCCTCGCCGGCCTGACCACCCAGCCCGTCGCCGGCGCCCAGGGCGAACTCGTCGGCCTCAAGCTCTTCCAGGCCTATCACCGTCACCACGGCCAGCACCGCGACATCATCCTCATCCCGTCGACGGCCCACGGCACGAACTTCGCCACGGCCACCACCGCCGGCTACGTCACCAAGCGCAACCCCGACGGCTCGCCCTCGGGCATCGTGATCCTGAAGTCCGCCCCCGACGGGCGCGTCGACCAAGCCGACTTCGCCGCGAAGGTCGCCGAGTTCGGTCCGCGCATCGCCGGCATGATGGTGACCAACCCGAACACCTCGGGCGTCTTCGAGACCGACTTCCAGAAGATGGCCGCGGAGATCCACCGCATCGGCGGCCTCGTCTACATGGACGGAGCCAACATGAACGCCATCGCCGGCTGGGTGAACCTCGGCGCCCTCGGCGTCGACGCGGTCCACAACAACCTGCACAAGACCTGGACCGTCCCGCACGGCGGTGGCGGCCCCGGCGACGGCATCGTGGCCGTGTCCGAACGCCTCGTGGACTTCCTCCCGGGCTTCCAGATCGAGAAGCGCGGCGACACCTACGTGGCCGTGAAGCCGAAGCACAGCATCGGCTCCTTCCACCGCCACTGGGGCAACTTCGCCCATAAGGTGCGCGTCTACACCTACCTGCAGCGCCTCGGCAAGGAAGGCGTCCGCCGCATGGCAGCGATGTCCGTGCTCTCCAGCCGCTACCTCTTCTCCAAGCTGGGCAAGTCCTTCCCGTCGCTCCCCGCCGCGGCCGACGGCGTGCCGCGCATGCACGAGTTCATCCTCACCCTCACCGAGGAGGACTTCAAACGCATCGAGGCCGCCGGCATCCCGCGCGCGGGCATCATCGCCCGCGTCGGTAAGCTCTTCCTCGACTTCGGCTTCCACGCCCCGACCGTCGCGTTCCCCGAGGTCTTCGGACTGATGATCGAACCGACGGAGTCCTACACGAAGACGGAGCTCGATCGCTTCGCCGAAGTCGTGCTGGCCATCGGCGAGCTCATCCGCACGAACCCGGAAGTCCTCAAGTCGACCCCGCGCTTCACCCCGGTGGACCGCGTCGACGAAGTGGCCGCGAATCGCAACCTCGTCCTCAGCGAGCGCCTCACGGCCCTTCCGCTGATCAACGAGAACCGCCTCTCGCCCGTCCTGCTCAACGCGATGCCCGTCGCCGAGATCAAGCAGCGCGTTCTGGCGACGGTCTGATCAGGCCTTCGGCAGACGGACGACGAAGACGGTGCCCTTGCCGACCTCGCTGGACACGGCGATGGTGCCGCCATGGGCTTCGATGGTCTGCTTGACGATCGCCAGCCCGAGTCCGGCGCCGCCGGTGTGACGCGACCGGGAGGCGTCGACGCGGCGGAAACGTTCGAAGATCCCGCCAAGGTCGGCCGCGGCGATGCCCCGTCCGTCATCGGCGACGCGCAATTCGGACATGCCATCGACGACGTCGGTGGTGACGGTGACGGTCACGCCGGAGTCGTTGTGCAGGATGGCGTTGACGGCGAGGTTGAGGATCACGCGGCCCAGCCGGCCGGCGTCGCCGAGGACAGGAGCTCCCTCGAGGCTCGCGACCAGCTTGGCGCCATGCTCCGACGCGATCCGCTGCAGCAAGGCGACCGATTCGTCGGCGAGGTCGGCGAGGTCGCATGGGTCGCGGACGACGGGCTTGCCGGCATCGCCCTGGGCGAGTTCCAGCAAGGCGTCGGAGATGGACTTCATGCGGAGAGCGGACAGCCGGATGCCTTCCAGCGTGGCGCGATACTCGGCGGGCGTGCGCTCCTGCCGCAGGGCGCCTTGGCTGTCGGAGAGGATGACCGTGAGCGGCGTGCGCAGCTCATGGGAGGCGTCGGCGGTGAACTGCGCCATCTGCTCGCGGGCGGCGTTCATCCGGCCGAAGGTGTCGTTGAGCACGATGGCGAGACGGCCGAGCTCGCTCTCGGTGTCCACGACGTCGATCTTCCGGTCGAAATCGCCGCCGGCGATGCCTTCGGCGTCGGCCGCGATGCGGTCGATCGGACGCAGCGAGCGTCCGGCGAGGACCCAGCCGATGCCGCAACCGACGACGACGACGGCCAGCCCGGCGAGGAACAAGCTGCGGGCCAGCGCCGCGAGTTCGGCCTCCATCGGCCCGGTCGCCGCTCCGAAGAACGCGGTGCTGCGACCAGGCGGACGATGCAGGAGGACGCGCTGGTCCGCCAGGGTCACGGTGAGATCCTGCGGGCGCGCCTGGACATCGCCCTCTCCTTCGGAGAGGGCGACCAGACCGAGTTCGACGAGTTCGCGCCCGGCGGGGGCGTTGGGCGTGCGCAGCGCCTCCGAACCTTTGTCATCGGCGACCACGACCCAGACACCGGCTTCGACGATGTCGGCCACGGCCTGACGGGCCCTACCGGCCCGTTGCTCGGAAGCCTCCGGGCGAGGGGCGTTCTTGCCCCGAGGTCCGGCGACACCGGGCGCGAGCTCGGCGATCGCGCCCATGCCCCGCGTCATCTCGCGCCGCAGGCGCAGGTCGAGTTCCTGCAGGCGGGCGGTCCGCTCATGGCGATGGAACGCCACGAGGAGCACGGCGGACGTCGCGGCGAGGAGCGCGAAGTTCCAGGCCAGGATCCGCCAGCGGATGGAATGCAGGATCATGGCTGGGCGGCCGGAGCCTCGATCACGTAACCGAGGCCGCGCCGCGTGCGGATGAGCTCCGCGCCGAGCTTGCGACGCAGGTTGCAGACATGGACCTCCAGGAGGTTGGACAGCGTGTCTTCGTTCTCGTCGAAGAGGTGCTCGTAGAGTTCGGCGCGCGGCACGACGGCCCCGCGACGGTGCGCGAGGTATTCGAGCAGCCCGTATTCCCGGCCGGTGACGGGTTCCTCCTTGCCGGCCTTCGTGACCCGCCGGGCGGCGGTGTCGATGACCACGTCGCCGAGGGTGATGACGGCCGTGGTCGAACGATGGTTGCGGCGGACGAGCGCGCGCAGGCGCGCGAGCAGCTCCTGCTGGACGAACGGCTTGGCGACGAAATCGTCGGCGCCGAGATCCAATCCCACGACGCGGTCTTCCGTCGCATCCCGGGCGGTGAGCATCATCACCGGCGTCCGCTTCGCGCGCCGGAGCCGGCGGAGCATCTCGCGTCCGTCCATCACGGGCATGAGATGGTCGAGCACGATCGCGTCATAATCGGTCTCCATCGCCTTGCGCAGCCCTTCGGCGCCGTCGGCCGCGCCGTCGGCCGCATAGCCCTCCTCGCGCATCAGCCGGAGGAGGCTGTCGCGCAGGGCGGCTTCGTCTTCGACGATCAGGAGGCGCATCGGTGAGACATATTCTCCCAGATAGGCGCTTAATCCAAGATTAAGAAACGGACTACTCCGCCTTTATGAAGCGACCACGCGAAATCGCGGCATAAGCCCCCGTCGCCAAGGCCGTGGCGCCGCAGGCCCAGAACAGCTCGCCGGAAGTGAGCTCGAGCCAGTTCGAGGCCAGCCACTGGACTCCCGCCGCGCCGAGGATGCCGACGAAGCTCAGGACATTCGCGGCCCCTTGGACGGCGCCTTTGTCCTCGGGCGCGGGGCGATGCTGGAGCACGGCGGCGATCGGAACGATGAAGAGACCGGCAAAGAAGCCGAGCCCCACGAGGCTGAGAACGAAGCCGGTCAGGCTGACGCCACCCATGCCCAACGGCAAGGCGCATAGGGCCAGACCGGCCGCGCCAGCCGGGACCAGCCGATATTCGATGCGTCCGCGGGAAGCGTAGCCGGCGGCGAGGCTGCCGAAGCCGATGCCCAGCGCGAGCGACAGGGTCAGGTAGGCGTTCTGCGCCTTGCTGAGCCCGAGCACGTCCTGCGCGTGGATGACGAGGTTCATCTGCACCAAGGCGGCCACGAAGAAGAAGCCGGCGTTGCCCCAGTTGGCCCGCCAGAGATCGCGATCCATGCGCATGAGCTTCAACCGGGCCCAGAGATCGGTGACGGGATTGATACGCGGCGCGCAGGTCGGATTGGCTGCCGGCACAGGCGTGATCCCGCGACTGAAGGCCCAGCCGAGGACAGCCAGGCCGGCAAGCAGCAGTCCCGAAATCTCCTGCTGGCCGGCAAAGGCCTCGGCCAGGAATCCCGATGCGGCGATGCCGAAGATAATGCCCAGGAAGGTGAGTAGCTCGAAGATTCCATTACCCCACGAGAGCCGATCATGCGGCAGGAGTTCCGGCAGGATGCCGTACTTGGAAGGGGCGAAGATGGCGCTATGGCAGCCCATCAGGAACACGGCCGCGAGCTGCAACCAGACGACCTCGAACGCCAAGGCCGCCGCGGCGAACAGCATGATGCCGACCTCGGCCTGCTTCACCGCGCCCATCACCGCGGCCTTGCTGAATCGGTCGGCCAACCAGCCGCCCAGCATGGAGAACAGGATGAACGGGACGGCGAAGAGTCCGCCCGCGAGCGCGACGTAGGTGTTGCGCTGCTCGACAGGCATCGCGCTGCCGAGCACCAGCAGGATCACCAGGTTCTTCAGGGCGTTGTCGCTGAACGCGGTCTGGAACTGGGTGGCCATCAGGCTCCAGAAGCCACGTTGCCAACCGGGGTGATCAGGCGCTTCGCGCATGCGGCAATCTCGCCCGGCCCGACCGGGACGGCAAACCTATTGAGGCCTCAGGCCTGCATCGCGGCGAAGAGCTCCACCGCCGACTCGGCCTTGTTCAGGATGTAGACGTGGTAGCCGGGCGCGCCGCGGGCGATCAGGCCGCGCGCCTGACGGACGGCCCAGGAGACGCCGACCTTGCGCTGGGCTTCTTCGTCCGGACCGCAGGCCTCGAGCTCGCGCACCAAGGCGTCCGGGATCCGGGCCTTGCAGAAACCGCAGAACGTACGCGCCTGCTTGAGCGAGAGGACCGGCATGATGCCCGGCAGGATCGGCACGGACACTCCGGCCGCGCGGGCGCGGTCGACGAAGCGGAAGTAGTCCTCGTTATCGAGGAATAGCTGGGTGGTGACGAAATCCGCCCCGGCCGCGACCTTGCCGGCGAGGAAACGGATATCCGCGAGGTCGTCCGTCGCGTCCGGATGACGTTCCGGGAAACCGGCGACGCCGACGGCGAAACGTCCGGGACGTTCCGAGCCGATGAGGCGGACGAGGCCCTCGGCGTGGACGAAGCCTTCCGGGTGGGCGGTGAAGGCGGTCTGCCCCTTGGGCGGGTCGCCACGCAGGGCGAGGATGCCGGAGAAGCCGGCGCGGTCGTATTGCTCGATGATCGCGGCGAGCTCCGCGCGGGAATGGCCCACGCAGGTGAGGTGCCCGATCAGCGGGATGCCCATCTTCACGAGCTCCGCGCCGTAGGTGATCGTCGTATCGCGGGAAGTGCCGCCGGCCCCGTAGGTCAGGGAGGCGAAATCGATGCCGAGCGGCTTCAGGGTCGCCGCGACCTTGAGCATGCGCGCGCCGCCTTCCGCGTCCTTGGGCGGGAAGAACTCCACCGAAACCGTGGGGCGCACGGGATTGCGGAGATCGGCGATGAGCTGGGTGCGGGACATCTGAAAGTATCTTCTTATCCAGATACGAAGATGTATGTCAAGAGCGGGCGGTCATTCATCCCGCCCCTCCTTGCCCCCGTTGACGGGCAGCTCCGCGGGCAAAGCCACATGGTAGGCCATGACCATCCAGCAGAGCATGACAGGGTAGATCAGGACGATGAAGCCGAAGGTCCCGAAGATGCCCAACAGCACCCCGGCCTTGACGGACAGGACCTTGAACGAGACCAGGAAGCAGATCGGGATGATGACGAAGAGAATCGCCGCGACGTAGCCGATGGAGGTCGTCCCGGAATAGAGTCCCGCCGAACGGGCGAGATCCATGCCGCAGGAGCGGCAGGCCTTGCCCAGCCGGAACCAGGAGGCGAGCAACCCGCGCTTCCCGCAGTTCGGGCAGTGGCAAAGGAGGCCGCGGGCGATGATGTCGCCGCGGGTGACCTTGAGCTCAGGTTCGTCCATCCCCCCAGCGTCCGCACGGGAAGCCCGATGACAAGCGAAGACCCGCCCGCGCCTACACCTTAAGGAATACCTTCTGGCGCTTGAGGAACCAGAACAGCGCCCACTTCACGGCGAAGATGCCGGTGACCATGATCAGCGAGGCGACGGACGGCGGGAAGGCGCGGGCGACGCCACCGAAGAGCGCCTGCGCGGTGAAGTCGAAGCTGAGGAACTTCGACGACATATAGATGAGCACGGAGTTCATGCCGATGACGGCGAAGAAGGCGCCAAGCCCGCGACCCCAGCCACGGACGTCGATCGTCCAATAGAACAAGCCCAGCAGGAGACTGGCCCAGCCGCAGGTCAAGAGGACGAACGAGCTGGTCCAGAGGTTCTTGTTCAACGGGAAGACGAGGCTCCAAAGTCCGCCCGCTGCGAGCAGCACGACGCCGGCGATTGCCAGCCCCGCGGCCTTACGATCGCCGGAGACTTCCTCCGCGGAGCGTCGCAGCCAGAGGCCGGCGAGGATGCCGAGCAAGGCGTTGCCGATCGCCGGCAGGATCGCGAGCAGGCCTTCGGGGTCGTGGATGCCTTTGTGGAGCTTACCCGGCAGCAACAGTCGATCCACGTAACTGGCGAAGTTGCCTTCCATCGTCAGGTCGCCCGGCGTGAAGCCAGGCGCATGACCGAACGACATGATCGCCCAATAACCAAGGAGGATACCCGCGAGCCAGTACCACAAGCGCTTCGGACTCTCGAAATTGAAGACGAAGATGAGCTGGGCGAACATACCGGCGAGACCGATTCGTCCGAGCACGCTGCCCAGACGCATGTTCTCGAGCCCCTTCCACTGGAGGCCGTTGTTATAGATGATGCCGAGCAGGACGAGGATCAGGCCACGCTGGATGACCTTCCGGATGACTTCGCTACGGGCGCCTTCCGTGAGTCGACGCGTGAGCGAATACGGCGTCGAGACGCCCGCCATGAAGAGGAACAGCGGGAAGATGAGGTCATAAGCCTGGAAGCCGTTCCATTCGACGTGCTTCAGTTGCGCATCGATCGCGCCGAGCCAGCCCCACTCGGTCAGTTTGAACAGCGCAAGCAGGAACCCATGCCCTCCGACGATCCAGAAGAGGTCGAAGCCACGCAGGGCATCAAGTGAAAGCAGACGTTCAGACTTCGGGGCAGGAGTCTCCATGGGGGTGAGGCTTTTCTAGCCACATCACGAGAGAGGTCTACCTGGAAAACCAGAGGGGGCGCGCGGGCAAGGTGACAAAGGGGAAGGAGCAACCCTCATGCCCACTTGTCAACGTGTCACCCTGCCCCCTCGCCGCTTTGCGGCGCTTACATCCTCTCGACCGGCTCGATGCCCAGGAGGCGTAGGCCCGTTTCCATGACGGCGCAGGTACGCGAGCAGAGCATGAGGCGGCGGGCCTTCACGGCGGGATCATCCACGATGACGCTGTCCGCGGCGTAGAAGGTGCCGTAAGCCGCGGCGAGCTCGTGCAGGTAGGTGCAGAGGTGGTGCGGGCGGAGTTCCTCGAGCGCCTGGTCGAGCGCGGCGGTGAACGCCAGCAGCTTGCGGGCGAGCGCGATCTCGGCCGGGGTTTCCGGGTCGGTCGCGCCCTCTTCGCCCTGCCCTACGGCGAGGCCGCTCTTACGGAAGATCGAACGGACGCGCACGACGGCGTACATGAGGTACGGCGCGGTGTTGCCTTCGAAGGCGAGCAGTTTGCTCCACGAGAAGGTGTAATCCATCGTGCGGTTCGACGACAGGTCGGCGTAACGCATGGCGGCGACGCCGATGGCCTTGCCGATGGCCTTGCGCTCCGCTTCGGGGAGCTCGGGGTTCTTGCTGGTGACGGCTTCGTACGCGAGTTTCTCGGCCTGATCGATGAGCTCCTGCAGGCGCACGGGCTCGCCGGACTTGGTCTTGATGGCCTTGCCGTCCTCACCGAGGATGGTGCCGAACCAGACGTGACGGAGACGCGGTAGCTTGCGCTCCGAAGCCTTGAACCACTTGGCGCCGGTCAGGAAGAGCTGATGGAAGTGATCCTGCTGGCGTCCGTCCGTGACGTAGACGATCTCGTCGGCCTTGAAGTGCTCGGCGCGGTAGAGGAGCGTGGCGAGGTCGGTCGAGGCATAGTTAGATGAGCCATCCTTCTTGCGGACGATGAAGGGCATCTTCGTCTCGGCGTCGCGCGAGAAGCGGGGCTCCTCGTCGTGCCAGACCACAAGAGCGCCTTCGCTTTCCTCGGCGAGCTTGTGCTTCGCCAGCTCCGAATAGACCTGGTCGACCTTGTCGCGGTAGAAGGATTCGCCGAGGATGACGTCGGTCTTGAGGCCGAACTGGTCGTAAATGCGCTGGCAGGCGGCATTGGAGACCTCGACGATCTCCTTCCAGAGGGCGGTGTTGGCAGGGTCGCCCGACTGGAGCTTCGCGAGTTCGGCGCGAGCGGCGTCCATGAGGGCCGGGTTGGCCTTGGTGGCGGCGCTGCCCTCCTTGTAAAGACGCTCGAGGTCCTCGAGGGCCGTCGGGCTCTTGGCGTCCAGCTGGAAACCGGCGCGACGGATGGCGAGGATCAGGATGCCGAAGTTCGTGCCCCAGTCGCCGATGTGGTTGTCGCGGACGAGGTCGGCGCCGCAGAACTCGATGAGGCGGGCGACGGCCTCTCCGATGACGATCGGACGCAGGTGACCGACGTGCATCTGCTTCGCGGTGTTCGGCGAAGGATAGTCGATGACGACCTTACGGCCGCCCATCAGGCGGGCCGCGCCGGCTCGCCACTTGGATTCGTCGCGATACTCACGCAGCCAAGCGCCGAGGGCGGCGGGCGTGAGCTTGAAATTGATGAAGCCCGGACCAGCGACTTCCATCTGCACGATCTTGTCGTCCAATCCGCCTTGGGCGCGGACGGCTTCGACGAGCGCGGTGGCGAGGGCGCGCGGATTGGCCTTGGCCTTCTTGGCGGCGGCGAGGACGCCGTTGGCCTGGAAGTCGGCGTGGCGCGGATCGGACGGTTTCAGCTCGGGATTGAAATCGGCCTCGAGGCCGGGGACGGAAGCGGCCGCCTTGCGCAGCAGGGCGTCGATTTCGCGGGCAGGATTGAACCAGACGGACATCCCACAAGCCGTAAGCCCCTACGCCCCCTCGGCAAGCGAAGAAGGCCTGATAGGGCTGGGGCCAGGGGCAGGGCTAGGGCTAGAAGAGGCACGGAATAAACCCTGCCCCGCTCACCCATATCACCTAGCCCCAGCCCTAGCCCTAGCTCTGGCCCTACGGAGCCTACTTCAGCGTCTTCAGGTAGGCGAAGAGGTCCGTGACCTGTTCGTCCGTGAAGCCGTCGAGCAGGCCTTCCGGCATGAGCGAGCGACGGAGGTATTTCGCGGAAGCGACCTCGGCCTTCGGGATGCGACGGTCGGCGCCGCCCGGCTGACGGATGACGAAGGCGGTGGTGTCTTCGGAGACGTAGAACGCCTCGATGACCTCGCCGGCCTTCAGCTTCACCTGGAAGATGCGGTAGGCGGCCTCGATCGCGGCGTTGGGCTCGATGATGTTGCGGATGACGGCTTCCATGCCCATCGCGCCCGCGCCGGAGAGGTTCGGACCGATGAGTCCGCCCTGCCCGTTGATCATGTGGCACGACTGGCAGAGCGCGACGAGGGCCTTGCCCTTCGCGGGGTCGCCGGCCTTTGCGGACAGCGCGGTGAAGCGGGCGGTCTTCTGCTCGAGGGCGGCGAACTGCTCGGCGTTGAGGAGCGGAGGAGCGTCGGTGGTGCGCACGACCTTGGCGCCCTTGCCGAGCTTGCCCCAGGCGGCGTCGCCGCTCGCCGAAGCGAAGACCAGCGACTCCGGGAGCTTCTCGCCGGCGAAAGTGCGGGTCATGTTCGTGCGGACCTCGGCGGGCTTGCGCTCGACGTTCCAGATCCGGTATTCGGCGAAGGCGCCTTGCGTGCCGCCCTTCGGCGTGGACCAACCGATGGTCAGTCCCGGGAGATCATGAGGCTGGGCCGTCTTCGAAGTGCCGGTGAGCTCGCCGTCCTGATAGATGCGCAGGATACCGGCGGTGTCGCGGGTCAGCGCGACATGCGTCCAGATGCCGGATGAGGTCGGCTTGGACGAGACCACGGCGTCATGGATCTTGCCGCCCATGTAGGCGCGGAAGACGCCGCCCGCGAAATTGAGGTCCAGGATTCCGGCGACGCCGAGGAGGCTGTCGTTGTTATCGACCTTGCCGTCGAGACGCACCCAGGTCTCCACCGTGAAGGCGCCCTTGAGGACGATACCCGACTTCGCGACGGCCTCGTTGCTGCCGTCGAGGGCGAGGACGCTGCGGAAGACGCCGCCCAGCTGAGCCGAGACAGCCGCGAGCTCCGGGCTGTCGCCGAGGGCGATGGCGAGCTTCTCCGCCACCGGCGTTTCGATGTCGGCGACCGCGACGGTCTTGTCGGCCAGGCCGGCAGCGATGGCCTTCGCGCCCGCCTTCGTGCCGCTGATGCCGTCGAGCACGACCTTGCGATCGTTCACCGTCAGGGTCGGATAAAGCTTCATCGCGAGCGCGGAAGCCTGCGGAGCACGGGAAGCCACCAAGGCGCGGAGCGCGAGCTGGGAGATCTCCGCCGGAGCCGCACCGATGAGCGCGGCGACCGCTTCGGGCTTGGTCGTGCGCAACTGCTGCAGGCCAAGGAGAGACTCGCGACGAGAATCATCACGGGCGACGAGGGCCAGCAGGCCATCCTCGAGTTCGAGGAGCTGGAAGCCACCGATGAGCTGGGCCGCGAGGGCACGCTCGGCGACGCCCTGCTTGAGCAAGGCCTGCGCGGCCTCGGCGACCACGGGGCCCACCTTGGTCGCGTCGAGGTCGGTGCGGAAGACGAGGAGGAGCTCGACGACGCGGTTACGTACGGCGGCGTCGGCGAGGAGCTTGCGCAGCACGGCGACGCTGGTCGGCTGGTCGAGCGTCTTGGCGACGGCGAAGAGTTCATCGGGGCCCGGCGCGCGGTCCAGCTGGCCGACGAGATCGGCGACGAGCGGAGCACCGACCTTCGGGTCGAGCGCGAGCGCGGCGAACATGCGGCCCTCGGCCGGCAGCGCCTTGGCTTCCGGGGAGGCGAGGAAGGCCGCGACGGCCTCGGGCTGACGCTCCAGGTACATGCGTACCAGGAAGCGCTCGAAGTCGCGCTCGTAGGCGGCGCCGACCTTGATCGGCTTGCCGCGCCGATCCGGGGCGACGGGGCCTTCGAGCGAAGGTCCGGCGAAACGCATCATGACGCCGAGCGCGGCGGGGTGCTTCACCGAGGCCTCGCCGAGGGCCTTGATGGCGGCGGCGCGGACTTCCGCATCAGGGTCGGCGGAGAGCTTCGCCAGCGCTTCGAAATGCGGCGACCAGGCGCCGAGGTGGCGGATGGCGTTCACGGCCTCGCGGCGGACGTTGCGGTTCGTGTCGGCGAGCAGACGCTCGGCGAGCGGACCGACCTTCTGGCCATGTTCACCGAGGACCCAGAGGGCCTGGATGCGGCGGGCGGCGGGAACCGAGGCATCGCCGGCGAGCGCGGACAAGGCGGCGGTGGTCGCCTCTTCGGGACGACGGTCCGCGAGCGTCTGCCAGGCCAGATGGGCGTCGCCGGCGATCTTCGAGCCGAGACGGGCGATCAGGTCGGACGAAGAAAGCTTGGTGTAGTCGGGCACGGCCTGCGGGACGAAGCCCTTCGGCTTGATGCGCCAGATACGGCCAGACTGCTTGTCGCGGTCGGGATGGTTACGGGCGACTTCGTTATGGCTGATGATCTTGTTATACCAGTCGATGACGTAGAGACAGCCATCCGGCCCCATCGTCATGGCGATCGGACGGAAGAACGGGTCGTCACAGGTGACGAAGTCGTCGAGCTTCTCGAGGCGATAGCCGGAGCCCTCGCGATGCTGGCGGACCGCGTTCACCTTCGAGGTGATCGGATTGGCGATATACATCACGCCGTCGTAGCCCTTGGGCCAGACGCCGACGTCGGAAAGAGCGAGACCGCTCAGGCCGCTGCCGCTCATCTTGAAATCGGGAGCCTGCACCGGGAAAGGCGGCTGATAGGACTTCGCGAGGCGATCGGCGCAGCCGGGATAGAGCGCGTATTCGTGAAAAGGCATCACCGGGTAGCCGTAGTCGTTGGCTTCCTGGATGAAGGCCTCGCCTTCGCCCGTCAGGACAAGGCCCCAGATGTTGCAGGGACCGACGCTGGTCGGCTCGAAGAAGCTGCCGTCCGGACGGAAGCGGGCCATGCGCGTGTTGGGGAAGTCGGTGACGTCCCCCTTGCTCGAGGTGACCTTGCCGGAATTGAACGCGCCCTGGGCGAGCCAGAACCAGCCCCACGGAGCGCGGGTGAACTGGTGAGGGAAGAGGTGCGAATCCTGCACGCCGAAACCGGTCAGCAGCACCTCGCGGGCGTCGGCCTTGCCGTCGGCGTCGGTGTCACGGAGGAAGACGATGTCGTGGCCGTGCTGGACGACGGCGCCGTCCTTATAAGGCAGGACGCCTTCGGGGATCGCCAGACCATCGGCGAAGGCCCGCGGCTGACGCACGCCCGGCTCGAAGGGCTTGTCGAAGACGATCACCTTGTCGCGGGCCTTGGACTTGTAGAGCGCCTCGGCGGCGGCGGGATTCTCGTTGGCGTCGACCGGGTATTCGAGCGCGGTGCTGGACCACGCCCTGCCCTGCTGGTCGAAGATCAGCATGATGAACTTGCCGAAGTCGGCGGACTCCTTGGCGAAGAGCTCGATCTCAAAGCCTTCCGGCAGCTTGAACAGCTTCTGCTGTTCCTCGGCGGAACGACGCACGCCTTGGACATCGTTGTAGCTCGTGTCGCGCTTGGCGGGAGCCGCCTTGGCCGGCGCGGCCTGCTTCGGCTCGGGCTTAACCTTATCCCAGGTCAGCGCGCCCGGCGTCGCGGGCAGCTCCTCGATCGTGATGTCCTTGGCCTGGATGACCGCCATGCCGCCGGAGTGGACCTGGATGCCGATCTTGCCGTCGGTCGCGATGTTCGGGGCGGTCTCGACGTAATCGAGCGCCGGCACGCCGTTGATCCAGCTGCGGATGCGGTTGCCCTCGGCGAGGATGCGATACTCGTTCCACTCGCCTTCCTTCACGGCGGCGAGGACGGCGGCCGCGTCCTTCGGCTCGGCGATGACCTTGTTGCGGCGGCTCTCGTCGTAGATCTTGCCATACCAGCCCTTGCCATAGTCGACCTGGTAGCCGCTCATCTCGGTGCTGTTCGGGACGCGCACGCTGCGGATCTGCACGCCGCTGTTGACGAAGCCCGTGCCGGTCAGGCGTAGTTGCAGGCGGAGGTCGAAGTTCTGATACGACTTCTCGGTCGCGAGGAAGAAGTTCTTCGGAACCTTCACCGTGGAAGAACCACCGCGGATCTCGCCGTCCTCGACGCGCCACCAGGCGGCGTCGCCCTCCCAGCCCGCGAGGGACTTGCCGTCGAAGATCGTGACGGGGGCGGCTTGGACGGTCAGGGCGAGGAGCAGGGCCAGAAGACAACGCATGGGAAGTGGGGTTGCGGACAAGTTAGCCGACGGCCGGCCGGCCACAACCCTGAGCGTCTCCACGGCATGCAACCCGACCACCCTCAAAAGCACATCCGAGCCGCACCCCACGCTTGCGTCCCGGGGGCTTACCGCCTGTTTTCTCAGCATGTCCTCCGTCCATAAGCTCGTCCGCGACTGCGCCTCGACCCTGATCCCCGCCGGGGACGTCGTCGTGCTGGAAAAAGGCACGGAAGTCACCGTCACCCAGGCCCTCGGTGGGTCGGTGACCGTGCGCACTCCGATGGGCCTCTTCCGCATCGCCCCGGCCGACATCGAGGCGCTCGGCTCTGACGCCGTCGAACAATACGGCAAGAAGGACCAAGCCGTCGCCAGCGGCCCGGTGAATCAGGAAGCGCTCTGGGAAGCCCTCAAGGGCTGCTTCGACCCGGAGATCCCGGTCAACATCGTGGACCTCGGACTCATCTATCACCTCGAACTCACCCCCGGCGTGCGCGGCGGACAGAAGGTCGCCGCCAAGATGACGCTCACAGCGCAAGGCTGCGGCATGGGTCCGGTCATCGCCGCCGACGCCAAGTCGAAGCTCGAAGCCCTGCCCGGCGTCGAGTCGGCCGAGGTCGAGATCGTCTGGGACCCGGTCTGGAATCCGCGCATGATCTCCGAAGCCGGCCGCAAGCAGCTCGGCCTCGAGTGATGTCCGCGCCCGTCCAGTCCGCGACGGCCCTGTACCTGCACGTCCCGTTCTGCGCGTCGTCTTGCGACTTCTGTTCGTTCTACCAGGAACAGCCTAAGCGCGGCGAGATCGACCGCTACCTTGCCGCCATCGAGCGCGAGATGGAGCTCCATCCGCCGGGTCGCGTCGAGACCGCCTTCTGGGGCGGCGGGACGCCGGGACTCCTGCCCGCCGACGACCTGCGCCGCCTCGGCCACGCGATGACCAAGGCCGCGGGCAAACCCGGCGAATGGACCGTCGAGCTCGCGCCCTCTTCCGTGCGCGCCGACAAGCTGGCCGCGCTCAAGGAGATCGGCGTCACGCGCGTCTCGATGGGCGTACAAAGCTTCGACGACGCCACGCTGGACGCGCTCGGCCGCCGTCATTCGCCCAAGCAGATCATGGAGGCATGGGGGCTGATCGAGGCCGCCGGCTTCGCCTCGCGCAACCTCGACCTCATCTTCGCCATCCCCGGGCAGGACGAGAAGCGCTGGACCGACGACCTCGCGCGGGCGATGGAACTCAACCCCGACCACCTCTCGACCTATTGCCTGACCTTCGAAGAGGACACCGCGATGTTCGTGAAGCTCTCGCAGGGCAAGGTGAAGATCGACCGCGAGCTCGAAGCCTTCCTCTATCGTCGCACCTGGGAGACGCTCGAAGCAGGAGGTTACTCGCAATACGAGACCTCCAACTTCGCCCGTCCCGGCCACGCCTGCCGCCACAACCTCATCACCTGGGAGATGGGCTCCTGGATCGGTTACGGCCCTTCGGCTTCTTCGCAGTGGGGTCACGTGCGCTGGACGAATCCGGCGAACCTCGACCAATGGATCAAAGGCATCGAAGCAGGCCAGCCCGTGCGCGAGCAGGCGAAGGCGCTCAGCGCGCGTGACCTCCTCTGCGACGCCCTGGTTTTCGGCCTGCGCCTGAACGAAGGCATCGACCTCTTCGCGCTCGCCGAGCGTTTCGAGACCCCCGTGCCGCAGGGCGTGCGCGACCTCTTCGCCGACCTCGTCGAGGAGAACCTCATGGAACTGGCCGGCACCCGCTTCCGCCTGAACGGCGAGGGCCGCCTAAGGGCCGACGCCGTGGGCGTGGCCGTGCTGGAGAAATTCGACTGATGGATTACGCCCTCGGAGCCGCCTTCTTCTATGCGTGGTCCGTGACCTGCGCGCGGCGCAGCTCGGCCCATCACGGACCCGACCTCGCTAACCTCGGGCGCCTGCTCGTCGCGCTCGTCATCGTCGGGCTCTTCGTCGCCTTCAGCGGACGGCATCCCTTCAGCGCCGGCTGGGGCTGGCTCCTCCTCGGCGGCGTGCTCGGTCTCGGCGTCGGCGACATCGCCCTCTTCCACGCGCTGCCGCGGATCGGCGTCGGTCTGACGATGCTGCTCACGCAGTGCCTCGCCGCCCCGATCGCGCTCTTCCTCGAATACGAGATCCTCGACCTCTCGCCCAACGGACCGCAGCTCTTCGCCGCCTTGGTGATCCTCGCCGGCGTCGGCGTGGCGCTCGGCGCGCCGGCGGAAGGCGACCCGGCGGACCGCCGCACGGGCGTCTGGCTGGGCCTGCTCTCCGCCTTCGGCCAGGCCTGCGGCGCCGTCGGCACGCCCATGGCAGTCGACGCTTGCGCCCGCGCGGGCGAGACCATTCCCGACGGTTTCGCGCAAGGGTTCGTACGCCTGCTCGGCGGCGTGCCCATCGTCCTGCTCTTCGTCATCTGGTCGGCCCGCAAGGAAGGCCTGCTGGCACGCGTGACCCGTCCCTACGCCTGGCGCACCGCGCCGGTCTGGATGCTGATGAACGGCCTCGCCGGCCCCGCCTTGGGCGTGGCGTGCTACCAGTGGGCGCTCACCAAGAACGATGCCGCGCTGGTGCTGAGCGTCGTGGCGCTGACGCCTCTGATCGGCCTGATCATGCAGTGGGGCGTCGAAGGCCAACGTCCCTCCTGGCGCCTCTGGGTCGGCGGCGCGGTCGCCATCCTTGGCGTCGTGCTCCTGCGCCAGCTCTGATCAGGTCAACGGGCGGCCGCGAGCTCCTGCATGGCACGTACCGCCATCAGCTCGCAGTTGAACCACATGGCTCCGGGAGGAAGCATCACCCAGGTCTGATACCTCCCAGGCGCCTTCACATGGGACTGAGCACGCGCCAGAGCAGCACCCAAAGCCTTGGCCTTCTCGAGATGCAGACGGTCGCCGGTCGCACGCCACGCGGCCAGATAAGTCCGGATAAGCTTGGCGGAGCTGGCACAGACCGGCGCGTAGCATCGATATTGCTCCAGCACGCAAGGCAGCAGCCATTTACGTGCCTTGCCGCCGGCCGCGCCATCGGCGCTCTGGCTCACGGGCGTGTCCTTCGGGGGCTGGGCCCAGACCACGAACTGATCTTCGGAATACCGGAGGATCTCCAGGGCCAGCGCTAATTCTTCCGGGGTTCGCTCCTTCTGCTCGAGGAGATGCAAAGCCAGGTCGCACGCCTCATGCTTCGTCATGTTCTCGTAGGGCGGCAGCGGACGGACGTCTTCGAACTGGCCTTGCCAGTTCCAGGTGCGCACCGGATTCACCATGATCCAAGCCAAAGCGCGCCCACGGACCTTCGCGAACCGACGCTCTCCGCTGACCGCTTCGAGCTGATCCAGGAAACCCACGACGCCCGTGGGAACGAGGATGTTGGGCGAAGCCGGCTTGCCGTCGCGGGGATTGACGAAGAGCGGCCAGCTGCCGTCAGGAAGCTGCGTCTTCTCGTAGGTCGCCGCGATGCGCAAGGCGGCGTCGAGATAGCGACGGTCCTTCGTGGCTGCATGCACGTCGAGGAGATAGCGGCCCGTCTCGGCGCCGCAGTTAGTGAGATAATTCCCGGCGGACATATGCCCCTTCAATCGTTCACGATACAAGGTGGGATGATAAGTCGGAGGGTGTCCCGCCCAGACGGCTTCGTCGGCGAATGACATCGCGAGAAGGTAGTCCGCGGCCCGACGGGCAGCGGCCAGCGCTTCGGCCGCGTCGGCGGGCGCGGGCTGCTGGGCGGCATAGGTCGCGAGAGCCGAAGCGGCGGCACCGACGATCTTGGAGGGATAACGGTAGAGGACGAACTGCGGCTCGGGCTGAGCGTCGCCGAACCAACAGCGCAGGTCCGGCGAGCGAACCAAGGTGGCGAGGGCGCGGGCCGGCCCAGCGGGATCGATCGCCTCGGCGACAGGCGTGGAAAATGGCGCCGCCCGATGAAGACGCCGGACGGAAGCTTCGCCGACGATCTTATCGGAGGCGTCCAATCCCTGGACGGTCAGGGAAGCAGGCCCGACGGCGACCTCGGTCCACACGGGCGCGAGGGATGCCGACGGACGGAGCCCGTGGAAGGCGTGTTCACGTCCGGCGGAATCCCGCAGGACGAACCGGTAGCGAACCGCGCCGGAGACCTCAGGCAGGTCGAACGCGGGTGCGTAGAGGAACTGCACCGCGCGTCCGTTCCAAGCCGGCTGACCGCCAGGCAGGAATGGCCTGACCGGCGTCGCCGTTTCCGCCAAGGCGCGCTTGGCAAGGTCAGCCGAGGACTCAGCCGCGCCGAGGGCCGCGCAGCACAGGAGGGTGGAAAGGATTAGACTACGCATGGCAGTCAGCGGAGATCGGCCTTCCGTTCCTGTGCGTCGACCACGACGGTCGTCACCAGGTCGGAGCCGACGTTCGTCATCGAGCGGGCCATGTCGAGGACGCGGTCGACGCCGAGCACGATGCCGATGCCTTCGGGCGGGATGCCGAAGGTGACGAGCAAGCCGGCGATGAGCGGCAAGGAGCCGCCCGGGATGCCCGCGACGGCGACCGCGCTGAGCACGGACAGGAAAAGCAAGGTCAGCTGCTGGCCGACGGAAAGGTCGACGCCGAAGACCTGGGCGACGAAGAGCACCACGCAGCCTTCGTAAAGGGCCGTGCCGCTCATGTTCATCGTCGTGCCGAGGGGGAGCACGAAACCCGCGACGCTGGGCTTGAGGCCGAGGGTGTTCTGCGAGCATTCCAAGGCCGCCGGGAGGGTCGCGTTGCTCGAACTGGTGGAGAAAGCGGTCACGAGCACCCCGCGGATGTCGCGGAAGAACGCCAGCGGCTTACGGTCCGTCCAGAAACGTAGCCACAACGACATCGTCCCGAAGAGATGGAGAAGCATGACGGCCAGGCAGCCGAGGGCGAAGACCCCGAGGGCGATCAGGATATCCAGGCCGATCTTCACGATGACGCCGTAGATCATCAGCGGCACCGCATAAGGCGCCAGCTTCAGGGCCAGCTGGACGATGCCGGTCATCAGCTCGGAGACGAGGTCGAGCGCCGACAGGAGTTGCCGACGCTTGGCTTCGGCGAGCTGCGTGCCGACCACGCCGACGAGCAAGGCGAAGACGATGAGCGGCAGGACGTCGCCGATGGTGCCGTTGGTATGGCCGACGACGGCCCCGAAAAGGTTCTTGGGCATGAACATCTCCACGATGCCGGACAGCGAGAGGGACGGCTGCGCCGCGGCGGTGGTCACGTGCTTCTGCGCGGCTCCGCCGAACTCCTGCATCAGCATCGTCTTCGCGCCCGCATCGAGATGATCGCCCGGCCGAAGCACGTTCATCATCAGCAGACCAAGCCCCACGGCGATGGCCATGTTGAGGAAGAAGAGCGCGAACGTCCGTCCGGCGAGAGGCCCGAGGCGGTCGAGTCGGCCGAGCTGCGCGACGCCGGCGGCAAGCGAGGCGAAGACCAGCGGGATGACCACGAAGAACAGGAGCCGGAGGAAGACCTGGCCTAGCGGATCGAAGACCTCCGTCGAGATCTTGCGCATGAACGCGAGCGACGCGGGCGAGATTTGCCCCAAGGCCAAGGTGGCTAGGCCGGCGACGACCCCGAAGAGGAGCCCCCAGAGGATGCGGTTGGCGAGCGGACGATCGGTGGCGGCCATGGGGCGGGGATGGGTCGGTTTTAGGAGCGACCTCCGCGGGCTTCCACTTTAATCAAGCCATACCCCATGAACGCCCTGCCCCTCCTGCTCGCCTTCAGCCTCCATCTCGGTGCCGCCGAAGTCATCCCGCCGACGCCGAAGCAGACCCTGCCCGTGCCTTCAGCCGAAGAAACCCTGGGCTGGAAGAGCTTGTTCGACGGAAAGACGCTCCAGGGCTGGACGGGCGACCCCAAGTATTGGCGCTGCGAAGGCGGCGCGATCGTCGGCGAGATCACCCCGGAGACCATCGTGAAGCGCAACACCTTCATCATCTGGGAAGGCAGCCTGCCCGGCGACTTCGAGCTCAAGGCGGAGTATCGTATCTCTGACCGCGGCAACAGCGGCATCAACTACCACAGCGCGGACGTCGCCGGGCTGACCTTCGCCCTGACCGGCCCGCAGGCCGACATCGACGGGCAGAACGCCCACACCGGCCAGAACTACGAGGAACGTGGCCGCACCTTCAACGCCATCCGCGGCCAGATCACGCGTATCCGCCCCGGCCAGAAAGCCGAGATCGTCGGCTCCGTCGGCGACAAGAAGGAACTCGCGACGTTCATCCGCAAGGGGGACTGGAACGAATATCATCTCATCGTCCGCGGCGGCACGCAGGTGCATATCCTCAACGGACACGTCATGAGCGTGGTCATCGACGATGATGCGGCCGGCCGCCACCCCGAAGGCAAGCTCGGTGTCCAGGTGCACGTCGGCCCGCCGATGAAGGTCGAATACCGCAACCTGCGCGTCAGGCAGCCCTGAGGCCGGCCAGGATCGCATCCCACAGGGCGATGCGCGACTCGATCGCGGCGACGGAGGCGACGCCCGCCTCGTCCCACTTGCGATCGTCGTTACCGCAGAGCAGCTCGACCATGCGGAGCGAGATCGCGCCATGGTGACCGCCGTCGACTTCGATGTGCCGCTCGAGGTAGTAGCGGAAGGTGTCGAGCTTGCCCGGGTGCTCGCGGCTCAAGCGCGTGACCAGTTCCGTGAACATGTCAGGGATCAGGTCCTCGCGTCCGAAGGTGAAGGCCGCGGCGACCTCGTGGGACTTGCCGTTGGCCGCCAGGGCGAAGGTCGCACCGGAGAAGGCGGCGGCACCGGCAGGCACGCCGGCGGAAACCAAGGCCGAGGCGGTCGAGCCACCCGCGCGTACGGAGGCCAAGGCCTTATCGACCGAGGAAGTGTCGGCCCCGGCTTCACGCATCGCGCGGAGATAGAGATCGAAGTGCGAGATGCGCGTGCCCTTCGGGTCGACGTCGGACTCCTCGCCGCAGACGATCTCATTGATGAGGAAACGGACTTCCGCATCGCCGACCGGCACCCAGGGGACCGTCACGCAGGTCAGGTCACGCTGCAGACGCTTGAGCAGAGACATGAAGTCCCAGACCGCAAAGACGTGCGACCCCATGAAAACGCGCACATCGTCGAGCGAGGCCATGCGCGCGTAGAGCGGATGCGCGAGCAGGCGAGTACGGGCCGGAGCGATGCGGGAGCGGATGGCTTCGAGGCGATACATGAGGGAAAGAGTAACGGCAGGAAGGGGAAGGCAAGCGGGAGGAGCAGATGACTGAGTCGATGACAGAGGACTGCATCGATGACAGAAACCGCCCGCAAAAGCCTGGGGGAATACCATCTTTGCAACGAGCTGACCGGACAAACATGCTAGGGCATGGAATCTTCGACAGAGGGCGCGCCCTATCGTCAGCTTAAGGCATGGGCGGAATCCAGGGATCTGGCGGTGTTGATTTACAAACTTTGCGTGAGGCGGGCCAAAACCATCGATCGCGGACTGGCCGACCAGATACGCCGCGCCGCCATTTCCATCCCCTCGAATATCGCCGAAGGTAATGGTCGGGGCACAAATCGGGACTCGCTGAGATTCCTCTATATCGCCCGCGGCTCGCTCTGCGAACTCGAGTCACAGATAGAAGTCTGCCATCGGGCTGACCTGATTGAAACAGGGGACAGCCGAAACATAACCGACCAAATGGCCTTGGTCGGAAGGCTGATCGGCGGATTGATATCCTATCGAAAATCGCGACCCGACTAAAACCAATCACTCATCGACGCAGACATCTGTCATCGACTCAGTCATCTACACTTGATCTGCCTCAACGCCTCATACGTCGCGATCCCGCAGGCGGTCGAGAGATTGAGCGAGCGGGTCTTTTCGTTGAAGTGGGGGATCTTCACCTCGCGGTCGCGGCCGAACCACTCGTGGACTTCCGGGGAGGCGCCGCAGCTCTCGCTGCCGAAGACCAGGCCGTCGCCTTCCTGGAAGCGGACGTCCCAGAGGCCGTTGTTCGTCTTGGTGGTGAAGAGCCAGAGTCGCGCCGGTCGGCCCGGCGAGGCGAGGAAAGCCTCCCAGTCGGCGTGATGGCGGACGTCGAGTTCGTGCCAATAATCCATCCCCGCGCGCCGGAGCTTGGCGTCGTCGATCTTGAAGCCCAGCGGGTGGACGAGGTGCAGCACGCAGTCGGTGATCGCGCACATGCGGCCGATGTTACCGGTGTTCGGCGGGATCTCCGGGCGGAGCAGGACGAGATGGAGCGGCGGGTTCACTTCCGTCGGCTCATCGCGCGCGAGATTTCGCGCTTCGCTTCGCGCTCCTTGATGTCCTGGCGCTTGTCGTGCATCTTCTTGCCCTTGCCCACGGCGAGGAGGCACTTCGCCAGGCCGTGCTTGAAATAGATCTTCAACGGCACGATCGCGTGGCCGCCGGACTGGATCTCCGCGGCGATCTTGTCTACCTCGGCCCGCTTCAGGAGCAGCTGACGCGTGCGGTAGGAGGCGTGGTTGTTGAGGTTGCCGAAGTCATACTCCGCGATGTGCGCATGGTAGAGCATCACGCCCTTCGGGCTGATCTTGATGAACGCGTCGGCGATGTTGGCGCGACCGGCGCGCAGGGACTTCACCTCGGTGCCGCGCAGGACGATCCCGGCCTCGTAGGTCGGGCCGATGAAATAGTCGCGTCCCGCCTTCGGGTTATTGACCTCGGGAAGAGACTGTTCGCGGCGGGCGGCCATCGGGAAACGAAAAGGCTACGCGCCGGGAGACCGGCTGATCGGGAAATCCGCCTTAGGCAGGCAGACGGTCCTCGGGACGGAACTCCCAGGAGATACGACCTTCGATGACTTCGCGCAGGGCGATATCCTCGGGGGAAAGCTTTTCGAACACGTCGCCCAGGGTGTGGTTATACTTCGGGGGCTGGACGGAGTAGTCGGCCGTGCTGCGGAGCTGCTTAACACGCTTGGAGATCACGTTGATGAGAATGTTCGCATCAGGGATGATCTTACGGGCTTCCTGGAGGTAATCGTCGCGCATGGTGGGTTTCCCGACTAGGGAACCACTGAACCTAGGGTAGCACCCCCCTCTGGCAAGCGATTTTTGGGGCCTAAAATTGCCTTTGCCCTCAGAAATCAGGGGGGTAAGGTGCCGTGAGATGCCCAACCAGGAGCCTTACGGCCAGTCGATGAAATCCAAAGGCGGCTTATCCCGCCTGTTCAATGCCCTGCGATACACCTGGGACGGCCTCAAGGCCGCGGCCACCCACGAGGAAGCCTTCAAGCAGGAGCTCATCGTGGTCGTCCCCCTGTCGGTCGTCGCTTGGTTCGTCCCGGTCAGCCTGCCCGAAAAGGCCCTGCTCTTCTCCTCGCTCCAGCTGATCCTGATCGTCGAGCTCATCAACTCGGCCATCGAGGCCAACACCGATCACATCTCGCTCGAGCGTCACCCCCTGGCCAAACGGGCCAAGGACATGGGCAGCGCCGCGGTCTTCCTGACCATCGTCATCGCCTTGGCCATCTGGGGCACGGTGCTCTGGCAGCGGTTCGCCTAAGGCACCCTGTTTTCGTCCGGGCACAAAAAACCCGCCGGTTCGCGGCGGGTTTTTGCTAGGGTCGTTGACCGAGGCTTAGGCCTTGGTGACGAGGCCGGCCTTGAGGGCCTTGACAGAAACCCACTGGCGCTTGACGGCGCCGTTAGGCTGGAGGACGCGGATGCGCTGGACGTTCGGCTTGAACGTGCGCTTGGTCTGCTTCACGAGCTGGAAGCCGATACCGCCGCTCTTCTTGGACTGACCGCGGTGAATGATTCGGCGGCCCTTGACGGGGCGCTTGCCGGTGACGCTGCAGATACGGGACATAGTGTTCGGGCTCCTTTTGGAAAGTCGGAGCAAAGGAGTGCCGGGGCCGTTGGCAAGCGGTAATTACCCCTTAAGTCCGCTTCAAAGCGCGGTCCAGGCCTTGCAGTCCCGCCGAAAGGGCGTCCGGAGGGGTCAAAAGGCTCAAAACCACGCTCGGGGTCGTGGTCGGCATGCCATAGAAGTATCCCGGGTGAGCCCAGACACCCTCGCTGAGGGCGTTCATCAGGAAGCGGTCTTCATGGACGCCGGGGGGCAAGGTCAGGATGGCCGTCCAGCCGGCCGGACGCGGAAGCACCGTACAGCCGACGCCGGTCGAAGCGACCCAGGCGCGCAAGGTGGCCTCACCCTGGGCGACGCGGGTACGGACCAGGGCGCGGAGCGGCTCGGCCCGGCGCAGGAGATCCGGCAAGGCGAGCTGAGCCGGGGTGTTCACCGAAAGGAAAGCGTCGGCGATGTGCTCGAGGCGTCGGCAGGCTTCGAGCGTCGAGGCAGCCGGTCCGGCGACGACGATCCAGCCGAGCTTGAGCTGGGGCGCGAGCGCGACCTTGGACAGGCCGCTCAGCACGAACGTCATCACGTTGGCTTCGCCGGCCCATGTGCCCGGCGACGCGACGCCTTCGGCGGGGTAATCGAGGAAGACTTCATCGCATACGATCGCAAGGCCGTGCTTGAGCGCGAAGCCGCGGAGCACGTCGCGGTCACGACGGCCGACGAACGCGCCGGTCGGATTGGAAGGATTGATGCAGAGCACCGCGCGCGTCTGGCGGTTCACGCTGAGCGTGGTCGCGTCGATGACCCACTCGCCGGCGAGCTGGACGAGCTGATACGGACGCAGGGTCACGCCTTCGAGGGCGGCTATGACTTCAAGCAAAGGATAGGCCGGCTCGGGCACGAGGACTTCATCGCCCGGATTGCAGAGCAGCTTGAAGATCCAGGAATAAGCCTCGCTCGTGCTCGCGGTCAGGAAGAGCTGGTCGACGGGCACGCGCGCGCCACGGGAAGAATAATAATCCGAGATCGCCGTGCGGGCCGAGGCCATGCCCATCGGGTTGGGATCCTGACGCTGCACACCGTCGCGGCGCAGCAACGGACCGAGGTCGGCGGCCGACCAAGCGAAGCCGGCGTTGGCGGGATTGGAATCGGACAGGTCGAGCACCGGCTGACCAGCCGCGAGTCGCTTCGCCTTGGCCTTACTCAAGGCATTGGTCTCCGCGGCAAAAGCAAGGCGTGCGCTGAACATGGGCGGGAGAGTCGGCAACAAGATGGGACAAGCGAGGCAAAAGGCGGCCCACCAGCAGGCCTACGGCTCAATTACGGATTGAAGTCGGTTTCCCCGCCTTCAAGGGTAGGCACATGTCCCAGCAAGTCCTGAAGCCTCGCGTCCGCGGGTTCATCTGCATCACCTCCCACCCCGACGGCTGCGCCGCGGCGGTCCGCGAGCAGATCGCCTACGTGAAGTCCCGCAAGCCCATCCAGGGCGGCCCCAAGTCGGTCCTGGTGATCGGCGCCTCCACGGGCTACGGCCTCTCCTCCCGCATCTCCGCCGCCTTCGGTTCCGGCGCCGCGACGCTCGGCGTGTTCTTCGAACGCAACGGCGAAGGCGACAAGCCGGGCTCTCCCGGCTGGTATAACACCGCCGGCTTCCATGCCGAAGCGAAGAAGGCCGGCCTCAAGGCCGTCTCGATCAACGGCGACGCCTTCTCGGCCGAGCTCAAGGCCCAGGTCATCGAAGCGATCAAGTCCAAGATGCCCGGCGGCAAGGTCGACCTCGTCGTCTACTCCCTCGCCTCCCCTCGCCGAACCGCTCCCGATGGCGTGACCTATAAGTCCGTCCTCAAGCCGACCGGTGCGCCCTTCCACGCCAAGAACCTCGATACCGACAAGAAGGTCGTCAACGAGGTCACCCTCGAGACCGCTTCCGCCGACGACATCGCGCAGACGGTCAAGGTCATGGGCGGCGAGGACTGGGAACTCTGGATGAACGCCCTCGATGGCGCCGGCGTCCTCAAGGAAGGCTGCCAGACCGTCGCCTACTCGTACATCGGACCGCAGGTCACCTGGCCGATCTACAAGGACGGCACCATCGGCAAGGCCAAGGAAGACCTCGAGCGCGCCGGCCGTAAGATCGACGACCTGATGAAGCTCCACCGTGGCCGCGCCTTCGTGTCCGTGAACAAGGCCGTCGTCACGCAGGCCAGCTCGGCCATCCCGGTCGTCCCCCTCTACGTCTCCCTGCTCTTCAAGATCATGAAGGCCAAGGGCACGCACGAAGGCTGCATCGAGCAGATCCAGCGCCTCTTCGAGAAGCAGATGTATAACGGCAACGCCCTAGACTTCGACGAGAACGGCCGCGTCCGCATCGACGACTGGGAGATGGCGCCCGACGTCCAGAAGGCCGTCTTCGACGCCTGGCCCCAGGTCACGACCGAGACCTTCGACGCCCACGCCGACTTCGCCGGCTACCAGTCCGACTTCATGAAGAACTTCGGCTTCGGCCTCGCCGGCATCGATTACGAAGCCCCGACCGAAGTCGAACGCCCCATCGAGGACGCCTAAGTGACCAAGGTCTTTTCCATCGCGAACCAGAAGGGCGGCGTCGGCAAGACGACCACCACGGTGAACCTCGGCGCCGGCCTCGCGCGCCTCGGCGTCCCGACCCTGATCATCGACCTCGACGCCCAGGCCAACGCGACCAGCGCGCTCGGCATCGAGAAGACCGAAGGCAAGTCCCTCTACAAGGTCCTGCACGGCGAAGCCAAGGCCGCCGACATGATCGTCGCGACGTCCACCGAGAAGCTCGACCTGATCCCGTCCGAAGTCGACCTCGCCGCCGTCGAATCCGAACTCGCGCAGGCCGAGAACTACCTCGGCCGTCTCCGCGAGGCCCTCGCGCCCGTCGTCGCCTCGGGCAAATACAAGGCCATCCTCATCGATTGCCCGCCGGCCCTCGGCATGCTCTCGATGAACGCCCTCGGCGCGTCCGACCACCTCATCGTCACCCTGCAGACCGAATACCTCGCGATGGAAGGCCTCGGACAGATCCTCGGCGTGGTCGACCAGCTCAAGGCCGCCGGCGCGAGCGACAAGCTCACCGTCGGCGCGATCGTGATGACGATGTACGACGTGCGCACGAAGCTCTCCCGCCAGGTCGTCGAGGAAGTGAAGACCCACTTCCCCGCCCTCGTCATGGATACGATGATCCCGCGCACGATCCGCCTGTCGGAGTGCCCGAGCCACGGCCAGACGATCTTCCAGTACGACGTCCATTCCCCGGGCGCCGTCGCCTACGACGCGCTCGCCAAGGAATTCGCCAAGCGCTTCGCGCTGAAGTGAGCGGCACCGGCCAGCCGCGCGTCCGCCTCGTGCGGAGCTTCGAGGAACTGCGGACCACCCGCTTCGCCGACGGCGTCAACGCCCTCTGCTGGGAACGCACGTTGCCGGGCGACTACGCCGAGGTCATCGCCAAGCTCGGCCCGGGCGAAGGCATCGTCGCGCTCGAGGATGAACGCATCCGCGCCCTGGAGCTAAGTCCTGCCGGCAAGCCCGCCGCCGAGGCGATGCTCGCGGACCAGCAGCTCCTGCGCGACCACGACCTGGCCCCCTCGCTGAACTGCGTCTACGACTGCGTGCGAGGGCCTGATGCCGGCACGGTGCCGACGGACGTGACGTCCTTCCATGTCGACAGCGCGCCCGTCGAGGTCGACACATGGCTCTGCACCTATCACGGCGCCTGCAGCGAAGGCCTCCGCAACGAAGACGCCCTCCTGAAGGTCCAGGTCCCTGAGATCCGCGCGGCCCTGCTCAAGGAATACGGCGGCGCGGATGACGCCGGCTTCGCCGAGTTCCTGCACGACAACAGCTACGACTCCCATTACGCGCCCAAGCCCGGGGCGAAGCCCTACCCATTCGGCACCTTCGCGCTGTGGCGGATTGCGACACGTTGGCCGGGAAGCCCCGTGCCGCCCTGCGTCCATCGCGCCCCGGAGAACCACCCCGGCTCACCGCGGTTGCTGCTGATCAGCTGAGTTATTTCAGCAGCGTCAGCTTGGACGGATAGCGACGGTCCGCGTTCCATTCGCCGAGGTAGATGTCGCCGGCGGAATCGACGAAGAGGTCGTGGCCATGCTTGAAGATCGGCTGGGCCTGACCGAGCGGCTGCAGCTTGCCGTCGACATACTTCGGCTCGTCGCCCCCCGGCGCGCTGAGGACTTTCTTGGTGGCGCGGTCCAGCACGAGCAGGAAGCCGGACTGCGGGAGCCGCTTACCCTTGGCGTCCTTGCTCCAGCAGACTGCGGTGTAGATCTTGTCGCCACGGAAGAAGAGCTGGCCGGCGAAAGCGCCCGGCAGGTCGAGCGTGTCGACATGCTTTCCGTCCAAAGTGAACGCCTTGACCTGGTTCTGGCTGCGCGAGGGCACCCAGACGAGCGGACCGCGCGGGTCAGCGGCGTCGATCGAGATGCCGTGCGCGTTGCTGAGGTTGGCCGCGTCCTTCGTGGGGCCGCCCCACTTCTTGAGCAGCTTACCTTCGAGGGAGAATTCATAGATGAGATTGGAGCCGTAGCCGTCGGCGACGAGCAGCGTGCCCGCCGGGGTCCAGGCGACGTCGCACGGCATGAACTTACCGTCGCTGAGGCCGAGCTCCTTCGGCGTCGGGAACTTCCGCACGAGCTTGCCGTCGGTCGTCAGCAACGTGATGCGACCTTCGACGGCGGAGGGGTTCCATCCCTCGGCGGCCATGTGCCAGCCCGAGTCGACATGGACGAGATACTCGACGCCACCTTGCTCGAAGATCTCCAGACCATGGCCGCCGCCGAGCCCCGCGCTGATCGAGCGGACGTACCGACCGTCCTTCTCGAAGACGAGGAAGTCGTTCTTCGGATGGTCGGTGACGAGATAGATGCGGCCGGCCTTGTCTTCGGCGAGGGCGTGGGAATTCACCACCGGGGCGACGGCCGGATCGGCCTTGGCCCAAGCCAGGTCGAGGGAGTAGCGAGCCGTGCCATGGCCGAGGACGACGGGCTGCTCCTTGGCGATGAGCGAGGTGAGGCAGAACAAGGCGAGCAGGCGCATGGGGATAAATAACGACTAGCCCGAGGGCGGAGACAGGCAAGCCCTCCGACCGCGCTTCTTATGGCTTCTTCTTAGTCCCTTGCCACGGGACATCCCAAGGATTGGATGTGCCCATGCGCCGTCAATTCGCCCGAGCGAAACCCTACCTGATCGCAACCGCCCTTGGGACGATCTTGGTGATCGATCTGTCCAACCAATGGGAGGTGCCGATCACCCAGCTGCCCAACGAGGTGCACGACCGCTACGTAAGCGAACTCAAGGCCGACGCCCCTGAGGCCGAACTCCTCGCCCTCGCCAAAGCCGACAACTCGCAGGCTCAGTACATCCTCGCGCTGCGGCACACCATCTACGCGCCGGCGGACCTGCAGATCAAAGACGACCCGCTGGTCGCCTTCACCTGGATGAACAAGGCGGCGGAAAACCGTCATGCCAGGGCCATGAGCGTGGTGGCGCTCTATTATGCACGCGGGCTCGGCGTCACGAAGGACGAGACGAAGGCGACGGAGTGGGCGACGAAGGCCGCGGACAAAGGTCAGCCCATGGGCTATCGCGTCCTCGGCGACCTCGCCAAGGCCAAGGCCGACGCCGTCAAGCCCGACAAGAAATCCCCAGGCTTCAAGAACCAGCTCGCGGTTCGAGACAAGCACCTGGACGAGGCCTTCAAGCAGTACCGTCGGGGTGCGGACGCCGGCGATCGCCACAGCCTCAGGGAACTCGCCAAGGCCTACGAGACGGGCCAGCCCGGCATGCCTCAGAATTACCGCCTCGCCCTCGACTATTACACACGCGCCGCCATGCGCAGGGACGTGAAAGCGATCCGCATCCTGGCCGACCGTTACGAATCGGGCGAAAAGACCCCCAAAGACCTCAAGCAGGCCTACGCTTGGCGGCTCGTGCTGATCGAACTCGAGGAAGACCCCGATGACGTCGCCAAGCTCGGGGCCGTGGAGAAGCAGATGGC
>JBEGSF010000005.1:0-152291 GCA_041180005.1 Verrucomicrobiota bacterium | reverse complement strand
AAAGGCGACAGCCTCTCGAGCATCGCCCGCAAGAATTACGGCGACGCCGGGCCGGCGCGCATCTCGGCCATCTTCAACGCCAACCGCGACAAGATGACCTCGGTGAACAACCTGCCGAAGATCGGAACGGTCATCCTCCTGCCGGAATAAGCCATGCGCCTGACCCGCATCCGGGCGGCCGATTTCCGTAACCTCACCTTCGCCGACGTCGTCACCGACGCCCCGCGCGTCTTCCTGCTCGGCGACAACGGCCAAGGGAAGACCAACCTGCTCGAGGCCGCCGCCCTGGTATCCTCTTTCCGCTCTTTCCGCACGACGGACATCGCCCCGCTCGTCCGGGCCGGCTGCACGGAAGCCCGCCTCCGCCTCGATGTCCGCCTCTCGCCGACGGAGAACGCCGAGATCGAGCTACGCCTGGCCAAGGGCTCGCGCAAGGCCCTGCTCAACGGCACGCCCGTCGCGTCCGTCGCCCAGCATCTCGGACAGTTCCCCACCATCGTCTTCTGCTCCGACGACCTTAGGCTCGTCCGCGGATCGCCCTCCAACCGTCGCCGCTGGCTCGACGCCGCGATCGGCGGAACGGACGCCTCCTACCTGACGGCGGTGCGCGACTACGGCCGCGCTCTCGAGGGTCGCAACGCGCTGCTGAAGGCCGACGTGCGTTCCGACGAAGAACTCCGCGCCTTCGAAAAAGCGATGCTCGCTCCGGCCCAGCTGATCGCCGCCACCCGCGCGCGCGTGCTGCCCGACCTCGCCGCGACGCTCCGCGAGACCTGCGCCCGCGCCGGCTTCCCCGACAAGGGCGCCGACCTCCGCTACGCGCCCGACGTTCCGGCCGACCAACTCGCCGAAGTCTGGACGAAGACCCGCGGCGCGGACCTCGCGACGGGCACGACCCTCCGAGGTCCGCAGCGGGACGATTTCTCGATGATCTTCGGCGGACAGGACGCCGCGGACTACGCCTCGGAAGGCCAGCAACGCCTCCTGGTCCTGGCCCTCTGCCTCGCCCGCCTCCAACGCGACACCCAACGCGCCCCGACCCCGCCGGTCATCCTCGCCGACGATGTCCTCGGCGAGTTGGACGACACCCGCCGCCGAGCCTTCTGGGAGGAAGTCGGCGAAAAGCATCAGGTTATCGCGACGGGCACCGTCCCGCCGCCTTCCGGCGAGTGGCTGACCTACCGGGTCACCGGGGGCAGCTACCTCCGGTCCTGATTTTGGCGTTGTTTTATGGGGAAACGACCCCTTGGATAGGGTCATGTCGGACTTCCTTCTCTACGCCTCCGTGGTGGCCCTCTTCATCGTCTGCGTCCTCGTGGTCCTCGTGATCCTGATGCAGCGCCCCAGCGCCAACGCCGGCATGGGCGCGGCCCTCGGTGGCGGAGCGGCCGAAACCGTCTTCGGCGGCGAATCCGCCAACGTCCTCTCGAAGATGACCACGACCCTCACGGTCGTCCTCTTCGTCCTCAGCTTTGGTCTGTATCTGGGTTTCGTCGCCCGCGAAAAGCCGACCGTCAAGGCCCTCGATGCCGCCGCTACCGCCGCCCCGGCTGCTCCGGCCGCCGCTGCTGCGGCCGCTCCTGCCCCTGTCGCCGCTCCGGCTGCCCAGCCCCAGTCCACCCCGGCCCCGGCCGCGTCGACTCCGGCCAAGCCTGCCGCCCCGGCTCCGGCCAAGTAAGCCGCAGTGAAGCCCGGACTGCTCAGCCTGACCGTTCGCTGGGTATCCTGCCTCGTCGCGCTCGGCGCCTTCGCCCAGCCCGACACTTCTTCCGGCTTCCGCAAGCTGACCGAAGAAGAGTCTTCCCAGTTCCTGGGCGGCTTCCGCGCCTCGCGCCTCAGCGCCGACCTTTGCCTGCGTTTTGAGATCACGCACAAGCCGCGACGGGGCGACGCCTCGGCGCCGGTGCCCGGGACCCTCTGGGCCCGTTCGATCGCCGGCGGCCAGCTGCTCCGCGGCGAACTGAAGGACGCCCAAGGCCGCCTCGCCCTCGCCTTCATCTCCTTCAAGTCGGCCAAAGAACGCCGCGTCTGGGTCTCCGTCAAAGGCGCTCCGGCGAAGGAACTCGATGACCGCTCGCCGCTCGTGCCGTTGGCCGAAGGACTGCTGATCTCGCCGTTCGACCTGCAGATGCCTTTCACGCACTGGCCCAAGGCGACCTACGTCACGACGGAACGACGTCGCCGACCGGTGAACGTCTACGAAGCCGCCAATCCGGCCGGCGCCGAACCGTCCAAGGTGACCTTCGCCATCGACCGCGTCTACGGCGTGCTCGTACAGGCGATCTGCCACGACGCCCGCGGTGAAACGACCCGCCTCATACAGGTCGAAGAGTTTTCCAAGGTCGGCGAGCAGTGGATGCTGGCCGAATGCAGCGTGCGCGACGAAGCCAGCCGCGACACCGACCTGCTCCGGATCACCGAAGCCTCCCTCGACGCGAAGCTCTCGCCCGAGACCTTCGAGCCCGCGACGTTGATCCGACCCGCCGCCCAGCCCAACCAATTCGAGAAACTGTGAAGACCCCTGTCACCGCCGCCCAGGTCGCGCGTTTCTGCGACCTGCTCACGAACCGCAAGAACATCGCCGACTTCGAAGGCTCCCGTAACGGCCTTCAGCACAAGGGCACGCGTCCGGTGCGTAAGGTCGGCGCGGCCGTCGACGCGGGTGCCGAGGTCTTCGCCGCCGCCGCCCGCCGCGGCGTGGATTTCCTGATCGTCCACCACGGCATGTATTGGCGTCCGGTCTCGCCCGAACGCGAAGTCCGCGCCCTGCGCAAAGCCGCGCTGACGGAGACCGGTCTCTCGCTCTACTCCAGCCACCTCCCCCTCGACGCGCATCCGGCCATCGGCAACAATGCGCTCATCGCCCAGGACCTAGGCCTGAAGGTCGTCGACTGGTTCGTCGATTACGAAGGCCTGCCCATCGCCTGCATCTGCCAAGGCATCCCGCGTGCCACGCTGCGCAAGCGCCTCAAGGCCTCCTACCCGCAGACCTTCAAGGGCATCGAGTTCGGCGCCGCCAAGCCCAGGAAGATCGCGATCCTCAGCGGCAGCGGACGCAGCGCGCTCGGCCACCTGAAAGCCGAAGGCTGCGACACGCTCATCACCGGTGAGCTGCGCGAAGAGCATTTCAACGAAGCGCACGAACAAGGCTGGAACCTCTACCCCTGCGGACATTACGCGACCGAAACCTGGGGCGTGAAGGCCCTCGCCGCCGCGGTGGCCGCGGAGTTCGGCGTGAAATGGGAATTCATCCCGACCGGCAATCCGCTCTGATGAGCCGCGGACGGATAGCCCCGACCCCGACCGGCTATCTGCACGTCGGCCACGCCCGCACGTTCGCCCTCGCCGCCGCGCGGGCCGCCTCAGGCACGCTGATCTACCGCACCGAAGATCTCGACGCCGGCCGCTGCCGACCGGAGTTCGCCGCCGCGGCCATCGAGGACCTGCGTTGGCTCGGCCTGAAGTGGAGCGAAGGCCCCGACGTCGGCGGCCCGCACGCCCCGTATGTCCAGTCGCAGCGGTTGCCTTGGTTCCGCGAGGTCTGGCAGCGTCTCCACGCCACCGGCGCCATCTACCCGTGCGACAAGTCCCGCAAGGACGTCGAACGCAGCCTGACGGCCCCGCATGCCGAGGATGACGCCGAGCCGATCTTTCCGCCCGCCCTGCGGGCCCCGCTCGGCGCCGGTCGCGAGGCCCGCGAACCCGGCCCGACCAACTGGCGCTTCCGCGTCCCGGATGGCGAAACCATCACGTTCGTCGACGCGCTCCAAGGCGCGCAGGCGTTCGTCGCCGGACGTGACTTCGGCGACTTCCTCGTCTGGCGCAAGGACGGCTTCCCGGCCTACGAACTCGCCGTCGTCGCCGACGACCATGCCATGGCCATCACCGAAGTCGTCCGCGGGGCCGACCTGCTCCTCTCGACCGCGAGACAACTGCTGCTCTACCGCGCGCTGGGCTGGAAGGCGCCGTCCTGGGCCCACGCCCCGCTGATCGTCGACGCCGATGGCAAGCGACTCGCCAAGCGCTCGGCCGGCCTGTCGATCCGTGAACTCCGCCAAAAAGGAAATACGCCGGAGGAAATCCTCACGGCGCCTTTGTACGGACTTCTGAGCTGAGGGCTCAGGCGCCCTTCTTGGGCTCGCCAGCCGGCTTCGGAGCAGCGCCTTCGGCCGACATCAGCTTATCGCGGAAAGCCTTGAAAGAGCGGGTCATGGCCTCGTCGCCTTGCGCGGCCGCGATGGCCTCATCGATATGCTTCAAGGCCTTCTCCTTGGCCGCAGGTTCGATCATGACCAGGATGCGCGCCTTGTTGAAAGGCAGCACGGCACGGCGCGGCCCCGTCACGTCGGCGAACATCTCTTCGAGCGCGGCTTCGGCTGCCTTGAAATCCTTGGCGGCGATCGCCTCGTTGATCTTCTGGCCGAGCACGCGGCTCTTGGCCGAACGATCGGCGGTTTCCTTCATTTCCTTCGCCAGCTCGGCCTTGCCTTCCGGCGTATTCTTGTAGGCGGCCAGCTTGGCCAGATACTCCTTGGCGGTCTGTCCGCCGAAACCGCCGACACGTCCGAAGACATCGCCGGATCTAGCGTCGAGCAGCAGGACGGTCGGGAAGCTGTTCACGGCATACTTCTGCTGCCATTCGCGGTTCTTGGCCTTGAGTTCAGGCGTCTGCGGCTTGTTGCGAGGGAAGTCCAGCTCCACCAGGACGTAGCCTTTGGCTGCTTCGGCGAACTCGGAGGATTCGAAGACGGCCTTATGGAGCGCCTTGCAGGGCGGGCACCAGTCGCTGCCGGTGAAGTCCACCAGCACCGGCTTGTTCTCCTTCACGCCCTGAGCCTTGGCGGCGTCGAGATCGGTAAGCCAGATAGGAGCGGCATGGGCTGCCGCCGTTGCGAGGAGCGTGAGGAGGAGCTTCTTCATGAGATTACTTCTTGGCCTTGGCGGCGGCCGCGGCGGCGACCTGGGCTCGGAACTGCTTCGCGTCGGCGAGTTCCTTGAGGTCGGCAGGGGCGACGGCGATGAGCTCATCGAGGACCTTGAGCAGGGCCGCATGGTCTCCGGGCTTGCAGGCCTGGGTGAGCGCGACACGGGCGTTCAGGAGCAGGTTGAACCGGGCGGCGCCGGTGAGCCCCTTGTCCTTGACGAACTGGGCGATGACGGCTTCGCCGCCCGCCAGATCCTTCTTCTCGAAGAAAGGCGCGGCCAGCGTCTCAAGATCGGCGCCATAAGCACGGACCAGCGCCTCGTCCTTCTTCATCTGGGCATAGGCCTTGAGTCCTTCAGGCGTATTGTCCTTCAGGAGCTCGGCGAGATGGGCGAGATACTTGACCGGACCGCCGGCCTGATATCCCGTCTGCGCGAACGGTTCGCCGTTCGCGTTCAGCAGCATGATCGTCGGGTAGCCTTCGATCGCGAACTTCTCGGCCCAGACCTTGTTCTTGGCCTTTTCTTCCGGGCTCTGCTGCTTGCGCTGCGGGTAGTCGAGCTCGACGAGGACGAAGTCCTTGGAGACGGCGGCGAACTCCTTCTGGTCGAAGACTTCCTTCTTCAGGCGAATGCACCAGCCACACCAGTCGCTGCCGGTGAAGTCGACGAGGATCGCCTTCTTCTCGGCCTTGGCGAGCTTGATGCCTTCATCGAGATCGGTGAGCCAACCTTCGGCGGCGGAAAGGGAGACGACGCTCAGGCAGAGAGCGAGGCAGGCGAGGAGACGGCGGGGCATACGAAAAGGAAACCGACCCGCCGAAACGAGGCAACCCGCAATGAACCAGCCCTGCGTTGCAATTATGGAGTTTATCCCTCACTTAAAGCCCATGGCCGGCACGCGCATCCTCCTCGTCGACAACGGTTCCTACGAACCTGCGGCGACCTTGGGTCTGCGCGGCCTGGCCAAGGAAGTGGGCCAGCTCATCGGAAAGGAAGTCCACCCGGTCTCGACGATGCACTCGACGAAGATCGACCCTGCCCTGCTCGGCGGCCAGCCGGCGGTCATCTTCGAACAGGCCGTCCAACAAGCCAAGGCGGACGGCATCGAAGAACTTGTCGTGCTGCCGCTCTTCATCGGACCTAGCCGCGCGATCACGGAGTATCTCCCCAAAGTCTTCGCCGACGCCCAGCCCGGCGCGATGAAGCTGACGATTCGACCCACGCTTTATGGCGAGGACGGTGCGGAATTTCTCGAAATCCTCTCCGACCAACTTCTGCACACACCAGGTGACGTCGAGAAAGACACCATCCTCCTCTGCGATCATGGCTCGCCCATCATTGAAGTAACGCGAGTTCGCGATGCCTTGGCTCGCGACCTCGCCGCGGAGATGGACATCCCTTCATCGCGACTCGTCGCCTGCTCGATGGAACGCCGAGAGGGCCCGGAGTATGCTTTCAACGAACCCCTTCTGGCGACCGCGCTCGGGCAAGCCCCTGGCGACGTGATCGTGCTCATGCTCTTTCTCCTGCCTGGACGTCACGCCGGCCCCGGGGGTGACGTGGCGAGCATCATCAAGGAACATGCGAAATCCGGAGCCAAGGTGCGCATGAGCCCGCTCCTTGCGACGCACCCCAGCATGAGCCATTTGATCGCGAAGCGTTCGGGACTGCCTTTCGTAGAGAAGCCTTCCGCCGAGACGCCGAAATGGGTCAAGGTCGGCATTTGGCTCCTAGCGTTCACCCTCGGCGGATGGTGCCTAGGAGCAGCTGGATGGTGGCTGCTTAGTCGCTGAACAACTGGTTCAGGCGAACGCCGCGATACGCCCCATCAGGCCGGCATGGCGAGGCGGAGCGACGACCGCGCCGACGACCGCGATGAGCGGCGTGGGCAGCAAGGAGACGTCGACCTTTCCTGAGGCGAGATCGGTCAGCGTGGTGAGCACGTCGGACGCGCCATCCTGCGAGACTTTTGAAAGCAGGCGGATCGGGAGATCCTCTTTGGCGCCGGCGGCGATCAGCTTGACGGCGACGGACGGCAGCGCCTTCGCGCCCATGTAAAGGCAGAGCGTGGCTCCCGTTTCCACATGCGCCTTCCAGTTCTGATCGGTGCCATCGGCGCAGTGACCGGTGAGGAACGTGACGGAGGCGGCCTTTCCGCGATGCGTCAGCGGGAACGCGGCGTCGGCGCCGGCGGCCGTCGCGGCGGTGACGCCCGGGACGACTTCGAAAGGAATGCCATGCGCGGCGAGGTGATCCATCTCTTCGCCGAGACGGCCGAACACGCCGGGATCGCCGCCCTTGAGACGGACCGTCAGTCCGCCCTGACGCGCTTCGCGCACCAGCACGGCATTGATCTCATCCTGGGTCATCGAATGGACGCCGCAGCGCTTGCCGACCGGGACGATCTTCGTGCTCGCCGGGATTTCCGCCAGGAGGGCGTCCCCCGGGAGGGCATCATGGATGACGACGTCGGCCTGCTGGAGCAGACGCAGTCCCCTGACGGTGATCAGGTCCGGAGCTCCGGGGCCTGCACCGACAAAGACCACCCGGCCGATGTCACAATTTACCATTTATTTAAACTTGACCCCTATTTATGTAATCCTAACTCATCTTATCAAGTATTAAATCATGGACCCTACCTCCGGCAAGCCCCTCGCAAAGAACGAACTCCTGAAGGCCGATAAGCCCGACCTTTCCGGTACGATCCGCGAAACCCTCGCCAACCCTGAGGCCGACCGCTTCAGCGGCGATGACGAGCAGTTCATCAAGTTCCACGGCATCTACCAGCAGGACGACCGCGACAAGCGTAAGGTCGCCAAGGAATACTCCGTGATGGTGCGCACGCGCCAGACCGGTGGCATCGTCCCGGCCGCCCAGTACCTCGTCTACGACGAGCTCTCCGGACGCTTCGCCAACGGCACGCTCCGCATCACCTCGCGCCAGACCTTCCAGTTCCACGGCGTGCTCCAGAAGGGCATCGGCAACCTGATCAAGTCGATCAACGAAGCCCTCTCCTCCACCCTAGCCACCTGCGGCGACGTAAACCGCAACGTCACGGCCCCGTCCAATCCCCCCGTCGACGCGATCACCCAGGCCATCGAAGACGACGCCTTCACGCTGACCCGCGCCCTGCTGCCGAAGACGACCTCTTATCACTCCATCTGGGTGGACGGCGTCCAGCTCGACCTCGGTCTCGGCGAGAAGATCGCCAAGGCTCGCGCCTCGGTCGACCAGGCCAATCCGTACATGCCGCCGCCCGCCGACCTCGACGACGCCGGCGCGCCGACGGACAAGCTCTACGGCAAGACCTACCTCCCTCGTAAGTTCAAGACTGGCTTCGCCCTGCCCCCGAACAACGACATCGACGTCTTCACCAACGACATGGGCTACGTCGCCATCGTCGAAGGCGGCAAGCTCGTCGGCTACAACCTGCTCGTCGGCGGCGGCCTCGGCACCTCCCACGGCAACAAGGCCACCTACCCGCGCCTGGCCGACGTCATCGGCTTCCTCACCCGCGAACAGGTCGTCGCCGTCGGCGAGGCCGTGATCAAGATCCACCGCGACTGGGGCGATCGCACCGACCGCAAGCACGCCCGCATCAAGTACGTGCTGCAGGAAAAGGGCGTCGAATGGTTCAAGGGCGAGCTCGCCAAGCACCTCGGCGCTCCGCTGCCGGCCGCCAAGCCGTTCCTCTTCGTGGGCCAGGGCGACGCCTTCGGCTGGACGAAGCAGTCCGACGGCAAGTGGTTCCTCGGGCTCTTCATCGAGACCGGCCGCGTCAAGGACGCCGGCGACTACAAGCTCAAGACCGCCCTCCGCACGATCGCCGAGAAATACTCGCCGACGTTCCGCCTCACCGCGACGCAGAACCTGATCCTCTCCGACATCAAGGAAGCCGACAAGGCCGCCGTCGAGCAGACCCTCCGCGACCATGGTTGCGGCATCGTCTTCAATCCGGGTCTCGTCAAGGGACGCGGCATGGCCTGCCCGGCTCTCCCGACCTGCGGTCTCTCGCTCGCCGAATCCGAACGCGTCTTCCCGAAGATCCTCGCCAAGATCGAGGATGCTCAGGCCGAAGCCGGCTTCCCCGGCGAAGAACTCGTCGTGCGCATGACGGGCTGCCCCAACGGTTGCGCCCGTCCTTACAACGCCGAGATCGGCTTCGTCGGCAAGGCCCCGGGCAAGTATAACCTCATGCTCGGCGGCAACCGCCAAGGCACCCGCCTCGCCCGCCTCTACAAGGAATCCGTCCTCGCGGACGAGATCCCCGTCGTCGTCGGCGCCCTGTTCCAGAAGTATGCCAAGGAACGCAAGGCCGGCCAGGCCTTCGGCGATTGGGCCGACCAGGCCGCCATCTGGCTCGCCGCTCCCGCCGCCTAAGCCAGTCGATGGCCGACCTCGACCCAGCCCGCATCCCGGAACTCGACGCCCGTCTCTCGACGCTGGCGCCCGTGGACCGTCTGCGCTGGGCCTACGAGACCTTCGGAGCCCGCGCCGGCATCGGCACGAGCTTCCAGCCCGCCGGCGTGGTCATCCTGCACCTCGCCAAGACCGCCGGACTGCCCATCCAGGCCTTTACCCTCAACACCGGCCTGCTCTTCCCTGAGACGCTTGAGTTCAAGGCGAAGCTCGAAGCCCACCTCGGCATCAAGGTCGAGGAAGTGCTCCCCGCGCAGACCGTCGAACAGCAGGCCGCCCAATACGGCGCCGAACTCTGGAAACGCGATCCGGAGAAGTGCTGCGAACTCCGCAAGGTCGACTCCCTCGGCAAGAAGCTCTTCGACCTAGACCTCTGGATCACCGGCATGCGCCGCGACCAGAGCGCCGAGCGTTCCGTGACGCCGCTGCTCTCGCTCGCCGCCCGCCCTGATAATTCCGACGTCTGGAAACTCAACCCGCTCGTCGATTGGAGCCGTGACCAGGTCTGGGCCTACCTCAAGGAGCACGACCTGCCGCACAACGTCCTGCACGACCGCGGCTACCGCTCGATCGGCTGCCTCCCTTGCACGCTGCCCACCTCCGGCGGCGACGAACGCGGCGGACGCTGGCCCGGCTTCGAAAAGAAGGAATGCGGCCTGCACACGCGCACTAAGAAATAATCTCTTTCAAACTCCTAGCCCTAGCCCTGTCCCTAGCCCTTTAATTCCAATGTCCCGCAACGCCCAAAACGACCACCTGACGCGCCTCGAACAGACGTCGATCCACGTCTTCCGCGAAGCCTTCGCCAACTTCCGCTCCGTCTGCATGCCCTGGTCCATGGGCAAGGACTCCAACGTCCTCATCTGGCTCGCCCGCAAGGCGTTCTGCGGCAAGATCCCCTTCCCGCTCCTGCACATCGACACGACCTATGAATTCCCGGAGATGTATGAGTTCCGCGAGAAGGCCAAGGTCATCCATGGCATCGACCTCATCGTCCGCGTCAACGAAGACGCGATCCGCCGCGGCATCGGCTACGCCACGCACGACCCGGTGACCGTCACGCACGAGCTCAAGACCGTCCCGTTCAAGGCCGCGATCGACGAGTTCAAGTGGGACGCCCTCGTGACCGGCATCCGCCGCGACGAAGACCCGACCCGCGCCAAGGAGCGCTGGTTCTCCCCCCGTTCCGCCGAAGGCGCCTGGGATTACAAGGACCAGCCCCCGGAATTCTGGGGCCAGTTCGCCAGCTCCGCCCCCGAAGGCGGCCACGTCCGCGTGCAGCCCCTCCTCGAGTGGACCGAGCTCGACATCTGGGAATACATCCGCCGCGAGAACATCCCGAATCCGACCCTCTACTTCTCCCGCAACGGCAAGCGCTTCCGCTCGCTCGGCTGCCATCCGATCACGCACCCGGTCGACAGCCCGGCCAGCAACATCGACGAGATCATCGAGGAACTGAAGCTGACCAAGACCAGCGAGCGCGCCGGCCGCGCCCAGGATCACGTCGGCCGCAACTCGATGCAGGAACTCCGCGCCAAGGGCTTCATGTGAGCCGTCCGCAACCCACCGCAACCTTCCAACCTATTTCCTCAAAGTGAGCACCCTTAAGACCACCGCCGAAGACCATCGCAAGATGCACGTCGTCGTCGTCGGACACGTCGACCACGGCAAGTCCACCTTCGTCGGCCGCCTCCTCCATGACACCGACTCCCTGCCCAACGGCAAGATGGAGCAGGTACGCAAGAACTGCGCGATCGAAGGCATGGAGTTCGAATACGCCTTCCTCCTCGACGCCCTGATCGAAGAGCAGGAACAGAACATCACCATCGACACGACGCGCATCTTCTTCCGCACGAAGCAGCGCGCCTACGCGATCATCGACGCCCCGGGCCACAAGGAGTTCCTCAAGAACATGGTGACCGGCGCCGCCAGCGCGTCCGCCGCCCTCCTCCTCATCGACGCCAAGGAAGGCGTGATGGACCAGTCCCGCCGCCACGCGTTCCTGCTCTCCCTCCTGGGCGTGAAGCAGCTCGTCGTGCTGGTGAACAAGATGGACCTCGTCGACCACTCCGAGGCCACCTACCAGAAGATCGTGAAGGAATACTCCGAGTTCCTCCACACCCTCGGCCTCAAGGCCGTCCACTTCATCCCGATCGCCGCCAAGCACGGCGAAAACGTGGTGCAGCGCGCCGCCAAGATGCCTTGGTGGAAGGGTCCGACGGTCACCGAAGCCCTCGACGCCTTCTCGCACGAGGACGACCTCACCGGCCTGCCCCTGCGCCTGCCGGTCTCCGACATCTACCGCTTCGACCACCGCCGCATCATCGCCGGCCGCGTCGAAGCCGGCGCCATCCGTCCCGGCGACGAGCTCATCTTCCAGCCGGGCGGCCGTCGCAGCACGGTCCGCACCTTCGAAGACTGGCCGGGCCCCGAGTCCCGCACGGTCGTCGGCACCGGCGGCTCCGCGAGCGTGACGCTCTCCGAGCAGATCTTCGTGGAACGCGGCCAGGTGGCCTCCCACCCGTCCAACCAGCCTCGCGTCGGCCGCGAATTCCGCGCCCGCATCTTCTGGCTCGGCAAGGAGCCGCTCGTCCCGAACAAGACCTACCGTCTCCGCCTGCTCACCCAGAACGTCGACGCGGTCATCGCGAAGATCGTCAAGGTGACCGACGCCTCGACCCTGGAATCCAAGGAAGCGGACAGCGTGCCGCGCGACTCGATCTGCGAGGTGATCGTCCGCGCTACCCGCAACATCGCCTTCGACCTCCATCACGAATGCCCGATCACGGGACGCTTCGCCCTCGAAGAAAGCGGCCGCATCCACGGCGGCGGCATCATCCTCGACGCGGTCACGAAGTCCGAAGCGCCTTCCGGCAAGGTCACCGCCTCCGAACGCGGCGCCCGCGCCGGCCACGCGCCGGCGGTAGTCTGGTTCACGGGCCTCTCCGGCTCGGGCAAGTCGACCATCGCCGAAGCCGTCGAGCGCCGTCTCTTCGACGCCGGTCGCAACGTCATCCGCGTCGACGGCGACGACCTCCGCGTCTCGCTCAACCGCGACCTGGGCTTCTCCGCCGCCGACCGCGCCGAAAGCGTGCGTCGCGCCTCCGCCGTCGCCGGCCTCTTCGCCGGCACGGGCCACATCACCCTCGTCACCCTCATCGCCCCGCTGGCCGCCGACCGCGCCAAGGCCCGCGCCGCCCTCGCGAACCACACGTTCATCGAGGTCTTCGTGGACGCCCCGCTCGCCGTCTGCGAATCCCGCGACGTCAAGGGACTCTACGCCAAGGCCCGCCGCGGCGAGATCGCCGAGTTCACCGGCATCTCCTCCCCGTATGAGGCCCCGGAAGCTCCGGAAGTCCATATCAAGACCGACCAGACCTCGCAGGAAGAGGCCGTCGATCTGGTCCTTGGAGCCATCGATAAGATCCTCCAGGGCAAGGGCGACGACTGGGAAGTCTAAGCGAAGCGTAGCTTCGCAGGGCTAGAGCCAGAGACAGGGCTAGGGCTAGAAATGGCCCCAGCCCTTTTCATTTCCTAGCCCTAGCTCTGGCCCCAGCCCTAGCCCTGGCCCTAGGTGCCCCCTTGCCCACGTGCCCACTTGTCCCCTAAATGAGTCCCATGCGCCTTACCCCCGCCCTGCTCCTGCTCCTGTGCCTGTCCGCCTTGGCGGCGCCCAAGAAGAACGTCCTGCTGCTCGTCTCCGATGACTGCGGCACCCGCATGGGCACCTATGGCGGCCCGGCCCTGACGCCGAACATCGACGCCCTCGCCCGCGAAGGCGTCCGCTTCGACCGTGCCTATTGCCAATACGCGCTCTGCAATCCGAGCCGCACCTCCTTCCTCACGGGCCTGCGCCCGGACACGACCGGCGTCTACGACAACGCCAAGGAATTCCGACAGGTGATCCCGGACATGGTCACGATGCCGCAGCTGTTCAAGAACAACGGCTATGCGGTCGCCCGCATCGGCAAGCTCTACCACTACGGAGTCCCGAAGGAGATCGGCACCAACGGACTCGATGACCCGCAATCGTGGGAACGCGTCTGGAATCCCCGTGGACGTGACTGCGACGACGAGGATAAGATCTTCTCGATCGGCGTCTCGGCCGGATCGGCCGCCGACAAGGCCAAGGGCAAGATGGGACAGATCCTCGTGGGCTCGGGCAATTACGGCGGCACGGTCAGCTGGCTCGCCGCCGATGGCACCGACGCCGAGCAGACGGACGGCAAGATCGCCGCGCAGGCGGTCGATTTCCTGCGTCAGAAGCGCGATCAGCCTTTCTTCCTCGCGGTGGGCTTCTTCCGTCCGCACACGCCCTACGTCGCCCCGAAGCCCTACTTCGCCCAATACCCGAAGGACCAGGTGCAGCTGGCCAAGGAACCCGCCGGCAACCGCGAGACGAAGCCGCCGGTGGCCCTCTCGAACACCGCCGTGGCGAATTACGGCATGTCGGAGGACACCCAGCGCACCGCCAAGCAGGCCTACCTGGCTTCGATGAGCTTCATGGATGCCCAGTTCGGCATGGTGCTGGCCGAACTCAAGAAACAGGGACTGGATAAGGACACCGTCGTGATCTTCATCAGCGACCACGGGTACAACCTCGGCGAACACGGACTCTGGCAGAAGCGCTCCCTCTACGAAGATTCGGCCCGCGTGCCGTTCATCATCCGCGACCCGGGCAACCCCGCCAATGGCCGCGCCACCAAGCGCGTCGCCGAACTCGTCGACCTCTACCCCACCGTCGCCGACCTCTGCGGCCTTCGTCCCGACAAGCGCGTCGAGGGCAAGAGCCTCCGCCCGGTGTTGGAACATCCCGACGCCCTCTGGAATCACGCCGCCTACACGCAGGTCGACTTCGGAGCCATCAACGCGGGCGGCAAGAAGAAGGCGGCCACGCCCGAGCGTAAGGTCGGCCGGTCCGTGCGCACCGAACGTTACCGCTATACCGAGTGGAACCAGGGCAAGCTCGGCGTCGAACTCTACGATCACGACGCCGATCCGGGCGAGTTCAAGAACCTCGCCACCGATCCCGCTTACGCCTCCGTCGTCGCCGAACTCCGCCAGCGCCTCGCCAAGGGGACGAACTGAAGAAGAGGACGGAGTCGATGACTGCGTCGAGGGCTGAATCGAGGACTGAATCGATTAGCCGAAGGCAGGGTCGGGACAACGTCACGCCATAGTGGCGCTAGGACAGCACGTGGTGCTGTCCCTACCCCTACCCCTACCCCTACCCCTACCCCTACCCCCACCCCTACCCCTATCAACTATACTTCAGCTGCACCTTCTTACCGGTGCGGATCGATTCGTAGATGCCTTCGACGATGACCATGTCGCGACGGCCGACTTCACCGGTGCAGGTGACTTCGGTGCCGTTGCGGAAAGCCTCGGCGACGCCGTCCATGTGGCGCTGCTGCTGACGGAAGACGCCGAAATCGAGCTTACCCTTGGCGGAGGTCGAGATGTTGAGGTTACGGTAGCTGAACACGGGCTTCGAGCCTTCGAACCAGCCCTTGGCGGCTTCAGCGCGGAACTCGGCGCGGTTGGCGTCATAGCCGGTCCAGACGTCGGCGACGGCGCCGTTGGCGAACTCGAGACGGAACTCCATGGCCTGTTCGACCTCCTTGAAGAAGTCAGGCTGGGTCTTCGGCAGTTCCTTGGCCGTGACCGCGACCGGATTGGCGTCGGCCGCCATGCAGCAGGCCTGGATCGAATACACGCCCATGTCGAGGAGCGCGCCGCCGCCGGCGAGCTTCTTCTCGATGCGCCAGGCATGCTTGCGGAGCGTGAAACCGTTGGCGCTGGTCATCTTCATGAACGGGCCGAACTCCTGGGTCTTGGCCAGGCGGACGAGTTCCTGGTGATACGGGTCGAAGTGCAGGCGGTAGCCGATGGCCAAGCGCTTGCCGGCCTTCTTGCCCGCGGCGATCATGGCGTCGCAGTCGGCGACGGAGGTCGCCATGGGCTTCTCGCAGATGACGTGCTTGCCGGCGCCGAAGGCGTCGATGACGTTCTGGGCGTGGACGCCGGGAGGCGTGACGACGTAGACGATGTCGATGGCCTTGTTGGCGGCGACCTTGTCCCACTGATCGTAGGAATAGATGTTGGCCGGATCGAAGCCGTGGAGCTTCGCCAGCTTCTCACCCTTGGCGCGAGTGCCCGTGATGGCGGCCACCAGCTTCACATTCTTGGTCTCCAGGAGGGCCGGCGAGAGCTCGCCGTTGGAGTAACTACCCAGACCGCAGAGCGCGAGTCCGAGGGGCTTGCCACTGGACTCCGCGGCACGCAGCGCCGGAGCAAGGGCGTAACCGGCGGCCAGGCCACCGAGGGAACCGAGGAAAGCACGACGAGTAGGGCTCATAGGGGTGGCTCCATTCCTACCCCTGCCCCGCCCCTCCGCAAGCGCAAGGTAGCCCGCCCGGACTAAGACGGGAGTCAATCCCTGCGCGAGTCGTGATTCGTGATAAAATACGGCGTCATCGCCTCGCCGTAGGGGGCGTTGAAGACGTACCCGAACAGCTGCGTTCGCTCGGTGAAACTCCAAGGCACGCTGCCCACCCGAATCCTCCGGAGGTTTTCGCGTTCGGTGGCGAAACGTTCGGGCGGGGCGGCGTAGGCGATCTTGAACGCAAGCATGAAGGGCATGCCGTCCTTTCGGACCTGCGGATCCAGGCTGGCCGCCTTGGTGATGGCGTCGCGGCCGATCTGACTGCGATCGGCATGGTTATGCGCAAGATTACATAGGGCGACGAGCCGGAGGTGCGGATGCCTTACTTCGACGGCGACCCTCTCGAGGAGACGGACAGAAGCCTCATCTTTCTGCGTACCAAGGAATCCTACGAGGCGGTTGTGGTAATAGATATTTGATAACTTTACGTCAGCCTTGTTGGCCGCGAGGAAAGCTTCCGCCTCCTTCCTGATCAGGGCAGATGCCTGTTCATCCCCAGAAATCCGGGTGATGGCCCAGGCCGCGGCGAGCCGTCGGTCAGGGCTCCGCCCCGGGGCCTGCATGAACTGCCTGAGGAAAGGCAGGTCGGCATGCGTTCCGACATAACCGAACCACGCGACATCATAGGCCGGAGGGATCTGGTCGGGGATCGCGGAGACCTGCCTCAGATGGCCGACAGCCTCGGGCGAGCCGAGGTAGACGAGACACTGGAGCAAAGAAAACGAAGGCGACCGCCGGTAAGCCGTCAGGACGGCGGGGGTGCCCGCGACATCACCGCAGCGACCGAGAACCAAGACGGCCTGCTCGCGCGCATCGAGCCTGCCGTTCCCCAGGTAACCGGGGGGATACCATGCCGGCTCCGACAGGCGGGCGATACGCATGAGTTCATCCCGACCGGAGAATTCCTTGAGCTGATACATCAGGCCCAGCACTTCGACGCGCACCCAGAGCTGCGGATGGCCGACCTTCTTTTCCAGTTCCGCCAACATGCCCAGACGCGTCATCTTACGGGAAGAAAAATTGCCTGAGACCAGACGATTGAGCTCCGACCAGCTGCCTTTGGCTACGGCCGCTTCGAACTGCTGGCCGAAGCTGAGCTCGACCGGCTTGGCCACGGAATCGGCCTGCGGCACCGGATCAGGATTGCCGGCGCAGCCGGCCAGCGATGAAAGCAAGCAGGCGGCCAAAATCGTCCGCATCCTCTGACAGGGGTGTCTCATCGGGGTGACCTATTCCTACCCGCGCCCCTCACCTCCGCAAGTGCAAGGTAGGGGCAAAGCGAGCCGCCCTATCCAATCCTCAAGTTCTGTCACAGGATAAAAACTATGCGTCATCCGCATGAGCCATCATCCATGAAGCCCGGCGACGGATGCCCTCATCCACGGACGTTACGAGTTCAGAAAGGGCAACTGTCAGATCCTTGGATGCCAATCTGGCGGCCAACTGACAATATTGCCTGAACTCGACGCCTGATGGCCGACCAACAACATCCAGCAGGACAGTCTTCAGCCTTTGCTTATGCTTTGGGCTCAGATCGGCGCGTTTCAGATATCTCAATAACTGTGCCTTATCATACCCTGAACGAAAGTACCGAGGATTAACCTCAAGGAAAGTCACCGCATTCTCGCGCCATTCACCGTCGATTTCCTGGATCTCTTTCAGCTTGTCGGGCCAGATCATGAAGATCCGGTAGATGCCGACGTGCTCGGCACCGGGTACATACCTGTTACGATAATGTGCCGGCCCCTCTGCCTGCATTACTTGCTCTAGCTTGCTGATATCCTTGGCGGAAATACTCATATTTATTTCTCCCCTTTGAGATAAGCCAACAAATCGGCTAGCTGCTGCTTGCTCAGCCCGGCTTCGAGGCCGGCCGGCATGAGCGAACCAGGCAGGGCTTCGAGCTTCGCGAGGTCGGTGCGGAGGAGCGTCGATTCAGCGCCCAACGGGCCGCGCAAGGTGATCGAGGTCGGGGTGTCTCCGACGAGGAGGCCGCTGAGGACGCGTCCATCCTTGGCCTCGGCGAGATAAGCGGTGAACGCCGGCGCGATCTCGGCGTCGGGATTCACGACATGGAACAGGATGCTCTCCTTGGTCTGACGACGGATATCGAAGAGATCGGGACCGACCGCATGGCCTTCGCGATCCAAGCGATGGCAGGCGGCGCAGACTGCGTTAAAGACGGCACGCCCTTCCGACGGATTAGGCTTCAGGGCCAGCGCCTTGGCAGCCTCGGCCAAGGCCTCCGGTCGGGCCGAGACGGTCAGCAGTTTCTCCGCCCGGGCCTTGACGGCCGGATCTTTCGAGGCGAGCACCTGACGGCGACGAACCCCGGTGAAGACGCTGGCGGGAATCTGTTTGGTTTCGACGGCAGCGAGCACGGCCTTAAGATGGAACGGCACGCCGAGCAACGCGCCCAGCACGGCATCGCGTCGGGCAGGCGTGTAACGCGCCCATCCGGCGAGCAAGGCGGCCGATACTTCTGACCTTGGGTAAGACACTACGGCCTTCAGCGCGGACGCCGATAGCTCCGGGGCAGACTCGTCTAAGGCCAGCTTCAGCAAGGCCTCGCCGCTGCGCTCCCAAGGCAGACGCCCCATGAGCTTCACGGCCACGATACGCTCCGCGACAGTCTTAGACGCATCGATGGCGGCCTTGGGCGAGGCATCGAGCAAAGATCCGAAGGAAGCGGGCAGCCCAGCGGGCTTACGGCCGGCTGAGGAGAGATAACCGTTCAGGAGCGCGAGCCTGATGGCCTCCGGCGCCGCGCTGGAGATCTCGAGATCCGCGGGCTGGGCGCAGGCGCCGCCGAGGTAGCTGAAGATTTCCGCCAGGCCAGAGTCGACCTTAGCCTCTGCCGGCAATCCCGCCAACAAGGCTTGCAAGAAGGGCCCTTCCCTTCCGCCGATACCACTGAGCACGGCGTTACGCATCCACTTATCCTCAGCATACCGCACAGCTGCCTCGGCGAGCGCCTTGGTAGCTTCAGGTGAAGCGTCATCGCCTAGGTCAATCAGCTTACGGAACCTTGTCCTCGGCGTATCGCCGAGAGCCAACATCATATGAAGGCGCTGATCGCTCGGCTTCTCCGCCCGCACGCGCCAGATACGACCTAGGTTCTTACCCGTCTCGAAATCGGTATGCTTACGCACTTCTTCCGGCAAGTAGTCAGGGTGCTCGATGACCTTGCGATACATGTCGGCGACGTAAAGGGCCCCTTCCGGACCCTTGGCGAGGAAGACCGGACGGAACCAGTCGTCTCGCGAAGCAACCATCTCGCGATCGGCGAACACCGGCGTGGCCGCGAAGGTCGCGCCCTTGGGGACAAGCCGATCGGCATGGATGAGGTTACCGGTCGGATCGCAGGAGAGGACGGTGTTGGCGCACTCGGGAGTGAGCAGCGACGCTCCTTGCCAGACCTTCACGCCGCAGGCGGCGCTGAAGGAGCCGGCGTGGCCGTCGGCGGTGGTGATGTTCGAACTGATCGGGAAAAGCCGCACCCCATCATGGCCTCCGTTGATGCCGTTGAAGGCGTCGCGTTCGTTGCAGTCCTGCACGGTCTCGCTGAACGCGAGGCGTGGATTCCGTTTCAGCCACTTCGAATCGAAGACGACGTGCTGCACCGGCACGCGGTTCATGCAGATGAAGCGATTGCCGAAGGCATCAAAACTCATCCCATACTGCGACTTTCCGTCCATAAGCTCGACCTCCAGGGTCTTCGGATGGAAACGGACGTCCGAGGTCATCTTGAGCGGAGGACGCTCCGGGTGCTCCGGACAGGTGACCGTGCCGCCGCTCAGGCCGGCGGCCAGGTAGATCCAGCCACCAGGCCCGACCGTCGGGGCGTTGACGCGCAGCTGGGTGCTGCCGGTGGTGGCGAAGCCCGTCAGCAACACGCGACGTTCGTCGGCGACGCCGTCGCCGTTGGTATCCCTGAGTAACAGCACATCCGGGGCGCAGGTGACGATCACACCGTCTTCCCAAGGGAGTACGCCGTTGGGGAACGTGAGGCCATCGGCGAAGACGGTCCGCTTGTCCATCCGGCCGTCCTTGTCGGTATCCTCGAGCAAGGCGATGACACCGGCAGGCTTCTCCCCTTCCTTAGGTCCGATCGGGTAACCACGGTTCTCGGCGACGAAGAGACGTCCCTTGGAATCGAAGGCGATGGCGCACGGCGAGGCGACCAAGGGCTCGGCGGCGACCAGCTCGACACGCAATCCAGGGGCCACTTCAAAAGCCTTCAAGGCATCCGCCGGCGAGAGCGGACTCGGCAGCGGAGCGGCCGCCAACGCCGAGACGAAGAGGATGGAAGCCCAGCGGATCATTTCAGCTGCGGGGGCTGATCGCCATAGGCCCAAGGCTTACCGGCAGGAGCGTTCGGACGTTCGGGTAGCTTCGCTGGCTTCATCTTGGCGGCGAGCTCGAGGCCGACGTTCATGAACTGCGTGCCCGCGGTGATCTCCAGGTTGCTGTAGCTCGTCAGGCGCGTCTCATAGCCTCCGCCATGAGGACCGAAGGCTTCCTCATCCGGCACGTAACCCACGCAGCCGTTGGCGAGTTCGACCGGGAAGGTCATCGGGAATCCGCTGCGCTTCTTGAGCTGGAGTCCATAGGAGACGAAATACTCCGCGGGATTGGAAAGACACACCACCGGACCGACCTGGATGGCCTGGACCTCCACCTCGACGTCCTTCTTCTTGGCGATCAAAGCGTCGAGCAGAAGGGTCTCCTTGGCCCAGACCCAATCCTTATGGGTCACGGGTCCCTTGATGCGTTCGCGGGCCTCGGCGACACGCTCCGGCGCCGGGATGCGACGGCCGACCTCCCAGACCTTCTGATCGGCCGCCAACGGCACGTCGGCGGTGCGGGTCTGCGACATGCTCAGCAGGACCTTGAGGGACTCCGCGCCCACGCGTCCGCCGACGAACTGGGACCAGTCGTCCGAGGCGGGATTGGCCTTGGGGTCGAGGTTATTGACCTGCGTGACGTCCCCGCAGGCGCCCTGCAGGAAGACGACCGTGGCGTCCTTGCCGTAATAGCCTTGGATGACCTTCTCGGTGTAATGGATCCAGTTGGCGCCGATGCCGTCGGAGTTCGTGGTGGCGTGGCAGGAGAAATTGACGATGCAGCCGGCCAGCGTGCCGTCGGGACGCCAGACGCCGATGACGCCGACTTCGTCGTCGGTCGGATTGGCGAACTCGACCACGTCGGGGTTGTTCTTCCCCGGATGCGAGAAGGTCAGGCCGTTCTTCATGCGAAGGCGGCGGTTGAAGGCCACCTGGCTCTCGTGGCCTACGCCGTAGCCGACGGTCACCGTAGCCTTGGCCTGGTCGGCGGCCATGATAGCCGCGACGGTGGCGTCGATCGCCTTGCGCAGGTAACCCGCGTCGGCGCAGGAAGATTTCTTGTAGGCGAGTTCCTGGATCTCGGCCGAGGCATGATCGAACTCGCCGGGCAGGATCATCCCGATCGGCCCGGAGGAATGGGAATGCGAAGCCCCGATCATCACGTCGGTGATGCCCGTGGCGGCCTTCACCAAGGCACGGATCTCCTGCACCGTCTCGCGGCGGATCATCAGGGCGTCGATGCCGACGAGCGCCACGCGCTTCTGGCCGTCGTCGAACACGCTCGCGCGCACCTTGCAGGGATCGTGGATCTTCTTCGAGTAGACCTTCCCGTAATTACCCGGGACCTCCATCCCGATGTCGGGCGTGATATCGCGGTCGGCGAAGCCCACGCGGATGCCCGGCTTGGCCGGCGGCGCCCCGAACAACGTGACGGTGGCCAGGACCAGCAAGGCATGACGGAATCCGAGTCGGGGCGAACTCATGGGGATAGGAGTAGGTATGTCGGGGGAAGGTTCCCGGGACAAGGAGGGATGCTCTCCGGGCTACGGCTAGGGCTAGCCAAAGGCCCCCTCGCCTTCCTTGCCTCGTCATTAACTAGCCCAAGCCCGGGCCCTAGCCCTGGCCCTAACTCGGGCCCTACTCATGAAACCTAATCCTCGGCTTCGGACCGTCCTTGGCTTTGGGCAGGTTGGCCGGGTCGGAGAGCGAGGCGCCCGACTGGAGCTCCGCCTTGCCCTTCCATTCGCGTTCAAAGCCGGTGCTGGCGAGACGGACGGCATCGCGTCCGAGCTTATGATTCAAGGCGTCGACGGCCTTCATGAGGCGGTCCTTGTTCGGGTCGATCTCACCGCCCATGCCGGGCAAGGAAGGCTGCACGACATCGGCCGGGGTGAGCCCTTGGAGCATCACCCCTGCCCGCTTATACATATAACCATCGCGACGCACCCGCGAGAGCGCCCGCGCCGCCGCCGCGCAGATCGCCCGGGCGTCGTCGGTCGGCGGGTCGAGCGGCTCGAGTTCGTCGCCGCGATACTGCGCCTGGTCGATGCGATGCTGGTTCGTGCGGATGAAGACGACGATCGAGGAGGCGATCATGCCATCCTCACGGAGTTTCTCCGCGGCGCGAGCGGCGTGCGCGGCGATGGCCTCGGCGAGTTCGAACGCATCGGTGATGGGACGTCCGAAGGAGCGCGAGACCAGCACGCTCTTCCGCGGACCGGCGTCCTCCACGATGTCATGGCAGGAGATCCCGCGCAGCTCGAGGGCGAGGCGTTCGCCGACCACGCCGGCGATGCGACGGATGAAGCCCGGATCGGCTTCGGCGAGATCGATGGCCGAAAGGATGCCGTGCGAACGGAAACGGGCGGCCAGCCCGGGACCGACGCCCCAGACGTCCTCCGCTTCGACGCCACGCAGGAAGGCCGTGCGGCCGGCGGGATCGGACGGCACGACGATCACGCCCCCGCTGGACTTATCGGCCTTGGCCCGCTCGTTGGCCAGCTTGCAGAGCACCTTGGTCGGGGCCATCCCCAGCGAGATCGGGATACCGGTGCGCTTCAGGACATCGGCGCGGATACGCAGGCCGAGGGCCTTGGCATCGGCGTCCGGCATGTCCGGGAAGCCCAGGAAAGCCTCGTCGACCGAATAGATCTCGAGATCACGCGCCTGCTCGCCGAGGGCGGCCATGACGCGCTCGGAGAAATCGCCGTAGACCGAGAAGTTGGACGAGAAGATGCGGACGCCATGGGCCTCGCAGGTGCGGCGCACTTCGAAATACGGCGCGCCCATCGGGATGCCCAACGCCTTCGCTTCGGAGGAACGCGCGACCACGCAGCCGTCGTTGTTCGACAAGACCACGATCGGCACGCCGATCAGCGAAGGGTCGAGGGCGCGCTCGCACGAGGCGTAGAAGTTATTGCAGTCGGCGAGGGCGCGGAGCATGGCGTCAGCAGCGGCGCACGACGGCGACCACCGTCCCCCAGATACGGCATTCGGGCGTGAAAGGCAACGACCAGCCTGGCCAGCGCGGGCTGTCGGCGCGCAGGGTCCAGGCGCCCGCGCCGTCGCGTTCGAGATGCTTCACCGTGAACTCGCCGCCGACCTCGGCGACCACGATGGTCCCGGCGCGCGGCGAGAGCGACTTGTCGACGACGATGAGGTCGCCGGTGAGGATGCCGGCGCCCGACATCGAATCGCCGTCGACGCGCAGGAAGAAGGTCGAGATGGGGTTGCGGATCAGGTGCTCGTTCAGGTCGAGGCGGCGTTCCATATGGTCATCGGCCGGCGACGGGAATCCGGCCACCGCCCGGGAGCCGAGCAACGGCAAGGCCAACGGCCACCGCGCCTCGAACCCCTGCAATGTACGCATATCCAACATAGGTGAACGGATGTTCACTTTTAAGGGAAAGGATTCAAGGAGAAAGCATCAGGTAAGGTAGGGCTGACCACCCTTGGTCAGCCGCGGTTGAGCGAGGGTGGTCAGCCCTACCAGAGACAACGCAGCATAACTCAAAGGAAAACCGGAGACCAGAAGATCGGCTGGGGCATCTGAACTGTCCTCGATTCAGTCATCGACTCAGCCCTCTTGATTGCCCCAACAAAAAGGCCCGGGTCTTGCGACCAGGGCCTTCAGGACGAGCCGTCAGCTCGGATTACGAAGCGGTGAGCGCGGTGACTTCGGCGCGGACCTTCTCGGCCAGGGCGGTCGAGAGGTAGCGCTCGCTCGGCGAGCAGGCGATCGTGACGATGCGCTTGCCGGCGAACTCCGGACGCTTGGCCAGCTGGAGGGCGGCCCAGATGTTGGCGCCCGAGGAGATGCCGACGGCGAGGCCTTCGCGGACGGAGACTTCCTGCGCGGTGGCGAAGGCGTCTTCGTTGGAGACCTGGATGACTTCGTCGATCAGGGAGATGTCGCAGTTCTTCGGGACGAAGCCGGCGCCGATGCCCTGGATCTTATGCGGGGCGGGCTGGACGGGCTGACCGGACATGGTCTGCGTGATGACGGGCGAGGAGACGGGCTCGACGGCGATGGCGCGGAACTTGGGGTTCTTGCCCTTGATCACGGAAGCGACGCCGGTGATGGTGCCGCCCGTGCCGACGCCGGCGACGATGGCGTCGACCTTGCCTTCGGTGTCTTCCCAGATCTCGACGGCGGTGGTGCGGCGATGCACCTCCGGGTTGGCCGGGTTGTCGAACTGCATCGGCATGAAGGCGTTCGCGCCGATCTCGTCGCGCAGCTGCGTGGCGCGCTCGATGGCGCCGCGCATGCCCTTCGCGCCAGGGGTCAGGACAATCTCAGCGCCGAGGAGGCGGAGGAGGACGCGGCGCTCGACGGACATCGTCTCAGGCATCGTGAGGATGCAGCGGTAACCGCGGGCGGCGGCGACGAAGGCGAGGGCGATGCCGGTGTTGCCGGAGGTCGGCTCGACGATGGTGCCACCCGGCTTCAGGCGGCCGTCGCGCTCGGCGGCGTCGACCATGGCGCGGCCGATGCGGTCCTTGACGCTCGAGAGCGGATTGAAGAACTCGAGCTTCACGAGGACTTCGGCGTGCAGGCCTTCGGTGACCTTGTTCAGGCGCACGAGCGGGGTCTTGCCGATGGTGTCGAGGACGCTGTTGTAGATGGCCATGGTTATTCAGGGGTTATTAAGTCAACATGACTGAATTAACCCCCTCCCCTTCGCAATAAAAAACCCGGCATAACCGGGTCTTCAGGAGGCTTAGTAACGGCGCTTGGGCGGCGGCATCGCCGGACGGGGCGCAGTATCTCGCAGTCGGAAGATGATGCGGGCGGTGGTGAGGTCCGAAGGGGTCATCTCGACCTTCACGCGGTCACCCGGGTTGATCCGGATGAAGTTCTTGCGGAGGCGGCCGGAGATGCGTCCCAGCACCACGTGCTTGTTGGGGAGCTCGATCCGGAACATGGTGCCAGGAAGCACCTGCAGGATTTTGCCTTCGAGTTCGATAACGGGTTCTTCAGCCATGCCTTAGTGGGGGCAGTGCATCTCTAACCATCAAGGGAGTCAATCACCCTTAACGAAGGCCTGCCTCCCCTCTTGCCATGGGACCCTCTTGGGTAATCCTGCCCCCATGGAAGGCGACCTCTCGACCCCCCGCCCCGGGCTGATCTGCCCGTTCGAGAAGATGCGCCCGTCCCAGCTGAACCGGGACGACGCCTTCTACATGGCCTTGGCCTTCAACCTGGCGGTCGACGCCTGGCGTATCGACGAGGTCCCGATCGGCGCGATCATCGAGCGCGGCGGCGAGATCATCGCAGCCGCCCACAACGAGGTCGAACGCGCCAACGACCCGACGGCCCACGCCGAGATGCTGGCGATCACGCAAGCCGCCAAGAAGATCGGCGACTGGCGTCTCAACGAATGTAACCTTTACGTCACCAAGGAGCCCTGCCCGATGTGCTCGGGCGCCACGATCATGAGCCGGCTCAACCGCGTGGTCTACGCCTGGGGCGATCCCAAGATGGGCTGCATGGGCGGCGCGGTCGAACTCCACAGCCTGCCCAAGCTCAACCACCGCGTCCAAGTCACCGCCGGTGTCCTCGAAGGCCCCTGCCGCGAAATCCTGCAGGCCTACTTCAATATGAAACGAGGCCGCGATTCGACCGCCTCGGCTTGACCCCCGCCGTAATTCGCCAACCTGTAACGACATGAACCGACGCGACTTCATCGGCAAAGCCTCGCTCGCCGCCGCCGCACTCGGCACCGCTTCCCTTTCCGCCCAAACCTCTTCCACCAAAACCATGAGCTACACCCTCGCCCCCCTGCCCTATCCTCACGCCGCCCTCGAGCCGCACATCGACCAGGCGACGATGGAGATCCACCACGGCAAGCACCACAACGCTTACGTCACCAACCTGAACGCCGCCCTCGCCAAGGAAGCCGGCTACGCCGCTCCGGCCGACGTCAACGAACTCATCGCCGACCTCTCCAAGGTGCCTGAGTCCATCCGCACCGCCGTCCGCAACAACGCCGGTGGCCACGCCAACCACACCTTCTTCTGGAACATCATCTCCCCGAACGGCGGCGGCGAACCCGTCGGCGCCCTCGGCGAAGCCATCCAGAAGGCCTTCGGTGGCCTCGAAGGCGAGAAGGGCCTCAAGGCCGCCTTCAAGACCGCCGCGACCACCCGCTTCGGCTCCGGCTGGGCCTGGCTCGTCGTCAAGGCCGACAAGTCCATCGCCGTGACCTCCACGCCGAACCAGGACAGCCCCCTCATGAAGGGCGTCGCCGAAGTGAACGGCACCCCGGTCCTCGCCCTCGACGTCTGGGAACACGCCTACTACCTCAAGTACCAGAACCGCCGCCCCGACTATGTGGACGCCTTCTGGAAGGTCGTCGACTGGAAGAAGGCCAACGAGATCTACGTCAAGGCCATCGCCTAAGGCGTCTCGCCATATCGGTCTTAAGAAGCGGCCCCTCGGCCGCTTCTTTGTTTGGCACAATCGCCGAGGTGTGCTGTCCTAGCCTCACCCCGATGCGCTTCCTCACGCTCCTCCTGGCTTTGGCGACTTCCGCCTCCGCCGCCGAAACCGTCCTGCCGCTGTGGCCCGAAGGCGTCCCGGGCAAGCGCGTCGAACCCTCGAAGGCGGTGCTCGATCGCATCGGCCCGAAAGGCAGCCAACCCGGCCGCGAGACGTTCATCAATGAGCCTACGATCACGGTCTACCCGGCCGCCAATCCGAACGGCGCCGCGGTCATCGTCTGCCCGGGCGGCGGCTACTGGTTCCTCTCGACACAGAACGAAGGCACGGGCGTCTGCGAATGGCTCAACCGCATCGGCATCACGGGCATCCTCCTGCGCTACCGCACCCCGACGGCCGATGAGAACCTGCCCTACGGCTATCCCGTCCAGGACCTGCAGCGCTCGCTCGGCCTCGTCCGCAAGCACGCCAAGGAATGGAACATCGATCCGAAGTGCGTCGGCGTGATCGGCTTCTCCGCCGGCGCCAACCTCGTCGGCCACGCCTCCTGGGACCGCACGCCCCGCACCTACGAACAGAAACCCGGCGTCGACGATCCGCGCGGCCCGGATTTCACGATCTTCGTCTACGGCGGCGGCTTCCTCGAGAAGGAGGATAAGACCAAGTTCCGCGAAGGCTTCAGCGTCCCCGCCGACGCCCCGCCCTGCTTCTTCGTGGTCGCCCACAACGACGGCGCCAACCCGCTCGAGGCCGCCAAGCTCTACATCGAATACAAGCGCCAGAACCTCCCGGCCGAGCTCCACATCTACTCCAAGGGCGGCCACGGATTCGGCACGCGCCAGACGAAGTTCCCGGTCGACGGCTGGACCAAGACCGCCGGCGAATGGATGGGGGCCGAAGGCTTCCTGAAAGGCTCCCGATGAGATCACTGCTCCGGTTCGGCTTCCTCGCCCTGCTCCCCTTCGCCACCTCCGTCCGCGCCGAACCGGCCGACCTGACCAAACCGGTCCAGGTGTTCATCCTGCTAGGCCAATCGAACATGGTGGGACTCGGCAAGGTGACAGGCCCTGATGGCTCGCTCGAACACGCCGTCAAAGCGAAGAAGAAATACCCTTACCTCGTCGACGCCGCGGGCGTCTGGACCGCCCGGGATGACGTCCGCTACGTGCGGGTGATGGTCGGCCGCGCCGGCGGCATGCAGATCTTCAACGATGAATGGCTGAAGGCGGGCGGCCGAAACCTGGGGCCTGAGCTCGGCATCGGCCACCCTCTCGGCGACGCGATCTCCGCGCCGGTGATGCTCCTCAAAAGCTGCATCGGCAATCGCAGCCTCGGCTGGGACCTGCTGCCTCCCGGCAGCCTGCGGACCTTGCACGACGGCAAGGTATACCCTGCCTACAAGGAGCGTCCTGATTCCTGGCCGGCCGACCCGAGCAAGGGCGTGGATACGCCACCGCCCCTTCCTTGGGTGGACAAGAAAGGCAAACCGATCGATTGGTATGCCGGAAAGCAGTACGACGACGACGTCGCGAACGCCAAGCGCATCCTCGCCGACCTCAAGAAACATTATCCGGGCGCGGACCACCACGAGGTCGCGGGTTTCTTCTTCTGGCAGGGCGAAAAAGACGGCGGCAACGCCGCCCATGCGGCCGTGTACGAAGCCAACCTTGTCCGCTTCATCCGCAGGCTCCGGCAGGATTTCGAGGCCCCGCGTGCTAAGTTCGTGCTGGCCACCCTGGGCGAGGCCGTAAAAGGGTCCGGCGGCAACGGAGGAAAAATCCTGGAGGCCCAGCTGGCGGTGGACGGCGAATCCGGGAAATACCCCGAATTCAAGGGCAACGTCGCCACGGTCTACGCCCACCCGCTCTCCAAGGGCGGATCCGGCAACAGCCACTACAACGGCAACGCTGAAACCTACATGGACGTCGGAGAAGCCATGGGCCGGGCGATGGCCGAGTTGCTCAAGAAATGAACCCCGCCCGGACGCTCTCCGCCTGTCTGTGGACCTGGCTCTGCCTTGGGTCCGCGGCCGCCGCGCCCTTGACCGGGGACGGGCAGGCCGACGATACCGCCGCCCTGCAGCAGCTCGTCGACGCCGGCGGCAGCGTGTCGCTCCCCAAGGGTCGATACCGTCTCACGAAGACCATCGCCGTCGATCTCGCCAAGCTTGGCGCCTTCGGACTGTCGTCCGATGGTACGGCCACGCTCATCATGGCCGGCCCGGGCCCCGCCCTTAAGATCGTCGGCACGCACGGCGGCACCGCCGCGCCCAAATCCTTCAAGCCTGAGACCTGGGCTCAACGCACTCCGGTCGTCCAAGGGCTCGAAATCATCGGCGCCCACCCCGAAGCCGACGGCCTTGAGGCGACCGGCACGATGCAGCTGACCCTCTCCCGCCTCACGATCCGGGAAGCCCGCCACGCCATCCGCCTCACCGTGCGCAATCGTAACGTCGTCATCTCCGACTGCCATCTCTACCGCAACCGCGGCGTCGGGCTGTTCCTCGATAACGTCAACCTCCACCAGACCAACGTGGTCGGCTGCCACATCAGCTACAACCTCGGCGGAGGCATCGTCGCCCTGGGCGGAGAAGTGCGCAACCTGCACGTCGGCACCTGCGACATCGAGGCGAACCACGACGAGAACGGCCCGCCCTCGGCCAACGTCCTCCTCGATTCGACCGGGGGCTCGATCGCCGAGGTCGCGGTCACGGGCTGCACCATCCAGCACGCCCACAAGGCACCAGGATCGGCCAACATCCGCATCCTCGGGGCCGGCAAAGACCCTTCCCTGCTCCGCCGTGAAGGCCGCGAGCATACCCGCGAGGGGCACGTGACCATCGTCGGCAACGTCTTCAGCGACGTGCAGGTCAACCTCGAGATCCGCCAAGCCCGCGGGGTCACCGTCTCGGCCAACACCTTCTGGGAAGGCTTCACGCACGACCTGCTCGTCGAGGACAGCCAGAACATAGTCGTCACCGGCAACAACTTCGACCGCAACCCGCGCTACCTCGTCAACGGCAACGGACTCGCCGAGAAGAACGGCGTCGTGCTGCGCCGCGTCGCGGATTCCAGCTTCTCCGGGAACGTCGTGGTCGGCGTCCGTGGCAAGGAAGCCGCGGTCGACGTCGAGGATTCGGCGCGGCTCCGCATCACGAACAACAGCATCCTGGACGGCGACGGTCACGCCCTGCGCCTGACCCGGGTGAGCCGCAGCCTCGTCACCGGCAACCTCCTGCGCGACGACCGCCCGGCCGACCAGCGCAGCCATGCCGAGCGTCTCTCCGTCCGCGAGGGTTCGGAGAACCGGATCGAAGCCGAACCGTCCGTCGCGCGCTAGGCTCAGGCGCCGCCACGGCGGATCTCGGAACCTTCGAAGCGGATCGACACGCGCCAGACCTTCTTGACGCGCGTGATCACCTTGCCGGTGCCGGCGACGATGGTCTCAGGGATCTCGATGCGGTGCTGGTCGACCACGGCGTGGAAGCCGCGCTCGGAGAAGATGTCGATGAACATCGAGATGGCCAGGGGGTCGTCGAAGACCGGGGTCTCGATGTTGACGTGCGCCTGCCCGGAGATGGCGTGGGCCTTGATGATCGGCAGGAACTTGCCCTGGATCAGCTCGATGACCTGACGGAAGATCTCGGCGTTGCGCTCGGCGTAGTCGTCGAGACGGCGGACGAGGTCCTGGCGGGCGTGCTGGACGATCTGCGAGGCCAGCGGGATCGGCGAGATGAGGTCGTACGTCTCTTCCGACAGCTCAAGGGAGCTCTGATACTGGAGCTCCTTGATGATGCGGGCCTGCACTTCCGGCAGGGAGCCCTGCGCGTTGATGAAGTGGTAGTGGAAGATGTCGCGCAGCGACTGCAGCGGCTCGTAGGTGCGCTCCTTGAAGACGCGGTAACGGTTGCGGGCCGCGTCGGCCGTGAGGTCGGTCTTGCGGACCTCGGCGAGGGGGCCGCCTTCGCGGGCGGCCTTCTCGTTCTGGGCGAGCGCCTCCTGGCCGCGCTTCAGCTGACGGCGGACGGACTCGTTCTCGTCGACGAACAGGACGAGGATGTGGAAGTGCGGCTTCGGGAAGCGCGGGCCGTGCGGCGTTCCACGGAACTCGGTGCGCAGGTCGTTCAGCTTGGCGAAGAGGTGCTTGAGGCACTCCACCTGCACCATCGAACGGGGGAAACCGTCGACGATCGCGCCGCTCTCGTATTCCGGGGCGAGCAGCTTGCGGAAGAGGATCTCCACGACTTCGCGGTCGCCGACGAGCATGCCGGCGTCGATGCGCTTCTTGGCCTCGGGGCTCGAGAGCAGGTCGCTGACCACGATCGGGTCGGCGGCGTAGTCGCGATACTGAAGGATGAACGCCGTGTTGGTGCCCTTACCGGCGCCCGGGGCGCCGTTGAGCCAGAAGATCTCGCGCGGGAAGGCCAGCTTCTCCCGGCCGAATTCGCGCTCCAGACTGGACCACACGGAGTCGAAGATGATCTGGCCATCCTTGACCTCGAGGTCGCTGATACCGCTGGGGGCGGGTCTGGGCTGAGCGTCGCTCATGAAGTTAAGGGTCTAGGAGTAAATCCCCCTACCTAACCTGCGAGGCAAAAACGCAGGGTTATTGCCTCATTTTCCGCCGATTACTTGGCGGCACCCGTGTTCCGCACCGTATCCGAGCCGGGTTTGACGGCCGGGAGACCGGGCTCGTCCGAACGATTCCGACGGAACTGGTAACGGTTGATGTCCTGCATCGAGAGCTGCTCGATGGTCTTAGGAGCGGGATTAAGCCGGGTCTGCCAGTCGGACTTCTTCCCGGCGTAACGGTCATCAGAGGTCACGCCCATGCGCTCCTCCCAGGCTTGGATCTCGGCCTTGGCGCCGTTCGCCGTGGAGTTCGTGCGCGCCACCGACTTCACTTCGATGGTGTCCTTCGGGCGCACCTCGGCGCCGAGTCCGTCGGTCAGTTCGACGTCGGCTTTCTTGCGGCCAAGGGTGTCGTAGCGGCCGTGCCACGTATCGAGGGTCACCAGGTTGTTGCGGTCGTAAAGCTGCTCCTTACCGATCGGGGCTTCGCCCGCCTCGTAGCGCTGCTCCATGAGGCCGCTGGCCTTGGAGGCTCGCTTGAGGCCGGCATTCACGTCGACCGCGCCGTCGACGCCCTTCCCTGTCCCTTCGCCCTGCACGGAAAAAGGAACGGTCCGTCCATCGGCCGTGCGGATGGTCGGATCCACCTTCGTAGCCGAGGAAGCAGCCGGAGCCGGCGCAGGCGCGGCGGCACCTCCCGTCGCGGGACGCGGAAGCGGATTGGACGAGCGCGCCTTGGCGGGAGTGCCGTCCAACGGCCTGCCCTCGGCATCGTATTTATAGACCTGAGTACCTTCCAGTCCGCCTTCGGCGGTGATGACCACGCCGGCCTTGACCCCACCGGCCGGACGCTGCGCCCCCTCGGCCGTCAGGACGGCGAGGGCGAGCAGCACGGGGATGGAGACGCGGGGTCGCAAGGCCGACCATCTTGGGCGTCCCGGCGACCGACCTCAATCCCTTCTTAGCGGGGAATAGGGAGGGATTTGGTCTTCCAGATCAGCTTGGCGTAGTCTCCGATCGAGCGGTCTGACGAGAACTTGGCGCAACGGGCGACGTTGCGGATGGCCATCGCGGCCCAGCGGCGACGGTCGAGGAAGGCCTGGGAGGCCTTCTCCTGCGCATCGACGTAGCTGCGGAAGTCCGCGAGCACCAGGTAGGGATCGCCGCCGGACATGAGCGAATCGACGACCGGGGCGAGCGCGCCCGGCTGTTCCGGCGTGAAGGTCTCGGAGCGCAGCCAGTCGAGGAGCGAGGCCAGCTCCGGGTCGGCGGCGAGCACCGCGTGCGGATCATAACCATCGGCCCAGAGCTGCTGCACCTCTTCGACCTTGAGGCCGAAGATGAAGATGTTCTGGTCGCCGACTTCCTCGGCGATTTCGACGTTGGCGCCGTCGAGGGTGCCGATCGTGACCGCGCCGTTGAGGGCGAGCTTCATGTTGCCCGTGCCGGAGGCTTCCTTGCCCGCGGTGGAGATCTGTTCGGAAAGGTCGGCCGCCGGGATGATGCGCTCGGCGAGGGAGACGCGGTAGTCCGGCAGGAAGACGACCTTGAGCAGGCCGCGCACGCGTTCGTCGGAATTGATGACGGCGGCCACGCGGTTGATGGCGTGGATGATGTGCTTGGCCAGGGCGTAACCCGGGGCGGCCTTGGCGCCGAAGACGCAGACGCGCGGCGTGAACTTCCCGTTCGGCTCGTTCAGGATGCGGCGATACAGGTGCAGGATGTGCAGCAGGTTCAGGTGCTGGCGCTTGTACTCGTGCAGGCGCTTGATCTGCACGTCGAAGAGCGCGTCAGGCGAGACGTCGACATCGACGAGCTCCTTGATGCGGGCGGCGAGGCGGACCTTGTTGGCGCGCTTGATGGCCAGGAAGCGTTCCTGGAAGGCGGGACGATCGGCGACGGCGTCGAGCTTGCGCAGACGACCGAGGTCGGACTCCCAGCCCGTGCCGGCGAACTCATCGCAGAGCACGCTCAGCTCCGGATTGCAGCCGCGGACCCAGCGGCGGGGAGTGACGCCGTTGGTGACGTTGACGAACTTGCCCTTCCAGAGCTCGTCGAAACCAGGGAAGAGATGGGCGCGCAGGAGACGGGTGTGCAGTTCGGCCACGCCGTTGACGTGATGCGAGCCGACGACCGCGAGGTGCGCCATGCGGACGCGCTTGGGGAAGCCTTCCTGGATGATCGAAAGCTCGGCCTTGCGGGCGTCGTCTCCCGGCCAGCGGCGGTCGACCTCCTCGAGGTGGCGCCGGTTGATCTCGTAGATGATCTCGAGATGGCGCGGGAGCACCTTCTCGAAGAGCGGCACCGACCAGGTCTCGAGCGCCTCAGGCAGCAAGGTGTGGTTGGTGTAGCTGAAGACCTGGGTGCAGAGCGACCAGGCCTCGTCCCAGGTCAGGCGCTCGACGTCGACCAGCAGGCGCATGAGCTCCGCCACGGCGATCGCCGGGTGGGTGTCATTCAGCTGCACCGCGGCCTTGGCGGGCAGCGTGCTGAAGTCGGGGTTCAGGCGGCGGTGACGACGCAGGATGTCCTGCAACGAGCACGAGACGAAGAAGATCTGCTGGACGAGGCGGAGCTCCTTGCCGCTCTCGGTGCTGTCGTTCGGGTAGAGGACCTTGGAGACGGTCTCGCTCGAGGTACGGTCGCGGACGGCCTCGACGTAACCGCCACGGTCGAAGGCGCGGAAGTCGAACTCCGACGCGGCCTTGGATTCCCAGAGGCGGAGGAAGTTCACGCTGCTGCCCGCGAAGCCGGCGATCGGGATGTCCCAGGGCACGCCCAGGAGGTCGCGGGTCTCGACGAGTTCGGCGGAATGGTTGCCGCGGTCGTCGGTGCTATGCTTGACGCGGCCGTAGAGCGGCACGCTCACGCGGAAGTTCGGGCGGCGGATCAGCCAGGGATTGTTGTTGGCGAGCCAGTTGTCGGCGACTTCGACCTGACGGCCCTGGACGAAGGTCTGACGGAAGAGACCGAACTCGTAATGGATGCCGTAACCGATGGCCGGGATGTCCATCGTCGCGAGGGAATCCAGGAAGCAGGCGGCAAGACGGCCGAGGCCGCCGTTGCCGAGGCCCATGTCCGCTTCTTCGTCGGCGACGGTCTCGAGATCCTGACCGAGTTCCGACAGGGCCTTGGTCGCGACGTCGCGCAGCCCGAGGTTCACGAGGTTGTTCGTGAGCACGCGGCCCATGAGATACTCGAGGGAGAGATAATAGACGCGACGGACGTTCTTGCTGGCATGCTGGGACTGCGTGTCGATGTAGCGCTCGAGCATCTGGTCACGGGCGGCCATGCACGTGGCCATCCACCAGTCGTTGCGGGTGGCGGTGACGCGGTCGCGGGCGAACGTGCTCTTCAGATGATGCAGAATGGCGTCGCGGAAAGCGGCCACCGGCGAGGAGACGGCCTTGGCAGGCGCCTTCGCCTTGGGCTTGGAGGCGGGCTTGGCGACCGGCTTGCGGACCTTGACCACCTTGACGGACTTCTTCGCGGGCTTCTTCTTTTTAGGCATGATCGTCGGTTAGGACAATCGACACTAAGCCACAAGCGAGCCAAAAGCGTGTCAGCCCTGTGCCAGCTCCCGCAACTTGTGCAAATCCAGCTTACCCGTGCCTAAAATCGGGATGCCCGGTACCTTCTTGAACATCTTGGGAATCCATAGATTGGCCAGGCCCTCGGCGGCCAAGGCCGCGCGGATCGCTTCGACGTCCACATCCTCGGTGTGCAGCACGACGAGCTGTTCGCCCTTGAGCGGATCCGCGGTGCTCGCGACCGCGACCTTGAGCTCGGCGGCATCCGTGAGGCCCATGACCTTGCGCAAGGCTTCCTCGACGGTGCCATGCGGGACCATCTCGCCGCCGATCTTGGAGAAACGGGAAAGGCGTCCGGCGAGGTGGAGGAAACCGTCGTCATCGAGACGGGCAAGGTCGCCCGTGCGATACCAACCATCGGGCGTCATCGCCTTGGCGGTCTGCTCGGCGTCGAGGTAACCCATGAAGACGTTGGCGCCACGGATCTCGAGGAGGCCCACCTGCCCGCTCGGCAGCACGTCACCGGTCGTCGGGTCGAGGAAACGCACCGCGATGCCGACCACGGGACGGCCGACGGAGCCGCGCACGTTGCCGACCCAGACACCGCCGGGCGCCTCGGGATCGGCGCGGTCGGGGACGTTGACGGAGAGCACGGGGCTCGTCTCGGTGATGCCGTAGCCCTCGAGCATCGGGGTCTCGAGCTGCGAGGCGAACGCGTCGACGAGGTCGGCGGGGCATTTCTCGGCGCCCACGACGGCCCATTCGAGCGAGGCGAAATCGGCCGCGGTGCCGCGACGGAGATACGGACGCAGGAACGTCGGCGTGCCCACGACGACGGAGACCTTCTCCTCCTTGATGGCCTTGACGGCCGCGGCCGCGTCGAGCGGCGAAGGCAAGGTGACGAGGCGCGGTTCGCGCGAGAGGCAATACCACAGGCCGATGGTGAAACCGAAGCTATGGAAGACCGGCAGGCTGCTGAGCAGCACGGCGGAGTCCGGCAGGATGTCCGCGTCCTCGATCTGACGGAGGTTGGCCAGGATGTTGCGGTGCGAGAGGCGCACGCCCTTGGGCTGTCCGGAACTGCCGCTGGTGAAGAGCAGCGCCGCCTCGGCTTCGCCGCCATGCTTCGGCAGCCCCAGGCAAGCGGACGTCCACGAGGCCGGCAGGACACGGATCAACGCGATGCGCCAGGCCAGGTCGGCCCGCGGATGCGCGGTCAGGAAGTCGGCGACATCAAGGACGCGATCACCCCACGGGAAGTCGGGCGACTTCTCCGCGAGCTTGCTGCGGAAAGCGCCCGCGGTCACGACGAGTTCGACCTCGGCGCGCTGCAGGCAGGAAAGCGCCTGGTCACGTCCCAGCGAGAAGTTGAGATTCACCGGGACCTTGTCGGCGAGGAGACAGCCGAGATTGGCGACGGCCGCCGCGACGCCCGGGGGCAGCACGATCGCGACGCGCTTGGCGTTCGTGCGTCGCTTCAGTTCACCGGCGAAAGCCCAGGAGAGCGCCAGCAAGGTGGCGCCGCCGAACTCGCGTCGCGCGGATGTCCGGTCGACCAAGGCGACCGCCCCGCCCTTCTTCGCCAAGCCCTCGGCGACCTCGCGTCCGAGGTGGCCGCCCAAGGAGGCGCGCATCGCGAAAGCCTCGGACGCCAGCTCGAGCAGGCGCAGGCGGGTCTTGGCATGCTCGGACGCCGGATAGGCCTGTCCGACGACCACGCTGACCGGACGCGGGAAATGCTTGGGCATCTTCCAGAAGAACTTGCCGCCGCTGAAGCTGAACAACGAACCCCACATGCCGTCGATGGCCAAGGGCAGGATCGGGCATTCGGCCCGACGGGCGATCAGCTCATAGCCTTTGCGCAAAGGCAGGATGCCGCCGTTGCGGGTGAGGCTACCCTCAGGGAAGATGCACACGACCTCGCCGGCCTTGAGGGCGTCGGCGGATTTCTGGATGGCGTCCTTGGCCTTGGATTCGGCCACCGGGATCGTGCCCATCGTGCGGGTCAGGAAACGCATGATCCGCTGACGCTCGAAACCTTCCCAGGAAAGGAAGCGGACCGGACGGGGCGAAAGCACCCCGACGATCATCACGTCGACGTAGGCCACATGGTTGGCGATGAGCAGGACGCCGCCTTGGTCCGGCAGGTTCTCGACGCCCTTGAGCCGGACACGGTAGAAACACTTCACGAAGAGCCAGCAGCCGGTCTGGACGGCGCAGTAGCCCAACGACATCGAGCGATGGCGGCGTGGCGCACGCCAGGCGAAGGCCAGCAGGAAGACCACGAAGAGCAGACATCCGACCGCGGCGACCGCCAGGACGATCATCAGCAGGAACCACGCGAGCGAGTAAAGCAGAGGCACGCATCCAACTTGCCGAGCGGGCGGACGGGTGCAAGCCGAGTCCTTTCGGATTGACCCCTTCCCCGCCCTGCATGCCCTATGGGGACCCGCGATGCGCGACTACGTCCTCAGACGGTTGCTGCTAGTCCCACTGACTTTCGTGGGCATCACCTTCGTCGCGTTCTGCTTCACCCGCTTCGTCCCCGGCGGTCCGATCGAACAGGCCATGGCCGAGCGCCAGCAGGCCGAGAACCGCAAGCAGACCTCCGCGGCCCGTCCGAGCGGCCCGGCCTCGCCCGAGGAGATGGACAACCTGCGCCGGCGCTACGGCTTCGACCGCCCTCTGCTCCAAGCCTACGCCATCTGGCTGGGCGCCCTGCCCGGTCCCGCGGACTGGGCGACCATCCGTCTCGACAAGGACGGCAAGGGAGAAGCGGACGTCGCCGATGACCAAGCCGAAGGCGCGACGCTAAAACTCATCGTCCGTTCCGACAAGGACGGCTTCGCGGTCGCTCCCGCCGACGCCAAGAAGATCCGGCCTGACTGGCGCGCCGAAGCCGCTCCGCTGCCGGACGATCCCGACAAGTCTCCGCGTGTTCTCGTCTACCGACGCGCCTACGCCGGCTTGCTGCAGGGCGAGCTCGGCGACTCCACGACGAGCGACCGGCCCGTCTGGGATGAGATCAAAGAGCGCCTGCCGATCTCGGCCTGGTTCGGCGCATGGTCCCTGCTCCTCGCCTACGGCATCTCGATCCCGCTCGGCGTAGCCAAGGCCTTGAAGCGCGACGGCTGGTTCGACCGCGGCTCCTCGCAGGTGCTCTTCATCCTCTACTCCATCCCCGGCTTCATCCTCGCCGTCGCCGCCCTGCAGTTCCTGTGCTTCCAGCTGGGCTGGTTTCCCACGAAAGGCTTCGACTGGGATACCCTGACCTGGGGAGGTCGCCTGCATCACACCATCGTCCCGCTGGCTTGTGAGATGGTCGGCGCGTTCACGGCGCTGACGCTGTTCACGCGCAACGGATTATTGGACAATCTCGCGGCCGACTACGTCCGCACCGCCAAGGCGAAAGGCCTCAGCCACGGTCGCATCGTCTATGTCCACGCGCTCCGCAACGCGCTCATCCCGCTGGCGGCGACCTTCGGCGGCAACCTCGGCTTCTTCCTCACGGGATCCTTCCTCATCGAGGTCACCTTCAACATCCCCGGATTGGGACTGCTCGGCTACGACGCGCTCACGCACCGCAACTTCCCCGTCTTCCTCGGGCTCCTCACCCTCTCCAGCCTGGCGATGCTCATCGGCAACATCGTCTCCGACCTCTGCGTCGCCGCCGTCGACCCGCGCATCCGGTTCGACAAATCCGCATGAGCCTGCTCGACCCCATCACCCTGCAGCGCTTCGCGCGCTTCCGCCGTCATCGCGCCGGATGGTGGTCCTTGCTCGGCCTGCTGGCCGTGTCGGTGCTCGCACTGCTCGGCCCGCTGCTCGTGGGCAACCGACCCCTCGTCCTCAAGGTCGACGGCGTCACGCGCTTCCCCGTCTTCGCCGGCTACGTCTCAGGACGAGAGCTCGGCCTGAAGATCGAAGGCGAGCCCAACTACCGGCTGCTCGCCGAGGAATTGAAGCGCGACGGACGCGGCTGGCTGATCATGCCGCCGGTGCCGTTCGCGCCCGACGAAGTCTGCGAAGTCATGCCGGGGGTGTCGCGCGACGCCGAGGGACGCTGGCAGGATCCTCGCGGCGTCATCGCCGAAGGGCGCATCTTCACGCTCAACGCCGACGGCACCCGCCGGCAGACCTGGACCATCATCAACGGCCGCCCCTCCGGCGACGCACGCCTGTTCGCTGACGGCGTCGGCATCGCCCGCGCGAAGTTCATCGACGGGCAACTCGTGCGTCGCGTACCCGAAGCGGACCGCACCGACTGGCAACCCGGCGAAGGCCTGCGCACCTTGATCCCGTCGCCCTGCCCGCCCGGACTGGACGGACACTGGCTTGGCACCGATGAATCCGGCCACGACATAGTGGCGCGTCTCTTCGGCGGCTTCCGCCTGCTGCTCCTCGCGGCCATCATCTTCCTCCCCTGCGTCTACGGCGTAGGCCTAGCGCTCGGGGCCGCGATGGGCTACTTCGGCGGCTGGTTCGACCTCGTCCTGCAGCGCGTGATGGAGGTCTGGTCCAACATCCCCTTCCTTTACGCCATCATCTTCCTCGCGAGCCTGCTCGAACCCTCGCTCGCCATCCTCATCCTGATCCTCGTGGCCTTCTCGTGGATCGGCCTCGCCCAGCAGCTGCGAGCCGCGGCCTATCAGGTCTCCGCACGCGACTTCGTGACCGCCTCGCGCGCCCTCGGCGCCGGCCACGTCCGCATCATCTGGAGCCACATCCTGCCGAACTGCGCGACGGTGATCCTCACCACGCTGCCCTTCAGCCTGCACGGATTGGTGTTCTCGCTCTCCGCGCTGGACTACCTCGGCTTCGGCCTGCCGCCCACCGAACCCTCGTGGGGCGACCTCCTGCACCAAGCCAAGGAGAACTGGCATGCCTGGTGGATCCTCGGCCCCACGCTCGGCTGCCTCGTCGGCACCATGGTCATGATCAACTTCATCGGCGAAGCGCTCCAGGACGCCTTCGACCTCCGCCGCCAGCAACGATGAGATTCCTCCTCGCCCTCCTCTGCCTCGTCGGACTTGTCCGCGCCGAGACGTATCAAGACCCCAAGGCCAAGGCCTTCTACGAAGCGCATCCGGACTTCTTCCGCTTCGCCAAGCCGGCCGACCTCCCCAAGGACCTCGTCTGGAAGGACGGCTCCGAGCAGAAGGAATTCGCCGACCCGCGCGCGGTCCGCGGCGGCGTGCTGCGTCAGTTCATGGCCTCGACGCCGCCGACGCTTCGACGCGTGGGGCCGAACGCCAACAACGGCTTCCGCGGCGAACTTTACGACAACAACGACTTCGGCCTGCTCGCGGGCCATCCGAACACCGACGAGACCATCCCCGCCCTGGCGACCAGCTGGGCGATGTCGGCCGACGGCATGACGGCTTACTTCCGCCTCGACCCGAACGCGAAGTTCACGGACGGGCAGCCGATCACGGCCGACGACTTCCTGTTCACGTTCTACTTCCACCGCTCTCCTTGGGCCAAGGCCGACTGGTATGCCGACCACTACACCCGCGAATGGGGCGGCATCACGAAGTACGACGACCACACGATCGCCATCAAGGCCCCGCGCAAGCGCCCCTACCAGCTGGAGCTGCTCGGCGGCCTGAGGCCGACGCCGCGCCAGTTCTTCAAGGACTTCGGCCCCAATTACGAGAAGGCCTACAACGACCGCTTCCAGCCGACCACCGGCCCGTACTACGTCAAAGCCGAGGACTTCGTCCGCGAGAAGTCCCTCACGCTGACCCGCGTGGCCGACTGGTGGGGCGACCGTCGCAGATATTACCGTCATCGTTTCAACCCGGACGCCATCCATTACGGCGTGATCCGGGACCTCGACAGCGCCTATAACTCGATGCTGGCCGGCGAGATCGACTTCATGCCGATCATGATGCCGCGCTACTGGTATGGCACCAACGAGAAGAAGGCCTACCAGCACGGCTACCTCACCAAGGCCCAGTTCTTCAACGACATCCCCCGCCCGCCTTACGGCCTCTACCTCAACACGCAGCGGCCGATGCTGTCCGACCTCAACGTGCGTATCGGCCTGCAGCACGCCACCGACTTCCAGAGGGTCATCGACGGATTCTACCGCGGTGACTATGAGCGCCTCCAGCAGTTCAGCGAAGGCCTCGGCAAGTTCACCGACCCCTCCATCCGCGTCCGCCGCTACTCGCCGGAGCAGGCCCGCGCCGCCTTCGCCAAGGCCGGCTTCACCCGGGAAGGACCGGACGGCATCCTCACGAACGCCGCCGGCGAGCGCCTCTCCTTCCGCCTCACCTTCGACACTTCCGACCGGCGCAAATACCTGGCCACCCTCGTGGAGTCGGCCCGCCGCTGCGGCGTAGAGCTCAGGCCCGAGACGCTCGAGCACACCACGATGTATCGCAAGGTCATGGAGAAGAACCATGACATCGTCTTCTGGGCCTGGTCCGTCTCGAGCCGCCTCCCACAGCTCTGGGAGTCGCATCATTCCGAGAACGCGGTCGAAGTGCTCGCCGACGGACGCAAGGTGCCGAAGCGCCAGACGAACAACATCACCGGTGTCGACGACCCCGAGCTCTCCAAGCTGATCGACCGTTTCCGAGACGCCACCGAAGAGGACGAGATGATCCGGCTCTCCTTCGCGATGCAGCGACGCATCCACGACCTGGCTGACTTCATCCCCGGTTTCCGCGTGCCTGGTTACCGCATCGCGCATTGGAACTGGGTGAAGTTCCCCGAAGGCTTCGACGTCCGCGCCGCCGAGGACCCCGGCCAGTACGGACTCTTCTGGCTCGATCCGGCCCAGCGCGAAGCCGACCTCAAGGACTTCCGCGAAGGCAAGGCGCGCGGCGCGCCGAAGACCGTCGTCGAGGACCGTTGGCGGACCGAATGACCGCCGTTCTTCCTTCCCCTTCGCCCCTGCCCGACCTATGTTGAAGCCCATGTCCGCCGAGCCCCTCCTGAAAGTGCAGGACCTCAGCGTCACCTTCCGCAACGGTGACCGGGAGACCGTCGCCGCCCAAGGGGTGAGCTACGAGCTGGCCGCCGGCGAGGTCTTGGCGGTCGTCGGCGAATCCGGATCCGGCAAGTCCGTCACCGCCCTGGCCCTCACCCGACTCCTGCCTCCCGCCCCCGGTTGCGCGCTCGGCGGCTCCGTCCGCCTGGCCGGCGTCGAACTCCTGACCCTGCCCGAGAACCAGCTCGCCAAGGTCCGCGGCGGCTCCATCGCCTACATCTTCCAGGAGCCCGGCAGCTCCCTGAATCCGGTCTACACGATCGGCTTCCAGATCGGCGAAGCCATCTCGCTCCATCGTCCGGAGATCAAGGACGTCCGGGCCGAAGTCGTCCGCGCCCTCGCGGAGGTCCACATCAACGATCCCGAACGCGTCGCGGACCAATACCCCCACGAACTCTCAGGCGGCATGCAGCAGCGCGCGATGATCGCCATGGCCCTGGCCTGCGACCCGAAGATCCTCGTGGCCGACGAGCCGACCACCGCGCTCGACGTCACCATCCAGAAGGAGATCATGGACCTGCTCGCCCGCCTCCGCCGCGAGCGCGGCATGAGCATCATCCTGATCACGCACAATTTCGGCATCGTCGCGAACTTCGCCGACAAGGTGCAGGTCATGTGGAAGGGCCGCATCGTCGAGAGCGGCCCCGTCGCCCAGGTCATGCGCGAGCAGACCCACCCGTACACCAAGGCGCTGATCGCCTGCATCCCGCGCCTCGGCCAACGCCGCCGACGCCTCACCACCCTCTCCGAGGAACTCAAGGTCTCCCGATGAGCGACAACCTGCTCGAAATCAGCGGACTCTCCGTCCACTACCCCGGCCGCGCCGCCTGGTTCTTCCAGAAGGCCGCGCCGAAGAAGGCCGTGGACGACATCTCGTTCGTCGTACCCAAGGGCAAGACCGTCGGCCTCGTCGGCGAATCCGGCTCGGGCAAGACGACGACCGGCCGCGCCATCGTGAAGCTCGCGCCGCGCACCGCGGGCTCCATCCGCTACCAAGGCCAGGACATCGGCACGCTCTCGAACGCCGCCTTCCTGCCCTGGCGCAAGAAGATCCAGATGATCTTCCAGGATCCGTACAACTCGCTCAACCCCCGGGCGGACGTCCTCAGCATCCTCTCGGAGCCGCTCGAGATCCACTTCCCGTCGATGACGCGCGCCGACCGCGAAGCCCGTTGCGCCGAGCTCCTGCGCAGCGTCCAGCTCCCGGCCGAACATCTCCGCCGCCACCCGCACGAGTTCTCCGGCGGCCAGCGCCAGCGCATCGGCATCGCCCGCGCGCTCGCCGTGCAGCCTGAGCTCATCATCTGCGACGAGCCGGTCTCGGCCCTCGACGTCTCCGTCCAGGCCGAAGTCGTGAACCTGCTGCAGGACCTGCAGGAACAGTTCGGGCTCACCTATCTCTTCATCGCGCATGACCTCGCCGTCGTCGAACACGTCAGCGACCACATCCTCGTGATGTCCAAGGGCAAGATCGTCGAGCAAGGCACGCCCGCGCAGATCCTCGGCGACCCCAAGGAAGCCTACACGAAGACGCTGCTGGCCGCGGTGCCCCGGTTCTGATGTCCGCGGACGCACAGGCCACGACGCCGGGCGCGCTCGACGGTACGACGCGCGGGCTCGGGCTGCTGCTCATCGGCATGGCCGCCTTCGCGACCTGGGACCAATGGGCCATCTGGAGCACCAAGGATGACTACGGCTTCGGCTACCTCGTGCCGGCTTTCTCGGCGTATGTCCTCTGGGACCGCTGGGACGAACTGCGCGCGCTGCTGACCGGCGAACGCTCCCACGTCTCCGCCCCGGCCTCCCGCCTCGGACTCCTCGGCGCCCAGACGCTCGCGTTCCTCGCGGTCGCCTGCTTCGGACTCGGCGCGGCGGCGCGCGCCATCTTCGGCACCGGCGTCGGCCCGACCTTGGCCATCGCCTTCGGGCTCACCGGCGCGGCGCTCTCCTTCGGCTACCTCTCCGCCCGCGGCCCGCAGGACACCCCGGCGACCGCCGCCACGCGCTGGTACGCCGTCGGCCTGCTCGTCTTCCCCGCAGGCGTCTGGCTCATCTCCGGCCCCTTCCTCTACCTCGTCGACAACCAGATCAAGGGCGCGCTCCTGACGAACGTCACCGAGATCGTCTCCGGCCTCCTGCGCGCCAACGGCCACGAGATCCGCGTCAGCGGCAACACCATCGTCTTCCCGAACGGCGACGCCGTGGGCGTGGCGGAAGCTTGCTCGGGCATCCGTTCCCTTTCGGCGTGCGTGTTCGCGGGCGCCTTCCTCGGCTCCGTCTTCCTCGAAGGCGGCTTCCCCGGCGCGTTGCTGCGACGCGTCTCGCTCATCGCCCTCGCCGGCTTCACGGCGATCCTCCTGAACATCGGGCGCAACGCCTTCCTCACCTTCCACGCGCTGGAGCATGGCTCCAAGTCGCTCGACCGCGACCTCGCGGGCATCGAGCATGGCCAGCCCGGCTTCTCCTCCCTCGGCTCCGTCCACGACCTCGCCGGCAACATCGCCATGGTCGCGGCCCTGCTCCTGCTCGTGGCCTTCGTGCCGCTGCTCAACCGGCTCGGCCGAGCCCAGACTTCCCCTTCCGAAGCATGAAAATCCTTTTCGTGACCCCTGAACTCGCGCCTTGGTCCAAGGCGGGCGGCCTCGGCGACGCCACCGTCGCGCTTGGCAAGGCCTTGGCCGCGCTCGGGCATGAGGTGCGCGCCGTCACGCCGCTTTACGGCTCCGTGCCCGGACGCGAGAAGATGGGCACGCTCATCGAAGCGCTCAAGGTCGGCGTCGGCGGCGACCCGCGCCGCGCCGCCTGCCGCGTGCGCACGCTCGCCGTTTCGTCGGGCTTCGACGCCTGGTTCATCGAGCATGAGGACTTCTACGGCGCGCGGGAGATATACCCGGCCCGTGAGGACGCCGGCGAACGCGCGACCTTCTTCGGACGCGCCGGCCTCGACGCCTGCCTCGCGACGAGCTGGATCCCGGACGTCGTCCATTGCCACGACTGGACCGCGGGGCTCGTCCCCGTGCTGCTCAACACCACGCTGAAGCACACCGCCCTCGGCGGCGCGCGCACGGCGATCTCGATCCACAACCTCCAGCACCAAGGACTGCACCCGCGCCGCATCATGGCCTACCTCGGGCTGCCTGAGTTCCTCTGGAGCCCGCAGGAGCTAGAATGCCTCGGCGGCGTCAACTTCCTCAAAGGCGGCATCCTCCACGCCGGCAAGGTCATCACCGTCAGCCCGACCTACGCGAAGGAGATCCTCACGCCCGCCTTCGGCTACGGCCTAGACGAAGTCGTGCGCCGGCGCGCGGGCGCGCTCAGCGGCATCCTCAACGGCGTCGACCGCGACGAATGGGATCCCTCCAGCGACAAGCACATCGCCAAGCCGTTCTCGGCGGCCAAGCCCGCGGGCAAGGCCGAGTGCAAGACCGCGCTCCTGCGCGAACTCGGACTGCCGACGGACGATGACCTGCCGCTCGTCGGCGTGATCTCGCGCCTCTGGGATCAGAAGGGCCTCGACCTCGCGGTCAGCGTGCTGCCTCGCTTCCTGCGCGAACAGAAGCTCCGCTTCGTGCTGCTCGGCAGCGGCGACGCCGCTCTCGAGAACGAGTATCGCCGTCTCGCGGCGGACTTCCCGCACCTCTGCGCCGTAAGGATCGGCTACGACAACGGCCTCTCGCACCGCATCGAAGCCGGCAGCGATTTCTTCCTCATGCCGAGCCGCTTCGAACCGTGTGGCCTGAACCAGATGTATTCGATGGCCTACGGCACGCTGCCGATCGTGCGCGCGACCGGCGGACTCGCGGACACCGTCAGCGGTTGGGACGGCAAGGAGAGCGGCACCGGCATCGTCTTCGAACACGCGGATCATGGCGGCATCATCTGGGCCTTGGAGCGCGCGCTTGCGCTTTACGCTCAGCCGAAAGCATTCAAAGCGCTCCGCAAACAGGCGATGAAGCAGGATTTCAGTTGGGCGAAAGCCGCGGTGGAGCACGTCGCCGTCTATCAGTCGGCCTGAGGCTAGTTTCCGACAGCTGACAAAGCCTAAAAAGAGGCAGACTACCCGCAAATTGCCGAAAAACGACCTGTTTCGGTCATTTTCCTGTGCCAATGGCACGGTTTAAGGGTTTGGCACGGGGTAAGCATAAGGGGTGTCGCCATGAAGCACATCACCGCCCTCACCCTCACCACCCTCCTCGCCGCGTCCGGTCTTGCCCAGACCGCCGCTGCTGCCGCCCCCGCTCCGGTCGCCTACGACCTGACGGCCGGCTACGACAGCGAGTACTACTACCGCGGCCTCTGGTTCTCCAACCAGAACGCCTGGTACAACATCGGCGCTTCCAAGAAGCTGTCCGACACCACCACGCTCAACGCGCTGGCTTACTACACCTCGAGCAACGATCGTCGCTCCCTCTACCAGGAACTCGACCTCGGCGCCTCCCTCGCCTACGACGCCGGCTTCGCCACGCTGACCGCCGGTTACACGTACTTCTTCTTCCTGAACGGTTACGTCGGTAACGGCGCCGGCCAGACCTTCGCCTCGGAGTTCTTCGTGAGCGCCGCCAAGACCGTCGGCCCGGTGAACGTCACCGCCACCTACGCCTACGATCTCTACATCGATGCCGGCTACGCCGAGCTCGCCGTGGACAAGACCTTCGCCCTCAGCGACTCGACCTCCCTCGTCCTCAAGGCCGTGGCGGGTTACAGCGTCGGCGGCTACTACACCGCGTTTGACGGCAGCGGCTACAACATCGGCACCGAAAGCGCCTGGACGCACGTCGCCGTGACCGCCTCGCTCCCGATCGCCCTGTCCAAGACCGCGACCCTGACGCCCTACGTCTCCTACAACATGTCGGGAGCCGGACGCACCGAGTCCAACACCGCCGCCTCCGCCTTCGGTGGAGACGACGATCAGCTGTTCTTCGGCGCCTCGATCAAGGCCGTCTTCTAAGGACCTGAGCCGGGTGGTCTTCGGACCGCCCGGCCTTCCTTGGACCGAACCATTCCCCGGCCTGGAACCGTTTCAGAACCGGGAGATTGCAGCATAGCAAAAGGGGTGCTTTCCGGGAGGAAAGCACCCCTTCTTCTTTGTTAGGTTGAAAATCGCCGGAAGCAGGCAATGTTGCCACCTCCATGCTCGAGTCCGCCCGCAAACCCGACTGGCTCCGCGCCAAGCTTCCCAGCGGTCCCGACTTCCTGGAGACCAAGAAGAACGTCGACGAGCACAAGCTCCACACGGTCTGCCAGTCCGCCCAGTGCCCCAACATGGGCGAATGCTGGTCCCGCGGCAGCGCGACGGTGATGATCCTCGGCAACGTCTGCACCCGCTCCTGCACCTTCTGCGCCGTCCTGTCCGGCCGCCCCAGCGAACTCGACCTCGGCGAACCGGCCCGCGTGGCCGAATCCATCGCGCTGATGAACCTCAAGCACGTGGTCATCACCTCCGTCGCCCGCGACGACCTCAAGGACGGCGGCGCCTCGGTCTGGGCCGCGACCATCCGCGCCACCCGCCACCGCTGCCCGAACACGACCATCGAAGTCCTCCCGGCCGACTTCCGCGGCGAGCAGGAGCACCTCGACACCCTGCTCGACGCCCGTCCGGACATCCTTAACCACAACCTCGAGACGGTCGAACGCCTCCAGCGTCCCGTGCGCAAGACCGCCCGCTACGACCGCTCCTTCTGGGTGCTCAAGCACGCCAAGTCCCGCGACTTCATCACCAAGACCGGCATCATGCTCGGCATCGGCGAACGAAAGGAAGAGGTCGCGCAGCTCATCCGCGACATCGCGGCCGCCGACGTCGATATCCTGACGATCGGACAGTATCTCTCGCCGAGCAAGGAACACGCCCCGATCGACCGCTGGGTCACGCCTGAAGAATTCGCCGAGTGGAAGGCCTTCGCCCTCGAGGTCGGCGTCAAGCACGTCGAGTCCGGACCGCTGGTCCGCTCTTCCTACCGCGCCGACGAGCAGGTCACCAAGTTCAGCCTGATGGATCGCCGCCAGCGACCCGCCCGTTGACCCGTGGAAGGCCTGCCCCCCGTCGACTTCCGCGCCGAGCTCAATGACGAGCAGTTCGCCGCGGTGACCTCGCCGCGCGGCCCCGCGCTCGTGCTCGCCGGCGCCGGCTCCGGCAAGACCCGCACCCTCACCTACCGCGTGGCCTGGCTGCTGCACCAAGGCGCCAAGCCCTGGGACATCCTCCTGCTGACCTTCACCAACAAGTCGGCCAAGGAGATGCTCGAGCGCGTCGAAGACCTCACCGGCGTGCCGCGCGGCCAGTTCTGGGGCGGCACGTTCCACTCCATCGGCCAGCGCATCCTCCGCCGTAACGCGGCCGTGGCCGCCCGCTCGCCCGACTTCACCATCCTCGACCAGAAGGAATCCGAGCAGCTCTTCTCCGAGATCGTGAAGTCGGTCGACGGCGCGTTCATCAAGGACAAGACGAACCCCAAGGCGGCCGTCATCCTCGACGCCTACTCGCACGCCCGCAACACGCTGCGCCCCCTGCAGGACGTCCTCACGGAACGCCTCGACTGGATGAAGGGCGGCCCGGAGAAGCTGATGCAGTTCTGCGCGGCCTACGACGGCGCGAAGAAGGAACGCAACCTCTGCGACTTCGACGACCTGCTCTGCCTCTGGCTGCACGTGCTCGAGAACGACCCGGCCGCGCTCGCCCACTACCGCCAGCGCTTCAAGCACATCCTGGTGGATGAGTTCCAGGACACCAACCGCCTGCAGAGCCGCATCATCGACCTGCTGGCCAGCGAGCACCAGATCATGGCCGTCGGCGACGACGCCCAGTGCATCTACACCTGGCGCGGCGCCGACTGGGAGAACATCGTCGCCTTCCCGAAGCGCCATCCGGGCACGCTGATCCACACGATCGACACCAACTACCGTTCGACCCCGGAGATCCTGGCGTTCGCCAACGAGATCCTCAGCCACCGGCCGCGCGTCGAAGGCTTCGACCGCCGCCTCCAGGCCGTGCGCCAGAGCGGGCCGCAGCCCACGGTCTTCACCGTCGGCGACACCTCGCAGCAGGCGAAGCTCGTGGTCCGCAAGATCATGCAGCTGCACCACGAAGGGCACGCCCTGAAGGACATGCACGTGCTCTACCGCGCGCATTACCAGTCGCTGGAACTGCAGATGGAGCTCAACGCCATGGGCGTGCCGTTCGTCATCACCAGCGGCCACAAGTTCTTCGACCTCGCGCACGTGAAGGACGTCCTCGCCCACCTGCGCTTCGTCCACAATCCGCTCGATCAGGTCGCGCTCTCCCGCCTGCTCTGCCTCCTGCCCAAGGTCGGTCCGGTCGCCGCGGAGAAGATCAGCAAGGCGGCCCGCGAGGTCGACGAAGCCCAAGGCCGCGGACTCGTCCGCGCGCTGCGCGCCGACCCGGTCATCAAGCGCGTGCCCGAGTCCGCCAAGGACGACTTCAACGACCTGACCATCACCCTCGAGGACATGCTCGAGGGCCTCGAGGCCGCCAAGGCCAAGCCCGGTCCCGCCGCCCCCGCGCCCGACCTGTTCGTCGCGGCGGCCGACGCCAACTCCGTGAAGGTCGCCCGGACGCCCGCCGAGACGGTGCGCGTCTGCATCGAGGGCTGGTATGGCGGCTTCCTGAAGACGATCTTCCCGGATTGGCGCGACCGCGAACAGGATCTCCAAGGCCTCATCGGCTTCGCGTCCAAGTTCGAGGATGTCGGCGACCTCGTCGCCCAGGTCGCCCTGCTCAACGGCGAATCTTCCGACAAGAAAGCCGAGCCGGAGGAGGACATGCTCCGCCTGACGACCATCCATCAGTCCAAGGGACTCGAGTTCCCGATCGTCTTCCTCCTCGGCTGCGCCGACGGCCTCCTGCCCCTCACCCGGGCCATCGACGAGGGGGACGTCGAAGAAGAACGCCGCCTCTTCTACGTGGCCTGCACGCGCGCCGAGAACATGCTCTTCCTTTTCGCCCCCCGTTTCGCGGTCTCCGGAGAGGGCTACCGTCCGCTGGATCCCTGCCGTTTTCTGGAAGAAATGAGCCCGGATTGTTACGAATTGGCGGATTACGCCCATCGCCGGCTCTGAGCCGGCTATGACGGACGAACGGGGGTAGGTGCTTGCCTTTGCCTTGGGCGGGCATTTATGACTCAACACAAACATTTAACCGCCATCGCCATGCCTAAGGTACTCGTCGCCGACAAGATCTCGCCCACCGGAGTCGCCCTCCTCAAAGCCCAGCCGGGCTACGAGGTCGTCGAAGCCTACGGCTCCACCCCGGAGAAGGTCCTGGAGCTGGTCGTGGACGTGGACGCCATCCTGGTCCGTTCCGAGACCCAGATCACCCGCGAAGTCCTCGCCGCCGCCCAGCGCCTCGTCTGCGTCGGCCGCGCCGGCGTGGGCGTCGACAACATCGACGTCGATGCCGCCACCGAGCGCGGCGTCATCGTGATGAACACCCCCTCGGGCAACACCATCGCGACCGCCGAGCTCACCTTCACCCACCTGCTCTCCCTCGCCCGCCCGGTACCGGAAGCCGTCCAGTCCATGCGCGAAGGCAAGTGGGACCGCAAGACCCTCTCGGGCTCCGAACTCTTCGGCAAGACCCTCGGCGTGCTCGGCCTCGGCCGCATCGGCGCCGAAGTCTCCAAGCGCGCCCTCGCCTTCGGCATGAAGGTGCTCGCCTACGACCCTTACCTCACCGAAGCCCGCGCCAAGGCCCTCGGCGTGTCGATCGCGGCCCTCGACGAGGTCTTCGCCCTCTCCGACTACATCACCGTCCACATGCCCCTCATCGAGAAAGGCAAGCAGGGCGCAACCGAAGGCATGGTCGATGAAGCCGCCTTCGCCAAGATGAAGAAAGGCGTCAAGATCGTGAACTGCGCCCGCGGCGGCATCGTCGACGAAGCCGCCCTCGCGGCCGCGCTCGCCTCCGGCAAGTGCGGCGGCTGCGGTTTCGACGTGTTCGTCGAAGAGCCCCTCGCCAAGGACCACCCGCTCCGCTCCCTCCCGAAGGCCCACCTCTCCCCGCACCTCGGCGCCTCCACCGCCGAAGCCCAGGAGAACGTCGGCGTCGAAGTCGCCGAAGCGGCCATCACCGTCCTCGGCGGCGGCTCGCCCGCCAACGCGGTCAACCTGCCTTCCGTCGACTCGCAGACCCTCGCCGCGATCAAGCCGTTCCTCTCCCTCGCCCAGAAGCTCGGCTCCGTCGCCCGCCAGCTGGCCGCCCCCGGTCGCATCGAGTCCCTCCGCCTGACCACCTTCGGCACCGGCTCCGACCAAGGCGCCAACGCCATCGCCCGCGCCATCCAGCGCGGCTACCTCCGCGGCATCGTGGAAGGCGTCACCGACGTCAACGCTCCGGGCAAGCTCAAGGCCCTCGGCGTCGAAGTCCAGTCCGTGCGCTCCTCCGCCGAAGCCGACTACAAGGAACTCATCCTCGTCGAGGCCGTGCTCGCGGGCGGCAAGACCGTCTCCGTCGCCGGCACCGTCATCGGCAAGGCCCAGTCGCCGCGCATCGTCTCGATCAACGGCCGCACGCTTGAGTTCATCCCCGAAGGCAAGCTGCTCCTCATCGAGAACCAGGACCAGCCCGGCATCATCGGCGCCCTCGGCACCCTGCTCGCCAAGGAACGCGTGAACATCGCCAACATGGCCCTGAGCCGTTCCGGCGGTTCCAACGCCCTCGCCGTCTACCAGCTCGACTCCGCCCCCGGCGAAGCCGCCATCGCGGAGATCCTCCGCAATCCGGCGATCGTCAGCGCCAAGCTGATCGAAGCCTGAGCGATGTTCGCGGCCCTCGCGATCTTCTTCCTGCTCGGATACCTCATCGGTTCCGTCAACTTCGCCGTGCTCGTGGCGAAGAAGCATGGCGTCGACATCCTGAAGGAAGGCTCCGGCAACCCCGGCGCCACCAACGTGAAGCGCGTGCTCGGCAAGGGACCGGGCAACCTCGTCTTCGCCCTCGACGCCCTCAAGGGCTTCGTCGGCGCCGGCCTCCCCTACCTCCTGCTCCGAGTGGAAGAAAATGCCGCCGCGGCGGACATCCACTTCACCGTCTGCGTCGCCGGCTTCGTCGGCACGCTGCTCGGCCACTGCTTCTCCTGCTTCCTGAAGTTCAAGGGCGGCAAGGGCGTGGCCTCCACCATCGGCGGCCTGCTCGTGCTGCTGCCGGTCCCGATCCTCATCGGCGCCGCCGTCTGGGGCCTCGTCTTCACGCTCTCCCGCTACGTCTCGCTGGCGTCCATCGCCCTTGGCGTGTCGCTCCCGCTCTCCTGCTGGCTGCTCCCTCTCTTCACGAAGCTGACCTTCGGCCAGCCCGAGTTCTGGTTCGCCGCGGCGATCGCCGCGTTCAACGTCTGGACGCACCGCTCCAACATCGGCCGCCTGCTCACCGGCACGGAGAACCGCTTCGTCAAGCAAGCCTGACCCTTTTCGCAATGACCGCCCCTCGCACCATCGGCATCGGCATCCTCGGCTTCGGCACCGTCGGACAAGGCGTCTGGAAGCACCTGCACGAGAAGCAGGCCGACCTCGAGTCCCGCCTCGGCGTGAAGCTCGACCTCCGCCAGGCCTCCGTCCGTGACCTCAAGAAGAAGCGCGCGGTCAAGATCGCGGCTTCCAAGCTCACGACGAACCCGAACGAGATCATCGACGACCCCAAGGTCCACGTGGTCTGCGAACTTATCGGCGGCACCACCAAGGCCCGCGAGCTGACCCTGCGCGCCCTGCGCCTCGGCAAGGTCGTCGTATCGGCCAACAAGGCCCTCCTCTGCGAGCATGGCCCCGAGATCTTCCAGGCCGTCCGCAAGCACGGCGGACAGTTCCTCTTCGAAGCCAGCGTCGCCGGCGGCATCCCGATCATCAAGGCCATCCGCGAAGGCCTCGTCGCCAACCGCTTCGAGCTGATCGTCGGCATCCTCAACGGCACCTGCAACCACATCCTCACCCGGATGGGCGAGGACGGCCTCTCTTTCGCCGACGCGCTCAAGGAAGCCCAGGAGCTCGGTTACGCCGAAGCCGACCCGACGCTCGACGTCGACGGCATCGACGCCTTCCACAAGGCCTCCATCCTCGCCTGGCTCGCGCACGGTAAGTGGGCGCCGGCCTCCCGCACGCTCGTCGAAGGCATCCGCAAGATCGGCCCGGCCGACATCGACTTCGCCCGCCGCTTCGGCTTCGCGCTCAAGCACCTCGCCGTCATCCGCCGCGACTTCAAGTCCAACTGGATGACCGTCGGCGTCTACCCTTCCCTCGTCCCTAACCGCGACATCCTTGCGCGCGTCTCGGGCGTCAACAACGGCATCACCCTCCGCGGCGACGTCGTCGGCGCCACCACGCTCACCGGCCGCGGCGCCGGCGGCGACGCCACCGCTTCCGCCGTCATCGGCGACATCGTCGACGCCATCGCCGCCCTCACCGGCGCGATCCCGCAGGCGCTCTCGCCCGACGCCCTCGCCGCCCGCGAGAAGGCCGGCCGCGACCTCCGCATGGCCTCGATCGACGAGATCGTCTCGCCTTTCTACCTCCGCCTCTCGCTGCTCGACAAGGCCGGCGTGTCCGAAGGCATCTACCGCATCTTCTCCAAGCACAAGGTGTCGATCGCCCGCGTGATCCAGTACGAGCACCCCAACCAGGGACGCGGCACCGTCACGCTTTCGACCTATCCGGTCAGCGAACGCAAGATGTCCGCGGTCTTGACAGAATTGCGCCGCCTCAAGACGGTGCTCGAGGAGCCGGTCGTGCTCCGCATCTTCTCCCCAGAATCCTGATCCTCCGGTGGCCCTCATCGTCCAGAAATACGGCGGCACTTCCGTCGGTAACGTCGACCGCATCCAGAACGTCGCGGCCAAGATCAAGGAGCAGTGGTCCAAGGGCAACCGGATGGTCGTCGTGGTCTCCGCCCGCAGCGGCGTGACCAACGACCTCATCGCCCGCGCCAAGGCCCTCTCGAAACTCCCCGACGAGCGCGAGATGGACGTCCTCATGGCCGTCGGCGAACAGGAGACCATCGCCCTCACGGTCATGGCCCTCCACGCCATCGGCGTCCCCGCCGTCTCCCGCACGGGCGCCCAAGCCGGCATCTTCACGGACGACATCCACACCCGCGCCCGCATCACCCGCATCACCGGCGGCGACCTGCTCGCCCGCCTCGACGAAGGCAAGGTCGTCGTGGTCGCCGGCTTCCAGGGCTGCACCGACCAGGGCGAAGTCACCACCCTCGGCCGCGGCGGCTCCGACCTCACCGCGATCGCCGTGGCGGCTTCCATCAAGGCCGACCTCTGCCAGATCTTCACCGACGTCGACGGCGTCTACACCGCCGACCCCCGCATCGTGCTCAACGCGAGCAAGCTGCCGGAGATCTCCTACGAGGAGATGCTCGAGCTGGCTTCCAGCGGCTCCAAGGTCATGCAGTCCCGTTCGGTGGAGTTCGCCCAGAAATACAACGTGCCCTTCGAGGTCCGTTCTTCCTTTAACGACCAACCCGGTACCATCGTGAAAGCCATCGACAAAACCCTCGAAGACGCGGCCATCGCCGGCGTCGCCCTCGACCGCCTGCAGACCCGCGTCACGGTGAACGACCTGCCGGACAACCCGCAGGCGCTGTCCGCCCTCTTCGACGACCTCGGCGAGGCCGGGCTCAGCGTGGACATGATCATCAAGAACCTGGGCAAGGACGGCAAAGCCAACCTGACCTTCTCGGTGACCACCGCCGAATTCTCCCGCGTCGAGGCCGTCGTCGGCCAGACCCTCAAGAAGCTCGGCTCCGGCTCCGTCCGTTCCGCCGGCGAGATCTCCAAGCTCTCCATCGTGGGCGTCGGCATGATCTCCCACCCCGGCGTCGCCGGCACGCTCTTCAAGGCCCTCGCCTCCGTCGGCGTCAACAGCGAGCTCATCACGACCTCCGAGATCAAGATCTCCGTCGCGCTCGAGCCCGCCAAGGCCGACGCCGCCGTCCGCGCCGTGCATACGGCCTTCGGTCTCGACAAGGCCTGAGCCGGCACTCGCCTCTTGCCCGCCGGCCGGCCCCGACCATATTCGGGGCGATGCTGCGGTTCACCCTGGCCACCCTTCTCGCCCTCGGCGCCCTTGCGCCGGGTCGGTCGGTGTCGCAGGAACTCCCTCCTAACCTGCTGACGGCCTCCGCGCCCGTCGGCGCCGGCGAACGTCCCGATGGTCGCGCCCTCCTCGGCCTGGCCGACCAAGCTTTGGCGGCGGGGCTTTCCTCGACCGCGGCGGGCTTCTACGCGCAGCTCCTCGCCGACCCACGTCTGGATGAGCAGTCCCGCGAACTCGCCGGCCTGGGCCTGACCGCGGCCACGCTCGAACGCGCCCGCATTCCGGAAACGAAGGCGGCGCTGAAGTTCCTTCCGAAGTCCGCCCGCAAGTCGCTGCGCGAGGGCCTGCTCGCCCTCCTCGAAAACGACCTCGACGGCGCCCGCAAGCTGTCGGCCGAACTCGACCTCACGAAACTGCCGGCCCACGAGCTCGCCTGGGGTCACGCATTGCGCTGGATGATCGCGGCGGCGCAGGGCGACAACCTCAACGTGACGCTGAGCCAGGAAGCGATCGCCCGTTCGGCGGTCTCCGAAGAACAGCGCCAGCGCATCGAACTGCTCGGCTACCGCGCCACCGTCCTCGCCGGCCAGGTCGAGGATCGCACGCTCGACGCCCTCAAGGAACTCGCCGACGAAGCACGCGGCACACCCCTCGCTTACGCCTACGCCCGCAACCTCGCGCTCGCCCTCGCGCAGCGCAAGGATCTGAAAGGCGCGGCGCAGGCCCTGGCCGCGGCCGGTAAGCTCGCCCCGGCCCGTCAGGCGGAATCCGACCTGCTCGCCGGCCTGATCCTCGGCGCCGACACCGCCGCCGGACGCGAACGCCTCCGCGAAGCCGCGCGCAATCCGGCCAACGTCGCCGTGCGCCTCACGGCCATCCGCGCGCTTGTCGCCGCCGCCTCTCCTCCGCCCAATCCCACGAGCCAGCCCGAGAAAGTGCTCGAATCACGCGCCGTCGCCAACGAGGTGAACGACTTCCTGCTGCGCCAGAATCCGGGCTCCCTCACCTACTTCTGCCCCCGCGACCCGCAGGTGCTCGACGCCATCCACCTCGCGCGCGCCCAGCTGATGCTCTTCGCCGGCAATCGCGAGAAGGCGCGTCAGGCCGCCGAAGACCTCCTCAAGGACGTCCCGGCCAGCCCGCTCGCCCGCGAGGCCACGCGCACGCTGGCCATCGCCGCCTGGGGCGACGGTTCGTTCCGCCTCGCCGCCACCCACCTCGCCACCCTAGCCGACGCCAGCGTCGAACCGGAACGCGCGGCCCTGCGCATCGCGGCAGCCGATTGCCTCTTCCTCGCGAAGGATTTCGCCTTGGCCGAGAAAGCCTACGCCGGCCTGCAGCAGGAGGCCGCCGATATCCGCCTCGCCGAAGACGCCTTCCACCAGCGCGTGCTGTGCCTGCTGGAGACCAGCGAAGATGATGCGGCATGGCAGCGCGTGGCCGCGGTGATCGAAGAAACTTCCCGCTCGCGTCGTACCCGCACCGGCGAGCCCGTCTGGTCCGCCAGCTGGAGCCTCGTCGAAGACGCCCGCAAGTCCGGCCACGCGGCCGACGCGGAGAAACTGCTCGCCCGCCTTCGTCCCGCGATCGCCGACGCCGGCGTCGAATACTCCCTGCGCTTCACCTGGCAGTCCGCGCTCCTCGCCATCGCCCAAGGCCGGCCTGCGCAGGCGGCCTCGCTGGCCCAGGACATCGACCGACGCCTCGAGAACCTTCCGGCCGACCCCACGCTCGCCGAACTGCGCAAGTCCGTCCCGGAACTGCGCGGACATGCCGCGCTGCTGAAGGCCCGCACCGCGCTCAACGCCGGTTCGGCGCAAGGAATCGACGAACTGGTGAGCCTCCGCCGCCGCTTCGGCAAGGTGCCCGCCGCGGCCGCTTCCTATCTCGTGGAGGGACGTCACCTCGCCTCCGTCGGCCGCCACGCCGACGCTCAGGAGCGCTTCGAAGCGCTCGCCAAGGATTTCCAAGGCGAGCCCACGCTCGCCGAGTTCGCCTCGCTCGGCCTCTACGAAGCCGCGGAACAAGCCGCGCTGCAGGCCCCGACCGCCGGCGAAGGGAAGCTGAAGGACGCCGTCGAACTGCTCGAACGCTTCACCGAGGCCTACCCGCTCAGCCCGCTCCTCACCCGCGTCACGCTGCGCCGCGCCGAGATCCTCCGTTCGCTCGGCCAGTTCGACAAGGCGTTGCTCGTGCTCGACGGACTGATCCGCGACCGGCCCGCCGACGCCGCCCGTCCGCAGGCCGAGATGGCCCGCGCCGACTCCCTCTTCGGCCTCGCCCAGCTCCGCCGCGACCGCAACGGCCAGCTGGACCGCCAACGGATCGCCCGCGCGGCCGCCGCGTATGAGCGCATGGCCGAAGCCTGGTCCAAGGATTCCCCCGACACGCAGACCGAGGCCTGGTATAAGTGGGCGCTGACGCTCACCGAACGCGCCAAGGCCGAGACCGGCCCCGATGCCGTGGCCACGCGCGCCGAAGCCCGCAAGGTGCTGCTGCGCGCGCTCGGAGCGATGCGCGGCGAACGTCCCGGCGAAGCCGCCGGTCGCTTCTCCTCCGAAGGCCGCCTCTGGCTGGCCCGCTCCGTCCTGCTGATGGGCGAACTCTGCGAACAGGACGGCGACAAGGCCGAGGCCATCGCGGCCTATTCGATCATCATCACGGTGAACCAAGGCCTGAAGGACGGCCTCAGCCGCCTCCCCGGCCAGGCCACCGCCGAAAGCAAACTTGCGACCCTCCGCGGCGTCCCCTCCACTTCCAAGTAAGCCCATGCGTTTCTCCTTCCCCCTCGACGCCGGTCCTTTCGTCTGGCTGCTGCTCGTGCTCGCCTTCCTCGCCCTGGTCTTCGTCGTCGAACGCGCCCTCTTCCTGCACCGCGGCCTGGTGCTCTCCTCCGACTTCATCGAAGGCGTCCGCAACAACCTGCGCGCCGGCCGTCCGCTCGAAGCCCTCGCCGCCTGCGAAGAGTCGCCCGGCCCCGTGCCGCGCGTCGTGAAGGCCGCGCTCCTGCGCGCCGCCTCGGGCGAAGAAGCCATGCGCGCCGCCGCCACGGAGGCCGCCTTGCTCGAACTTCCCGTGCTCGAACGCCGCCTCGGCACGATCGCCGCGATCGGCCGCGTGGCCCCGCTGCTCGGCCTGGCCGGCGCGATCTTCGCCGGCTTCGACCTCGCGACGGCCCTCCGCGACGGCAGCGTCTACGGTTCCGCCGACGGCCTGCTCCTCGGCGTGCAAGGCGCCCTGGCCACCGCGGGCTTCGCCATGGTCATCGCCGCCGGCTGCGCCCTCGGCCACCACTTCCTCGTCGGCCGCGTCCGCTCCATCGTCACGGAGATGGAGATCGCCGCCCATTCCATCATCACCTTCGTCCGGCACGAGCTGCCGGAGGAGAAGCCCCGCCAGCCCTGAGATGCGCACGCCCCTCGGAGTCCTCGAGAAGGTCCGGCCGGCCGAACGCGGCCTCGACTTCGCGCCCTTGGCGCTCGCGCTCGCGTGCGCCGCGCTGACCTACGTGCTGTCCGCCGAGTTCGTCTTCGCCCCGGGCATGTACGTGGGCTTCGACCAGCGCCCGGGCGCCGTCGCCTCCACCCTTGAGACGCCGCGCACCGCGGCCGCCGCCCCGGACCTCGCCCGCACCTCCCTCACCGTCACGCTCGTCTCCGCGCGCGGCACCGGCGTCTATGTCGTGGCCGGTCGCGTGGTGGACCGCACCGGCCTCGGCGCCGAGCTGCGCCGCGTCGCCGCTTCCGGCGGCTCGGCCCGCCCCGTGCTCATCAAGGCCGACGCTTCGCTGACCATGCAGATGTTCCTCGAGGTCTGCGAACTCGCCCGCCAGGCGGGTTTTCCCGGCGTCCTGATCGCGGCCGACGAGCGTTGATTCGCGGTTGCCAGACGCGAGCCGCGTAGCCCATCCTCCGGCCACGTGTCGACCCCCGCGTCCAGTCCCGCCGTCCCGTCCGCCCCTCCGCGGCACATCGGCATCATCATGGACGGCAACGGACGCTGGGCCGCCGCGAAAGGCCTGCCGCGCCTCGAAGGCCACCGCCGCGGCGCCGAACGTCTCATCGAGATCGTCGACGCGTGCATCGACTCGGGCGTGAACACGCTCACGGTCTTCGCCTTCTCCGCCGAGAACTGGAAGCGCCCCCTCGAAGAGGTCAGCGGACTGTTCAAACTCGGCGAATGGATCCTGCGCGCGCATCTCGCCCGCCTCGAGAAGCGCAACGTGCGCCTGCATGTCATCGGCGACATCACCGCCCTGCCCGACTTCGTCCGCTCGCCGCTGCAGGACGTCATCAAGTCGAGCAAGGACAACACCGCCTTCAACCTCGTGGTCGCGCTGAACTACGGCGCCCGCCAGGAGATCGTGGCCGCCGCGCGTTCGCTCGCCGCGGACGTCGCCGCCGGCAAGCTGCAGCCCGACGCGGTCGACTGGGCCGCCGTCGAAGCCCGCCTCCAGACCGCCGGCCTGCCCGACCCGGACCTCATCATCCGCACCTCCGGCGAGTTCCGCCTCAGCAACTTCCTGCTCCTGCAGTCCGCCTACGCCGAGATCGTCTTCGCCTCCGTCTTCTGGCCCGACTTCGACAAGGCCCAGCTCCAGCTCGCCCTCGCCGAATACGCCAGGCGCGAACGCCGCTTCGGCATGACCGGCGCCCAGGTACAACCCCCCGCCCAAGCATGAAAGACCGCGCCCTCAGCACCATCGGCCTCTGGGTCGTCGTCGGACTCGTCATCTGGGTCGGCGGTTTCTTCTCCGTCGCCGAACAGGCTTCGTTCGGCCTGCTCGCCCTGATCATCGGCGCGGCGCAGTACGAGTTCTATGCGCTCGCGCAGCGTATCCCCGGCGTACGTCGCCCGAGCTTCTCCGGCGTCGTCGCCGGCTTCGCCCTGCACTTCGCCCTGTTCTTCCTCACGCCGGAAGAAGGCCGCGCCAACATCGTGCTCACCGGCGGAGCTTTGCTCGTCGGCCTCCACCTGCTCTCGCTCCTGCGCCAGCCCGGCGAAGTCCCGACGTTGCTCCGACGCTTCCCCACGCTTTACGGCTTCGCGTATCTGCCGTTCATGCTGGCCTCGCTCATCGCCATCGCGCGCATGAAGGACGGCCACCTGCTCACGGCGAAGTCCGTCGGGCTTTACTACGTCGTCTGGGTCTTCGTGGCCACGAAGTTCACCGACGTCGGCGGACTCCTCATCGGCGTGCCCTTCGGCAAGCACAAGCTCGCCCCGACCATCAGCCCGGCCAAGAGCTGGGAAGGCTGCGTCGGCGGACTCGCCTGCTCGGCGCTCGCCTCCGGCCTTTACGCCTGGCTGCTCCGCGACGCCGTCGGCATCACCTTCATGGTGCCGTGGAAGGCCGCCTTGCTGGCCTTGCCGATCGCTGTCCTGAGCATCCCCTCCGACCTCGTGGAGTCCGTCTTCAAGCGGCTCGCCGGCGCGAAGGATTCCGGCGCGACCATCCCCGGCATCGGCGGGGCTCTCGACCTGATCGACAGCATGGTGCTCACTTCGCCCGCGGCGCTGATCCTGCTGTCCTACTTCCTCGAGTGGGCCAAGCGCGGCTGATGACCGCGTCCGCGCCAGCGATACACGTGCTGACGGGCCCGACCGCCGTCGGCAAGACGGAGGCCGCTTTGCGTTGGGCGGAACAGAACGACGCAGAGATCATTTCGTGTGATTCCGTCTGCGTGTATCGCGGCATGGACATCGGCTCGGCCAAGCCGACCGCCGAAGAACAGCGCCGCGTCCGCCACCACGGCCTCGACCTCGTCGACCCGAGCGAGCGCTACTCGGTCTCGCAATACGTCGACATGGCCCGCGCGGCCATCGCCGGCGCGCACGCCCGGGGCAAACGCGTCCTCGTGACCGGCGGCAGCGGCTTCTATCTCGCCGCGTTCTTCGGGCCGGTGACGGACGAACTGGAGATCCCCGCCGCGATCACGGAGGAAGTGCGCACGTTGCACCGCCAAGGCCTCGCCTCTCTCCTGCTTCGCCTCCGCGGGCTCGAAGGCGACCGCCTGCCGGACTGGCTCGACGTCCAGAATCCCATCCGCGTCGCCAAGGCCTTGGAGCGTCGCCTCGCCTCCGGACGCACCCTCGATTCCCTGCGCGATGAATTCCTGACCCGCCGGGGACCGTTCGCGGATCATCCGGTGACCTGCGAACTCATGGAGCGGCCCGACGCCGAACTGAAAACCCGTATCGCCGCCCGCACGGAGCAGATGCTGGCGAACGGCATGATCGAAGAGTCTGAACGCCTCCTGGCCATGGGTCTCGACCCGGAACTGACCTCGTCTCGCGCCGTGGGCTATCGGGCCGTCATGGACTGGCTGGAGGGCGGGAAACGGGTCGCCCGGTCGGGACTCGCCGAACGCGTCAACCTCGACACCTGGGCACTTGTCCGGAAGCAGCGTAAGTGGTTCCGGCGTCTGGGTTTGGCAAAAGACCCCGAATAAGGGGATTTGGGCCGTCCACGGGCCCACAAACGACTGAGGGGCGTCAAAAAAGGCACTTTTATGCCAATTTACCGCCTCCATCCTTGCCAGCCCCTGTTTTTTGACCAATTTCAAGGCCGAACCCCCTACCCACCCTAACCATGCCCCTGAAAATCGGCCAGCCTCTCCCTGAAATCACCCTCAAGCAGAAGACCGACGCCGGTCTGGTCGACGTCAACCTCCGCCGCAACGTCGGCAAGGGCAAGACCGTCATCCTTTTCGTGCCCCTCGCCTTCACCGGCGTCTGCACCGATGAGCTCTGCAAGGTCACCGGCCTCCTCGACGAGTACAAGAAGCTCGGCGCCGACGTGATCGCCATCTCCGTCGACTCGCCCTTCGCTCAGGAAGCGTGGGCCAAGCAGGCCGGCATCGGCCTCACCCTCGCCTCCGACTTCAACCGCGTCGCCCTCAAGGCCTTCAAGGTCAAGGACACCCGCGTGATCCCCGAGAAGACCGGCCTCCTCAACGTGGCCAAGCGTTCCGTCTTCGTGGCCGACAAGGCCGGCAACGTGATCCACTCCGAAGTGAAGCGCGACCCGTCCTCGATGCCGAACTTCGCCAAGATCAAGAAGGCCGTCGAAGCCTGAGCGTCAGACAGGCTTATTTGAAGGCGGTCGGGCTTGCCCCGACCGCCTTCTTTGCTTTTGGCTATCCGCCCGGACGACCGCGTCCGGGACACCTCTTTCATACCCAACACCACCATGGCCCTCAAAGACCCCTTCAAAGCCCTCCGCCCCTTCTCCGCCGGCGGCAAATCCGGGCAGATCTACTCCGTGCCCGCGCTCGAGCAGGCCGGCCTCGGCAAGGTCTCGCGCCTGCCGGTCTCCATCCGTCTCGTCCTCGAATCCGTGCTGCGTAACTGCGACGGCGTCGCGGTCACCGAGAACGACGTGAAGACCCTCGCCGCGTGGAACGCCGCGAAGCCCGTCGACACCGAGATCCCGTTCGTCGTCGCGCGCATCGTGCTGCAGGACTTCACCGGCGTGCCGCTCCTCGTCGACCTCGCCGCCATGCGCGAAGCCGTCGCCAAGCTCGGCAAGGATTCCGCCGTCATCGAACCGCTCGTCCCCGTCGACCTCGTCGTCGACCACTCCGTCCAGGTCGACAAGGCCGGCACCGCCTCCTCCTTCCTCGACAATCTGCGCCAGGAATTCGGCCGCAACACCGAGCGCTACGAATTCCTCAAGTGGGGCATGCAGGCCTTCAAGACCTTCGGCGTCGTCCCGCCGGCCATCGGCATCGTCCACCAGGTCAACCTCGAGTACCTCGCCAAGCTGGTCTTCCAGAAGGACGGCGTGTTCTACCCTGACACCCTCGTCGGCACCGACTCCCACACCACGATGATCAACGGCATCGGCGTCGTGGGCTGGGGCGTGGGCGGCATCGAAGCCGAAGCAGGCATGCTCGGCCAGCCGGTCTACTTCCAGACGCCCGAAGTCATCGGCGTCAACCTCACCGGCCGCCTCCGCGAAGGCGTCACCGCCACCGACCTCACCCTCCGCCTCACCGAGATCCTCCGCAAGGCCAAGGTCGTCGGCAAGTTCGTCGAGTTCTACGGCGAAGGCACCGAGGCCCTCTCGCTCGCCGACCGCGCCACGATCGCCAACATGGCCCCGGAATACGGCGCCACGATGGGCTTCTTCCCCGTCGACGACAAGTCCCTCGACTACCTCCGCCAGACCGGCCGCGACGAAGCGCACATCGAGCTGGTGAAGGAATACTACAAGGCCCAAGGACTCTTCGGCATCCCGAAGGCCGGCAGCATCGACTACACCCAGACCATCGACCTCGACATCGGAACGGTCGTCCCGTGCGTGTCCGGCCCGAAGCGCCCGCAGGACCGCATCGACCTCCCGAAGATCAAGGAGTCCTTCAACACGCTCTTCACCGCGCCGAAGGACAAGAACGGTTTCGGCAAGGCCGCGGCCGACCGCGCCGCCTCCGCCCCCGTGGGCGCCACCGGCCGCTCGCTCCAGCACGGCTCCGTCGTCATCGCCGCCATCACCTCCTGCACCAACACTTCGAATCCTTCCGTGATGGTGGCCGCCGGCCTCGTCGCCAAGAAGGCCGTCGAGAAGGGCCTGAAGGTGAACCCGAACGTGAAGTGCTCGCTGGCCCCCGGCTCCCGCGTGGTCACCGACTACCTCGACGAGATCCAGCTCTCCGGCTACCTCGACCAGCTCGGCTTCAACCTCGTCGGCTACGGTTGCACGACCTGCATCGGCAACTCCGGCCCGCTCGACGCCGACATCGAAGGCGCGATCAAGCAGGGCGACCTCGTCACGGCCTCCGTGCTCTCGGGTAACCGCAACTTCGAAGCCCGCGTCCACGGCGCGGTCCGCTCGAACTTCCTGATGTCCCCGCCCCTCGTCGTCGCCTTCGCCCTCGCCGGCCGCGTCGACATCGACCTCGACTCCGAGCCGCTCGGCATGGGCAAGGACGGCAAGCCGGTCTTCCTCAAGGATGTCTGGCCCTCCCAGGCCGAAGTCGCCGACCACGTCGCCCGCGGCCTCAAGCCCGCGATGTTCAAGTCGAAGTACGCCGCCGACTCCCTCGCCAACGCCACCGCGGAGTGGAAGGGCGTCCAGGGCGGCACGGGCGCCCGCTTCAGCTGGAAGGAGTCGTCCACGTACATCCAGGAGCCTCCGTTCTTCAAGGGCTTCTCGATGACGCCTCCTCCGGTGCCTTCCCTCGCGAAGCTGCGCCCGCTGGCCATCCTCGGCGACTCCGTCACGACCGACCACATCTCCCCGGCCGGCGCGTTCAAGGAAGAGACCCCGGCCGGCAAGTTCCTCCTCGCGGCCGGCGTGTCGAAGAAGGACTTCAACTCCTATGGTTCGCGCCGCGGCAACGACCGCATCATGACCCGCGGCACCTTCGCCAACACCCAGGTGAAGAACGCGATGGCCGACGGCAAGGAAGGCGGCTTCACCAAGGTCCAGCCCGAGGGCAAGATCGAGGCCATCTACGACGCCTGCCAGACCTACGCCCAGCGTGGCGAAGGCATGATCGTCTTCGGCGGCGTCGACTACGGCATGGGCTCTTCCCGTGACTGGGCCGCCAAGGGTACCGCCCTCCTCGGCATCCGCGCCGTGGTCGCGCAGTCCTTCGAGCGCATCCACCGCTCCAACCTCCTCGGCATGGGCGTGCTGCCCCTCGAGTTCGCCGACGGCAAGAACGCCGCGTCCTACAACCTCGACGGCACCGAGACCTTCGACCTCGAAGGCCTCTCCAGCCCGATCAAGCCGAAGACGCCGGTCACCCTCGTCATCCGCCGCGCCAACGGCACGGTCGACAAGGCCGCGCTCATCGCGCGCATCGATACCGCGATCGAAGGCGAATACTACCGCCACGGCGGCATCCTGCCCTACGTCCTCCGCCAGATCCTGAAGTAAGGTCCGGCCTCAGGCGAAACCAAGGGCGGCTCCGCAAGGGGCCGCCCTTTTTGCTTGGAGCAGAAAGGGGCGGCAACAGATTGGCATGATGCGCGACCCGGAACCCGAGACGCCGCCGACATGGCGATCCTTCTGCGGATATGCCATCGCCACACCCTTGCTCACGCTGCTGATCGTGTCCGCGCTCGCCTGGGCCGAAGGTCGTCCTTTGCCCAAGGGGGAAATTTCCGGCGAATCCTTGGTGCTGCTGATCCTCTCGGTTGCGGCGGGAATCTCCTTCGCCGGCGGACAGCAGATGCTGTTCTACATACGTGATTTGAAACAACCGACGGAGCCCCTGCCTCCGGAAGTCGAAAAACTTCGGAAGCAGTATCGGGCCGCCTATTGGTTCGGCGTGGCGGTGTTGTTCGTCGGGGCGGGCTTCCTCCTGCTCACCGCCGTCAGCCTCGCCTCCGGCCATAACGAGTGGATCGACTGGATTCCGCACCGAAGCCGCTGCCGGCCTTATTAGGCCGTAACGCGGACGAGACGCCCCATTGCGTCTTGCCCGTCCTGCCCGACGGGTTAAACCTATGCCCATGGAAATCGGCGTCATCAACGGCCCCAACCTCGACCGACTCGGCAAGCGCGAGCCGGAGGTCTACGGCACCCAGACGCTCGGCGACCTCGAAAAGCTCATCGAGAAGCACGCCAAGGCCGCCGGCGCCAAGACCCGCTTCTTCCAGTCCAACCACGAAGGCGAGATCATCGACACGATCGCCAAGTGGGCCGACAAGGGCGTGAAGTTCCTGGTGATCAACCCGGGAGGCCACACCCACGTCTCGGTCGCCCTCCGCGATTCCATCGCCGGCAGCGGCATGCGCGCCGTCGAGGTGCACATCTCGAACATCTACAAGCGCGAGGAATTCCGCCACAAGTCCGTCACGGCCTCCGCCTGCGAAGGCGTGATCACCGGACTGGGCTTCGAAGGCTACCTGCTCGCGGTCGACTTCCTGGTCGCCAAGGCCGCGGCGAAGCCGGCCAAGGCCGCCAAGGCGAAGAAGAAGTAAGCCTACGCCGCGGGGAACCGGGCGAGGTCACATTCTTTCCGCAACGCCCTTCCCTCGCAGAGGTAGGACGCCATCTCGTCGGCCATGAGCGGAGCCCAGACGGTGCCGCGCGGCCCGAGTCCGCCGAACAGATGCGTGCGCGGCTGCTGCGGGTGCGTACCCATGAAGGGATGGTTGTCCGAGGTGCAGGGACGGACGCCGGCGATGTGCGCGGTGACATCGACCTTCACCTCCTGAGCGAAATAGCTGCGGAAGCGGCGGATGAGCTTCTCCTTCTGCGGCTCGGTGGGAGCCTCATCCAGCTGATCCCACTGCCAATTGGTACCGGTCCGCCAGACACCCTGCCCCAGCGGCAAGGCCCATCCTTCGCGGTTCAGGATGTACGGCTTATCGGCGACGGAAGTACGTAAGGTCAGGGCTTCGCCCTTCGCCGGCTGCCACGGGAGATACTTGAACGGGCCGCGCTGAGCGGACTTATAGCCGTCGCAATAGACGATGGCGCCGGCGCGGAGGGAGCGCCACGTGACGCCCTCGGCGTCGGCCACCGCCTCAGCCGGATCGAACGCTGCTTCAGTGAGGCTGCCGTCGGCCAGGAGTTCGGTGCGGACATCCGCCAAGAGCTTCGGCAGGTCGACCCACGCGCCGTTCATGAGCGCGCCGCCGAACGCATCGGTCAGCCCGGCGTCGAGCTCACCCTGCGCGGAGGTCACACGCTCGATGAATGGCTGGCAGCTCACGCACTCCGTACGCTTAAGCCCTTTTCCGCGCTGCTCCTCGTCGACGAACATCCGGTAGACCTGGGTCGGCCGGAAGACGCCGCGTGCCGTGAGGCGTTCCTTCGCCGCGGCGAAGAGCTCAGGGTAATCCTTGGTCAGGGTGAAACGTCGTCCCGTCAGCGGGGTCATCAGGCCGGCGGCGACCTGCGAGGAGGCGGACTTCCAACCATCGTCGACGACGTGGACCTTGCGGCCACGACGGCGCAGTTCCTGGGCGAGCAAAGAGCCCGCCAGGCCTTGGCCGACGATCAAAAAATCAACCTGCATCACCGGAAGGAGACGCAGGTCGGGGGAAGGTCAACTTTCGGCGGTCTTTTGTCAGAAACCGACGGCGTTCTTGGTGCCCTGTTTGGTCACGATCTTCTCGTCGGTCCAGACGGCGACGCCGCGCTTTTCTTCGACCAGGGTGAGCTGGAACACGAAGGAACTCTGGCGGGTGCTCCCGGCGTTGCTGCGATCTTCGAGGATCTTGCCCTTCAGGACATATTCGGCCTTGGGTCGCGCGGAGGCGTCGGCGGTCGGCTCGTTGTCCAGCAAGGTCACGCGGCCGGCATTGACCAGCGGCACGGTGATCTTGGAGAGCAGCAAGGAGGTGTCGAAGTTGTCTGCGGTGTCGTTGGTGATCGCACCCAGCCGGAGGACCGGGGCGCCCTTGGAGAAGGCCGGCGACGTGACCATCGACTGGAGCATCTGCGAACCCGCGGTGGCGAAGTCCTGGATGTTGACCTTATCGAGGCTGACCACGAGTTCGCGGCCCTGAGGGTCCTTGTAGGTCGCAGGCGTGCCGCAACCGACGATGAAGACGGCGCAGGCGAGAAGGAAGAGCTTGTTCATGGGAGGAAGGTTCAGCGGGTGATGAGGCGGAGGCGGCACTCGGCGGAGGACGCCTTGAGCGCGGTCGCGGTGATGGTGGTGAGGGCGCCGGGTTCGAGGGGAGTCACGATCCAATTCAGCTGGCTTTCGGTCACGGTGCCGTCGGCGGCGAGCCACTCGAAGCTGACGTTGATGGTCTGGCGCAGATAAGAGCCGTTGCGGAGGTCGAACTGGACGCGTGTGTAGCCACCTTCGGTCTTGGACTTACGCGCGGCGAGCAGCTCGATCTTGTTGCCGATACGGGCATCGTTGAGCTGGGTGGTGAAACCGCCCTCAGGTCGGGTGGTGGCGTAGTTGACGGCGTCGGGTGGCGTCATGCCACGCTCGAGTCGATCGCCCGTCTCCAGGACGGTGGAGCAGCCGGCGAGGAAGCCGAGCGCGAGAAGAGGCAGGAGGGTTTTCATGGGACGAGAGGGGTGCAGCGCAGGACTACGGGGAGATTTTCCTGCGTGGACTTGAGGCTTACAAGCAGAACCTTGCCCGCGGGCAGCGTCAGGGAGGCCTCCGGATGACCGGGGACGCTGAGTTTCTGCCCCGGCTTGGCCTCGAAGCGGGCCACGGAGAAGCGGGCAGGCAGGCTGGACCAATTACGGATGTCGGCCTTGGTGGTGCCCACGGTGTAGACGGCGGTTCCGACCTTGGTCGCGATGGACCAAAGCATCGCGCCCGTGCCTCCGTTGCCGTTTCTGGCGGCTTCTTCGGTGGATTGATTGATCAGATAGCTGGCGGTGGCCTTGACCGCGGCGGAGGTGAAGGCCTGGGCTTTGACCCCCGGAAGCGCCGCTTCGAAGTGCTTCGCGATGAGGGCGTCGGGTCGGCTGGCGAGCGGCACGGCGATGTCCTGAGTATCCAATTTTAGCTTCAGATTGTAATTCAGTCCGGAGGGGCGGATCGCCGGCAAAGCGACGCTCACGTAGGGCACGCGGGGGGCTACGATGAAGAGCGGGATGTCGACCCGCTGCTGATACCATTCGGGACACATGCCGGTCTCGGCGACGACATAGACGATCGTCCCCTTCCCTTCGACGACAGGCCCCTCGGCATCCTTGAGATCCTGCCGGAAGACTTCGTTGGCGCTGTTGAGCTGCGAGGCGGCGAGCAGTTCCTTGCGGGCGCGCTCACGATCCGACGGATCCTGACCGAGACGCAGGAAGAACATGCCTTGAAGCCAGTGGCTGAAGGCGTCGTCGTAAGCCCCCTCGGCGGTGAGGCCCGCGAGGTTCTCTTCGATCATCCCCAGGCCGTCCTGGGTGCGCGCATCCTGCGAGGCCTTGGCGACGTCGTATTTGTCGTCCGCCTTGGGCTTCACGTAGAGCGCGCCGGTGCCGAAAGCCTGCTGGACGAAGCGCAGGCGGGCCATCGCGACGCGGGCGCCGTTGATCTCGCCTTGCTCGAGGCGGTTCAAAGCCTGATAGGTCGAGGCGTAGATGCGATCGGCCGGCTTGGGGCGATAAGCCTCGGCGTAGGCACTGGTGAACGCCCCCAAGGTCGCGTCCGTGACCGAGAAGCCAGGACGTTCTTCCTCGGCCCGGAAAGCGGCTTCGACCTGCTCGAACAGCTGGCTGCTTTCCTTGAGCTTACCCTGAGCACGCAACGCTGCTGCGGCGTCGAGATTCCAGACGAGGGCATCCTTCGGCTCATCCTCCGCGAAGTTCTGCGCGACGGTCGCCGCGGTGGCGTAATCCCCTTCCTCCACCGCCACGCGCACGCGGGGACCGCGGTCGACGTAGGTCGCGCAGCCGGTTAGGCCGAGCAGGAGGATGGCGAAAGGGAGACGCACCGGAAACGCTGTCAGACTACCCCGACGGACCCACAAGTAAAGGATGCTCAGGACAGGCCCAGCCAGCGGGCGCCCAGATAGAGCCAGACGGGCGTGACCAGCGGACAGCACAGCATGGTGATGACCGAACAGCGCAGGGAGACAATGACCTCGCCCTTGAACATCTCGACGATCAGGAAGGTGAAGATCCCGCAAGGCATCGCCGCCTGGACGAGCATGACCTTGCGGAGGGACTCATCGGTGACGAACTGATTGACCGTCGCCAAGACCAGCAGCGGCATGAGCAGCCAGCGCACGGCCATCACGCCGAAAGAGACCGGCGCGTCCGAGACCAGACGGAAATCCTTGATAATCTCGTGCAGATAGATGCCGGTCAGCAGCGTCCCGATCGGGATGGCGCAGTCACCGATGACATGGCAGAGGTCGCTGGCGAAGACGATCGGGGCGCTCTTGCCGAAGCCGGCGAAGTTGATGGCCAAGGCTACGAACAGCGCGACGGTCATCGGCTGGAAGAGCTTCTTCAGCCCCTTGCGTAGGGACTCGCCCGAGAGCATGGCGATGCCGACCGTCCAGACCGCGGCTTCGACGCCGACGTTGTGCACCAGCAGCACGCCGACGACGTCGTTATTGAATAAGGCCGCGGTGACGGGGATACCGAGGTAGCCGAAATTATTGACCCCGGCGGAGAAGGCGAAGGTCCGACGAGCCGTGCCGGCGGGGACCTTGAACAACGAACCGACCAAGGTCGCGACGGCGTAGCCGGTCACGATCATCAGGAAGCCGGCGCCGAGATAGAGCAGAGCCTGCGAGCCCGAGGCGATCAGCGGATTGCCGCTCACGCGGGAGAAGATCATCGCTGGGAAGAAGACCCAGATGATCATGCGCATCAGCGGCTGGCGGGCGTGCGCGCCGACCCAACCCTGCCGGGCCATGAACCAACCGAGCAGGATCAGCATCCCGAGACGGGTGATGGCCAGCGCGACGTCGGCGGAGAAGACATTCATGGACGAAGCCGACTATCCCGAGCGCGCCGCACGGGGAAAGAGAAAATTCCGACGAGGGGGCAAGTGGGCACGGTGACACGGGGACAAGAAACGTCCCTTCCCCTGTATTTATCATCAATCTTCCATCGCTCATCCTCCATCGCGGCTGCCGCCGCCCCCCTTGACTTCCCCGGGGATGCGTGGATAATGAATGACGTTCCTTCTCAGTCGGATCCCGCAAATGACCGACGTCTCATTTCGGGGGTGTTCCGGATTCGATTCCCGCCAAGATATCGCGACGGCATGCAGAGGGTAGTCGGTGACCTCTTAAATCCCACTGGCAGCACTATAACTGCTAAAAACACCATCACGTTCGAGAACGACAACGTTCTCGCGCTCGCTGCCTAAGTACAGCGACGAGCCCCAGGGCGCGCCTGCAGTCCTGGATCAGCTCGGTTAACGTGGGCGATCCCCTCCTTTAGCTGTTATCTCCGGGGTAAGTGAGAATACAGATAGGTCGCACGGGTGCTCATCCCCAAACGCGATCGAGATCAATGATGAAGCTACGCATGTAGAAGTTACGACGTAAGGGTAGGAAGACGTGGGTTCGACTCCCACCACCTCCACCATTTGAGAAGAGACCAGCCTGCGACCACCCGGTCGCGGGCTTTCGGCGTTGGATGATTCCGTCAGTTGCCCCGCCGTGCAGGCCGAATCGCCCAAATAACGCAACATCCCTCCCTTGAGCCCGGCCGTCCCGCCAACATAGTCGGAATCATGCGACCCCTTCTGCCCCTGGTGCTGGCCCTTTGCGCGGCCCTTCCCTGCTTCGCCGAGCGCGCCAAGCCGAACGTGGTCATCATGCTCGTCGACGACCTCGGCAGCGGCGACGTGAGCTGCCTCTTCCGCGACACGGTGAAGACCCCGAACCTCGATCGCCTGGCCAAGCAAGGCGTGAAGTTCTCCTCCGGTTACTCCACCGCACCGCTATGCGGCCCCTCTCGCGCCGGCTTCCTCAGCGGCCGCTATCAGCAACGCTTCGGTTTCAACGGCAACCGGGACGGCATCCCGACCGATATCCCGCTCCTGCCAGGCTTGCTGAAGTCCGCCGGATACCGCACGGCGCTCCTCGGCAAATGGCATAGCGCCGGCCCGATGCCTCATGAGCGCGGCTGCTTCGACGAGACGCTGGTCTCCGCGACCTCGAGTCCGTTCATCGACTACTTCCACCCCAAGCTCGCGCGTAACGGCAAGGTGGAGGTCTTCCACGAATACAGCACCGACCTGTTCGCCCGCGAGGCTGCCGACTTCATCCGCCGAAACGCCGACCGCCCTTTCGCGCTGACGGTGACCTTCAATGCTCCGCATATTCTTCGCACGACGAAGGACGCGATGGTCCACCTGAAGGACCTCGAGGCGGGTCAGGCGGCCGGCAAAGTGGTCGATATCCCCAAGGTCCCCACGGCCCGTCCAGGCGAAGCCGCCCGCTACGCCGCCCAGTTCCCCGGAGACACCGCCCGGGCCGACACGGTCGCGACGATCGTGGCGCTGGACGAAGCGGTCGGACGCATCCTTGATCAGCTGAAAACTTCCGGACTGGAACACGACACGTTGGTCTTCTTCTTCGGCGATAACGGCGGCCATCCCGAGGTCCGCAGCGAGAACACGCCCTTGCGCGATTATAAATGGAATCTCTTCGAAGGCGGCATCCGCGTCCCCTTCTTAGCGCGCTACCCGGCGAAGTGGCCGGCCGGCCGAGACTTCACCCAGCCCGTGAGCGCGCTCGACATCCTGCCGACCTGCCTGGCGGCGACCGGCGTGCCGGCGCCGGCCGGACTCGACGGCGTCGACCTGACGCCTTTCCTCCGCGGCGAAAAGCCGGAGGCCCCGCACGACCACCTCTACTTCTCGATCGCCAAGCAGGCCGCGGTCCGCGCGGGCAAATGGAAATACGTCCGCGACCAGCAAGGGGGACAGCACCTCTTCGACCTTGAAGCCGATGTCAGCGAGTCGAAGGACCTCGCGATGGCCGAACCGGCCCGGCTCAAGGAACTCGCGGACCGCTGGGAAGCCTGGAACACCAAGGTGCGTACCGAGGCGAAGTAAGGGCAGGCCTAACGACGCGGCCTGACGAGGACGAGAAGGTTCACGCAATCCTCGTCGATCCAACGGATGGACCCGGCGAGCCTGGGCTCGTAGAAGTTATCGATGACGCCGACGTAGTGGACGCCGCCGACTTCGGCTCGTCCCACCGCCACGACCTGATGCCCCCAGCTGAGCTGCGGCTTACGCGGCACCAAGACCATGCACGACACGAGCACCGGACGACCGGCGGAAAGTTCGGCGCTCAAGAGCCGGCGGTCGTAACCGGAGATCGCGACGTCGACATCCACGCCGCGCTCATCCGCATCAGCTTGCATGGCTTCCGCGAGTTGCTCTGGAAACGCGCCCGCCAAGGACATCTTGCCGTCGGCGTATCCTTCCGCGTCCGGGATCACGCCCATCCTCATGCGGCTCCGCAGGCGACGCACCAATGCCTGCTCCCCTTCCCCGCCCCATGCCGCCGTGGTCGGACGCGCGGCCCAGAAGGCGATCAGGCTCGCGCCGGCCGTCGGCACGCAGCCCGAGGCGACGAGCGCACCATCCGGCGACTTCATCGGGAACTGCTGGATGGGCGGCACGCCCGCCAAGGCGAAGGCCTGCGGCGTAGTCGCATGACGCAGTCCTTCGACGCTGAAGTCGATGAGGCGTCCGTCATCCGTCCAGGCCAGATAACCCGCAGACCCTTCGGTGCACCGCAGCTCGGCCCACCAGAACGGACGCCCCTGCCGCTGCCATCGCGTCGGCTCGGGCCGTATGCGCCGGACCTCGCCGACCTCCACCGACTTCAAACCATCGGATACGAGACCCGCAGCGCGGATAGCAGCCAGATGCGTCTCCGCCTGGACGACCTCCGGCTTAGGCTCGGAGCATCCGAAGAGAAAAGCGGCAAGGACGAACAGGCTGGCGCGCAGGATCGTCCTCATGGCGGCTCAGCGCTTCCGGTATACCTCAAGGCGGCAGTCGTAACCGCCGAGGTCGACGGTACGGCTGGATTCCAGACGCAGGGTCGGATCGACGGACGAGAGACGCAGCGGGTTAACGAAGACTAGGCGGCCGTTGGGACGCAGGACTTCGGAAGCGATCTTAAAGAGGTCGGCGAAAAGGCCGTGCATGTTCGGCACGCGCACGCGGCGGCCGAGCGGCGGATTCGAAATCACGAGCGAGACCTTGCCGCGGTCAAGTTCCGGGATGCGGATGATGTCGCGGAAATCACACGCATGGAACGCGGCCTTGGTGCCGGGCAGCTTGGCGGCCTTGAAGTTGGCCTCGGCGATCGCGATCGCGGCCGGGTCGATGTCGGTGCCGACCACCTGCCCCACCCCGCCGGCCAAGGCCGACTCGATGAGCTCCAATCCGGATCCGCAGAAAGGATCCCAGACGATCTCCTTGTCCTGACGTCCGGCCACGCGTACCAGACAGGCCGCCAGCGGCGGGTGCGAGGCGGCGTTGACGGCGTCGGTGCGGTAATAGAGACGCGGATTCGGCGAGATGCGCGGGCGCAGCTCCACGAGGGCGCTGCGTTCGTCGAAGTGCACGTCGACGGACCAAGGAGATTCGCGGGCGTCATTGAGCACGCGCGGATTCAGCGTGAAGGCCTTCTTCGTGACCTTGGCCACGGCGTCGTCGTGATTCCCCTCGGCCATCATGCTGAGGCGGTAACGGGCGGCGCCCTGCGTGAGCGCAAGCATCAGCTTCTCGGCGAGCGGCGAAGCGATGGCCTTGGCCAGGACGTCGAGGGCTTCGGCCGAACCCGGCTGACGGATGAACGCCAGGAAGAAGGCCGCCGTATCGAAGCAGCGCAGCTGATAAAGTTCGCCGAGCGTGAAGGCGTCCTTCGGCTCGACCACCACGAAGCAGCCGCGGACCTCGACCACGCGGAACTTGCCGCCGCGTCCTTCGTCTTCGCGCACCTCGTCGGCCACGATGGACTCGAGGCCCTTGCGGCAGCGCAGGTGCAGGCGCAACCCGGGGTGTTTCGGGACGACGGCGTCGAGGCGGACGTTGCTCGGGCCTTCCTGACGGGCCACGCTCGCGCGGACCTTCTGTTCGTCGATGAGCTTCTCGCCGGACCCCGAGACCGCCTTGAGGGTCGCGGCGCCTCCGATCTTCTCGAGAGCCGAGGCCACCTTCTTCTTCTCCCGGTCGACGTCGGTGGTCTTAAGGATGTCGATCAGCTTGCGCTCGGACTCCTCGTCGCCGCCTAGTTTCGGGATGGCGGCGGTGGCGTAGCGGCGGATCTTCTCGGAAGGATCCTGCAGGAGGCCGATCATCCAGGCCTTCACCGCGGCCTTCATCTCCGGGTTGCGGGAGGTCGAGAAGACCACGCCCACGGCCCGGACCAGGGCGACCTGCTGGTTGCGCTCCTTCGGCCCGAGCTGGTCGAACTTCGGGACCTCGACGTTCCAGAGCTGGGCGGCCGGCAACTCGCGCAACTGTCGGTAAAGGTCGTTGTCGGCTTTCATGGCTTGGGTAGTCGGGCGGGCGGGCGGCAAAGTCAAGGGAGACGCAGGCGGGCGGACCGGCGCCGACGGCGTCAGCGACGGCGGTCGGCGTGTCGCACTTTGGGCTTTTTCCTAACAAAAATAACCAAAAGCGACCGAGCGTTTGGCGAGCCGGGAAGTTGGCACGAAAACCCGGCTCCGCCCCCCTCGGACCAATCCACAAGTTGCCTTTGACAGAGGGGGATTATTGCCCACTAGATTTAGGCGTCTTGCGGTCTCCGCCAAGGCACCCGGCGGCTCAGCCGCCAGCCCATCCGACCACTTTTGCCCACACCAGAAATGAAGAATCCCGGACTTCCCGAAAAACAGGGTCTCTACGACCCCCAGTTTGAGCATGACGCCTGCGGCGTCGGCTTCGTTTGCCAGATGAAGGGCAAGCGTTCGCACGATATCATCCAGCAGGCCCTCACCATCCTGGTGAACCTCGACCACCGAGGCGCCTGCGGCTGTGAGACCAACACCGGTGACGGCGCGGGCATCCTGCTCCAGCTCCCCCACGGGTTCTTCGCCAAGCACGGCCCCGCCAACCTCCCCAAGCCCGGCCACTACGGCGTGGGCATGCTCTACGTCTCGCCGGACGCCAAGATCCGCGCCGCGACCGAGGCCACCTTCACCGACCTCGCCAAGTCCCTCGGCCTCTCCGTCCTCGGCTGGCGCACCGTCCCCGTCGACAACTCCTCGCTCGGCAAGACCGCCGTCGCCAGCGAGCCCGTCGTCCGCCAGGCCTTCCTCGGCCGCCCGGCTGACTGCGCCACCGACCAGGACTTCGAGCGCAAGCTCTTCATCCTTAGCAAGCAGGCCCACCACCAGATCCGCGGCGCCGGCAAGGACGAGTTCTACTACGCCAGCTCCCTCTCCTGCCGCACCATCATCTACAAGGGCATGCTCATGCCCGAACAGGTCGGCAAGTACTTCACCGACCTCGCCGACAAGTCGATGGACACCGCCCTCGCGCTCGTCCACTCGCGCTTCTCGACCAACACCTTCCCGAGCTGGGAACGCGCGCACCCGTATCACTACATCGCGCACAACGGCGAGATCAACACCCTCAACGGCAACGTCAACTGGATGAAGGCCCGCGAGCCGCTGCTGGCCAGCCCGCTGTTCGGCAAGGAGCTCCCGAAGATGCTCCCGATCGTGAACCCCAACGGTTCCGACTCCGCGAAGTTCGACAACGTCCTCGAGCTCGTCGTGATGGGCGGCCGCTCCCTGCCCGAGGCCATGATGATGATGATTCCGGAGCCGTGGAACGGCCACGAATCCATGAGCCCGGAGAAGAAGGCCTTCTACGAATACAATTCCTGCCTCATGGAGCCCTGGGACGGACCCGCCTCCGTCGTCTTCACCGACGGCACGATGATCGGCGCCACCCTCGACCGCAACGGCCTCCGCCCTTCCCGCTACTACGTGACCAAGGATGACTACGTCATCATGGGTTCCGAAGCCGGCGTCCTCCCCGTCGACCCCGCCAACGTGGCCTCCAAGGGCCGCCTGCAGCCGGGCCGCATGTTCCTGGTGAACATGGAAGAAGGCCGCATCGTCGCCGACGAGGAGATCAAGCAGAAGATCGCCTCCCAGAAGCCCTACCGCGAGTGGCTCGACAAGAACCTCATCAAGCTCGCCGACATCGCCGACGCTCCGGCGGCCCCGGCCCCGGCCCACAGCAACACCGTCCAGCGCCAGCTCGCCTTCGGCTACACCTTCGAAGACCAGCGCAAGCTGCTTGTCCCGATGGCCAAGGACGGCGTCGAAGCCACCGGCTCGATGGGCACCGACATCCCGCTCGCCGTGCTGTCGAACAAGTCGAAGCTGATGTACGATTACTTCAAGCAGCTCTTCGCGCAGGTCACCAACCCGCCGATCGACTGCATCCGCGAAGAGATCGTCACCTCCTCCGTCACGACCATCGGACCCGAGCGCAACCTGCTCGACCCGAATCCCGGCAGCTGCCACCTGATCGAGCTCCAGTCGCCGATCCTCACCAACGAGGAACTCGCCAAGCTCCGCCACGTCGCCCACGGCCAGTTCAAGTCCGTCACCATCCCGACCCTCTTCGACGCCAAGTCCGGCGCCAAGGGCCTCGAGCAGGCGATGGACGAAGTCTGCCGCCAGGCCAGCCTCCACATCGACGCGGGCATCAACCTCATCATCCTGAGCGACCGCGGCGTCGACCGTAACAACGCCGCCATCCCGCCCCTGCTCGCCGTCTCCGGCCTGCACCACTACCTGATCCGCGAAGGCAAGCGCACCAAGGTCGGCCTCATCCTCGAGTCCGGCGAACCGCGCGAAGTGCACCACTTCTGCACGCTCATCGGCTACGGTTGCGCGGGCATCAACCCCTACCTGGCGTTCGAGACCCTCGACGACATGATCAAGCAGGGCCTGCTGGTCGGCGTCGACCACTACACCGCCTGCAAGAACTACGTGAAGGCCGCCACCAAGGGCATCGTCAAGGTCGCCTCCAAGATCGGCATCTCGACCATCCAGAGTTACCTCGGCGCCCAGATCTTCGAGTGCGTCGGCCTCCAGCAGAAGGTCGTCGACAAGTACTTCACCGGCACGGCCACCCGCATCGAAGGCGCCGACGTCGCCGCGATCGCCGAGGAGACCCTCGAGCGTCACCGCCGCGCGTTCCCGGAGCGCGTCGACACCCCCGCCACCCTCGAGGTCGGCGGCGACTACCAGTGGCGCAATGAAGGCGAAGGCCACCTCTTCAGCCCGCAGGTCATCCACTCGCTGCAGAAGGCCGTCCGCACGAATAACTACGACACCTTCAAGGTCTACTCCGGCCTGGTGAACAACCAGATGCAGCAGATCTTCACGCTGCGCGGCCTGCTCCAGTTCAAGGCCCGCCAGCCGATCGACATCAGCGAGGTCGAATCCGCCGAGAACATCCTCAAGCGCTTCAAGACGGGCGCGATGAGCTACGGCTCCATCTCCTCCGAGGCCCACGAAGCCCTCGCGATCGCGATGAACCGCATCGGTGGCAAGTCCAACACCGGCGAAGGCGGCGAAGACCCGGCTCGCTTCACCTGGACCAACGAACAGGGCGACTCCAAGAACTCCGCCATCAAGCAGGTCGCTTCCGGACGCTTCGGCGTCACGAGCCGCTACCTGACGAACGCCAAGGAGCTCCAGATCAAGATGGCCCAGGGTGCGAAGCCCGGCGAAGGCGGCCAGCTCCCCGGCGGCAAGGTCTATCCTTGGATCGCCAAGGTGCGCCACTCGACCACGGGCGTGGGACTCATCTCCCCTCCCCCGCACCACGACATCTACTCGATCGAGGACCTCTCGGAACTCATCCATGACCTGAAGAACGCCAACCGCGCCGCGCGCGTCAGCGTGAAGCTCGTCTCGGAAGTCGGCGTCGGCACCATCGCCACGGGCGTGGCCAAGGCGCACGCGGACGTCGTCCTCATCTCCGGCTTCGACGGCGGCACGGGCGCTTCGCCCCAGACCTCCATCAAGCACGCCGGCCTGCCTTGGGAACTCGGCCTCGCCGAGACCCACCAGACCCTCGTCCTCAACAACCTCCGCTCCCGCATCGTCGTCGAGACCGACGGCCAGCTGAAGACCGGCCGTGACGTCGTCATCGCCGCCCTCCTCGGCGCCGAAGAGTTCGGCTTCGCCACGGGCCCGCTGGTGACCCTCGGCTGCATCATGATGCGCGTGTGCCACCTCAACACCTGCCCGGTCGGCGTCGCCACCCAGGACCCTGAGCTCCGCAAGAACTTCACCGGCCGCCCGGAAGATACCGTGAACTTCATGCGCTTCATCGCCCAGGAAGTCCGCGAGATCATGGCCCAGCTCGGCTTCCGCACGCTCAACGAGATGGTCGGCCGCACCGACGTCCTCGAAGCGCGCCACGCCGTCGAACACTGGAAGGCCAAGGGCGTCGACCTCTCCAAGCTCCTCTACTCGCCGAAGGCCGGCCCCGAAGTGGGTCGCTTCTGCACCGAGAAGCAGGACCACGGCCTCGAGAAGGGACTCGACCTCTCCGTCCTCCTGGCGAAGTGCCAGCCGGCCATCGAGAAGGGCGAGCCCGTCCGCTACGAAGGCGAGATCAAGAACACCCACCGCGTCGTCGGCACGATCCTCGGCAACGAGATCACCAAGCGCCACCCCGACGGCCTGCCGGACGGCACCATCCACCTGAAGTTCAAGGGCAGCGCGGGCCAGTCGCTCGGCGCCTTCGTCCCCCCGGGCGTGACCATCGAGCTCGAAGGCGACGCCAACGACTACGTCGGCAAGGGCCTCAGCGGCGGTCGCATCATCGTCTACCCTGACGCCAAGGCCACCTTCCCGGCCGAAGAGAACATCATCCTCGGCAACGTCGCCCTCTACGGCGCGACCTCCGGCGAGGCGTTCTTCCGCGGCATGGCCGGCGAACGTTTCTGCGTGCGCAACTCCGGCGTCTCCACCGTCGTCGAAGGCGTGGGTGACCACGGCTGCGAATACATGACCGGCGGACGCGTCGTCGTCCTCGGCGCCACGGGCCGCAACTTCGCCGCCGGCATGAGCGGCGGCGTGGCCTACATCCTCGACGAGAAGGGCGACTTCGCCGTCCGCTGCAACAAGCAGATGGTCGGCCTTGAGAAGCCCGACGCCACCGATGCGGCCGAACTCCGCGGCCTCATCGAGCGCCACGCCGAGCTCACGGGCAGCCAGAAGGCGAAGAAGCTCCTCGCCAACTGGGACGCTTCCCTCGCCAAGTTCGTCAAGGTGATGCCGAAGGACTACAAGCGAGTCCTCCAGGCCATCGCGACGGCCCAGGCCAAGGGTCTCAGCGGCGACGCCGCCCTCAACGAAGCCTTCGAGATCAACTCTCGCGACACCGCCCGGGTCGGCGGCGGCTGATCAACCACCCCGTCCACACCAAGCACCTTCTGCACCATGGGAAAACCTACCGGATTTGTCGAATACCAGCGCGAACTCCCGCCTGATCGCGATGCCCTCACCCGCATCGGCGACTGGAAGGAGATCCACCACCATCACTCCGACGAGAAGCTCCAGAAACAGGGCGCCCGCTGCATGGACTGCGGCGTGCCGTTCTGCCACACGGGCAAGCTCATCAGCGGGATGGCCAGCGGCTGCCCGATCAACAACCTGATCCCCGAGTGGAACGACCTCGTCTACCGCGGCCTCTGGCGCGAAGCGCTGGAACGCCTCCATAAGACCAACAACTTCCCGGAGTTCACCGGCCGCGTCTGCCCCGCCCCGTGCGAAGGCTCCTGCGTGCTCGGCATGAACAAGCCGGCCGTCACGATCAAGAACATCGAGGTCTCGATCATCGACAAGGGCTGGGAGAACGGCTGGGTCATCCCCCGCGCCCCGACCAAGCGTACCGGCAAGAAGGTCGCCGTCGTCGGTTCCGGCCCCGCCGGCCTCTCCGCCGCCGCGCAGCTCAACTACGCCGGCCACAACGTCACCGTCTTCGAACGCTCCGACCGTCCGGGCGGCCTGCTCATGTACGGCATCCCGAACATGAAGCTGGACAAGAAGGAAGTCGTCCTCCGCCGCATCGCCCTCCTCGAGGCCGAAGGCGTGACCTTCAAGTGCGGCGTCAACGTGGGCGTCGACGTCTCCGCCGAACAGCTCCGCAAGGACTTCGACGCGGTCATCCTCACCGTCGGCGCCACCAAGGGCCGCGACCTCCCCCTCCCCGGCCGCGAAGCCAAGGGCATCCATCTCGCGATGGAGTTCCTCCACGCCAACACCAAGAACCTCCTGGACGGCAAGGCCCCCGACGCGACCATCTCCGCCAAGGGCAAGGACGTCGTGATCATCGGCGGCGGCGATACCGGCACCGACTGCGTGGGCACCTCGCTCCGCCACGGCTGCAAGTCCGTCGTCCAGCTCGAGATCATGCCGAAGGCCCCGACCACCCGCGCCAAGGACAACCCCTGGCCGGAATGGCCGAAGACCTATAAGGTCGACTACGGCCAAGAAGAGGCCGCCGCCAAGTACGGCTCCGATCCCCGCGTCTACCTCACCACGGCCACGAAGTTCGTCGCCGACGAACAGGGCAACCTCAAGGAAGTCCACACCGTCGAAGTCGAATGGAAGAAGGACGACAAGGGCGTCTTCGGACCCCAGAAGATCGCCGGCACCGAGAAGGTCCGCCCCGCGCAGCTCGTGCTGCTCGCCATGGGCTTCCTCGGACCCGAACAGCCTCTCCTCGACGCCTTCGGCGTCGAACGCGACGCCCGCTCCAACGCGAAGGCCGACCACGAGAAGTACGTGACCAACGTCCCCGGCGTCTTCGCCGCCGGTGACTGCCGTCGCGGCCAGTCCCTCGTCGTCTGGGCCTTCAACGAAGGCCGCGGCGCCGCCCGCGAGTGCGATAAGTTCCTGATGGGCAAGTCGGAGCTTCCGTAAGCCCCGCCGCCATCGACCGCCGAAGCCCGACTCATAGAGTCGGGCTTCTTGTTGGGCGGGCATGCCAGCGGGCATCTTAGGTTTGCCGAACCGACCAGGCCGACCCACCCTGCCCTCGTGAGCACGCCCTCCCTCGAAGCCCTGAAATCCGTCGCCCTGGCCACGGCCGTCGCCGCCGGCGACCTGCTCGCCAAGGGCGCGCAGATGAAGGTCAACCTCTCGACCGACGACGACGTGAAGATGCAGGCGGACGTCGACTCGGAGAACCTGGTGCGCGAGCGGCTCAAGGCGACCGGCCTGCCGGTCATCGGCGAAGAACTCGGCGGCGATGCCTCCCTCTTCGACGGCGACGGCCTCTACTGGGTCGTCGACCCGCTCGACGGCACCTACAACTACCTGCGCCGCCAACCCTCCACCTGCGTCTCGCTCGGCCTCATGCGCGGCAAGGAACCGGTCCTCGGCGTGATCCACGACTTCACGGCGCGCCGGACCATCCTCGGCGTCGTGGGCGACGGCAGCTACGTCAACGGCGTCCGCATCACGCCGGGCTGGGTGACCGACATCAAGGACGCCTGCATCATGACGGGCTTCCCCGCCGCGGCCGACAAGTCCGGCCCCGCGATGCAGCTCTTCGTCCAGCAGGTCGGCCGCTACAAGAAGATCCGCATGATCGGCTCCGCCGCGCTCGCCCTCGCCTACGTCGGCGAAGGCGTCGCCGACACGTATTACGAGTCGGGCACCAACCTCTGGGACGTCGCCGCGGGCCTCGCGATCATCAAGGCTTCGGGCGGATATTATCGCATGGTACCGACCGGCAAGCGTCCGTTGAACTACGACCTCTGGGCCTCGGGCCGCGAGGAGTGGACCCGCTGAGCGCCGCCTTAGGCGTGGACAAAAGACCTCGGACGGCTAGGTTGGTCGCGTGCTCCTCGCCCTGCCCAATCCGATCCAAGAAGCCGTGATCAAGCACGCGGCGGAGAACTACGCCGAGAAGATCCTCGGCCAGGATTACGCTTCGATGGGCTTCTGGGTGGCCCTCGCGATGGTGCTCATCTACCTGCCCTTCCTTGGTCGCCTCGCAGCCCAGCACTTCTTCGGCAAGGACGGCACCCTCTTCGGCATCGGCCTGACGGGCATCCTCTCGGTCGCGCTGACCTTCGCCGCCATCTGCATGGCCGACACGAGCCTCTCCGGCTTCGTCCCTAAATCCATCGAGGTCCTCGTCATCTCCCTCTGCACCGCCACGGTCGTGCTGCTGGTCACCAGCGCTTCCGCCCAGGTCCTGAGCATGGGCTTCGGCCCCTCGCTCGGCCTCCAGCTGATCTTCTGGAACATCGTCTTCCTCGCCCAGCTGGCGACCCGCTTCCTGATGGATTTCTGGAAGCACGTCTGAACCGGCCATGAAAGCAGTCGTCGCGACGCTCTGCTTCGTCTGGGCGGCCCTGGCCGGAGCCGCAGCCACGTTGCACCCCTCCCTCGAAGGAAAGGTCGTCACGGGCTACCAGGGCTGGTTCCGGGCCGAAGGAGACGCCAGCGGACTGGGCTGGGTGCATTATGGCCGTGGCAAGGGATTCTCCCCGCAGGCTTATGCCTTTGATATCTGGCCCGATCTTTCCGAATTCACCCCGGAGGAACGCTACCCCTCTCCCTTCAAGTTCGCCGACGGCAAGACCGCCGATCTCTTCAGCAGCGTCCATCCGCTGACGGTCCGCCGCCACTTCCGTTGGATGAAGGACTACGGGATCAACGGCGCCATGCTCCAACGCTTCGCCACCAGCCTCGGCAAAAGCCGCGGAGCAGAGTCGCTCGACCTCGTGCTTAGGAACTGCACCGACGCAGCCCTCGCCGAAGGCCGCTCGCTGACGGTGATGTACGACCTCTCCGGACTGACCCCCGATAAGTTTCCGATGGTCGCCGCGGATTGGCGCAGACTCGTCGCCGCAGGCCAGACGAAGCAAGCCTGCGCCCAACATCACCAAGGCAAGCCCCTGGTCGCGCTCTGGGGCCTCGGCTTCAAGGATCGCGACCCCGCCCTGGCGGAATGGAACACCCTGCTCGCCGACATCAGATCCACGGGCGCCGCGGTGATGCTCGGCATCCCGACATACTGGCGTGAACAGAAGAACGACTGCATCACCGAACCCGCCCTGCACGCGCTGCTGCGAAAGGCCGACATCCTCAGCCCCTGGACGGTCGGCCGCTTCGGCGACCCGAAGGGAGCGGCCAACCTGGCCGACAAAGTCTGGAAACCGGACCTGGCCTGGTGCAAAGCCGAGAGGAAAGCCTACCTCCCGGTCATCTTCCCCGGCTTCAGCTGGAGCAACCTGTCGGCTCTCCGTGGTCAGAATGCCAAACTGAACCAGATCCCCCGCCTCGGCGGCCGCTTCCTGTGGTCCCAGGCTGTCGCCGCGCGCGCCGCCGGGGCCAAGACCCTCTATGTCGCGATGTTCGACGAAATCGACGAAGGCACGGCCATCATGAAGTGCGGCGGACCGCGTCCGGTCGGTGATTTCGTCAACCTATCCGACGTCCCGACCGACCACTACCTCTGGCTCTCCGGCCAAGCAGGCAGGATGCTCCGCGGAGAGATCCCCGCGAGCTCCGACCTGCCCAAGCGCTGAACGTCCTCAGCCGGTCGCCTGAAGGCCGGCGGCGATCGCGTTCAACGAGAGGAGCATCTGCGGCAGCAGCGCGTCGGCTTCCTTGCGGTCGCCGTCGGCCACCTTCTTGCGCCAATCCTTGAGCAAGGCCACCTGCTGTTCGTGCAGGAGGTCGATCGCGGATTCGCGCAGGGCGATGACCTTGCGCAGACGCGGACGGCCTTCGCTGAGCTTAGAGCCGGAGAGTTCGTCGAGCATCTTGCGGGCGAGGTTGTGCTCGGCGAGGATGCGGTTGAGGAAGAGGCTGCGCAGCTTCTTGTCGGTCACGAGGCCGCCGTACAGCTTCATCATGCTGCGGTTGGACGCCAGGACGCTGGTGGAGGCGTTCTTGAGCATGTAGCGCAAAGGCGGCCAGTCGTCGTAGTTCTTGCGGATGACCTCGAAGCCCTTCGGGTCCTCTTCCTTGAGGCGGGCCAGCGCGGAGCCGACGCCATACCAGCCGGAGAGGTAGAAACGGGCCTGGCTCCAGGCGAACACCCAAGGGATGGCGCGCAGGTCCTCGAGCGAGGCGGCGCCGGTACGCCGTGACGGACGGGAACCGATGCGGCTGGCCTCGATGACGTCGATCGGCGTCGCCTGGCGGAAGAACTCGATGAAGCGAGGGGTGCGGATGAGGTCCTGGTAGGCCTCGCGCGAGAACTCGGCGAGACGGTCCATGACCTTGGCCTGGGCGGCTTCGCTGCGGACGGCGACGTCGTGCAGCAAGGTGTTCTGCGTCACGCCGGCGGTCAGCAGCTCGAGGTTGTTCACCGCGGTGATGTGGTTCGCGTATTTCTGGGTGATGCTCTCGCCCTGCTCCGTCACGCGCATCTCGCCCTGGATGGAACCCTGGGGCAAGGCGTCGATGAAGCGATGCGTCGGGCCGGCGCCGCGGGAGATCGTGCCGCCTCGGCCATGGAAGAAGACGATGCGCACGCCATGCTTCTCGCCGACGGCGGCGAGGTTCTGCTGGGCGCGGTAGAGGTTCCAGAGCGAAGCGAGGATGCCGCCGTCCTTGTTGGAGTCGGAGTAGCCGATCATCACCTGCTGGGTCAGGCCGTCCGTCAGGCCGGCGTCGCGGCGCGCCTTGAGCGTGCGCTGCGTCATCGGATGCGAGAGGAACGCGTCCATGATGCCGGTGCTGCGCTCGAGGTCGCCGATGGTCTCGAAGAGCGGGACGACCGGGAGCAGGCAGTAGGCGTCGTCGGAACCGCCGGCGGTCAGGCCGGCCTCGCGGGCGAGGAGGTAGACGGACAGCAGGTCCGAGACCGAGCGGGTCATGCTGACGATCAGCGAACCAAGACCGGCCGCGCCATACTGTTCGATGTGCCCGACGAGCGTGCGATGGCAGGCTACCACGGCATCGGCCTCCGGGCCGATGCTGGCCTGCTCGCGCAGGAACGGACGCGTGGAGCGCAGCTCGGAATCCAGGAAGCCGAGGCGGCGGGATTCGTCCCACTGCGCGAAGTTGGCGTCATCCTGGCCGGTGGCGGCGAGGAGCTGGCCGATGGCCTTGTCGTGGAAGGCGCTGTTCTGGCGGATGTCGAGGACCGCCATGTGGAATCCGAAGGTGCGCAGGAAGCGCAGGAGCGGATCGAGCTCCGCGCGGGCGATGCGGCCGGCGCCGACTTCGATCAGGGTCTCGCGCAGGAACAGCAGGTCGGCGATGACGCCCTCCGGGGTGCGGTGCTGGCCGGGGCCGAGCTCTCCGACGGTGTTGGGCAGGCGCAGGCGGACGAGATTGACGTATTGGCGCCAGGTCTCGCCGATGTTGCGCTTGAGCGCGGCTTCGCCGGCTTCGCCATGGGCGGCGGCATGCTTCTCGACCTGCCGGATGAAGACGGGCGGAGGCGACTGGAGATGGTCGCCGAGCGAAAGGCGCTGGCCGAGCGTCTCGAGACGCTCGTTGCAGATGGCGATGGCCGTCGAGCGGAAGAGATTGAGGGCGCGCGCGGTGACTTCGGCGGTCACGAGCGGGTGGCCGTCGCGGTCGCCGCCGACCCACGTGCCGAGCACGATCTGCGGCAGGCTGTCCGGATGCTCCACGCGGGAAGGATCGAGGCCGGCCTCCTCCCAGGCCTGACGCAGGCGGAGGTCCATGCTGACGACGGCGTCGGGGAAGACCTTGGAGAGGAAGTAATTGATGTTACGCAGCTCCGACTGCACGTCGGGCTTCTGGTGGTAGATCTCGCCGGTGCGCCACAGTCGCTCGAGGGCGACCTTGATCTCCTCGCGGATCGCGCGCTGTTCGGCGACGGTCCACATGTTGTTTTCGCGGCGGACGAGCAGCTTGTAGATCTCGCGGTGGATCTCCAGGACGGTGGCGCGCTTGGCTTCGGTCGGGTGAGCGGTCAGCACGGGCTCGACGCGCATGCGGTTGAGGCGCTTGGCGATCTGCTTGTCGGTCAGGCCGGCGTCGACGAGGGCGCGGAGCGCGCGGCCCCACGAACCGGGATCGGAGGCGAGGCCATGCTTGTCTTCGCGGAGACGCTTGGACTGCGCGGAGGCGTTCTCCTCGACCATGTTGAGCAGCTGGAAGGCGATCGAGTAGGCTTGCACGCCGCGATAGGAAAAGATCTGGACGCCGCGCAGCTTGCGCTTGCCCATCCACGGCAAGGTGCCGGCGAGATCCTTGTGGTCGAGCTGCTCGAGCACCTCGACGAAACAGGACATCATGAAGTCGAGGTCCTTATCGACTTTCTTAAGCCCGCGGGCGAGGTCGTTGCTGATGGCCATGCGACGACAGTCGTAGCACGGGGGTGCGAAAACCCGCAACCGCAAACCCCCTCGGCTTGCTTCTCCGCCCGACCGCAGTTTGATGGAAACTCGCCATGGCGGACTCACGTCTCACCCTCCCCGACCTGTGGCAGCAGGACGCCCTCCGCGCCCTGCGGCAGGGCGAGGACGTGATCATCCAAGCCCCGACCGGCGCCGGGAAGACCTACGTGTTCGAACTCCTCGTCCGGGGCGGCCATCGCGGCCAAGCGGTCTACACGGTACCGACCCGGGCCTTGGCCAACGACAAGCGGGCTGAGTGGCTGGCCCTAGGCTGGGACGTCGGCATCGCCACGGGGGACGTCAGCGCCAACCTCGGAGCCCCGGTCATCGTAGCCACCCTTGAGACCCAGCGCCACCGGTTCCTCGAAGGCCGCCACCCCGACCTGCTGGTGGTCGATGAATACCAGATGCTGGCCGACTCCCGCCGGGGCGCGGCTTATGAGACCGTGCTGGCCATCGCCCCACCCTACACCCAGCTGCTCCTCCTCAGCGGCAGCGTATCCAATCCCAAGGCCGTGGCCGAGTGGCTCCGCGGCCGCGGACGCAAGGTGACCCTGATCGAGGAACACACCCGCCCGATCCCGCTCGAGGAAATTTCGCTCGATGCCCTGGAGACCCGTGAGCCTGCCGGGACCAAGGGACACATCGCCCGGGCGGTCATCCGGGCCGTCCTAGCCGACCTCGGCCCCATCCTGGTCTTCGCCCCGCGCCGGCGGGCCGCCGAACAGATCGCCCGCGACATCGCCGCCGGCCTCCCCCTCGGCAACGGTCCGCAGCTCTCGCCGAGCCAACGCGCTCTCGCCGGGGATGACCTCAACCGTCTGCTCCGCCAAGGGGTGGGACTGCACCACAGCGGCCTGACCTTCGAACAGCGTACCGAACTCATCGAACCCTGGGCCAAGGCCGGCAAACTCAGCGTGGTCGTCGCGACGACCGGCCTGGCATCAGGTATCAACTTCTCGCTCCGCTCGGTGCTGGTGACGGACCGGCGGTACGCGGCCGATCACGCCGAACGTGAGATTCGCCCCGACGAACTGCTGCAGATGTTCGGCCGAGCGGGTCGTCGCGGGCTCGACGATCGCGGCTTCGCGCTCTGGACCGGCGACAGCCCCCGCCTCGGCGAAGCCAAGCCCCTCCAGCTCAAACGCAGCGAAGGCCTCGACTGGCCGGCCTTCCTCTCGGTCATGCGCCGGGCCGAAGACCCGAAGACCGCCGCCCAATCCCTCGCCAAATCGCTCTTCACCCGCGAGCCCATCGACCTCGCCTTGGATCGCCTCGACGAAGAGGCGCCCACCGACGTCCCTGAACCGGCGGCCGGCGCGACCCGTCAGATCCACGAGATCCTCGGACGTAACGGGACCTGGCAACGCGAACGTCCGACCCACCTCGTACCGCTCTCGCAGGCCCTTATCTACGTCAAGGAGGCCTGGTATCCGGCGCTGACCAAGCCGGACTCGCTGCGTGCCCTGCCCTACGGCACGCCTTGCAAACTGGAGACCGGCGGAGAGGTCCGCTACGGACGCACCATCACGCTCGCCCATTTCCCGAAGGAGACCGGCGCGTCGCAGCTGACGCCGGCGGAGTGGCTGCTCAAGGCCCTCCGCAAGCACGAGAACGGACGGAGCCGACCCCGCACCTGGAAGCTCGAGCTGCTGGAAAAAGAAATCCTGCCGCTGCTGCCGGTGCTCACCCAAGGCGGCGTCGCGCACGGCGGGCTCTTCCTCGGCCGCGACAGCGTGCAGGTGAAGCTCGATTACTCCCGCGCCGACGTACGCGTCTGGCCCGACGCCGACAACCATCCGCTCATCAATCCGCCGCGCCGCTCCGTCGCGAAGCAAGATATCAATCTCCGCGAAGTCCTCGGCGGCGGCACGCTGCACACCGCCCGCGCCGGCCGTCTCTGGAAGAAACTCGGGCTGATCGACGCCTCCGGCCGGCCGACCGAGCGAGGACACCTCGCCTCGCTCTTCCAGCACGGCGAAGGCCTCGCGGTCGCGGCGGCGCTTGAGGATTCGACCTACGAAGCCCATGCCCTCGCCTGGGACCTCGCCGAACTCCGCGCCGGCGAACGCGTCGCTTCCGCAGGTCGTAACTCCAGCCGCCTCGGAGCCTGCTGCCGCCTGACTTATAAATCCCTGACCGCCGAGGGATACCTCCGCGAGGGCCTGCCCGTCGGCTTCGGCGAAGGCTGCGCCGAGGCGCTCAAAGGATTCGCCCTGCACGGCAAGATTCCGCCCGTCGACGCCGACGGACAAGGCCCCGGCCAAGGTGACCTCGAACGCGCGGTGCTCGAATGGCGGAGCACGCTCCAGCTCATCGCCCACGGACCGGCGCACCCTTCGCATCGCTGGCAGCAGCTGCGCGCCGCCGCCCAGGACGTGCTCGGTCAGATCATCGGACAGGCAGCCCCCGTCCGCTGAAGCTCACTTGCCCGCGATCGCCTTCGCCGCGGCCTTGGCCATCTCGCCGGCGCCGGCGGTGTTCGGATGCACGCGGTCCGGCAGCATCTCGGGAAACTTCTCGAGCGCGGCATGCATGTCGATCACGCCGCAGCCGAGTTCCTTGGCGAGCGCATCGACCCGCGGGATCTCCTTCTGGATGTTCTCCTCGTTGATGCCGAAGTTGCCCTTGCCCGGCACAGGCACCGGACGGCAGACGAAGACCTTGGGCTTGGACTTCAGGGATTGGAAAGACTTCACCAGCTCGCGGTAGTCGGCGTCGAACTCCGCCTCATGCTTCCAGTTCTGCGGCTTGGTGTCGTTGGTGCCGAGCATGATGACCACGATCGCCGGCTCCATCGCGAGGGCCGCCTGATACTTCTTCTCCTTCCAGTAAGGGAAGTCGCCCTTCTTCAGGAGCGTGCGGCCGCTGACGCCGAAGTTGCCGACCTGATAGCCGTCGCCGAGCAGGGCCTGCAGCTGAGCCGGATAGGACTGGCCGGACTTGGCGCCGACGCCCTGGGTGATGCTGTCGCCGACGCAGGCGACTTTGATGGGTTCGGCGGCGCGGGCGGTCATGAGGGTGAGCAAGGCGAGAAGCAGGGTTCGCATGGGGTCCCGCTAATCAAAGCCACCCGAAGGCCTTTCCAAGGCCGAAGTCGCGCCTTTTGCCCTTCCCTGCGGGCCTCTCGGTCGCTAGGCTCGGCGGACAGTCATACATGTGCGTTCGCACGGAGCAATCCGTGAGGAAAGTCCGGACACCACAGGGCAGGATTCCCGCCGCAAGTCGGGGCGCGTCGCAAGACGTGACGGATAGTGCCACAGAGAAGATACCGCCTCCTCCGCAAGGAACGAGGTAAGGGTGAAAAGGTGGGGTAAGAGCCCACCGCTCGAAGGGTGACCGACGAGGCAAGGTAAACCCAATCCGGTGCAAGACGAACAGGGACCGTCCGAGGTCGCCCACCAAGGTCCCGGGTTGTCGCACCGCCGCAAGGCGGGTCCGCAAGGTCAGAGAAATGAACGCGCAGGGGATCGGCGAGAGCCGCCCAAGGACAGAATCCGGCTTATAGTGTATGGCTCAAAAGACGGAGGGCCGAACGGAAACGTTCGGCCCTCCCCCTTTGCGCGTCGGTCAGGACGCTCAGCTACGCTGCGCGATCGGCGCGTACTTGCGCTCGGTGTTGCCGACGTAGATCTGGCGCGGACGGTGGATCTTCTGCTTCGGGGTCTCGGCGATCTCCTTCCAGTGGGAGATCCAGCCGGGCATGCGGCCGATGGCGAAGATGACGGTGAACATCTCCGTCGGGATGCCGATGGCCTTGAGGATGATGCCCGAGTAGAAGTCGACGTTCGGGTAGAGGTTGCGCTGCTTGAAGTACGGGTCGTTGAGCGCGGCTTCTTCGAGGCGCATGGCGATGGCCAGGAGCGGGTCGTTGATGCCGAGCACCTTGAGGACCTTGTCGCACTGGGCCTTGATGATCTTGGCGCGCGGATCGTAGTTCTTGTATACGCGGTGGCCGAAGCCCATCAGGCGGACGCTCTTGGTCTTATCCTTGGCGTCGGCTATGAAGCGCGAGCCGTCGTCGCCGGAAGCGTGGATCTCCTCGAGCATCTCGATGACGGCCTGGTTGGCGCCGCCGTGGAGCGGACCCCAGAGAGCGCAGACGCCGGCGGAGACGGACGGGAAGAGGTTGGCGCCGCCGGAGGCGACCATGCGGACGGTCGAGGTGGAGCAGTTCTGCTCGTGGTCGGCGTGCAGGAGGAGGATCAGGTCGAGCGCACGGGCGATCTCCGGGTGGACGGCGTAATCAGCGTTGGGCTGCGAGAAGAGCAGGTGCAGGAAGTTCGAGCAGTAATCGAGACCCGGCTTCGGGTACACGGGCGGCTCGCCTTCCTTGGAGCGGTGGGCAAGCGCGGCGAGCGTGCGGACCTTGGAGATCAGGACGGCGGCGGTCTCGTCAAACTTGGCCAAGTCATGGGTGCGCTCGTTGGTGCCGAGCTCCGGGTAGTAGCAACCGAGGGTGTTCAGCGTGGCGGACAGCACGGCCATCGGGTGGGCGTTGCCGGGGAAGCCGCTGAGGGCGATGCGCAGGCCTTCGTGGATCTGCGAGTTGTCCAGGATGCGGGCCTTGAAGGCGGTGAGCTGGGCGGTGGTGGGGAGTTCGCCGTAGATCAGCAGGTAGGCGGTCTCGATGAAGTTGGACTTCTCGGCGAGCTCCTCGATGCCGTAGCCGCGGTAGCGCAGGATGCCCTTCTCGCCGTCGATGAAGGTGACCTTGGACTCGCAGGCGCCGGTGTTGGCGTAGCCGTCGTCGAAAGTGATGTAGCCCGTGTCGTCGCGCAGCTTGCGGACGTCGACCCCGCGTTCGCCTTCGGTGCCGACGACGATGGGGAGGACGATTTCCTTGTCGTCCAGTTTGAGAGAAGCAGTTTTGGAGCTCATGGCGGGGATAGGTTCCGCCGAGAGTCGCAATACCCTTCAGCGGTCAGACAAAGTCAGGAAATTGCGGTACAGTTGCAAGCCTTTGACCTGACTTTTCTCCGGATGGAACTGGGTCGCGAAGACCCGCCCGCGACGGACCCCGCTCACGAAACGGCCCGCATAATCGGTCTCGCACCACACCAAGGAGGGGTCGGTCTCGACCACCCGGTAACTATGGACAAAATAGAAGGGCTCCCCTTCCGCCCGCAGGCCCTGGGTCAGCGGGGCGCCGGGCTTGAAGATGGCTTCGTTCCAGCCCATATGCGGGATCCGCAGGCCGGGTTGGGACGGGAAACGGCGGACGACGCCCGGGAAGATGCCCAGGCCGGGTCGGTCGGCTTCTTCGGAACGCTCGAACAGGACCTGCAGGCCCATGCACACCCCGAGGAAGGGACGGTCGGCCGCGATCCACTGCTTCAGGAAGGATTCGAAATCGTTACGACGGATGCAGTCCATGCAGTCCGCCATGGCGCCCTGCCCCGGAAAGACGACCAGCTCGGCCTTCTCGGCCTCGGCCGGCGTGGCGGCCAGGAACGCGTCGGCGCCGGCGGCGACCATGGCGCGGCTGACGCTGCGCAGGTTGCCCATGCCGTAATCGATGACGGCCACCCGCGGGCGGCGCGCTGTCCCGGAGGCTTCCACGGTCAGGCCAGCGTACCCTTGGTGCTCGGCACGCGGCCACCCTGGCGCGGATCGACTTCCAGCGCTTCGCGCAGAGCGCGGGCGAAGGCCTTGAAGAGAGCTTCGGCGATGTGGTGCGGTTCGTCGCCGTATTCGAGCTTCAGGTGCAGGTTGCAACCGAGCGAATTCGCGAGGCCTTGGAAGAACTCACGGACGAGCGCGATGTTGAAGTCCTTCACCATGTAGTTGGTGATCTCGACCTGGTAGACCATCATCGGACGGTTGCTGAGGTCGACGGCGCAGCGGGCCAGGGTCTCGTCCATCGGGAGGATGAAGAAACCGTAGCGGCGGATGCCGGCCTTGTCGCCGAGCGCTTCCTTGATGGCCTGGCCGAGGACGATGCCCACGTCTTCCACGGTGTGGTGGTAGTCGACGTCGGTATCGCCGGTCGCCTTGACCTTGAGGTCCACGAGCGAGTGGCGGGAGAACAGCGTCAGCATGTGGTCGAAGAAGGCCACGCCGGTGGCGATCTCGGAGGCGCCGGTGCCGTCCAGGTTCACCTCGAGGGCGATCTTGGTCTCGGCGGTATCCCGGCGGAGGCTGGCTTTGCGGACGGCTGCGCTCATCCCCCAGAAATCCCCGCGGAAGGCGGGATTGTCAACCTCACCCTTCCATCCAGGCCGCCACGGCCTGCAGGAAGACGTCCGTCTCCTGCTCCGTGCCCACGGAGATCCGCAGGGACTTCTCGGTGAGGCGATGGTTCGGGAAACGGCGGACGAGGATCTTGCGGGCGCGCAGGAACTCGAAGCAATGGGCGGCGGTCTCGACCGAGGCCGCGCGCTTCGACGACACGGGCGCGGCGAGCACGAAGTTACCGGCGGCGGGGTTGACCTTCCAGCCGAGCTTGCGCAAAGAAGCCGCGAGGCGGTCGCGCGTGGCGCGCACCTGCGCGACGGTGACGTCGAGCCATTCGCGGTCGTCCAGCGCGGCCGCGGCGGCGAGCTGCGCGAGGCGGTCGACGTTGTAGCTGTCGCGCACGCGATGCAGGACTTCGGCGACGGCGGGCGGACAGAGCGCGTAGCCGACCCGCATCCCGGCGAGGGCGTGGGCCTTGGACAGGGTGCGCGTGACGACGACGTTCGGGAACTCCTTCACGAGCGCGACGCAATCGGCGTCGGCGAACGAGGCGTAGGCTTCGTCGACCACGAGCAGACCCGGGAAGGCCTTGGCGACCTGGCGGACGACGTCCGTCGCGAAGGCGACGCCGAGCGGAGCGTTGGGATTCGTCAGGAAGAAAACAGACGCGCCGCATTTGGCGACGGCGTCGACGTCGACGCCCAAGGCATCGGTGACCTCGACCTTGACGACCTCGGCATGCTGGGCGGCCGCGAGCACGGGATACAGCGAGTAGCTCGGATTGAGCATGCCAATCGGACGGCCGGGGCCCGCATAGGCGCGGATCAGGAGATTGAGGACGTCATCGGAGCCGTTGCCGGCGACGACGTGAGCCGCATCGAACCCATGGAAGCGCGCGACGGCCTCGCGTAGGGGCGCGGAGTCGGGCGAGGGATAGAGACGGAGGGCGGCGCCGTCGTTGACCAAGGCCACGCGGATGGCCTCGAGCGAGCGCAGGCTCGGCGGATAAGGGTTCTCGTTGGTGTTGAGTTTGACCCATCCCCCGCCCTGCGGCTGTTCGCCAGGGACGTAGGGAGACATGGCCGCGACATGCGGGTTCGCAGCGGGAAGACGGGAAGACATCAGCGTAGCTTGAGTTTGGCGGCGGCGAATTCCTGGAGCAGCGCGCGCGTGCGGGCCGCGTCGTCGCAGGCGACGACCTGCGCGGCGAGCTCGCGGAGTTCGGCGGCGGTGGAATGACGAAGGACGAAACGCACCTCAGGCAAGGCGGCCGGGCTCATGCTGAGCTCGTGCACGCCGAGGCCGATGAGGAGCGGCGCCCACACGGGGTCGCCGCCCAGCTCGCCGCAGACGGCGGCGGGGATGCCGGCCTTCTGCGCGGCGGCGAAGATCGCCAGGAGCGTGCGGACGACGGCCGGGTGGCAGGGATCGTAGAGCGAGGCGACGCGCTGGTTGCCGCGGTCGACCGCCAGCAGGTATTGGACGAGGTCGTTGGTGCCGACGCTGAAGAAGTCGGCCTCGGCGGCGAGCGCGTCGGCGACCAGCACGGCGGACGGGATCTCGATCATCGCGCCGAGGCGGATGGCCTCGACGGGACGCACGCCTTCGCGGGCGAGCTCGGCCTCGACGTCGCGGAAGACGGCCTTGGCGCGGCGCAACTCCTCCACGCCGGAGATCATCGGGAACATCACCTGCACCGGACCGAGCGCGGCGGCGCGCACGAGCGCGCGGAGCTGCGGACGGAAGACGTCGGGGCGCTCGAGGCAGAGGCGCACGGCACGGTAACCCATGAACGGGTTCGCTTCGTCGGCGAGGTCGCCCAGGCGCTTGTCGCCGCCGAGGTCGAGGGTACGGAAGGTCACCGGCCGGCCCTTGGCGAGGCGCACGGCTTCGGCATATTCTTCATACTGCACGCGCTCGTCGGGCCAGCCGTCGAGGCGCAGGTAAAGGTTCTCCGTGCGGTACAGGCCGATGCCGCGGGCGCAGTAGGCGAGCGCGTCTTCCATCTCGGCCGGATCGCCGATGTTCGCGAGCAGGCTGAAGGCGGCGCCGTCGGCGGTGAGGTCGGGGAAGGAGACTTCCGAACGGACGCGATCGCGACGCTGGCGGATCGCCTGCTCCTTGTCGCGGTAGCCGTCGATGGTCTCGGGCGTCGGATTGAGGATGACGAGGCCGGTCTCGCCGTCGACGAGGATGACATCGTCTTCCTGGACGGCTTCCATGAGGCCTTTGACGCCGACGACCGCGGGGACGTCGAGCGAGCGGGCCATGATGGCGGAATGGCTGGTGCGTCCTCCCTCTTCCGTCACGAATGCGAGCACGCCGCCGTCATGCAGGCCGGCGGTGTCGGAGGGCGTGAGGTCGCGCGCAGCGACGACGTGGGCCTGGGCCGCCTGGCCGACGCGTTCCGGCTGGGTACCCAGTAGCTGGTCGAGCACGCGCCCGGTGACGTCACGGATGTCGGACGCGCGTTCCCGGAGGAAGTCATCGTCCATGTTCTCGAAGATCTCGATGTAACGCTGGGCGACCTCCTGGAAGCAGAACTCGACGTTGAAGCCGGTGCGGCGGACTTCCTTGCTGACGTCGTCGATGAGGGCGACGTCCTCGAGCACGAGCAGGTGGGCGTCGAAGATGGAGGCCTCGGACTCGTTGAGCTTGAGGGCGACGTCGTCGCGCAGCTTGGAGATCTCCTTGCGGGTGGCGGCGAGGGCGCCTTCGAGGCGGCGGATCTCGGCCTCCGGATCGGAGACCTTCTCGCAGGCGACGATAGCCATGCCCCGCATGAGCGGGTAGGCGGGACCACGGGCGACACCAGGGGCGGCGGCGATGCCAGTGAGGCGAACCTCGGGCCTGTGTTCTCCGGCCTTCATCCGAGCATCAATTGACCCCCGTCGGCGGACGGAAGCAAGGCAGGATATCGGGCTCAGACCTCGATGGCCGCGGGCTCATCGGTCGGCATGACCATCTCGGGCATGACGAGGACGGGCATGGTGAGCTCGGGGACTTCGACGGCCTGCGAAAGATCCGCCTCTTGGACGATGTCCGTGATCAGGCGGGTCGGCATCTCGGCCGAACCCAGGACGGGTTCTTCGGCGGGCACCTGCGCTTCGACGTAGGCGAGCAAACCGGAATACTCGACCGGGATGGTCACCTGCAGTTCGACGAAGACGAGGGCGAGCAGGCAGAGATGGGCGAACGAACGTCCCATGCGCTGGCCATAGGCGTGCAGCCAGGACATCACGCCGGCCGCCGAACGCTCTTCGCGATGGCTGAGGCAGGCGAGCTGGGCCTTGTGCAGGCGGGCGCTGGCTTGGAAGCGGGCGCGCAGGGCCGGAGAGGCGCTGAGGGCGGCGCGGAGACGGGCGACCTGCTCAGGGGAGGCGTTGCCTTCCAGGAAAAGGGCGACGAGGGATTCGAACTCGGCGGCGCTCATCCTCGGAACTCCTCTCCCATGAGTTCGCGCAGGGCTTCGCGGGCGCGGTTGATGCGGCTCTTGACCGTGCCGATCGAGAGGCCGAGGTCTTCGGCGATCTCTTCATACGACATGTTGCGGACGTTGCGCATCGTCAGGATACGAGCGTGTTCCGGCTTCAATTGTTCCATGCACTCGGCCACTTTGTGGACGAATTCGTTATGCTGGGCCTCATGGCCGGGGCCTTGGGCGCCGTCCGAAAGGATGTCGTGCAGGGTCGCGCCGGGGTCGTCGCCGAGGTCGGCGTCGAGGGACATGGACTGGTCACGCTTGCGGCGGCGCCAGTACCAGTAGCGATTGCGGGCGAGATTGGTGCCGATCTGGTGGATCCAGGTCGAGAAAGTGGCGGTTCCGCGGAAAGAAGCCAGGACCCGATGGGCCCGGATGAACGTGTCCTGGGTGATTTCCTCGGCGTCCTGACGGTTACGGAGCAGCGAAAAGACCTTGGCGAAGATGCGACCCTGATACTTGAGGACCAGCTCGTTGTAGGCCGACAGATCCCCCTGGCGGGCTCGGTCCAAGGCGGACTGGTCGGCTTCGGTCTCCATGGGTACGGGTTGGGTAGAGGAAAACAGGTCGGAGTCGACCCATAATCGTGGTGACATATCTTTACAATTACCCCTCGCTAATCAACCTCTTTAACACCCCGACTTCAGGAGCCAATGTTCACGACCCGCAAGAAAACCCCCACCCTCTCCTGGGTCAATTGCCTCAGCGGCGAAAAAGGCTTCACCGCTGAGCTGCCGGCCGCCCTCCCGGGCGACGCGCCCCAACCCGCCCTGTCCCTCGTCCCGGCGGGAGAGACCGTCGGCCTCGAGCCCTCCGGCGCCGGCGTGGCCTTGGTGAACGGCGCCCCGCTGAGCCAGCGTCTCGCGGTCACCGAACCGACGACCGTCCAGCTACCCTCCGCCTTGCTCGTCGTGGCCCCCCGCGCTCAGCAGGATTTCGCCTTCATCCGGACCGACCTCTGGGTGCTCTTCGACGCCCGCACCGGCGACCAGCTCGGCGAGCATCCGGCGACGGAACTCCTCGCCGCGGCCGCCCGCTCCGGCCTGCCCACCGAAGCGCTCGCCTGCACGCCCGTCGGCCTCGAGGTCGGCTTCAACCTCGCGCAGATCGCTCCGCTCCTCTCCCCTCCGGAAGAAACGGAGGTCCGCCCGCAGAACACGGCGCTCCTCGCCGCCGAACAGAACCGAGGCGCGCACGTGTGCCCGGTCTGCTGGACGCGCTTCGACGCCGGCGACGCGTTGAGCATCGCGGTGCATGAGAACCTGCGCGGCGATCCGATCCTAGGCTCCGACGCGCGCCTCCGCTTCCAGCCCACGCGCTTCAACGACCAAGGGCTCGCCCTCGATCCGATGGGCCTGGCCTGCACCGACATCGCCTGCCCGCACTGCCGCCGTCAGCTGCCGCCCGGCTACCTCGAGCGTCCGCACCGCATCATCTCGCTCATCGGCGCTCCGAGCGCCGGCAAATCCTACTACCTCGCCGTGCTCACGCGCGTGCTTCAGGACCGCCTGCCCGAGGACTTCTCGCTGGCGTTCAAGGACGGCGACCCGAGCGGCAACATGCTGCTCAACCAGATGCGCAACACGCTCTTCTCCGCGGCGACGCCGGAAGACGCGTTGCTCGGCAAGACGGCCCTCGAAGGCGCGACCTACGAGAAGCTCCCGCGCCTCGGCCGCATGGTCTCCCTGCCCCGTCCGTTCATCTATTCGCTGAGCCGCCCAGGCCAGCCGGCGCTCGATACGTCGGTCATCCTGTATGACAACGCCGGCGAGCACTTCGAGCCGGGCATCGACATCCATGACTCGCCCGGCGCGATGCACGTCGCGACCTCCAGCGGCCTGATCTTCCTTTTCGACCCGACCGCCAACGCGCGCTTCAAGGCCAAGCTCGTCGGCGTCGACGATCCGCAGCTCTCGCTCAAGGGCCGCGTCGACCAGCAGGACAGCATCCTGGCCGAGATGGAGACGCGCATGAAGCGCGTGCTCGGCCTCGCGCACGACCAGCGCATCGCGACGCCGCTCGCCTTCGTGGTCGGCAAGTCCGACACCTGGGAGAAGCTCCTCAGCTCGCCGCTCGAACCGGTGATCCGCGCCGGCGCGCTGGACCTCGCCGCCGTCCGCCGCAATTCCGACCGCGTGCGCGAGGTCCTGCTCCATCTCTGCCCCGGCCTCGTCGCCTCGGCGGAATCCCTCGCCGACCAGATCTGCTTCTTCGCCGCGACCTCCTTCGGCCACACGCCGGTGATGATCGGGGCCGGTCCGAACAAGGGCCGCATCGCTCCCGATCCGCAGCGCCTCGCTCCGGCCCACGTGGAGGAGCCCCTCTACTGGCTGCTGCACCTGTCCTCGCCGGCGATGTTCCCCGCGACCCCCCATTCCTGATGCCCCTCCAACTCGTCTTCACCTCCGCTCCGCAAGGCCTTACCCCGGGACGTTCGGGCTATTGCACCGTCGCCCGCCACCGCGCCGTGCCGGATCGTCTGGCCCAGCTGCTCGAATCCGTCGGCACGCCGCACGAGCAGGCCGAAGGAGAGACGTTCACCTTCCGCACCCTCGAAGCCGGCGACCGTCATTGGTTCGTGCTCTCCCGCTTCGTCGCCCGCGGCCTCGATTACACGCAACGCGACAACCGTCTCGCCCATCACCTGATCTTCACCGCCGAAGAGGCCGCCCTCCTCGCTCCGCCCGCCGCCCTGGCCGCCCGCTGGAAAGGCTGGCTCGCCGAATGGAGCGGAGCCCCCGCCTGGCTCGAAGGTGAGAATCGCCCGCTGACCCTCGAAGCCGCCACGCCGCTGTCCCCCGCCGTCACGTGGCGCGAGACCACCGGCACCGGCGCCAAGGCCGCGTGGCTCGTCGACGCGACCGGCGCGACCACGCTGGGCCTACGCAATCCTCCGGCCAACGCGACGCTGCTGAAGCTCTTCGCCGAATCTTCCGCCCTCATCGGCAAGGCCGCCTGGCACGCGACGTTCACGACCGACGCCCGGATCACGGGTGAAGCCGGCTTCGTCTGGGCCGCCCACGCCGAACGCCCCGCGACGATCGACTTCGTCGAAGCGCGCACGCTGCCTGCGCCGACCGGCGACCTCGCCCGTCAGGCAGCCGCCGGACTGACTGCTCCGAAGGCCACGCCGATCGCGGTCACACGCCGCCCTGGCGCCGCGCCCTCAGCTCCGCAAGGCGGCTCCGCCACGCCTTGGATCGTGGGCGGCGTCCTGCTCGTCGTCGCCGCCGGCCTCGCCTTCCTCTTCTCGAATCGCTCCCCGGACCCCGCGCCCGAACCGAAGCCGGTCGCGAACGTCGCTCCAGCGCCTTCCGCTTCCGACCTCGCGCAGCAGGAAGAAATCCTCCGGGTCAACCGCGCCGTCACCGAAATCCAGAGCCTGCTCGAGACGGGCGACATGCTGCCCGCCGCGCGCCTCTGGCTTGAGACCAACGAGCGCTCCCCTGCCCGCCTCGGCAACTACAAGGAGCAGATCCTTCCGCGCATCCTCAACGGTTACTCCGCCGGTGCCGTCCGCCAGCTCCTCGCCAAGATCGAACGACGCGACATCCTCGACGACCCGAAGGCCAGCCAGGCCGCGCACGCCGAGACCCTCGAGGTCATGCGCGTCGGCAAGCTCCTCGACGTCCCCGAAGACGCCGCCTGGAAGCAGCTCGTCGAAATCAAGGAACGCACGCTGCGCCTCCCCACGCTCGACGTCCGCCCCGTCCTCGTCGCGCCCGGCCAGTGGCACCTCTCCGACATCGGACCGAAGTCGCCTATCGAAGCGCAGTTCTCCCTCTCTCGCTCCGCGGTGGATCGTCTCACGAAATGGGCCGAGGAAGCGGGCGCCTCGTCCCGCACCAGCGCGCAGATCCGCCTCCGCGTGCTGCCGCTGGTCACGCCGCACCAGCGCGACGACCGCACGCCTTATCTCAACGGCGAGATCCGGGTGACCCAGCAGACGACCTGGTTCGAATCCAACCCCGAGCCGGGCAAGCTGCCTGCGATCGGCATCGGCCTCGGCGCCCGCCGTAACGTCGTATCCCTCAACTTCACCGCCGCCGAAGGCGCGCCGAGCGCCAACGTCCTCGTCGAGATCATCATGCCCAAGGGTGACCGTCGCGTGCTCGCCCTGATCGGCGACGCCGCCCAGCTGCGCCCGCTCGACCTCGGCGCCGGCGCGCTCCGCTACGACGTGGACACCGGCGTGATCCGTCCGGCTCCTTGGGCCGAGTCCGCCGTCAACGCCTTCGTCTGGGCCCACGGCCAGGTCGGCCTCTACCCGGCCGAGCACAGTTTCCCAGACCGCGACCTTCCGTCCGTCCGCGCCACCCGCTCCCTGCTCGAGACCGACCTGCTCCGTCTCGAGTCCAAGCAGGGCCCGGGTTCGCCTCCTTACGAGGAAGTCGCCGCCCGCCGCAAAGCCTTCCGCGAAGGCAGGTTCATCGAAGCCGGCGCCCCTTGGGTCGTGCAGGCCGTCGATGCCGGCGGCGCCGCCGGACCTCGTCTGCTTGAATTCCGTTGATCCATGCAGGCCGAACGCCTCATCGCCCGCATCCGCGGCCAGCTCGAGCTCGGGACGCCTGATCTCGAAGCCCGCTCGCTGGCCGGCGAATACGCCGCGCTGTGCGTACGCGCCCGCGAACGCCTCGAGCAGTGCGCCACGCTCGTGCGCGGAGGCAACGAACACGCCGCCTTCCAAGCCGCCGAAGCCGACCCCGATCTCCTCGGCCTCTGCGCCCTGCTGAGCTTCGCGGAATCCGACCGCTGGCACGCGCTCTGCCGCGAACGCGGCCTTCCGGCCGGCTTCCCGCTCGACGGTCAGCACGTGCTCGCCGTCGAAAGCCTCTACGGACGCGTCATCGGCGAGAGCCACCCGCTCTACCGCGATTACCGCGACGCGATCCGCCGCCGCGACGAAGACCGCGCGCTCGCGGTGCTGCGTTCGATCGTCCGCATCAATCCCGACGACCCGAACGCGCAGTCCGAACTCGCCCGCCTGTCCGCGAAGTTCCTCCGCGAGTCGCTGGGTCGCGTCGGCGCGCTCTTCGCCGAAGGCCGCCCGGCCGAGGCCGTCGAGCTCATGCAGCGCATGGAGCGCTTCGGCGCGAACGACCTTTCCGGCGAACCGCGCTGGGACGACGCCCGTGCCCGTCGCGCGGCCTGGCTCCGCGCCAACGCCGCCGAACAGGCCATCAGCCTCGTCGCCGAAGCCGCGCTGGCCCGTGACGGAGGCCACTGGGAAGCCTGCGCCTCGGCCCTCGGCCGCACGCGCGCGCTGGAACGCGACCACCAGCTGAACCTTTCGCCCGAACTGCTCGCCCAGATGGCCGAGCTCGAAGCCTGGGCCGGCGAACTCGCCGCGACCGCCGAAGCCGAAGCCGCCCTCCGCTCCGCCGTCGAGAGCCTCCTCGAGGAGTGGCAGGTGCTCGGCCAGGAAGCCGCCCGCGGTTCCTCGCCCGCGATCCTCATCGTGCGCCTGAGCGCCTGGCTCGAACGCGCGACGCCTCACGCCGAAAGGCTGCCCGAAGGCCTCCTGCGCGAAGCCCGCGCCCTGCGCCAAGCCACGCGCACCCGCCTCAACCGCCGCTACCTGCTGCTGACCTCCTCCTGGGTCGTCGGCCTCCTCGTGATCGTGGGCGTCGTCGTCGCCGTCAACCTCCAGCGCCAGCAGGAGGAAGAGACGCTCGGCCGCTTCTCCGAAGCCACGCGCCTCGTCGAACTTTACGACCACGACGCCGCCCTCCGCGCGCTCGATGAATTCGAACGCGGGGGTTCCGGCGCGGCCGAACTGGAACGCCGCAAAGCCGCCGCCCGCCCGTTGCGTGAGACGCTCGCCCAGCAGATCGCGGTGGAACAGAAGCTCCGCCTCGAAGCCCGCCAGCTCGCCGAGACCGGCAAGTCCGGCGTGACCGACGGCAACGTCGCGGAAGTCGCCCGTCGGAGCGCGGCTTATCTGAAGTCCCTCGGCGAAGCCGGACCGGGGCTGCGCGAGCGGCTCAAGGCCGTGCTGCCCGATCCGGAAGGCCTGGCCGCGGCCAGCCAGAACCACCTCGGCAAGCTCCGCCAGGAACTCGCCGTCCGCACGGCTGCCCTCAACAAGGCCGTCGGCGACAGCGTCGCGATCGCCGACCCGGTGCGCGCGATGGAGACCCTCGAACGCCTCCGCCTGCTGCTGAAGATCCTCGGCGAAGCGGGTGACCGCGACCTCGACTCCGCCGCGGCCGCCGCGGACCGCGGAGAGATCCGCCTGGCCGGCGACCGCAAGATCGCCACCGCCCTCCGCACGCTGGAGGCCGCGGCCGACCTCACCAGCTACCTCGCCGCGCTCGCCGACGCCTCGGCCAACACCGCCGGCGAGAAGACCGACCTCGGCGCCCGCGCTTCCTTCGTCTTCACGCGCGCCCCGTCGCTCCAGGCCCTGCCCCGCCCCGTCCTCGCCCCGCGCGTGGCCGCGATGTGGGACGCGGCCGCGACCGCCGACCCTCAGGGCGTCTTCCACCCTGCCGTGCTGACCGAGGTCGAACAGCGACTGCTGCGTCGCCTCTCGGACACCTCGCTCGCCGACAGCCTGCGCCGCGCGACGCTCAGCCTCTACTCGGTCCGCGGCGTCACTCCGGGACGCTCGGTCTACGTCGTCGGCGAGGTCGCGGAGACCAAGAACTCCTTCAACGACGGCGTCGAATTCACGCAGAAGGCCAAGGAGCTCAACCGCGACGGCAGCGTCGCCGAAGGTGCCTGGCGACGCCGCGAATTCAACAACGGCTTCCGCAACGGCGAAGAGCTCACCGCGCTCGCCCCCATCCCGGAGCTCGAGTTCATCCGCCAGGTCACCCGTTTCCAGGACGCGCGCTCCGGCCGCCTCCTCGAGCCACCGCTGCGCACGATGGAGCGCGTGCGGCGCAGCGACTCGCCCTACCCTGAGCTGCGCGCGTTCCAGCTCCAGGAACTGTACAAGCTCGCCGGCGGCCGTCCCGACGCCTGGGGCCTGATCTTCTCCCCGAGCGCGCAGCGCGACGCCGAACAGCTCCGTCGCATCACGCAGAACGGCCTCGAGCCCTACGATTACCTCTTCCGCGACAAGTGGGCCGACGTGAAGGGCGAACTCCGTGCGTTCCTCGTACCGCAAGGCGGCGCGGGCTACGCCGAGGAAGCCCGTTTCTGGCGCGCCACCTTCGCGCAGCTGCGCACCCGCCGCGTGGTCTTCGCCGGCATGGTCGGACGCGACGGCACGCCCCGCCTGCGCGAGGCCGCCAAGGGCAGCGCGCTCTACGGCCTCGATAACGACGGCAAGGTCGCGGTGCTCTTCCGCGTCGGCGAGGACGGCCTGCCCAAGCGCGTCGCCGACGGCGCGCCGCTCTCGCCCCTCCTGCGCTACCCGGGCACCGTCGCCGAAGCGGCCGAAGCCGCGGGCATCCCCAAGGGATTGAATCCGCCCGACGGCGGCTGGGAGACCCTGCTCCAAGGGCGCGACCTCTGATCATGGCTCCGACCAACGCATTCCGACTCCGCTGGAAAGGCGCCGTGACCGGCCCCTTCCCGCTCGCCCGCGTGCAGGAGCTCCTCCGCGCCGGCGAGATCAGCCTGCTGCACAACATCGAAGTCGACGGACGCTGGATGACCTTGCGCGACTACCTCCGCGGCGCCGGCCTGACGCGCGTGATCGCGCCCACCGCCGAAGTCTCGGCGGGCGACGCGCCGCCGCCTCCGCCCGGCTTCGTCGCCGACGAACATTCGGGGCTCATGCCCGACACCGCCCGCTCGGCCGCCGGCGAGAACCTCGAACGCACCGTGCGCGCCGGTTATCTCTGGTGCGGCTCGACCTTCCTGCTGCCTCCGCTGTTCGCGCTCGCGGTCTACGCCTGGCACATCGTCGCCCCGGACACCCCGCCGATCTCGCTCTTCATCCTGCTCACCTTCACGACGGCTCTGGGCTGCTTCCTTCCGGTCGCCCTCGTGCGCCGGATCGGCCGCACCCTCGACCAGGAAGGCCTGGCTGAAATCCGCCAGACCCAGTCCGGGCTCGCCCTCGTCCTGGCCTGCCTGGGCCTGCTTCTGTGGCTCTGGTGCTTCTGGATCATCGTCCAGCCGCGCCCCTGAACCTCAATCGGCTTGACGAAGCCGAAGGGCTGGGCTGGACTGACCGGACTCGGTTTTCGGTAGTGTAGCTCAGTTGGTTAGAGCGAGGGACTCATAAGCCCTAGGTCGGCAGTTCGATCCTGCCCACTACCACCACCGGGTGCTGCTCCTCTTCAGGCCTTCAGGATGGCCGAGACCGGGATGTCCAGTCCGTCCTTCCAGAGGGCTTCCAGGGCGTAGCTCTTACGGATGTCTTCGCGGAAGACGTGGAAGAGCACGTCGAAGGCGTCGACCACCGTCCAGCCGCTGTCGCGCTGGGATTCGGAGCGGGACGTCACGCCGACCTCATCGAGCGCCTGCTCGAGGGCGATACGCAGGGCGCGCAGGTGAGGCTCGGAAGTACCGGTGGCGATCACGAGGAAATCAGCGACGGACGAAATCTGGCCCATCTCCAGGACGCGGATCTCGACGGCCTTCTTGTCGTCGAGCGCGCGGATCGCGGCCACGAGGTGCGCCGGGAGCTTCGGGAGGACGACCATCGGCTTGGCGGCGGCCTTCTCTCCTCGGCTCTTGGCCTTGAGGGGCGGGACGGCCGGAAGGATGCGACGAGCCGGACGAGCCGCCGGCTTGCCGGCCTTGGCGGAAGCGCCGCCCTTGGCCTTAGCCTTGGACTTGGCGACCGGACGGGCCGGGGTCTTCTTCGTGGTCTTCTTTTTAAGGGCGGACATGGTCAGGCTTGGTAAAGGGAGCGCTCATCGATGTGGCGGGCGACCCCGAGGGGCAAGCCGTTTCGGGGCGAATCACCGCGGCGCATGGCCTCGCGGAGCGCGGTCGACGAGATGCGCACGGGCGGCGCCTGCAGCACGGTCAGACGGATGACCGCGGCCAAGGATGCCGGCGGCTGGGTCGAGATCCCGTCGCGCGCGAGGACCGCGAACTCGACGAGGCCGCAGAGTTCGACCACGTCCTTCCAACGGTCGAGACGGGCAAGCTGGTCCGCGCCCAGGATCCAGACCCGCAGGGCGTCCGGGAATTCCCGGGCGAGCTCGCGGGCGGTATCAACGGACCAGCTCGTGCCGGCCCGCATGGTCTCACGCTCATCGACGACGGCCCACGGGTGCTCCGCGAACGCGAGACGGCACATCGCGACGCGATCGGCGGCCGAAGCCACCGGGGCGCCCGTGCGCAACGGAGCCTGACCCGCCGGGATGACGCGCACCTGGTCGAGGCCGAGCTGCTTCTGCGCGGCCACGGCCGCCGCCACATGTCCCGCATGCGGAGGATCGAAGGTCCCACCCAGGATGCCGATGGCAGCAGGCATGACTCATTACGTTCCGACGCCGAGCCGGTGGCAACCCAAAGCAGGCTTGAGCCCGAGGCCTTCCGCCGAAACACTGCCCCCATGGCGGTCGCCTCCCGATTCCTCCCCCCGGACTTCGCTCCGACGCAGACCGTCGTGGTGATCGCCGGCAAAGGCCGCTACCCCGCCCTGCTCGTCGAATGCGCCCGCGCCCGCGGCGCCAAGATCAAGCTGGTCTCCTTCGAAGAAGAGACCGACCCGGCCCTCATCGCCACGTTCGACCCCGCAGACCATCGCGCCATCCCGGTCGGCAAGCTCGGCCAGATGCTCGACGCGCTCAAGGAACTCGACGCAGCCGGCACGGTGATGGCCGGCCAGGTCACCCCGCGCAAGCTCTTCACGGGCATGGTGCCCGACCTGAAACTCATCGCGCTCATGGCCTCGCTCAAGGAGCGCAACGCCGAGACGATCTTCGGCGCCATCTCCGCCGAGATCGAGAAGGTCGGCGTCCGCATGCTGGACGCGCGCGTCTTCCTGGACGACCACCTCGCCTCGCCCGGCTGCATGACCGGCTGGAGCTGCGGCGTCGGCGACGACCAGCTCGAGTTCGGCACCCGCATGGCCCGCGAGATGGCCCGGCTAGACGTCGGCCAGTCGGTCGTCACGGCCAAAGGCACCGTCATCGCGGTCGAAGCTTTCGAAGGCACGGACAACATGCTCCGCCGCTGCGCCCAGACGGGCGGCAAGGAGATGCTGCTGACGAAGACGTCGAAGCATGCCCAGGACTGGCGCTTCGACGTCCCCTGCTTCGGACTCAAGACGCTCGAGAGCATGGCCGAAGGCGGCGTCGCCAAGGCCGCCCTCGAAGCCGACGCGGTCATCCTCATCGACAAGCCCGCCGTGATCGCGCGGGCCAAGCAGCTCGGCATCGACCTGCTCGGCTTCGGTCCGGCCTGAGCGCCTCCGCTCAGCCTTCGTAGAAGCCCCAGCCGGCGGCGCTTTCGACGAGGAACCAGGCGAGCAGAGCACCGAGCACGAGGAGCAGCCATTTGCGGTGGCGCGTCCAGAGGGCGGGCGTCTCGTCGGCATGATCCAGGCCTCGCCGGGCGCTCAGCAGCAGCTTCAGCCGCGCATGCCAGGCCAAGCGGGTCTGCGACGAGAGATCAGGGTGCGCGTAGGCGTTGACCCGGTAATCGGGCTTGCGGAAGAGACTGACGACACGACGCCACACCCCGTCACCTTACACCCTTTACCCACGCTTTACAAGCGGAGCGTCTCTGGGTAAGCCCAAGGCGTGAAGTCCACCACCCGGTCCCTCCGCGCCCTCAAAGGCGTCCGGCCCATCGTCTGCCTGACCGCCTACGATGTGAGCACGGCCCGCATCGCGGACGCCGGCGGCGCCGACCTCATCCTCGTCGGGGATTCGCTGGGCAACGCGGTCCTCGGTCTGCCCGACACCGTCGGGGTCACCATGGACATGATGATCCATCACGCCTCGGCCGTCGTCCGCGCCAAGACCGACGCGATCGTGGTCGGCGACCTCCCCTTCGGCCTGGCTCACGACAGTTTCCCCAAGCTCCTCGGCTACTGCCGCCATTTCATGCAGGAGGCTGGCGTCAAGGCGGTGAAGATCGAAGGCGGCGCCTCGCTCGCGCCCTCCATCGCCCGTCTCGTCGACGCCGGCATCCCGGTCATGGGCCACGTCGGCATGCTTCCCCAACGCGTCCACTCCGCCGGCTACCGTCGCCGCGGCCTGACGCCCGAAGACCAGCGCAAGATCCTCATCGACGCCCAGGCGGTCGCCGCCGCCGGCGTGTTCTCGATGGTCGTCGAATGCGTCGACGAAGCCTTCATGCCCAAGGTCACCGAAGCGGTCGACGTTCCTACCATCGGCATCGGCTCGGGTCGCGGCTGCGACGGCCAGATCCTCGTGATCCACGACCTGCTCGGCCTCACGCCCGAGCCTCCGCCCTTCGCCCGACCCGAAGCCAACCTGCACCGTGACGCGGTGGCGGCCGTCCGCCGCTGGGCCGCCAAGGTGCGCACCAAGAAATCCAAATGAACTGCGTCATCTTCGGAGCCGGCGGCTGGGGCACGGCCATGGCGATCCACCTCGCCCGCCAAGGCCAGACCGTCACGCTCGTGCCGCGTCGAGCCGAACAGGCCCTCGCCCTCGCCACCACGCGCGAGAACACCGACTACCTGCCCGGCCATCGCCTCGACGACTCGATCCAGATCGGACTCGAGCCGCTGCCGGCCTTGATGGACGCCGACCTGGTCTTCCTCGCCTGCCCTTCCAAAGGCCTGCCCGAACTGCTGGCCTCGATCGGCCCCGCGGTCCGCGGCTCCGGCGCCAAGATGGCGATCTCCCTCTGCAAGGGCCTCGACCTCGCCACTCTACGCCGCCCTTCCGAACTGATGGCCGCGGCCTTCGGCGAAATCCCGGTGGCCACGCTCAGCGGTCCGAGCAACGCCGATGAGGTCGCGCGCGGCCTGCCCACGGCCCTCGTCCTTGCTTCGTCCGCCGGAGATTCCCTGATGAAAGAAGTCCAGGCCGTCGTCAGCGGCCCGACCCTGCGCGCCTATACCTCGACCGACCTCATCGGCGTCGAGATCGGCGGCACGCTCAAGAACGTCTACGCGCTCGGCGCCGGACTCTGCGACGGACTCGGACTCGGCTCGAACGCGAAGGCCGCGATGCTCACGCGCTCCCTGCAGGAGATGGCGCGCCTCGGCGAAGCGCTCGGCGCCCGCCCGGAGACCTTCCTCGGACTCGGCGGCGTCGGCGACCTGATGGCCACCGCCCACGGTTCCTGGAGCCGTAACCGCTCGCTCGGCGAGCAGCTCGCCAAGGACCCGCAAGGCACCTTGGCCGCCCTGGCCGCCCGCAAGGAAGCCGTCGAAGGCCATCGCGCCGCCGAAGCGCTCTCTAAGCTCGCGACCAGCCGCGGGCTTGAAGCGCCGATCCTCTTCTGCCTGCACGCGATCCTCTACAAGGGACTCGACCCGCGCGCGGGCGTGGTCGCGCTGATGACCCGCGACCTCCGAGCGGAGGCATGAGCGCGACCGACGTCGAGACGCGTCCGTCCGCGATCGCCGGCCAAGGGCTCTTCACCCGACGGGAATTCGCGGCCGGCGAACGTCTCGCTCCCTACCGAGGCCCGATAAGCCCCACGCCGCCGCCCCGCCCTGAGACCGGGGAAGTCTTCGCGCTGGAGGTCTCCGAGGGCCTGTGGCTCGACGGGTCCGGCGCCGACAATCCGGCACGCTGGGCGAACCATTCCTGCGAACCGAACGCGGAACTGATCTGGCATGGCCCCGCCGAGGGTGCCTGGCTGACGAGCCTCCGCCCCCTGCGCGCCGGGGAAGAAATCACCTTTGATTACGGCTTTTCCTTGGCGGAAAGCCTCTTCCACCCCTGCGGCTGCCGCACCCCCTCATGCGTCGGCCGGATCATCGCCGAACCCCTCCGCGCCGCCCTCCGACGGCACCTGCGTTTTTCGCGTCCAAGGGATTGACCACCCGTCCGGCGAAGGTCAGTTTTCGAGGGTCAATCTGCCCATTTATCCATGAAAAAAGTCGCCCTTACCGAGCTCGATCCCCGGCTCCAGAAACAGATCACTGCCGCGGACCAGCAACTGAAGACAAACCCCCAGTACGCCGTTGAGGTCCTCTCCGGCATCCTGGCGCGCAACCCGGGTTGCATCGAAGTCCGCCGCAGCCTCCGCAAGGCCCAGAAGGCCATGCTCGGCACCAAGAAGGGTCTCTTTGACGGACTGACCAGCGTCCTCTCCTCCGGAAAGATCGCCAAGGCCGTCGAGGCCGACCCCGTCGCCGCCATCAACGCGGCCGAGGAAGCCCTCGCCAAGAAGCCGACCGACGCCAACGCGAACAAGACCATCGCCCTCGCCGGCCTCAAGCTCGGCTTCTTCGAACTCGCGGCCTTCGCCTACGAAGAACTCGCCACCAACGAACCCGGCCAGGTCCAGCACTTCGTCGACCTCGCCAACGCCTGGATCGCCGGCGGCGAATACGACCAGTCCCTCGCCGCGGCCGACAAGGGCCTCAAGCTCTTCCCCGGCAACGGCGACCTCCAGGAAGTCGTCCGCAAGGCCTCCGTCAGCAAGACCATGAAGAAGGGCAACTGGGAGGACAAAGGCGACTTCCAGTCCAAGCTCAAGGACAAGGACGAAGCCCTGCGCCTCGACCAGGCTTCGCGCACCGTCACCGACGCCGCCACCGCGCTCGCGCAGGCCGGCGAACTCGCCCAGAAGATCCAGTCCGCTCCGGACAGCCTCGACTTGTACCGCGAGATCGTGCGCATGTTCCTGATCGCCGAAGACCTCGACAGCGCCATCGCCTGGCTCCAGCGCGGCCGCCTCACCAGCCAGGGCAAGGCCGACACCTCCCTCGAGCGCCAGGAGAGCGACCTCATCATCCGCCGCTACGACCGCATCTCCAAGCAGCTGCGCGAGGCGATCGCCGCCAACCCCTCCGACGCCGCCAGCAAGGACGCCCTCGCCAAGAACGAGGCCGAGCTCGCCGACTTCCGCCTCAAGACGTCCATCGCGCTCGTCGAGCGCTACCCGAACGACTTCTCCTACCGCCACGAACTGGGCACGCTCCTGCTCGCCGCCAACCGCCTCGACGAGGCCGTCCAGCAGCTCCAGTACGCGCAGCGCAACCCGAAGTTCCGCCAGCCGGCGCTCCTCGCCATCGGCCGCGCCTTCTCCCAGGGCGGCAAGTTCGACCTCGCGGTCGAGCAGCTCACGACCGCCAAGAGCGAGGTCCAGCTGATGAACGACCTGAAGAAGGAGATCATCTACGCCCTCGGCGACACCTTCGAGAAGATGGGCAAGGCCAAGGAAGCCGTCGACGAATACAAGATCATCTACATGGCCGACTCCGGTTACCGCGACGTCGCCAAGAAGATCAACGACTTCTACGAACGCCAGAAGGGCGCCTCGGCCTGACGCCTACCGCCGCCTTTCCTCGCTTGCGGACGGCCTGGCCCGCCCGCCTCCCCCTCCCTGCCCATGGCACTCACCTCCTTTAAGAGCAAACTCATCGCCGACGTCGGCATCAGCATGGGAGACGAAGGCAAGGGACGCCTCATCCCTGAGATCGTCCGCGAACTGCAGGCCCTCACGGGCCGTCGCGACGTCGTCGGCACCGTCCTCAAGGTCAACGGCGGCGCCAACTCCGGCCACACCGTCGCCGGCCTGAAGCTCAACCTGCTCCCGGGCGGCGTCGCCGAACACGACGTGGCCTGCCTCGCCCTCGGCGCCGGCGTCGTCGCCGACCCGCGCAAGGCCCTCTGGGAAGCCCTGCCCCTCGAGAAGATCGGCATCCCGGTGCTCAAGCGCCTGCTCATCGACGAACGCTGCATGATCAGCGACGTCTCCCACCGCATCCTCGACCTCGCCTGGGAAGACTACCGCGTGAACGTCCTCGGCCACGAGGCCCGCGGCTCCACCGGACGCGGCATCACCCCGGCCTACGCCGACGAGGTCGGCCAGTTCCAGATCCATTACTCGGAGTTCCTCGGCGCGAAGTCCGACTACGCCGTCCGCCTCTCGGCCCGCCTCCATCGCGCCGCTTCGATCGTGCGCGACGTCTGCAAGCTCTCGCCCGAGAAGTGGGCCGGCCTCTTCGCCAAGCTCACCGAGGCCGAATTGCGCGCCAACAAGGGCGCCATCGAGTCCGGCGTCTTCGCCGCCGCTGAATTCGATTTCACCCGCTTCGCCGGCAAGGAGCCGTTCACCTTCGACCACGCCGCCGTCCTCGACTGCTACTGGCAGGCCGGCGCCGCCCTCGCGCACGCGATCGGCGACGTCCGCGAACGCATCCTCGGCGACCTCGCCGCCGACCGCCGCATCATCGGCGAGTTCGGCCAGGCCTACTGGCTCGACAAGCGCGCCGGCTTCGCCCCGAACGTCACGGCCTCCCACACCTACACGCCGGAGTTCTTCCAGTCCGCCGGCATCCCGGTCCAGGCGATCCACACGGTCGGCTGCTGCAAGGCTTACGACACCAAGGTCGGCACCCACGTCTTCCTGACGAAGATGCCCGAAGAGCACCCGCTCCAGCGCGCCCTCGCGAAGCTGGAGTTCGGCACGAGCACCGGACGCCAGCGCATGGTCGGCTGGTCCGACCTCGTCGAGAAGGCCGACGCCCTCCGCTACGGCGGCTACGACGACATCGTCCTCAACAAGCTCGACGCCCTCTCGCCCCACGGCGAATGGAAGGGCGGCGACCTGCTCGTGTGCACGGGCTACCGTGACGCATCCGGCAAGGTCGTCTCCAGCGTGCCTCGCAACGACGCGGTGCGTCGCACCCTGCAGCCCATCTACGCCACCCTGCCCGGCTGGACGGCCGACATCACCAAGGTCCGCTCCTATGCCCAGTTGCCCGCCGAGGCGCGCCGCTACGTGGCCTTCACGATGGCCGAGATCGTCCGCCTGGCCTCCCGCGGCGGCTCCCTGCCCTATCTCCCGAACCTCCGCTACATCGGCGTGGGTCCGGACCCCGATCAGATCATCTCCGACGTCCCCGCGACGGCCGAGCTGATCAAGCAGGCCTGACGACTCTCCGCCGACGCGCCGATGGCCGAAATGGTCCACAACTTCGCCTTCCCGCTGTGGTCTCTCGTCGACCAGGCCAAGGTCGAGGCGGGCAAGTCCGACATGCGCGGCCTCGCCAAGGAACTCGGCAAATGGCTGGCGCATAATTTCGACGTCGACCACAAGGGCGTGGCGATCGAAGAGCCTTCGGGCACCGAACCCGGCGCGATGCCGATGTTCGTCGTGGCGGGCGTCCGTCAGGACCAGTGGCACGTGATGGTCGCGCTCGCCCAGAGCCGCGACTGCGCGCTCTTCGTGGTGCTCCCGACGGAAAGCGGCGCCTTCCGGCTCCAGCAGCTGAACGTGCCGAAGCCGGAGTGATCAGGACGCGAACGCCTTGACGGTCTCGAGGTGCAGCTCCGCGACCTGCTGCAGCGTGAGACCGTCCCACTTGTAGCCGCCGGCCAAGGCGAAGACATGCGGAATCTTGCGGGCGCGGGCCCACTCGACGACGCGTTTCTCGCGCTTGAGGATGATCTCCTTGGTGATGCCCTTCATGCCGCCGGCCTTCTCATAGGTGTCCATGCCGGCGTTGTAGATCAGGAAATCCACCCGCTCCAGGGTGAGCAGCGCGTCCTCGACGTGGCCGAGGTAGGACTTCGGTTTCTCGACATCGACGTAGAAGTGCCGGTTCTTGTCGGTCGGCTCCCAGGAATCGAAGGAACACACGGTGACGTCGGCGAGATACACCTGCGGGTGGTCGCCGAGGATGTCGAACGTGCCGCCGCCGGCATGGGCGTCGAGATCGAGGATGCCGACGGTCTTGACCTTCTTGAGCGCCTCGAGCGCAGCCAGGGCGAGCCCGTTGAACTGGCAGAAGCCGTTGCCGGAGTTGCGACGCGCATGGTGCAGGCCGCTGGAGAGGCTGCCTGAGCGTCCGTTCTTCAAGGCTTCCTTCACGGCGTCGCGCATGCCGCCGGTCGAGGCGAGGATGCTGTCCAGCAGCGGCTGCGACCACGGACCGACCTCCAGGAAGGCGCCTTTGTCCTCCAAGGTATGGCGGACATACTCGGCCTCATGGATGAGCTCCAGCTCCCGGCGCGTCGCCGGCTTCGGAGCCTCCAGCCAGACCTCCCCGGCCGCGCCCGACTCGATCAGGCCCGCGACCAGCTTGGACTTGCTGACGGTCTCCATCTTGCCGTCGACGGCGTAGGCTGGGCTGTAGAAGACGGTCAGAGGCGGTTGCGACATAAGAATGTTATGCCATCGGGCGGCCCCTGCGTCAAACGACCCGCCTGTCATAGGTTGCGGTTGGCTTCGGCCCCGCGCCGCTCCATGGTATCGGCTCCCCTCGCCCATGCCGTTCGACCCCAAGATTCCACGAGAATTCGCCAATAAAATGGGGCGGGAGGCCATGCAGGTCATCGAGCTCGGCCTCTACGCCACGCCGACCAGCCGCCAGGTGGACATCGCCGCGGATATCGCTTCCGCCGTCGCGCGCACCACGCACCTGCCGCCGGACCACCGGCACACCTTCCCGCGGACCGGTAAATGCGCCACGCTCGTCGAGGTGACCGAAGAGACGTCGCTGTCGGCCGCATTCCGCCATCACGAAGCCGGCCTGCGCACGATGGTGCTCAACTTCGCCTCGCCGACGGTGCCCGGCGGCGGCTTCCTCGCCGGCGAACGCGCGCAGGAGGAATACCACTGCCGCTCCTCCGCCCTCTTCGCCTGCCAGGTCGCCGGCCCGATGTATGCCTTCCACGCGCATCAGGCCAACGCGCTGCGTTCCGACGCGATGATCTATTCGCCGGACGTCCCGGTCTTCCGCGGCGACGACCATCAGCTGCTCGAGGAACCCTACAAGGTGGCGTTCCTTTCCGCCGCCGCCTGCGATGCCCGTGACGTCGCCCCGCTCGACCAGCCGAAGATCGCCGGCGCGATGGGCGCCCGCATCGTCAAGGTGCTCGCCGCCGCGCAGGCCAACGGCCACGACGCCCTGGTGCTCGGCGCGTGGGGCTGCGGCAACTTCGCCAACGACCCCGCCCTGATCGCCGACCTCTTCCGCCAGGCCCTGCAAGGCCCCTTCAAGGGCGCGTTCCGCCGCGTGACCTTCGCGATCATCGACGCCACCAGCGACCAGCGCTGCCTGAACCAGTTCCGTCTGGCCCTGTCCTTCCAGACGCCCCCGGGCGCCAACTGAGGCGTCTTACTTGATACGTTCCAAGACCGACTCGCCGACCTTGGCGCCGAGGAAATCGTAGCCGGCGCCGGTGAAGTGGACGTCGAGCGGAGGCTGAAACTCCTTCAGCCGGGGCGTCATGGCGGCGAACAGGTCGTCCGTCGGGATGCCGTGCTTCTTCATGACCTCGGCCGCGAGGGCGTTCTTCTCGACGATCGACTGGGCGGTCTGCTTCTGCGCCGGGTTATCCGGGATCGGCGTGGTGCTGGCCCAGATGAGCTTGGCGCCGGTCTTCTCGAGACGGGCGACGATGGCCTCGAGACGCTTCACGTAGTCGGCCGCCGGGGTGCCGCGGTCATGGATGCCGAAGTTGAAATGGATGACGTCCCACTTCCCTTCGCCCAGCCAGACTTCGAGGTTCTTCAGGCCCGAAGCGGTGGGCCCGCAGTTGGCCGGGGCGCGGTGGACGTTGGCTTTGCCCTCCAGGACCTTGCGGGTGGGCTGGGTATAGCCACGCGAGACCGAGTCTCCGATGAGCAGCACGCGCGGCAGCTTGGGGTCATCGTTCACGAAGTCCCAGGCGTTCGATTTCCCCGCGATCTTGTCGCGCTTATGCAGCGGGAGGTAGAAATTGCCGAGCTGCCCTTGAAGCACCTTCTCCCATGACTGCTCCTCGGGCGAGAGCTTCGCCACCCATGCCGCATAACGTTCGTCGACGACCTTGTCCTGCGCAGCTTTCTTCGCCGCGGCCTGGGCAGCGGCCTCCTTGGCGTTCGTCGGTTCGCCCTTCGGCGGCTCGGCGGCGACGAGACCGACGGTCAGTAAGGAAAGGAGCAACAGACGCTTCATGGGGGTGAGCCGATGCAACCACCCCATCGCCAGCCTTCAAGCCGTCACTGCGGCCAAGGCCTGCGCGAGGAGCCTCCGACGATGGGCCTCGGTGCGCTGCGCCGCCGCGGGCGAAGCCGCCTGCAGACGGGCCACGCCGTCGGCACCATTGGCCGCACGCACGAAATCGGCATCCTCCTCGGCCCATAGGCACGCCGTCGGGCCGTCGATCTCCGGATGGAACTGCATGCCGAACGAACAGCCAAGACGGAACATCTGCACCGGACAGGCGGGCGTCGAAGCCAAGCGGATCGCCCCGACCGGCAGCTCGCAGGCATCACCATGCCAATGCAGGACTTCGATGCTCGCGGGCAGCCCACAGGTGGTGATGTCGGTGCCGACGAAATCCAGGCGACCCCAGCCGACCTCACGCACCCGTACGCCCTTCGCATCGGTCATCGGTGCGACCTTGGCGCCAGCGGCATGGGCCATGAGCTGCATGCCGAGGCAGACGCCGACATTCGGCCAGTCCTTGGCGATCCGGTGACGCAAGAGCTCAACCACGGGACCTAGCCAAGGCATCTCGGGCTTCCCGATATCGGCGACACCCATCGGTCCGCCCATGACGACGAGAACATCGTCGCCGCCCAAATCAGACGGCAAGGCCACGCCGGTGAACGCCTCGATGACTTCGACCTGATAACCGGCGTCACGCAAAAGATCTCCCAGCATCCCGGGCCCCTCGTGGGCGACGTTCGTGAGGCAGACGGCGCGTGGCATCTTGACCACGAGTGTTCGGAGCCGACGAAAGGCTGGCAAGACCGCAGCCCAGAAAGGGTCCTTTCTGATTAATTTACGACAACATCGGCACTTACTTCGCGACGCCGCTCAACGGGTGCTCGGTGACTGCCTTCCAGGCGATCTCCTGCAGCAGTCGGTTGAGCTTCTCGGCCTCCGGAAGCTTCGCGAGCTGGCTGTTCACCGGCAGGCCCACCGGCGAGCGGCGGTAGATGACGGCGAAGTGACAATAGGCCGAAAGCACGCGGATCTGCGGGCCGGGATGGCCGAGCACGTCGGTGAAGAGTTCGTTCTGCGAACGGATGCCCGGCGCCTCGCCTTTGATGACCTTATCGCGCAGCGTGATCACGGCTTCGCCGCTCGGCACGATAGCGATCTTCGCGGCCGGGATGCGCGTGTTCAGTTCCTGTACGTGATCTTCGATCATCTTGAAGTAGCCGTCGTGCATCGCTCGCAGCTGCGCAAGCGTCTTGCCGTCGCGGTCGACCTGCTTCGGACGCTCGCGGCTCAGCCAGATGGCCGGATCCTCATACGGCACCCAGTTCTGCTGCAGCGTGAAACGGATCTTGGGATTATGCTCCAGCCCGAGCTTCACGAAGTTCTCGATGCCCGCATCCGGCAGGAACGTCGGCGACATCGTGAAGAGATCGGCCTTACCCGACTCGAGGACCGACTTGGCCTTGTTCTTCGTCGCGGGCAGGTCCCAGTGCTGGATGACCTTCGAGCCGCCGATGGAGGAGATCGCCAGCTGCTCGTGGCCTTGGATGCCCGCGGCCTTGGCCATCTCGGCGACCAGCGGCGGCATCCAGACATGGAAGCTGTGGCCGGCGGTGAGCACCTTGAGTCCGGCCGGCGGAGCGACGGACTCGACCGCCCGGGCGGAGGAAACCGAAAGGAGACACAGCAGGAGGAGCCAAACGGAGCGCATGCCGGCATCCTTGCCCATCCCTCATGGCCGTCAACTAAGAGACCTCCGGAGTTCCGGAGGTCTCGTGCTGGCCTTGCGCCTTTAAGCGAAGGCTTACTTGCTGCTGCGGTAAGGACCGGCCGGCAGACCGTCGGCTCCGGCGGAATAGATGCTCACCTCAGGGAAGTTAGCCCAGGCATAGCGTACTTCCTTGGGGGCCTTGACGCCGGTGACGGTCACGATCGCGCCCTCGGCCTTGGCCTGGGCGAAGGCCCACTTGCCGTCGGCGCCGAGCAGGGCGAAGCCCTTGCCGTCATTCTTGAGGACCACCGGACGATCGTAAGTGAGCACGAAGGCGTCGCCCTGGCGATCGGCCTTCTTCACGCGCGGAGCTTCGCCGACCTCACGGGTCTTGTAGACGCGCTGCAGGGCCACGTAGGCCAAGCGTTCGCCGACGGGAAGCTTGTCCTTAGGATGGATGTCCTTCTCCTCACCGAGGTCGATGTTCACGGACATCATCGCGCCCGGGACGTTGTCCGCGATCCACTCCATGGATTCGCGGATGGCGGGCCAGCCTTCCTCGAGAGCAAGCTCAGGCTTGCGCGCCATGAAGCGAGGGAGCTGGACGATGATGAAGGGGAATTCCTGACCCCAGGCCTTGTGCCAGGACTTGATCATGGAACCGAGGACCCACTTGTAAGCTTCGGGCTGACCGGCGTTGGATTCGCCCTGATACCAGATCGTGCCACGCACGGAGTAACCGACGAGCGGAGCGACCATGCCGTTCCAATTCATGTGGGGTCCGTTGGACCAGACCGGCGTGAGCTTGCCCGCGTCCTGACGCAGCTTCGTGGCGACGGCCTTGTCCTTCTCGGACTTGAGGCGGGCCTGGATCTTCTCGAGATTAGCCGCGCGGGCCTTCATGCCCGCGGCTTCCTTGGCGTCGAAGTCCTTCGCCTCGGGAACGTCGGCATACATGCCCTTCGGCCCCCAAGCCTCGGCGCGCGTACCGCCGATGGAAGTGTGGATCACGCCGACCGGTTGCTTGATATTGGCGCGCAGTTCGCGGGCGAAGAAAAGTCCGGTGGCGGTGAGGCCCTCGACGGTATCGGGAGCGGCGAGCTTCCAGGAACCCTGCACGTCATCAGCGGGCTCGGCCTTGGGCGTGCGGGCGACGGTGAAGACGCGCAGGCCGGCGTCGGCGGGGCGGGCCTTGGCGTCCGCGGCGGCGGAGGTGTTCTTGACGACCCAATCCATGTTCGACTGACCGGAACCGATCCAGACTTCGCCGACGATGACGTCATGGGCGGTGAAGACCTCTTCGCCCGAGCTCACGACGAGGTCCTTGCCCTGTTCGGTCGGCTTGAGGCCGGCGAGGGTCGCACGCCACTTGCCGTCGGCACCGGCGGTGGCGGTCGCTTCGACGGAGCCGAGCTTGACGCTGACCTTCGAGCCCGGATGGGCCTTGCCGAAGACGGCAGCGTCGCCGGCCTGGAGGACGGCGTGGTCGGAGAACAGGGAGATGAGCTTCAACTCTCCGGCCGAAACGAGCGCGGAGCAGCAAAGCACGAGGAGTGCGAGGCGGGGTAGCATGGGAATAGGACAACCCAAAGCCCGTTAGGTTGCCAAGTCCTAAGGACGGCCCAAGATAGACGAAACTCCTCCCCCGCCCCGCTGTTATATCGATACCATGAAGCACCTGCCCCTGCTCCTCCTCGCCGCCAGCCTCGGCTTCGCCGCCGAAGAAGCCCCCCGCCCTCAGTTCCGCCCCGACGGCCCCGGCCCGGAAGGTCGCCCCAACCCGCGCCTACCTGTCCAACTCAGCCCCGACGAACAGAAGCGCCTGCATGAAGCCATGGAGAAGGCCAAACAGGACCCCGCGGTGAAGGAAGCCCACGAACAGGCGGCCAAAGCCCAGCAGGCCGCCATGGAGGCCCAGAAGAAGGCCCGCGAGCTCACCGACGAAGCCGCCCGCAAGGCCGACCCGGAAGTCGCCCCGATCCTGGAAAAAATCAAGAAGGCCATGGAGCGCCGTCAGCCTGAACAGCCGGACCGCCAGCCGCAGGTGCAGCCTCGCGGCGAGCAGCCGCGCCGTCCTGAAGGCCAGCCCAACCAGCCCGTTCGCGACCGTGGCCCGAATCAGCCGAACGGCGATCGCCCTCGCGGCGACGTCCGTGAGCCCGGTCCCGACCGTCCTGGCGTGATCCCCGGACTTTCTCCCGACGAACAGCGTCGCGTCCGCGAAGCCATGGCCAAGGCCAACGAAAACCCTGCCGTGCGCGAAGCCCGCGAAGCCGCCGCCGCGGCCCAGCGCAAGGCGATCGAGATCGCCGAGGACGTCGCCCGCCAGGCCGACCCTTCGATCGCGCCGCTCTTCGAGAAGATGCGCAAGGCCGGCGAACCGCGCCGCTCGCAGGGTGACAATCGTCGCGACCGCAAGCAGCCCGAATAAGCACGGAAACATCCGTAACGAAGGCCGGCCGCAAGGTCGGCCTTTTTATTTCCCATTTTACCAGAACCAACTTGGCGGTCAGGCGCCCGACCCGCCGCACTCCAGCCGGGCCCAGCTATCGTGACCGAATCAAAACTCGAGAGTCGTATTCAGCTGGATCAAAAAGCTGGACTATCCCAAGTCATCGACGCCGCTTGAGAATCCACCACAGCAGGCCAAGTGACGCCAGAAAAAGCACAATGATGATGTTCCATGGCGTTATTGCGGTAGGAGCTTCGGTCGCGGTATCCTTGGCTATGATAGTTGTCGCTGAAGTAACAGTGGCTTTCGTTGACTTTGTAGGCTGCACCTCGGGCTGCGGCTTCGGTGTGGGCGTTTCTTGCGACAAGGCTTTAGGCTGTAATGCGCCCGGTTCGGCAGGCTTACTCAAGCTGAACTCTGACTCGATGGGGTATTTATGCACCAGCTCGTCAAATCGAACCTTGTCCCAAATTGGCATGCATGTTTGCTGCGCCTTTAAGAAGAATGGCTTAGCTTCGAATTCATTGATATATTGGCACGTTACGGAAGTCGCCGTTTCAGGAACTATGGCAACGGCAACATCGCCTGCAGAATTATTTTCCTTAATTTTAGGAACCAAGAAAGCATATACATCACTAAAAGCGAAGGTTCCGGCAGGACATCTAGCGCCATCCTCCATCAGTGAACCGAACTGGAGATGAGCCGAGCCATCCGGTCTTATCCTTAAAATCCATCCACTATCTGCCGTCAAAAGATCTATTTGACGGGTTTGATTCAGGGAAGGTATGGGCTCTGCAGCCGTTACAGTCCCCATGTAAACATATATTAAAACGATTACTTTGAATAAAGTTTTCATAGTGACGAGGTGAAGCCGGCCTCGATCCGGCGAGGCTCACTTGAGGGGTGGCTGAGTGTTATGATTAACCCGCTACAAGAGTCAACAGGTGAGCCTGCTGTTCGACAGGCCGACGTGATTAACATCGAGCTCGAACCTGGGGTCAGGCCGCCCCCTTCTTGGGAGTGTGACGTAAATCGCGTGTTATTATCGAATTTGATAGCTGTCTGAACGAGCAGCGGACTGACCCCGTTGGCTGAGTCTCCTCGGGTTTTGTCCTTGGGATTCAGGTGCATGCGGAACTCCAGTCATGAACTGTCAAACTTTAGGGGGTCAGGCCAGGGTCACCTTCATTTGAACAAACCATCCCATCCTTTGGACTCCGAAATAAGTTTAGCCTCCTCGAAACCGTACTGGTAACCGCCAAAAAGAATTGTGGCCATACTCATCGAAGTTTCGTCATCAAACAACGTTAGCGCCTGTCCTGCAGCCGTGAAGATAGAGCTTTCAAAAACACGGTTTCTCTTCTGTAAAGCCTGGGCCGTTTCCCAAAGGGCATCACGAGCCGCTTCGTTACCGATCTTCGCAAGCCTTATGATAGCAATTTTACTAAAGCGCACGTTGTTCGCACTAATGGCAATCTGCTTGAGCGCCGGCACTGCTTGAGCAGCGGGAACGAACTCCATGCCTCGCTCTAGCGCGAGCATGGCATCACTGTCCCATGCGGGAGTTACAGCGCCTACGGATCCCGGATTCATCCCTGGCTTGTATGTGCCATCGGCGTTCTGCGGTTGCGGCAGATCAATGAGTCTCTTCGCCGCTTCGACAATGCTTGTCTGGGCCGCTTGATCGCCTCGTGCGGCCAAGACGATTACAGCAGCCTGCTTTACGGCGCTGCTTTTGCCGCTTTGCATGAGCTCCATCGCAAATCGAGTCACCCTCGGATCGTTGACATTGCGCAAGGCTAGCACCCTAGCAGCGCTCAACGGAGGGTATTGCTTAAGGTTGGGAAGCAGCACATCGAGAGAAGCAGGCTCACCCATCTCAGCCAACACCGTGGAGATTTCCAGAGCGGCAAGCTTCCGCGACTCCTCATCCTCACGTTTAACTTCTGAAATTAGTTTGATCAACGCATCATTGTATCCAGGAGGTTTATATTGGACAAAAACATCGTTGAACACTGATGCCCAGTCGGCGCCGGTAACGAGTCCGTAATGTTGAAGAATGTAGTCAAAGCCCCGCTTGTCGCCGAATGAACATAAGCCTTCTGCTGCGCTCCATCTTACGAGTAATTCTTGATGCTCTAATAACTTCAAAAGATATGGTATAGCTCGTACCGAACCGTTACGCGTGACACTACCAATTGCAGTAATAAGATCTGACTTTGTTCCTGTCCTGCCCTCAAGAACCTTAAGTGGTTTTTCAATTTGCCCATCGCCGTGCTGTTCCCTAATCATTTGCTCTCTGCGCTGATAATAAATGGCCGCCGCCTCGGCGCTCATCCCTGGATCCTTAAGCGGATCATACCGAAGCAGCGCTGGTTTTGATGATGGTGAAAGTTGCCCCTTAGCCTTTGACGTCTGTGGCTTATGTGAAGCGATAGTTTGAGGCTTCGCGTCCTGCCTTGCCATGCTCCACCGATAGATTCCAGCCATGAGAACAATGAGTACTCCAAGCGCAATAGTGAGGCGTTTTACTTGAGCACTCATGGGTTGTGGGACAATTCCGTTCTTGGTCCGGCGAGGCTCATTCAAGGGGGTGGCTGAGTGTTATGATTAACCTGCTACAAGAGTCAACAGGTGAGCCTGCTGTTCGAAAGGCCTCCGTGATTAACATTGAGCTCGAGCACGGGGTCAGGCCGCCCCCTTCTTGGGAGTGTGACTTTAATCACGTGTTGTTATCGAATTTAGTCGCTGTCTGATCGAGCAGCTGACTGACCCCGTTGACTGAGTGGGATTACTGATGCATACCGGGCGGGAGATTGAGCGAAGGCAATCACCCCTTCCAAAGGCGGCTATGTCGTGACGCGGTCCCGACCCTACCGAGGAAAAAGGCGTCCTGAGGGGGTCTGACTTAGCCCGGCCTTTTTATTTCCCATCGTCGGAAAGGAGGCTCATATTGCCCTCATGCGCCTCCCCACGCTCGCCCTCGCGGCCTTAGGCCTGCTGAACCTCGCCCACGCGGAGGACGCCCGCCTCGGCCCGCTCAAGGACCTCAACGGATACTTCCCCTTCCCCGCCCCGAAGTCCGTCCAGGAATGGGAGCCGCGCCGTGATTTCGTCCGCAGGCAGCTGCTGGTCTCCCAAGGCCTCTGGCCGATGCCGACCAAGACGCCGCTCAACGCGGTCATCCACGGGAAGATCGACCAAGGCGAATACACGATCGAGAAGGTCTATTTCGAAAGCGCGCCAGGCTTCTTCGTCACGGGCAACCTCTACCGCCCCAAGAATATCACCGGCAAGGTGCCGGCGGTGATCTTCCCGCACGGACACTGGACCGACGCGCGCTTCCTGATCCAACCCGATAAATACGTCCGCGAGGAGATCGCGACCGGCCAGGAGCGCTTCGAACAGGGCGGCAAGTCCCGCTTCCAATCGATGTGCGTCCAGCTCGCCCGCATGGGCTGCGTGGTCTGGCATATCGACGCGCTCAGCGACTCCGACTCGAAGCAGTTCTCGCCGGAGGTCATCCATAAGTTCGCGAAGCAGCGGGCCGAGATGAACCGCACCGAAGGCTGGGGACTCTACAGCCCGCAGGCCGAGGCCAACCTCCAGAACGTGATGGGCCTCCAGACCCTGAACTCGATCCGCAGCGTGGACTTCCTGTTGACGCTGCCTGAGGTCGACCCGACTCGCCTGGCCGTTACCGGCTCCAGCGGCGGCGGCACCCAGACGATGCTCCTGGCGGCGGCCGATCCTCGCCTCGCCCTGTCCTACCCCGTGGTGATGGTGAGCACGGCCATGCAAGGCGGCTGCACCTGCGAGAACGCCACCCTGCTCCGCGTGAACTCCGGCAACGTCGAGATCGCGGCCCTCTTCGCGCCTAAGCCGCAAGGCATGAACACCGCCAACGACTGGACCAAGGAGATGGCGACGAAGGGCTTCCCCGACCTGCAGGCGCTGTACAAGCTCTACGGCAAGAAGGACTACGTGACGCTCCAGCGCGGCGAACACTTCCCGCACAACTATAACGCGGTCACCCGTTCGGGCTTCTACGCGGCGCTCAACAAACACTTCAAACTGGGCTTCGAAGCCCCGATCATCGAACGGGACTACCAGCCGCTGCCGAAGGAGAAGCTGACCGTGTGGGATGAGTCCCACCCCGCGCCCAAGGCCGGCGACCCGGAATTCGAACGCAACCTGCTCAAGTGGCTGAAGGCCGACGCCCAGCAGCAGCTGCTCGCCGCGGCGAAGACCACCGAAGGTCGTGAGCAGATCCTGCGTCCGGCCGTCGAAGCCCTCATCGGCCGGTCCTACGCCCAGGCGGGATCCATCTCGTTCCCCGACGCCAGCGCCCAATGGCGCGACTCCCACTTCCGCACGCAGGGCCATCTGGTCAACTCGACCTACGGCGAAGAAGTCACGGTCGATTGGCTGCAACCGATCAATCCCACCGGCGAGGTGGTGATCTGGCTCGACGACGCCGGCAAGGGATCCGCCCGCCTGCCCGACGGCACGATCCGTCCCGAACTGCAGGAACTCATCGACCGCGGCATCGGCGTGCTCACAGCCGATCTCTTCCTTCAGGACGACAAGAAGCTGAAGCAGACCCGCGTCGTCGCCGGTCCCCGCGAAGTCCCGGCCTATACCTTCGGCTACAACCACGCGCTCTTCGCCCAGCGCGTGCACGACGTCATGACCATCACGAGCTACCTGCTCTCGAAACGCGACGCCACCCAGCCGGCCGTGAAGAAGGTCTCGCTGGCCGGCTTCGGTCAGATGGGCCCGGTCGCCGCCGCCGCCCGCGCCGTGACCGGCGGAGCCATCGCCAAGGCCGCCGTCGAGACGAAGGGTTTCCGCTTCGGCCAGCTGCTCGATTACCGCGACCCGATGTTCCTGCCCGGCGGCGCGAAGTATCTCGATGTCCCCGGCCTCCTCTGCCTCGCCTCCGCCCAGCCGCTCTGGGTCGCCGGCGAACCTAATGCCACGCTCTTCCCTGCCGCCACGCCGCACGTCGACGGCACCGACGCGAAGACCGCCGCCGCCACCTGGCTCCTCAAATGATCCACCGCCGCACCCTCCTCACTGGCCTCGCCTTGACCCCGTTCGCCGGCCTGCTCGCCGCCGAGAACAAGGAACGCCTCCGCGTCGCCCAGATCGGCACCTCGCACGCCCACGCCGCAGGCAAGATGGACGCGCTTCGCTCCTTGCCCGACCTTTACGACGTCGTCGGCTTCGCCGAGCCCATCGCCTCCCGCCAGGCGAGCGCGCAGAAGGCGAAATCCTTCGCCGGCCTGAAATACCTGACGGAAGCGGAGATCCTCGCCGACCCTTCCATCCGCGTGGTCGTCATCGAGACGACCCTCGAAGACTCCGCGCGGGCGGCCTTCGCCGCGCTCAAAGCCGGCAAGCACATCCACCTGGACAAACCGGGCGCCGAAAAGCACGCCGACTTCGTGGAGCTCCGTCGCTACGCCGCCGAAAAAGGCCTGACCGTCCAGATGGGCTACATGCTACGCTACAACCCCGGCATCCAGCTGCTGTTCCGCGCGGTCAAGGAAGGCTGGCTCGGGGACGTCATGGAAATCGACGCCTCGATGGGCAAGCTGCTCGACGAAGCCGGACGCAAGCGTTTCGCCCAGATTCCCGGCGGCGGGATGTATGAGCTCGCGTGCCATCTCGTGGACACGGTCGTGACGCTGATGGGCCCGCCCCTCTCGGTCCAAGCCTTCGGCAACGCCACCCGCGCCCCGCAGGATGCCTTCGTCGACAACCAGCTCGCGGTGCTCACTTACCCCAAGGCGACCGTGACGATCCGCTGCAACCATGCCGACCCGTTCGGCGGACCTAATCGCTGTATCTCCGTCCGCGGCACCAAGGGCGACATGGAGATCCGCCCGCTCGAATCCGGCAAAGGCGTCCTGCGGCTCGACGAACCTCGCGACACGTCGAAGGTCTGCCGACAAGTCGGCGATAAAATGATCATGTTCGCCGAACCCCGCTTCAAGAAGGGTGAAAACACCTTCGCGCTGGATGTCCCCAAAGGACGCTACGACGAAGAATTCCGCGACCTGCACCGCGTGCTCGTCAACGGCGCCCCGTTCGCTTGGTCGGCCGACCACGACATCAACGTCCACGCCACGGCATTGCGCGCCGCGGGCCTGACGCCTTGATCGGCTATTTCAGCACCTGAGCGGCGAAGCCCTGCATGAGCTTGGCCTGGGTCTCGTCCAACTTACCCATCCACTTCGGGGCCGGCGTCTTCTGGTCATAGATCTTCCCGAAGAAGATCAGGGCGTTGAGGTAAGTGCCGGCGAATTCCGGGTGGGAATGATCCTTGGTATGCAGACGCAGAGGCTGCGGGGCGCCGTAGTTGAGTTCCCATGCGTCGCCGCAAGGCACGACGGTCGCGCTATTTTCCTTGGCCGCGATGCCATACCACTTACGCAGGCGTGCCTGCATCTCCTTCGGGTCGGCGCCGACATCAGGCCCCTTCTTGGCCGCCTTCCAATAATCAGCATGCCGGGCCCACGTTTCGTAGAAGAAAATCCGCGCCTGCGGACTCTTCGCGCGAACACGTGAGCAGAGCGCCGCGGCGCTCTCGAGAAAATCCTTCCGTACGGACTCATCTTTCTCCGCGATGGCCGGCTCCTGGCTCTGGCCCTGAAGCACCACGACATCCCAACCGCCCTCGTCGATGAGCGCAAGGCTCCCGGCGATGCCAAGATGCTGCTTCAAGGTGCGCCCACCAGGCGTCGAAGACTTCACCACCGGCGCCGGCCCGCCGGAGCTCTTCACGACCTCCAAGAAGACCTCGGGCAGTTTATTGACACCGGTATAGCTATTACCGATGAAAAGGACCCGGCGCGGGTCCTCGCCGAAAGCCGCCAACGTCAGGCAGAAGATGGCGAGAAAGCGGGCAAGCGTGGCGAAGCTCATGGGATATTACTCTCACCGAGCGCGGCCCCGGGCAAGAGCATCCCGCCGGGGCTCATTTCGGCTCGACGCCCCAGAGTTTGGCGAGAACCGGGACGACGCCGGGATCCTTGGCCTGCAGCTCGGCGCGATTGAACGGCTCCATGTCATTGCGGTCGAAATAGGCCTCGGTGACCTCGGCGAAATATTCCATCTGATTGGTCATCGCGTAGGCCTTGCTGGGCTTCTCCGCATACTTCTCACCGGTCCAACGTTTGACGGCATCGTAAGTCCCGGCCGCCTTGGCCTGCTGGAAGGCCCCGAGGATATCCTTGTTCTGATAGCCTCCGGGGATGACCTGGTCGTGATAGGCATGGGCGAGCTCATGGAGGACGAGCACGGGCATGCGCCGGATCTCCGGCTCGAAGCGATCGACATTCGTGAACTCGATTGCCTTGGCCAAGGCGATCTCCCGCCCGACCTGCTTCACCCAAGCCAGGCCGCCGTGATATTCGGCGGTGGGTCGGCGGTCGGGATAAGGAAGCGAGAAATTCAAGGGCACCGAGCGGAGCCGTTCGACCGCCTTGGCCGGGATAAGCCGCTCCACCTTCGCCAGTTGCGCATCCAAGATGACGACCGCCTTCTCGACGGCCGCAGCATCTTTGGCGATCAGGCGTTCGTCGATCCGTAGCGTCCAGCCGCGGACCTGGCGCACCTGACGATCGCGACCGGCCATCTGCACGGCGGCCTTGCCGAGGGCGTCGCCGACGAGGAAGTAGGTCTCGGCGTTGCCGAACTCATGATGGCCATGGCCGGGATTCGGCGAGTCCTCGGGCTTACGCACGAAGGAACGGGTCGGGACGAACACGACGTTGTCCTTGAACTCAGGGTATTCCGCGACGTTCGCCTGAGCTTTACGCAGAGCGGTCCATTCCTTGGGCGCATCGACCCATGGGCCGGTGAGCTCACCGACGATGACCGGCAGCTTCGGCGCGCCGAATTCCTTGCGGACATCGCGGATCAGATGGGCGAGGTTCTGCTCATACTCCGGCACGGCGGTCTTCGGATTCACGCCGTCATTCCAACCCTGATACCAGACGAAGCCGGCGAGCTCGACCTCCGCGCCGTCGTATGTCGGGAAAACCTTCTTCAGGTTGGCCAGCGCCTCACGCACCTCGGCGACCATCTTCGTGTAATAAAGACCGACCTCACCGCCAGCGCTCGGCGGACGGAAATCGCGATAGAGACTCTTGCCTCCCCAGGCGGTCTTGATGAGCAGCACCTGATCGCGGTAGGCCTGGCCGACGACGTGCCCGAACTGATATTCGGGGCCAAAGTGATGCTTGCTCACGTAGGCACCGAAACCGAGAGAGAGCGGACCGGCCTGCAAGGGCTGCCCTTCTCGCTGATAACGGACCCAGACATCATTCCGGACTGTCCAAGATCCATCCGGCTGCTTCAAGTGAGCGTAACGCGTGCCCGCCTCGGGCTTGGACATCACGTCCACCAACGTACCCTTGCCCTCGTTGTAATTGCGTCCCGCAAGGTCCGCGACGCCCTGCCCCTGCATGTTGGACTGCCCGACGAGGATGAAGACCTTGAGTTTCCGGGCCGGCTCGGCGGCGAGGCACAGGACGGTCCAGCAGAGCAAGATCGGGGCGAATCTCATAAGCCACTTATCCTTCTCTCCCTTCCACCCCGCAAGCCCATCCCCTTAGACAAGTCCTCTTTGCCCTGACTCTTGGTCAATTCAGACCTCGATTCAGAGTCTTTTCATCCTTCATCTTCCATCCTTCATCCGCCATCTTGATTGCCATGTCCACCGCCCCCTTCCCCCTTTCCGGACTGGCCGACGAAGCCGCTGACGACATCGACGGCCAGATCGCGGCCCATCAGGCCCTTGGCTGGTCGGCCATCGAACTCCGCCTCCTCAACGGCAAGCAGTTCTCGGGACCGGCCGTGAGCGACGACGACTTCAAGCGGGCCGTCGACAAGATCGAAGCCGCAGGCATGCGGGTCAGCAGCTACGCGTCCGCCATCGGCAACTGGAGCCGGCCCATCACGGGCGACTTCGCCACCGACCTCGCCGACCTCAAGGTCCTGATCCCGCGCATGCAGCGCACCCGCACGAAGTTCATCCGCACGATGAGCTGGGTCCGCGGCGATGTCTCGGAAGACGCGTGGCGCGAAGAAGGCGTCCGCCGCTACCAGGAGATGGCCAAGCACGCCGCCGACGGCGGCATCATGCTCCTGCACGAGAACTGCGAAGGCTGGGGCGGTCTCTCCGGCACGCACGCCCGACGTTTCATCGAGAGCGTGGATCATCCGAACGTCCGCTACCTCTTCGACATCGGCAACACGGTCTCGTACGGCCAGGAGACCATGCCCTTCTACCGCGAGATCCTGCCCTACGTGGAATACGTCCACATCAAGGACTGCCGTCGCAACCCGGAGGGCGGTAAGAGCAGCGCCTTCACCTACGCCGGCGAAGGCGACGCACTCGTCCGCGAGATCCTCACCGACCTCATCGCCCGCGGCTACAAGGCCGGCGTCTCCATCGAACCCCACGTGGCCAGCATCGTCCACCTTGGCGAAGGCACCAAGGCCTCGCCCCAGGAACGCTTCGACTCCTACGTCCGCTACGGACGCGGTCTGGAGAAGCTCCTCGCCGGCATCGTCGGCGGCGCGAAGTGATTTAGCTGGCGCTCCGCCCCCGACCGCTCCTCCTTTCTGCGCATGTCCTCCGAACCGACTCCTCCCTTCGACGGCCCCCAGCTGGGCGACACGGTCGAAGGCCTCACGCTCATCGCGGTCGGCATCCGGGATACGTTCACCGAAGTCCTCCCCGCGCACCGCGAGGCCTTCACGCTGCTCAACGAATGGATGAGCGGCATCCGCCTCTATGAGCTCGAGGACGCCCTCGACCTCGACGCCAACTTCTGGGACGAGCTCCTCGACTGCGACTACGAGGTCGGCGAAGGCGAGATCGACGGCGACAAGCCCGGCGAAATGGTGACCATCTACGACGTCTGGGCCGACGAAAAGCAGGCCGAGGCCTGCCTCGACAAGCTCTGCGCCCGGCTGGAAGAACTGAAGGCCATGGCGACCGACCTCCTGCCTCCCGGCCTGCACAACGCCGCGAAGTCGCACCAGACGCCGACCGAGACGCTCAAGCTGATCGCTCAGCTGTCGGACTGATCACTCGCTTCGCAGCCAGGCCAGCGAGGTCTTCCGCAGGCGCATCACGTTGAGGTAGGTCTTCTTGGCGCTGTCACCGGCGCAGTAGGCAAGCAGCACGTCGTCGCCGACGAAGTGGATAGCCGTGTAGCAATACCAGCCATCCGGGTCGCCCTCCAGGAGCTTGTGCCGGCCCCAGGTGGCCCCGCCGTCAGTCGAGATCGCGGCCACGAGCGGACTACGCCGGCCCTTGGTAAACGCGAAGCGGCCCGAGTGGTCGTTGTAGATCGCCAGGAGTTCGGCCGAACCCGGGATACGCTTGATGCTGGCGGGGGAAACGGGCGAAGCGAGCGTCGTGGGAGCGGGGGCTTCCCAGCTCTTGCCGCCATCCTTGGAGGCGAAGCCGTACTGAAAGCCCGCGTCGGTCCGCGCCCAGGAAAAAAGCAGGCCGTCAGCCCGCTCGACCACTCCGGGCTCCTGGAGGCCGCTGCCTGATCGCACCGGCATCGCCCACCAGTTGGCGGCTTCTTGCCATGTCTTCCCGTCGTCATCCGAGGTGATCCACAGGGCGATCGCCCGCGCGTCGAAGGAACGGCTGCTCAACGGATCCTGTCCACGGGAACGATGGAATGCCACCGGCAGGATCAGCCGGCCCTTGGAGGTCTGGATGAGCCGATCGTTGTTGGCCACGAAATAACCCGGCGCCTGCAGGATGAGCCTCGGGGCGGACCAGGTCGCGCCGTCGTCCTCCGAGGTCCGCAGATACGGACGGCAATCCACCCAACTGTTCTTCACCAGGTAGACCATATGCAGCTTGCCGCTGGCGGCGCGCAGCAGCGAGACGCTCATCACGTTACAGCGGCCTTCGTTCTCCACGATCGTGCGCGGGGCGCTCCACGTGAGTCCACGGTCGTCGGAATAGATCTGCGCGATGCGCGCCGGCCCATGATCCTCCCCCTTTCCTCCGTAATAGGAGGAATAGCAGAAGATGATCCGCCCGGAGCCAAGCGTCGCGAAAGCCCCCTCGGAGTTACGGGGATTCTCCGGAGCGGGCGCGAGCGTCAGGAGCACCCGATTCTGAGGGACGTCGAAGGGCGCCTGGTCGAAGGCGGCGACGTCCCCCGACGCCCACAGGACCAACGTGCAAAACAGCGTACGGAGGGGGTGATCCATGTCCCGACCTTACTGGGTCGCCTTAGGTTGTAAACATTTAGCCCGACGGATGACGGGCACGAAACTCCGGCACCCTGATGGTGTTATTCTATCGATGAAGCTCCCCGCCCTGCTCGTGCTGCTCGCCGCCGGCCTTTTCGGCGCCGACCGGCCCAACATCCTCCTCATCGTCGGCGACGACATGGGCTACGCCGACGTCGGCTTCCATGGCTGCAAGGACATCCCTACGCCGCACCTCGACACGCTGGCCGCCTCGGGGGTCCGTTTCACCAACGGATACGTCACCGGTCCGTATTGCTCGCCGACCCGCGCCGCTCTGCTTACCGGCCGCCAGCAGACCCGCTTCGGCCATGAATTCAACCCCTCGGGCCGTAATGGGCTGCCGCTGAACGAAGGCACCTTGCCCGAACGTCTGCGCGAAGCCGGCTACGCGACCGGCATGGTCGGCAAGTGGCACCTCGGCTCCGCGCCCGAACAGGTGCCCCAACGCCGCGGCTTCACGGACTTCTACGGCTTCCTGGCCGGCGCCCACAGCTATTTCGACGCCGGCGGCTTCCTCCGCGGGACGGAACCGGTGAAGGAGATGGACTACGCCACCGATGCCTTCGGCCGCGAAGCCGTCGCGTTCGTCGAGCGGAACAAGGGCAAGCCTTGGATGCTCTACCTCGCCTTCAACGCCGTGCACACGCCGATGGACGCGACGAAGGAGCGGCTGGAGAAATTCTCGTCGATCAAGGACAAGACCCGCCGCACCTACGCCGCGATGATGTCGGCGATGGACGACAACATCGGCAAGGTCATGCAGTCGCTCAAAGCCAGCGGACAATACGACAATACCTTGGTGATGTTCATCAGCGACAACGGCGGACCGACGATGAACGGCGTGACCGTCAACGGCTCGGTCAACTCCCCGCTCCGCGGCTCCAAGCGCACGACCCTCGAGGGCGGCATCCGCGTGCCCTTCGTCGTGTCCTGGCCGGCCAAGCTCAAGCCCGCCGCCTTCGCGCCCATGGCCGTGCAGATGGACCTGCACGCCACCGCCCTCGCCGCGGCCGGCGTCCCCGCCAAGGCAGAATGGAAACTGGAAGGCGTCGACCTCCTCCCCTTCCTCTCCGGAGAAAACAAGTCCGCCCCGCACGACGCCCTCTTCTGGCGTTTCGGCGAGCAGATGGCGATCCGTCAGGGTGATTGGAAACTAGTGCGTTATGACACCAATGCGGACACCAACGCCGGCAAGGGCAAGAAGGCGCCCGTCTCGTCGGTCAGGCTCTACGACCTCGCCGCCGACATCCATGAGGACAAGGACCTCGCCGCCGAACAGCCGGAGAAGGTGAAGGAACTGCAGGCCCGCTGGGACGAATGGAACAAGACCAACGTGAAGCCTCTCTGGGGCAGCGGCGGCCAGGACAACGACGGGCCTGAGCCCGGCGCCGGCAAGAAGGGCAAGAAGAAGGCCGTGAAGTAAGCTCGCCCTATCGCTTCAGGTGCTTGTCCAGGAATCCCTGGATGAGCGCCCGCGATTCGGCGGAATCGAACTCCTTGCCGCCATGCCCGGCTCCCGGCAGGAGCTTCAAGGTCGACTCCACGCCCGCGAGCTGGAGGGCCGCATGCAGACGCTCGCTCTGATCGACCGGCACGGAAGTGTCTTTGGTTCCGTGCATGATCAGGAACGGCACGTCGTCCTTCGTCACCTGGTGCAGGGCGCTGACGGCCTTGGCCTTCTCGGGCTGGTCCATGACGATGCCGCCGAGCAGCAAGGCGCCGTTCGCCTTGGCGAGTTCGGCGCGACCACGCTTCTCCGAAAGCACGTTGGGCGGCATCGTGAGGAGGTCGGTCGGGCCATACCAGTCGACGACGGCTTTCACCTTGTCGCCGGGAGGCAAAGGCAGCGTGCCCCACAAAGCCACCACGTGACCGCCGGACGAACCCCCGATCGCGGCGGTACGCTCGGCGTCAAAGCCATATTTGCCGGACTCCTGGCGCAACCAACGCAGGGCCGCGATCGGATCCTCGATCTGCGCTGGCCAAGGATGCTCAGGCAGGAGCCGGAAATCCAGGCTCGCGACGGCGTAGCCCTTCGCGGCGAGCCAGGCGACCGGACACCCGGCCTTCGTCCCTTTACCCCAACCGCCGCCGTGCACCCAGATGACCAAAGGCATCGGCGCGGAAGGCTTGGCGCTCGGACGATAGAGATCGAGCTTGAGGCTGAGGCCTTTCACCTGGGCGTACTCAAGGTCACGCAGCACCTCGACGCCTTCCGGCACCTTAGGCGCGGCGGCGAACGCCATGGAGGCACCGAAGAGAAGGAAGAAAAAGGGCCTCACTTCTTCTTCGCCTTGGCCTTACCGGCGGGGCTCTTCTTGATCAGCTGCACGGGGACGTCGTTCTTGAGGTCTTCGCCGGGCGTGCTTCGTCCGCGAGCGATGATCTTCTCGAGCTCAGCCTTCATGGCCGCGACACGTTCAGGGAACTGGGCCTGCAGGTTGGTCTTCTCGCCGGGGTCTTTGGACAGGTCGTAAAGCTGCACGGGCGGCAGGCCGGCCTCCTCAGGACCTGGCTTAGGCGAGCTCCAACCGCCCGAACCGGCGCTGAGGCAGAGTTTCCACGGGCCGTCGCGGAAGGCGAAGCTGCCGTTGATGGACTGGCTCACGATGCCCTGGCGGACCGTCGGCTTCTCGCCGCGCAGGACCGGCAGGAAGCTCACGCTGTCCTCGCCCATCGTCGCAGGGACGGCGGCGCCGGTGATCTCGGCGAAGGTCGCGAGGAAGTCGATCTGGCCGACGAGCGCGTCGCTGACGCCCGGCTTCACCTTGGCCGGCCAGCGCACGAGGAACGGCACGCGATGGCCGCCTTCGTAGAGGTCCGCCTTGTTGCCGCGATAGATATAGCTCGGCTCATGACCGGCCTTCTGGAGCTCCGGAATGTTGGCCGCCGTCGAGCAGCCGTTGTCCGAGGTGAAGATGACCAGGGTATTTTCGGCCAAGCCCTGCTTATCGAGAGCCGCCAGCAGACGGCCGACGTCATGGTCGACCTGTTTGACGAAGTCGGCGTAGGGGCTGATGCCACTCGAACCTTGGAACTCCTTGGTCGGCACGATCGGCGTATGCGGGGCGTTCAGCGGCACGTAGGCGAAGAACGGCTTGGCAGGATCGGCCTTCTGCTGGCCCTCGATGAAGGCGATGGTCTGGTCGATGACCGAGGGCAACACGTCCACGGCCTCGAACTTCGGGCCGGCGGGACCCGTGCGCAGCCAGGTCTTGGTCGCGCTCGGGATCTCCGTCATGCGGCGGTCCTTGATCCAAACGAACGGAGGCATATCCAACGAGGCGCTGATGCCGTAGAAGGTGTCAAAACCGTGATCGACCGGTCCGCCGAGGATGTCGCCGGCGAAATCGATCTTGCTGACGTCCTTGGGGTTCTTCGAGAAATCACCGCCGTCATCGGCATGACCGCCGCCGGCGAGAGGGAAGCTCATCCCGAGATGCCACTTCCCAAAGCAGCCGGTCGCATAGCCCTGCTGCTTGAGCAGGCCGGCGAGCGTCAGCCTCCCGGGAGAGATAAGCGGAGGAGAGAAGCCGCCGAGCACGCCGTTCTGCAGGCGCGTGCGCCAGTGGTAACGTCCGGTCAGCAGGCTATAACGGGTCGGCGTGCAGACGCCCGACGAGGTATGTCCGTCCGTGAAGCGCACGCCGGCCTTGGCCAAGGCGTCGAGATGAGGGGTCGCGATCTTGCTCTGCGGGTTGTTCGCGCCGAGGTCGCCGAAGCCTTGGTCGTCGGCCAGGATGACAATGATATTGGGCCGATCGGCGGCGAGAGCGGTCAGGCACATCAGCCAGCCGCATAACAGGGTAAGGCGCATGGTGGGGTGACCCTTTATTAGGCCGCAGGTTCCTTGACCGCAACCCTCACCTCGGCCCTATCTTGTTTGCCTCCGCCCGGGTCCTCCCCTATCCCCTCACCTCTCTCCATGTCGTCCCTCCTCGGCCTCTCTTTCATCGGTTTCGCCCGCGGTCAGTCCACCGCCTCCCCCTACCGAGCCACCAACCCCGCCACGGCGACCGCGCTCGAGCCGGACTTCTTCCCGGCGACCGCCGCCGAAGCCGACCGCGCCGGCGATCTCGCCGCCCAAGCCACCCCGATTCTGGCCGCTCTTTCCGGGCAAAAGAAGGCCGCGTTCCTGCGCGACATCGCGAGCCGCATCGAAGCCGCCACGCCCGCCCTCGTCGCCCGCGCGACACAGGAGACCGGCCTCCCCGAAGCCCGCTGCCAGGGTGAGATCGGACGCACGATGGGCCAGCTGCGCCTCTTCGCCGACCTCGTCGAGAAAGGCGATTGGATCGACGCCCGCATCGAGACCGCGAACCCGGACCGCAAGCCATTGCCCAAGCCCGACCACCGCTCGCTGCTCCGTCCCGTCGGCCCCGTCGCCGTCTTCTGCGCGAGCAACTTCCCCTTCGCCTACTCCGTCGCCGGCGGAGACACCGCTTCCGCTTTCGCCGCCGGCTGCCCGGTCATCGTGATGGCCCACCACGCGCACGTCGGCACCGCCGAGATCATGGGCGGGCTCATCGTCGAGGCCGTGAAGGCGGCCGGACTTCCGGAAGGCACGTTCTCCCTGCTCATGGGCGAAGGACGCATCATCGGTCAGCAGGTCGCCAAGCATCCGGCCCTCCGTGCGATCGGCTTCACCGGCTCCCGCGCCGGCGGCCGCGCGCTCATGGACACCGCCGCGGCCCGTTCGACCCCGATCCCGGTCTACGCCGAGATGAGCAGCGTCAATCCGGTCGTCCTCCTCGAAGGCGCCCTCGCCGCGCGCGGCGAGACCATCGCCACCGGCCTCGTCGGCTCCTGCACCCTGGGCGTCGGCCAGTTCTGCACCCAGCCCGGCCTGATCGTCCTCGTCCGCTCCGCCGCCGCCGAAGCCTTCGTCAGCAAGCTCTCCGCGCTCTTCACCGACTGCGCCGATGGCGTCATGCTCACCGCTGGCATCCATCAGGCCTATCAGAAAGGCGTCGCGACCCGCGCCGCCCAGGCCGGCGTCAAGGTGATCGCCCAAGGCAAGTCGAGCGGCCAGCCCAACCGCGCCGTCGCCACGCTCTTCTCCACCGAAGCCAAGACCTTCGTCGCCGACGCCTCGCTGCAGGAAGAAATCTTCGGGCCGAGCTCGCTCGTCATCTGGTGCGCCGACCAGCGTGAGGTCGACGCCGTCCTCGGCGCCCTGCACGGCAACCTGACCGCCACCGTCCACGGCACCGACGCCGAGCTCGCGCAGCACGCGGCGCTCATCGCCCGCCTCGAAGCCGTCGCCGGCCGCGTCGTCATCAACGGTTTCCCGACCGGCGTCGAAGTCTCGCACGCCATCGTGCACGGCGGCCCCTATCCTTCGCTCTCCGACGGACGCACCACCTCGGTCGGCTCCAACGCCATCTACCGCTTCACGCGCCTCGTCTGCTTCCAGAACTATCCGGACGCCGCCCTGCCGGCCGAACTGCGCAACGCCAACCCCCTCGGCCTCTCCCGCCTCGTCAACGGCACCCGCTCGAATTCTGCGATCTGACCTAACCGCCAACCGCTAACCGCTTCCACCTTCCCTCCATGTCCCCCCTCGAACTCCAGAAGGTCCTCTCGTCCGGACTCCTCTCCTTCCCGATCACCGACTTCCAGGCCAACGGCGATTTCCACGCCGCGGGTTACGCCAAGCGCCTGCAGTGGCTGGCTCCTTATGGCGCCACCGCGCTCTTCGCCGCGGGCGGCACCGGTGAGTTCTTCTCCCTCGAGCCCAAGGAATACTCGGCCGTCATCAAGACCGCGGTCGACACCTGCGCCGGACTCGTCCCGATCCTCGCCGGCGCCGGCGGCCCGACCCGCGTGGCCATCCAATACGCCCAGGAAGCCGAGCGCCTCGGCGCCAAGGGCATCCTGCTCCTCCCTCACTACCTGACCGAGACCAACCAGGAAGGCGTCGCCGCGCACGTCGACCAGGTCTGCAAGTCAGTCAAGATCGGCGTCGTCGTCTACAACCGCAACGTCTGCCGCCTCCAGCCGCACCACCTCGAGAAGCTCGCCGCGAACAACCCGAACCTCATCGGTTACAAGGACGGCTTCGGCGACATCGAGCTCATGGTCTCGATCCGCCGTCGCATGGGCGACCGCTTCAGCTACCTTGGCGGCCTGCCCACCGCCGAAGTCTACGCCGCGGCCTACAAGGCGATGGGCGTGCCGGTCTACTCCTCCGCCGTGTTCAACTTCATCCCGCAGGCCGCGATGGACTTCTACCACGCCGTGGCGAAGGACGACCACGCCACGCAGAACCGCCTGCTCGACACCTTCTTCCTGCCCTACCTCGAGATCCGCAACAAGAGCGCCGGCTACGCCGTCAGCATCATCAAGGCCGGCGCCACGATCGTCGGCCACGGCGCGGGCCCCGTCCGCGCCCCGCTGACGGACCTCAAGCCCGCGGAGGTCGAGCAGCTCGCCGCCCTCATCGCCAAGGCCGGCGTCAAGTAAGCCGGCATGCGCGAGCCGGAACTCCAGTCGGCGGTCTCCAAGGTCAAGTGGCGGATCCTTCCGCTGTTCGTCGTGATGTTCATCGTGAACTACATCGACCGGGTGAACATCAGCTTCATCAAGGAGCAGCTCGGCAGCGAACTCGGCATCGGCGACCTCGCCTACGGCTTCGGAGCGGGCCTCTTCTTCTGGGGCTACGCCTTGCTCGAAGTCCCGGCCAACCTCGCGCTCGAACGCCTCGGCGCCCGCCGCTGGCTGACGATCATCGCCGTGACCTGGGGCCTGCTCGCGACCGGCCTGGCGTTCGTCCGCAACGAATATGAGTTCTACGCCCTCCGCTTCGCGCTGGGCGCCGCCGAGGCCGGCTTCTTCCCCGGGGTGGTTTATTACTTCACCCGCTGGCTGCCCTCCGCCGAACGCGGCAAGGCCATGGCGATCTTCCTGAGCGGCTCCGCCATCGCTACCATCATCTCCGGCCCGCTTTCGTCCTATCTGCTCCAGCTGAACGTCCCCGGCCTGCAGCCTTGGCAGTGGATGATCGTCTTCGAGGGCGCCTTCTCCGTGCTGATGGCCGGCGTCCTTTGGTTGCTGCTGGATTCGCACATCAGCGACGCGCGCTGGCTCACCTCTGGCGAACGCACCTCGCTCGAGCAGACGCTCGAGGCGGAACGCGCCCGCTCGGCACGCCCCGGGCCCGTCGACAAGCTCGCCCTCCTCACCTCTCCCGCCGTGCTCGGCTTCTGCGGCGTCTACTTCGCCATCCAGCTGACCATCTACGCGGTGACCTTCTGGCTGCCGACGATCATCAAGGAAATGCTGGCGACGCCCGGCCCGCACGGAGGCCTGCTCGGCGTCACGGAAGACTTCGTCCGCTGGCTCGGCTACACCGAACCGAAGGCCGTCGCGGTGATGTCCGCCGGTTTCCTGAACTCACTGCCTTGGATCGTCTCCGTCTTCGGCATGATCGCCGCGGCCTACGCCGCCGCGCGCTGGAAGAACCAGCAGGCGTGGGTGGCCACCGCCCTGGTGATCGCCGGCCTCGGCATGCTGGTCGCCGGACACTCCACCCCGGCCGTCGCCTTCGGCGCGATCTGTTTCGCCGCCCTGGGCTTCAAGTCCGCCGCTTCGCTGTTCTGGCCGATCCCGCAGCAGAACCTCGACCCGCGCATCGCGGCGGCCGGTATCGCCCTCATCAACTCCCTGGGCAACCTGGGCGGCTGGGCGGCGCCCATCGGCTTCGGTTGGATCAAGCAGTCCACCGGCTCGGTGTATGGAGGCCTCTATGGCCTCGCCTTCACCTCGCTGCTGACCGCCGCACTCGTCTTCTTCACCCGACCCAAGGCCAAGGCCTGATTCGTCCCCACGCCTACCCCTACCCCTACCCCCACCCCTTTCTTCAATGTCCTCTCCTCTCATCCAATCCATCCGTGTCGTGCCCGTCGCCGGCCATGACAGCATGTTGCTCAACCTCAGCGGCGCGCACGGGCCGTTCTTCACGCGCAACATCGTCCTGATCACCGACAACTCCGGCCGCACCGGCCTCGGCGAAGTCCCCGGCGGCGAGAAGATCCGCCAGACCGTCGAGGACGCCGCCCCCATGCTGATCGGCCGGGAGATCGCCGCTTACGAACAGCTGCTCGCGTCCGTCAGCGCCGCCTTCTCGGACCGTGACGCCGGTGGCCGCGGCCTGCAGACCTTCGACCTGCGCGTGACCATCCACGCCGTCACCGCGATCGAGTCCGCCCTGCTCGACCTCCTCGGCCACTTCCAAGGCAAGCCCGTCGCGGCGCTCCTCGGCAAAGGCCAGCAGCGCACAGAGGTCGAGATGCTCGGCTACCTGTTCTTCATCGGCGACCGTCGCAAGACGACCCTCGGCTACCGCGACGAGGCCGGCTCGGCGCACGCCTGGCATCGCCTCCGCAACGAAGAAGCCCTCACCCCGGAAACCATCGTCCGCCAGGCCGAGGCCGCACAGGAGCGCTTCGGCTTCCAGGACTTCAAGCTCAAGGGCGGCGTGCTGAGCCCCGCCCGCGAAATCGAAGCCGTCCGCGCGCTCGCGGCCCGCTTCCCGAAGGCCCGCATCACCCTCGACCCCAACGGAGCCTGGCTCCTGAAGGAAGCCGTCGAAGTCTGCCAGAACCTCAAGGGCGTGCTCGCCTACGCCGAAGATCCCTGCGGCGCCGAAGCCGGCTTCTCCGGTCGCGAGATCATGGCCGAGTTCAAGAAGGCCACCGGCCTCCGCACCGCCACGAACATGGTCGCCACCGACTGGCGTCAGCTCGACCACGCGCTGAAGCTGCAGGCGGTCGACATCCCGCTCGCCGATCCGCACTTCTGGACCATGCAGGGCTCGGTGCAGGTCGCGCAGGTCTGTCAGGAGCGCGGCCTCACCTGGGGTTCGCATTCGAACAACCATTTCGACATCTCGCTCGCGATGTTCACGCACGTCGGCGCCGCCGCGCCCGGCGACGTCACCGCGATGGACACCCATTGGATCTGGCAGGAAGGCCAGCGCCTCACCAAGGAGCCGCTGCTCATCAAGGGAGGTAAGATCACGGTGCCGCAGAAGCCCGGCCTAGGCATCGAGATCGACCCCGCCCAGCTCGAGGCCGCGCACCAGCTCTACCTGAAGCTGCCTTCCGGCTCCCGTGACGACGCCGTCGCGATGCAGTTCCTCATCCCGGGCTGGAAGTTCGACCCGAAGAAGCCCTGCATGGTCAGATAAGGCGCATTAGGAGTTCGCCAAGCCGGGCGGGACATGCGTAAAGTCCGCCTATGAACAAGACCTCCGTCGCCATCACCGCCGCCTTCTGCGTGGCGGTAGGTTTCCTCATCGCCCGCTTCATCCGTCCGTCCGACTTGGAGGACGTCACCAAGGTGGAAAAGCCCGTCGTCGCCGCTCCGACGCCGGCCACGCAGCCGACCAAGGTCGCGGCGCCTAAGCCCGTCGCCCCGACCCAGGCCAAGCGCCCGCCGATGGACGAGGCCACGAAGGCTCGCTACAAGGCTTTCGGCGAAGAGACCCGCAAGATGGCCCTCGACCTCGCCGGCGGCGACGAGAAGAAGCTCGGCCAGGCCTTCCGCAACGGGATGATCAACCCCGCCACGCAGGAGCTCTTCAAGCGCGGCCGGGAGATCGGCGAGGCGATGCGCAACGCCCAGACGGACGAAGAACGCGCGCAGCTCGAGGGCCAGGTGATCGCACTCCGCGACGAAGGCCTCGGCATGCTCAAGGCGGAGCTCGAGAAGATCGATGCCACCCAAGCCGCCGGCCAGCCCGCCCCGGCACCGGCCGCCCCGGCTCCCGTCATCCCCGCCCAGGGATTGATGTGAACGGTAAGCCGCTTGTTCAGCGGCTGATCGGCTGGGAGATCCGCAGGTAAGCGAAGAGATCGCGCAGCTGCTGCGGAGTCATGCCCGTCAGCAAGCCCTCGGGCATGAGGCTGCGTCCCAACGGCGTGAGCAGACGGACGTCCGCCTGGCGGACGGTGATGTCCTCCCCTTCCAGTCCGCGCAGCACGAGGATCTGGGCGTCGCGCTCGACCAGGAAGCCGCTGAGCGAGCGGCCGTCATGCGTCGTGACCGAGAAATACTGGAAGCCTTCGCGGATCTCGGCGTTGGGATGGACGATGCTGATGAGCATCGTGCCGAGGTTGTCGCGCTGATAGGCCGTGAGTTCGGGACCGATCTTCCCGCCCTTGAAGAAGAGCTTATGGCACGACGCGCACTTCTCCATGAAGAGCGCCTCGCCGGCGTAAGGATTACCCGTGCCCGCCTTGAGCTTGGCTTCCACGTCGGCGATCTGGGCGATGAAGTCCGTGACGCCCGCGGCCGGCTTCTCCGGATAGAGTTCGGCCAGGAGCGACTGCACCTGCTTCGGCTCGTGCTGACGCATGCGCTCGACCATGTCGCGCGGGACGGTGTTGGGGGCGATGCGGCCTTCCTTCACGGCTGTCAGGAGCTCCTGCGACCACCCGGCGCGGCTGGCCAGCAAGGCCAATGCGGCGAGGCGCACGTCGCCCGCGCCCTCGGCGACGATGCCCACCGCCTGCTTGCCGACGGCGGGGTCGTCATAAGACATCAGCGAGATCAGAGCTGCCTTGCGCAAAGCCGCGGCCTCGGACGAAGAGGCGAGCTTGAGCAGGACGGCCTGAGCCGCGTCCTGACGGACTTCGCCGAAGACCCTGATCTGGTTGAGCCGCTCGGTGACGTCGGCCTTCGGATTCGCGACGATCGCCAGCGACTCCTTGATCGCCGCGGCATCCCCTTGGCGGAGGCGGAGGATGAGCGGGGCTTTGCCTGAGGCGGCCAGGGCCCGCAGCAGTTCGTCGGGCAGGCCGGCGAGTTCGCGTCCGCGGTAGGCTTCCTCGAAGCCCTTCATCAAAGGCACGCTCTGCGCCGGCGTCGGTGCGAGACGCAGAAGCTGGGCGCAGACCAGGAGATCGGCCCGGCGTCCTTCGGTGGCGAAGCGGCGCATCAGGCGAGGCAGCAGATGTTCCTGCACCAGCGGACGCTCCCACAGGGCGTGGTCGCGGAGCAGGCCGACGACGGCGTCACGGTCAAGGCTCACGTGGGACTCCAAGGCGAACCAGAGCAGCAAAGGAATATAGGCGTCCTGCGTATCCTCGTCGCGCGCAGCGAGCGCCGCGACGAGCGTGAGCATCTGGCCGGTCGGCAGACGACGGGCCGACGAGGCAAACTGGGAACGGACCTCGGCATCGGGCTCCGTCTTGGCGCGGGCGAGCACCGCCGCGAAGACCTGAGGCGGCAGGTCGCGGGAGCCCTTGGAATCAAGACCGGGCACGCCGAGGCCGCGGTTGACGCCGTATTTATCGCCGAGGAAACGCATGGCCCAGAAACGCACCGGCGCATAGGCGTGGGTCAGCGCGGCGACGGCGCGGGCATCGTCGAGGGCGTCGATCTGATACAGCGCCCAGAGCGCACCCAAGGCGCCGCGGCCCCGGTCGGCGGCGAGCAAGGCGTCGAGCTGCGGGACGGAAGCGGGATCGCGCCGTTCGGACAGCAGCTGCAGCGAAGCCGTGCGGTGGAACTTGTTCGGATGACCGAGGAGGCCGACGAGCTGGGCGGTGGTCTTGCCCTCGAGGTTCGTGTCGGTCTCGAGCCTGGCGTCCTTGTCGCGGAGGCGGTACAGGCGGCCCGTCGTGGGGTCGATCTGGTTCTGGTAGTGCTGCCCGTGCGCGATGTAATATTCATACATATCGGACACGAAGAGCGAGCCGTCGGGGGCGTTCGCGCTGTAGAGCGGACGGAAGCCCACGTCCTCGGACCACATCGCGATGCCCTTGTCGGTCGTCACGTAGGTCGCGCCCTGCGGGATGCGCTCGGAGTCGGTGACCGTGTTGTGGAGCGGATCGAGGGAGAACAGGTGGCCCTGGTATTTCGAGGCCATCGCCGTGCCTTCGATGAAGGAGCCGAAATGCGCGAAGCGTGGGACCTTTGTGCGCGTGCCGAGGATCGGGAGCTGGCCGAAGGAATACGGACTGCGCGGCGGGCCGAACTTGCCCGGGTCGACGCCCTGCTTGAGGTAGATGCCGCCTTGGACGTAGTGCCAGCCGCGGGTGTTGCCGCCGTTGTGGCCGGAATACATGCGCCCGTCGCCGTCGAACTCCAGGCCGAAGGGATTGCCCGAGCCTTCGCTGAAGATGTCGTATTCGCGGGTCTTCGGGTGGTAGCGCCAGACCATACAGCCTTCGAAGTGGACGGGGGCGGCGTCGGCGGAATCGAAGCCCGGACGCACGACGCGCGAGGACGACGTGCTGCCGTGCACGCCGTAGAGCCAGCCGTCGGGACCCAGGATGATCCCATTGCCCACCGAGTGGGTGTCTTCGAGGCCGAAGCCGGAGAGATGCACCACCGGCGGGCCGTCAGGGACGTCGTCGCCATTGGCGTCCGGATAGAACAGCAGGTAAGGCGGGTTCATCACCCAGACGCCGCCGTGGGCGCGGACGGCCGAGTTGGCCATGTTGAGGCCATCCTGGAAGACCGTGTGCTTGTCGTAGACCCCGTCGCGCTTCGTCGATTCGTGGATGGAGACGATGTCGGCGCCCTTGTCGTGATGGGGCGGAGGAGGCGGGACGCGGTCGTAATGCGAGCGGTAATACTTGTCGCGGCTGATCATGTTGACGCCGGCGGGGTAAGGATACTGGCGGTATTGCGTGACCCAGAGGCGACCGCGGGTGTCGAAGCTGAAGTGCGTCGGCTGGGCGATCTGCGGCTCGGACAGCAGGAAGTCGACCGCCAGGTCAGGCGTCGCGCGCATCTTCGCATAAGCCTCGGCCGGGGAGAGCGAAGGACCATGGAACTGCTCGGCGCGGCCGAGGACGCGGTTTGACTCGCGGAACTTCGCGAACGACGACGAAGCGGGCTGCGCCTTGAGGGCCGGACCGGGCGTGAGCGGCGTCGCGGAATATTCCCACACCCCTTCGAGCACGCACTCCATGAAGTAGTTCATGATGAACGGCGCCTCGCCGAAGAAGCCGCCCTTCCCTTCGGGATGTCGGACGCGGAAGACGACCTCGTTCCACTCGCCCTTCTTCAACGTGCCCACCGGCACCTTGTGACGGAAGACCTCGCGACCCGAGCCGGCGCCGACCTTCACGCCGTTGACGAACGCCTCGTGTGATCCGACAAGGTCGCGAAAGTGCAGGCCGACCGATTCTTCGAAGAGGTTGCGCTCGTGCTTGGTGAAGAACGAATCGTCGACGCGCACCCAGGTGCGATACCAGGCGTCGGTGGCGACGGGCGGGCGGTCCGCCGGCGAGGGCACCGGGACGATGGTCTGGGCGACGGCCGAAACGGCGCAAAGCATCGCTGCGACCAGCGGCATGAGTCGACGGAGGGACATGGGGTGATGCGGAGACAAGCAAACCGGACGAAGGTCGCAACCTTCGGCGTAAAAAGGTCCGAGAAACCGAAGAAAAAGCCCGATATGAGCGGACTCCCGCATGACCGGGCCCGCCGAGCTATGACGCACCCTTGCTGACTTTGGATTGGAAGCCCGCCGAACGACCGTCACCTTGGCGAGATGCTCGGAGCCATCGCCGGAGACATCATCGGATCCGTCCACGAATTCAGCCGCAACGAAGACCAGAAGTTTCCGTTGTTCGCCGAACGCTCCTGCCCCACCGATGACTCCCTCCTCACTTGGGCGGTCGCGGAGACGATCCTGCGCGGCGAACGCGACTACAAGCCGCGGCTCGTCGGCATGCTCGGCTATTACGAGAAGAACTGTCATCACGCCACCCTGCCCGCGGCCTTCGGCGGCGGCTTCAGCAGCTGGGTCTACGACGGCGCTCCGGGCGAGCGTGACTCCTTCGGCAACGGTTCCGCCATGCGCGTCTCGCCTGTGGCGTGGGCGTTCGACGACCTCGAGACCGTGCTGGAGCACGCGACGCTGAGCGCCCGGCCTTCGCACGCCCATCCCGAAGGCATCAAGGGAGCCCAAGCCGTCGCCGCGGCGATCTGGACCGCCCGTAAGTATCGCAACCCCGCCGCCGTCCGCGCGGTCGCCGAGAACTTCTACGGCCCCCTGCCCGACCTCGAGGTCATCCGGAAGACCCACACCTATAACGAGACCTGCCAAGGGTGCGTGCCCGAGTGCCTGGCCATCGCCGTCGGCACGGCCGACTTCGAGTCCGCCGTCCGCTTCGCCTCCTCCATCCGCGGGGACGCCGATACCTTGGCCGCCATCACCGGTTCGATCAGCCAGGCCCTCTGGGGGCTGCCCAAGCCCATCCGCGAGCATTCCCTGGCCATCGCCGCCCGGTGCTACCCCGGGATGGAGCGGACGGTGGCCGAATTCGAGGCCAAGTTCGGCGGATATTGAGGATTATATGGCCTTTTGGCCTGTCGGCTTGACAGTGAACAAGTTTTCATCGAACATGCGTTCACTATGGAAGAACTGACCAAGAAGCAGCGGGCCATCCTCGATTACATGAAGGCCCACGTCTCGGAACACTCCTACTGGCCCAGCATCCGGGACATCCAGGCCAAGTTCCGATTCGCGTCCACCAACGGCGTCTACGGTCACCTCCAGGCCCTCGAGCGCAAGGGCGTCCTCCAGCGCATCCCCGGCGCCGCTCGTGCTTACAAGATCGTCCCGGAAGTTCTCGGCGACACCTCCGAGACCGTCATCCGCTACGAAGGTCCCGGCGACGACGCCATCGCCTTCGAGAACGTGAAGTTCGCCGGCTCCATCGCCGCGGGCTTCCCCGACTACACCGAATCCTCCGGCGTCCTGGACTCGATGCAGGTGCCCCTCTCCCCCAGTTCCCGCCGCCGCGCCCCCGAGTCCTTCGCCCTGCGCGTCCGTGGCGACTCGATGATCGATGCCGACATCAACGACGGCGACACCGTCATCGTCGAACCCGGCACACCGAAGCACGGCGACATCGTGGCCGCGCTCATCGACGGCGAGACGACCCTCAAGCGCCTGATCAAGCAGGGCTCCAAGGTCTACCTCAAGGCCGAGAACAAGAATTACCCCGACCTCATCCCGACCAGCTCCCTGACGATCCAGGGCATCGCGAAGTCGGTGATGAAGCGGATCTGAAGGGCCTGCCCTTCAGAGCGACCAAGCCTTGAGCTGGGCGTCGATGGCGGCGCCCATGGTTTCGTATCCCTTGTTCGTGGGATGCAGATAGTCGTTCATGGTCTCCTTCAGGATGCTGCCATCGGCTTCGACGAGCTTGTCCGTCAGGTCGAGATAGACGTCGGCGATCTGCGGCCCCTGCGACTTGAGCAACATTTGTGCCTCTAGCAGCTTGTTCGTATCCGTCACGCGCTGGCGGGTGGCGTCCGGCTTGGCCTGACGAGGCAGGATGGCCAGCAGCAGGATCTTCGCCTGCGGGGCCTGACGACGGAGCTCACGGCAGACCTCGGCCACGCCTTCCGCGGTTTCAGCCGGAGGATTGAAGCCTGACAGGTTATTGGTGCCGATGAGCACGACGAACGCCTTGGGTTTGAGGCCGGCGATTTCGCCGTGGCGGAGGCGCCACAGCACGTTCTCGGTGCGGTCCCAGCCATAGCCAAGGTTGATCGGATGATGCGGGGCGATCCACTTCTCCCAGGAATCCTTGCCGGCGACGCGCTTCGCCTTCGGCTCGCCGGACCAGAAATGCGTGATCGAGTCGCCGAGGAAAACCACGTCGGCGCGCATGGCGCCCGGCTGATTAAGGGCGAGGATCTCGTTGTGACGGGTCACCCAATCGTAAGACTTCCAATCGCGGTTCTGGGTCAGCGGCACCAAGGCGGTGTTCTTCGGACCCGGACCGGGGACGACCTGCGTACGGACCTCACCGACGCGCTTGTTGCCTTCGAAAGCCGCGGCCTTGACCGTGCCGCCTTCCGGCAGCTCGATCGGCGCCAGGTAGACCCCGGCCGAGAAATCCGGATCCTTGCCGTTCAAGGTATAGCGGACGACCTCGGAGGGCTGGGCGGCCTTGAGGACGACGGCCTTGCCGGCGTCGTCGAGCATGAGCTCAAAAGCAGAAGCGAAGGACGAAGCCAGGACGGCCGCGCACAGGGATGACAGGCGGAGTAGGCGCATGGGGGTAAAGGCAACCTGCCCGCCCCGACGCCGGAGGCAATGCAAACTAAGCCTGCCGACGCAGCACCAGCAGCACGTCGGAGTATTCCATGTCGATCTTCCGGGTCGACGTAAGGTCGTAATGGAAATCGTGGCAGGCCACGAGACGGAGGGACGGCACCTTGGCGATCAGGGCCTTCAGCTCCGCCGGCGAATAGGTCCGGAAATCCCAGAGGGTCTCTTCGACGCGGGTCTTGCCCTTCTCGGTGATGCGCATGCGGGTGCGCATGGCCTCCGTGCGCGATTTTCGGTCGGCCGGAGCGGACCACGTATCGCTCACGACGCGGATGCCCGGCTTGCGGCCGATCCAGCGTTCGTGGTCGGGCGGGCTGTTCTTGTAATCGGTCAGGTGCAGGCCGAGCAACAGGAGTCCGCCCGGACGCAGGGCCGCGGCCATGCGACGCAGCGAACTGACGGCGCCGGCTTCGCTGTCGATGTATTTGAACGTGCTGACGAAGCAGTGGGCGACGTCGTAACGGGCGCCCTTGGGGACCTTGAAGTCCTGCAGACGGTCACGCCATACCCTGCCCTTCAGCCCCCTGGCCTTGAGTCGGTTCTTCGCGAAGGCGATCTGGTGCTTGTTCAGGTCGAAGCCGTGGACGACGTGGCCGCGGGCGGCGAGCGACTCCAGCAGACGTCCGGAACCGCAGGCCGGCTCGAGCACGCGCATCGGGCCGTCGAGTTCTGGCCCGTGCTTCTTCATGATCCCCTCGATGAAGCGCGTCTCCTTCTTCGTGTAATCCGCATACACCATGTCGTAGTACAACGGGGAGTCGTACCAGGCGGTGGAGGATTGTTTCGAGGAAGACAAAGCGGTTAGCGGTCAGCGGTTAGCGGATAGATGAGGCAACAAAAGCGGGCAACAAGGGGTCAGCGGTAAGAGCAGGAATCAGGATTTGATTCTAACCGCTTACCGCCAACCGCTTACCGCTTAAACCCGTTACTGGTAGATTTCGCCGCCCTTTTCGCGGAACTCCTTGGACTTCTCTTCCATGCCCTTGGCGAGAGCCTCGGCTTCGGAGACGCCCTGGGCGTCGGCGAACTTACGGATGTCATCGGAGATGCGCATCGAGCAGAAGTTCGGTCCGCACATCGAGCAGAAGTGCGCTGTCTTGGCGGACTCCTGCGGGAGGGTTTCGTCGTGGTATTCCTGGGCGCGCTCGGGGTCGAGGGCCAGGGCGAACTGGTCGGGCCAGCGGAACTCGAAGCGGGCCTTGGAGAGCGCGTTGTCGCGGATCTGCGCGGCGGGGTGTCCCTTCGCGAGGTCGGCGGCGTGGGCGGCGATCTTGTAGGCGATGACGCCCTCGCGGACGTCGTTCTTGTTCGGGAGGCCGAGGTGTTCCTTAGGCGTCACGTAGCAGAGCATCGCGGTGCCATACCAGCCGATCATCGCGGCGCCGATGGCGGACGTGATGTGGTCGTAGCCCGGGGCGATGTCGGTCGTAAGGGGTCCGAGCGTGTAGAACGGGGCCTCGTGGCACCACTCCAGCTGCTTGTCCATGTTCTCCTTGATCATGTGCATCGGCACGTGGCCGGGGCCTTCGTTCATGACCTGCACGCCGCGCTCCCAGGCGCGCGTGGTGAGTTCGCCCTGCGTCTTCAGTTCGGCGAACTGGGCTTCGTCGTTGGCGTCGGCGATGGAACCGGGACGGAGGCCGTCGCCGATCGAGAAGCTGACGTCATAGGCGGCCATGATGTCGCAGATCTCGTCCCAATGCGTGTAGAGGAAGTTCTCCTTGTGGTGCGAGAGGCACCACTTGGCCATGATCGAGCCGCCGCGGGAGACGATGCCGGTGACGCGACGGGCGGTCAGCGGGATGTAGGCGAGGCGGACGCCGGCGTGGATGGTGAAGTAGTCGACGCCCTGCTCCGCCTGCTCGATGAGCGTGTCGCGGAAGATCTCCCAGGTCAGGTCTTCGGCACGGCCATTGACCTTCTCGAGGGCCTGGTAGATCGGCACGGTGCCGACGGGGACGGGACAGTTGCGCAGGATCCACTCGCGGGTCTGGTGGATGTTCTTGCCGGTGGAGAGATCCATCAGGGTGTCGCCTCCCCACTTGATGGACCAGCGCATCTTCTCGACCTCTTCCTCGATGGAGGAAGCGACGGCCGAGTTGCCGATGTTGGTGTTGATCTTCACCAGGAAGTTACGGCCGATGATCATCGGCTCGAGCTCAGGGTGATTGATGTTGGCCGGGATGATGGCGCGGCCGCGGGCGACCTCGGAGCGGACGAATTCAGGGGTGATGACCTTGGGAATCGCGGCGCCGAAGGACTCGCCCTTGTGCTGGAAGGTCAGGTCGTGGCGGCGGGTTGAATCGGCCTGAGCGGCGAGACGCATGTTCTCGCGGATGGCGATATACTCCATCTCGGGGGTGATGATGCCCTGCTTGGCATAGGCCAGCTGGGTCGGGCGCTGTCCGGGCTTGCCCTTGTAGACCTTGCGGTCGCCGCGATCGAACTGGACGAGGCGGTTGCGGGAGGTGGCGCGCTGGGCGGTCTCGGCGTGCTTCCAGGAGAGGTAGCCGTCGTCTTCAGGCTTCAGCTCGCGGCCAGGGACGGCTTCGACGTCGCCACGCTCGAGGATCCACGCGGCGCGGATGGCCGGCAGGCCCTTCTCGACGTCGCCATGGAAAGCGGGATCGCCCCAGGGACCGGACGTGTCGTAGATGCGGACCGGCTCGTTGGCCGACTTCGTGCCGTCAGGGCGCGAAGTATCGGCCAGCTTCACCTCGCGCATCGGCACGAGGATGTCAGGACGCGAACCCGGCACGTAGACGCGCGTCGAGTTCGGGAAGGAGGTAGGCTTGTTGTCGGAGACCATGGAAGGTGGAAGGATGGGAAGAAAGTTGGGCTAGAGGTAAGACTGTCCGCGCGGACCTGAGAGGTTCGCGGAAACGGGGATGGTTTGGGCTGCACAATCCGCTTCCTACGGCGCCGAGGCGCATCAGGTACGAGGGTTCGAGGCCAAGCCTCATCTCAGTCCGGTAACGGACTCCCCTGGGAAAGACTACGAAGGAACGCCCATATGAAGAATGAATGGCCCCAAGTAGCAAGACCTTGCTCGGGAAAGGAAACGCTCGCCCTCAAGTCGCCATCAGCCGATAAAGCTCGCATGGAACCTCCGACCCTGCCCGCCGACCCCATCCCCACCCAAGACGAGAAGAACCTGGCTCTGATCATGCATGTCCTGAGCCTAGTCGGATTCAGCCTGATCGGTCCCCTCATCGTCTGGCTGATCAAGAAGGACGAGAGCGCGTTCATCGACAAACAAGGACGCGAACTCCTTAACTTCCAGATCAGCCTGCTGATCTATGTCCTCATCTGCATCCCGCTTTGCTTCATCCTTATCGGAATCCCGATGCTGTTCGCGGTCGGCATCGCCTCGCTGATCCTGACCATCATCGGCCTGATCCGGGCGACCGAAGGGAAGATCTATCGTTTCCCGCTGACGATCCGGATGCTCTGAGCCCCCGTTCAACCGTCCCGATAGGAAGGGCCCGACACACGTCGGGCCCTTTTTGCATCACTGACCACTAAATCAGCGGTTCATCGACAGCTGGGCGCGGAGATACTCGACCGTGCGGCGCACGTTCGCGTCCACTTCCATCTGGTTCACGACCGTCTTGCGGGCGTGGATGACCGTACCGTGGTCGCGACCGCCGAAAGCCTGGCCGATCGACACGAGGGACATGCCGGTGAGCTGGGTGGCGAGGTACATGGCGACCTGACGGGGGAAAGCGATGTTCTGCATCCGGCGCTTGGACGTCATGTCGGACATCTGGATGCGGTAGTGCTCGGCGACCTTGCGCTGGATGACCTCGGCCGTGAGCGTGTGGCTGGCTTCTTCGACGAGGATGTCGTGGAGGAGCTTCTCGACCTGGGCGAGCTCGAGGGGCTTGCGGGTCATGCCCACGAGGCCGACGATGCGGGTGACGGCGCCTTCGAGGTTACGCACGTTGCGGGCGATGCGGGAGGCGATGAATTCGGCGATCTCCGGCTGCAGGTCGAGGCCGCGGGCGGCGGCCTTCTTGCGGAGGATGGCGATGCGGGTCTCGAGGCCGGGGGCCTGGATGGAAGCGACCATGCCCCACTGGAAGCGGGAGACGAGGCGTTCCTGGAGCTTGGCGATCTCCGAAGCCGGACGGTCGCTGGTGAGCACCACCTGCTTGTGGTTGTTATGCAGCTCGTTGAAGGTGTGGAAGAACTCGTCCTGCGTGGATTCCTTGCCGGCGAGGAAGTGGATGTCGTCGATCAGGAGCAGGTCCAGCTCACGGTAGCGGCGGCGGAACGAAGCGACGTTACCGGCCTGGAGAGCCTGGATGAAGTCGTTGGTGAAGGTCTCGGACGAGATGTAGGCGATGCGGGCCTGCGGATTGGCGGCGTAGACCGAATGCGCGATGGCGTGCATCAGGTGCGTCTTGCCCAGGCCGGTCGGGCCATGGATGAAGAGCGGGTTGTAGTAGTGACCCGGCTCCTTCGCGACGGCGAGCGAGGCGCCATGGGCCATCTCGTTCTCCGGACCGACGATGAAGTTCTCGAAAGTGTTGGTGGCCTTGATCGCCGGAGCCGGCGAAGCGGCGGCCTGGCGGGAAGCACGGGCGACCGGGGCGGGAGCAGGCGCGACATCACGGGCGGCGTCGACGGAAGCCGTCAGGCGGTAGTCCATGTTGCGTCCGGCGACCAACGTGAGCTGGCGGCGGAGCATCTCGGCGTAGTTGCTGTTGACCCAAGCTTCGGTGAGCACCGAAGGAGCTTCGAGGACGAGCACCTTACCGTCCTGGATGGTCAGCGGCTGAAGAGAAGAGATCCAAGTTTCGAAGTCGGCGCGCGGGAGGACGTTGCGGAGTTCGTTTTTGGCGGTCTCCCAAAGGGAGAGGTGGCTGACGGAAGGGGACATGAGAAAGGGGGAGGGTTGAGAAAGGTTGTTCACAGGCTCTTTGGAAGCCCGAAAATGAGGAATTTTTGTAAAACAATCGTCAAGATGACGGGCTCGACTCTTTGGCTGCTTCTGTGCCAGTTTGGGAACAGATCGAAATGACGCCGTAAGTCGTTGATGAAAGGTGGGTTGGAAAGGTTAAAAAGGGATTCCTTCGTTTAGTGTCCGGCGAAGGGGCCGGTGACGATCCGAGGGGTGCGAATCGAGACGCATTTGTGAAGGCGCGGAGATAAGGGACAAGTTCAAGCCCTGCACAGGTTATTAACAGCCCCCATGGTGATAAGAAAGTGAGGTTTCTGTTGCATGAACGTCACTCGCTCACCGATCCCCTGTGAATAGGGGTTTTAATTCACTTCGCCGTTTCGGCGAGATGCTCGTCACGCAGCCGACGCAAGTCGTCCAAGCTCAGGCAATGACGGAGCCGGTCGCGAAGTTTGCGCGAACCCGGGAGCCCATGCGTCAACGGATGCAGGCGGTCGAGCATCCAACGGACATCACGATGGCCGAGACGGGACGCGTGCACCTCGATGGTGAGCTCGGCCAAGCGAATCATGCAGTCCCAGCGGGCCTGGACGCCGGTTTCGGCGGCCTCCCCCGCCCTGCCCTCCAGCGCGGCCTTGATCTGGGCGAAAACCCAAGGATTACCGAGCGCGGCGCGTCCGATCATGAGGCCGGAGACGCCGGATTCCTTCTGCCGGAGCAAGGCCGAGGGGCCATCCTTCACGTCGCCGTTGCCG
>JBEGSF010000004.1:0-235339 GCA_041180005.1 Verrucomicrobiota bacterium | reverse complement strand
GCAGGAACCAACCTCGGCGGCCTTGGGCGCCGTCGTAGGGCATGGCGAGCGGCTGACCGGGGCGTACCCACTCCCAGAAGGCCAGGATGACCGGGAGAGCGAGCAAGGCCAGCCACTGGGGATGCAGGAAGGTCATGGGCGGGCGATGCCTCGTTCAGGGAGGTGACGACGGATGATGTCCGCGATCTCGGCGTCGACGACGCCTGAGCCGGGACGATGCAGCCAGCGTTGGAGACGGACCAAGGCCTCGCCGGTGGTCTCGGCGCGGGCGACGGCGGCCAGGACCTCCACCATCGGGGCGTCGGCCGGGGCCAGCCCCTCGCGCCAGGAACGAAGGAGCAGCATCTCGAGGCGAGCCTTCTGCTCGGCGGTCAGCCCGCCCTGCTCAAGTTCACCAAGAAGGAGCTGCAATTGCTCGGCGACGGTCAGCGGCGGCTTGGGCGCGACGACGACAGGCTGGCGCGGGCGCTTCCAGAAAATCAGCAGGAAGAGCCAACCGATCCAAAACACGAAGAGCGCCCAAAGGGTGGCGCGATAATGCCCCCACACCTCGATGCCGATCTCCTCGGTCTCCTTCACGCGTGCCTCGAGCTCCTTCGAGAGCTTGGGGTCGCCTTGGACCTTGAAGGACGGGAGTCCGGTCAGGACCGTGCCGTCGTCCGACATCAGATACTGCGTCAGGTCATGCTCGCCTTCGCGGTTCACGAGGTAACGAACGTCGTAGACCTTCATACCCTCCCGCTCCGTGACCTGGGCGATGCGTACGTTCACGGCCACGCCGTAGCGGAAGGGTTTCACGACAAGCCCGGGACCGCCGTAGGTGATGATGGCGGCCTGCTCGACGCCAAGCGGAACCTTGAGGCTGTCGTCATCCCGCAGGAACCACCAGACCGACGCGAGGACGACCGACAAGGCCAGGCCCACGAGGAGCCGGCCACGCCAGGATGTCTTCGCGTCAGCCATGCTTATCGGGCGGAGCGGCTGGCGAAGCCGCGGTTCTTGAGGAAATAAGTCAGCTTGCCGAGGATCGGCTCGTCGGTGCGAAGCCGGAGATAATCGATGCCGAAACGGCTCAGCTCGGCCTGCCAGCCCGAAGCGTCGATGGCGCGGCGACCGCCGAAACCCACGAAGCCACGACCGGACTCGGCTTCGACGCCGCGGATGATGCCCGCGCCGCGGAGTCCCTGCTCGGCCGGATCTTCGAGATGCAGGACGACGCAGTCATGACGCTGGGCGAGAACCTGCAAGGCCGGGATGGCGTCCGGATCATGCAGGTCGCTCAGGACGACCACCGTCGTCCGCTGGGCCAGCGAGGGGGCGAGTTCGCGGGCGCGACGGGCGAGCGAGGTCTGCTCGGTGAAGTCATGCCGGCGCAGCTGGTGGGCCCACTCCATCACGATGTTGCGCGACAACGTCGGGCGGACGTGCATCTCGCGGGCCCCGCAGCCGAGCAGGCCGACCGGCGTGACGGAAGACTGCGCGGCCAGGCCGATGCCAGTGGCGATGCGCACCGCCCAGGCATACTTGCTCAACGTCTGCGACGTGACGCACATCGACGCGGAGGTGTCGAGCAGCAGGTAGAGCGGGATCTGCTTGGTCTCGCGGAACTCCTTCACATAGAGCTTCCCGAGGCGCGCCGAGACCTTCCAGTCGATGAACTTGACCGCGTCGCCCGCGACATAAGGACGCGACTGGACGTATTCCAGACCCGCGCCGTGGAACACCGAGTCACGCTGGCCGAAATCCAGGCTGTCCGCGAGCCGCCGGACGGCGACTTCGAACTGCCGGCTGTCGACCGGATCGTGAGGCAAGGTGCGCGGACGAAGCATGGGGTCAGCCTAATCCGGCGAGGATTCCTTCCAGCACCTTGGCGCCGGTCTGACCCGCGGCCGCGGCTTCATAGCTCACGCGGATGCGGTGCAGCACGACGTCCTCGGCGAGGTCGAAGAGGTCTTCGGGCGTGACGTAATCCCGGCCGCGGATGACCGCGCGGGCGCGGGCGGCGTTGACGAGCGCCAGGCCGGCGCGCGGACTGCAGCCGAAGTCCAGCTCCTTGGATTCGCGGGTGCGACGCACGAGTTCGACCGAATGATGGAGGAAGACTTCGCTGACGTGGACGCCTTGCACGGCCTCCATCGCGGCGACGAGGTCCGCCTTCGTGCCGACGGGGGAATCGTCGATCATGTCGAAGGCCGTCTTCGGGACCGCCCCGCCCTCTTCCTTGCGCAGGCCCATGCCGAGCTGGCGCTGGAGGATGTCCTGCTCCTCGTCGCGACCCGGATAGCCGAGACGATGGAGAAGCATGAAGCGGTCGAGCTGGGCCTCGGGCAGTTCGAACGTGCCGGACTGCTCGACGGGGTTCTGCGTCGCGATGACGAGAAAAGGCGTCGGCAGGCGCATCGTCTGGCCGCCGAGGGTCACCTTGCGCTCCTGCATCGCCTCGAGCATCGCGCCCTGCACCTTCGGCGCGGCGCGGTTGATCTCATCGGCGAGGAGCAGGTTCGTGAAGACCGGGCCGCGGTGGATGCGGAAATCGCCGGTCTTCTGGTCGACGACCTCCGAACCGACGATGTCGGACGGCAGCATGTCGACCGTGAACTGGATGCGACGGAAGTCCAGCGCGATGGCCTTCGCGACGGTGTTCACGAGGAGCGTCTTCGCCAGGCCGGGCATGCCCTGCAGCAGCAGATGGCCGCCGGTGAGGAGCGCGATCATGACGCGCTCGACGACGACGTCCTGGCCGACGACGACCTTGCCGACGCGCGTCCGGACGTCGCCGACGAACTGATGGGCGGCCTGCACGGCCGCGGGATTAGGGTGGTTGCTCATGTCTTAAGGGGTAGGGATAGGGGTGGGGGCAGGAATATCAGCGGAGCTGGCGGAGCCATTTTTCGGCGAGGGACCTGAGGTCGGCGTCGGTGAGCGTGGTCGCTCCGCCGAAGCAGCCGCTCTGGACGCGGTCGATGTCCTGCTGGAGTTCGGATTTCTGCGCGGCGGTGAACTTCACGAGCGGACTGGCGGCCAATTTACGCAGCAAGGCCACGACGGAGAAACCGTCGACGGTCGCAGGCATCCGGAAGACATCCCGGGCGCGCGGAGGACGCGGGCCGGCATCACGCTTACGGAACACCAACCAGGCGCCGGCCGTCAGGAGGACGGCGAGCCCGACGTAGAGATACGGGTAATCGTCCTGGGCGACCGGCGGCACGTAGCCGGCTCCGGCCGCGGTCTTGACGCGATCGAGCAGCACCGAGCCCTTGGTCAGCACGACCGGATCGATGTCCTGATAGGTGCGCCAGACCGTGGTGGCCCGCGCGGCCTTGAGGGTCGGGAAAGGAACGTCCGTCGCCTTGTCCGCGGCGCGGATGGCGTCGCCGTCCAGCGTGATCGACCAGCGTCGCTCCGTGCGCGGCGCGACCTGGTCGCCCCACGTGTTGAGCTCCTTGACCATCAGCGGGTCGACGACCGTGACCTGACGGACCTTCGCGACGGCGACCAAGGGACCGAGGTCGAGGAGGTCGTCGAGGTCGGGCACCGTGCCCGCGGCGGTCGCGGCGACCTCGAGGCTGAGCGAGCCGTTGATCGCGAACTGACGCGTGTCGAGGGTCTGGGTGACTTCCACCTTTTCGGCCGGACGCGGCGTCGCCTTGCCGGCGGCGACCTTGAGCAGGGTCTCGGCGGAGGTGGCGGGGATCGTCACCGGGCCGCTCAGGTCGATGAAGCGGAGCTCCATCTGCACCGGCGGGATCTTGTCGACGCTGGCGTCCTTGGCACGCACGAGCACGTAGGCGAGCGACGTCTCCTCCCAGCCCGGGCGGTTGGTCGGACGCGGCTTCACGTCGGGAGCGGCGAAGGTGACCGAGCGGATCTCGAAGAAAGGCGCGAGGCCTTCGGTGAGCTTCTTCTCGAACTCGTCGCGCGGACCCAGCGCTTCGGCGGACTTCAAGGCCTGCGCCCCCCGGCGCTTGCCGGCCGCGGCGACCGCGGACGGATCGTTGCTGAGATACTGCCCGAAGCGGGCGACCCGGCCCATCGCTTCGGTATGGACGACGCTCACGATGATGCCGAAGTCCTGCCCTGCCCCGACGGTGTTCGGACCATCGACGCGCGTCTGCAGGCGGATCTCGCTGAGGAGTTCGTCGAGGTAGTCGGCCCGCTTCTTGAGTCCGAGCGAGAACGGGTCGTCCTTCGTGACCACCAAGGTCGCGGCGAGGTAGCGATACTTGAGGTCCTCGTGCAGAGGATTGTTCTGGTCGTTCAAGCGGGCGTTCAGCGTCTTGGCGAGCTGTCCCATGTGCGTGCCCGCCAGACGTCCCGGCAGCGCCTGGATGGCCGCGCGGATACGTCCGAGGGCCGAGCGATTGAGCGGCTTGCCGAGGTTGACCTGGCCGTTGCCCCCGATGCCCATCACGGCGTTGAACCAGCTGAGATACGGATCGATGGAATACTGGTTGGACTGCAGGCGGACGACCTGACGGCCATAGGCGTCGGCGGAGCGCTGGAAATAATCCTGCGACTGGAGCGTCTTCTCCTTGGCGGCGACGACGCGGCGCGCGGGTTCGACGGGCGAGAGGTCCTGGAAGCTCTCGAAGTCAGCCCAGTCGTTGAGGACGACGGCCCCGAGCAGCAGCGCCTTATAGGCGTCGGGACGGCCCGCCTGCCACTCGTCGATCAGCTTGAGGAGCGAGGCGTAGCCGGCCGAGGCCATCTCATAGGTCTGGGCCTCGTTACGACGGGTGAGTCCGCTGCGCTGCACGTCGGCGCGGCGCCAGCGGTCGCCGAGATTGGCGTGCATCTTCTGGGCCAGCAGGAAGAACAGCTGCTCATCCATCTGGGCGGTCGGACCGAACACGCGCTCGATGTGCGTGTTACGGTAGGCTTCGGCGTTGCTGTAGGCGAGGTCGAAGGAGTTGACGACCTTGGTCTGGTCGCGCGGAGCGACGCCGGCCTTGCGGAAGAGCTCCATCATGCGGGCGAGACTTTCGATGTTACGCTCCATCATCACCGGGGTGACGGGGATGCGGGCGTCTTCCGGCAGTCCGTAACGGGAGCGCAGCTCCTGCGGTAGCTGGGGATTATGCGCCTGACCCCAGGCTTGGAGGAAGTCTTCGGCCAAGGCGACGCCGGCGGCCGGGTGACGACGGGCCAGCTCGGCGATGCGATCGGCGGCGAGTTCGAAGTTGGCGCTGACGATCACGGCGCGGGCGAGGCTGGCGTCGAAACGGGCGCGCAGGTCGGGCGAAAGGGCCTCGAGCCACTTGCCGGCCGGAGCGAGCTGCAGCATCTCTTCGGGATCGACATCCCCTGCCCCGCTGCGGTTGTTGCGTCGGGAACCGCCGGACTGACGTCCGAAGGACTGCTCGACCTCCGCCATCCAGGATTCCGCCATCAGGCCGAGGACCTGATGCCAGTCGCCGCCGGCGACGTCGACATGCTCGGCGATCAGGTTGGCGAGCACCGCCTGGGCCCGGAGGTTGTCGATGCGCTGGGCGGCGGGCGCGCCGCCTTCGTTCTGGATCTTGCGCGAGAGGCCGCCGACGATCTTGAGCGCGGCGTCGGGCTGCGACTTCATCAGGTCGGCGAACGTGCCGCCGAGGACGGACGGCGAGACCTGGGTGAGCACGCGGAGCATCTCTCCCGCGGCCTTGGTCTTGTCCCAGTCGCTGATCTTCTTCTCCGATCGGAGGATCGCGACGTTGTCGGCCCAGATGCGGGAGATCTGATCGCGTTGCGCGATCTCGGTGGCCTGCTCGGCCGCGAGGAAGGCGGCGATCTCCTGACGGAGGGCCTCGTCGGCGATCTGGTCGAGGTCGGTGCCGGCCGGCAGATACTGCCGGGCGAGGTCACGGAAGCCGCCGGCCAGCAGGACGCGGCCGGCCGCGAGGCGGCGGGCGGGATCCTTGCCTCCCAGCTTCTCGGTGCCCCGCGTCAGGCGCTCGGAGACCCAGAAGCTTTCGTTGGGCGCCACGATCTGGCCGAGGATCTGACCGATCTTGCGGAGTTGAAGGTCGGTGAGCTCGCCCGGACCCGCGTCGGCGAGGGCGAAGAGATCCTCGAGGCGGACGCCGTTCTTGGGCCGTTCGGCGAGGTCGGAAAGGATCTTATCGTAGATGCCACGGCCGAGCTCGGGCGGCAGCGCCGCGAGCTCCGCGCGCACCTGCGCCCAGTCGCCGAGACGGAAGGCCGAGAGGAAGCGGACGTCGGCGCCGGCGCGGGCGTCCGGTCGGGCGGACTTCTCCATCGCGGCGAAGACTTCGCTGAGCTCGCGGGAGTAACGATGGCGGAGCAGACGTTCGTATTGCTGCTGCGTCTTGGCGTCGAGCGGCGCGGCCTGCTGGGCGGGAAGCGTCGCGGCGCACGCGAGCGCGGCGCAGAGGAACGGACGGAGGAGTCTCATGGTGTTTTATGTAAAGGGTTCACGAGCCGTTGTCGGGGATCTTGCGGGCTTCTTCGAAGACCTTGCGGTCATCGGTCTTCGTCGGCTTGCCCTTCGGCTCAGGTCCCGCGAGCAGCGCGGCGGCGGCCTTGGCCTTCTTCGGCTCGGGCTTGCCTGCGGCCTCGACCTGCAGGGCGGCCTCGAGGTTCTGCTGCTTGCCGGCGCCGATGCCGGTGACGCCTTCGACGGGCTTGATGCCGCCGGCGGCGGGCTTCACGCCCTCGGGCGCCTTGACGCCATTGATGCCGGCGAGGCCCTTGGCGGGCGGGGGCGGCGGCGTGGCCTTCGATCCCGCGCCCTTGACCGCTTCCGGAGGTTTCACGCCTTTGACGGCCTCCACGCCCTTCGGCGCGGGAGGCGGCGGGGTGCCTTTGGTACCGGCGCCTTTGACGCCTTCGGGAGGCTTCACGCCCTCGGCGCCGACGAGACCTTTCGTCGGCGGCGGAGGCGGCGGGGCTTTGGCGTCGGCACCCTGCACGGGCTTGGCGGTCGCCGTCACGGAGGCGGGAGGGGGCGCCTGCTTGACGGGCTTGGCGCCGCCGGGGACCTTCACGCCGTCGACCTTCTCGACGCCTTGGACGGTGGTGGGCGCGACCATCTTGGTGGCGGGGTCGATCTCCTTCACCTTGCCGGAGCCTTCCTGACGGACGCCGCGGACGCCTTCGACGGCGGCCGGCGCCGGAGCTTCCTGGGCGGCGGCGCACACGACGCCGAGGGAGAAGAGGAGGATCGTCTTCATAGGGAATTCTGGCGGACGGAACGGGCGAACTCCGCCTCGACGCGTCGTTCGTAATCGGCGAGGGCGGCCGGATCCTGGTGTTCGGCGAGATAGCGGAAGACCTGGCGGGTGCGTTCGGCGTAAGGACGCCACTCCTCTTCGGTCGCGCCGTTGGCCTTCAACAACGAGGTCGCGTAGAAGTAAGCCTTGCCGAGCGTCTCGCGGATCGCGCGCGTGGTCGCGCCATCCTCGCCGTCGACGGCCGCGGATTCCTTGAGCAGCTGCGAGAGGTCGTTGATGGCGCCGGCGACATCGAGCATCTCGACCTTCGCCTTGGCCTTCGCCAGCCTGACCTGATGCCGCACGGTCGGGCTCTCGCCCGGCGGCAGCGCGGCGGCGAGCTTGTCATACTCCTCGACGATCGTCGGCCAGTCCGGCTCCTTGGCGCGCTCGCGTTCACGGATGCTCAGCAGCTGGTCGCGCGCCGCCTCGCGGGCGAGCTGGGTCTGGCCTTCGTTGAAGTGATAATACACCACGCCGACGGGAAAGAGCAGCCAGAGCAGCGTGAAGAACTTCCTCATCGGACGGCGCCCTCCCCGGCGGGACCGCGACGGACGACCTTCCAGCCGCTCCCGAAGTATTGCAAGGCCACCGGCAGGAGGGCCAGCACCGCGGCCCCCAGCAGCATGGCCAGCACCGCCATCCCGGCCAGGTCGAGTCCCGTCTTCGGCGGAGGCGTGCGGCGGACGAGATCGCCCAAGGCGTCCGTGGGGAGGTGCTTCTCGTTCACGTCGTAATAGGCTCCGCGCAGGGCGCGCGCGACGTTCGCGAGCACCTCGGCGTCCTGTCGCGACTGGTGACCCGCGATGAACGTGCCCTTGCGCGGATCGCCGACGCCCAGCACGAGCACGTCACGGACGGATTTCGGACGCGGCAGGATGGGTTGCAGCGGCACGGTGTCGCCGTCGGTGAAGATGACGAGCCGCACCGTCCGCTCAGGCAGCCCGGCGACGACCTTGACCGCCTCGTTGATCGCCGCGCCGAGATCGGTCGAACCCGGCTTCATCACGTATTGGACGGGCAGTCCGTCGAAGACGTTGCGTACGAGTTCCGGATCGCGGGCGTCCATGACCACGGAGCGCGCCTCGGTGTAGAAGCCGACGACGCCGTAACGGAGATCGCCGCCGACGCGCATGAGCACGGCTTCGACCTCTTCTCGCATGCGTTGCTGGCGAGTGACCTTCCCTTCCGGTCCCGCGTCCTTGAGATACATGCTCGGGGAAAGGTCGGCCACGAAGATCAGCCGGGTCGGCTCCGCGGTCTCGGCCGGCTTGCCGTCCTTGGCCGCCTGGTGAAGCTGCCACATCACGGCCAGGCCCCAGGCGAAGGCGGCGAGCGCGAGGCAGCGCAGGAAAGGCGCGACCACGGTCCATCCCCGGGCGGCGCCCTCAGGCCCGAACGCCAGCCGGGCGGCGACACGCACGCGACGCGCATGCAGGCCCTCCGCCAAAGCGGCAAGCAGCAGCACCATCAGGGCGGCGTAGACGGGATTCATAGGGGCGGCGGGGTTGCCGTCGCCCGTGAAATAAGCCGCCCCGCCGAAACGAAGCAAACCGCAATCGAGGCGGCCTGCGTATTGCGCGGTTGGCGCAAGGCCGGTGGCGGAAACGACCTAAGAAACGTCGCCCGAAGCCGCCGGCGGCCGCGCCCCTCAGGCGCCGACCATCCGCATCCAGGCGCTGAGGTTGTAATAATTCGAGACGCGGGCGACCTTGCCGTCCTTGATCTCGAAGAACGCCCCGACGCGGAGGTGGTACTTCTGTCCGGTGGCGGGCGGGAGCCCTTCGTCCGTCTTGAGATACTCGCCGCGGATGTAGAACTCGGCGGCGGCGCGGCTGGCGTCCGGACCGGCGAAGACCACCAGGTCCTCCACCTGTTCGCGATAGGAACGATCCATGCGGCCGAGGAAGGCGCGGAAGGCCGGGATCCCGACCTCGACGCCGCCTTCGTTGATCTCATGGACGACATCCGGATGCAGGAGCGCGAGGAGCGCCTCGCGGTCGCCGGAGTTGAAGGTCTGGTAGTATTGACGGATGAGGGGGTGCATGGGTCAGGAAAGGATTCGGAGCGGACGGGCGCCCAGCCTGGACGGATCGGTCTCGCCGGGCGTCGCGCGATGGCGGCGCAGGAGCGCGAGGTCCACGTCGACGGTGAGGGCGTGGTCGCCTTCCGTGCAGACAGGAGTGGCGAGGTGACGCGGTTCGTCGCGGAACGCCGCCTGCGAAGGAGCGAAGGCCGCGGCGCGGCCGATGTTCTCGTCGATGAGCACGGAGGTGGTCCGGCCGACGAGGTGGCAGACGCCGACATGGCAGCCGAGCTCCACGGCCCGGGCGTCGGCGCATCGCCCGACGCGTTCGACCCCCATCAGGGTCTCGGTCGCGCTGGGGACGAGCATGAGCTCGACGCCCCGCCCTCGCAGGAGCGCGGCGAGCTCGGGGATCTCGACGTCGAGGCAGATGACGACGACGCAGCGCACGCCGCGGAAAGACCAGAGGCCGACGCCCTCTCCGCCGACGAAGGCGGATTCCCAGGGCGTGAGGTGAAGCTTGTCCTGATGGCGGAAGGCGGCGCCGTCCCAGATCGGGGCGCGGTTACGCAGCTGACCGTCGGAACCCAGGAAAGGCACGGTGCCGAGCACGACGCCTTTGTCGGCCTGCGAAAGACGCGGCGCGATGCGCGGCCAGAGGTCGTCCCAGAACAGCCCGGCGACGCCGCGAAGCTTGTCGTCTTGCGCCACGAAAGGCTCGAGGCCCATCCAGAGGAATTCCGGGAGCACGACGAGGTCGGCCCCGTCGTCCCAGGCCTCGCGCACCTGCGCGCAGACGCGATCGGCGAAGGCATCAGGCGAGGCCGCGGGGACGCCGACGTCGAAGGTCAGCAAGGCGAGGGTCAGGCGGTCCATGTCTTCGTCCAGAAGGTGAGCGTCTTGGGAGATTCCTGTTCTTCGCCGACTTCCTTCCAAGGGAAAACCGCCTGCAGTTCCGGACGGCGGCGGTAGCCCTGCCTCGTCCAGAAGGCGTCGAGCGGGCGATGGTTGGCGGGGCGGGCAGGATGATCGGCGGGGCGGTCGACCGCGCAGAAGGCCGTCGTGGTGAGGCCGAGACGGCGGGCATGCGCCTCGCGGCGGGCGAAGAACTCAACGCCGAGCCCGCCTCCGCGGAACTCCGGCAACACGATGCTCTCGCCGAGATAAAGGACATCGTCGGTCGGCACGCCGGCGCGCTCGAACGGACCGCGGAAGCCCTCGGTCTCGTCGGCCATCGGCATGCACGTCGTCGCGCCGACGGCGCGCCCGGCGGCGTCGCGGGCGAAGACGACGAGGCTGCGCGGGCAGCTCAGGTAGGTGCGGAGGTATTCGCGCTCATACTTCAGGTCGCCTTCGTAGAGATAAGGGAATTCTCGGAAGACCGCGATGCGCAGGCCGCCCAGCACGTCGATCCAAGGCTCCAGTTCAGGCCCGCGGACTTCGGTGAGCTGGAAGGCGGAAGCCATGGACGGAATCAGAGCCGGATGCGCAGGCGCGGAGAGATCGGCGTGCCGGCGTCGCGACGCGGACCTTTCGGTCCCTTGCCCGGAGTCTCGTCATCCTCGGCGGCCAAGGCTTCCGTGAACTCATCGGGCATCGGGGCCACGGCCTTGAACTCCACCTTGGCGCCCTGCCAGTCGAAGGACAGCTGCGTGGTCTCGGCGTGGAGGAAGAGCCGCTTGAAGCCACGCGCCGTGCCGACGGCCTTGTTGAACTCGAAGTCGCCGTAAGTGCGGTCGCCGAGGATGGGATGGCCGTGCGCGGCGGTCTGCACGCGCAGCTGATGGGTGCGGCCGGTGCGGGGCTCGAGGCGGATGAGCGAGAGCGGGAGCGTGCCGCCTGCGGCGCGCTGCCATTGGTAGACCGTGACGGCCGGGGCGCCCGAGCCGGTCTCGGAACGCACGCCGCCGCCGGGGCCCTTGGACTTGGAAAGCTGATCCTGCCAGGTGCCGCGCGGGGTGCGCAGGCCGCGTCCGCGGATGAGGGCCACGTATTGCTTCGAGACCTGCGAGCGCGCGAACATCTTGCGCACCACGTCGGCCACGCCGACGTCGAGCGAGAGGAGCAGCACGCCGCTCGTCGGCGAGTCGAGACGGTTGAGCAGGTAGACGCGGCGGATGCCGCCCTGACCGTCACGGACGTGGAAGGCCTCCTCCTCGAGGGAGTAGTTGCCGGAGATCAGGATCGTGCCTTTCTCCGCCACCTCGCCGGGATTAGGGTGCGAAAGGATGCCGTCCGGCTTCGCGACGGCGATCAGCCCGCAGGGATGGGTGGCGACCGCGCGCACGCCGCGTCCGAAGGGGATCCAATCTGTCGGGAGCGTCATCAGCGGTAATAGAAGTTGATCGTGACCATGTCGCTCTCGCCGTACAAGGCGACCATATCCGCCCGCCAGATGTCGTAAGGCGCCGGCGCCATCACGGCGTCCTTGCAGGCCAGCGACATCACGCGGGTGACCTCGTTGCTGAGGATCACGGCGTCGGTGACCGTCCCGTCGCGATGCAGGCGGAAGCGCACCGTGACGCGGCCGCGCTGGACGCCTTCGAACTGCGAGCGCTCGATGATGCTCCACCAGCTCGATTGGATGGCCTCGAGCATGCGCTGGGTGTAGTCGCCATACTGGCTGAAGCGGGCGTCGATGGCGACCGCGCCGGCGCGGTTCACGCCCACGGAATTACGCAGCAGCAGGCCGGCCGTACCGGAAGGGATCGAAGCGCGAGGGCGGTCCGGATCGGCCGCGACGGGCGCCGGCGCGGCCTTCGCCACAGGCTTGGCGGAGGACTTGCCCGGACCGGGCGGCGGGGCGGACTTAGGTCCGGCCATCGAAATGACCGGAGCCGGCGTGGGCTGGGCCTGCGACTGGTCGATCGAACGGGGTTTGCCTTGGGCGAGGCGGATCTCGGGCGAAGTGCCGGCGGATTTCGGCAAGGCGGAGTTGGTCGGCTTCTTTTCGGGGACCGGCTGGGCCGCGGTCTGGTTACGCGAGGAAGTGAACGTCGCCGTCTTGGGCACGGCCTGGTTGGCGAGGGGATTCGTCTCGGCGAACCGCAGCTTGGCCGGCAGACGCGCTTCGTCGATCTTCACCGGGGCGGTCATCACCTCCACCGGACGGACGAGGGCGGCGGCCTGCCGGAAGGAGTCCGGCAGGACCCAGAGCAGGAGCAGGTGCAGGCCGAGCGACGCCACCGCCGCGAAGGCCGCGGCGCGCAGGTCGATGGGCTCGTCGGGACGCACGCCCCGAAGTTAGGGACGACCCGGACGACTTCAAGCGTAGGTCGGCCTGATTATCGGCCGGCGAACTCCCGCGAAAGGTCGGCCAGGGCGCGACGGCAGTCCTCGCGGGTGCCGATCACGACATACAGCTGGAAGGAATAGTCGCCGGGCTTGATCGGCTCGGCCTGACGGCGGCGGAAGACGCAGTTCCACTTCACGACCTTCTCGTGTTCGAACTCGAAGCGTCCGTAGCCGACGGACGGCTGGCCGGCGGGAGGACGGTCCGGCGTGAAGACGCCCATGGCATGGGAACCCGAAGGCGTGGAGAGCACGATCGGATCACGGACTTCGCCGTTGCCGCGGGGCACCGGCACGAGCGTCGCGGTCTTCGCGTCGAAGCGATGCTCTTCGCTGAACATCGCCGGCATGTAGCCCGTCAGGGCTTCGAACTGCAGATACTTATGCGGACGGTCTCCCGGCACCGTGAACGTCACCTTGTAATCGAGGACGTGGTCCGTCCCCGGGCGACCGATACGCACCTGCTTCGTGAGGACATGGTTCGAGACGAGTTCGGTGTTCTGCGCGGGATGCCCGCCGGACTTGAAACCCGGCGGCAGCCAGTAAGCCATCCGGGTGCGGGTGGTCAGGACGCCGTCCTTGACCGAAAGGGCCTCGAGGCGGCTGGTGGATTTGGGCCCGAGGGCGTCGGCGACCGAGCCCGCCTCGGTCGGGTTGTAGCACTCGACGTGGAAGACGCCGTCGACGTCGGCGTTGATCGCCGACTGGAGCTGACGGCCATGGTCGTGCGAGTCGATGAACTCCACGCCATCCCACTTCACGGAATCGATGGCGCCGGCCAGGCGGCTGGTCGTACGGATGACCAAAGGCTTGCCGCCGATGAGGCCGGTCAGCTCGGCGTCACCGCTGACGACAGGCGTCTGCGCGGCGGCGAGGACGGACAGGAAGAGGAGCCAGAACCTCATGCGGTGACCCTTTCCAGGACACCCAGGGAAGCGAGCCGGGCCTTCACGAATTCGACCGGCAATCCCATGATCGTGGAGATGGGACGCTGGTAATCGTCGATGATGATCTCCCTGCCCTCCTGGATGCCGTAAGCGCCGGCCTTGTCCAAGGTGTTCACCAAGGACTGGTAGCGGGTGATGTCGTCTTCAGACAAAACATTGAAACGGACCCAGGCGGTCACGTCGTGCGACTCGTCGATGCCCAGCGAAGGACAGAGCAGGCAGACGCCTGTGTGCACGGTATGCTCGCGGCCGGAAAGGCTGCGCAGCATCGCACGGGATTCGGCGAGGTCGGCCGGTTTGTTCAAAGCTTGGTCGCCGAGGGCTACGGTGGTGTCGGAACCGAGGACAAGCGCATCGGGATGGAGGCGGGAGACCGCCGCGGCCTTCAGGCGGGCGTTATGCAGGACCATCTTCGCCGGATCGGTCGACGGATCCTCGTGTTCGGTCACCGCGGCCACGACGACACGGTGAGGCAGGCCGGCGTCCCGGAGGAGTTCGGTGCGGCGTGGCGAAGCGGAGGCGAGGATGAACGGAAGCGACGACGGCACCCTCAGAGCAGAAAGTAAAAATCCCCCCAAGACAACCGCAACAGCCCTGCCGATTTGCAGGATGCCTCCTCCGCTTTCCGTCATTTACTCCCCCACCCCTACCCCTTTCCCTGCCCCTACCCCGTTTCACGATGCGTCCCACCCTGCTCCTCCTCGCGCTTCTGGCCCTGCTCCCGCGCCTTCAGGCCGAAGTCAGCGTGCGCAGCTACCTGAAGAAGGCCGACGCCTGGTATGCCTCCGAGGAGGCCAGGAAGATCGCCGACATCGTCCTCACTTATCAGGCGGACGCCGGCGGCTGGCCGAAGAACACCGACACGGTGAGCAAACCCTACGACGGAGACCGCGCGAAGCTCCAGCCCACCTTCGATAACAAAGGCACGGTCGACGAACTGCGCTACATGGCCCGCATGGTCAACGCGACCCAGGCGGAACCTTATCGCAGATCCTTCGACCGCGGCCTGGCGTATGTCCTCAAGGCGCAATACCCGAACGGCGGCTGGCCGCAGTTCTTCCCGCTGCGCAAAGGCTATTACGACCGGATCACCTACAACGACGGCGCGATGGTGCGCGTCCTGGAATTCGTCCGCGAGGTCGGTCGCGACGCCCGCTATGCGTTCGTCGAAGCCAAGCAGCGCGAAACCTGCCGCCAGTCTTTCGACCGCGGCATCGCGTGCATCCTGAAGTGCCAGATCGTCGTCGACGGCAAGCCGACCGTCTGGTGCGCGCAGCACGACGAGAAGACCTTCTCACCGGCCAAGGCGCGCTCCTACGAACTCCCCTCCTTCAGCGGCAGCGAGTCCGTCGGGATCGTCCGCCTGCTGATGAGCCTCGAGAACCCTTCCGCCGAGGTCCGCGCCTCCGTCGAGGGGGCCGTCGCCTGGTTCGAAGCCCACCGCGTCAAAGGACAGCGGCTGGAGACCAGGAAGAACCTGCTCGGCAGCAAGGATCTCGTGATGGTGCCGGATGCGGCCGCACCTGACCTCTGGGCCCGCTTCTACGACCTGAAGACCGGTCAGCCCTATGTCTGCGACCGTGACGGCGTCCCCAAGCCCAAGCTCGCGGACATCGGCCACGAGCGCCGCAATGGCTACAGCTGGTTCGGCGAATACGCCCGGGACCTTCTCGCCAAGGAATACCCGGCTTGGAAAAAGAGCGTCCGCTAGGAACCAACGGCGGCGGCTTGCAGTCTCAATCGAAAGCACTCATAAAGAGTGCTCCCCCAATGTCTTCGCGACTGCTCAGCCTGTCCGCCGCCTGCCTGCTGGCCTCATCTGCCGGCCTGGTGCATGCCGCCGATGACGCCGAGGCCGAGAAGGCCGTGGCCCTTCTGGATGCTCGCTGCTTCAAGTGCCACAGCCATGCCGCCGGCAAGAACAAGGGCGGCCTGGTCATGGACAGCCTGGCGGGACTGACCACGGGCGGAGACGGCGGCGCCGCCCTCGTCGCCGGCGACCCGGAAGCCAGCCTCTTCCTTAAGAACATCCTCTCGACCGACCCGGACGTGATGATGCCCCCCAAGGGCGACCGCCTGACCAAGGAAGAAGTCGCCCTGCTTCAATCCTGGGTCAAAGCCGGCGCCGCCTGGCCGAAGAGCCGCACCAAGGCGCCTGTCGCCGGACGCTACCTTCCGGGCACGATCGGCGCGAAGGAGAAGGCTTGGTGGGCCTATCAGCCGATCAAACGCGCCGAACTTCCCGCCGGCGCCGCCAGCCACCCGATCGACCGCTTCCTCGAGGCCCGCCTCGCCAAGGAAGGCCTCACGCCCTCCGGCGAAGCCGAGCGCGCCGTGCTCATCCGCCGAGTGACCTTCGACCTGACCGGACTCCCTCCCTCGCCCGAGGAGGTCGCCGCGTTCGTCCAGGACAACGACCCCAAGGCCTACGACAAGCTCGTCGACCGCCTGCTGGCCTCGCCCGCCTACGGACAGCGCATGGCCCGCGCGTGGCTCGACCTCGTGCGTTACGCCGACAGCGACGGCTTCCGCATCGACGACTTCCGTCCCACCGCCTGGCGCTACCGCGATTACGTCATCAAGGCCTTCAACGAGAACAAGCCTTACGACCGCTTCGTGCAGGAGCAGATCGCCGGCGACGAACTCTTCCCCGGCGACCCCGACGCGCTCACGGCCCTCGGCTACCTCCGCCATTGGATCTACGAATACAACAACCGCGACGCGCGCGGCCAGTGGGAGAACATCCTGAACGACGTCACCGACACCACGGGCGACGTCTTCCTCGGCGCCGGCATGCAGTGCGCGCGCTGCCACGACCACAAGTTCGACCCCATCCTGCAGCGCGACTACTACGCCCTCCGCAGCTTCTTCAACAACATCGTCCCGGGCGAGGACCGCATCGCCTGGACCGAAGCGCAGGCCGCCGACCACGCGCGCCAGCTGGCGAAATGGGAGGAAGAGACGCAAGGAATCCGCGCCGAGATCGCCGCGCTCGAGAAGAAGTACCGCGATAACGCCACCAAGAAGGCCGTCGAGATGTTCCCGGACGACGTCCAGGAGATGATCAACAAGCCGGAGTCCGCGCGCACGCCTTACGAGAAGCAGGTCGCCGCCCTCGCCTGGCGGCAGGTCGACTACGAATACGCCCGCCTCGACCGCTCCATCAAGGGCGCGGACAGCGTCAAACACGCCGACCTCAAGCGTAAGCTCGCCGAGCACGACAAGCTCAAGCCGGCCGAACCGCCCCACGTCCTTTCCGTCCGCGAGACGGGCGCCCAAGGCCTCGACGCCGTCATCCCGAAGAAGGGAACCGTCGTCCCCCCGGCCTTCCTCACGGTGCTGAGCTCGCAGTATCCCGCGCCGCCCGCCGACATCACGCCCGTCGCCGACGGCAGCTCCACCGGACGCCGCGCCACGCTCGCCCGCTGGCTGACCGACAAGTCCAACCCTTTCACCGCGCGCCTCGCGATGAACCGCCTCTGGCAGCTCTGCTTCCGTCGCGGCCTCACGCCGTACGCCAGCGACTTCGGCAACCTCGGCGAACCGCCCTCCCACCCCGAACTCCTCGACTGGCTCGCCGACGAATTCATGGCCAAGGGCTGGGATCAGAAGGCGATGACGCGCCTCCTCGTGACCAGCGCCGCCTACCGCCGTTCCAGCCAGCACCCCGACGTCGCACGAGGCCAGCTCAAGGACCCGCAGAACGTCCTGCTCTGGCGCTTCCAGCCGCAGCGTCTCGAAGCCGAGCAGATCCGCGACGCGATCTACGCCGCCTGCGGCGACCTCAAGGCCGAGAAGCAGGCCGGCCCCAGCGTCATCTACGGCGAGCCCGTGCGCAGCATCTTCACGCGCATCATGCGCAACAACCGCGACCCGCTCGCCGACATCTTCGACGCGCCGCAGTGGTTCAGCAGCGCCTCCTCGCGCGACGTGACCACGACGCCTATCCAGTCGCTCCTGCTCCTCAACAGCCCGTTCATGCTCAAGCGCGGCGAGACGCTCGCGCGCCGCGTGATCGGCGAAGCTCCGGGCGACGAAGCCGCGCAGGTCCGCCGCCTCTATCAGCTGCTCTACGCCCGCGCGCCGTCGGCCGCGGAAGCCAAACGCGCCTCCGCCTTCCTCGACGAAGTCCGCGGCCAGCGCGCCTCCGCGGTGGTGACGGCCGCGATCGCCCGCGACTTCCAGCCGGAGAAGGTCCCCTTCCGCGACGGCCAAGGCGCGCAGTTCACCGCCGGCCATCGCCGCCCCTTCTTCGCGCCCGGCGCCAAATCGGACGACCTCGCCGCCGGGTTCACCATCGAAGCGGTCATCGTCCCCCGCTCCATCAGCGACAGCGGCGCCGTGCGCGTGATCGCCGCTCAGACCGGCAAAGGCAAGGAAGACGGCTTCTGGCAGTTCGGCGTCACGGGCCAGAAATCCCGCCGCGCTCCCAAGGTCCTCGTGCTCCAGGCCTACGGCCCTCTCCTCGGAGGAACGTTCGGCGAGGCGGTCGCCTTCTCCAACCTGCGCGTCGACCTCAACAAGCCCTACTACGTCGCGGCTTCCGTGCGATACGCCACGCCGGAAAAGCCGGGCGAAGTCGCCTTCACCCTCAAGGACCTTTCCAACGACGACGAGCCCCTGCTCCATGACGCCGTGAAGCACAGCCTCACCGGCGTGAAGACCGCCACCGCTCCCCTCCAGCTGGGCGGCAAGAACACCGACGCCGAAGGCTCCTTCCACGGCGTGGTCGACGAGGTCCGCTTCAGCGCCGGCGCCCTCCCCGAGGAGCAGCTGCTCTACTCCACCGAAGAGGTCCGTCCCTCGACCCTGGGCTTCTGGCGCTTCGAAGCCAAGACCGGCACGATGAGCGATTCCTCCGGCCGAGGCCGCGAACTCTCCGTCGGCGCGGCGAAGGCCGAAGCCGCGCCCAAGGCCGAGCACATACCGATGGCCGCGCTTTGCCACGCCCTCCTCAACTCCTCCGAATTCCTTTACGTCGAATGAACGACCCACGCTGCCATCGCTTCGAAGCCTCGACGTCGCGCCGCGACTTCCTCTTCAACGCCGGCCTCGGCCTCGGCGCCATGGCCTTCAGCGACCTGCTCGCCAAGGAGATCGTCGTCCCCGCCCCCGGCACGCCCCTCCAGCCCGGCGTCGGCCAGATCAAGCCCCGCGCCAAGAGCGTCATCTTCCTCTTCATGGAAGGCGGTCCGTCGCAGATGGATCTCCTCGACCCGAAGCCGCTGCTGAACCAGCTGGCCGGACAGCGCCTGCCCGACAGCTTCGGCACGGTCATCACCGCGATGGGCGAAGCGAAGGCCCCGCTCCTCGGTTCGAAGCGCGAATGGAAGCAGCACGGCCAGTCCGGCCAGTGGTTCTCCGACTGGATCCCGCACATCGCCTCGTGCGCCGACGACCTCGCGGTCATCCGTTCGTGCAAGGCCGACGGCATCAACCACTCCGCTGGCGTCTGCCAGATGAACACCGGTTCGATCCTCGCCGGCAAGCCGTCGCTGGGCTCCTGGATCAACTACGGCATCGGCTCGGAGAACAGCAACCTGCCCGCGTTCATCGTGATGCAGGACAACCAGAACACGGTCATCAACGGACCGCGCAACTGGGGCGCCGGCTTCATGCCCGCCGGCTACCAAGGCGTCCGCATCCAGGGCGGCTCCGAACCCATCCCGAACCTCAACACGCCGGAGGCCGTCGCCGCCGACCTGCAGAACAGCAAGCTGCGCCTGATCAACAGCGTGAACAAGGAGTTCGCCGCGCGCTACCCTGACCGCACCGAACTCGGCGCCCGCCTCGCCGGCTATGAGATGGCCGCGCGCATGCAGGCCGAAGCCCCGGGCGTCGTCGACCTGACCGGCGAGACCGAGGCCACCCGCAAGCTCTACGGCCTCGACGACAAGACGACCGAGAGCATGGGCCGCCTCTGCCTCCTTTCCCGCCGCATGGTCGAACGCGGCGTACGCTTCGTGCAGATCTACCATGGCGCCGGCTCCAAGTGGGACGCCCACACGAAGATCGAAAGCAACCACGCCGGCCTCTGCGCCTCGATGGACAAGCCCGTCGCGGGCCTGCTCAAGGACCTGAAGTCCCGCGGCCTGCTCGAGGACACGCTCGTCATCTGGGGCGGAGAATTCGGCCGCACCCCGATGTCCGAGAAAGGCGACGGCCGCGACCACAACCCCACCGGCTTCTCGATGTGGATGGCCGGCGGCGGCGTGAAGGGTGGCCAGACCATCGGCAGCACCGACGACCTCGGCCTGCGGGCCGCGGAGACTCCTCTGCACGTCCACGACCTCCACGCGACCATCCTCTGGCTGCTCGGCATCGACAACATGGGCCTGACCTATCGCTACAAAGGCCGCCCGGAACGCCCGACGCAGAACGAAGGCGAGCCGTATAAGAAGATCGTCGGGTAGGCGTAGCCTACCCGAGGGACGGAGATAGGGCCAGAGCCAGAGATAGGGCCAGAGCTAGGGCTAGGGACAGGGCTAGGTAATACTGGAAGGGGCAGCACCTAGTGCTGCCCTAGTTGCATTTTGGAATGACTGTCCCTAGCCCCAGCCCTAGCCCTAGCCCTAGCCCTGACTCTAGCCCTTCTTGAGCTTCGCCAATTTCTCCCCTGCCGCCTTCAGCGTCTCCTCCTTCTTGGCGAAGTGGAAGCGGACGTAGCGGTGCTCGGGTTCGCGGAAGAAAGACGAGCCAGGAACGCCGGCGACGCCGATCTCCTTGATGAGCCACTCGGCGGCTTCGGTGTCGGTCTTGAAGCCAAGCGGCGAGATATCGAGGAGCGAATAATAAGCGCCCTGCGGCTCGGTGAACTTGAGTCCGGTCCGCCTGAGGATCGACGTGAACAAGGTCCGCTTGGCCGCGTAGAGTTCGCCGAGGCCGGCGTAATACGAGTCCGGCAGTTCGAGGCCGGCGACGGCGGCCTCCTGCAACGGCGCGGCCGCGCCGACGGTGAGGAAGTCGTGCACCTTGCGGGCCTGGGCGATGACGTGCGGGGCGGCCTGCACGTAACCGAGACGCCAGCCGGTGATGGAATAGGTCTTAGAAAGCGAGTTGCAGGTGATGGTGCGCTCGAAGGCGCCCGGCAGCGCGGCGAAATGCACGTGCGCATGCGGGGCGTAGACGATGTGCTCGTAAGGCTCGTCGGTGATGACGAACGCGTCGTGCTGCTCGGCCAGGCGGAGGATCGTCATCAGCTCGTCGCGCGTGAAGACCTTGCCGCAGGGGTTCGACGGATTGCAGACGATGATGGCCTTGGGCTTCTGCGCGAAGGCCTTGGCGAGCTCGTCCGGATCGAAGTCGAATGTCGGCGCGCGCAGCGGCACGTAGATCGGCTCGGCGCCGGAGAGGATCGCATCGGCGGCGTAGTTCTCGTAGAACGGCGAGAAGACGATCACCTTGTCGCCCGGATTGCAGGCGGTCATCATCGCGACCATCATCGCCTCGGTGCTGCCGCAGGTGACGACGAGGTGCTGATCCGGGTCGATGGCCAGGCCGCTGAAGCGATGAATCTTCTTGGCCAACGCCTGCCGGAAACGCGGGGCGCCCCAGGTCACGGCGTATTGGTGATGCGGACCACGCGTGGCTCGCTCCAAGGCCGCCAGGAGCTCCTCGGGCGGGGAAAAGTCCGGGAAACCCTGCGAGAGGTTGATGGCCCCGTGCTGGTTGGCCAGGCGGGTCATGCCGCGGATGACGGATTCGGTGAAACCGGCGAGGCGACGGGCAGTCGAAGGCATGCCTGACCCTAGGCTCTCCGGCTAGCCTCAGGCAATCCCGAGAGGAATCAGATAGGAATCCCGACCTAAAAGATACTGCGGGACGATTGACCCGCGGAGCGGGGGCTGGCAGATTCTGAGCCGTAAGGCGGAACTGCTCTCCGCCCTCCCCTGTCTCCGATATCAGATGCATCGCCTTCTGCCTATTTTCCTCGTCCTGACGAGCCTTGCCGCCGCCGAAACCCAGCCCGTCTGGACCTTCGACGGCTCCCTGCCGGAAGGCGCCGTCGCCGTCGGCGGCGTCGCGCTCAAGCAGGCCGGTCCGCGTCGTCCGGACTATCCCCGATTCGACACGCAGAACATCGCGACGAAGTTCGACGGACAAGGCGCGCGCCTCGAGATCAACGATCCCGGCGCGGGCAGCCTCTTTGATTTCAAGAATGGCGACGCCCTCACGCTCGAGGCCTGGGTGCGTCCCGAAGGCCTGCGCAAAGGAGAGAACGCGACGATCATCGGCAAGGGCCGCACGAACCCCAAGGCCGCCAACCCCAGCAACCAGAACTGGGCCATGCGTCTGCGCGTCCTCTACGACACCGCCTGCCTCAACTTCCTCTTCGCCTCGCCCGCCGACAAGGGCGTGAAGTGGCACCGGTGGACGACTCCGACGGGCTTCCCCAACGACGGACGCTGGCATCACGTCGCAATCCGCTACGAGTTCGGCAAACCCGACAGCATCCGCGGCTGGATCGACGGCAAGGAGATCAAGGGTTCGTGGGACATGGACGGCGCGACCACCGAGGGTCCGATCGTCGACGATGCGCCCGTCTGGATCGGCTCCTCGCAGGGCGGCCTGCCCAATAGCAGCTTCCGCGGCGCGATCGACGAGATCCGCCTACATCGGTCGCTCGTACCCTCCCAGGAGATCGCGAATCGCTTCGCCACCACCCTGCCTCCGGTCGCCAAGACGGAGATCGCCCAGGTGGGCCCGAGCCCGAACGCCGGCAACGACAGCGCCAGCGGCGTGAAAGCCCCGAAGGCGCCGGAAGTCGTCCGCAAGGCCCCGAAGGTCGACTGGACCACCGTCACGAACGGACAGGTACGCGTCGAACTCTGCGAAGACTGGAAGCCGACCGCCAACGTCTGGCCGGAGAAGGCGCCGGTGGCCACCGATAGCTACGCCGCGCCGGCCTTCGGCTTCGCGCGCGTGCCCGAGAAATACGTCGACACCGGCGTGCGCGCCGAACGCGGCCATCCTTACCTGCTCCGCGCGCTCGGCGTCGTGAAGCTCCCCGCCGGCAAGCATCGCCTGCTGCTCCGCGGACGCGGCGCTTCCGCGCTCTTCATCGACGGCAAGCTACAGCTCCAGACGCCCTTCCCTCCGCCCGGCACCGACAACAAGCCGGTCAAGGAGCAGGACAAGTACCTCGACCTCGGCGGCGACTTCCGTTTCGCGCCGCCCGGTAACCGTGACGCCTGGGTCGAATTCGAATCCAAGGGCGGCGAACACCGCGTGATCCTCGAATCCGTCGTCGGGTTCGTCATCAGCAACAAGAACGGCGTGCTCAGTCGCCGCCGCCCGGAACTCGGCGAGACCGTCGCCGCGATCTCGCTTGCCGGCCGCACCGATTGGCAGCTGCTGTCGCCTTCGGATGACAGGCTGACCTACAACGACGGCCTCTGGGAATTCTATGCTTCGCAGGAGGAAGTTCGCCTCAGCAAGATCGACGCCGCCGCCCGTGCCGCCGCACGCGCCCGCCAAGGCGAATACTGGCAGAAGCGCCGTGAGGCCGCGAACCAGTGGCTCGCCGCGACCCCCGAGACACCGGTCCCCGCCCTCGCCGCCGGCTTCCCGGCGAACAACCCGATCGACCACTTCCTCGCCGAGAAGATCGTCGCCTATCAAGGCCAAGTGAAGGCCGTGAAGACGGGTGGCGTCGAATTCTACGCCAAGATCCAGCCGATCCTCGAAGCGAGCTGCCTCGAATGCCACCAAGGCGGCAAGCCCAAGGGCGGCCTGCACCTCGACACCCTCGCCGGCGCCCTCAAGGGCGGCAAGAGCGACGGCGTCGCCATCGTGCCCGGCGATCCCGCCAAGAGCTCCCTGCTCACGCGCATCCGTTCCGAAGACCCCGACGAGATGATGCCACCCAAAGGCCATCGCCTCGGCGCCGCGGACATCGCGCTCATCGAACAGTGGATCAAGGAAGGCGCGGCCTGGCCGGAATACCGTCCCCTCTCCACGCGCCTCACGCCGCTGACCGACGACCTTGCTTTCCTCCGTCGCGTGACGCTCGATACCGTCGGCGTGCCGCCCTCGCCCGACGAGATCGCCGCGTTCGCCGCCGACGCCTCGCCCGACAAGCGCGCCAAGGCGATCGATCGCCTCCTCGCCGACCCGCGCGCCGCCGACCACCAGATGGGCTACTGGCAGGACGTGCTCGCGGAGAATCCGAACATCCTCAACCCGACGCTGAACAACTCCGGCCCCTTCCGCTGGTGGATCCATGAATCGCTCGTCGACCGCAAGCCGCTCGACCTGATGGTCACCGAACTCCTGCGCCTCAAGGGCAGCTCCGCCGCCGGCGGTCCGGCCGGCTTCGGCATCGCCTCGCAGAACGACGTCCCGATGGCCGCCAAGGCCACCATCGTCACGACCGCCTTCCTCGGCGTGGAGACCAAGTGCGCGCGTTGCCACGACGCGCCCGCCCACACGTCCAAGCAGGAGCAGGTCTTCGCCCTCGCCGCGCTCCTCGAGACCAAGGCCGTCAAGGTCCCGGCCACCAGCAGCGTCTCGATGGCCAAGCTCCGCGAAGGCGGCCGCAAGCCGCTCATCGAGGTCACCCTCGAGCCCGGCGCTTCCGTCGAACCGCACTGGCCGTTCCCGGAATTCTCCCAGGAGAGCATCGCCGATGAACTCGCCTTCGACCCCAAGGACCCGCGCGACCGTCTCGCCACGCTGATCACCGCGCCGCAGAACGAGCGCTTCGCGCAGGTGATGGCCAACCGCATCTGGGCCCGCCTGATGGGCCGCGGCCTCGTCGAACAGCCCTGGGACTGGGAACGCTCCAAGCACTCCCATCCCGAACTGCTCCGCTGGCTCGGCCGCGAACTCGTGCGCAGCGGCTATGACGCCGACCACCTCCGTCGCCTGATCCTGAATTCGCACGCGTACCAGCGCGCGACGGACCTCACGCAGAAGCTGACCCACCCGCTCTACGTCTCCCCGGCCCCGCGTCGCCTCTCCGCCGAGCAGGTCGTGGACTCGATGTTCGCGGCGACCGGCAAACCCTTCCGCACCGAGGAAGCCAGCCTCGACATAGACAGCATCCGCGAACAGGCGAACTCCGTCACGCTCGGCCAGCCACGCCGCGCCTGGATGCTCACCTCGACCTCCAACGAACGCGACCGACCCGCGCTCGCCCTGCCCCGGATCCAGGCCGTCTGTGACGTCATGGCCGCCTTCGGCTGGCGCGCGAGCCGTCCCGATCCGGTGACCGAACGCGAAAGCTCCGCGAACTCCCTGCAGCCCGCGATCCTGAGCAACGGCACCATGGGCACTTGGATCACGCGCCTGAGCGAAGACCACGGCGTGACCTCCCTTGCCTTCAAGGCCCGGAGCACGGACGAGCTCGTCGACGCCCTCTTCCTGCGTCTGCTCACTCGTCGACCGACCGATGCCGAGAAGGCCAAATACGTCGCCTACCTCTCCCCGGGCTTCGAGGGACGATGCGTGAGCAACGGTTTCACCACCGAGAACGGACGCATGATCAACCTCGCCCTCCCCCGGCCCGCCGGACCTCGCCGGCCCGAGTATTACGTCTCCTGGTCCAATCACCTCAACGACATGGCCACCACCGTGCGCATGCAGCAGGAGGCCGCGGCCCGCAAGGGCGACCCGGCCACCCCCCAGCTGACGGACGACTGGCGACGCCGCGCCGAAGATGTGGTCTGGGCGCTCGTCAATTCTCCCGAATTCCTTTACTACTGATCCCATGGACCGCCGCTCCTTCGTCACCGCCCTCGGCCTCGCGCCGTTCGCCGCCTCGCCGCTCTTCGCCAACTCCGGCGTCGCCGGCCCCAAAGGCAAGGCCGAGCACTGCATCTTCATCTGGCTCGGCGGCGGCATGGGCCAGGCCGACACGTTCGACCCGAAGGCCCTCGGCGACAACAAGGCCACGAAGAAGAAGCCCGGCTCCCTCTACCCCTCCATCGAGACGTCCGTCCCCGGCGTACGCCTCTGCGAACACCTGCCGCGCACGGCGAAGCTGATGGAGCACGTCACCGCGGTCCGCTCGGTGAACCACAAGGTCATCGACGAGCATGCGTTCGCCACGAATCTCGTGCACACCGGCCGCATGATCAGCGGCAACGCCGTCTACCCTTCCATCGGTTCGATCGTCGCGCATCGTCGCGGCGCCGCCGACCCGACCGTCCCGGCCTACATGCTCATCGGTTACCCGAACGTGAGCCGCGGCCCGGGCTTCCTCGGCATCAAGGACGGCTACATCTACCTCGTCGACACCGAGACCGGCCCGAACGGCTTCACCACCCCGGGCGAAGTGTCGTCCGAACGTAAGGACGCCCGCCTCGCGCTGCTCGAAGCCCTCGGCGAACGCGCTCCCGGCGGTTCTGCCGTCGACGAATACGCGGCCGCGCAGCAGGAGGCCTTCCGCCTGGCGGGCCCGTCGTTCATGCGCCACTTCGACCTCAAGCAGGAGTCGCCCGCCGTGCGCGCTTCCTACGGCGGCGAGTTCGGCCAGCGCTGCCTGCTCGCCCGTCGCCTCGTCCAGGGCGGCGTCCGCTTCGTCGAAGTCTCGCACAACCTGAACTTCATCAACGGCTCCGGATGGGACGTGCATAACGAAGGCATCGACAACCAGCACGTGCTCATCCGCGAGCTCGACCACGCCCTCGCGGGCCTCATCGAAGACCTCAAGCGAACCGGCATGCTCGACAAGACGCTCGTCGTCATCGGCACCGAGTTCGGCCGTCCCCCGGAATTCGACGGCAAGGGCGGACGCGGCCACCAGGGCACCGCTTTCTCCATGATCCTCGCCGGCGGCGGCCTGAAGCACTGCGGCGCCTATGGCACGACCGACGACCTTTCCAAGAAGGTCGTGGAAAACCCCGTCAGCATCCCGGACTTCCACGCCACGATCCTCGCCGCCTTGAACGTCGACACCTCGCGCGACCTCATGGCCGGCTCCCGCCCGGTCCCCGTGACCGACGGGGGAGTACCGATTGCGAAGTTGTTCTGATTAGGGCCAGGGACAGGGCTAGGGCTAGAGCTAGGAAGGGCTAACCACCCTTGGTCAGTCGTGCTTTGGAGCCAGGGCCTCAACCCTACCCCAAGCGTGAATCATCCAGCCCTTACGGCGTACCTGGCCCTAGCCCTAGCTCTGGCCCTCCACAAATTGACATCCCCCCGTTATCCCTTCCTCCTGTGACCATGGCTCGCAAAGGCATCCTGCTCCTCAACCTCGGTTCGCCGAAAAGCACCTCGGTGCCCCATGTCCGGGAATACCTCCGCGAGTTCCTCGGCGACGAGCGCGTGATCGACTATCCCGCCGTCTTCCGTTTCGCCCTGCTCGAAGGCATCGTCCTGCGCACCCGCCCCAAGAAGTCCGCCGCCGCCTACGCGACCGTCTGGACTCCTGAAGGCGCCCCGCTGCTCGTCACGACCGAGAAGCTCCGCAAGAAGCTCGAGGCCGCCACCGGCCTGCCCGTCATCACCGGCATGCGCTACGGCACGCCCTCCTGCGCCGAAGCCGTCCAGGAAGTCCTCAAGCACGGCATCGACGACCTCTTCGTGATGCCGCAGTATCCGCACTACGCGATGTCCTCGTATGAGACCGTCGTGGTGAAGATCCAGGAGGAGCTGGCCCGCCTCGCGCCGAACCTGAAGTATCACGTACTCCAGCCCTACTTCAACGACCCGGCCTACATCGATTGCCTCGTCGAGTCCGCCAAGCCTTGGCTGAGCAAGCCCTTCGACAAGATCCTGTTCTCGTACCACGGCGTGCCTGAGCGACACCTGCGCAAGGGCGACGCCTCCAAGGCCCATTGCACCAAGGTCAAGGACTGCTGCCTACAGGCCAGTCCTTCGCACGCCAACTGCTACAAGCACCAGTGCGTGCAGACCACCCTGCTCTTCGCCAAGCGCGCGGGCCTTTCGCCCGACAAGTTCGAGATGTCGTTCCAATCGCGCTTCGGCCCGGAGAAGTGGGTCCCGCCCTACACCGACGAACGCTTCGAAGCCCTGCCCTCCGAAGGCGTGAAGAATCTGCTCGTGATGTGCCCGGCCTTCACCGCCGACTGCCTCGAGACCATCGAGGAGATCAGCGAGGAAGGTAAGGAAGAGTTCCTGCACGCCGGCGGCGAATCCTTCGAACAGATCCCCTGCCTCAACGACCAGGACGTCTACGTGAAATACCTCGCCGACCGCGCCGCCGCGTGGAAGCCGAATCACGTCTGACGAGTCAAAGAAGAGGACAGCGTGGAGGTCAGCGTAGAGGACTGAATTGAGGGCTGAATTGATTTCAAGGCAGGGACAAAGCTGACCCCTACAAGTCAGCCATCCCCGTTAAGGGAGGCAGGTGTCAGAAAGACGACTTCTGTCATCTGTCATCTGTCATCTGTCATCGACGCAGTCATCCACGCAGTCCTCTACGCAGTCCTCCACTCAGTCCTCAATTCAGCCTTTAACCACCGTCTCCAAGACGGCCTGGAAGGTTTCGATGCGGGCCTGGGGCGTGATGCCGTGGCCGAGGTTGAAGATGTGTCCGGGGTCGCCGGCGTTATCGGCGAGGACGGCCTGGGTCGCGGCGACCGCGGCGGCGGGCTCGCCGGTCATGAACTCCGGATCGAGATTGCCCTGCAGGCAGATCGGACGGCCGGCCAGCTTGCGCACCTGCGAGAGCGGCATGGTCCAGTCGACGCCGAGGCAAGGCACGCCGGTCTGGGCGAGCGCGGCGGCCTGCGGCGACTTGCCCTTGGCGTAAAGGATGACGGGCGCGCCGGCGGGCAGGCGCTCGAGCACCGCGCGGATGTAGCGGAGCGAGAACTCTTCGTAATCGGCGCCGGTGAGCGCCGCGGCCCAGCTGTCGAAGATCTGGATCGCATCGGCGCCGGCGGCGAACTGGCGCGTGAGATACTGCGCGACGGCGTCGGTCAGGATCTCGAGGATGCGGTGCATCATCTTCGGAGCGGCCTTGAGCAGCGCCTTGGTCTTCGGGAAATCTTCGGAACCGCCGCCTTCGACGAGGTAGCAGGCGAGCGTCCAGGGCGAGCCGGCGAAACCGAGCAGGGTCTTGTTCAGGCCGAGCTCCTTGCGGAGGATCGTCAGGGCGTCGTAGACGTATTGCAGGCGGTCGGCGGAGCCGGCGAGCTTGAGCGAGTCGACGTCGGCGGACGAAGCCAGCGCGCGCTCCATAGCGATGCCGCCTTCGTCGCGGAAACGGTAGCCGACGCCGAGGGCCTCGGGGATGACGAGGATGTCCGAGAACAGGATCGCGGCGTCGAGCTGCGGGAAGCGGCGGAGCGGCTGGAGCGTCACCTCGACCGCGAGGTCGGGCGTGCGGACCATGGTGACGAAGTCGGACATCGCCTTGAGGGCGCGATACTCGGGCAGGTAACGTCCGGCCTGACGCATGATCCAGACCGGCGCCCGGTCATGGGGCTGTCGGCGGAGGGCGGCGAGGAAGCGGTCGCGGGAGTTCATCAGGACCCTTTGAGCCAATCCTGAGGTTTCAGATAATGCGAGAGCAGACGCTCTTCCGGGCTGCCCGGGGCCGGCTGGTGGCCGTAATGCCACTGCACGCGGGGCGGGAGGGACATCAGGATGGACTCGGTCCGGCCGCCGGACTGCAGGCCGAAGATGGTCCCGCGGTCGAAGACGAGGTTGAACTCGACGTAGCGGCCGCGGCGGACCTCCTGCCAGTCGCGCTCGCGCTGGCCGTAAGGGGTATCCTTGCGGCGACGCAGGATCTCGGCGTAGGCGCGGCCGTAGCCGTCGCCCACCTTCTGCATCAGGGCGAACGCCGCCTCGAAGCCGCCCTCGGTGAAGTCATCGTAGAACACGCCGCCGATGCCGCGCTGTTCCTGACGGTGCTTGAGCAGGAAGTAGTCGTCACACCAGGTCTTGAACTTCGGGTAATACGCGCCGGTGGATTCGCGCGCGGCGCGGTGCCAGGAGACCGCATCCTCGTCGAAGCCGTAATAAGGGGTCAGGTCGAACCCGCCACCGAACCACCAGACCGGGTTGGGGCCGTCGGTGGCGAAGAAGCGCACGTTCATGTGCGACGTCGGGCAATAGGGATTGAGCGGATGCTGGACGACCGAGACGCCCATGGCGCGGAAGCCCTTGCCGGCGAGTTCCGGACGGGCGACCGTGGCGGAAGGAGGCAAGGCATGGCCGCGGACATCCGAGAAAGCCACCCCGCCCTTCTCGATGACCGCGCCGCCGGCGATGACCCGGGTGCGACCGCCGCCGCCTTCGACGCGCTGCCATTCGTCGCTGATGAACTTCGCCTTGCCGTCTACTTCCTCGAAGGTCGCGCACAGGCGATCCTGGAGGCCGGTCAGGTAGTTTCTGACGAGATCGGGATTCATCGCCACCCAGCCAATCGGAGGAGAGCACCTAGGTCAACGAAGCCCCGCGCCGACCTGCGAAAATCCACCTCGGCTTATCCCCCTTATGCGAAGGGCATCTAGGTAGTCCTTGATGGGAACCCGGGAATCGGCACCTTGCGGTCAGGCCATGCATCCCGAAATCAAGATCCTCCTGCTTTTCGTCCTGGCCGGACTGTTCGCCCTCGGGCTGCCTTGGTGGGCCTGGCGGCGCGTGCGCAACCTCGAGAAGAAGTATGGCCGCATCCTGCTCGTCCGCGGCGTCTCGGGCGCTCAGGCGGCCCGCATCATCCTGCTTCGCGGCGAGATCCCGCAGGTCGACGTCGACGAGAGCGCGGTGTCCGTGACGGATTTCTATTCGGCCTTCGAACCCGCGATCAAACTCTCGCCGGCGACCTACGAGGGCAAGCGGCTCTTCGACGTGGCCCGGGCCGCGCGTCTCGCGGGACATGCGCTCCAGCACCGCGACCGCAAGCTCGGCGGACTCGCGTCGTGGGATTCGTTCATGATCCTCTGGGGCAACGCCTGGCCGGTGCTCCTCGTCATGCTCGTCCTCGCGACCAAGGGCCGGTTCATCTGGGCTGCCATCGGCTTCGCGCTCCTCGCCATCATCCTCGCCGTCGGCCACCTGCTGAAGCACACGCACGTCCAGGACGCCGCCCGCCGCGGACGCCAGGAACTCGAGGGCGCCAAATTGCTCGATGGTCATCCCGAGGAAGAGATCGAGGCCGCCTTCCTGGCCGCACGGCTCGACCATATGGCCCTGCCCTACTCGAAAACATGGCTTCGGCTGCTGTTTTCCTGAGCAGGAGGGCTTTCGGCGGCCTTGGGCGGGCCTAATGTCAGCCGGAGCGGCAAGTTCAGCCTTCCGACCGACGTGAAGCCTGACAGTATTTTCAGCATCATCAGGCCGCAGACACGGCGGTCACTTCCCAGACATCATCATGAAGCCGAGCCGCCTGCAGACCCTCCTCCTGATGATGCCGACCTGGGCCTTCGCCCATGCGGTGCTCATCTTCCGGGTGCTGCCGCTCGACCCTAAGGGCACCGCCCTGATCCCGACGACCGCAGGCAGCTACGCGGTGTTGTATTTTAAGCTCATCGTCGCCATCGGCATGGCCCTCCTCGCCTCTTACTTCGCCGCCCGCCGCGCCGCCATCCTCGGATGGAGCCTGCCGCCCGTGATCGGTCTTCTCATCCACGTCCCGTTCGCCGGCGCCGGCCTCGCACTCTGGCTCGCCGCCAGCGGAGACGACGGCGAACGTGCTTCCGCCGCCCCGACCGCCGTGGCCGGACGTCTCGTCGTGCCCTTCCTTCTCGCCGTGGCCGCATGCATCGGCCTTGTCGCGGGTTACGATCAGCTGGAAAGGCTCGGCATGATCCCCTTCGGCCTTATGCGGACCGGGGGCTACTTCGGCTTCGCGATGTTCGCCGGCATCCCCTTCGCCACCGGCGTGAGCAGCGGCGTGATCCTCCGCCGCGCCGGCGGCAGCTTCGGTCAGGCCGTCTCCGCGGCCATGTCGCTCATCGGAGCGATCGTCCTCATTCTCTGCGGGCTGCTCATGGAAGGCGTCATCTGCGTCGTGATGGCGGCCCCCTTCGGCGCCGGCCTCGCGTTCCTAGGTGTGCTCGCCGGCTTTTTCCTGAGCCGCAAAAAGACCCATGACGGCACGCTGCAATCCGCCGCGTGGCTGAGCATCATCGCGATGGTCGCGGTCGAAGGCTGGAACCCGCCGGCTCCGCTGGAGGATACGACCTCGAGCGAGGTCGTCATCAATGCCCCCGCCGAACGCGTCTGGGCGCAGCTGCATGACATCCGTGACCTGCCCCCGACGGAGAATCTCCTGTTCCAGTTCGGCGTGGCCCACCCCATGGGCACCGCGACCGACGGCGAAGGCGTCGGCGCCGCGCGTCTCTGCCAGCTCAGCACGGGCGACATGCCCGAGATCGTCACGGTCTGGAAGCCCGGGCAGGAACTCCGCTTCAAGGTGCTCTCCACGCCGCCTTCGATGCGCGAGCTCGGCTTCTTCGGGAAGACCATCGACTCGGCCCACCTCCACAGCGCCTACGCGAGCCTCGACGGCGGCTTCAAACTCGAGACCTTGCCCGACGGCCGCACCCGGCTCATCGGCGAAAGCCATTACCTGCTGAATCTCTCCCCGGCGTCCTACTGGAACCTCTGGACCAAGGAAATCGTCCGCATGGTCCAGGGCCGGGTGCTCGAACACGTCAAGCAACAGGCCGAAAAGAGCCCGCAGGCCTGAACACCCCCGGCAACTTCGCCGCCTCTCCGGAGTTATACTTCATATCCGACCCTCATGAATTCGAAACGACTCTTCGCGATCATCGCCCTATGCGCCCTCGGCTTCGGCGCCTATGCCGCCTACCAGTGGGCCAACGGCGACGAGGGCACGGTGGTGAAGAGCACCGCCAAGCGTACCAGCTCGCCCGTGACCAAGCTCACGACGGAGACCGGCAAGCCGCGCGCCGCCAAGGCCCTCAAGCTGAGCCGCAAGGACGACGTCGGCACCGAGGTCGAAGAGAAGGATCTCGTGAAGCAGTCCAAGCCCGTCGCGGAGCTGGACGCGAAGTTCGCCACCTGGCGCGACGACGGTCGCAAGGCCGTGGAGGACATGTTCGGCGGCGACCGCCAGAAGATCGGCGACGCCTTCCGCGCGGCGATGCAGAACGAGGAATTCCGGACCAACTTCGGACGCATGCGCGAACTCGAGAACCAGTATCGCTCGGCCAGCGACGACCAGAAGCAGGCCATCATGGACGAACTCTCCACGATCCGCACCCGCGGTCTCGGCATGCTCAAGCAGGCCGCCGCCGGCGCGCCGCCCTCTAACCAGCCTACGGTCACCGTCACCGGCCCGGGCGTCGTGACGCCCGCCACGACCAACGGCCCCGCCCCGGCCGCGACCGACGCTCCGGCTCCCGCCCCGGCCGCGCCGGTGGTCTTCCAGTAAGCCCGCGTCCGGCCCCTGGCCGGCGTCCTTCCCATGTTCGCCGCCCTCGCCCGACGACCGCTTCTGAGCACGCTGCTCGTGCTCGCCGCGGTCGGCGTCGCCCTCGCCTGGCGGGCGGGCGACTCCGACGAAAAGCCGTCCGCAAAAGCCCGCTCCGGCGCAGTCCGCCCTGCCGACGGGAAGCCGCCCGTCAAAGGCGCCGTCGGGGCCCCCCGCAGCGCGCGCTCGCTCGGACTCGACGCGCAGGCGGACATCTCCGTGGACAGCCGCCCGCCGGACGCCCGGCGCGAGAACATCATCCGCGAAGGCCTGGGGACGATCCAGGAACTGAAGTTCATGCACCCGCAGGTCTTCGACGGTGCCGCGAAGCGCTGGGGCGAAGACCCGAAGGTCAAGGCCCTCGTCGAAGAATGGAAGACGATCGAGGCCGGCTGGAAGACGCAGGACGAAGCCGCCAAGGCGGCGCAGCTCCCCCGCATGCAGGCGATGTGGAACGAGGCGATGGGCCTGCTCCGCACCGAGGTCGAGCAGTCGGCGCGCGAGGCCGGCGTCAAGTAGCCGCGAACCGCGCGAGCGCCGCGCGCAAGTCCTTCAGGACGGATCGGATCCGGACGAAACCGTCATGCCGCTCGCCCGTGGCCTCATCCATGTAAAGGTCGCGGCGGACTTCGATCATCACGGACCAGAGCCGCGGTTCGCGTCCGAAGCACGCGTTGGGCACCATCGCGCCGCTGAACGGCACGTCGACGCCGACGTCGTAGCCGCGCCCGCGGAAGAAATCCACGACGACGTCGCGCAGCTCAGGCGGCGTATGCCCCGGTTGCGTGCCGACGCCGATCTCCGGCGAAGGACCGGAGGAGACCTGCGTGGGCAGAGGGCCCGTCGGAAACGAATGGGCGTCGAGCACGAGGCACCGGCCGAAACGCGCGAGGCGGGCGGCCGCGGCCGCGTCGAGCCGCCGGTGGTGCGGCCAGTAGTGACGGGCCATCAGCTCCGCGCGGCGTTCCGGCGTGAGCGTGCGGAGCGGCAGGCCGTCGGCGGTGCGGACATACGTCGCGCCCATGCCGAACGCGGCGCAGCGCTCCAGCGCGTCGTCGGCGAAACGTTCGACGTCGACGACGAGGCGCGAGACCTCGGCCCGCACGAAATCTTCCGGCGGAAGGCCGTCTGCATAAAGCGCCGCGGTGTGCGCGTCGATGAGGCGGCGGCTTTCCGCCCGCAGTTCCGCCCCGGTCAGCAGGAAGTCCGCGTGCTCGTCCGGCGGGATGAACGTCGAATCATGCGGAAGATGGATGAGCAGCGGGGTCATCGGCATCCTTACCTTAAGCCCGGATTAAGCCCGGGCGCACCCCGCGGCCGTGTCATAATTTAATTTTAAAACCTGCAACTCATCCGCGGCGCCGGGGTTTCATCCATGCACCCCCATACATATCATGAAGATCAAACTCGCACTCCTCCTGGCCCTGATCACCTCGGCCGGCCTCCTCGCTCAGGACGCTCCCAAGCCCGACGCCCCGAAGGGCGACGCCCCCGCCAAGAAGGGCGAAGGCAAGGGCGACAAGGGCGGCAAGAAGGGCATGCCCCAGAAGCCTGAGTCCGTCGACGAAGCGACCTGGAAGAAGTTCCTCGACGCCCAGAAGGCCGCTCAGGGCGATGAAGCCGTGAAGGCCGCCAAGGCCAAGGCTGCCGAAGCCAAGACCCCCGAAGAAAAGCAGGCCGCCGGCAAGGCCGTGATGGAAGCCACCAAGGCCGCCATCCTCAAGGCTGACGCCTCCCTCGAGGCCGTCTTCAAGGCCCTCGAAGAAGCCCGCGCCAAGGGTAAGGGCAAGGGCAAGGGCGACAAGGGCGGCAAGAAGCCCGAAGCCAAGTAATCTTCGGATCACTGGCCCGATCAAGACCCCGGTTCGCCGGGGTCTTTTGTTTGGGATAGGTGACGGCGGTGAGCGGTTGGAGGATGGGAGCTCGCAGGGGAACCGAAGACCGGATGATTGGCTAGGGTCATGCATTCTCAGGTGCGGGTGGCGGTGCCGGATGGCAGGTGGCGGGACTTCTGTCCTCTGCCATCGATTCAGTCATCTGTCATCGATTCAGCCCTCCACTGCGCCCTTAATTCAGCCTCTTTGGGCAATTATTCCGATTGTTACGGAAATGTGACAGGGAGGAAACATCTCGGCGGTGGCCCGATGACGGATTGCGCGGCGAAAGAAGGGGTTATCTAACCCTTACAGCCAGGGCTCTCCCCAGGCATATCACCCATACCAAAATCCGATTGTTACAAATGTTACGAATGAAAGACATCTTCGCCTTGCTGATCGCCTGCGCCGCCCTGCCCTTGGGCGCGCAGACTCAGCCCGCCAGCTCCGGCCGACCGGCCGCGGAGCCTTCGCTCAAGGAGCGGTTCGAGAACCTCGGGCTCGTCTATCAGGACAAGCAGGCGAAAGGACTTCAGGAACTCTGGGTGCTCGGCCGCTACCACGGCCACTACCATGACACGAGCGGCGTCGGTCGCAGCGAGAGCGCGTTCGAAAGCCGCCGCGTGCGTCTCGGCTTCCAAGCCAGGATGTATGATCACCTCACCATCCACGCGCAGGCCATCAGCGGCAGCGACTTCGAACCGGCTTACAACGGCTTCACCGAACTCTGGGCGCGCTGGGAATTCAACCCCGCCGTGCAGCTCACCGTCGGCCAGCAGAAGCACCGCTTCACGCACGACCGCAACGTCTCCAGCCGTTACCTGAGCTTCATGGAGCGCTCCATGTTCACGAACATGATGGGCCTGGATTACACCCCCGCCGTGACGCTTTCGGGCCGCGTGGGCAAGTGCGACTACTACGCCGGCGTCTTCTCTAACCTCGCCGAGCGGGACATGTGGGATGCCTTCACGGAACTGCACTCCGGCTGGTCGGCGCTCGCCGCCGTCACCTATGACCTCGAACATCTCGGCGGCGCGGACTCCGTGGTCTTCTACGGCAGCCTCCTGCACAGCGAGGCGAGGGCCGGCGCGACCAACCTGACCCGCTTCGATGACGCGGCCTCGGCCGCGCTCATCGTCACGGAAGGACCGGTGGCGATCGTGACCGAAGTCACCGCCGGCTTCGGCGGCGTGCGCGGGGACGCGATCGGGCTCAACTTCCAGCCCAGCATCTTCCTCACGGACAAGCTCGAACTGGTGTCCCGTTATCAGCTCGCCAGCGCCAGCATGACCGGTGGCCTGCGCAGCCAGCGTCGCTACGAGTCGGTCGCCGGCCTGCCCAGCGGGGAGCACTATCAGGCGACCTACCTAGGCTTGAATTACTATGTGGCCGGCCACCGGCTCAAGCTGCTCACGGGCGTGGAGCACGCGCGCATGAACAACCAGGACGCCTTCACCGTCTTCGCCGGCGTCCGCATGTTCTTCGGCCCGCACTCCAACGCCCCCTATCCGGGCAACAAGCTCCTCAAGGGCATCTGGTAAGGGAAGACATGGGTAGGGACGGTTTTCCCAGCCGGCCGCCGTTCGGCGGGCTCGGAGAACCCGCCCTACCCATGACAGGTGTCGGCGATTAGAGGTTGGCGGTTGGGAACACAGCAGAGGCAAACTAGGGCAGCACGCGGTGCTGCCCCTACCCCAAGGAATGCACACCCCCGATACTCGATACTCAACACTCCATACTCTCGGGATTCCGATCCGCTAACCGCCAACCGCTAAAACCTTTTCTAGGTCCCGGTGTTCCATCTGCATGCACCGCCTTGCCCTGCTCTCCGCCTGCCTCGCCTCCCTCTCGATCTTCGCCGCCGACGCGCCGAAGCCTGAGACGCCCGCGACCAAACCGACCGAGAAGCCGGCGGAGCCCGCGGTGAAGAAGAAAAAGAAAGGCCTGGACGCACCGGAGATCCCGGCCGGCGTCTCGCTGTCCGACGGCGTGAAGCTGCAGGAAGCCTGGCTCAAGGCCGAATCCGACGAAGAATTCAAGGCCGCCGTGGCCAAGCTCGGCGGCGCCGGCGAGAAGACCAAGAAGAGCGAGGGTGAAAAGAAGAAGGGCGGCGCCCGCGACAACAAGGAAGCCCGGGAGGCCATCGACGCCGCGCGGGTGAAGGCCATGCAGAAAGCCGATCCCGGCCTGAACATCGAAGTCATCCGCGATTACGTCGCCTCGACCCACCAGAAGAAGTCCGACGTCGCCGGAAAGCCGAAGAAGAAGTGAGGCGGCGCGAAGCGGCAGGCAGGGCTAGGGCTAGGGCTGGGGCTAGATAAGTTGACCGGTTGATCCGTTGATCGGTTGGCCGGGGATTGTTCGGCTCAAAGGGAGACCGGAAACTGGATGATTGGTTGGAGGCCCATTTTCAGGTCTCAGGTCTCGGCCATCGGGTATCTGGTCCGGGTGTTCAGGCACAGGTTCAGGTCCCGGGCCTGACTCCCGAACCTGAACCTGTGCCCGCACCAGCAGCCGAGACCTGGCACCCGAAGTGTTTCGCCCAACCGTCAACCGCTTACCGCCAACCGCTAAAACCTTTCCGCTTTTTCGGTGTATAATTGCCATGCGCCTCCTTTCCCTGCTCACCCTCTTCCTCCTCGCGCCCTGCGCCTTCGCCGTCGAGGAAGCCGCCGCCCAGCCGGCCAAGAAGGCCGGCCGCGCCGGCGCCCAGTTCCCCGAAAGCGTCCCGGGAGTCTCCGACGAACAATACGCCAAGATCCGCCGCGCGATCATGGCGACCTTCGGCGACGAAGCCATCGCCGCCGCCCGCAAGCGCCTGGCCGACCTCAAGGAACGCACCCGTTTCGTCAAAGGCCGCAACGAAGCCGAAGACCTGCGCGTCGAATTCGAAACCGCCCGCGACGCCATGGTGAAGGCGACGATCGAAGCGGTCCAGAAGTTCGACCCTTCCGTCGAGAAGGACCCGCTGGTCCTGACGCTCAACGCGATCGAGGATCTGGTGAAGAAGCGCGGACAGGAAGCCGCCAAGGCCGCGCAGGCCAAGGCCAGCGAAGCCGAACGCGCCGCCGCGAAGGAGAACAAGGATGCCAAGACCGCCGAGGCCCCTGCCGCCGAGGCCAAGCCCGAGTCGCCCAAGGCGATGTCTCCGGCGGAACTGCTCGCCGACGTCGAAGGCGTCTCCGCCGAAGACATGCGCAAGTTCCGAGCCGCCGCGTTCAAGGCCCAACGCGACCCGAAGCTGAAGGAGATCAAGGCCAAGCAGACGCAGCTTCGCAAGGAAGCCGAATTCCTCTCACCGGAAGAGAAGAAGAACATGCGCGGTGAGTTCGAAGCCTTGCTTGCGGACATGCGCAAGGCGCAGGAAGCCGCCATCGCGGAGGCGGCCCCGTCCCTCTCGAAGGAAACCATCGTCGCCATCCTCAACGCGGTCGAAGAGCGCGCCCGCGAGGCCGCCGCCAAGGCCGGCCCGAAGAAAGGCACGAAGACCCCGCTCAAGCCCTTCCCTTTCGGGGAGAAGAAATAGTCCGAAGAGGACTGGATCGAGGACTGCGTGAGGCCTGAATGGATCAGGTGTAGGCGGCTGGCGGTAAGCGGTTGGCGGATGGGAGAGGCATTTTCAGGTCTCAGGCCCCGGCTACAGGTACGGATACAAGTTCAGGTTCGGAAATCGGACCTAGGACCTGAACCTGTACCTGAACACCCGGACCAGATACCCGATGGCCGAGACCTGAGACCTGAAAATGGGGATCCAGCCAATCCGTCCCTGGCCCATCTTAGCCCAACTTCTTGCCTGCCGCGGGGTTACCTTTGAAGCCCCCCTATCCATGAAACAACTCTTCCCTCTCCTCCTCGCCGCCGCCGTCGGTTCCGCCGCGACTTATTTCGTCATGGATGCCCAACAGTCCGCAGCGGTCGTCCAAGCTCCGTCCGAAAAGGCCGCCGAGCCTAAGTTCGCCGCGAAGGGCGCTCCGAGCGCCGAAGCTCCGGCCGGCGAGGCGCCGCGCAAGCAAGGCGCCCCGAAGTTCGGCGGCAAGACGGGCGGCTTCCTGCCCGAAGAGATCGAAGGCGTCACGCCTGAGCAGCTCAACAAATGCCGCATGGCCATGTTCAAGTCCTTCCAAGACGAAGGCGTCAAAGCCGCGCGCGAGAAACTCAACGAACTCCGCAAGGAAGCCGAATATGCTTCCGACGACGAGAAGAAGAACCTCCGGCCGCAGTTCGAAGAAGCCGCGCTGGACATCCGCAAGGCCACGAAGGAAGCCATCCTCGCCGCCGACGCGGACCTGACCGGCGACGTCGTCGACAAGGTGCTCGACGCGGTCGAAGAACGGATGAAGCAACGCGGCGGCCAGGGCTTCCAGAAGGGGAAGAAGTGACGCTTCCCCGAGAAGATGGCTGAGTCGATGACGGATGGCTGCATCGAGGACTGAATCGAAAAAGCACCGACTTAGATTCAGTCCGACCCAAGATTACTGACGCTTCCAATTCAGTTGGCGGGTGGCGGCCCCGGGCGTCAGGCGGGAGGTATCCTGACCTGCGTCCGCTGCCAGCGATGCAGTCATCTGTCATCGACTCGGTCATCCGTCATCGATCCAGCCATCGATCCTCACTTCACCCTCTCAAATACCGCCTTCATTTCCGCGTCGGTGAGCGGGCGGTCCCAGAGGAGGAAGCGGGCGATCTCGCCGTCGAAGGATTCCTTGCCGGGATGCTGGATCGCGTCGCGTTCCTGTCCGATCGCGAGCTTCGAGGCGTCGGCCTTGGGATTGACCGGGAAACGGGCGGTCGCGCAGGGCTTGAGATCGTTGACGAAGAATTCGAGCGTGGCTTCCGTCCGGCCGACATTCAAGTCGTCGGCCAGGGAATCCCGCTGCGGCTGTCCGGCGCCCATGCGACCAGCGAGGAAATGGAAGCGGCCTTCCTCGAGCTTCGGGCCGACCAGCTTGGGGTTATTGACGTCGAATCGGCCGAAGGTGATGCCGTTGCGCGCGCCCCACCAGACGGTGTTATCGTCGTCAAGGCAGCCCCAGAGTCCTTCGTATTTCTGACCGTTGCGCAGGTTGCCGAAGAACGAATTCACGTCCTTGAGGCCGACGCGCTGCGGGTAGACCTTGATCACCGCGACCCATGTGCAACCGGAACCCCGGATGAGTCCGTCGAACGCCGACTCATCATGACAGACGAGTTCCTGCTGACGGAAGGAGAGCGACGCCCTCTCGCCGGAGACCACCGTCGGCAGGCCCGAGGTCGGTTCCGCCCTGCCCTTCGGCTGACCGACGAACAACGCCGTGGTCGCCGCACCACCGACCTGATTGGTCCAGGCGGTCACGCGACCCTGCGCGTCGAGCGTCACGCCCTTAGCGGCATCGAGATCGACCAGCAGACCAGACGAAGGAATGTCGGCGGCCAGGCAGACGGAGGCGCAGAGCGTGGCAATCAGACGGAGGATCATGGGGAGCGGGGGTGGTATTGAGGACGGAGTTGAGGGATGAATCGAGGGCTGAATGGACCAGGTGTAGGCGGTTGGCGGCTAGCGGTTGGCGGTTGGAGAAAGAAAAGGCGCCGAAACAGACTGGGACTGGAGGCATTCTCGGGTCACAGGTCTCGGTTGCAGGTACGGGTACAGGCACAGGTTCGGGAATCAGGCCCGGGACCTGGACCTGAACCTGAATACCCGGACCAGATACCCGATGGCCGAGACCTGAGACCTGAAAACGATTTATCCACCCCAGCCAATCATCCGGCAGGCATCATCCATTCAGTCATCAATTCAGTCCTCAACGCTGTCCTCCACTCAGCCCTCAGTGGTGAGTTAAGCCCTCTGTCATCCGTCATCCGCCATCGATTCAGCCATCTCACCCCCTACCCCTGCCCCTACCCCTACCCCTTATTCCACCCACCCTCTTTCTGTCTGGAACTCCTTCACCCCCCTGCCATCTAATAAGCCCATGTCCCCTCGCGTCCTCCCCCTCCTTGGACTGTCCCTGCTGGCCGCCCTGACCGGTCGCGCTCAGTCCGCCGATACCGTCTTCGTCGAAGCCGAATCCCTGGCCTCCCAGGGAGGCTGGAAGCTCGACACTTCCTTCACGAACATCGTCGGATCGCCCTACCTTCTGGCCCACGGCCTTGGTAAGCCCGTCGCCGACGCGACCGGCACGGTCCGCATCCCCGCCGCGGGCGAATACCGCGTCTGGGTCCGCACCAAGGATTGGGTCGCGCACTGGAACGCCCCCGGCACCCCGGGTCGCTTCCAGCTGATCGTCAACGGCCAGCCTGTCGCCGCCGAGTTCGGCACCAAGGGCGCCGAGTGGCATTGGCAGGAAGGCGGCAAGGTCACGCTGCCTGCCGGCGACGTGAAGATCGCCCTGCATGACCTGACTGGTTTCGCCGGCCGCGCCGACGCCATCCTCTTCAGCAAGGACGCCTCCTTCACTCCGCCCGAAGGCGATGCGCTCGTCGCCGCCCGCTCGAAATGGAACAGCCCCAAGGGCGCCGAGGACCAAGGCGAGTTCGACCTCGTCGTCGTCGGCGGCGGCTACGGCGGCCTCGGCGCCTCCCTCTCCGCTTCCCGCCAGTCCCTCAAGGTCGCCTTCATCCAGGATCGCTTCGTCCTCGGCGGCAACGGCAGTTCCGAGATCGGCGTCTGGGCCATGGGCGGCACCACCCGCGGCAAATACCCGCACCTCGGCGAGATGATCGAGGAGATCGGCGACCGCTCGCCCGACAGCCCGGGCCGAGTCGACAGCTTCGGCGACGAGCTCAAGGAACAGGTCGTCCGCAAGGAGAAGAACATCAGCCTCTTCCTCGGACACTTCGCCACCGGAGTCGTCATGGACGGCAACCGCATCGCCGCCGTGAAGGCCATCGACGTGAAGACCGGCCGCGAGAAGGTCTTCCGCGCCAAGTTCGTGGCCGACACCACCGGCCACGGCTGGGTGGGCGCCTACGCCGGCGCGACCTTCCGCACCGAGCCCAACAAGCGCATGGGCATGTCGAACATGTGGTTCTACCAGGACGAGGAACAAGCGTCGACCTGGCCCGCGACCCCGTGGGCGCTGCCGCTCGAGATGGGCGACTTCCCGCTCCTCCAGAAGTCGAAGTCCAAGATCGACGACAAGCCCTTCATGAAGGCCGAGTGGTTCTGGGAATCCGGCTTCGACAAGGATCCGATCAAGGACCTCGAATACATCCGCGACTGGAATTTCCGCGCGATGTACGGCGCCTTCTCCGCCCTCAAGAACGGCCCGCAGAAGGACAAATACGCCAAGTCGGAGCTCAAGTGGGCCTCGCACGTCGGCGGCCCGCGCGAGTCGCGCCTCTTCGACGGCGACATCATCCTGAACAAGCAGGACATCGTCGAACGCAAGGAATTCGACGACGGCTGCGTGCCCACGACCTGGGACATCGACCTCCACTACGCCAAGGAACAGTATGCCAAGAAGTTCCCGGACAATCCGTTCATCTCCCGCGCGGCCTTCGGCTACGTCGACGCCAGCGGCAAGCACATCGCCGCGGTCGACCGTCGCAACGGCTACCCCCTGCCCTACCGCCTCTTCTACTCGAAGAACATCAGCAACCTGTTCTTCGCCGGCCGCCACATCTCCGTCACGCACGAGGCCCTCGGCACCGTGCGCGTGATGCGTACCATCGGCATGATGGGCGAAGTCGTCGGCAAGGCCGCCTACCTCGCCGTCCGCGAGAACACCGACCCGCGCGGCGTCTACCAGAAGCACCTGCCCGACCTGATCAAGCTCATGGAACAGCCCGGCCGCATGCGTCGCGCCGACCTCCGCTCCGACCTCTTCCTCGACGCCTCGATCGCCGACTTCAAGCAGCTGCCCGTGGGCCGCATGAACCTCGACCTCCAGAAGGGCTCGCCCAGCAAGCTCAGCCCGGACGATCTCCAGGAACTCGCCAAGCTCGGCGGCATCGTCGTCGACGACGCCCAGGCCAAGTATGAAGGCAAGTGGACGCAAGGCCACGGTCTCCCTCACCTGGGCGCCGGCTACCACTACGGCGCGGGCAAAGGCAACCGCGCCACCTACACGTTCGAGGTCAAGGATGCCGGCAAGTATGAGCTCCGCGGCTACTGGGAAGGCCACGAGAACCGTTCGCCCAACGCCGTCCTGGTGATCAACCGCGCCGGCGAGAAGCCGGTGACGCTCCGCCTCAACCAGACGACCGGTTCGATCGAGAAGGCCGCCGTCCTCGGCAAGTTCACCTTCGCCGCCGGCACCCACACCCTCGTCCTGTCGTCCGACGGCGCCAAGGGCAACGTCCACGCCGACGCCTTCCAGCTCGTCCTCGCCGAGTAAGCGATGGTGTCGCCCCGCGTCAGCGCCTGGCTGGTCAGAAGCTGGCGTCTCGGGGCGCTCCTGCTGGCCGCCCTGCTGCTGCAGCGCACGACCCCGGTCACGGAGTCCGCGCTGACGCGGCTGGGCCTTGCCGACGCGAAGGCGTTCTTCCCGGAGGCGCGCCGCCTGAAGTCCGGCCCGAGCCAGACGCTGCTCGTCGAAGACCAGTTCGGCAACCGGCTGGGCCGGCTGCTCACCACCTCCCCCGACGCCGACGCGATCGTCGGTTACGCGGGGCCGAGCAACGTGCTCGTCGCGCTCGACCTCCGCGACCAGATCGTCGGCACGCGCATCCTCTCCAGCCAGGACACGCCGGAACACGTCGACCGGCTGCGTCGCTCGACGGCCTTCGATGATGCGTTCAAGTCCTGGCGACCGTCGGCCCAGCCCGCGCCCAAGCTCGACGGCTACGCGGGCTCGACGCTCACGGCCTACGCCATCGCGGAATCCATCCAGCGGCGGCTCTCGGGCAACTACGTCTCCCTCCGCTTCCCGCTGCCGCTCACGTTGAAGGAGGTCCAGTCGGCCGGTTTCCCCGACGCGACCGGCTTCGAACCCAATGTCCCGCGCCTCGGCTGGAACCTCGTGCGCGGCGCCAATCGCGCGCACCTCGGCTACGTGGTGCGCTCCTCCCCTTCGGCTGACGAGGTCCAAGGATATGCCGGCCCGAGCGAGACGCTCATCGCCGTCGAACCCGACGCCCTCCGCCTCCGCAAGGTCGTGCTCCGCTCGACCTACGACACGTCCGATTACGTCAGCCGCATCCAGGACGAAGAGCCCGACCCGCAGGGCCGCACCTACCTCTCCAAGCTGACCCAATGGGATGTCCGCCAGTGGGCGGAATTCGACTTCCGCAAGGCCGAGCTCGACACGGTCGCCGGCGCGACCCTGACGAGCTACGCGATCGCCAAGGGATTGCAGACGCGCTTCGCCGACGATCGGCACGGAGGCAAGCGTGAGCGCGAGGCCGCCGCGCGGTTCTGGAAATCCGTCGCCCTCGGCTGTTTCATCATCGGCGCGTTGCTGCTGACGTTCACGTCGCTGCACGCCCGCCCGTGGATCCGCCGAGTCTGGCAGCTGCTCCTCGTCGGCGGCCTCGGCCTATGGCTGGGCCAGCTGCTCTCGCTCTCGGTCTTCGCCGGCTGGGCCCGCCACGGACTGCCTTGGGGCACCGCCCCCGCCCTGCTGGCCTTGGCCGCCGTGGCCCTGCTCATCCCTTGGGCCGCCCGCCGTCAGACCTATTGCCACCAGGTCTGCCCCCACGGGGCCGCCCAGGAACTCCTAGGAGGCTTCAGGCGCCTCCATGTGGCCGTCCCCGCCCGATGGCATGGCTGGCTGGTTAAACTGCCCTCCTTGGCCCTCGCCGGGGCTTTTCTGGCCGCCCTGGCCTGGCCTCGCTGGTCCCTAGGCGAGGCCGAGCCCTTCGATGCCTGGGTCCTCGGCACCGCCGTGGCCATACCGCTAGGCCTGGCCGTCGCCGGCCTGCTGGCCTCGATGTTCGTCCCGCAGGCCTACTGCAAATACGGCTGCCCGACCGGCGCCCTCCTGAAGTTCGTGCGCACGAGCAGCGCCGACGAGCGCTGGGCCCGACGCGATACGCTCGCCGCCCTGGTGCTCGCCCTCGGCGCGGCGATCGCGTTCTTCCCGGAGGGCGACGCCGTCGCGGCCGACCCGTCCGAGGCCGCCGCCCGTCGTCCCGTCACCGAACTCCATGGCGCGGCCTTCGGCACGACCTGGAGCATCAAGGTGCGCGGCGATCAGATCGACGCCGAGCTGCTCAAGCGCGAGCTCGAGGCGGAGATGAACCGCGCGGAGTTCTCGCTCTCGCACTGGCGCGCTTCATCGGCGACCTCCGACTTCAACCAGCTCGAATCCACGCAGCCGTTCGGCATCACGCCGGAACTCGCCGAGCTCACCGAACTGGGGCTCGGCCTCAGCCGCGCCACCGACGGCGGCTTCGACCTCACCGTCGCTCCGCTGACCTCGCTCTGGGGTTACGGGCCCGACGGCCAGCGTCCGACCCCCGCGCCGGAGCAGGTCCGCGAAGCCCTCGCGCTGGTCGGGTGGAAGAAGCTCACGCTGGACAAGCCCAACCTCACGCTCGCGAAGAGCCACGAGAAGCTGAGCCTCGACCTCGGCTCGCTGCTGCAGGGCTACGCCGCGGACCGCGCCGCGCAGATCCTGCGCCGCGAAGGCCTGGAGGAATTCCTGGTCGAAGTCGGCGGCGAGGTGCTCGCGGCCGGCACCTGGCGCGTCGGCCTCGAAGACCCCTTCCAGCCGCGGATGACGATGGAGACCGTCGTGCTGACCGACCGCGCGCTCAGCGTCTCCGGTCTTTACCGGGCCCGCAAGGCGGCCGCCGGCAAGCCCGTCTCGCACATCCTCTCACCCAAGATCGGCGAGCCCGTCGTGCCCACGCTCGAACTCGCCGCGGTCTTCCACCCTTCCTGCGCGCAGGCCGACGGCTGGTCGACCGCGCTCATGGCCGTCGGCTTCGAACAGGCCAAGCTCATCGCCGATCGCGAGAATCTCGACGTCATCCTCGTCACCCCGGACAAGCAGGTGTGGCGACGGGGAACGGCGAAGTAGAATCAGGGCCAGGGCTAGGGCTGGGGCGGGGCCAGCGAGGAGGCTTGGTTGATCAGACAGAGTTAATCCGTTGAACCGTTGGCCGGTTGACCGGAGCGGCTACCAAGGGAGGTGTTTGTGGTAAGCGATTGGCGGTTGGAATGAATGGGCGCGGAGCGACGGCCATCAGGGCATCGGCCCTCTGTCATCGATTCAGCCATCTGTCATCTGTCATCAATCCTACCCCTACCCCTACCCCTACCCCTCTTTACTTGATCGATTTCACAAACGTCAGCTGCGGGGCGTGCTTGCTGGTGTTCCAGCCGCCGGGTTCGGCGGTGTAGTGGGCGGCGACCAAGACGTCGTCGACGATGCGGAACACATAGCACTCGCAAGGGTAACGCGGACCGGGGAAAGGCTTGCCATCCTTGGCGTCAGGTTTGAAAGCGCCGGCGGAGAAGCAATCGAAACGCGGACCCTGGCCGCCCCAATCCGCGTAATCCTTGTCCTCGGGGAACCTGAGCCGGGTGATGTCGTGCGTGTGTCCGTGCAGGAGCGCGATGATGTTATGCGCCTTGATGGCTTCGTAGAAGGCCTTGCGCTTCGGCTGGTCCCACCAGGTGCTACGGGCGCTGAAGTCGAGGTGCTGGACGATGACCACCGGCTCGGTCCGGCCGATCTTGGCCAGCTGCGCCTTGAGGTAGGTCAGGGCGGTTTCCGGATTCCACATCGAGCTCTCCTTCGCGCCTTCCTTGGCGCCGTCGCCGCCGTAGAGGTTCACGTTGATGAAGTGGACGCCCTGCCAGTTCCAGGAAGTATGCAGGCCGTCTTCCGAAGCGGTGACCAGGCCGGCGGCGGCCATCTCACGGTTACGCTGGCGCAGGCCTTGGCGGACCGGACCGGCGTTGCCGCCGTCATGATTACCGGCGAGCGCGAAGGTCGGATACTTGGCCGGGGTCGTGCCCTTCCAGGGGAAGAGACGATCGAAGTCAGCCCACTGGGCGGCGTTGCCGACCTCCGTGAGGTCGCCCGCGACCAGCATGCCGAGCGGACGAGGCACCGGCCCCTTGCCCTTCATGGCCTCGGCCACCGGCCCTTCCTGCCACGCCGTGCCGGGGACCTTGGCGAGGACCTCCAACGTCCTGGCGACATGGGCGTTGAACTCATCGGAGCCGAACGGCGGCGTCGTCTTGCGGTAGTTCATCCCCACGTGCGTGTCGGACACGAGGTAGAACGTCACGTCGCGCGCCGGTTCGGCCGCGGACAAGGAGCCGACGGCCAGCAACAGGGCCGTCGTGAGGGTCAGGATGCGTCGGATCATGGAAAGTTCAGGCTTGGCGGAGGACGGGCGCGCCGTCCTCGACGACGAACGTCGCCCGGGTCAGCAGCGGCGCCCCGGGCTTGGTGACATACGCGACGGCGCGGTAATCCGTGCGCCATGCCTTGGGCGTGACCTCGCAGACGAGGTAGCCGCGTTCGGTGCTGTGGAACTTGACGAAAGGGTTCTCGCGGTAGGTATCCGCCAGCGTCTTGGGCGCGAGCGCGCCGTCGCCGCCCGAGGTGATCGAGGTGCCCACGAATTCCGTGCCGACGGAGCCCTGCTCCGGACGCTCGAAGTCCAGGACGAGCTCGTTCGCCCAGTTGGCGTGGATGTCGCCCGTCAGCACCACGGGATTACGGACCTGCGCGTCCCGGAAATGCCGCAGGAGGTTACGCCGCTCGAACTCGTAGCCCGGCCACTGGTCCATCTGGAACGCCTCCTCAGGGCCGGCCTTGCGGTCCACGTGGCCGACCATGACCTGCTGGGCCAGGACGTTCCAGCGCGACGGCGAGCCCTGCAGGCCGCGGAAAAGCCATTCCCGCTGGGCCTTGCCGAGCATCGTCCCGGCCGGATCCATCTGCACCGGGTCGTTGGGATGATGACCGTCGCCCATGGGCTGGTCGGTGCGATACTGGCGGGTGTCGAGGACGAAGAAATCGGCGAGCCGGCCGAAAGGGACGCGACGGTAGAGCAGCATGTCCGGACCCTTCGGCAGCGCGGCGCGGCGCAAGGGCATGTGCTCGTAATAGGCCTGATAGGCGGCCGCGCGGCGGCGCAGGAAGGACTCGCGGTCGACGCCCTTCTCCTCCGAGACGTCGCCGGCGCAGTTGTTGTCGAATTCGTGGTCGTCCCAGGTGAGGATCCACGGCGCGAGCGCATGCATGCGGGCCAGCGCGGGATCGCCGCGGTACTGGGCGTAGCGGACGCGGTAATCGCCGAGCGACATGATCTCGTCGCCGAGGTGCTTGCGGACCTTCTTGTCCTGCCCCTTGTATTCGTAGATGTAGTCGCCGAGGAAGACCACGGCGTCGAGGTCCTCCTTGGCCATGTGGTCGTAGGCGGTGAACAGGCCCTGCTCGAAATGCTGGCACGAGGCCACGGCGAAGCGGAGCTTCGCGGCGTCGGCCTCGCGGCGCGGGAACGTCCGGGAACGTCCGACCGGGCTGACCTCGCCGCCCGCCATGAAACGATACCAATACCAGCGGTCGGCCGCGAGCCCTTCGACTTCGACGTGGACCGAGTGACCCCACTCCGGCGTGGCGACATGGACGCCCTGACGGACGACCTTGGCGAACTTCTCGTCTTCGGCCACCTGCCAGGTGACTTCGACGGGCGCGGCGGCCATCCCGCCGTCGGGCTGCAGCGGCTTGGGCGCGAGTCGCGTCCAGATCACGAAGCCATCGGGTGCGGGATCGCCCGACGCGACGCCGAGCGTGAAAGGATACGCGTCGAGCTTGGCGCCCAGGAACGGACGACCGAAGGAGCGCTGCGTCGAAAGGGCCGCCACCGAAAGCCAGGCCGCGCCGCTGGCCACGAAGGACCGCCGGTCGAAACGGGCTGCCCCGGGGATGGGGTGCAGGGGCGGGGTCATGGGAAAAACCTTACCCGGGGCCAGAAACGGGGAAAGATTAAAGGTGGAGCCATCAAGGCAGGGCGGGCCTTCCCATCGTCCGTCCGCCCACGGACGTGTCGGTGATCACGTCCCCACCTCGGATCCACTCAGGCGCAAAAAAGGGCGGCCGAAGCCGCCCTTCCCTTTTCGTCCACCGGACCTGGTTTCCTCAGGTCCCCGGATCCTCGTCTGATCAGGCCTTCTTCTCCTGACGCTTGCGGCGGCGGAGGGCGGCGGCCGCGAGGGCCAGCGCGCCGAGACCGAAACCGTAGGTCGAGGGCTCAGGCACCGCGGTCAGCGTGATCGCGCCGTTGGCGGTGTCGAAGTTGAGGGCCCAGAGGCTGGCGTCGGAGGCCGTGCCGCCCGTGTAGGTGAACTGGCTCGTGTCGAACGCGAACAGGTCGCTGATGTTGGCGCTGTTGTTGGCGCCAAGGTTCAGCCCGCCGGCGTTGAACGAACCGAACGAGAACGTCTGGATGCCGGCGGCACCCGGGAGGAGCGACAGGTTGCCGGCCGCGCCCAGGTTGAGGCCGTCGCTGAGGGAGATCAGCTTGATGACGATCTTGTTCGAGACGGAAGCGCCGGAGAGGTCCAGGTCACCGAAGGCATACTGGTCGTAGCCGACGCCCGCGCTGCGGGTGTTGATGTCCCAGAGCTTGAACTCGAGGCGGGAACCGCCGGAGAGCGTCATGCTGGTGGAGCTGAGCGTGCCGATGGTCGGACCACGGCCGATGATGCCGCCCGAACCCACGGTGACGGCGCCGACGGAGGCGGAGGCGACGAGCTGGCCGCCCGAAGGACCGGCGCCGGCTCCGGCCACCACGATGGCGTTGGTCACGGCGTTGTTGACCACGAGGGTCGCGCCGCCGCTGACGTTGGCCGCGCCGCTGCCGAGGGCGCCGGAGTGGTTGACGGTCACCTTGCCCGCGTCGACCGTCAGGCCGCCCGAGAAGGTGTTGGCCGCGGCGAGCACCAGGTCGCCGGAACCGGACTTCACGAGGGCGCCCGTGCCGGTGTTGGCGCCGGAGACGAAGTTGAAGCCGTCGTTGAAGGTGGTCGCCGTGGTGGTGTTCTCGAAGCGGATCGTCGCCGAAGCGCCGTCGGCCACCTTGAGGCGGGCGCCGAGGTCCTGGTTGTTCGTCGATTCCCAGCGGAGCGTGGCGTTGTTGCCGAGGGTGATGGCGCCGTTGCTGGCGGTGCCGCCCAAGGCGTTCATGTAGAACCCGAGCACGCCGCCGTTGACGGTGACTTCGGCGTCCGGAGCGAGCGAGGCGCCCGCGCCGTCGACGATCCACTGGCCGACGCCGTTCTTGACGATCGCCGAGAAGGCGCGCGCGGCGTCGCCGCCGTCGAGCAGGCCGGCCGAGTAGGTGTTGGCCAGGGCGCTGGTGCCGGAGAGCGTGAGCGCGCGTCCGGAGGCCGGTGCGGCGTCATCGAAGTCGATCAGGCCGGCGGAGGTGACGAGCAGCGGGTTGGCGCCGCTGGTGGCGTGGAAGCCCGCGCCGCCGTCCTTGACGAGGAACTTGCGTCCGAAGACGCCGGCGCCCGTGTACTCGACGGAGCCGCCCGCGAAGACCAGGTTGGCGTGGACCGCGGAGTCCGAGAGTCCCAGCTGAGCCAGGTCGCCGAGCTTAAGGAAGCCGCCGTTGAGGGTGGTCGTGCCGCCGTAGGTCTTGGCCAGGCCGGAGAGCTCGAGCGTGCCCGCGCCGGACTTCGAGACCGAAGCCAGGTTCACGCCGTCGTCGGACACCGAGCCGCTGAAGAGGAGCGTCTTGCCGGCGGACACGTTGAAGTCGCGGGTCGCCGCGACGGCGCCGAAGCTCAGCGCTTCCGCGGACAGCGTCGAGTCATCCGTGGCGGAGATGTTGCCCAGGATCACCCACGAAGGCGTGGTGACCGAGTTGTTGGCGCGGGCGACCGCGTCGGCGGTGATGTCGCCGCCGTTGAGGGTGAGCGCGCCGACGTAGGCGATCTGGTCGAGGGCGGTGGCGACGCCGCCGTTGACGGTGAGCGGCACGCCGTAGGGCGTGACGGAATCGCCCACGGCGTCGGCGCCGGTGACGGCGAAGACGGCCCCCGTGTTGACCACGATGCCCGAGGCGGTGCGGAGCGAACCGGCGGCGTTGGCCTCCATGCGTCCGTTGTTCACGACGGCCCGTCCGGCGAAGAGCGGGTTGGGCGTCGAGAGCACCAGCGTCTGGGCGCCCTGCTGCACGAGGTCGCCGGTGCCTTCGATCTGGCGGTACAGCGAGTAGTTCTGGGAGTAGTTGAAGCGGACCTGTCCCGGGGTGTTCACGATGACGCGGAGCGCGCTGCCGAAATCGCCGGAGTCGCCGATCAGCGTGCCGTTGCCGACTTGGAGGATGCCGTTGTCGACGAGGAAGCGGCCGCTGAAGCCCGAATTGGAATCGGTGAGGATCGTGGTGCCCGCGCCGACGGAGCGGACGTCGCCCGAGCCGGAGAGGGAATTCGGGAAGTTCAGCGTGCCCGTGCGGTCGAGTCGCAGCTCGGCTCCGGTCGCGATGCTGACCGCGCCGAGGCCGAAGGAGCCGATGTTGGTGATGTCCAGGCGGCCGGCCTGGATGTCGGTGAGACCGGCGTAGTTGTTCACCGCGCCGAAGCTGAGCACGCCCGTGCCGACCTTGGTCAGGTTGAGGGCCGCGCCGCCGCCGGCGACGTTGTCGGTGAGGGCGCCGCTGAAGGTGAACGACGAGTTGTCGCCGCCAACGGTCAGGGTGCTGGGATTGACGGCGGAGGAGTTCGTGAAGAAGCCCGTGCCGCTGATCTGGTCGGTCGTCTGGTTGAAGCCCGCCAGGTCGAAGCCGGAAGCGGTGCCCGCGATCAGGAAGGTGTCGGCCGGGAGGCTGTCGTTGCCACCCCAGCGGATGACGCCGCCGGAGACGCGGACGGCCGCGCCCTTGAGGTCGGCGCCCGTGGAGGGCGTGCCGAGGACGAGCACGCCGTTGCCGGTCTTGGTCAGGGCCGTGGAACGATCGATGAGGTCGGTGCTGAGGCCGCCGTTGAAGGTCGCGGTCACGCCGTAGTTGGTCACCGAGATCGTGCGCGCGGCGGCGCCGAGGCTGACCTTGCCGGTCAGCGTCACGCCCGCGCCCGCGCCGCGTCCGCCGAAGGCGAAGTCGCCGTTGACGTTCACGAGGTTGGCGATGGTGCGGACGGTGCCGTCGCTGAGGAGCGAGGTGCCGGCGCCGACCTGGAGGACGCCGCGGCCCAGAGGACCGCTGGTGATGGCGCCCGAGACGGGCGTCGAGTTCGCGCCCAGCATCAGGGAGCCCTGCGCCAACGTGAAGTCGGACGAGAAGGTGCTCTGGCCGGTGAGGGCGAGCAGGCCCGCGCCGGACTTGGTCAGGCTGAGCATGGCCGCGTTCTGCGTGATCGGGGCGCTGATGGTCAGGCCCGTGGCCGCGAGACCCGCGTTGACGGTGATGACCGGGTTCGCGCTGCTGAACTGGAGCGCGGTGCCGCTGATGACAGGCACGGAGACCGTCGACTGGTTGGTCGCGGTGATCGCGGCGGCTTCCGAGAGGATCAGGGAGGCGCCGACGGCGACCGTCGGGTTGGACATCGCGCCTTCGTTGTCGAAGGTCAGGGCGCGGAGGGTGTTGTTGCCGACGAGGGTCAGGTTGCCGCCGCCGAGGAGGCTGACGTTGGCGTTCGCCGTGATCTGGCCTTCGTTGGTCTGCATGACGACCGCGGAGTTCGTTCCGCTGGCCATGCCGGTGATCACGAGGTCGCCCGGGATGAGCACGAAGCCGGCGGCCGCGCCGAGGTTCAGCGTGCCCTGGTTGACGTAGGTCGTACCGGCGTAATCGTTCGAAGCCGGCGCGGTCGGGGTCGAGATGCGGAGGGTGCCGCCACCGGTCTTGATGAAGTTCATCGCGCCCGTGAAGCGGGCGTTGATGTTCATCGTGCCCTGGTTCGTGTAGATATACAGGTCGCCCGAAGCCGAGCTGATCGAGCTGGCCGCGCTGTCGCCCTGCAGGGTGATGGTGCTTCCGTTGTTGGTCACGATGCCGACGCCGAGGGTGATCGGGGCGTTGGACAGCGTGAAGTCCTGGTTCGCGTTGAGCGACAGGCGCCAGCTGTTGGCCACGCGCGCGCCGGTGATGGTGCGGGCGGCGGCGCCGTCGTTGTAATTGCCCGTGGCGAGGGTGGCCGCGGAGATGTCGGTACCCGTGAAGTTCGGAGCCGGGTAGTTTCCGCCGATGGCGTACTGCTGGCCCATGGCCACGACGCCGAAGGTGCTGCTGTAGGTCGCGAAGGTGGAACCATCCGCGATGGCCCAGCCGCCGATGAGGCCGTTGACGAGGTTGCCCGAACCGAAGGCGGCGCCGTTGAGCTGCGAGATCCAGACGTTGGAGTTCTGGGTCAGTCCCTGGCCGCCCATGGTGTTGATGCCGCCGCTGTTGAGGGTCGTCCAACCGTTGAAGTTGAGGACCGGACGGACGCCGGCCGAGGCCACCGTGAGGTTGCCGAGGTTGATCCGGTTCGTGGCCCCCATGCTGATGTAGGGGTTGGAATTCAGCTGGTTGCTGCCGCGCTCAAGCGTGACCTGATCGAGGTTCAGCACGTTGTCCGCCGAACCGCCGCCGATGAAGGTCAGGGTGCCGCCCGACATGGTCACCGCGTTGGCGGCGGCGATGCGGACCGGGCTTTCGGACGCGTTCAGTCCGAAGTTGTTGAGGGTCAGGATGCCCTGCGCGAGGCGCATGCCGGCGGTGCTGGCGATCGAGCCGCCGTCGCGGAGTTCGAGCGTGCCGCCGCGGACGACCGTGGTCCCGGTGTAGTCGCTGGCCGAGGTCAGCGTCGTGGTGGTGTTGCCGCCGCGGACGAAGCCCAGACCGCCGGTCAGGCGACCCGCGAACGTGCTGTTGTCCTGCGTGGAGAACACGGCTCCGGCGAGGCCGGTGACCGTGCCGCCCATGCCGGGCAGCGGGTTCGAGCTGGAGAGACCGCGGACGGCCTGGTTGTTGGCGCCGATGTCGAGGACGGCTCCCGCGCCGTTGAGCGAGACGTACGGCAGGCTGATGGCGCCGGCGCTCGCCGAGATCGCGAGGGTGTTGTCCAGGCCGGAGGCGAGGCGGAGCGTGCCGTTGTTGATCGCGACGGTGCCGGTGAAGGCGCCGGTGATCGCGCCGAGCACCATGGTGCCGCCGTTGTCGAGGACGAAGCCGCCCGTGGCCGCAGGGATGAGGGCGGCGTTGACGTTGAGCGTCGCGCCCGGAAGGACGTGGAAGTAGGCGGCACCGGCGGCCGGACCGACCATCGTGCCCATGTCGAACGTCGTGGTGCCGTCGCGGACGAGGAGACCGGCGGCGTTGGTGAGCGTGAGGGAGAGCAGGTCGCCGGAGGGACCATACTTGCCGAAGACGCTGGCCGCGAGGCCCGAGGCGACGGAAGCCGTGCCGGAAGTCGTCAGCGTGTTGACCGTGGTCGGCGCGGTGAGCGTCGTGGCCGTGGTCAGGCGCGCGTTGTAGATGCCGCCCATCGTGTTGGCGAGGGCCGCCGTCTCGGTGAGAGGATCCAGCGAACGGATGCGTCCGGTGATGGAGTCGACCGTCAGGAAGCCGGCGCCCGGGCCGGTCGCGGAGGCGTCGACGAGGATGTCGCCGCGGACCGCCTTGAATTCGGAACCGTTGGAGCCGACGCCTTGGTTGGCGGCGAAGTTGAGGGTCGTGACGCTGACATCCGCGACGCCCGCGCCCGGGAGGGCGCCGGCGCCGGCGATGACGAGGGAACCCGTCGGCGAGGCGGCCAGGAGCTCCGTGGCGCCGAAGGACAAGGACTGGGTGGCGTCCGGACGGAGTTCGATGCGCCCGCCGCCGTTCTGCGAGGCGAGGAAGGCGACGTTCTCGTTGGTGGCGCCGGAGGCGGAACCGAGGACGGACAGCACGCCGCCCTGGATGTTGACGCGGCCGCCGAGGCCCGCGCCGAGGCGCTGGCTGACGTTGGTCGTCGCGTTATCGAGCAGGAGGGTGCCGCCCGCGTTGACGTTGAAGACGGACTGGGCCGCGAGGGTGCTCTCGAAGGCCTGGCCGGCGCCCGCGTAGGCGAGGATGCCGCCGCCGACGGAGATGGCGCCGAACGAACCCGTGGCCGGCTGGTCGCCGGTCAGCGTGAGACGGCCCGAGCCGATCTTCGTGAACTGCGGATAGGCCGCGTCGTTGAAGCGCATGAAGCGCCCGGAGAAGACCGTGTCGGCGTTGTTGAAGCCGACGCTGAGGGTCGGGGTGCCGAGCGAGCTGAAGACGTCGCCCGAGCCGGCGAGGCCGCCCCAGGTGGTGTTCAGGTTGTTGAGGTCGAAGCGGGTGCCGGCGTTCAGGACGAGGGTCGAGAGACGCGAGCCGCCGTTGGTGACGCCCGTGCGGATGCCGCCCGCCGCGACGGTGAAGTCGGAGGCGAAGAAGCCCTGCGCGCTGAACTGCAGCACGCCGTTGCCGGTCTTGGTGACGCCGCCGGAGGAGCCGACGATCGCCTGGATGGCCAGGGTCGGACGCAGCGGATCGACGTCGGCGAAGCCGCCGCCGGAGATCGGGGCTACGTCGATGAAGTTCGGGGTCGCGCCGAAGTCGACGCGGCCTTCGATGAAGGAGGTCGTGGTGACGTTGGACGAGGTGGCGACGAGGCCGCCGGCGCCGATGGTCAGGACGCCGCGGGAGCCCGCGCCGCTGGCCTGGTTGGTCGCGAAGGTGCGCACCCAGCCGGTGCCGTTGGAGCCGTTGTTGTTGATCGTCAGCTTGGCGACGGTGTTGTCGCCGAAGTAGCGGAGCGTGGCGTTGGCGTTGAGGATGACCTCGTTGCCCGCGGCGATGACGCCGGCGCCGAAGGCTTCGACCTGGCCGCCGTTGAGCACGAGGCCGCGGGTCACGTCGGCGGCGAGCGGGATGCGGCTGTTGCCGTTCACGCCGAGCCAGCCCTGGTTGACGATGGTGCCGCCGTCGTAGGTGTTGACGCCCGCCATGAAGACCGGGCCGTTGCCCGACTTCACGAGGGTGACGCCGGAACCGACGATCGCGGAGCGGAAGACCTGCCAGCCGCCGCCGACCGAGTGGAGGACGAGCTCCGGCGCGGTGGTGGTGACGGAACCGACGTTATCGGTCACGCCCAGGTAGTGGGAATTCGTGCCCGTGCCGGCGAAGAGGATGCCGCCCGAGGCGACGGTGAGCGTCCGGCCCGCGTTGACGTCGACGACGATGGAGGTCGTGTCCCCGAAGCGCAGCGAGTTGATCGTCAGGTCCGACGCGACCGGGACGGTGACGCCGCCGGTGTTGAGGTTGATGTTAGCCGTGGACGCCGGTGCAACCAGGGTCGTCGCGTCCGTGACGAGGTTGGAATAGGCCGCGTAGCCTGCGGAACCGAGCGGTCCGACGCCCAGGGTGTCGGAGTAGGAGGCGAAGTGCGTGTTGCCGTTGCCGTTGAGGCCGCTGACCGCCCACGGGCCGATGAGGCCGTTGACGAGCACGGAGGAGGCGGTGACGGGCGCGCCGTTGAGCTGACCCAGCAGGATGCGGTGCGGGGCGCCGGCGGAGGAGAAGTTGACGGTGCCTCCCTTGACCGCGCGGACGAGGTTGCCGATCGACATGGTGACCGTGCCGCCGCCGTTGTCGCTCGCGAGGTTGTAGAGGAAGGAATTGCCTTCCAGCAGGTTGACGGTGCCGAGCGCTTCGCTGACGGCGGTCTGGTCGCGTCCGCGGAGCTCGATGTAACCTTGGCGCAGGTTGACGACCGCGGCGTCGTTGATGCGGTCCGCGCTCGCCGTGAGGCTGTTGTTGTTGTCGAGGTAGAGGTTGGCGTAGCTGATGTTGAGCTCGCTCGTGGACGTGAACGCGGCGTCCCCGTACATGACGGTCAGGCCGCCGTTGATGTTCGTCGAACCGGTATGGCTGTTGACGCCCCAGAAGTTGAGGGTGCTGAGGCCGGAACGGGTCAGGCTGACGTTGCCGACGAGGCGGCCGGCGAACTGGCGGCCGGTGTTGTCGGCGTTGATCAGCAGGTGGCCGGCGCCGTTGGAGCTGGTGATCGTGGTGCCCTGGTTGGTGATCGTCGACTCGGTGAAGGTGCCGAAGAACAGCTGGGACTTGCCGTTCAGGTCGAGCGTGCCGCCGATGGCCGAGAAGTAGTTGTTGGCGAGGATCGCGTTCAGGCTGCCGAGCTTCACGGTGCCCTGGTTGAGCATGAAGAGGCCGCTGAGCGTGTTGGTGCCGAGCGCGCCGAGGCCGTTGACCGCGGAGAGCGGGGGCGCGATGGTGAGCGTGCCCTCCCCTGCCTTGATCAGCGACGGGCTGCCGTTGCCGACGCCGTTGCCGCCGGCGAGAGCCGACGAGATGGTCAGGTCGCCGAGCGTCCAGACGTTGAGGCCGGCCGTGGAGGCGGCGACCTGGTTGATGACGCCGCCGGCAAGGGTGGAGACGCTGCCCGGACGGACGAGGATGCCGCCGGAACGGAGGCTGAACTGCACGCCATCGGCGAGCGCCAGTCCGGCGCCTCCTTCGATCGTGAGCGAGTTGCGCTGCGTGTTGCTCGTGACGGCGAGATTGGCCGCGCTGGCGGCGGTCAGCAGCAGGTTCGAGTTGGTGACGACGCCTTGCGCGGTGCCGCCGAAGACGGTCGGATCGATGTCATACTCCGGAGCGTCGAGCCAGCGGATGTTGTTGTTGACCGAGCCCAGCGTCGCGAAGGACACGTTGGAGCCGAAGGCGCCCGAGTAGTTGATGTCGACGATGGCCCACGGCAGGATGCCGCGGTTACGCACGCCGGCCGCGCCGGTCTCGCCGGAGAGCGCCGGGGCGCTGATGAACTGGACGGAGGCGCGGCCCGAACCCGGGGTCTGGCCGACGCCGCGGAAGACCATGGAGACGCCCGGGGCCGAGGTGCCCTGCGTCGGGGCGTTGTTGCCCCACGCGGCGCCGCGGAAGACGAGGTTGGTCGGCTGCAGGGCGAGGCTCTGCTGCTTGAGGCTGATCATGCTCACGCCCTTGCCGAACGTGGTGTCCTGGAAGCCTTCGACGGTGGCGCTGGCGGACATGGTGCCGCCGAGGATGTCGAGCCAGCCGCCGCGGAACGTGATGTTCTTGTAGATGCCGCCGGCGGTGGTGCTCAGGCGTCCCGTGGAGAAGTTCACCGCGGTGTTGTCGAGGCGCAGCACGGAGCCGACGTCGAGGAAGACGCGCGAGCGCCACGAACCGTTGGTGTCGACGAGGACGGTGCCCTGACGGATCAGGAGGCCGTTGGTGTTCTGGTCGATGACCTCGGTGACGTTCGAGGATTCGATGCGCAGGGTGCCGGCGCCGAGCTTCTCGACCGAGTTGAAGCGGGTCGTGCCGCCGAAGCTCATCTCGGTGTTGCCGAGGACGATGTCGCCCTTGGCGTTGAGCATGAGCGTGTTGTTGCCGACGGTGTTCTGGATGCCGCCGTAGATGCGCAGGGTCGAACCCGCGTCGGCGCCGATGACCGCGCCGTAAGGCAGCGTGATCAGGCCGGAGACGGTGTTGACGCCGGAGACGCTCTGCAGCTGGCCGCCGAAGTTGACGCCGCCCTGGAGCTGGCCGGCCGTGCCCTGGAGGGTGATCGGGTTGGTGAGTTCGAAGCCGCCGACGAGCTGGAGGGCCGTGCCGCGCGCCGCGGAGCCGGGCGCGATGGAGATCGGACCGGTGCCGGCCGCGAGGGCGTTGCCCAGGCTGACGACGCCCGCGTTGATGGTGAGGCCGCCGGTCCAGCCGGCGTTGGCCGACGGGAGCACGAGGGTGCCCGCACCATGCTTGGCGAGCGTGTTGCCGGCCGCGGACAGGACGAAGGGATTGCTGATGGTGAGCGTCTGACCGAGGAGGACGCCGAGGGAGTTGGCCGCGGCGTTCAGGTTGATCTGACGGGCGGTGGTGAAGGAACCCGTGACGCTGAGGCCGGTGGCGGCGGTCGCGCCGTTGACCGCGAGGGTCACGGAATTGCCCGCGTGGCCGAGGCCCGCGTCGGAGGAGACGGTCAGGAGACCGCCTTGGACGTCGACCGTCTGACCGGCGCCGCCGAAGGTGTTGGCGCCGTTGAGGACGAGAGCGCCCGTGCCGAGCTTGGTCAGCGCGAAGCCGGAACCGGCGTCGCCGATGGCGCCGCCGACGGTGAGGGTGCCCGCCGAGACGGTCACGCCCGAGCTTTCGCGCAGGAGCACCGCGCCCGCGCCGAGGTCATAGGACTGGGTTCCGACGAAGGTGAAGCCCGCGTTCCACTCGTAGGCGTTGCCGCCCGCGTTGGCGAGGGCCGCGCCGGAGACGTTGTCGAGGATCACGCCCGAACCGAGGCGGACCAAGCCGGTGCCGAAGGCCGAGGCGGAACCGACGTTGACGGAACCGAGGGAGATGTTGAGTCCGCCGGAACCGGTGCCGGCTCCGGTCAGGACGAGGAGACCTGCGCCCGCCTTGGTGACGGGGGTGTTGAAGGCGACGCCGCCCGAAAGGGTCAGCGAGGAGCCGTTGGCGCCCGTGCCATCGACGGTCCAGGTCTGGACACCCTGCGTGGTGATGGGCGCGGAGATCAGGACGGCGCCGGCGTTGGCCTGCACCTCGATGCCGTTGTTGGAGCTGCCGGGGTAGATGGCGAGGGTGCCGCCGGTGCCGGGAGCGACCGAGACGGAGGTCACGCCCGTCGGGACGGAGGTGAACACGAGGCTGTCCACCGTGAGCGCGGCGTCCAGGGTCGTGGCGACGGCCGGACCGGTCACGTTGGCCGTGCTGAAGATGAGGGTGTCGGTGATGGTCGGCACCGCGGAGGCCGGCGTCAGGCCCGCGAGGTCTTCGGACCAGTTGGCCGCGACGTTCCAGGAGCCGCCGGCGGGAGCGTTGAAGTAGCGGTTGATGATCGGGCTCGCGTTGAGCACGAGCTGCTGGCCGCCGGAGAGGCCGGTCTCGAACTTGTAGTTCAGGCCGACCGGAGCGCTGCCCAGGATCCAGCTCGTGTTGCGGAGGTCGGGACCGGTGATGCTCGAAAGGAGGGTGTAAGAACCCGCGGCGAGGCCGCCGACGTTGCTGAGGTTGATCGTGACGGTGGCGCCGAGGGTGGAGCCGGCCGAGAGGGTGATCGCGTCGCTGACCGTGGGCGCGCCGAGGTCGAAGCCGAGGCCCGAACCATCCGCGAGGCTGACGAGCGCGGACCCCAGCGAGACGGCGGCGCCGTCGAACAGGTTGAGGGTCGCGCCGTTGGCGACGTTGACGGCGGTGACGCCGCCGGCGACGAAGCCGGCGCCGAGGGCGCCCTGCGAGACGGTGACGGTGCCGCCGCCGAGATCGACGGAGCCCGCGACGTTGACGCGGCCGAGGCCGGTCTTGGTCAGGGTGACCGGACCGGAGACGGTGGCGACGGCGCCGCTGAGGCCGAGGGTGGCGAAGCGGTTGGCGACGTTGAGGGTCGCGCCCGAGGAGCCGACCGAGAGGTTCTGCGTGGCCGTGGCCGAGACCGGCGCGGCCAGCGTGCCGGCGCCGGCGTAGGCGAGGACGCCGCCGTCGACGCGGACGGAACCGGCGCCGAGGTGGGAGCCCTGCGTGAAGGCCACGGTGCCCTGGTTGACGCGCAGCTGGCCGGTGAAGGTGTTGGCGCCCGAGAGCGTGAGGACTCCCGCGGTGGTCTTGACGACGTTCGCGGAGCCGCCGAGGACGGCCGAGACGGAGCCGGAGCGGAGGTCGAAGTCGGCGGTCGAGGTGAGCACGCCGGTGCTGCCGGTGATCGAGCCGGAGACGAGAGAGACCGAGGCGACGGTGTCGTTGAAGGCAGCGACGTCGAGGACGCCGCCGGAGACGGTCACCGGAAGCAGGTCGGCGAGGGCGTCGGAGGCGCCCAAGGCGAGGGTGCCGGCCGAGACGGTCGCGCCGCCCGCGAAATCATTGGCTCCCGAGAGGGTGACGCGGCCCGCACCGATCTTGGCGAGGGTGGCCGCCGGACCGGTGATGGCGCCCGAGACGACCACGTCGCCGGCGCCGCCGAAGGTGAGGGCGTTGGAGCCGGCGACGATCGCCGAAGCTCCGCCGAGGGTCAGGGTGCCCGCGTCGGCAACCACGAGGGTGGCGTCCGACAAGGTCACGGTGCCGTTCAGGGCGTTGGCGCCGCTGAGGTTGCGCAGCGCGCCCGAACCGGCGAAGCCCGTGCCACCCAAGGTGACGGCTTCGGCGGCGACGGTGGCGCCGCCCTGGAATTCGAGCGAAGCGCCCGAGGAGACGGTGGTGCCGGCGACGGTCGAGCCGAGCGCGCCCGCGCTGCCGACGCTCAGGACGCCGTCGGTGACGGCGACCGCGCCGTCGAAGGCGTTGGCGCCGGACAGGGTGAGCTTGCCCGCGCCGGCCTTGGCGACGGAAGCGGTGGTGCCGGTGAGGGCGCCGCTGATCACGAGGTTGCCCGCGCCGTCGAAGCTGAGGGCATGGGTGTCCGCCGCGAGGGCGCCGGACAGCGTGAGCGTGCCGGCCTCGGAGCGGAAGAGGGTCGCGCCGCCGAGGGTGACGGCGCCGCCGAAGGCGTTGACGCCGCTGAGATTGCGGACCGCGCCGATGCCGGACGCGCCCGTGCCGCTGACGGCGAGGGCTTCGGCGCCGACGGTCACGCCGCCGCGGAATTCGAGCGAGGCGCCGGAAGCGACGTTGGTGCCGCCCGCGACGGTGCCGAGGGCCGTGCCGTTGGCGACCGCGAGGACGCCGCCGGAGACGGTGGTGAGGCCGGCGTAGGAATTCGCGCCGCTCAGGACGATGGTGCCCGAACCCGAGGAGGTGACGGCGCCCGTGCCGGAGATGGCGTTGGCGACGGCATAGGTGCCGGCGCGGTTGATGACGAGGTCGGCGTCGTTGACGACCGCGCCCGTGCCGAGGGTGCCCGAGGTCAGGCCGGTGCCGACCTGGAGGGTGCCCGCCGAAACGGTGAGAGCGCCCGAGAAGGCGTTGATGCCTTCGAGGATCAGGACGCCCGAGGTGGTCTTCGAGAGGGCGCCGCCGCCGTTGATCTCGGTGACGTTACGGAGCGTGCCGGACTCGAGGAGGACGCTGTTGATCGGACGGGTGAGCGTGCCGATGGTGAAGCCGTTCAGGTCGAGGGTGGCGTTGCTGAGGCGGAGGGTCGAGGTGACGGACGAGAAGCCGTTGCCGACGCCCTTGGCGATCGAGTTGCGGACGTCGACGGTGCCGCCGGTGATGTTCAGCTGGGCGACCGCGGTGCCGTTGGTGTTCGCCGAGCTGCCGAGGACGACCGGACCGTTGATGGTCACATTGCCGCCGGTGATGTTGACGATACCGGTCGAGATCTGGGAAGAAGCGTGCGTCGAGGTGTTCGGGGCGATGTTCATGCCCGTCGCGCCGACCACGACGGTGCCGCCGCCGATATTGAGGGTGCCGGTGGTGTTGCCGGTCGAGGCGCCGACCGTGTTACGGCGATCGCCGAGAATCACGGAGGAGACGTCCAGGACGCCCTGATCCATGCTGAAGGTGGCCGTGGTCGAATTGCCGTCGTTACCCGTGCGTCCGCCGACGCTGAGGGTGCTGGCGAGGATGTCGACCGCATGGCCGCGCAGGTCGATGTCGAAGAAGTTCACCGCGCCGGTCGTCGAGCTGACGACGCCCACGTTGACGGCCGCGCGGCCCGTGCCCGCGCGGTTGCGGATGACGAGCGAGCCGAGGTTCGCGTCGAGGAAGTTCAGGGTGGCGTCGGAACGGTTCGTGCCGACGGTGATCGTATTGACGTTGAGGGTGTTGACCCCGGCACCGAGGCGCAGGAGCTGGGTGACGTTGTCGGCTTCGGAATCCACGACCAGGTTGGCCGCCACGATGGTGCTGGTGGGCGCGAGCACGAGCGACGAACCGGCGCCGCCGCCGGCGCCGCCGTTGGCGTTGGTCGGATCGCCGACACGGAGGGTGCCGCCGGCCAGGCCCGCGTAGAACGAGGACAGGCCGGACATGTCGACGGTCGCACGATTGGTGACGTTCGTCGTGGTGCTGGCGCCCATTTGGACGTTGATGAGGGCGGAATTACCGACGCTGCCGATGAGGAAGCTGCCGCCGCCGGTCAGGCGCAGGCGGGTCTCGGTGGTGGCGGCGGAATTGAAGCCGACGGTGACGGCGCCGTTGACCTGGAGGGTCTGGCCGGAGCCGATGGTGATGAGGTTGTCGGCCACCGCGTTGCGGTTGCGGACCGTGAGGCTGCCGAAACGGGCGCCGCCGGCGGAGAGATCGAGGGAGGAGACCACCGTCGAACCGACGACGTTGCCGAAGATGAGCGCGCCGTTGGTGTCGAACTGACCCGGGGCGGACACGGTGACCGCGCCGGTGCTGCCGAGGATGACCGTGCCGTTGCCGGTCACGATGTTGCCCGCGGGCATCTGGTAAGCGTCCGTGCGGGCGAACACCAGCGTGCCGTCATTGGCGATGGTACCCTGACCGATGGCGCCGGAAGTCGCGAAGTTGCCGACCTGGACGGTCGAGGTGGCCGCGATGGTGGTCGGACCGCTGTAAGTGTTGGCGCCAAGGAGCGTCACCGTACCCGATCCCGTGAGAGCGAGGCCGGTCTTGCGGATGCCGGCGCCGAGGACGTCCTGGACGACCAGGTCGAAGGTGGTCGTGCCGCCCGTGTAGGTGAGAACGGAGTCAGCCGTCGTGCTGCTGTTGCCGATGAGCTGGTTGCCGCCGACGGCGCCCGCGCCGACCGTGAGGGAGGTCACGGTCTGATTGAAGCCGCCGAGGTCGAGGCGACCGACGGTGCCGTTGCCGCCGAGGGTGATGGAACCCACGGAGAAGGCGTTGTTCGCGCCGAGGCGGGCCGTGCCGTCCGAGACGACGGTTCCACCGGTGTAGAAATTGGTGCTGCCGAAGGCGAGGACGCCGCCGCCGGAGTAACCGATGGCGATGCGGCTGGTGGCCGAAGTCTCGGCGAACGCGCCGCCGAAGGAGACGACGCCGCCGCCCGCGAAGGTGAGGGTCGCCGTGCCGGCGGTGCTGTTACGGACGGTCTGATCAGCGGCCACGCCCTGCGTGGAGAGGCTGGTCAGCGTCTTGCTGAAGCCGTTGAGCTCGAGCGTGGCGCTCTTGCCGGCGCTGCCGAGGACGACGGTCGAGGAGCCGGACCAGGCGGCGGCGGAGCCGACCACGAGGGTGCCGTTCTCGACCTTGGTGGCGCCGGTGTAACCATTGACTCCGGCGAGCGTGAGGACGCCGCCGTCGGCCATGCGGCTGACGAATTCGCCGCCGCCGTTCACGGTGTTGGCGAAGGAAAGGGAGCCGGAGCGGCTCACGACGAGGCTGCCGTCATTGGTGACGACGGCCGCGGGAGGCAGGGCGCCGGAAGCGCCGGCGGCGCCGACCTGCAGGGTCGCGCCGGAAGCGACCACGGTCGTCCCCTGATAGGCGTTGGCGCCCGTGAGAACGAGCGTGCCCGCATCGACGGACAGGCCGCCGAGGCCGCCGATGGAGGTGCCGATGGAGGCCGAGCCCGTGGTGTTGACGCGGAGAGAACCGTCGACGGTGAGGGAGCCGGCTCCGCCGATGGAGCTGCCGGTGCCGAGGGTCAGCGTCTGACCGGAGGCGACCAGCGTGCCGCCGTCATGGGCGAACGCGCCGGTGATGGTCATCACGCCGCCGCCCAGGACGGAGACGGAGCCGAGGCCGGAAGTCGAGCCGGCGTAGCTGAAGTTGTCGGCGCGATCGAAGGCCAGCGAGGCGCCGGCGGCGACGGAGGCGTCGCCGAGCGCACCACCCTGCCCTACCTGCAGCACGCCCGCGGAGACCGCGGCGCCGCCGGTGAGCGTGTTGGCTCCGGTGAGCACGAAGGTACCCGCGCCGGACTTCGCCAGCGCAAGGGTGCCGAGGCTGCCGTCGGCGAGCACGCCGGCGAAGGTCTGCGAACCGGAGGCGACGTCGACGGTCAGCGTGGCGACGGTGGCCGCGACGCCGTTGACGACGCGAGGCGTGCCCACGGTGGCGTGGGTGGTCAGGCCGGATACGACGGCGTTCTGGCCGGCGAGCTTGAACTCACCGGTGGCGCCGGAACCGAAGGCGACCGCGTTGCCGGAACCGAGGGCGCCGGACGCGCCGAGGGTCAGCGAGCCCGCGCCGTTGAGGGCGACGTTGCCCGAGAGGGTGTTGGCCGCGGAGAGCACCAGATCACCGCCGTTGACCGTGAGGCCTCCGGCGATGTTCTGGGCGGACTGCAGGACGAGGGTGCCCGCGTTGACGGTCACGCCGCCCGTGAAGGCGTTGCCGGTGTTGGCGAAGGTGGCCTGGCCGGCGCCGTTCTTGACGATGCCGGTGGCGCCGGTGACGCCGAAGGCGCCGGTGAAGGCGTAGTTCAGCGCGGAGTTGTCGATCGTCAGGCTGGAAGGCGAGACGGCGCCTTCGCTGATCGCGACGGCACCGGAGACGGCGAGGTCGTTGAAGACGATCGCATCCGCGGCGCGGTAATCGGTGGCGGTGCCGCCCGGGACGAGGCGGAGGTTGAGCGTGCCGTTGCCCGGGATGGCGTCCGGCAGGTGCCAGACGGTGTCGACGTCGCCGTGCCAGCGGACGGAATCACCCGCGATGACGACGGAGAGCTTGTTGGCGTTCGAAGTGACGAGCGTGCCGCTCTGGCGGCCGCCGAGACCCGAGATCGCGCCCACGGTGAAGACCGAGAAATCGGTCAACGCGGTCGTGAAGTTGGCCAGGTCGTAGGTGCCGTTGGCGAGCGCGCCGCCGTTGACGGCCGAGATGGTCACCGAGTTCGCGCCGCCGAGGGCGGAGAACGCGCCGATGTTCATGACCGACGCCGAAGCGCCGAGGTCGATGTTACGGAAACGAAGGGTCGAGAGGTCGCCCGCGGCCGCGCCGAGGACGAGGTTGGCGACGGCGAGGCTGCCGGAGGAGCCGTTGCCGGCTTCCACCACGCCGCCGTTGGCGACGTTGACGGTGCCGAGGAAGGAGCCCGAGCCGCGCAGGACGGCGGCGGAGGCGACGTTGGCGGTGACGTTCGCGCCGGCGTTGCCGCCGAAGGAGAACGTACCCGCGTTGACGTTGACCGCGACGGTGCCCGTCAGGGCGCTGGTCGGACCCATCGCGAAGACGCCGGATCCCGACTTGATGAGCTTGCTGGTGCCCGAACCGTCGACGGAACCGCCGAAGGCGCCGTTGGCGCCGACGGTGAGCTCGCCGTTGGCGCCGAGGAGGACCGCGCCGCCGTTGGCGCCGGCTCCTTCGAGCGAACGGACGGACTGGGTCGTGCCCGCGAGGTCGAGGGTCGCGCCCGTGACGTCGGCGAGGCGGACGGAAGAATTCGCCGAGAACACGCCGGCCGCGCCGGCGCGGAGGGTGCCGCCGTTGACGGCGGTCTCGATCGCGTAGGACTGCGGGACGGAAACCGTCCAGATACCCGCGCCGGCCTTGGCGAACGAAGCCGCGTTGGCGAACGTGGTGGCGAGGACGCCATCACCCGCGCCCGTGAGGACGAGGGCGCGGTTGACGCCGTCGGGGCTCTGCGCGTCAAGGGTGCCGGCCGGACCGTCGAGGGTCAGGACGCCCGCGTCGGAACGGAGCGAAAGCGCGCCGCCGTTGGCCGGACGGATGCCGACCGACCAGGCGTTGGCGCCCGCGACGTTCTGGAGGACCGGGGAGACTGCCGAGACGCCGGCGTAAGCGATGCCTCCGGAGATCTGAAGGGCCGCGCCCGAGGCGACGGCGAGGGAGGAGGCCGAGCCGACCGCCGAAGCGTGGGCGATACGGAGGGCGCCCGCGTTCACGGCGATGGCGCCGGTGAGCGTGTTGGCGTTGCCGAGCACCAAGGTGCCGAGGCCGTCCTTGGTCAGGCTGGCCGCGCCGAGGGTGAGCGGACCGGTGACGAGGACGTCGCCCGCGCCGCCGAAGGACATGGCGAAGCCGGTGGCGTCGATCGGGCCGGCGAGGGTCAGGGAACCGGCGTCGCTGCCGAAGCGCGAGGGCGCCACGACGGTGACCGCGCCGCTGAGGACGTTGGCGCCGGTGAGATTCTGGAGGACGCCCACGCCGGCGGCGAGGCCGGAGCCCTGGACGACGAACGGTTCGGCCGAGGAGAGACCGCCGGAGAGCTGGACGGCGGCGCCGGGCGAGACGATCGTCGCGCCGAGGGCGGAGCCGAAAGCGGCCGAAGAGGATGCGTTGATGGCGCCCGCGAAGACCTTGGTGACGCCCGTGTAGTTGGAATTACCCGAGAGGGTCAGGACGCCCGAGCCGTCCTTGTACAAGGCCATCGAGCGGAACGCGCCGTCGTTGATGGCGCCCGCGAAGGACGAGGAGGACGAAGCGAAGGTGGAGAGGACGGAACCGCCGGCGAGGAGGCCGTTATCGGTGATCACGCCGCCGGAACCGGCGAGGACGCCGACCGCCGCGTTACCCGTGCCGAAGACGTCGAGGACGCCGCCGTTGACGGTCAGCGCGCCGTTGAAGCCGGTGTCGCCGCCGAGCGCGGTGGCGCTGCCGATGCGCAGGGTGCCGGCTTGGACGGTGGTGCCGCCGGTGTGGAAGTTGGCGCCGCCGAGGAGCTGGATGCCCGGGCCGGCCTTGACGATGGCCAGGTTGCCGAGGAGCTGGCCCGAGTAGGCCCAGTCGCCGGTGAAGATACCGCCGTCGTTGGCGGCCACGTTGATGGTCAGCGTCGAAGGCACCGCCGAGGTATTGGTGACGATGCGTCCGTCGGCGTTCACGATGCGCGTGAGCGCGCCGATGGTCTGGTTGTAACCGTTGAGGTCGAGCGTCGCGGTGAGGACGGAACCGATGTCGACGATGGCGCGGGTCGACAGGGCGTTGTTCGCGCCGAGGGTGACGTAGGCCTGCTGGTTGTAGAAGTAGTCGTAATCCGAAGGCACGCCCGAGACGAGCGGGTCGTTGGAGAAGCGGATGTTGCCCACGCGCGCGGTGACCATCTGGCCCGAGGCCGCCGTGACGGGTCCGGCGATATCGAGGGTCGCGCCGTTGGAGGCGAAGAGGCCGCCGGCGATCGGGGTGTGGTCGATGCGGATGGCGCCGGACAAGGTCGCCGAACCGGAGGAGGCCGACAGGAAGATGGCCCCCTGCCCGCTGATGCCGGTGGCGTACTTGACGAAGATCGGGTTGGCGATGGTCACGCCCTGGTCGATCTGGAACTGGCCGGTGCTGATGAGGTTGACCGGGTTGGTGCTGGCGCCGAGGGCGCCGCTGGCTTCGACGCGGAAGACGCCGCCGGCGCCGCCGATGTTGATCGCGCCCGTGAAGTCGTTCGCCGGGTTGCGGACGATCATCAGGCCCGTGCCGACCTTGGTCAGGCCGATGTTGCCGGTGATCTTGGAATCGACCGCGAAGATCGACGTGCCGGGACCCCACTGGTGGAAGATGAGGTCCTGGCCGTTGCCCGAAGTGATGGTGCCGCCGGAGATGGTGACGGTGTTGGCGCCGACGGTGGGCGTGACGAGGATACCGCCGCTGGCGACGGTGAGGCCGGCGGTCGCGTCGAGGGTGACGTTCGAAGCCGCGTTGAAGCGGAGCGAGTTGACCGAGATCGGCGAGGCGCCGATGGTCGCCAAGGTCCCGTTGTCGACGTTGGCGCCCGCCGCGTAGGTCGCGCTGTAGGCCGCGTAAGGAGCGAGCTTGCCGCCGGAGACAGTGGCGAAGCCGACGCCCGCGTCCACGGTGGCCCAGCCGCCGAGGATGCCGGAGGCGTCGTTGGCGTTGGTGGTGGTGATGCCGCCCGTCGTTCCCATGCCGCTGGCCGTGAAGTCGACGCCGGAACCGGCGACGGCGCGGGTGATGGCTCCGAGGCTGAGGTTAAGCGCGGTGGCGCCGTTGAGGTTGCGCGTGGTGCGCGATCCGCCCGGCAGCAACGTCAGGCCGTTAAAGGCCTGGGTGTTCGTCGCACCGGCGCCCTTCGCCTTCATCAGGAAGGTGCCGCCGCCGAGTTCCAGCGTGCTACCGGAGTTGATGATGGTCGTCGGCGCGGTGGTGAGCCAGCTGTAGTCGAGATACAGGGTGCCACCGAGGACGGTGGTCTTGCCGGTGTATTGGCCGTTGTTGTTGGAGACGAGGGAGAAGGTGCCCCCGCCCAGCTTGACGAGGCCGCCGGAACCGAGAGTGCCGATCGCGCCCACGCCGCCCCAGATGCGGCCGGCGAAGACGGAGTCCGCCGTGCCGGCGATGGTCAGGTCGAAGCCGTTGAGGTTGAGGATGCTGCCGTTGGTGTTCGGCTCGACGCCGTTGACGACCGGCGCGCTGATCGTGGCGATGGTGACGTTGCGGTTGAGCTGGACGATGTTGCCTTCGGCGTTGTTGAAGTAGAGCAGCTTGGCGGACGCGGCGCCGTTGGTGCCGTAACCGGCGTTGAACGGGTTGGCGTTGTTGAGCAACAGCGTGCTGGTGATGCCCGCGCCGGGTCCGTTGTTGTCGGTGTTGCCGAGGTAGGTGTTGATGCCGTCGAGACGCAGGATGCCGCGGCCTTCCTTCACGAAGGAACCCGAAGCGCCGTAAGCGCCGATACCGCGCGCGAACACCACCATGTCGGTGTTGGCGAGGCGGTTGGTGTTGAACTTGGCGCCGCCGTTGATGACGATGCTGGTCAGGTTCGTGGCGGAAGACATGTCCGCCGCCAGAGGATCCGTCGCGAAGCTCGGGATGGCGGAGCTCAGGCGGAAGGCCGGATTCGCGCTGACGAAAGTGATCGGTCCGTTGCCGAAGACCGCCCAGGGATTCGGGATGTTGGCGACTTCGACGGCGCCGAACGGTCCGTTCTGGCCGACGATCGTTCCGCCGACGTAGGTGTTGCTGCCCGCGACGGTGGGATTGATGAAGACCGTGCCGTAGGAATTGTTCGCCGAGCCGCCGGTCAGGACGACCGCGGTGTTACCGGTGATGCTGTTGGCGTAAGTCAGGTTCGCGCCGCCTCCGCCGAGGCGGAGGGTGGCCTGGCCGTTGACGACGTTGGGCTGGAAGGCGCCCGTATAGGTGAGGTTCTCGTTCGCGCCGAGGCTGACGCCGGCCAGGTTGGCCGAGCGGAAGTCGAGCGGTTCGGTGGCCGTGGCGAGACGGAGGGCGACCGTACCAGCGGAACCGAAGGCGATCTTATCCAGGACCGCGGCCTGGACGCCGGCGAAGTTCGGGATGATCGTGCCGTAGGTGCCGAGCTGGATGGAGGTCGGCGAACCGAGGTTCTGCAGGCTGTCAAAGCGATAGCCGCCCGAACCGATGTTGTAGGAACCGGCCCAGCCGGTGTTGTCGCCGGTGAAGACGATCGTTCCGTCACCCCAGCCGGAGCGGGCGGTGAGGTTGAAGTCGCCGAAGAGCTTGGCGCTGACGGTGGCCTGCGCCCCGGTGGCGCGGATGCCCGCGTCGCCCATCAGGTTCAGGGTGCCCGCCAAGGTGACGTTGTTGCCGAGACGGATCGCGCCGTGGAACGCGCCAGGCTGCGAGGTGCCTTCTTCCCAGCCGTTGCCGATGATATACCAGTTACGGGTGAGAGTACCCGTATTGTCTCCCATCATGAACTGTCCGCCGTTATTGCCGTAGATGTAAACGTTGCCGCTGGCGCCGGTGCCAAACGGAGTAACGGGAGCCTGGTAGGTGACGGCAGCCGCATTGGCAACCGTAGCTGCTTGGCTGAGCGTCAGGGTGTTGCCGGTGATCGCGGTGACGGTGGTGCCCGCCGGGATACCTGCGCCGGTGATCACGTTACCCACGACAGCGCCTGCCGAACTGGCAACGGTGAGGGTCGTCGAAGCGGTGGTGGCCGCCGCCGCAGTCGAAGCCGCGGTGCTGATGCGAACACGGACGCCGCTGACGTAGGTGTCGCCGGAGTAGGTGTTGTTCGCGCCGAGGACGACGTCGTTGCTGCCGGCGCCGACGGCGATGTTGCCGCGGAAGGTGACGTCGGAGGAGCCGGCGGCGCTTTCGCCGAGGACGGAGTTGATGGTCAGGGTGCGACCGTTGGCGAAGACGACGAGTTCGCGACCGAGTCCGGGCACGATGGTGCCGCCGGTGATGGTCGAATTTCCACCCACGGCCGAGCCGTAGAGGATGCCGCCCGTGGCGACGGTCAGCGTGCTGCCCGCGGCCAGGGTGAGCGTCGTGCCGCTCGTGTTGGTGGAGACGTTGCGCAGCGAATTGATCGTCTGCGTGGACCAACCGGCGCCGGTGTTCGATTCGCCGAGGTTGATGTTGTCGGCGACCGTGTAGGTCTGCGCCGAGTTGTTGGCCGAAGCCGCGACGCTGATGACGATGGTGGTGGCGGTGGGCGCGCTGACGATGGTCGCGCCGGCGGGGATGCCCGCGCCGCTGATCGCGGCGCCGAGAGTCAGGCCGGCGGAGCTGGCGACGGTGACGGTGGTGCTGCCCGCTATCGTCGAGCCTCCAGTGAGGGTCTTAGCGTAATTCGTGGTGGCCGCGGCGGAATTGACGTAGACGAGGGGAGTCAGCCAGACGTTGCCGGCGTTCTTCATGGCCCAGTCGGTGACGGTGTTGCCGCTGTTCGTGGCGAGCACGGCGTAGGCGGTTCCGTTGGCATCGGTGAGCAACGAACTCGCGCTTCCGGAGCTCGTACGGACGCTGTTCGTGGCCGAGAGCGTATTGTTCGGATTGCCGACGAAGAGCGTGCCGCCCGGGGAGCGGGTGATGGCGCCGAGGTTGACGGTGAGGGCGTTGGTGCCGTTGCTGGTCAGGACGATGTCCGAAGCACCGGTGCCGAGCGTCGTGGAGGCGAAGGTCTGCGAGGTCGCGGCGCCCGCGCCGGAAAGGAGCAGTCGGCCGCTGCCGTTGCCGACGTTGGCCAGCTGCGCGGCGTCGAGCTGGGTGCCGACGCGCGGGGCGGAAGCGCCGCCCAGGATCAGCGCCGACGAAGCGGAGATGATGTTGGTCGCGACGTTGGTGTTGAAGGAGAGCTGGAGCGTGCTGATCTTGTTCGGCGAACCGCCGGTCACGCCGGGTGCACCGGCGATGATCGTGGTGGAGCCGGTGTAGGTCTGGGCGACGCCGTTGAGGTTCAGGTTACCGGAACCGATCTTGACGAGGCTGCCGGCGCCGGAGAAGACGCCGGTGTAGACGGTGTTCTGGCCGCCGTTGCCGACGCGCAGGGTGATCGGGCTGTTGGCGTTGTTGGTCAGCGGGATGCTGAGGCCCGTGGTGCCAAGGCCGCCGATCGTGAAGGTGCGCGACGCGACGCTGGAGTCGAAGACCACGCTGCCCGCCGTCATCACGTTGGTGACGTTCAGGTTGCTGTAAGCCAGGGCGTCGGAGTGCTTGAGCAGGATCGATCCGTCGATGACGGTGGTGTTGCCCGTGAAGGTGTTGGCGGCCGAGAGGGCGAGCACGCCGTTGCCGACCTTGGTGAGTCCGCCGGAGAGGCCTTCGCGCGAACCGCCCGTGGCGGCTCGGTTGCCGATCGAACCCGCGAGCTCGACGTTGTTGCCGTTGGTGTCGACCAGGACCGTGCCGACCAGCGAGATGCCGCCGGGGATGGCGCCAGCGCCGGAGGTGATGTCGGTCGTGGAACCCGTCGCCCAGCGGATGGTGCCGCCCGTCGCGATGAGGCCGCCAGCGCTGGCGCCGTAGCCGGCCGAAGCGCTGCCGGAGAGGACCTGGAGGGTGCCGCCCGCGTTGAGCACGAGGCCGCCCTTGAAGGTGTTCGTGCCGGAGAAGGCGACGGCCGTGCCGACGATGTCGACGCGGGTTTCGTAACCGCCGGTGATGTTCGAAGCGAAATTCAGGACGCTGCCGCCGCCGCCGAGACGATAGAGGCCGGCGAGACCCGGGGTGAACGCGCCGGAGTAGGTGACGTCACCCATGCCGGCGCCGAGCGCCATGCCGGTGAGGTTGAGGCCGGACTTGCTGAGGTCGACGTCCGAAGAGGCCGTGGCCGAGGTGACCGCGACCGCGCCCGTGGACGAAGCATTGGTGAAACGGTCGAGCTTGCCGAGCGAGTCGGCGGCGTTCGCGACGATCGCGCCGCCCTGGGCGACGACGAGGAAGCGTCCTGCCTGGTAACCATCGAGGGTGGTCGCGTTGAGCGCGCCGCCCGCGCCGACGGCCACCGAGCCCGCGTTGATGGACATCGCGGTCGAGAAGGTGTTGACGCCGGTGAAGGTGAGCGTGCCCTGCCCCGCCTTGATCAGACGGCCGGCGGTGTTGGCCGTATTCAGGGCCGACACGACGACCGAGGCGCCGGTGCCGCCGCCGCCGGTGAGGGTGACGGTCGGGACGGTGCCCGGCTGGTAAGTACCCGGGCTGGTGATGACGATGCCGGTCACCTGACCGTTGTCGATGACCGCATAGCCAGCGGCCGGAGAGCCGCCCGGCATGAGGCCGGCAGTGCTGAAGGTGACGGCAGGGGCGCCGACGTAGCCGGAGCCGCCCGTGACGGCGAGGTCAGCCTGGGTGAGGCCCGCGCCGGAAGCGGCGGTGAGGCCGGCCAGCGAGACGGCGAAGCCGTTGGTATCAATGGTCAGGGCGCCGTTCGCGGAGGCCGCGCCGGCGACGGCGGAATTATCGATCGCGCCGAAGAGCGTGTTGGTCCAGAGCGCGTAGGGCGTGGCGACGCGGTTGTCCGCCGTGATGTAGGAGCCACCGGCGTTGAGCAGCGAAGGCAGGATGCCCGTGGTCATCGCGGCGTTGGCGCGGACGGTACCGCCGGCGAAGTTGTTGTAGCCGACGTTGCCGCGGCCCGCGTTCATGTTGATCGAGCCGTTGTTGCCGATCGAGACCGTGCCGGCGGTGACGTTGAAGAAAGACGTCGAGGAAGTGATGCCGCCGTTACCCCAGCGCAGGTTGCTGCCACCGAAGTCGAAGGCGCCTCCGGCGATGTTCAGCGTGCCGCTGGTTCCGGTGCCGTTGAGGACGAGGCCGATCTGACCGATGCTGTTCTGACGGTTGATGAAACCGCCCTGCCCCACCGTGAACTGCGCGAGACCCTGATAACCGAGGATGAACCAGTCGTTGCCGGCGTTGGCGTTGTTGAGCACGCCCGTGCCGCCGACATAACCGACGCCGACCGCCGCCGCGTTGTTTTCGTTGAGGTTGAAGCGCGGAGTGCCCGTGCCCGGCGACATCTGGAAGAGGCCGCCGGTGAGGTTGAAGTAACCATAGCCGATGGTGGCGACGCGATGGTTGCCGCCGTTGCCGGTGGTGAAGAGGCGGACGGTGCCGGCGCTCTGGTTGTAGATCGAGACGGCGCCGACCGTGTTGGCGCCCTGCATCGAGAAGAGGTCGACGTTGCCGGTGACGTTGACGATGCTCTGGTAGGGGCTGTTACCGTAGTAGAGGTAGGAGGTCGCGACCGCGCCGACGAGGGAGCCGGCGAGGTTCAGCGTGCCGCCGTTGACGAAGGTGTTGCCGGTGTAGGTGTTGTCGCCGGATAGCGTGAGCCCGCCGTTGCCGACCTTGGTGAGGCCAAGGGCGGTCAGGCCGCCGTCGCGGATCTCGCCCGAGAAGACAGTGTTCTGGTTGTTACGTCCGACCGTCAGGGTGACGGCGGTCAGCGGGTCGGCGTTCTCGACGAAACCGACGCCGGAGAGGCCGCCGATGGTGTTATTGAAGCCGTTGAGGCGCAGGATGGCCGGGACGGCGCCCTGGGCCGAGAGGATGTGGGTGGAATTAAGGCTGAAGGCGTTGGCCACGCCGGCGGTGAGCACCATGCCGGGGAACGTCGTGCTGCCCGCGTAGGTGTTGAGGCCGGAGAAGACCAGCGAAGAGCCGGCCAGGCCGGAGATGAGGAGGTCGTTGCCCGCGGCGCCGGAAACGGCGCCGGTGACGGCGAGGGTCGAACCATTGGCGCCGGTGCCGGCGATGGTCCAGGTCTGCGGCGCACCGAGCACGAGCGGAGCGCTGATGAGCACGGATCCGGCGTTGTCCTCGATCGTGATGCCTTGGGCGGAGCTCGCCGGGGCGATGGTGAGGGCCGTGGTGGTCTCAGGGCCGCCCTGGGCGATGGTGACGTTGGTCACGCCCGCAGGTGTGGAGGTGAAGCGCAGGGAGCCGACGGTGAAATCGCCGTCGAGCGTGGTCACGTAAGCGGTGGTCGCCGCGCCCGGCGTGGCGCTGAAGATGACGTTGTTGGCCTGGCCGGGGAAGCCCTTGGCGTTGACGAGGCCGGCCGAGTCCGTCGTGAAGTTCGTATCGAAGTTGGCGTAGTTGAGCGAAGACCAGCTGACGTCGGAGCCGATGCGCCAGTAGAGGTCGGTCGGGAGGGCCGTCGTGGTGAGCGTGACGGCGGTGTCGGTGCTGGAGAGCGCGAAGGTGTGCCCGCCGAAGGTGCGGATCTCACCCAAGGAGTAGGTCGCGCCGGAGAGACCGCTGGCGGCGGTGAGCAGGTCGTAGCTGCCGGCGGTGAGGCCGTTGAGTCCGGTCAGGTTGACGATGACGCGGTTCGCGGTGACGGCGGGGGCCGTCGAGCTGATGCGGTCATAGCCGGCGAGGGAGCCGATGTCGAAGCCGAGCGAGGCGGAACCGGACGCGCCGGCGCCGAGGTCGAGGACGCCCGCGCCGAGGGAGATGGCCTGTCCGACGGTGTTGTTGAAGTTGAGGATCGCGCCGGCGCCGACCTTCACGGAGGACGTGCGCAAGGCGGCGGACTGGCCGCCGGTGATGTTCAGGCGACCGCCGAGGACGGTCGTCTGGCCGACATAGGAAAGGAGGGAACCGGACAGGGTCAGGGTGCCGACGCCGGACTTGATGATGCCGACGTTGTCCTGGTTGACGCCCACGCCGCCGATGCCGCCTTGGTAAATGGTCGTGATATCCTGGTCGACGGTGAGGTCGGAGATCGCCGAAGAGCCGCCGACGATGGCGTTGCTGCTGACCGTGCCGAGCGCGCGGACGAGGATCGAAGCCGCGCTGCCGCCGCCGCCCGAGACGGTGACGATGGGAGCGAAGCCGGGGCGGTAGAGTCCCGGATCGGTGATGGTGAGGCCGGTGATGATGCCGCCCGAGACATTGGCGACGACCTGAGCTCCCTGGGCGCCCATGAGCCCGCCGATCGCGCTGAAGCTGACGATCGGGGTGGAGGTGAAGCCCTGGCCAGGATTGAGGATGGTGATGTCCGCGGCCTGGACGCCGGTGACGCCGGAAAGCGAGGAGACCGTCTGGTGGGAGGCGCCGTTCGCATCGCCGAGCTGGAGCACGCCCGAAGCCGAGCCGGAACCGGAGCCGATGAAGAGTTCGGCCGCGGAAGGCAGGCGGTTGCTGCTTCCGCCGCCGAGGACGAGTCGGCCGTTGGCGACGGTGGTGGCACCGGTGAAGGTGGTGGTCGCGCCAAGCGTCAAGGAACCCATACCGGCCTTGGTGAGACCGCCGATGCTGGCACCGGCCGCCCCGCCGATCGCATTGGCGAAGACGAGGTCATTGGTGGTGACGTCGATCGTTCCGCCCGCGGAAAGGAAGGTGACGTTACGCTGGGAGAGGTCGTCAGCGAAGCCCGGAAGGAGGCGGAGGGTGCCGCCGGCGAGGACGACGTTGCCGGAGGCGCCGCCGATGTTGTCGAGGTCGGAGATGGCGAGCACGCCCTCGTTGACGGTGGTGCCGAAGGCGGAGCCGCCGGCGGTGTTGGCTCCGGACAGCACGAGCGTCCCACGTCCGGACTTGGTGAGATTGCCCGCCGAGGTGAGGTCCGAGGCGATGACCGCGGTCAGGCGGGGCGAGAGAGCCGAGGAGCCCGGATTGATGACCGAGAAGACATACTCGTTCGCCGGAGCGGCAAGCGACAGTCCACCGGTAAGGGCGAGGGTGACGGAGTTATCCGAACCAGCGGTGGCCAGAGGATTAAGCGTGAACAGGAACGCACCGCTGGAGTTGGCGAGGGAGCCGGTGCCGGAAACGACGTAATCCGCGTTGGTCGCGGCCGCGGTGTTGTTATGCAGGACCAGAGCATTGACCGTCGGAGAGGCGGCGCCGAGGGTGAGATCCGCGGTCAGGACCTCGCGGACGTTGTCCGAGGTGCTGAGCGCGCTGGCGAAGGTCGAGAAATCAGTGCCCAGCTTGAGGTCACGGAGGCCGATGCCCGAGACGTAGGTGACCAGGGTGTTGCCCATGTCGTCTTCCGAGACGGGGCCGCTGATGTTGGCGACGTTGTGCGCGACCATCCAAGGCACGATGCTCTTGTTAAGGGCGACCGCGTTGATCGTCAGGCCGGTGGCGCTGGCCGTGGCCGGAGCGCTGAGGACGAAGGTGGTCGCGTTGGTGACGCTGACGACGTAGGCGCCGGCGGGGATGCCGGTGCCGGTCACGCGCATGTTGGCCACCAGGCCGGCGGTGGAGGTCACCGTGACGTCGGTGCTTCCGGCCGTCGTGGCGCCGGCCGCCAGGGCGACATCGGCCCCGCCGCCGCCGATCATGGCGTTGATGAAGTTAGTCTGCTCGCCCGTGTTACGGATGAACCAATTGACGGAGTTTACGCTGTCGTTGGCGGTCGTCGCACCAAGCGGGCGTCCGCGGACGAGGGCGGTGGCTTGATTGGCACGAAGGATACCCGTGGCACCGAGAGTGATGCGGCGGTTACCGGAAGTAATGCCCGTAAGGTAGCTCGTTCCGGAGTCGAGGTAGATGTTGTTGATGTCCTCAGTGTGGTTGCTGCCGGTGTTCCACATGGAGAAGCCGAGGGGGACCGTGTCGGCGTAGTTGGAACCGGAGACGAGGTTGCCGCGGGTACCGGCGGCGGAATTCAGGTGGATATCGATGGCGTTTCCGATCGAGCTCGTGCCGTCGGAGACGTTACGGACCATGTAAAGGGAACCGTATCGATTGATCGAGATTTCCGGGAAATTACCGGCGACCAAGGAATTATAGATTCGACCGCCGCCACCGTTGGTGGTGCTGATCAGGACGTTGCCCGAGTCGATGATCAGGCTGCCGTGGTTGCGGTTGAGGTTACTGAGGGTGAGCGTCCCGTTGCCGATGATCCGCAAGGCGCCGAGACCCATCAACTCGCCGGCGAAGGTGCTGTCCTGGGTCTGGTTGACGGTGAGCGTGGTGCCGAGACCCAGGTCGATGAACGTATACTGGGAATTGGTCTGGCGGTTGCCGCCGGAGATCGCGCCAACGGTCTCGCCGTAGGTCGCAGCAGCCTGGACGACGGTAGGACCGGTGGCGGTCAGGAAGGCGGCGGACGTCATCACGAAGCGACGGCCGGCGTCGATCACGAGGGTCTGCGGGGCGCCCGCAGCGACGTCCGGGGTGCCGGTGAGCACGAAACGGTCGACAGCGACCGGGTCGACGATGGCGTTGAATGTGCCATTGAAGCCGGCGGCGGCTCCGGAGATGGCAAGGCTCTCGCCGGTGGTGACGCCGTGACGGCCCGCGGTGGTCACCTCGGTGACGGCGGCGACATTGAGCGAGACGGACGGAGCCGTGGCCGTGGCGGCCGCGCTGAGCGTGATGCTGGCGCCGGGAGTGATCGCGGCGATGTAGGCCCCGGCCGGGATGCCCGGACCAGTGACCGGCTGGCCGACCACGAGTCCCGTGGTGCTGGCGACGGTGACGGTGGTGCTGGCGTTAGTGGTCGCGGCGCCCGCGAGGACGGCGGACGGAACGGCGACGTAGCTGGCGGTGAAATTGAGGCTCGCGACGCGCGAACCGGGGTTGATGCCGTTGCCCGACAGAACCTGGCCGACGCTCAGACCCAGGGTGCTGTCGACCTTGACGACGGTGGAACCGATCGCCGTGGCGCCGGCGACGCCGGACAGGCTGATGCCGTCCATGACCATGCGAAGATTGGAAGCATCACGGTTCGCGAAGACGATGGGCGCGGAGTCGCCCACGGCGAAGGAACCGCGGCCGGAACGGGCGAGCTCAAGCACGCCGCCCTGCAGCTGGATGAGGCCGCTGAAATCGTTGGCGAGAGCGCCGGCGCGGAGCACGAGCGTACCGTTACCCGTCTTGGTGATACCCTGCTGTCCGTCGATCGAGGAGGTGATCAGCAGCCGCTTGGTCGGGTACAGCGAATTCGGGTCGCCGAAGACGTTGGCGGCCCAGCCCTGCGTGTCGTTCCCGATGATGAGCTCGCGGGTAGGCGAGCGCAAGGTGCCGCCCTGCAGCACGGTCACGGCGCCCGCCGTATAGGCGATGCCGGTCTCGGTGGAGACGGCCGGACGATCGATGAGGAAAGTGGTCGCATCGACGACCTGGGTGATGCGCGCGCCCGGAGGCAGGCCGGTGCCGCTGACGGGCATGCCGGCGATCAGGCCGGCGGTGCTGGTGACGCTGACCGAGAGGGAGCCCACGGTGGTGGCGCCCGAAGCGAGGGACAGGTTGGCCGAACCGGCGCCGAGGGTCTGCAGGATACCGCCGGAGATGACCTTGAGGACGCCGCCGTCCGGGATGGAAAGGATGGAAGATCCGGTAGCGTTGAAGCGGATGCTGATCGGCGAGACGACGTTCTGCAACGAACCGGCATAGCCGGTGACGTCGGTGATGTTCTCACCGTTGGTGACGCCGGCGAGGGCGTCGCGGGAGGCCATCGTGACGGGCACGATGTTCGTTCCGACGCGGGTGGCGAAGCTGGTGGAACCGCTGCCGTCCGTGACGGTGGCGGCGGCGCCGAGGGTGCCGAGAAGACCGGTGAACAGGTCGTTCGAAGTCGTCGTCGTGATGCCGTTCGTGGCGCCCTGCGCGCCGGCGGGCAGCACGAACCGGACGGTGCCGGCGACGCGCTGGGAGATCGGTCCGAGGTTGAGGACGAGGTTACGACCGGTAGCCCCGAAGAGTTCGATCGAGGAGTAGCCACCGGTCGTATTGGCGGCGACCTCAGGCAAGGTGAGGCTGGCGACCGTCTGACTGACGTCGAAATTAGGATTGCCGAGCAGGCGGACGCTGCCGCCGCGGAGGTCGATGCCACCGGCGGGGTTGAGACGGTTGGAGACGAGGGTGCTGGCCGCGGTGGTATAATCAAGGAGCGTGAGGCCGGCATCGAAGCGGGTCGCCAGGGTGCCGTTGAGCAGGCTCTGACCCTGGATGCGGAGGGTGCCGCCGCCGCCCTTGATCCAGGCGCCGGCGGTGCCGCCGCCGTCGATGGCGGCGTCGATGACGAAGTCGGCCTCGTCCGGGGCCAAGCTCAGGCTCTTACGCACGTTGAAGGTGCGCGTCGCATTGCCCAGCGACAGGGTCGAGCCGGCGCCGCCGATGATGCCCGCGGCCTGCGGGTTGCCGTTGAAGGAGTTGACGTTGATGTCGCCACCGAGCGTCAGCGTACCGCCGTTGCCGAGCAGGACGAGGCCTTGCGAAGCAATGGTGGAGGCGCTGTTGTAGAAGTTGAGCGTACCGACGCGCTGCGAGCTGCCGTTGAGGTCGAAGATCGCCGACTGGGCGGCGTTGTTGATGGTGTAGGTGGCGGTGGTGTTGAACTGCTGACCCGCGCCGGTGGCCACGCGTAGCACGCCGGCGTCGATGTAGGTGTTGCCGCCGGAGAGGGCGGCCGTGGCCGGCATGTTGACGGTCAAGACGCCCGATCCGCGCTTGGAGAAGTTATGGTCGGTGCGACTGCCGATATTGGTGATTCGTCCCGAGAAGGTCGTGTTGGTGTTGTCGCCACCGACGTTGAGCGTGCGCTGGGTGGAGTCGTTCCATTCGATCGTACCTGCGCCAGCCAGCGAACCGATGGCGTCGCCGCCGCCGGCGAGCTGCCAGGTAGCGCCCGCGTTGACGGTCACCGGAACAGTGTCCGCGATACGATTATCCCCCGAGATGAGCTTGCCGGCGCTGACGATGAGCGGTCCGGTGAAGGTGTTGGCTCCCGAAAGGGTCAGGTTGCCGTTGCCGGTCTTGGAAAGACCACCGGCGCCGCTGAAGACGCTGGCGATGTTAAGATTGTTGGCGGTGGCCGGGATGTCGACCGAGGCGACGCCGCCCATCAGGAGGATGGAGTGGCTGTTCGCGGTGGTACCGGCGGCGAGGGTCGCGGCCGAAGTGTTCGTGCCGACGTACCGCAGGGTCGCGCCGTCCGCGAGACGGACCGCCGTGGCGATGCCACGGCCCAGCGTACCGGTGCCGGAGGTGCCGTTGTTGCTGTAAGCGAGGATGCCTGCGTTGACGGTGATCGTGCCGGTGAAGGTATTGTCACCGGAGAGGGTCAGGAGGCCGGTGCCGGCCTTGACGAGGTGCGTGACGCCCGTGCTGGCGGTCTGGTCCTTGATCGGCGCGCTGATGGTCAGGCCGCCGGTGTTGAACTGGTGGATGACGAGGTCGCCCGAGGAGTTGGTGCCGACGCGCAGGCCGCCGGTGCCGCTGATCGTGTAGGCGTTCGTGCCGGTGACGAGGATACCGCCGCCGTTGGAACCGAAGCCGAGGTCGAAGGTTCCGAGCGCGAGGGACTGCGAGGCGCCGGTGCTGTTGATCTTGAGCGTGAAGAGGCTGCTGGCCGCGGTGGTCTGGGTCTGGCCGCCGCTCAAAGTGTAGTTGCCCGTGGCAACGGTGGTCCCTCCCACAGCCGGGAAAGAGCCGGTGTAGGCCTGGCCGGCCGCGGTGCCCATGCCGCCGAGGACGTAAGGCGCAGCGGTTCCGGTGGAGCTGAGCCAGTCGAAGTTCGTTCCGTCGGTGAAGACCGCGCGTCCGTTGCCGTAGATGTTTTCGGCGGGACGGGCCGTCGTCGTGGTGATCTGCGTGTTGGCGGGAGCCGAAACAAGGAGCGAGCTGCCGATCGTCGAATTGGCGGCGACGGTGAAAGAACCGAAAGAGAGACGCGTGAGCGAGGTGTCGCCCGCGACCGCGGAGAGCACGCCGCCGCCTTGGCCGACCGTGAAATTGCCGAGAGTCTGGGTGGAAGCGAGACCGGCGCGACCGGCCATCGTGAAACGTCCCCCGGACTGGATGGTGACCGGAGTGGCGGCGAGCAGGGACTGGAGGGCGCCGCTGTTGGCGAAATCCAACACGAAGGCGCCGCCCTGGACGTTGGTGGCGCCGGTGTAGGTGCTGGCGGCCGAGGGCGCGAAGGTGAAGACGCCCGCTCCCAGCTTGGTCAGCACCAGGTTGGCGTTGGTGGTCGCCGTGAGACGACCCGTGAAGGTGGAGGAGGTGTCGCTTCGGCCGATGGTAAGCGTACGGGCATTGCCGCCGGGATTGGTGACGAGGCCGGCACCCGCCAGCGAACCGATGGTCTGGTCGTTGTTGTTGAGGTTGAGGGTCGCGCCTGCGGCGACGGTCAGATCCGTGCGGTTGGGCAGGACGTTGGCGGCGTTCGTGATGAACGTGCCCGCATTGATGATCGTGGCTCCGCTATGGGACGAAGCGGTACCGAGGCGGAAGATGCCTGCGTCGTTCTTGACGAGGTTTCCGCCGGTGATGAAGCCGCCCGCCGAGACTTCGACCTCGCCGGCGCCGGCGATGACGATCTCGGACTGGCCGGAACGCAGGCCGCCGGAGAAGCGGACCTTGCCCGTCGCCGTGATGGTCAACGCGTCGTTGAAGTAGACCAACGCGGAGATCTCATCGGTCACGCCGGTGCCGGATTTCGTGATCGTGACGGGCGCGTTCCCCAACGCGTCCATGACGATCGAACCCGCGCCGACATTGACGCTTTGGCCTGCCAAAGGAAGGATGCCGGGCTGCGCGACCACGCCCGACTGGATGATGAACGCATCGCCGCCCGTCGCGTCGCCGATGTTCAACGCAGCGAGCGTGACATTGGTGTCGAGCGTGATGGTGTTGGTGCCGAGGATGTTGACGTTGAGGTTCGCGACGTCGCCGATCGCGTCGGGATAACCCGTGCCGCCGGACCAATTGGCCGAATTGATCCACGAATACGTGTTGTTGTTCGCCTGGTTCCAGGTGAGGTTCGCGGCCTTGGCGGGCTTGGGCGTGCCGACGGCAAGTAGCGCCGCGGCGACCATCAGCGAGGCGCGCGAGAACAGGGGACGAGACTTCGAACTTTTCATTAGAATAGATTTAGGGAGGCCACCGGGGGGTGGCATCAAGGGAGGGGAATGACTCAATCTTGGGGTGAACACCCCATCGCTACAACCGAATTTGTCCCTTTTCGTGCTCATCTGGGTCAAAATCCTACGAAAGGATCGCGGTAATTATTTATTTATCAAAATAAAGTAAATTTCGCTCATTAAATTCATTAAATGACTGAATAAACGAATTAAATGACCATTTAATGCGTTTAAAAGTTATTCACACCCTCGTTTAATCAATTGGCCAAACTATGGGCAGAAAAGGGCTAACGTTGGGGTTGGGGTGAGGATGAGAGTCCCCTGCCCTTCCCGTCCCAGCACTGTCCTGACGCAGTCCCGACCCTACCACGGTAGGTGTTGGCGGTTAGGAACACCAGAGAGCAAAGGGAGACCGGATGATTGGCCAGGGATCTCGAGGTAGGGCTGACCACCCTTGGTCAGCCGCGGTTGAGCGAGGGCGCTCAACCCTACCCCAAGGCCATCAACTCCCCCGATAATAGCGACTCTCGGCGCCCCTAGCCATAGCCCTAGCTCTAGCCCTAGCCCTAGCCCAGGAACTTCATCACCTGCTCCGCCAGCAAGGCCATGCCCAGGCCCGAGAACCCGATCAGGGTCTCGGTGATCGTCCAAGTGCGCAGGGTCTGGCCGACGGTCAGGCCGAGGCATTCCTTGACCATCCAGAAACCGCTGTCGTTGAGGTGCGAGAGGAAGAGCGAGCCGCAGCCGATGGAGATCACCATGAGCTCGGGACTGGTGCCCGGATGCGCGGCGAGCACGGGCGCGATGAAGCCAGAGGCGACGGTGATCGCCACGGTCGCCGAACCGGTGGCGACGCGGATGAAGGCCGAGACGAGCCATCCATAGACGAGCAACGGCAGGCCCGCGGTGGCGGCGATTTCGGCGAGCTGCTTGTCCACTCCGGCCGTGCGCATGACGAGCGCGAAGCCGCCGCCGGCGCCGACGAGGATGAGCGTCATGCCGATGCCGGACACGCTCTGCTCGGAGAATTTCAGGAGCTCGCCGGCGCTGCGTCCGCAGCGTTTGCCGAAAGCCCACATCGCGAAAAGCACCGATAAAAGCAGGGCGATGACGGGGTTCCCGATGAAGAGACCGACCTTGCCCCAAAGGCTCTGCTCCGGCGGGGTGAGTCCGTTCTGCGCGAAATATTCCTGCGCCCACGGGCTCTTCGCCAGCACCTCGACGACCGTGCCGCTGAGCAACAGGATGACGGGAAGCAGGACGGTGAAGATCGTCAGGCCGAAGGTCGGGAGCAACTGTCCCGCGGAGACGGACGGCTTGAATTCAGGCGTGGCGACGGCGACGCGTTTGACGGCGAGCCGGGCGAAGAACGGACCCGCGATCGCGGCGACCGGAATGCCGAGAACGAGCGCCCAGAGGATGACCTTACCCATGCTGGCATGCAGGACCTCGATCGCGATGACGGGACCGGGATGCGGCGGCATCAGTCCGTGCATGACGGACAAGAACGACAGCAGCGGCAGGACGAGCAGCAGGAAGGGCTTACCGGTCTCCTTGGCCAAGGTGATGACGATCGGAAGGATGAGCAGCAGACCGACCGCGAACCAGGTCGTCATGCCCACGCAGAGGGCCAGCAGGATGATGCAGAGGCCGATGCGGGAAGGCCCGAGGGTGCGGATGAACTGCTTGGCGAGCACCCCTGCCCCGCCCGATTCAGCGAGCAATTTGCCGAAGACGACCCCCAATACGATGATCGAGCCGGTGCCGGCCAAAGTGTTGCCAAAGCCCGTCTGGAAGGCCTTGAGGACTTCCGCCATGGTCAGCGAACCGGCGGTGACGACGACCATCGCCCCCAACGCGAGCGAGCTGATCAGCAGCGCGATGAAGGGGTTGAGCTTCAGCCAGGTCACCAACAGGACCAGGACGGCGATGGCGAGCAGGGCGTAAAGCATGGCGCGAGGGGTTCAGGGTTTCGGCGGGGCGACCGTGGCACGAGTAGCACCCGTGCTGATACCGCCGTCAACCAACAAGGTCTGGCCGGTCACGTAACGGCTCTCCTCGGAGGCGAGGAAGACGACCGGGCCCGCGAGGTCGTCCGGCGCGCCAGGGCGCTTGAGCGGGATACGGTCGCAGAGATACTCCACCCATTCGCGGTTCTCGTAGAGGACGGCGTTCTGGGCGGTCTTGAACCAACCCGGGGCGAGGCAGTTGACGGTGACGCCGTGGCGGCCCCAGTCGTCGGCGAGGCTCATGGTGAGCTGCTTCACGCCGCCGCGGCTCGCGCCATACGGGGCGAGGCCTGCGTAACCGGCGACGCAGGTGACGGAGCCGATGTTCACGATGCGGCCGTAACCACGGGAGATCATGCCCGGCGCGACGGCCTGGGCGGTGAAGAACGTACCGCGGAGATTGGTGTCCAGGACCATGTTCCAGTCGTCCCAGGTGACCTCGAGGGCGGGCTTGCGCGCGTTGCAGCCGGCGTTGTTCACGAGGATGTCGATGCGGCCCATCTGCTTCTCCACTTCGGCCACGGCGGCCTTGATGCTGGCGTGGTCACGGACGTCGAGGTCGACGCCGCAGGTGCGTCGTCCGAGGGCCTCGATCTCCTTGCGGAACGGGGCGAGTTTGGAGGCGTCGCGGCTCGACATCGCGATGTCGGCCCCGGCCTGCGCGAGGGCGCGGGCGAAGTATTGGCCGAGGCCGCGGCTGGTGCCGGTGATGAAGGCGACCTTGCCGGTGAGATCGAAGAAAGCCATTGATTCTATTGGTCAGACTTGAGGCGCGAGGATGACCTTCATGACGCCGGGGGCGCCCGCGTAGAGCTTGGCGAACCAGTCGGCGCCCTGCTCGAGCGGAGCGACGGCGGAGATGATCTTGTCGACCTTGATCTGCTTGGTGGCGAGCAGCTCGATGCAGCGCGGGATCTCGCCGGCCGAGGCGCACGAACCCTGCAGGCGCAGCTGGCGGGTGACGACGACCTGGAGCGGGAGCTCGGTCTTGGGCGAGAGGTTGCCGACGAGCGTCACGGTGCCGCCCTTGCGCACGGCGTGGATGGCGGAGAGGACGGTGGCGTTGAGGCCGACGCACTCGAAAGCGGCGTCGGCGCCCTGCCCCTTGGTGAGCGACTTAACGTATTCGGTGAGGTCGCCGCCGGTCTTGGGATTGAAGCTGTGCGTGGCGCCGAGCTCCTTGGCGACGGCGAGGCGCGAATCCTCGGTGTCGACGGCGATGACCTGCGCGAAACCCGCGATCTTGGCGGCTTGGAGCGTGAGCAGGCCGATCATGCCGGTGCCCACGACGATGGCGGTGTCGCCCGGGGCGACGGGGGTCAGACGGACGGCGTGGACGCCCACGGAGACGGCCTCGATCATGGCGGCTTCGGCGAAACCGAGCTCGGCGGGCAGCTTGTGCAGGATGCGGGCGGGGACGGTCACGAACTCGGCGAAGGCGCCGTGGCGGCGGTAATCGCCGCAGGAGACGCCGAGGACCTGGCGATTGTCGCAGAGGTTCACGTCGCCGCGCTGGCAGTGCACGCATTCGCCGCAGAAGACGGTCGAATCGAAGGTGACGCGATCGCCGGGGGCGAAGCCCTTGACCTTGGCGCCGACGCCGGTGATCACGCCCGCGGCCTCATGGCCCATGACGAGCGGGGGGATGCGGCGGCCCGTGGAGCCGTCGTAACCGTGGATGTCGGAACCGCAGATCCCGCAGGCGCGGACCTGGATCAGGACATCGTCCGGACCGCAGACCGGATCGGCCACGTCCACGTAGGACATCTTCTTATATTCGGTGAGGAGCAGGGCTTTCACAGAGGGAGAGGAAGGAGGGTTTTTGCCGAAGGGGCAAGCAAAGGGAGGCTAGGGCTAAATAGGGCTAGAGTCGGGGCCAGAGCCAGGGCTAGGGCTAGGGCTGGGGCTAGGTATTGTTTGCTGAGGCTGACCTGCGAGCTCGCATGACTCCGTTTAAAAGTCTCATGACTTCGTCGCAGGCATCGCTAAGAGGTGCGGCCTCCGACGCCGCGATGAGTTCAGCATGCACGGCGACCCGGAGCTGAGTCTTTGCTTCGGCGCAAGATCCCATAGCGATGAGATAGTACCTAGGCGTATCTTTCTCCCCCCTTCGCTCATAGCCTTCCGCGATGTTGCTAGGCACCGAGAGGGCAGCCCGCCGGAGTTGATCGCAGAACCAAGGGTGTCGTGAGAGACCTGAGCGCTGCGTGAAGCGAATGATATCGCCGGCGAGCGCGACCGACTTCTGCCAAGCAATGAACTGATCGAGTCCACGATTCTCCATGAATCAAGGGACGAACGCCTGCCACGATGAAGGCAACGGCCATGAACTAACGGGTTTCACCTGGGAGCTTTACCTAGCCCTGGCTGTAGCTCTGGCCCTAGCCCTGGCCCTAATTAGCCCTAGTGGCCCTAGCCCTCTGCTCGCTCGGCGAGCGGTTAGAATCCCGCTCCCTTGACCTTCGTCTTCACGCGGATGAGGCGGTCCTTCGACGTGATGTAAAGGGTGTGACCGTCATCGCCCCAGGTGAGATTGGCGGAGGCCTGACCGCAGAGGATCGAGCCAAGGTGCTTGCCTTCAGGGGAAAGAATCAGGACGCCGCCAGGACCAGTGGTCCAGATGTTGCCCTTGGCGTCAAGTTTGAGGCCGTCGCAGGAGCCAGGACGGTCCTTGCCCTTCAGAGGAGCAGCGAGGAAGACATCGCGCAGGCCGGAACCATCAAGGTTGCAGACCGTAACGCGCGGATTCTTGCCGTCGGAGACCGCGAGGTAGAGCGACTTCTGGTCGAGGCTCAGGGCGATGCCGTTCGGCCATTGGACTTCCTTGGTCACGAGGGTGACCTTGCCGTCGGTCGAGAGCTTGTAGACGCCGTGATAAGGGGTCTCGGACTTCTCGCCCTTGGGAATACCGTAGGCGGGATCGGTGAAGTAGACGGAGCCGTCCTTGGCCACGCAGAGGTCGTTAGGGCTGTTGAAGCGCACGCCCTCATGGTTCTTGGTCGCGAGCGGCTCGAACTTGCCGTCGCCGCCCAGGCGGGCGACGCGTCGGGAGCCGTGCTGGCAGAGCAGCATCCGGCCTTGGCCGTCGACGGCGAGGCCGTTGGAGCCCTGGTTGGCGGAGGGCGCATCCGTGCCGCTGGGCTTGAGGAAGACCGAAGCCATCGCATCGCCTTCGATCCACTGGTAAGCGACGTTGTTGGGCACATCGGAGAAGACGATACGGCCCTTATACCAGACCGGGCCTTCGGACCACGAGTAGCCGCCGTTCGAGACGGTCTCGATCTTCGCGTCGCTCGCGATCAGCGCGTCGAGCGCCGGATCGAGCTTCTCAATGGACTGCTTAGGACCATCAGCGGCGACGGCGGACAGCACGGAAAGGAAGAAGGCGGGGAGGAACTTCATGATAGGGCTTGGGGCTGAACACAGCGCTAGCAAGCAGAGCGAAGGGAAGCAAGAGGCAGTAATAGGGCCAGGGCTAGAGTCAGGGCTGGGGCTAGCCTTTGCTGGTATCCCTTCTGCTATCCCACTGGCCCTAGCCCTAGCCCTAGCCCTGGCTCTGGCTCTAGCCCTAAATCAGCCTACTTCCTCTCCAGCTTCAGATAATCCAACCCGAACATGTTCCGCGGGGTGGCCGCGGGGTTCGGGGCGAGGATCTTGATCTCGAGACGGTGTTCACCGGCGTCGAGCGGGTGGCTGCCGCCGTTGAGTTCACCGGTGGTGACGACTTCGGCGGGATGATAGAAATCATAGCCTTCGGCGCCGAGGAGCTTGCCGTCGAGGCGCAGTTCGAAGGTACCGTAGTCATGGGCCTTGGTGCCGACGAACTTCACTTCGTAGGTGCCCTTGGCCGCGACCGGCACGGCGAGCGTCAGCGTGTCGCCGACCTTGCCGCCGGTCCACCAGAGGTGGTCGTTGCCGCTCCATCGGCTGGCCTTGAAGGCCGTCATCTTCTGTCCGCTGGTCTTGCCACCGGTGACGGAGAGGACCTTCAGCGTCTCGCCTTCGGTCGCGCCTTCGAGTCGCCACACGCCGGGAGCGGCGGCCGGGAAGCCATCCGGATACTGCAGATAGGCGACGAGGTTGATGACCTGTTCCTTGGTGAGCGCGTCGAGCAGGCCTTCCGGCATCAGCGACATCGGCAGGATCTCGCGCCGGGCGACCTCGCCCTTGGCGACGGTGAACTTGGCGCCGCCGGGCATGACCAGGCGGAAGGACTGCGCGTCCTCGAACTGGACGATGCCGCTCATGGTGGCGCCGCCCTTCAGCTTGAAGACGTTGAGCTGGTAATCCTTGCCGATGACGCCGTTGGGGTTGAGGACGTTCTCGAGGAAGTAATCCAGCTTGCCGATGTTCGAGCCGGCGAGGCCGGGACCGACCTGGTTGCCGGAATAGCCGAAGGTATGGCAGATGCCGCAGGTCGACATGAAGAGCTGGCGGCCGGCCGCGAGGTCGCCCTTGCGCACGGCCTCGGGCTTCAGCATGGCCTCATACCTGGCCTTGTTCTTGGCGAAATCGGCCTTGGTCGCGTTGACCACGCCGACGACGGCGGCGAGCTGAGCATCGAGCGGCTTGTCGCCAAGCGACTTCAGCTGTCGGATGACGAGCGGCGACAGCAGCGCCTTGTCGGCCTTGCCGGCCTCGACGGCGGCGAGCAAGGCCTTGCCGCCCGCGACGTTGCCCGCGAGGGCGGCGACGGCGTCGGCCAGCTGCTCGGGCGAGAAGACGCCGAAGCGGCCCAGCAGCACGGCCGGCGAATCCTCGTCGCCGACCGTGGCGAGGGACTGGATCAACGCGCGACGGAAGGACGGCGTGGTCTTCTCGGCGAAGACCTTGTGGACCACCGGTGCGGCGGCGCGGTCGCGGGCCGCGACAAGCACGGAAAGGGCGCGCTGACGGGCGGGCAACGGGGCTTTCTCGTCGGCGAGATGGGCGCGATAGAAGGCGCGGCTGGCTTCGTCGCCGGCCAGGGCGTCGAGCTCGTTCAGGTCAGCGAGGAGCTCGGGCGAAGCCCCTTGGCGCAGCCCCGCGACGAGCGTGGCCCAGCCCTCAGGCGCGGCGAACGAACCGGTCTGACGCACGCCTTCGACGACGCGGCTGACGAGCGCGGCGCGACGCGACGCATCGGAAACACGGAGGGCCACCGCCAGCACCTGGGCGCGCGCGACAGGGTCGCCGGCGAGCCGGCGGTAGATGAAGTCGACCGTCCGCGGATGACGGCAGTTCTCCGCCAAGGCGAGGCCGAGGGCGGCGTCGGCTCCGACGAGCGGCTCGATGCCATACCAGAGCAGCAACGGGATATTATGATCCGACGCGTCTTCGGCCCGGGCGAGAAGCGGCTCGGCGATCGCCGCGCGCCGCGCGAGCGGCAGGTAACTGAGCGCGGAGGCGAGTTCGCGACGGACCTGCGCGGAGGGTTCCGTCTTGGCGAGTTCCGCGAGGGCGGGCACGCCGGCGGTCCACTGCTGGGCGATCAGGCGGACGGCCCAGCCGCGGACGGAGGGATCGGCGTCCTTGAGCGCGCCGGCAAGGAGCGCGTCGTCGAGCGAGCCGGTGCTCTGCAGGGCCCAGAGCGCGCGGAGGCGACGCGTCGCCGGTCCCGCTTCCTTCAGGGCCGCGACGAGGAGCTGACGAGCGGCGCCTTCGACGGGGCCGCGTTCGGCGAGGACCTTGCGGGACTGGCGGACGAAGTATTCGTTGGCGTCGTCCAGCGTGGCGCCGGCGAGCTCATGGGAGGTCCAACGGGTCATGTCGCCCGCGCGGCTGACGGGATTGCCGAAGCTCACGCGATAGAGGCGGCCGTTGGTGCGGTCCCAGATCTCCTGGGTGTTGTTATGGCAGACTTGGACGTCGGACCAGTCGCTCACGTAGAGCGCGCCGTCGGGGCCGACGCGCTGCGAGACCGGGATGAACGTGGCGTCGTTGCTGCGCAGGAAATCGTTGCCGTGATGTCCGGCGAAACCGCTGCCCTCCGGCACGACCTGATCCGACACGAGGCGGTGGCCGTGCAGGTTGCCGAAGATGAGCATGCCGCGGTAGGCCGGGGGGAAGTTATCGCCGTTATAGATGGCGAGGCCCGAGTGGGCGTGGCCGCCGCCCACGGCATCGGTCGTCTCGGGGACCTTCAAAGCGTCGGGACGATGGATACGGCCGCCGGCGTAGTGCGCGTGGTCGGCGATCGTCTTGATGTCGTCGTAGGTGTAAGGATTGAAATGCTGGCCGGCCTGACGCTGGTAGCGCGCACCCGGCAGGATGTGGTAAAGGTGCGGGATGACGCAGGCGGTATTGAAGAATTCACCGCGCGCATCGTAGTCGAGGCCCCAGGGATTGCTGGTGCCTTCGGCGAAGATCTCGAAGACGTGGCGGGTCGGGTGATAACGCCAGACGCCGGCGTTGATCTTCTTGCGCTCCGCGTCGGGCGCGCCGGGCTTGCCCACGACCGAGTGGGTGAACACGCCGTGGTTGCCGTAGAGCCAGCCGTCCGGACCCCAGACGAAGCTGTTGAGCGTCTCGTGCGTGTCGTGGAAGCCCCAGCCATCGAGGAGCACGACCGGCTTGCCCGCCTTGTCGTCGGAGTCCTTCGGGATGAACAGGAATTCCGGAGCCGCGCCGACCCAGACGCCGCCGTGGCCGACTTCGATGCCCGAGACGAGATTGAGGCCTTCCATGAAGACCGTGACCTTCGCGTAAGAACCGTCCTTCTTCACGTCCTCGAGGATGAGGATGCGGTCGGCGCCCTGCCCGTCCGGACGCTTCTTCGGATAGGCCATGCCTTCCACGACCCAGAGGCGGCCGCGCTCGTCGAAGCACATCGCGATCGGCTGGACGACCTTGGGCTCGGCCGCGACGAGCGAGACCTGGAAGCCGGGCGGAAGCGACATCGCGCGCATCGCGGCGGAGGGCGTCTGGCCGGACTTATAAGCCGCAGGCGGCACGCGGACGGCGGGGCCGGGCGGCAGGGCCGGAGCGGCGACGCAGGCAGACGCAAGGAAGAGCGCAAGGAGACGCATGGCGGGGTGACGAGACAATTAGGGAGACGGCCGAGTTAAGGAAGCCGTTTTTCTGATGCCGGAACGCCGTTTCTTGGGCAATTCAGGGCCCCTTTCGGGTTGGCAATCCCCGACGGCGAAGGCCAGAGTGATGTCCGCATGCAACCCCCTGCGCAACAGGTCAGCCCTCCGATCGCGGAGAAGCTACGTCAGACGCAGCCTTGGCTCCGGTTCATCGCGATCATGATGCTCATCGGCTCCGCCCTCATGGCGCTGGGCGGGCTGGCCTCCGTCGGCATCGGCGGCATGATCATGGCCGACCTCGTGCCGAGCGCTTCGTCCGGCACCTCCATGCATGCGGCCAGCGGGGCCATCCTCGCGGCCCTCGGCGGCGGCTACCTGCTGGGATCCGTCATCTACGTCTTCCCCGCGCTGCATCTGCTCAGGAGCGCACGCGCCATCCGCGACCTTGCCGCCGACGGCTCCGAAGCCTCCGCCCTTCGCGCCTTGGAAGGACAACGTCGGTTCTGGAAATTCGCCGGCATCGCCCTCATCGTGATCCTCGTGATCTACCTGGTCGCCATCCTTGCGGCGATCCTCATACCCGCGCTCATGCCCTTGCAGGCCGCCGCAAGGTAGGCCTATTTTTTCTCCGCCATGAAACACACCCTCACCCTCCTCGCCCTCCTCGCCACGTTCGGCCAAGCCGCCGTCGCCCAGGAAGTGAAGCTCGTCGAACAGAAGGACAAGTCGCAGGTCGACGTCCTCGTCGACGGCCAGCCCTTCACCTCCTACGTCTACTGGGCCGACCAGAAGAAGCCCCTGCTCTCCCCGCTCCGCACCTCGCAGGGCAACATCTTCACCCGCGGCTTCCCGCTCGAGAAGGTCGCCGGCGAGCGTACCGACCACCCGCACCACATCTCTTCGTGGTTCAACTACGGCGACGTCAACGGCACCGACTTCTGGAACTCGCCGCCCGAGGGCTTCACCCACAAGGGCAAGATGCCCTACGGCGCCGTGAAGCATAAGAGCATCAAGGCGATCAACAGCGGTTCCGGTTCCGCCACCCTCGAGGTCTCCTCGGACTGGATCATGGCCGACGGCTCCAAGGTGCTGCAACAGGACGAGAAGCTCGTCTTCCGCGCCGCCAAGGACCTGCGCATCATCGACCGCATCATCACGCTGACCGCCCAGGGCAAGGACGCCGTCTTCAACGATTCCAAGGAAGGCGCCATCGCCATCCGCGTGACCCGCGCCCTCGAAGAGCCTTCCACCAAAGCCGAGATCTTCACCGACGCCGCCGGCATCCCGACCAAGGTCGCCAAGCTCGACAACACCGGCGTCAACGGCGTCTACCTCAGCAGCGAAGGCCTCGTCGGTGAGAAAGACGCCTGGAGCACGCGCGCCAAGTGGATGACCCTCTCCGGCAACGTGCGCGGCGAAGACGTCTGCGTCGGCATCTTCGACCACCCGAAGAACAGCACCTACCCGACCTACTGGCATTGCCGCGGCTACGGACTCTTCGCCGCCAATCCGTTCGGCGCCAAGGAATTCCCCAAGGGCAACCCGTCCAAGAAGCCTCTCAACTTCACCATCAAGGCCGGCCAGTCCGAGACCTTCCGCTTCCGCATCCTGATCCACACCGGCAAGCTGGACGCCGCGCAGACCGAAGCGCAGTATCAGCAGTTCCTGAAGGATGTGCAGTGAGCGCGTAAGCGCGAACGAACAAAAGGGCCGAAAGGCCCTTTTTTGTTTATGAATAAATAGGTGGTGGCGGTTGGCGGTTAGCGGTTGGGAATACCTGCAAGCAAAGGGAGACCGGAAACCGGGAAATTTGCTGCGGCCATGATCAAGGATCCCAGCTGACCATCCCGTCTCCGGTTTCCCCTTGAGTTTGTCTCGAGGTAGGGCTGACCACCCTTGGTCAGCCGCGTGGCCAGGTAGGGACAGCACCGCGTGCTGTCCTAGCGGACTTCAGACAAGGGAGGATGCGATGGTGATCACGCCCCTACCGGTTGAGCGTGGGCGCTCAACCCTACCCGAGACACCATCTCGGGTGGCGGTTGGCGGGAAATCAATTCTGCCCTCCATCCAGCCCTCAACGCAGTCCTCCATTCAGTCCTCCGTGGCCTTATCTGTCCTCTGTCATCGACTCGGTCATCTGTCATCTATCCAGCCCTCCATTCAGTCCTCGATTCAGCCATCGATCTGCCTTCAATTCCGCCACCCCCATGAAACTGCCTTCGCTCTTCCTCCTGTTCCTCGCGGCCTTCGCCGGCGCGGAAGAAGCACGCCGTCCGAACATCATCTACGTCCTGAGCGACGACCTCGCGCAGGGCGACATCGGGGTCTACGGACAGAAGCTGATCCGCACCCCGAACCTCGACCGGATGGCGGCCGAAGGCACGCGCTTCACCCAAGCCTATTGCGGCACGACGGTCTGCGCTCCCAGCCGCACATCCCTGATCACGGGACTGCATTCCGGACGCTCGCCGATCCGCGCGAACCGGGAGATCAAGCCCGAAGGACAGAAGCCCCTGCCGGCGGAGACCATGACCATCGCTCAGCTCCTGAAGTCCGCCGGCTACGCGACCGGTTGCGTCGGCAAGTGGGGCATGGGCATGTTCGACACCACGGGCAGCCCCCTGCGCAAGGGCTTCGATCGTTTCTTCGGCTACAACTGCCAGCGCCACGCCCATAGCTACTTCCCGGCCTACCTTTACGACCAGGACCGCCGCATCGAACTCGCCGGCAACGACGGCAAGAAGGCCCGCGCCACCTACGCCCAGGAGCTGATCCAACGGGAAGCTGAAAAGTTCATCCGCGACAACAAGGCCAAGCCGTTCTTCCTGTATTACGCGATCACCTTGCCGCACGGGACGCATGAGATCGACGACCTCGGAGCCTACAGGGACATGCCGTGGACGCCCACGCAGAAAGCCTATGCCGCCCAGGTCACGAGACTGGACGCTGACATCGGCCGCCTCCTCGCGCTGCTCAAGGAACTAGGCCTCGATGAAAACACGTTGGTGATGACCTCCGGGGACAACGGTTCCTCTTTCGCTCCCGACTCCGAGATGGGCAAGCTCTTCGACCAGGCCTCCAACGGCCTGCGCGGTTACAAGCGCAGCCTCTATGAGGGCGCGCTCCGTCAGGCCGCCCTCGCCCGCTGGCCGGGCAAGGTTCCCGCGGGACGCGTCAGCCACGAGCCCTGGGCCTTCTGGGATTTCCTGCCGACGGCCGCCGAGCTCGCCGACGTCAAAGTGCCCGCCGGACTCAACACGGACGGCCTCTCCTTGGTCTCGTTCCTCAAAGGCGGACCGGCGCCGAAGCGGGATTACTTCTATTGGGAGCTGCACGAGGCGCAGTCGTTGCAGGCGGTCCGTTGGGGAGACTGGAAGGCCGTCCGCAATGGCCCTCAATCCAAAGTGGAGATCTACGACCTGAAGGCCGACGCCGCGGAGCGGAACAACCTAGCCGCCAGCCACCCCGAACTCGTCGAAAAAGCTCTCGCCCTGTTCAAGGAAGCCCATGTCGCCGACCCGGACTGGCCGCTGCGAAGCGCGAACGGGGCCAAGAAAGCGAAAAAATAGGGATCAGCGGGTAGCGGTTAGCGGTTAGAAGATTCACGCCACTCAAAGGGAGACCGGAAACCGGGAAGTTTGCTGCGGCAAGTATCAATGACCCCAGCTAATCATCCGGTCTCCAGGTTCCCCTTGAGCTTGTCTCGAGGTAGGGCTGACCACCCTTGGTCAGCCGCGTGGCCAGGCTAGGACAGCACCACGTGCTGTCCTAGCGGACTTCAGACAAGGGAGGACGCGATGGTGATCACGTCCCTACCGGTTGAGCGAGGGCGCTCAACCCTACCCGAGACACCATCTCGGGTGGCGGGTGGCGGGAAATCTACCCTCTGTCCTCTGTCATCGACTCAGTCATCCTTTCGCTCTGGGTGCCGGGTGACCGCCCACGGGGCATCGGCCTTTCAGGTGTCGGCAATCAGCCTTCGGCAGCTGGCTCCAGGCTTCAGCGGCCGTCATCTGAGATTTCCTAATCGCTTACCGCTAACCGCCTACCGCTGTCCTCCTACGCCGACCGAGTCTCGACATCCTCCCCTACCTTATCCGAAATAGGCGATCCGCCATGAAGACCCGCAAGCTCGGCAATTCTCCGCTCCAACTCACGCCCGTCGGCCTGGGCACCTGGGCCATCGGCGGCGGCGATTGGAAGTTCGGCTGGGGCGCGCAGGACGACGCCCAGTCCATCCGCACGATCCATGAGGCGATGGCCGTCGGCATCAACTGGATCGACACGGCCGCCGTCTACGGCCTCGGCCGCTCCGAGGAAGTCGTCGGCCGCGCGCTCAAGGAGATGAAGGACAAGCCGATCATCTCGACGAAGTGCGAGCGATGCTGGGAACCCGACGGCACGATCGTGCCGCGCCTCAAGCGCGCGAGCGTGAAGCAGGAATGCGAGGACAGCCTGCGCCGCCTGCAGGTCGACGTCATCGACATGTACCAGATCCACTGGCCGCAGCCCGACGAGGACATCGAGGAAGGCTGGTCCGCCGTCGCCGAACTGGTCAAGGAGGGCAAGGTCCGCTACGCCGGCGTCAGCAATTTCAGCGTCGCCCAGCTCGAGCGCATCCGCCCGATCCACCCCGTCACGTTCCTGCAGCCGCCCTACAGCATGCTCAACCGCGGCATCGAGGCCGGCCTCCTGCCCTATTGCGAGGAACACGACATCGGCATCATCGCCTACAGCCCGATGCAGAAGGGCCTGCTCAGCGGCAAGGTCACCCGGGAATGGGCCGCCGCCCTGCCCGCCGACGACCATCGTCGCGCCGACCCCCAGTTCAACGAGCCGCTCCTTTCCAAGAACATCGCCCTCACCAAGGCCCTCGCCGAGATCGCGCACCGCTACGGTCGCAACTCCGCCGAACTGGCGATCGCCTGGGTGCTGCGCCAGCCGCGCGTGACCTCCGCCATCGTCGGCGCGCGCAAGCCCGGCCAGATCAAGGAGACGGTCTTCGGCGGCAAGTTCGCCATCAAACCGGAGGACCTCGCGCGCATCCACGAGGCCCTCGCGGTCCGCGGTTGAACAGCACGAAGGGGACTTAACCTCCCCTTAAGGTCGGTCGGCGTAAAATCTTCTCCTTATCCGATCATGCGCCTCCCGACCCTCGCCCGCCTCCTCGCTCCGCTCGTCTTCGCAACGGCGGCGCACGCGCATCTCCCGCCGATCGACGCCTCCCTGCGCGACCGCTTCGTCGCGCCGACCGCGGTCGTCCCCGCGGCGAACTTCGTCCTGACCGCCACTTACCTCGCCGCGACGCCCGGCACCGCCCCGGCCTTCGCCGCGCCCTTCCAGGCCTTCCCTGACAAGGTGAAGGTGCGCTGGGACGACTCGTATCTCTACGTCGAAGCCAAGGGACTGCCGGACCATCCCATGATGACCGGCATCAAGTCCTGGCAGCAGCAGGTGCCGATGCCGCAGGACTACGTCGGCGCTTCCGCCTGGCGCATCCCGCTCAAGCCGGTGCCCGCCAAGGAACCCATGTCCGCGAAGAACCATTTCCTCCGCGGGGCGATCGCCCTCGCCGCCAACGGCGTGCCGATCTTCAACGCCCTGAACAACCGCGGCGACGACGCCCTGCTGGTCGGCGAACTCGACGACTTCGGCGGTCATTGCGGGCGCGCGGACGACTACCACTACCACGTGGCCCCGCTGCACCTCGAGAAAAAGGTCGGCAAGGGCAAGCCGATCGCGGTCGCCCTCGACGGCTACGCCATCTACGGCCTGACCGAACCCGACGGCGCGACGCCGGGCGGACTCGACGCCTTCAACGGCCACGAGACCAAGGCGCTCGGGTACCATTACCACGCCTCCAAGAAATATCCCTACATCAACGGCGGCTTCCACGGGGAAGTGAAGGAGATCGAAGGCCAGGTCGACCCGCAGCCCTCGGCGAAGAAGGTACGTCAGGCCGACGCCTACTTCGAGGAGAAGGCCATCAAAGGCGCGCTGATCAAGTCGTTCACCATCGACGCCGCGGGCCGCGAACACGCCCTGACTTACACGCTCAACGGCCGTCCGGCCGCCGTCAGATACGCGCCCAACGCGGACGGCAGCTGGACCTTCCAATACGAGAACCCCGACGGCACCAAGGCCACCGTGACCTACCGTCCGCAGTCCCGCGGCCCGGGCGGCGGCAAAGGCGGCGAGAAAGGCAAAGGCGGCAAGAAGGGCGGAGAAAAAGGCAAACGCCCTCCGCCCGGTGAAGGCGAGGACGGCAAGGAGGACCTCGCGGCGTCGGCGGACGAGGACGCCGGCGAACAGTCGGCGCCTCCGCCCGGCGAAGGCAAGGGCGGGAAGAAAGGCGGCAAGGGCAGGTCGGGCCCCGGCGCCGGCCTCGTCAAGCCCACCATGGCCGACACCGTGAAGCTCAACGTCTACGCCGACAACTGGTTCGTGCTCTACATCAACGGCAAGCTCGTGGCGACCGACCCCATCGATTTCCTTCCGCACAACGTGGTGAGCGTCGACGTGCTGCCCGAATACCCGATGACCATCGCGGTGATGGCCAAGGACAACGCCAACGCCGTGACCGGCATGGAATACGGCGACAACATCGGCGACGGCGGCTTCATCCTGAAGTTCTCCGACGGCACCGTGACGGACGCGACCTGGAAGGCCCGCAGCTTCTCGCGCGGCCCGCTCAACGGGGACAAGGCCAGCCCGAAGGTCGAGCACGACCCGATTCCTGCGAACTGGTTCGCCAAGGACTTCGACGACCGTTCCTGGGCCGCGGCCTCGGTCTTCACCGAGCAGGACGTCGGGCCGAAGGAGCCCTTCTACCAGGCCGACTTCAAGGGGGCGAAGTGGATCTGGTCCAAGGACCTGGGCCTCGACAACACCGTCATCTTCCGCGCGCACGTCGACAAGCCCGGCTTCAAGGCCCGTTGGACGACCAAACCCGAGATCGACATCAGCGGCGCGCCGCTGAAGTGAGCGCGGCCTTGTCCGCTTGCGGACGGACGCGGAGGCGTCCAGCATGGGCGGTATGAACCCCGTCGCCCTTGCCGTCCTCCTCGTCGCCGCGCTCCTCGCCGCCCCGTTGCGGGCCGAGACGAAGAACCCGCCCGACAAGAAGGAGGCCAAGGCCACCGCCGTGAAGCGGGCGGACAAGAAGGCGAATCCGGCGATGGCACCGATCCAGGACGTCGCCGGCCTGCCGCGCGTGCTGCTCATCGGCGACTCGATCTCCATCGGCTACACCCTGCCCGTTCGTCAGGAACTCGCCGGCAAGGCCAACGTCCATCGCATCCCCACCAACGGCGGTCCGACCAAGAACGGCACGGCGAACCTCGCCAAGTGGCTCGGCACCGGCAAGTGGGACGTCATCCACTTCAACTTCGGCCTCCACGACCTGCGTCACATGGAAGACGGCAAGCGCCAGGTCGAACCGGCGGAATATGAACAGAACCTCCGCACGCTCGTGGCCGAAATGAAGAAGACCGGCGCGAAGCTCATCTTCGCGACCACCACCCCTGTCCCCGCCGGCAAGCTCACGCCGCAGCGCACCTTCGGCGACGTCGCGGTCTATAATGACATCGCCCTCAAGGTCATGAAGGAGAACGGCGTGGCCATCGACGACCTCAACGCCGTCATCACGCCGACCCTTGCGCAGCACCAGAACAAGGCCGACGTCCACTTCAACACCGAAGGCTCCGCCACGCTCGGCAAAGCCGTCGCCAAGGCGATCAGCGAGGCGATCGGGAAGTGAGAGATATCAAGGTGGTGGCGGTTAGCGGATAGCGGTTGGCGGATAGGAAATGCCAACGAACTCAAAGGAAGACCGGAAACCAGGAGGTTTGCTGCGGGCTTTAATCCCCAGCCAATCATCCGGTCTCCGGTTCCCCTTTGAGCGCATGCTTTCGCTCCGGTTGGCAGGTGGCAGCCCCAGGTGACGGGTGGCGGGAAATCTGCCCCCTGTCTTCGATTCAGCCGTCCTTCATTCCAGGTGCCGGGTGACGGCCATCGGGGCATCGGCCTTTCAGGTATCGGCAATCAGCCCTCGGCAGCCGGCCCCAGGCACCGGCGGCCGTCATCTGAGATATCCTAACCGCCAACCGCTTACCGCTAACCGCTGACCTTGGCCCTAGCCCTCTGGGCCTGCAAATGAGCGGCTTTGACGCTCCTTTGCGGATCCAGCCAGGAACATTCCCCTTGGCAGATTGTTGAAAGAGCGACAGGTTTTCCCCTCCCCTTCCCGTCCATGCCTCACCGCATGGCCTCAACATTTTTTACCAAAACCAGAAACCCATGCGCAAGCTGTCCACCCTCCTGCTGGCCCTGCTCGGATTCGCGTCCGTCCAGGCCCAGACCCTCACCCTCGAAAAGGGTGACAACATCGCCTTCGTCGGCAGCGGCTTCGCCGACCGGCAGCAGCACCACGGCCACTTCGAGACGCTGATCCATCAGGCGTTCCCGAACCACAACCTCGTGGTCCGCAACCTCGGCTTCTCCGGCGACGAAGTCGGCGTGAAGCCCCACCGCTCCGACGAAGTGGCCGGCCTCGACTACTTCCTGAACATGAAGCCCGGCGCCCTGACCACCAAGGTCGGCAAGACCGAGGTCACCTACCACGCCGGCGCGCACTTCCACGCCAACGTAATCTTCGCCTACTGGGGCTTCAACGAGTCTTTCGCCGGCCCGGCCGGCCTGGACACCTTCAAGGCGAACCTCGACGCCTGGCTTAAGTCGACCCTCGCCGCCGACTACGGCAAGGGCAAGGTCCGCGTCGTCCTGTTCTCCCCGATCGCGCACGAAGACCTGAAGTCCGCCGACTACGACGCGAAGCTCGCCGCCGACAACAACAAGAACCTCGCCCTCTACACGTCCGCGATGGCCGCCGTCGCCAAGGCCAACGGCGTGCAGTTCGTCGACCTCTTCGCCGCCTCCCAGAAGCTCTACGCCGCGGCCAAGTCCCCGCTCACCCACAACGGCATCCACGTCAACGCCTCCGGCGACGCCGCCTTCGCCCCCGTCCAGTTCCAGGCCGTCTTCGGCAAGGCCGCCGGCGCCGTGAACGAGAAGGTCCGCGCCGAGGTCAACGAGAAGAGCACCCAGTGGCACCACCGCTACCGCACCGTCGACCAGTTCAACATCTTCGGCCAGCGCTCCCGCATCAAATACGAAGGCATCGACAACGCCACCGTGCTCGGCGCCGAGCTCGCCAACCGCGACCTCAAGACCGCCAACCACGACAAGGGCATCTGGGCCGCCGCCCAGGGCAAGCCGGTCGAAGTGAAGCATGACAACCTCAAGGCCGAGATCCCCGTTCCCCCGAACCGCAAGGAGCCCGTCCCCTACCTCAGCGGCGAAGAGCAGCTCAAGCACCTCTCCACGCCCGAAGGCGTGAAGGTCGAGTTCGTCGCCGACGAGACCACGATCCCCGAGCTCATCAACCCGGTGCAGATGAACTTCGACACCAAGGGCCGCCTCTGGATCGCCTGCTGGCCGACCTACCCTGAGACCTCCCCGACGACCAAGGTCTTCGACAAGCTCATCGTCCTGGATCTCGACCCGAAGACCGGCAAGGTCCTCAAGTCCACGACCTTCCTCGACGGCCTCAACTGCCCGACCGGCTTCCAGTTCTACAAGGACGGCGTGATCCTCATCCAGTCCCCCGACATCTGGTACGTCCGCGACACCGACGGCGACGGCAAGGCCGACTGGAAGGAACGTCTGCTCACCGGCATGGACGCCGCCGACTCGCACCACGAGACGAACTCCATCTGCTATGAACCGGGAGGCGCCATCTACCTCTCCGACGGCGTGTTCCACCGCACCCAGGTCGAGACCTTCAACGGCGTGCTCCGCAACACCAACGGTGCCATCTACCGCTTCGAACCCCAGACCAACAAGCTGACCCGCCACGTGCCCTACGGCTTCGCCAACCCGCACGGCCGCGTCTTCGACTACTGGGGCAACGACATCATCACCGACGCCACCGGCAACGCCAACTACTTCGGCCCCGGCTTCTCGAGCCACCTCGACACCGGCGCCCACTCCGGCTTCAAGCAGTTCTGGAACCGTCCGTCGCGCCCCTGCCCGGGCACCGAGATCCTCAGCAGCCGCCACTTCCCCGACGACTGGCAGGGCGTGTTCCTCAACACCAACGTGATCACCGTCCAGGGCATCTTCCGCGCGAAGATCACCGAGGACGGCGCCGGCATCAAGGGCGAGACCATCCTCCCGAACCTGCTCGAGACCGACAAGGAGAAGGCCGGCAACTTCCGCCCCTCCGGCGTCGCCGTCGCCCCCGATGGTTCGCTCTACGTCATGGACTGGTCGCAGATGCTCATCGGCCACCTCCAGCACCACCTGCGTGACCCGAACCGCGACCACCAGCACGGCCGCCTCTACCGCCTGACCTACCCGAGCCGCCCGCTGCTCACGCCGAAGAAGATCGACGGCGAGTCCGTGGAGAACCTCCTCGCGCTCCTCACCGAGCACGAAGACAACGTCCGCCGCCGCGCCAAGATCGAGCTGCACAAGCACGACACGGCCAAGGTGATCGCCGCGACCCAGAAGTGGGCCAAGCAGTTCGACCCGAACAAGGTCGAGGACGCCCACCACCTGCTGGAAGCCCTCTGGGTCCACCAGTGGCACAACGTCGTGAACACGGAGCTCCTCGGCCTTCTCCTGAAGTCGCCGGAACCCCGCGCCCGCGCCCAGGCCGTCCGCGTCGCCATCTACCAGCGCGACCGCCTGCCGAACGCGCTCGAGATCATGGAAGCCGCCGTCAAGGACGCCAACCTGCGCGTCCAGCTCGAAGGCGTCCGCGGCCTCAGCTTCTTCCGCGGCAAGGACACCGAGCGCGCCATCGCCGCCGCCTCCTCCCTCAAGGGCTCCAAGGACTACTACATCGCCTACTGCCTGCGCCAGACGATGAAGCAGCTCGAGTCCCTCCCCGAAGGCAAGGGCAAGGTGAACCTCCGCGAATACGCCGACCAGAAGGAGACCTCCTACGGCCCGACCGACAAGAAGCTCTCGAGGGACGACAAGAAGCTCTACGACAAGGGCAAGGAAGTCTACTTCCGCGAAGCCCACTGCTCGACCTGCCACCAGGCCGACGGTCGTGGCGCCGAGATGCCCAAGGAACCCGGCAAGCCCGCCCGCGGCGCTTACCCGCCCCTCGGTCGTACGCCTGGCTATCCGTCCAACGGCTGGCTCGAAGGCGACCCTGACCGCGTGATCAAGATCGTCCTCAACGGCCTCTACGGCCCGCAGATGATCGACGGCAAGACCTACGGCGACCCCGCCTCCGGCCAGCCCGTCATGACCGGCCTCGGACAGCTCCTCAACGACGAGGAAGTCGCCGCGGTGATCACCTACGTCCGCCAGTCCTTCGGCAACAACTACCCGGCCGTCAAGCCGGCCCAGGTGAAGAAGGTCCGCGAATCAATCAAGGGTAAGAACAACGCGCTCTACACCGTCGAGGAAGTCCTCAAGGAACACCCGCTCGGCGCGCCCGCCAAGGCCGAGCCGGCCAAGAAAAAGAAGTAAGCCCGCGCCTCAGGCCTACCCACGAGGGCGTGCCATCCGGCACGCCCTTTCTTTTTGGCGCTGTGAACAATTCGCCGCGAGCGACCGCTCGGTCCGCTTGCGTCCCGGCCGACTTCCGCGAGATTAGGCACCATGAGACCCGCCCTCTGGAAGGCCGTCGCCGAGAACCTCAAGGCGCATGACGCGGCCTACCGACTGACCGCGCGCGACGACTTCAACGCGCGCGCGACGCTCAAGGGTTCGACCGCCCTCGTGCGCGCGTTCTACCAGCCGCGCGAAGGCGACGTCCCTGGCGAGGCCACCGTGCACCTGACCCTCGACGGCCAGTCCCAGCTCGGCGCGATCGCCGCGTTCCTCTCCGATCAGAAACGCTACGCGAAGAAGCTGCCTTCGACGCTCCACTTCTCCCAGGAACTCTCCGCCCGCAAGCCCGAGGGCCTCGGCGAGGCCCGCCTGACCTTCAAGGCCAACGTGGTCTCCTGGCACGACAGCAAGCTCATCGAACGCCTCGGCGTCTTCTACGCGGACAGTTTCCACGCCCTCTTCCAGCTGCACGCCGAGCTGACGGAAGCGGGGGAGTAGGCGCGGCGGAGCCGCGCGTGGAGATGGCGGAGTCGATGACAGATGGCGGATGACAGATTTGAACGCAGAGGACTGAATCGAGGGCTGCGTTGAGGGCTGAATGGAATAATCACGCCACCTGCCACCTGGGGCTGCCACCCGAGACGGAGGCATCAAACTCAAGGGGAAACCGGAGACCGGATGATTGGCTGGGGTCCTTAATAATGGCCGAAGCAAACTTCCCGGTTTCCGGTCTCCCTTTGAGTGGCGTGAATCTTCCAACCGCCTAGCCCAAGCCCTGGCCCCGACCCTGAACTAAGGCGATGCCTGCGGCATCGCCTTAGTTCTTCCCTTTTCCCCTTTCTGGGGCTTAAAAAGACCCCTTCCTCCCTCCCCTTTAACGTCCCATGACCTCCGCCCAAGTCCGCCAATCCTTCCTCGATTTCTTCAAATCGAAGCAGCACTCGATCGTCCAGTCGTCGAGCCTGATGCCGGACTCCCCCAACCTGCTCTTCACCAACGCCGGGATGAACCAGTTCGTCCCGATCTTCCTCGGCCAGACGAAGTGCCCGTACACCCCCGGCCGCGCCGCCGATACGCAGAAGTGCATCCGCGCCGGCGGTAAGCACAACGACCTCGAAGACGTCGGCCTCGACACCTACCACCACACGTTCTTCGAGATGCTGGGCAACTGGTCCTTCGGCGACTACTTCAAGCGCGAGGCCATCGACTTCGCCTGGGAGCTCATCACCGAGGTCTGGAAGTTCCCGAAGCACCGCCTCTACGCCACCGTCTACAAGCCCGACAAGTCCAAGGGCGACCCCTCCGAGTTCGACCAGGAAGCCTGGGACGTCTGGGCGGAGAAGTTCCGCGCCGCCGGCCTCGATCCGGCCATCCACATCGTCAACGGCAACAAGAAGGACAACTTCTGGATGATGGGCGAGACCGGCCCCTGCGGTCCTTGCACGGAACTCCACGTCGACCTCACCCCCGAAGGCGACACCAAGGGCACGCTCGTCAACGGCAGCGACGCCCGCTGCATGGAGATCTGGAACCTGGTCTTCATCCAGTTCAACGCCAACCCGGACGGCACCTTCAGCCCGCTCCCGGCCCGCCACGTCGACACGGGGATGGGCTTCGAACGCGTCAGCGGCATCATGCAGTGCACGAAGAACTTCAAGGACTTCTCCGGCGTGATCTCCAACTACGAGAGCGACGTCTTCACGCCGCTCTTCCGCCGCCTCGAGGAACTTTCCGGCAAGAAATACGGCTCCACCCTGCCCGCCGCCGGCTCGATCGGCGACACGCAGCAGGAGAAGGACGACGTGGCCTTCCGCGTCATCGCCGACCACATCCGCACCCTTTCGTTCGCGATCGCCGACGGCATCCAGCCCGGCAACTCCGACCGCAACTACGTCCTGCGCCGCATCCTGCGACGCGCCGTCCGCTACGGCCGCACACTCGGCCTGAAGAACGGTTTCTTCCACCAGCTCGTGGGCGTGCTCGCCGACACGATGGGTGACGTCTTCCCCGAGATCCGCTCCCGCCGCGCCGTCGTGGCCGACGTGATCCGCATCGAGGAAGAATCCTTCAACCGCACCCTCGACAAGGGCATCGCCCTCTTCGAAGACGAAGCCGGAAAGCTCAAGGTCGGCGGCGTGATCTCCGGCGCCATCGCCTTCCGCCTCTACGACGAGCAGGGCTTCCCGCTCGACCTCACCCAGCTGATGGCCCGCGAACGCGGCCTGACCGTCGACGGCGCCGGCTTCGAGAAGCTGATGGAAGAGCAGCGCAACCGCGCCCGCGCCGCGCAGAAGAAGGAGATCATCACCCTCTCCGACATCGGCTCCGACCACCCGACGGCCTTCGTCGGCTACGACGCCCTCGCCACGCAGGCCAAGGTCGCCCAGGTCGCCAAGATCAAGGATCGCGCCGCCGTCATCCTCGACAAGTCCCCCTGCTACGCCGAGATGGGCGGCCAGGTCGGCGACTCCGCGCTCATCACCCTCGGCGGCCGCCAGTGGCGCGTCACCGACACCCAGAAGTCCGGCCAGACCTGGCTGCACTTCCTCGACGGCGAAGACGCCCCGGAAGCCGGCGCGACGATCGAGATCGCCGTCGACCAGGCCCGCCGCGACGCCATCCAGCGCCACCACACGGTGACGCACATCCTGCACTGGGCGCTCCACGAGGTCGTCTCCAAGGAAGCCTCCCAGAAGGGCTCCGCGGTCGACCCGACGAAGCTGACCTTCGACTTCAACGGCCAGGCGCTCACGCCGGGCCAGCTGGCCGACATCGAGAAGCTCGTCAACGAGCGCATCCTCGCCAACGACGCCGTGACGTGGAGCGAAGTGCCCTACGCCTCCGTCAAGGGCCGCCCGGACATCATGCAGTTCTTCGGCGACAAGTACGGCGACTCCGTGCGCGTCGTGCAGGTCGGCGGCAAGGCCGCCTCGCTTGACGGCTGGTCGATGGAACTCTGCGCGGGCACGCACGTCCGCCACACCGGCGAGATCGGCCTCTTCCGCATCGTCGGCGAGAACGCCATCGCCGCGGGCGTCCGCCGCATCGAAGCCGTCGCCGGCCTCGCCTCCTTCGAACGCGCCAAGGCCGAAGCCGAGCTGCTGAAGTCGCTCGCCGCTTCGACCAACACGCCGGTCGCCGACCTCGCCAAGCGCCTCGAGCAGATCATGGAGCAGTCCGCCGCGCTCGAGAAGAAGCTCAAGGTCTACCGCGACAAGGAATCCTCGCAGCTCGCCGACGCCCTCGCCGCCAAGGCGAGCGAACGCGCGGGCCTCAAGTATGTCGTCTCCCAGGTCAGCGCGGAGACGCCCAACGATCTCCGCGACCTCGGCGCCAAGGTGGCCGGCAAGGTCGGTCCTGCGGCCGTCGTCGTCCTCGCCGCCGTCTTCGGCGACAAGGTCTCCCTCGTGGCCAACTGCGGCGCCGACGCCGTGAAGGCGGGCAAGGCCGCCGGCAAGATCGTCACCGACGCCTGCGGCAAGCTGGGCGGCAAGGGTGGCGGCAAGCCCGACGCCGCCATGGGCGGCGGTACCGACGTGTCTAAGGTCACCGAGGCTTTGGCGAGCGTCGCCTAAGAGACATTAGGGCTAGGGCTGGAGTCAGAGCTAGGGCCAGGTAACACTGGCCCTACTTATTTGCACCCCAATACTAGCCCTAGCCCTGGCCCTAGCCCTAGACCTATAATTCTTATCAATCCCCTCCCTGCTCTCCGTACTTTATCATTCATCTGCCATCCTCCATCCTTCCCTGCATCTCGCCGACCTATGCGCCTCCTCGCCGCCCTCCTCCTTGTCCCGCTCGCCCTCAGCGCGCAAAGCAACCCCTCGCCGCAGCCGAAGCAGCATGTCCGTCTGCAGGTCGAGGCCGGCAAGATCATGCTGCCGCTCTCGATCACGATCAAAGGCAAGACGGCCGCCGCGGTGGACGATCGCATCGAGACGATCCGCAAGGAGCTGCAGAAGCGTTTCGCCGACCAGCCCGGCTGGGAACTACGCGAGACGCTGGCGGAGTTCGCGCGCCCGGAATCCAAGTCCTACGTCTCGCGTCCCGCCGGCGGCAGCAAGCTCTTCGGCGATGATGAGGACCAAGGCGAAGCGACCTACGTCGCCAACGCACGCTGGGAACTTCTGACCGAAGCCGACAAGGGCGCCAAAGGCGTCGCAACCTTGCGCACCAAGGCCGAGGGACTGGTGAAAGCGAAGGTCGAAGAAGAGAAACAGTCCGTCGGCACGCCGGAATACCGCCTCAACGACCCCGAAGATTTCCGGGACGAACTGCTCGACCTGATCCGGGCGGACTTCGAGGAAGCGAAGAAGCATCTCCCCGAAGGCCAGTGGACGCTCGAGCTCACCAGCCTCTCCGGTCCGGTCAACGTCGTCGCCCTCGGCGGCAAGCGCTTCGAGGTAAGTCTCTCCTACCGGCTGGCCTACGTCACGCCCAAGCCCGAAAAGGCCACGAAATAAGGCGTTTCGCCCGCCAGCGCCCCGGCTTGTCCTTGCCCTTCCCCGGCGGACGGCTAGTCGTCATTCATGGCCATCCGCCGCCTCACGCTCGTCGTCAACCGCACCAAGCCCGGTGTGGATGACATCGTGCGCGCGGTCCAGGAAGCCGCCCAGAAAGCCGGCGTGACGCTGACCGTCGCCGACGGCTGGCCGATCAGCCGCGCCACCCTCAAGGGGGCCGACGCCTGCGGCGTGGTCGGCGGCGACGGCACCTTCCTCGGCGTGGCCGAGGCCGCCGCCCTCGAAGGCGTGCCCCTCTTCGGCATCAACCGCGGCAAGCTCGGCTTCCTTGCGGCCTACCCGAGCGAGGACGTCGGCGCGTCGCTCCAGTCCATCCTCTCCGGCGACTTCCGCGTCGAGAAGCGCGCCCTCCTCGAGATCCGCTTCGCCGACGGCAGCTTCGCCCTGGCGCTCAACGACCTCGTCATCAAGACGCGCGACGTCTTCCGCATGGGCCGCTTCGCCGTGCTCGCCGACGGCTCCCGCGTGAACGAATACCGCGCCGACGGGCTCATCCTCGCCTCCCCCACCGGCACCTCGGCCTACAACCTCGCCGCCGGCGGCCCGCTCGTCGACCCCGCCGCGTCCGTGCTCGTGCTCACGCCGATCTGCGCGCACACTCTCTCTAACCGCTCGGTGATCTTCGACGGCGAGACCGAACTCGAGATCCGCAGCGAAGACAGCGGCCTCCTCGGCCTCTCGGTCGACGGCCGCGAGACCCTCGAAGCCCAGCGCCGCCTCCCCCTCGTCATCCGCACCGCCAAGGTCCAGCTCGCCCTCCTGCGTCCGAAATCGCTCACGCATTTCGACGTGCTCAGGAGTAAGCTGAAGTGGAGCTGAGCGGAGCGAAGCTCCGCAGGGCTAGAGCTAGGGCTAGGGTCAGGGCTAGGCCAGACATCAAAACAGCGGGACGATTCATCGCGCACTCAGATGCGAAGGGCTCGGCGAAGCTACCCCCCTGCCCTCAGCCATCTCTAATCGCATCGTCTTCTAGCCCTAGCCCCAGCCCTGTCCCTAGCCCTCCCATCAGCCCTTTCTCTTGCCCTTCCGTCCACTCGCGTCTTTAACGCCCTTTCGATGCTCACGATCGCCAATGTCACCAAGTCCTACGGCCCGCGCACCTTGTTCGCGGATGTGTCGCTGAACATCGCCCGCACCGACCGCCTCGGCCTCATCGGCGCCAACGGCGCGGGGAAGTCCACGCTCTTCAACATCATCCTCGGCAAGGACCAGCCCGACGACGGCCTGATCGAGTGGGAGCGCGGCGCGAACTTCGGCTTCCTTCCGCAGGAAAGCGCGCCCGTCGGCGACGAGACGATCCTCCAGATCGCCACCAGCGGCGGCAAGCTCGAGCCCGAGAACGACGACGACTGGGACATCGACTACACGCTCGAACCCCGCGCGAAGAAGATCCTCGCCGGCCTGGGCTTCCGCGAGACCGACCACGACAAGCTCGCCAAGACTTTCTCCGGCGGCTGGGTCATGCGCGCGCACCTCGCCCGCCTGCTCGTCAGCGAGCCCACGCTCCTGCTGCTCGACGAACCGACCAATCACCTCGACCTCGAAGCCCTGCTCTGGTTCCAGGACTACCTGACCCGCTACCCGGGCGGCCTCGTCGTCATCTCGCACGACCGCGCCTTCCTCAACGCCCTCTGCACGGGCATGATCGAACTGCGCGGCCAGCGCCTCCACGAATACACCGGCAACTACGACGACTTCCTCGTCGAGCGCGAGGCCCGCAAGCAGCGCCAGCAGGCGATGTTCAAGAACCAGCAGCGCGAGATCGCCCACCTGCAGACGTTCGTCGACCGTTTCGGCGCCAAGGCCTCGATGGCCTCCCGCGCGAAGTCCAAGGAGAAGCAGATCGCCCGCCTCGAGGAGGTCGCGATCGACGAGCCTGAGGACGACCTGAAGAAGATCCAGTTCCGCTTCCCCCAGCCGCCCCGCTCCGGCCTCAAGGTGATGAAGCTCGAGCACGTCCAGCAGGCCTACGGCGACCACGTCGTCTACCAGGACCTCAACTTCGAGTGCGAACGCGGCCAGCGCACGGTGCTCGTCGGCCCCAACGGCGCCGGCAAGTCCACCCTGCTCAAGATCCTCGCCGGCGTCATCCCGATCAACGGCGGCCTCCGCGAGGAAGGCGGCAACGTCATCACGGGCTACTTCGCCCAGAACCGCGTCGACAACCTCAACCCCAAGCTGACCGTCCTCGAGAACGTGATGGAGCTACGCACGACGGAGAACGGCCTCACGGAACAGCAGGCCCGCGGCATGCTCGGCACCTTCCTCTTCCGCAAGGACGACGTGCACAAGAAGGTCTCGGTGCTCTCGGGCGGCGAGAAATCCCGCCTCGCCCTGGTCAAGCTGCTCATCAACCCGCCGAACTTCCTGCTCATGGACGAGCCGACGACGCACCTCGACATCATGTCGATCGACGCGCTCATCGCCGCCCTGAAGACCTACGAAGGCACGCTCTACTTCGTCAGCCACGACGTGCACTTCATCCGCGAGATCGCCAAGACGGTCCTGCACGTGCACTCGGGCCGCCTGACCCAATACGCGGGCGACTACGCCTACTACCTCGAGAAGTCGAAGGCCGGCAACGAGCGCGCCGCGCTGACCGCCGGCTTCACCGACGGACGTCCGAAGCAGGCCGAAGCGCCGAAGGCCGATAAGCCCAAGGCCGCCGCCAAGCCCTCCGCTTCCGACATCCGCAAGCTGAAGGCCGAGGTCACGAAATGCGAACAGCAGGTCGCCGAGCTCGAAGCCAAGCAGGCCAAGCTGACCGCCGAACTCGCCGACCCGGCCACCTACGCCGGCGGCGCGAACGTCCAGCAATTGAACGCCCAGCTCCGCGACACGCTCAACGCCCTCCAGGCCGCCACCGCCGCCTGGGAACAGGCCGCCCAGAAGCTGAGCGAGGCGGAGGGCGCGTAATAGGGCTAGCGCCAGAGCCAGGGCTTGGGCTAGGTATTATCGCCTCAGGCAGGGCGTGAACTCCTATTCCGTCGACATGAGAGGTTCCTCAGCTGTCTCGCTGAGCTAGCCTAGCCCTGACTCTATCCCCAGCCCTAGCCCTGGCCCTAGCTCTAGCCCTAGTTCCGAGTTTTCGCTTCCTTCTGGCACTCCGGGAACCCTTCCCTTACACCCCTGTCCTCACCTGACACCCCCATGCGTTCCCTCACCCGCCTCCTGTGCGCGCTCGGCCTCCTGGCCGCCGCCGTCCCTGCCTTCGGCCATACCGCCGGCGAAGAGCTCTCCACCGCGGCCTCCGCCTTCCTCGGCTCGCTCAACGCGGATCAGAAGGCCAAGGCGACCTTCGGCTTCGATGACGCCGAGCGCACCAACTGGATCTTCGTGCCGGCCGTCCGCAAGGGCCTCCCGCTCAAGGAAATGAATCCCGGCCAGCGCCACTTCGCCCAGGCCATCCTCTCCGTCGCCCTCAGCGGCCGCGGCCACATGAAGGCCGAGCAGATCATGGCCCTCGAACAGCTCCTCCTCGAGATCGAGAAGGGCTCGGGCCCGAAGCGCGACGCCGAGAACTACTTCGTGTCCATCTTCGGCACGCCGGACGTCAAGGGCACCTGGGGCTTCCGCTGGGAAGGCCACCACCTCTCCCTCAACTTCACGCTCGTGAACGGCGAGCTCGTCAGCTCGACCCCGTCCTTCTTCGCCAGCAACCCGGGCAAGATCAAGGAAGGCCAGCCCGGCCCCGTCGGCTTCGAACTCCTGAAGTATGAAGACGACCTCGGCCGCCAGCTCGCCAAGTCCCTCACCGCCGAACAGCGCAAGCAGGGCTTCCTCAACCAGGATCCCTTCAAGGACATCGTGACCGGCAACAAGCAGAAGGCCGACGGCCTCATCAAGCACAAGGGCATCGCCGCCACCGCCCTCACCGCCGAACAGAAGCAGATGCTCGGCAAGATCATCTTCGAATACGTCAGCCGCACCCGCCCGGATTTCGCCGCCCGCGAACTCCAGGCGATCGACGCCGTGAAGGACTCCCTCGTGTTCGCCTGGAACGGCGGCCTCGAAGTCGGCGAGCCCCACTACTACAGCATCCAGGGCCCGACCTTCCTCTTCGAGATGGCCAACTTCCAGGGCGGCGCCAACCACGTGCACGCCTCGTGGCGCGACCTGAAGAAGGACTTCGCCTACGACCCGCTCCGCGAGCACGCGAAGGAACACGCGGCCGGCAAGTAAGCCGGTGAAAACAAAACCCCGGGCAACCGGGGTTTTTTGTTTCAAGAGCCCGAGATAGGGCCAGGGCTAGGGTCAGGGCTAGGGCTAGGTATTATTGCCTTAGGCATTACGACTTAATCCAAACTAGCCCCAGCCCTGGCTCTAGCCCTAGCGCTAGCGCTTTCACTTAACCGCCTTCTTCCATCCCTCCATCGTCTGCTTCAGCAGTTCCTTGGAGTCCATCTTGATGCCGTAGCCTTGGAAGCCGAAGGGGCCGCGATAACCGGCAGCGCGGGCCTTGGACACGAACGCGGCGACGTCATACGTCCCGCGGCCAAGCGGCTGGATGAGCTTATCCCAGCCGAGCTTCTGCGTGTCGCCGGCGTCGGCGCCGTTGATGGTGATGAAGTTCAGCCGTGGCAGCGCGTCCTTGATGAGCGGCAGCGGATCGCGCTCCGAGCCTTCGACCTTGAGCCAGTGGCAGAGATTGAAGGTCACGCCGAGCGATGGGCTGTCGACCTTCGCCGCGACGCGCACGCAGGCCTCGAACTGCGCCGCCCAGAAGCCGGCATGCGGATAGAGCGAGATCTTCACGCCCTTGGGGTTCGCGTAAGCGATCAGCTGTCGGAGCTGCGGCACGACCACGGTGTCGCCGTATTCCGGCGGCATCTTGAGTCCGAGGGGTAGCTGCACCTTGTTGATCGCCAGCCACAGCGTGCCGCCGGTGCCGGCGAGGTCGTCGACGGCCTTCATGAGATCGGCGGGCAGCTGGGTTTCGCCGGAGGCGAAGTTCGCGACATGGTAGCCGTTGAAGAAGACGAGGCCCTTGGCCTGCAGCGCCTTGGCGTGCGCGCTCGCGGTGGACGGACGGCCGCCGAGGCCCGCATAGCCGAGATCGGCCAGCACCTGGGCGCACTCGGCAGGCTCAAGCCGCGCGGCGGTGTCCATGGCGAAGAAGACGGGCCGTTCGGCGGCGGTCAGCGCGCCGAGGGCGCAGAGATAGACGAGGAGGGAACGCATGAAGATCAACGGAGGGTCACGCCGTGCTCGGCCAGTTCGCGGAGGAAGTCCGGCGGCGAGGGCGGGCTGATGACGAAATTCTTGAACCAGCCGGTGCGACGGCGGAGCAGCACCAACTTGTTGGGGTTCACGGTGTTGGTCCAATGTTCGTTCCAGAAGACCCAGTCGTGCGCGGCCCATTCGATGTCGGTCAGCGCGACCTTCCGCACGGTCCAGCCGTAGATCCGCACCCGCATATGGCCGGCATCCACCGTGAAGGACATGCCCCAGAAGATGGCGTGCACCAGCAAGACCGGAAAGATCAGGGCCAGGATGAGCGGGAGCAGGTAGAGGAAGACCTCCATTTGACACGGAAACATAGCGTTAATCAGCGAGGCTTAAACCCAAAACCAAGCCCACGCTGGACAGCCCCACCCTTGGCGGATTGCCTATCTCCATGGCTCGCGCGACGAAGCACCTGAATACGAACGCCCTCTGGGCGGACGTGGGCGTGCGGAAGCTCATGCGCCTCGGCCTGACGCACGTGGTGATCTCGCCCGGCTCGCGGTCGACCCCGATGGCCCACGCCTTCGCCGAAGCCGCCGGCCTCCATGTGACGGTCGCCCTCGACGAGCGTTCGGCTGGTTTCATCGCCCTCGGCATCGCCAAGGCCACGCGCCGTCCCGCCGCCCTGCTCTGCACCTCAGGCACCGCCGCCGCCAATTACCTGCCCGCGGTCGTCGAGGCACGTCTCTCGGCCACCCCGCTGCTCGTCCTGACCGCCGACCGCCCGCCCGAGCTCCGTGAATGTCATTCCGGACAGACCATCGCCCAGAACGGCATCTTCGCGGCCTACCCCGTCTGGGCCGCCGAGGCCGCCGTGCCGGGTGCCGACCTCACCCTGCTCCGTCACTGGCGCCAGCTGCTGGTCGACGCCTGGCTGCGCTCGCAAGGCCCTCTGGCCGGCCCGGTGCACCTCAATCTGCCCTTCCGCGACCCTCTGCCGCCCTCCGAGCCGGAAAAGGGTTTCAAAGTTCCGAAGGGCTTTGATCCCGACAGCTTCACCGCCGGCACCTCCTTCAAGATCGGGCCCGGGGGTCTGGCCGATCCTCAGACGTTGGCAGGGTTTCTTCCCGCACTGACCGTCCGCGGCGTCATCGTGGTCGGTCCGCACGCCTTCGAGGACCGCGAGGACGGCGCCACCGCGCTGCGCCAGCTCTCCCACCTCACCGGCTGGCCGATCCTCGCCGACGGCGCCGGCACGTTGCGCGGCGACCTCGCGGGGGACGCTTCGCTTGTCTCGGCTTACGACTTCATCCTGCGCGACGCCAAGTCAGCTCGCGCCCTGAGACCGGATTTCGCCCTGTTCGTCGGACCCTTGCCGACCAGCAAGGTCCTGCGGGCGTGGCTGAAGGAAACCGACCTCCACACGATGCAGATCGGCCGACCCGGCGAGAACGTCGACCCGACCCATTCGCGCGGAAGCCGCCTTGATGCTCGGCTGACCGCTTCGACGGCCAAGATAGTCCGACGCTCCACCGCCTACGGCAAGGCCTGGCAGGCCGCGCAGAAGGCCGCGGCGAAGAAACTCTCGCGCATCGTCGACGTCGACTGGCCCTTCGAAGGCCGCGTCGTGTCGCTGCTCGACGAAGCCCTCGGACCGGATGACCGCCTCTTCGTCGGCAGCAGCATGCCGATCCGCGACATCGAGTGGTTCTACCATCCGCCCGGCCCAGGCCCCGAAGTCCTCTGCAACCGCGGCGCCAATGGCATCGACGGCACCGTCTCGACCGCCCTCGGCGCTTCGCTCGATGGTAAGCGCACCGTGCTCCTCTGCGGCGACCTCACTTTCCTCCACGACAGCAACGCCCTGCTCTCCGCTTACGGTCATCGTGGCGACCTCACGGTCGTCGTGATCAACAACCAGGGCGGCGGCATCTTCAACCACCTCGCCGTCGCCAAGAGCGCCCGCTTCGAACAGCTCTGGGGCACCCCGCAGGCGACCGACCTCGGCAAGCTCTGTGCCGCCCACAAGGTACGCCATGATCTCGCCGACGACTGGAGCGACCTGCGTCGTCTGCTCGAAGTCCGCGGCAAAGGCGTGCGCGTCATCGAATTCCGGACCGACCGCGAAGCCGACGCCGCCTGGCGCCAGAAGTCCTTCCGCTAAAAGCCATGCGCGCCGCCCGCCTGCTCGCCCTGCTCGCCTGCTGTGCGTCCTTGGTGGCGGAGGATAAGCCGGCGGCGGTGATCGAGGCCGCAGTGCCGCGGACGGAACTCAAGGCCCAGGTCGCGCCCGGCGCGACGCTTAGTTTCGATTTTCCCGAACTGACCGTGGACCGCAAGGGCGCCCGGGCGGCGTGCCATCTGAAGCTTCCGGCTAACTACGATGCGGCGAAGAAATACCCGCTCGTCGTCTGGCTCGGCGGCGGCGAAGGCGGCAACCAGCCCAACGGCTCCTTCCTGCCTGCGGGCGAATTCATCCTTGTCGGCCTGCCCTACCCGAAAGGCGCCAACAATCCCAAGCAGGCGAACATGGTCGGCGACTACGGCAAGGTCTGGGCGTACCACCGCTTCATGCTGGAGGAAGTCGCGAAGGTCATCCCCAACCTCGACCGCTCGCGCTCGATCATCGCCGGCTTCAGCAACGGCGGCCACGCCATCGACGGCATGCTCCGCCTCAGCGCCAAGCCCCGGCTCACCGATCACTTCGGCGTCTTCATCTTCGTCGACGGCGGCGGCACCGCCTACTCCTCGCTCGGCGCCCTGAATGACCTCAAGGGCAAGTTCGCCTACGCCTGCTGGGGCGAATTGAAAGGCTCCAACAAGCCGAACACCAGCCACCTGCCCGCCGCCTTGAAGGCCAAGGGCGCGACCGTGGTCGGAAGCGAGATGGCCGGCGTCGGCCACGCCTTCGGCGAGACGGAAAAGCCGAAGATCGCCGAGTGGCTGGAGAAGGTAGTCCTGGCCGCCCCGGCGAAGAAGTAAGCCTAGAAATAAGCCTTCAGGAACTCGGCTTCGGTCGCGCTGAGCGGTGCGTCACCGGTAGCCATGGCCACGGACTTCGGGAAGCGCTGGTGCTCGGCGGGCAGTACGCGGAAGCCATGGCGTTCGTAGATCGCCGGGTTCACTTCGGAGAAGAGCAGGAAACGCGTGTCAGGCTGGGCGAAGCGATGGAGCTCCATGACCGCGCGCACCAGGAGCGAGGCGTAGCCCTTGCCACGCTGCTCCGGCGACGTCGCCACGGACGCCAGGCCGATGAGGCTTTCGCGGAAGCGCAACACGTTAAGCGCCGAGACGGGCTGACCGGAGACATCTTCCAGCAGGTAACGCGTGCCGCGCACATGGTTCGGGTCGCTGTCCTTGTCCGAGCAGTATTGGTCGAAAGTCTTGCCGTGCTTCCAGGCGTCGTAGCCGAACGCCAGCACGGTGCGCATGTCCTCAGGCTGCACGTGTCGAAGCCGCCCGACGGGCGTGAAGCGCTGGCGGCCGTCTTCGATCGCGCCTTCGAACATCGGCTGCGGACGCACCCACGTACGCGCCTCGGGATTATCGTAGAGGCAGCGGTAGACGACGTGCGGCGAAAGGTCCTCGGAATGCGCCGCCACCCCCAGCCGGAGGTAATGGTTGCCTTTGTAGTGGCGGTAAATCGTCCAAGCCATTGTTACACAGGGGGCATGGTGACACGGGGACACGCTGGCAAGGCTGTTGAAACAACCCCCATGTCAACTTGCCCACTTGCCCACATTACCCTGGGCGGACCATGTCCGCCCCTTACTTCGCCGGCCCCCAGTGGGACGTGAAAGGGTGCAGGATGAAGAGCGGCTTGCCGACGACGTCCTTGGCGGGCACTTCGCCCCAGCCGCGCGAGTCGAAGCTGTTGGCGGAGTTGTCGCCCATGGCGTAGTAATGTCCGGGGGTGACGGTGTATTCCTTGTCGAGCGGGAGCGCGTAGCGATCGCCGCCGGCGTCCGGCAGGTAACCGTAATACCCTTGGTCCATCGCGCGACGGCTGTTGAGGACCATCGGCTCGGGCGAAGCGACGACCTGGCCGTCGACGAAGAGTTCGCCCTGCGGGCCCACGCGCAACTTCTGTCCGGGCACGCCGGCGAGACGCTTCACGTAGTAGCTCTGGGAAGGCTGACCGTAAATGTCGTTCAGGCCCGGGATGTTGTTCGTGCGGAAGACGAACGTGTCGCCGCGGGACGGCTCGACGAAGTGATAGGACATGCGATCCACGAAGAGCATGTCGCCCGTTAGGATGTCGAAGTTGAAGAGCGGCTTGCCGGCCTCGACCTTCTTGCCGGTCAGCAGCACCGGACCGTAAGGACCGCGCTGGATGCGGCCTTCGCGGGCGGCCTTGGCGAAGACGACGCGCCAGCGGTCAGCATCCTGGCGCGGCAGCTTCAGCTTGGCTTCCTCGGGGAAATAGGTGCGCAGCATCACGGCCTCGAAGCCGAAATCGGCGGGCACGCGGATCGTCTGCAGGGTGTTGCCGACGAGCATCTCGTACTTGTCGCGGCCGCCGCGCATCAGGCCCGTGCCGGCGATGCCGTCATCGGATTCGCGGGTGCGGGTGCGCAGGCCGTATTCCATGCGGTCTTCACCCACGCGCTGAGCCACGATCGGGATGGCCACCGGTCCGCTCGCCTCGGCGGGGATGACGTAGGTCCAGGTCCACTGCAGCTTGTCGAGCGCCTGCTGGGCGAGGCTCGGCTCCGGATCCTCGGGGGCGCGCACCTCGGCGGTCATGCCGTTGTACGTGGGCCACATCGAGTTCGTCGGGATCTTGAAAGGCTGGAGGAAGAAGCTGCGGATCGCGCCCGCGACGATGGCGGCCATCACGACCATCTCCGTCCAATCCGTGCCGGCCGAGACCGGGTAGACCTTGCCGCCGTTGCGCACGAGCACCTCGTGCAGCCGGTTGAGGAGGGCCTCGATCTGGGTGACCTCCATCGTGCGGTCGCGCGTGGCGGCGCGGACCTTGTCCGCCAGTTCCAGCTGCTCGTTCAGGTCCTCGCGGGACAGGACGTCGCCGCGGTAGAGGTGGACCTTCTCCGAACCCTCGAGCAAGGCCTTGCCGATCTTACGGAGCTTGCGGCGGTAGTAGAAAGACATGGGGGACCCCCCGAAGTTAGCGGACGCCGACCGGAGGGAAAGCCCGAACTGGGCCCTCAGCCCTCGTTCTTGAGGATCTTGATGAAAGCCTCCTGCGGGATGTCGACCTTGCCGATCTGCTTCATGCGCTTCTTGCCCTCCTTCTGCTTCTCGAGGAGCTTGCGCTTACGGGTGATGTCGCCGCCGTAGCACTTCGCGGTGACGTCCTTGCCGACGGAGCCGATGGTCTCGCGGGCGATGACCTTGGAGCCGATGGCCGCCTGGATGGCGATCTTGAAGAGCTGGCGAGGGAGGAGTTCCTTGAGCTTCTCGCAGAGGGCGCGGCCACGGCCTTCGGCCTTGGTGGCGTGCACGATCGACGAGAAGGCGTCGACCGGCTCCTCGTTGACGCGGATGTCCATCTTCACGAGGTCCGAGGTGACGTATTCGCCGAGCTCGTAGTCCATCGAGCCGTAGCCGCGGGTGATGGACTTCATGCGGTCGTTGAAGTCGACGAGGATCTCGTTGAGCGGCAGGAGGCAGACGAGGACGACGCGGTCGCCGTCGATGGTCTCGGTGCGCTCGCAGATGCCGCGCTTCTCCTGGACGAGCGTCAGCATGTCGCCGATGGAGGTGCCCGGGATATGGATGTGGGCGCGGATCGTCGGCTCCTCGATGTGCTCGATGGCGGACGGGTCGGGCATCGACACCGGATTGTCGAGGATGTGCTCCACGCCGTCGGTGGTGAAGACCTTGTAGACGACGGACGGGTAGGTCGAAAGGATGTCGAGGTCGTACTCGCGGCGGAGGCGTTCCTGGACGATCTCCATGTGCAGCAGGCCGAGGAAGCCGCAGCGGAAACCGAAGCCCAGCGCGGTCGAGCTCTCGGCCGTGTAGGTCAGCGAGGAGTCGTTGATCGCCAGCTTGGCGAGCGAGGTCTTGAGCTTCTCGTAGTCGGCCGTGTCGAGCGGGTAGATGCCGCTGAACACCATCGGGCTGACTTCCTTGAAGCCCGGGACGGGCTCCTTGGCGGGCTCGCTGGCGAGGGTGATCGTGTCGCCGACCTTCACGTCCGCGACCTCGCGGATGTTGATGACGATGTAGCCCACGGAGCCGGGGCCGAGCTCGTCCTGCGGCTTCATCTTCGGGGAGAAGACGCCGACTTCCTTGATGACGGAGCGGACTCCGTTGTACATCAGCTCGATGGTCTGGCCGGCCTTGAAGGTGCCCGAGAAGACGCGGACGTAGCTGATGACGCCCTTGTAGGAGTCGAAGAGGGAGTCGAAGACCAGCGCGCGGTGCTGCGGGTAGTCGGACCAGCGGGGCGGCGGGACGCGCTTGATGATCGCGGCGAAGATGTCGTCGATGCCGATGCCGGACTTGCCCGAGGCGAGGACGGCGTCCTGCGCGGGGATGGTGAGGATGTCCTCGACCTGGCGGCGGGCTTCCTCGGGGCGGGCGCTCGGGAGGTCGACCTTGTTGATGACCGGGACGATCTCGAGCCCCTGGTTCATCGCGAGGGTGGCGTTGGCGACGGTCTGGGCTTCCACGCCCTGGGACGCGTCGATCAGGAGCACCGCGCCTTCGCAGGCGGCGAGTGAGCGCGAGACTTCGTAGGCGAAGTCGACGTGTCCCGGGGTGTCGATGAGGTTGAGGATATACTTCTTACCGTCTGGCGCGGTGAAGTTCATCGTCACCGGGTGGCACTTGATCGTGATGCCCTTCTCGCGCTCGAGGTCCATCGCGTCGAGGAGCTGCTCCTTCATCTGGCGCTTCTCGATCGTCTTCGTGTGCTCGAGCAGGCGGTCGGAAAGGGTCGTCTTGCCGTGGTCGACGTGCGCGATGATGCAGAAGTTGCGGATGTGGTCTAAGGACACGGTAAAGAGGGAAAGGACTTAATAGGACTGCGGACGGGGCGCTTGTCCAGCGTTAGCCCCCGGCGGACGGGGTTTAGGCGGGAATATCGGCGAACTCGTGCAGGGAAGCCACGGGGGCCGCGGGCGCGGTGCGCTTCATCATGCCGGCCAGGACGCCGCCGGGACCGCATTCGTAGAACTGGGCGACGCCGCTCTCGGCGGCGGCCTTGCAATCGTCTTCCCAGAGGACCGAGGAGACGACCTGCTTGACCAGCGCGGCGCGGAGGTCGGCCGGCTCGGCGAGCGTGCCGCCGGTGGTGTTCGAGTAGACGGTGACCTGGGGGCGCTTGAATTCGACGCCCTGCAGGTAGGCCTCGAAGGCCTTGCGGGCGGGCTCCATCAGGCGACTGTGGTAGGCGCCGGCGACGACGAGGGGCTTCACGAGCTTGAACGGGCCGAACTCCTTGGCGCGGGCGACGGCCTGGGCGACCTTGTCGGCGTCGCCGGAGATCACGACCTGGCCGGGGCAGTTGAAGTTCGCGGCGTCGATGTCGAACGCGGCGCAGAGCTTGAAGATGTCCTCGCGGCTGCCGCCGATGACCGCGGCCATGCCGCCCTTGGTCTGGTCGCAGGCGAGCTGCATCAGGCGGCCGCGCTCGGCGACGACCTTGAGGCCGGTCTCGAAATCCCAGACGCCGGCGAAGGCGTAGGCGGTCAGTTCGCCGAGGGAGAGGCCGAGGCAGGCCTTGAGGTCGTTGAGCTTGCCGCGCTCCTTGAGGATCTGGGCGATGGCGTAGCCCTGGACGTAGAGGGCGGGCTGGCAGACGCGGGTCTCGGTCAGGAGCTCGGCCGGGCCTTCGAAGCAGGCCTGACGGGGGTCGAACGGCAGCACCTTGGCGGCGCGGTCATAAAGGTCCTTGGCGGTGGCCGAACCTTCATACAGCGACTTCCCCATGCCGACGACCTGGGCGCCTTGACCGGAGAACAGAAGAGCGGTGGACATTCGGAAGAGGGAGGGAAAAAGGACGGGAGCGTCAATGATGGAGAGAAAGGCGAGGGGGCATGCTGGCAAGGGGACACGGGGACATGGGGAGATGCCAAAAAGCGTTATAAGGATAGGTTGAGGCATAACGGCCGTGCCCACGTGTCACCGTGCCCACGTGCCCCCTCATTCGCCCCTCCTTCCTTGACCACCCCTCCCCCGCCCCCTACCCCTTCCCCTTTCTTTCACCATGCCTATCGCCCTCCTCTCCGTCAGCGACAAGACCGGCCTGCTGCCCTTCGCCCAGGCCCTCGTCAAGGAACACGGTTACAAGCTCCTCTCCACCGGCGGCACCTCCAAGATGCTGCGCGAAGCCGGCCTGCCGGTGACCGACGTCAGCGAGCACACGGGTTTCCCCGAGATCATGGAAGGCCGCGTGAAGACCCTGCACCCGAAGGTGCACGGCGGCCTCCTCTGCCGTCGCGATTCGCATGAGCACCTCGACGAAGCCAAGAAGCACGGCATCGACCTCATCGACCTCGTCGTCGTGAACCTCTATCCCTTCGAAGCCACCGTCGCGAAGCCGAACTGCTCCTTCGAGGACGCCATCGAGAACATCGACATCGGCGGCCCGTCCATGCTCCGCAGCGCGGCCAAGAACCACGCCTCCGTCTCCGTCGTCACCGACCCTGCCGACTACGAGCGCGTGCTCGCCGCGATGAAGGCCCCGGAGACCCTCGGCGAACTCCGCCGCGAACTCGCCCTCAAGGTCTTCCAGCGCACCTCGGCCTACGACGCCGCGATCGCCAACTACCTCGAATCCCAGGCCCAGCCCGGCCTCGGCAACGTCCTCGGCCTGCCCTCCCGCTTCACCTCCACGCTGCCCATCGCCCAGCGCCTCCGTTACGGCGAGAACCCGCACCAGCAGGCCGCGCTCTACGGCTCCTTCCACGAGGCCTTCGACCAGCTGCAGGGCAAGGAACTCAGCTATAACAACATCCTCGATATCACCGCCGCGACCTACCTGATCGGCGAGTTCGAGCGCCCGACGATCTGCATCCTGAAGCACACCAATCCCTGCGGCGTGGCTTCGGCCGACACCCTCCTCGAAGCCTGGCACAAGGCCTTCGAGACCGACAAGCAGGCCCCGTTCGGCGGCATCATCGTCGCCAACCGCACCGTCGACAAGGGCCTCGCCGAGGCCATCGCCGAGATCTTCTCCGAGGTGATCATCGCGCCGGAGTTCGACGCCGACGCCCTCGCGATCTTCGGCAAGAAGAAGAACCTCCGCCTCATGCGCGCCAAGGTCGGCCTCCGCGCCGACACCCTCCGCGAAGTCCGCGCCGTCATCGGCGGCGTGCTCGTCCAGGACCGCGATCAGAAGCCCGTCAACGCCCGCGACTTCAAGGTCGTGACCAAGCGCCAGCCCACCGCCGACGAGATGACCGCCATGCTCTTCGGCTGGCGCGTCGTCCGCCACGTGAAGTCCAACGCCATCGTCTATGCCGGCAAGGAACGCACGCTCAGCGTCGGCGCCGGCCAGATGTCGCGCATCGACTCCTCGCGCATCGCGGTCTGGAAGGCCGGCGAAGCCAAGCTCTCGCTGCAGGGCTCGGCCATCGCTTCCGACGCCTTCTTCCCCTTCCCGGACGGCCTGCTCGCCGCGGCCGACGCCGGCGCGACCTGCGCCATCCAGCCGGGAGGCTCCGTGAAGGACGCCGACGTCATCGCCGCCGCCGACGCGCGCGGCATGGCGATGGTCTTCACCGGCATGCGGCACTTTAAGCACTAAGCGAAGCTTAGTGCTTAAAGCGCAGGGGACACGCTGGCACGGTGACACGGGGACAAGGGAGCATTACGGCACCCCAGGAGGACATCTTTCCGTGGGCGGCCACGCCGCCTCATCACCCCGTGTCACCGTGTCAACCTGCCCACGTGCCCACTAAAGTTTGATCCCGATCTTCTCCAGCAGGCGCGCGAGTTCGTCGTCGCTGCCGAAGGGGATCGAGATGCTGCCCTTGGTGCCCTTGCGGACGACGGTGACGGGCGTGGCGAAGTGGGAGGCGAGGCGCTTCTGGACGTCGGCCACGACGGTCTGGACGGCCTGCTTGCGCTGGCCCTTCTTGGTCGTGGCGAGCTTCTTGACCTCGGCTTCGGTGGCGCGGACGGACAGGCCTTTCTCGATGACGAGACGGGCCACGAGCATGCGGTGCGCGGCGTCCTCGACGGCGAGCAGCGCCTTGGCGTGACCGGCGGAGATCTGTCCCTTGCGGAGGAAGGCCTGGATGTCGTTGTCGAGCGCGAGGAGGCGGACGCTGTTCGCGATCGTCGCGCGCGGCTTGCCGAGGCGCTCGGCGACGGCGTCCTGCGTGAGGTTGAAGTCGCGCATGAGCGAGGCGAAGCCGAGGGCTTCGTCGATCGGATTGAGGTCGGCGCGCTGGAGGTTCTCGACGAGCGCGAGCACGGCGCTGGAAGCGTCGCTGGCCTCGACGATGCGGGCGGTGATGGTCTTCTGGCCGATCAGCTTGAAGGCGCGGAAGCGGCGTTCGCCGGCGATGAGCTCGTAGCCGTCCTTCACCTTGCGGACGACGATCGGCTGCATGAGGCCTTCGGAGCGGATCGAGTCGGCGAGCTCCTTGACCTGGGCGTCATCGAAATCACGGCGCGGCTGGCGGGGATTCGGGACGATCGAGGTGAGCGGGAGCTCCTGCAGCAGCAGACCCGGAGCGACCGGCGCGGCGGCCGGAGCCGGCGCGGGCGTGGCCGCGGCGACAGGCTGCGCGGGAGCGGCGCCAGGCTGGGCGGGCTTCACGCCTCCGCCGATGAGGGAACCGAGACCGCGACCGAGGGATTTCTTGGGAGGGGTGGCCATGAGTCTGTGCTGGGGAAGATTAGCGACCCGCGGCGTCGGGCTGCGGGATGAAGACATCGACATCCGCTTTCAGGGCGGCAGGCGAGGAAAGGTTATTCGCTTTCAGGATCCAGTCGACCTTGGAGCCGTTGCGCAGGGCGATTTTCGTCACGGTATCGCCCGATTTCACCCGATAGATGATGCCCGTCTTGGGGACATCGGATGGGGTGCCCTCGGCGGGCTCCGCGGCCTGGGCGGCCGGCTTGCCGGACTTCGTCGCCGGGGCCGAGCCCGACTTGCCGAGGGCGGCGTTCACCTGACGGGTCAGTTCGGCGAGCGCGGCGTTCACGTCATCGGTCTGTTGCTTTAGGCGACGGTCGACTTCGTTGAGGATCTCCGCGCGGGCCTTGGCGACGGCTTCGTTCGTGGAAGCGGACTGACCTTGGCCGGCCTTCTGTCGGGCGAGGGCGGCACGCAGGTCCGCGTTCTCCAGCTTGAGTTTCTCGACCTCGGTGCGGAGGTCGGCGAGATCCTGCTGCATGCCCGCTAGCTGGGCGTTCTGCGCCGAAAGAGGAAGAAGTCCGAAGAGAAGGAAAAGGATGCCAAAACGCATGAGCACAGGAAAACATGCCCAAGGAGGGAGAGCAAGCAAGGTAGGGCCAGAGCTAGGGACAGGGCTGGGGCTAGGCTGATATTACCTGTCCCTAGCCCTGCCCCTAGCCCTAGCCCTGGCTCTAGCCCTTTTAAATAATCTGTATCCCCGCCCTTCCCCGCCCTACCTTGCCGTCCGATGTCCAAGGTCCTGGTAGCCCTTTCCGGCGGCGTAGACAGCGCCGTGGCGGCCCTTCTGCTCAAGCAGCAAGGGCATGAGGTGCATGCCGCCTACTTCCGGACTTGGATGAACGAGGAGGGCCTGCCCTTCCCCGGCGAATGCCCCTGGGAGGACGACGTCCGCAACGCCCAGGCCGTCGCCGAACACCTCGGCCTGCCCTTCCGGATCATCGACCTCGTGCAGGACTACCGCGACACGGTCGTCCAATACCTCGTCGACGGCTACCGCAACGGCCTGACCCCGAATCCCGACATCATCTGCAACCGCGAGATGAAGTTCGGCGTCTTCCTGCGCAAGGCGCTGAAGGACGGCTACGACGTGATCGCGACCGGCCACTATGCGCGTCGACGCGAGAACGCCGACGGGACGTTCGACCTGCTCGAAGGCCTCGACCCGAACAAAGACCAGTCCTACTTCCTCGCGCTGCTCCGGCAGGAACAGCTCGCGAAGGCGATCTTCCCCGTCGGCGAACTGCTCAAGCCTGAGGTGCGCAAGCTCGCCGCCGACGCCAAGCTGCCCAACGCCGAACGCAAGGACAGCCAAGGCATCTGCTTCCTCGGCCAGGTGCCCGTGCAGGATTTCCTCGAGCGCCACATCCCGGATTCGCCCGGCCCGATCGTGAACGCCACGGGCAAGGAGATCGGCAGGCACCGCGGCCTGCATCGCTACACCATCGGCCAGCGCAAAGGCATCGGCCTGCCTTCCAACACCGACCACGAATACTTCGTCGTCGTGAAGAAGGATTTCGCGACGAACACCCTGCATGTCGCCTTCGACAAGCCGGACGCCCCGTGGCTGTACACCGGCGAGGCCGTCGCGCGCGACTTCACCTGGATCAACCGGCCCGTCAGCGGCGAACAGGACATCCTCGCCCGCGTGCGTTATCGCGACAAAGCGACGACCGCCCGCTTCATCCCGCAGGCCGACGGCACCGTCCGGATCCGCTTCGCCGAGACCCAGCGCGGCCTCGCCCCCGGCCAGGTCCTCGCCGTCTACCACGACCGCGTCCTCATGGGCGGGGGAGTGTTCCTTTGAGGGGACACGTGGGCACGCTGGCACGTTGACATGGGGAGAGGCAAGGGAGCACCCATGCCCCCTTTGGCTATCTGAGCGAGTTTTCGCCCCTTGCCCACGTGCCCACGTGTCAACGTGCCCCCTCCCGTCGCGCCAACTTGACCTTCCTCCGATTGTGCGGAGGGTAAGCCCATGCCCGAAGGCTCCGCAGTCCAACGCATGTTCTCCGGGATCGCCTCCCGTTACGACTTCGCGAACCGCGTGCTCAGCCTCGGCCTGTGCGTCGGCTGGCGCGAAGAGCTCGTCGCCGCGACCAAGGCGGCGAAGCCCAAAACCGTGGCCGACCTCGCGACCGGCAGCGGCGACGTGGCCTTCGCCCTGCGCCGAGACCTGCCCGCCGACTGCGCGGTCGTCGGCTATGATTTCTGCGAACCGATGCTCGAGCTCGGCCGCATCCGCGCGCGCAAGGAAGGCGTGTCGCTGGAGTTCAAGACCGGCGACTGCATGAAGCTGCCGATCGCGGACGCCTCGCAGGACGTGGTCACGATCGCCTATGGCGTACGTAATTTCGAAGACCGCGCCAAAGGCCTCGGCGAGCTGCGCCGCATCCTGCGCCCCGACGGCACGCTGCTCATCCTCGAGTTCTCCCAGCCGAGCGCCTGGTTCGCGCCGTTGCACTTCCTCCACGTGCGTTGCGTGCTCCCGATTCTCGCCGGAGTGCTCACCGGAGACTTCGGCGCTTATAAATATCTCGGCACCAGCATCGCGGGTTTTCCCGACGCCGCGGGCCTCGACGCCGAGCTGAAGGCCGTCGGATTCGCCAAGGTAAGCCATAAAAGGATGCTTTTCGGCACCGTGGCCCTCCATCAGGCGCAGGCCTGAAAAATTCCTTGCCTTAGGGACCGGGGGTCGTTTGCTCAAACCCCTCACTACGGGCTCGTGGTGAAATGGATATCATTTCTGACTACGGATCAGACGTTTGGGGTTCGAATCCCTACGAGCCCACCACTTTGAGCGCTAACCGGATTAAAACCCCGGTTAGTTGTATTTGGGCGGGATGGCGGAGCCATCCCGCCCAAAAGCGGTCAGCGGTTGGCGGTTAGCGGATAGGAAGGCCCAAAGCCAAGGGGAGACCGGAAACCGGAAGGGAGCCTCGGGACCTATTTCAGGTAGGGTTGAGCGCCCTCGCTCAACCGCGGCTGACCGAGGCGGTCAGCCCTACCAAAAGACAGGCCCCAGCCAAACCTACGGTTTCCTGTCTCCCTTCGAGCGGGTTGCATCCCCAACCGCTAACCGCCACCCGCCTACCGCCTACACCTTATACACGTCCGGCATCTTCGTGCCCGACGGATACACATAGGCCCGGTCCTCGAAATTACGCAGTTCCACGATGCCGTCGTGGACGGCCTGGACGTATTCGGGATTGATCGGGACTTTTCCGCCGCCGCCCGGGGTATCGATGATCAGCTGCGGCACGGCGTAGCCGGTCGTGTGGCCGCGGAGCGCGCGGATGATGTCGATGCCCTTCTGGATGGGCGCGCGGAAATGGGTCGAGCCTTCGATCAGGTCGCAGGCGTAGAGATAATACGGACGCACGCGCATCATCAGCAGGCGATGCACGAGCGACTTCATCACCTCGGCGTCGTCGTTGATCCCGGCGAGGAGGACCGACTGGTTGCCGAGCGGCACGCCGGCGAACGACAGGCGTTCGCACGCGAGGGCGAGCTCGCGGGTGATCTCCTTCGGATGATTGGTGTGGATGCTCATCCAGACCGGTCCGTGCCTGCGGAAGATCTCGGCGAGCTCGGGCGTGATGCGCTGCGGCAGGAAGACGGGGATGCGCGAGCCGAGGCGGATGAACTCGACGTGCTTGATCGCGCGGAGACGGCCGAGGAGCGCGTCCAGCTTCGCGTCGGAGAGCAGCAGCGGATCGCCGCCGGAAAGCAGCACGTCGCGGATCTCGGGATGCGACTCGATGTACTTCAGGCCGGCTTCGAGCTCTGGGTGGAAATCATAAGCCTGGGCGTTGGAGACCAGGCGGCTGCGCGTGCAGTAACGGCAGTAGGAAGCGCAACGGTCGGTGACCAGGAAGAGCACGCGGTCGGGGTAGCGATGGACGATGCCCGGGACGGGCATGGTGCCCTCTTCGCCGACGGGGTCTTCGGACTCTCCCGGGGCGACATAAGACTCTTCGATGCGCGGGATCACCTGCCGGCGGACCGGGCAGTTCGGGTCCTTAGGGTCGATGAGGTTGAAGAAATGCGGCGTGATCGAGAGCGAGAGCTTGTTCGGGGCGAAGAGGCACCCTTCCCGCTCCTCCTTGGTGAGCACGAGCATCTCCTCCAGCTGGGCGAGCGTGGTGATGCGGTTGCGCAGCTGCCAATGCCAGTCGTTCCACTCCGCGGCGGGCACGTCCTTCCATCGGCCTTGGCCGGCATGCCAGTTTTCGCGGAGGTCCTGAGGATACATCGGCTAAGCCGGACAACCTAACGGCCCGGCCCCCCAATGCAAACGGGTAAGCATCATCGCCTCAAGGCAGCGGCGGAGGGCCCTTGCGCTTGAACCAACCGGCGAAGGGGTGCCAGAGCTGACCGAAATAGCCCGTCGGCACCGGCTCGGTCGCGCCGAAGTTCTGCGGCAGGCGATCCTTGGGCATGTAGTAAGTGCCGAAGAGAATGTCCCACAGCGGCAGGAGGCCGGCGAAGTTCTTATCGATCGCCGCCGGGTCCTTGGAGTGATGCCAGCGATGGAAGACCGGCGTCGCGATGACGGAACGAAGGGGACCGAAATCCCAGTCGACGTCGGCGTGCAGGAAGATCGCGTAGAAGGTCAGGAAACCGGCGACGCCGGCCGTCACGGTCGGGTCGAAACCCAGGAACAGGATCGGCACCGCCGGAGCGATCTTGTCGACCGCCTCGTTCACCGGATGCACGCGCACGGCCGAGAGCCAATCAAGGTCCTCGGAACTGTGGTGCACCGCATGGAACGGCCACCAAGCGCCCGTATGGAAAAGCCGGTGGATCCAGTAACCGAGGAAATCAGCCAGCAGGTAGATCTCGATCGCCTGCAGCCAGACCGGCTGGTCCGCGACGGGCCCGAAGCCATGGTAACGATGGGCCTTCAATTCCTCGCCCGTCGTGACGCCGGCGATCACCAGGATGATCAACGGCGCGAAGAGCAGGACGCGGGAGGCCTGCTTGAACAGCTCGATGGTGAAGAAATAGGCGGCGTCGGTGAGCATCCCCGGCCGGAAGAAACCCGGCCGACGACGGGCGCCCATGATCCGTTCGATGAAATAGAAGACCAGGCCCAACAGAAGCAGCCCAAGCAGGTGCTTCACAGTGTGGGCCTGGATTTCCATGCCGTCGGCTTACTTCTTCTCGACGACCCACATGTTGCGGAACTCGACCGCATCGCCGTGCCACTGCAGGCCCAGCGGGAGCTTGTCCGCATGCTTCGCGTAAGGAGGATTCTTCTTATGGCTGCTCGGGCCGATGTACTCGGTGCCGTCCTGGACCTTGACGCCGTTCATGACGACGGTGATGCGGGTCTTGCTGGCGACGGAGCCGTCGGCGTTGAAGCGCGGCGCGGTGAACTCGATGTCGTAGCTGTTCCAGGTACGGGAAGGCAGGCAGGCGTTGAAGGCGGGCGGCTGCTGGCCGTAGATCGCGGCGGTCATGCCGTCGGCGTAGGTCTCGGTCTTATAGCAGTCGAGGACCTGGAGCTCGTAGGTCTTCATGAAGAAGATGCCGCTGTTGGAGTTGCCCTGGCTCTTCTTCTTGGGATCGGTGTCGTAACCGGCGGCGGAGCGCCACTCGACGTGGAGGGTGATGTCGCCGAAGGCGCGCTTGGTGCGGATGCCGTTGGTGCGGGCGGTCATGACGCCGTCCTTGATCTCCCACGTGACCGGGGTCTTGAGCTTGGCGTTCGGAACGGCGTCAGGCTCCCACTCGCCGGCGGAGTCGGGACCGCCGACCAGGACGATCGCGCCGGCCGGGGCCGGGGCTTCGTTGCACTTCAGCTTGGAGGCGTCGGCGCGGGGCGGCTGCGGGCGGGTGGCGTCATGGACGCGCCACTGGGTGCCGGGGATGAAAGGGGTGTCGGTGTAGCCTTCGGCGGCGACCAGGCCGCTGGCGGCCACGAGGGAGAGCAAGGAAGCAAGACGCATAGGGAGGTAGGGGTGCAGACAGATTGGAGGAGCGGAGGTTCTGGGAAAAGGGTAATTGGACTGAAATAGGGCTAGGGCCAGGGCTGGAGCTTGGGCTAGGCAATCCCAACCAGACTTCTAGCCCTGACCCTGACCCTGGCCCTGGCCCTAGCCCTAAATTACCCCCTTTTCCCCTCATTCTACCCCCACCCCCACCCCTGCCCCTACCCCTATTCCATTGCCCTTCCCCACCCGATTGCCCAACTTACGGCCCATGTCCGCGCCCAAGGCCCGCTTCACCCTCGAATTCGAAAAGCCCCTTCGGGAGCTCGAGGACAAGATCAACTCCCTCCGCGCCTCCTCCGAGACCGCCGGGATGGACGTTTCCAAGGAAATCAAGTCCCTGGAGACCAAGATGGAGCAGACCCGCCGCGAGGTCTACGGCAACCTGAACCCCTGGCAGCGCGTCCAGCTGGCCCGCCACCCCCGCCGCCCCTACTCCCTGGACTACATCGGCATGCTCTTCGATGACTTCCAGGAGCTGCACGGCGATCGCCTCTACATGGACGACGAGTCCACCGTCGGCGGCACCGCGTTCTTCGAAGGCCGCCCGGTCATGGTCATCGGCCAGCAGAAGGGCCGCGACACCAAGGAGAACCTCCGCCGCAACTTCGGCTGCCCGAATCCCGAAGGCTACCGCAAGGCCCTTCGCCTGATGAAGATGGCCCACACCTTCGGCCTCCCGATCATCACCCTCGTCGATACTCCCGGCGCCTTCCCCGGCATCGGTTCCGAAGAACGCCACGTCGCCGAAGCCATCGCGGTCAATCTCCGCGAGATGAGCCAGTTCGCCGTGCCGATCATCACCTTCGTCATCGGCGAAGGCGGTTCCGGCGGCGCGCTCGGCATCGCCGTCTCGAACAAGGTCTACATCCTCGAGAACGCCTACTACTCCGTCATCTCGCCCGAAGGCTGCGCCGCGATCCTCTTCAAGGACCGCGCCCACGCCCCGAAGGCCGCCGAAGCCCTGCGCCTCGACGCTCCGAACCTCCTCAAGCTCGGCGTCGTCGACGGCGTCGTGAAGGAACCCCTCGGCGGCGCCCAGGAAGATCCGGCCGCCACCGGCTCCGCGATCCGCAAGACGCTCCGCGACTCGCTGGCCGACCTCTCCAAGGCCTCGCCCGAGAAACTCATCGCGATGCGCTACGCCAAGTTCCGCGCGATGGGCGTCTTCTCGGAGTAAGCCTCGGCCCTGACCAAAGAAAAGGGGCGCCGTCCGGCGCCCCTTTTTCATGTCCGCCTCCGGAAGCCCTCAGCCGCCGTTGCTGAGGACCCGGATGTAGCGGGTGTAGTTGCGTCCGTGCTGATAGACGATGCGCTTGAAATCATTGGCCGGCACCTGCTGGCTGTCGTTGACCATCTGGAGGGAGCGAAGCTCCTTCGAACCCTCCGGGGTCAGCACGGTGACGGACACCTCGACCGCGCGCAGGGAATACGGCAGATAGGGGATCCATGCCGGCGAGGACTGACGAAGAGGCAGGGCGTCGGGATACATCCGGTCGGCGAAGACCCTCAGCCGCGAACTGTAGTAATCGTAAGGCTGGATGTTCGGCCAGGAACCAGGAGTCGGGTTGGGAACGGGCGGCGCGCCGTTCGGCGCGAAACGCATGGCGACGTGCGCGGGAGGCACGGTGAGGTTGGGGCCGACGCCTTGGCCTGTCTCATACATGGCAAGGTAGCCGCCGCGGGACGCAGGCATCGAGGACTTGTCGTCGTTGCGTCCGACGAGCAACACCGGGCGGAGAGACTGGGGCTGACGGGCGATGGGATCCTTCAGCGCGGCGCCGGTAGCGGTGGCGGGAAGCGAAGAACTGGCCCAGAGGACGATGTTCATCGAAACGACGTTGGAGCTGACGAAGTTGCTCTCATCCATCGTCCAGCACGGGGTGGCGCTGCTGATGTTGGCGTCGATCAGGTTGCGGGTCTCGTAGTCCGGGGAGGGCGTACGGGAATAATTGGCGAACCGGCGAGACCCCGACCAATAATCCCAAGGCGAGCGGGGAGCGTCGACCGTGGAGGAAAGAATCAACGGAAGAGCCTCGGCGAAGGTGTTTTCCGAGTCGATGATCGTGCGGTAGACTCCGTAGACCTGCTGGATCTTGTCGCCCGGGGCGTCAAACGGGGAACGCTGGCCGATACGATAGGCCACGGCACAGACGTCTCCTCGCAAGGCGGTGCGACCGGTGCCCGGGGTCCATCTCGGACGGTCCACGGGCGAACTGAAGAGCATCACGATGGGGTGATCGACGGGCTGCAGGTTGCCGACCGGGCCGGGGGCTCCGTTGACATCGGTCGAACCAGGGACGACGATCTCCATCCAGCATCGTCCGTCAGCCCGGAGGGCTGCGGTCGAGAAGTCGTTCTCCATCGCGTCCAAGACGCCACGCGCCTCGGATTGGGTGGAAAGATCGGCCACGGCCCGGTCATAGACCCGCAGCGTATCGGAAGCGATCGTGACCACGGTGAGCACGATCACGACCATGATCGCCGTGGAGACCATCACCTCCAACAAGGTGAAACCGGTACGTGAGAGGAATTTTTTCATCGGCTGATGACGATGTTCTGGACGAGCAAGGGAGCGTCGGTCCGGTTCTTGAACTCGGAATAGGGACTGTAGTCGTGAGGGAAGAATTCCACCACGACGGGAAGGTAGGCGAGCGCGTAAGCCGAAGGCTGCGCGGGAAGAGGGGAAGCCGTCCAGGGAGGCGGAGGGATCGGCGTGAGCTGAGGCTCGAGATTGGCCGGATTGATGGTGGCGCGCTGGCCGACCAGCAGCTTCGAGAGGCTGATGCGGACGCGCATGGGCGTGCCGATGATGTTGCGGCCGGCGGCGGCGGCGACGGACAGGTTGTTGCCCGCGCAGTAGGCGACCTCCATCAGCGAGGGGTTGGAAGACAAAGCATACGTGGTGTCGCCCGTCCGGTCGTTCTCCAGGCTCACGATCTTGCGTTCGTAAACGTAGAGCCAGACGGCGTTGTCTCCGGTGCTGCTGGCTCCGCGCAGGAGACGGTAAGCGATGTCGAAATTGGTGGCGGCAGGATTGCCGTTCTCCAGGGCCAGGCCTGCGTCCAGCAGGTACTTGGTGTTGTTGGGAAGGTTCTCCTCGGCGGTGTCGACGTAGACGATTGAGCGGGGATTGTCCAGGGCGCCCATGAGGCGGCTGGCGCCAGCCAGAGCCCGGTTCGTCTGCATGATCTCGTCCACCTGCTGGAAGGTGGATCCCAGGATGCCGACGAGCGAGAGGATCGCGACGCCGACGATGCCGATGGCCAGCGTCACCTCGATCAGCGAGAAGCCGGACCGGGCGGGGGTGCGGGAGTTTGCGGGGGTCATGAAGGTCATTTGGCCTTGTCCATCTCGTCGGCGTCGAGGGTCATGGTGACATCGCCGTTAGGACGGAGCGAAAGCGCGGCGAACTGGTTCTCCGAGGCGACATCGATCGCCGCAGAACCCGTGCCGGTGCTGCGGGCGATGCCCTTGGCAAGCACGAGCAGGACTCGTCCGAGGTGGTTCGACGAACCGGAACCGGCCTGAAGCTCGACATAGAACCACTTCTTCGGGTTCATGTCGGCGCCGATGTCGGCCAGGGCCATGGGCTGGGCGGTCGGCGCGTACATCATCCAGGGCGGAGAACTGAAGGGGGAGTCCTTAGCCGTGCCTGAGACGTTGTCGGCCAGCTGGCCGATGTTGCTGCGCCGGGTCCCCGAGGTCACGGCCAAGGTCATGGTGGTCGAAGCCTCGGAAGCCGGCGGCACGAAGATGACCCCGGTAGGCAAGGACTGAGGCGGCTCGGGGGAGAACCAGCGGTAAGGGGCGGCGGTGGTGTTGGTGATCGTGGCCGGGTCGGCGCCGGCGAGATCGGCGGCGCTGACTCCGCCGACGGCGATCACGAACTGGCGGAGGTGATTGGCCTCGTCGTCAGGATCGTTGAGGATGAGCAACCGGTAGCGCGCCGCATAGGAGACGCCGCCGGTGGCCGGACCGCGATTCATCAGGGCCATCGCCCGGACGGTACGAATCGAAGAGGCCAACGCCCGCTGGCCTGCGGGCAGACCGCCGCCATCGCCGGTCGAAAGCCCCAGGAACAGGGTGGAGATCAGCAGGATGATGGTGATGACGAGAAGGAGCTCGACCAACGTGAAACCCCGCCTCGCCGCCTGGGAAGACCGGCTCATTGGATGGCGATGACCTGGGCGAAGTCGTCACGCCCGAGGCTGTTGTCGAAATTCGCGAAATCGTCCGCCAGGTCGGTGGTGTAGATGATGACGCGGGCGGGGATGCCGACCGTCGTCCCGATCGGGGCCAGTTCGTCGGGCAGCGAGGTCTGCCCGCCCGGAGCGATGATGTTGCGGATGGCGGTGTTGCTGTCCGTGTCGAAGATGACGCGGATCTTCCGGTTGCCGAAACGATCCACGAGCATGCTGTTTTCGGTCAGGCCGCCGACCGACTCGAAGTCATCCAGGCCGAAAGAGCAGAACTCTTCGGCGTTCTTATTGAGGATCTTGCGGTCGGCAGGGATGAGGGAGGCGCCGGTCGGAGTGCGGCCCGAAAGGGCCTTCACGAACCGGAGGTTGACCTCGGCTTGGTCCAGCTGATGCAAGGAGTCGTTGGTCGTGACGTAAGGCGGCGTGAGGTTGGGATAAAAACCATAGACCTGCTTGTAACGAGTGATGCCCCCGGCCCACTGGGTGAAGGCCGTCTGAGCCGAGGCCTGGCGGGCACGCTTTCGGATTCCCCCGATGGCCGGGAACAAGGCCGCGGCCAGAACGCCGATGATGGCGATCACGGTAAGGAGTTCGATGAGGGTGAAACCAGAGCGACGACGGGGGGTCATGGGATACGGAGACTGAGGGGAAGTTCCATTCTACGGGCCACCCGGCGACCTTGAACAGCCAAAAACCCGGTCTTAACGCAGGACGACGAAGCAGACCACGGCGACCGCGGTCGGGACCAGAGCCCACCCCGCCAGCCGCCAAGGAGACACCCCTGACCCGAAATGGGGGGCCAAGATGGACTGGCCGGCGGGATTAGGGGCGTTGGCGATGACGGTCAGGCCCCCTCCGGCCAAGGCACCCGCCACGACGGCATGCCGAAGGGCCTCCGCCGTCGGCCCCGGCACGGCCAAGGCCGGGACCTGGGCGGCCAGATAAGTGATCGCGGCGTTATCGTTGAAGGAGGTCAGGAAAGTCGAGACGGCCAGCAAAGCCGCCTCGTCCAGGCGCATGATGACCGGAGAAATCCACCATCCTTGGAGTCCGCCCAAGACGACCAGTCCGGCCAGGAAGAAGCCCACGAGGAGCGGACCGCGCAGCCGGACGGGATCCTGCCACTGCGGCGTCGCGACCGTGAAGGCCAGGAAGACCAGCAAGCCGCCGGTCATGAGGATCGGACGATGCCCCGCGAGCATGGCCACCGTCCAGACCATGAGCAGCACATGGACCATGGTCACCCAGAGCGGGATCGGCTCCCGCTTCGGGGCCGCGTCGTTCCCGGCCTTCAGGCCCGCGAGTTCCGCGCGGAAGACGATGAGATAAGTCAGGTTCGAGACGAGGATGGCGGCGATCGCGGCCCAACCGTAGTGCGCGAAGACGTCCGCGGTCGACCAGCCCCACCTGCCGGCGACCATCACGATGGGCGGCGCGGCGAAATTCGTCAGGGCGCCCCCGACGGAGATGTTCACGAAGAGAAGGGCCAGCGTGGCGTACTTCAGGCGCTCGCTCGGCCGCAAGGCGTAGAACTGCGAGGAGAGCAGCAGCGCGCCGATCGTCATGGCCGCGGGCTCGGTGATCAGCGAACCGAAGAGCGGAGCCAAGGTCAGGATGACGAACCAACGGGCCGCGGTGCCGTCTCCGAGCAGCCAGGCGACCCCGCCGAGGAGCCGCGCGGCCAAGGTCATGACGGGCCGGGCGGCGGCGAGCGTCATGATGATGAAGACGAACAGCGGCTCGATGAACTTGGAAGGCCCGGCCGGAGGGACGCCCGCGAGCACGGCGGCGTAATCCCCGCTCTCGACGTAACGGCAGGCGAAATCCCACCCCTTGCCGGGCCACGCGATCAGCAGGCCGAAGAGCACGAAGGTCCAGATGCCGAAGACGGCTTCGACCTCGCCCAGCAGATGCATGACCGCGGCGCGGAGCGACGAGGACTCACCGCGTTCGTTCACCGGAGCCCTGCCCTCGCGGACGGCTTCGCGGTGCGCCTCTTCCAACCGGTGGGCGGCGCGGGCGAACAGCGGCGCGGCGAAGGCGTGCAGGATGGCCAGGCCGAAGACGACGCTGGCCGCGAGCAGGAAGCCATCCTGCCGGACGGCCTCCGCAAGCTGCGTCCGGAGATCGGGCGTCGTGGGCATGCCCCGACCCAAACCCGACGCGCGAGGGTTGGCAACCTAGACCGACGCCTATCGTCTGGCGGGCTCGTCCGGACGGGCTCCGCCCAAGGCGCGGATGAGATCCACCTGGGCCGTGATCCGTTCGAGACGGACTTCCGCCACCGCGGCCATCGATTCGGCCTGGTCACGCCGCGCGACGAGCAGTTCGGAGGGTCCGGCCTGACCGGCGCCCTGCCGGGCTTCGGCGACGCGGAAAGCTTCGCGGGCGGCGCGGGCGCGGCGCTCGGCGGCGGCCGCCGCGGCGCCGGTCTCCCGGACGTCCACCAAGGCGTCGCGCACCTCGCGGAAAGCGTTGAGCACGGCCTGCTCGTAGGCCGCCGCCGCCTGGTCGCGCACGGCCACCGCGGCGTCCACGCGGGCGGCCCCGCGGCCTCCGTCGAACAAAGGCAGCTGCATGCCGAGCCCGAGCGCGCTGGTGCTGTTGCGCGGACCGAAGAGCGATTCCAGCTCGGGGCTTTCGGTGCCAAGCGAACCGGTCAGCGTGAAGGTCGGGAAACGGGAGGCCTTGACGAAACCGATGCGCGCGTTGGCGGCGACGAGAGCCTGCTCCGCCGCGAGCACGTCCGGGCGATGGCGCAGCAGGTCGGAAGGGAGACCGGCGGCCACGGCCGCGGGCAAGCGGAGGGATTCGCCGTTCCGCGGCGCGATGACGAGCGCAGGCTGGCCGGTGAGCGCGCCGAGCAGGTGCTCGGCCTGCGCGCGGGCGCGGCGGGCCGCGGAACGCCGCGCGACGGCTTCGGCGCGGAAGACTTCGGCGGCGGCGACCTCGGCCGGGCCGGCGGCGCCGACGGCCACGCGACGGGCCACCAGCGCGGCTTCGGCTTCGCGCGCGGCGAGGACCTCGGAGGCGGCGGCGACGCGCGCTTCGGCGGCGCGGAGCTGCGCGTAGGCGCGGACGACCGTGGCGCCGACGGCCAGGCCGACCACGCGGCGGCCTTCCTCGGCCTGGAGGAGACGGGCGCGCGCGCCTTCCTCGGCGCGACGCAGACGGCCCCAGAAATCGAGCTCGAACGAGGTCGCCAAGGCGGCGCGTTGGTTCGTGCGGACGCGGCCGTTCAAGGCGAGGTTCGGGTTGAAGCCGCCTTCGCTGATCTTGATCTGCTGCGAGACCGCGGTGGCGTCGACCTGCGGCAAGGACGCGCCTTCGACCTCGCCGAGCACGGCGGCGGCTTCTTCGACGCGCGCGACGGCCTGGCGCAGGTCGGTGTTGGCCGCGAACGCCTTGGCCACGAGCGCATCGAGCTCAGGGTCGCCGAAGGACTTCCACCAATCGGCGCGGACGGACCTGCCGCCCTTCCCTGCTTCGGGATAGGCGTCGGCGGAAGGCGTGGCCGGACGCTGGTAGTCGGGACCGAGCGCGCAGCCGGCGAGCAGGCCGGTGACGGACAACAGGGAAAGGAAGGACTTCATGGCTGGACGACGGCCTTCTCCTTGCGGCCGGAAAGGAGATGGAAGAACCAAGGGATGAAGAGCGTGGCCACGAAGGTGTCGAGGAGCATGCCGCCGAGCACGCCCGTGCCCATCGACTGGCGGGCCGCGGCGCCCGCGCCGCCGGCGAAGGCGAGCGGGACGACGCCGAGCACGAAGGCCATCGAGGTCATGACGAGCGGACGGATGCGCATGCGGGCCGCCTCGACGGCGGCCTCGGCCGCGGAACGTCCGGCGCGGCGGGCGCTTTCGGCGAACTCCACGATCAGGATCGCGTTCTTGGCCGCGAGACCGATCAGCGTGACGAGGCCGATTTGGAAGTAGATGTCGTTGGGCATGCCGCGCGTGAAGATGGCGAGCAGCGCCCCGAGGAGCGCGAACGGCACGGTGAGCAGGACGCCGAGCGGCAGGGCGAGGTCTTCGTAGAGCGCCGCGAGGATCAGGAAGACCATCAGCAGCGCGAGGAGGAAGGCCGGCAAGGCGGAGGTCTCCGCGCGCTTCTCCTGGAGCGCCTGGGCGGTCCAGTCGATGCCGTAGCCGACGGGCAGGAGGTCCTCGGCGATCCGTTCGACGAGCGCGATGGCCTCGCCGGAACTCACGCCCGGCGCCGGCGAGCAGATCAGGCGGGCGGACAGGAAGCCCATGTGGCGCTCGAGCTGCTCCGGACCGGCGGAGGGCTTGAACTTCACGAAGGTCGAGAGCGGGATCATCTCGCCGTTGCCGGCGCGCACGTGCACGCGGCCCGCCGCGGCGGCGTCCATGCGGTCGGCGGCCTCGGACTGGACGAGCACGCGGTAGGTGCGGCCCGCCAGCGTGAAGTCGTTGGCGTAGACCACGCCGATGGTGGCCTGAAGGGCTTCGTGCAGCTCAGGCAAGGATACGCCGAGCGTGGAGGCGCGGATCTCGTCGACCTCGGCCAGCACCTGCGGGACGGAAGGACGGAGGAACACGCGGATGCCGGTCAGCTCGGGCCGGGCGCGCAGGGCCGCCTCGAGCTTCTCGATGTTCGCCGCGAGCCGGGCCGGATCATCGTCCTCCTTGGCCTGCAGGTAGAACTCGAAGCCGCCGGCGGTGCCGATGCCGCGGATGGCGGGCGGGTTCACCACGAGGCACATGCCATCGGGCTGCGTCATGCCGATCGCGTTGAGCTGGCGCGCGAGGATATCGCCGCCGGGCGGGCGTTCGCCGAAATCCTTCAGCGGGAGGAAGATCGTGCCGGAGTTCGTGCGCTCGCCGCCGCCCAGGAGGTCGAAGCCGCTGATGGCGAAGGTATGACGGACGGCGGGATTCTGGCGCAGCTTCGGCGTAAGGTCGTCCATGAACGCCTTCGTGCGGTTGATGCCGGCGCCGTCGGGGAGCGCCACCATCGCGAGCAGGTAGCCCTGGTCTTCGGGCGGAAGGAAGCTGCGGGGGACGGTGGTGACGAGCGCGACGTTCGCGAGGACGATGCCGAGGAAGCCGCCGGCGGCGGCGCGCGGGTGACCGAGCAGCCAGCGGACCACGCGGCCGTGCCAGGCGGCGACGTGGCCGAAGCCGCGGCCGAAACCGTCGACGAGCCAGGCCAGACGGCCTCCGTCTCCCGCCGCATGCGGCTTGAGCATGAGCGCGCAGAGCGTCGGGGTCAGGGTGAGCGCGACGAAGCCGGAGAGGATGACCGAGAGGGCCACGGTGACGGCGAACTGGCGGTAAAGCACGCCGGCGATGCCGCCGAGGAAGGCGACGGGCAGGAACACGCAGACGAGCACGCAGACGATGGCGACGATCGCGCCCGCGACCTCGCGCACGGATTCCTTGGCCGCCTCGAAGGGGCTGAGGCCCTGCTCGCGCATGAGGCGCTCGGTGTTCTCGAGCACGACGATCGCGTCGTCGACCACGATGCCGATGGCGATGACCATCGCGAAGAGCGTCAGGATGTTGATCCCGTAGCCCATGACCCAGAGGCCGGCGCAGGCGCCGATCAGCGAGACGGGCACGGCGATCATCGGGATGAGCGTCGCGCGCCAGGAGCCGAGGAAGAGGAAGACGACGATCGCGACCAGGAGCGCGGCCTCGAAGAGCGTGCTGCGGACCTCGCCGATGGCGGAGCGCACGAAGCGGGTCGTGTCGAAGGGGGTGTCGTAGGCGACGTCCGGCGGGAACTGACGCGAGAGCTCGTCCATGCGCGTGCGGATGCGGTCCGCGGTCTCGAGCGCGTTGGCGCCGGTCTGCAGGAAGACGCGGATGCCGGCCACGGGCTTGCCGTCCAGCATGCTCAGCTGCTCGTAGCTCTGCGATCCGAGCTCGACGCGGGCCACGTCACGGAGACGGAGCGCGCCTTCGCCGGCGCCGGCGCGCAGCACGATCTCGCCGAACTGCTCGGGGCTGGCGAGGCGGCCGCGGGCCACGACGGGCACCACGAAGGCGGCGTCGACCGAGGGCTCCTGGCCGAGACGACCGACGGCATACTGGGTGTTGGTCGCGCGGATGGCGCGGACGACCTCGGCGGAACTGACGCCGAGGGCGGCCATGCGGTCCGGGCGCAGCCAGACGCGCATGGCGTAGTCGCGGGCGCCGAAGACGCCGCAATCGCCGACGCCCGGGATGCGCTTGAGCTCCTCGACGACGACCGACGAGGCGTAGTTGCTGAGGAAGACGGAATCGCGCGTGGCGTTGGGCGAGACGATCGAGACCGACATCAGGATGTCGTTCGAACGCTTCTTGGTGATGACGCCGAGGCGGCGCACCTCCTCGGGGAGGCGGGGCTCGGCCAGCTTCACGCGGTTGGCCACGAGGATCGTCGCCATGTCCGGATCGACGCCGTTCTCGAAGGTGACGGTGATGCTCAAGGCGCCGCTCGACGAGGCGTTGGAGGAATAATAGAGAAGGCCTTCGACGCCGTTGATCTGCTCCTCGAGCGGGGCGGCGACGTTGTTGACCAAGGCCTCAGGCGAGGCGCCGGGGTAGCTCGCGACGACGGTGACGGTCGGCGGGGCGATCTGCGGATACTGCGAAAGCGGCAGGTTCAGCAGCGCGAGGCCGCCGATCAGGACGATGACGAGGGAGAGGACGGCCGAGAAGATCGGCCGGCGGATGAAGAAGTCCCAGCCCATTTACTTCTTGGCCGGAGCGACGACGACCGGGGCGCCCGGGCGCAGCTTGTGCAGCTGGTTGAGGATGACGCGGTCGCCGCTCCGCAGGCCCGCGAGGATGACGATGTCCGCGCCCTGGGTCTCGCCCAAGGTCACGGTGCGCGCCTCGGCGCGGTCGCCCGCGCCGACGACGAAGACGGATCGGCCCGACGGGGCCTGCACCAAAGCCTGCTGGGGCACGAGATAAGCGTCCTTCGCCTTGCCGCCGGTGACGCGCACGCGCACGAACTGGCCGGCGAGGAGCGCGTCGTCCGGGTTGGCGAAGCGCGCCCGCAGCTGCACGGTGCCGAGACGGGTGTCGACCTGCGTGGCGGCGAAGTCGATCTTGCCGCGGGCGGGATGCGTGGAACCGTCCGGGCGGAGCAACGCGACGTCGGCGCCTTGCGCGCCCGCGGCGCCGGAGGGGAAGAGGCGATGGAAATCGGCCTCGGCCAGGCCGAAGCGGGCCCAGACTTCGTCGGAACGGACGACGGTGGTGAGCAGGCCGTCGGGGCCGACGGGGTTCACGAGCGTGCCCTCCGTGCGGAGACGGCGGCCGGCGACGCCGGCGATGGGCGAACGGACTTCGCAGTAATCGAGGTCGAGCTTGGCGAGTTCGGCGCGGGCCGCGGCGGCGTCGCGCGCGCCGACGGCGGCGGCGGCCTGCGCCTGCGCGTCATCGGCGTCCTTGCGGCTCGCCGCCTTCTGCTTGAAGAGCGCGGCCTGGCGCGCGGCTTCGGCGGCGGCCTGCTCCGCGCGGGCGTTCTCCTGCGCGAGCTGGGCGCGGGCGAGGGCGTGGGCGGCGGCGTAAGGCGCGGGATCGATGCGGAAAAGGAGGTCGCCCGCCTTCACCTTGGCGCCTTCGGCGTAATCGACGGTCTGCAGGATGCCGGTGACGCGCGCGCGGACTTCGACCTCGCGGACGCCTTCGACCTGCGCCGGGGCGACGGCCTGCTGGGCCAGGTCGGCCGGCGACACGGTGATCACGGAGACGGGCAACGGACCCGCCGCCGGAGGGGCGCTCTCTTGTCGGCAACCGACCAAGGCAAAGAATGCCGCTCCGAGGAGAAGGCGCTCGACAAACTGACGTTTACATACATACATGTATGTAAATCTAGGCACCCACACATGGCTCGCAAGACCAAAGCCGAAGCGGCTCAGACCCGTGACCGCATCGTCATCTGCGCCCGCGAGGTCTTCAGCCGTCACGGCGTCACGAATACCTCCCTCGAAGAAGTCGCCAAGGAGGCGGGGGTGACCCGCGGGGCGGTTTATTGGCATTTCCGAGACAAGGCCGACCTGTTCATGGCGGTCCGCCAGCAGACCGGGGTGCTTCTGCGCTTTCCGGACGTGAGCACCGGCGACCCGCTGAGGCGCCTGGAAATGGGCCTGCAATCGGCTTTGGATCGTCTGGCGGGGGAAAAGGCCGCCCAGGAGACCTACGAGGTCATGCTCTGGAAGTGCGAGTACATCGGGGCCTTCGCCGGGGTCCGCCAGGACCTGATGACGGCCGGAGCGCAGTTCCTCGCCGACACGACCGAACTCTACGCCGCCGCGAAGAAGGCCAAACTCACGCCCGCCGGACTCGACCCACGCCTGTGCGCGCAGGAAACCTTCTGCTTCTATGCGGGCCTGCTGAAGCTTTGGCTGGCCGACGAATCGGGCCAAGCCCTCCGAGGGGATATCCGCCGCCTCATCGCCGCCCATGTCGGCAACCGACGCCGACCCTCGCCGCAGAAGGCGGTTTGACTGGGGTGGTCGCCCGGATTATTGAAGTCACGTGAAGGCCTTCCCCGCCCTGCTCGCTTTCCTTGCGGCCCTGACCGCCTTGGCGGCGCCCGTGCCGGATGCGCCGCAGTCCTTGCCGATCATATATGACCAGCCGGGAGACCGTTACATCCTGCGCATCGACAACCGTCGCTACCAGATGCCTTATCCGACGAAGGACGGCGTCGCGCGCCTGATGTCGGCCGCGAACTATCCGCGCACGAAGCTCCTCTTCGACGAATATAAGCGCGCGCTCGACGAACGCGCGAAGGCGGAGTCGACGATCCGCAGCGCCGAGTCCAACGTCGCGCGCGAGACCGAGCGCGTCGCCCGGCTCAACCGCACCCTGGACTCGCTCCGCCAGCAGCTCGCCCTGCTGCGCGGCCTCCCCAACGTCGACCTCAACGAGCTCCTCTTCCTGCAGAACCAGATCCGCATCACCGCCGCCTCGCTGGCCTCCGCCGAAGCGCAGGAAGCCAAGGCCGCGTCCGCGCTCGACCGCACGCAAGGCGCCGCCGAAGCGACCCTGCGTCGCGCGGACAAGGCCCGCGACGATTACGTGGCCGCCCTGACCGAATACGAGAAGCCGCTCGCCGAGATCCGCGCGCTGGCGATGTCCGTCGGCTCCGCCCTCTGAACTCATGCGCCCCGCCTCCGCCCTCCTCCTCGCCCTCCTCTGCGTCGGCGCCTCCCTCCCCGCCCAGCAGGCCAAGCCCGCCGCCAAGGCCGCGCCGAAGACGACCGACCGTTACGCGGTCCGCGCGGACGAGAAAGTCTCCTGGCATGACGTCCGCGAGACGGACCTCGAAGGCCGCGCCTTCCCCGACGCCGAGCGTAAGAGCTACTTCGACCGCCTCCCCGCCGAGGCCGACGGCAAGGTCACGCCCGCGGTCTGGGGCCTCAGCCGCGACAGCGCCGGCCTGATGTTCCGCTTCCGCACCGACGCCACCACGATCTACGCGCACTACAAGGTCACGAAGCCGCAGCTGGCCCAGCCGCACATGCCGGCCACCGGCGTCAGCGGCCTCGACCTCTACGCCCGCGGCCAGGACGGCAAGTGGCGCTGGGTCCAGGTCGCCCGCCCGACCGCGCAGGAGATGAAGATCCGCCTCGCGGACGGTCTCGACGCCGGCGAACGCGAATATGCGATCTACCTTCCGCTCTACAACGGCGTCGAGTTCCTCCACGTCGGCGTCCCCGAAGGAAAGAAGTTCGCCGGCCTCAAGCCGCGCGCCAAGCCCGTCGTGTTCTACGGCACCTCGATCACGCACGGCGCCTGCGCCAGCCGTCCCGGCATGGTGCACACCGCGATCCTCGGCCGCCGCTTCGACGCCCCCGTCGTCAACCTCGGCTTCTCCGGCAACGGCCGCATGGATCAGGCCGTCGGCGACTTCCTCGTGCGCATCGACGCCGCCGCCTACGTCATCGACTGCCTGCCGAACATGAGCGGAAAGGAAGTCGCCCAGAAGTGCGTGCCTCTCGTGAAGCAGCTCCGCGCCTCGCGTCCCGACACCCCGATCGTGCTCGTCGAGGACCGCCGCAACACCGACTCCTGGATCATCGCCTCGCGGCGCAAGCACCACGACGACAACCACGCCGCCCTCAAGGCCGCCTACGAGCAGCTCGTGAAGGAAGGCGTGAAAGGCCTGTCCTACGTGCCCGGCGACCATCTCTACGGCGACGACGCCGACGGCGCCACGGACGGCTCGCACGCGAGCGACCTGGGCTTCCACCGCCAGGCCGATATCTTCGAACCGATCCTCAAGGCCGCCCTCGGCCGCTGATTATCCCGCCGGTCCGCTGGCGTCGGGACCGCTTCCTTCCATCCTGACCGCCGATGAACCGCAGCTACCGCTACTACGACCTCATCCTCGGCGCGTTCGTCGCGGTGCTGCTCTGCTCCAACCTGATCGGCCCGGCCAAGGTCGTGCAGCTCGACCTGCCGTTGCTCGGCAAGACCGACTTCGGCGCGGGCAACCTGTTCTTCCCGCTCTCGTATATCTTCGGCGACATCCTCACCGAGGTCTACGGTTACGCGCTCGCGCGCCGCGTGATCTGGTCCGGCTTCGCGGCGATGCTCTTCGCCACGGTGATGACGTGGGTGGTGCTCGCCATGCCGGCCAGCCCGGACGAGCCTTTCAGCGCGCAGCTGCAGCCCGCGCTCGTGACCTGCTTCGGCGGCGGCTGGCGCATCGCGCTGGGTTCGATCATCGCCTTCTGCGTCGGCGACTTCCTGAACTCCTACGTGCTCGCGAAGATGAAGGTGCGCATGGGCGGCAGGCATCCGTGGGCGCGCTTCATCGGCTCGACCGTCGTCGGCCAGGGCGTCGACAGCCTGATCTTCTATCCGCTCGCCTTCCTCGGCATCTGGAGCCCGGCGACGTTGCTCGCGGTCATGGCCGCGAACTGGTTCTTCAAGGTGATCGTCGAGGCGGTGATGACGCCCGTGACGACCGTCGTCTGCGCGAAGCTCAAGCAGGCCGAGGGCGTCGACGCCTACGACACCGACACCGATTTCACGCCGTTCAGCCTGCGGCGCTGACCGGACCGACCCCTGCTGGAGGGGCATTATCGGCCTCCAACGGGCTTTTCTGTCATATTCCCGGGTATCTCCGAGGTAGCCGTTGACAACACCCTCCGGGGTGAGCACAACAAGCTCAGTCAATTTCACTCAGGTAAGAGCCTCCCTTATAAAGGACGCATCAGTCGCGAGGGCGACTAACGGAAGCAGGAATCAAACTCTCCGTACCCGACCCCAGAGTCCCGTAGCTAGGACTCTGGACTTATTTGTCCCGGAAACGGGAAGACAGGCCGCACCACCCGTGCGGCCTGTTCCGTTTTGCCGTACCCAAGACCGGACTCGAACCGGTAAGCCTTTCGGCGGCAGATTTTAAGTCTGATGTGTATACCGTTCCACCACTTGGGCCGACGCCTCCAAGGTGCGGACGCGCCCCGGATTGGCAACCCGGGAAAGCGGACGGCGTTCGCCTTCGCCTTGCCCTCCGGACCAAACACCGCTTCCTTCCGCGCATGGATCGCTTAGCCCAGACGTTCGCCCGCTGCAAAGCCGAAGGCCGCCCGGCCTTCGTGAGCTACGTCTGCGCCGGCGACCCCGACGTCGAGACGTCCAAGGCCGTGCTGCTCTCCCTGGCGCGGAACGGCGCCGACGTGCTCGAAGTGGGCGTGCCCTTCTCCGACCCTCTCGCCGACGGCCTGACCAACCAGCTCGCCGCCCAGCGCGCCCTCGAAGGCGGCATGACCTACGACGGCCTGCTCGACGTGCTTCGCGCGGTGCGCGCCGGCACGGACAAGCCGATCGTGCTCTATTGCTATTACAACCTGCTGTTCTCCTTCGGCCTCGACAGCTACTGCGCCAAGGTGCGCGCCGCCGGCGCCGACGGCCTGCTCGTCCTCGACTGCCCGCCCGAAGAAGCCGACGAACTGATCGCCGCCTCGAAGAAGCACGGCCTCGCCAACATCTTCATCGTGGCCCCGACCACGCCGCCCGCGCGCATCGGCCTCATCGCGAAGCACGCCTCGGGCTTCATCTACTACGTCTCGCGCGAAGGCGTGACCGGCGAGCGCTCCGAACTGGCCGCCAACCTCTCCGCCTCGGTCGCCGAGATCCGCAAGCACACGTCCCTCCCGATCTGCGTCGGCTTCGGCGTCTCCACCGCCGCCCACGTCCAGGCCATCGCCAAGGTCGCCGACGGCGTGGTCGTCGGCAGCGCCCTCGTGAACGTCGTCGCCGCCCATAAGGATGACAAGTCCCAGGCCGCCGCCGCCATCGGCGCGAAGGTCCGGGAGTTGTTGGCTAAATAAGAGAGCGTCAGGGCCAGAGCCAGGGCTAGGGCTCGGGCTGGAATCAAAACGTGGTCTGACTCAGTGCCTTTGATGGGCATTCACCTAGCCCCGTCCCTAGCCCAGGCCCTAGCCCTGTCCCTGGCCCTATCTAAGCCCTTGACCAAGGCCCTTCCCTCCCCACTTTCCCCATGGTCCTAACCTCGTTAGGGCCACCGGAACCGCACCGCATGGCCCAACAAGACACCTGGACGAAAAAAGACCTGACCGGCATCGAAGAGCTTTCCCGCTCCGAGATCGTACTGCTCTTCCGCCAAGCCGACCAATTCCTGCCCGCCCTCGCGCCGGGCAAGGGCCTCGACCTGATGAAGGGCCGGACGGTGGTGAACCTCTTCCTCGAACCGAGCACCCGCACCCGCACGGCCTTCGAGATCTCGGCCAAGAAGCTCGGCGCCGAAGTCGTCTCGATCAACACGACGGCCTCCTCCCTGGTCAAGGGCGAGACCCTCCGCGACACGGCCGAGAACATCCGCGCGATGGGCGTCGACGCCATCGTGATGCGCCACTCCTCCGCCGGCTCGGCCCGCTACCTCGGCTCGGTCCTCGACATCTCGGTGGTCAACGCCGGCGACGGCGCCCACGAACACCCGACGCAGGCCCTGCTCGACGCCTTCACGCTCCGCCGCCGCTTCGGCAAGGTCGAAGGGCTCAAGGTCACGATCCTCGGCGACATCCTCTTCAGCCGCGTCGCCCGCTCCAACATCCTCTGCCTCTCCAAGCTCGGCGCGCAGGTCACCCTCGCCGGCCCCGCGACGCTCGTCCCGGCCGCGCTGAAGGAAGCCTTCCCGCAGGTCCGCATCGTCCATGACCTCAAGGAAGCCCTCAAGGACTGCGACGCGGTGATGCTCCTGCGCATCCAGCACGAGCGCCAGACGACCACCCACTTCCCTTCGCTCGGCGAATACACCGCGCAGTTCGGCCTCAACGCCGAGCGCGCCGCCTGGCTCAAGCCCGAGGCGATCGTCATGCACCCGGGTCCCATCAACCGCGGCGTGGAGGTCGAAAGCGAAGTCGCCGACGGCCCCCGCTCGGTCATCCTCGAACAGGTCCGCAACGGCGTCGCCGTCCGCATGGCCGTCCTTCACCTCTGCACCGGAGCCATCAGCCGATGAATCCCGCCGACAACTCCCCCCTCTGGATCCGCGGCGCCCGCGTGATCGATCCCTCCGCCCAGCGCGACGAAGCCAAGGGCGACGTCTTCGCCCTCGACGGCCGGTTCGTCGACCAGCTCTCCGCCGCCGACCAGGCCAAGGCCCGCGTCATCGACGGCGCCGGCCTCGTGGTCGCGCCGGGCTTCGTCGACCTCAACTGCCGCCTCGGCGAACCGGGCCGCACGGCCCGCGAGACGATCCGCACCGGCACCCGCGCGGCCGCCGCCGGCGGTTTCACGACCGTGCTCACGATGCCCGACTCGCTCCCCGCGGCGGACAACGTCGGCACGATCCAGCTCCTCCGCGAGATCTGCTCCCGCGACGCCGCCGTGCGCGTGCTGCCGACGGGCACCCTCACAAAAGGCCATGAAGGCAAGGCCCTCGCCCCGCTGGGTACGATGAAGAAAGCCGGCGTGGTCGCGGTCACCGACACGACCTCGGGCGTGCAGAACAACGAGATCATGCGCCGCGCGCTGGAATACGCCGCGATGTTCGACCTGGTGGTCCTCGACCATTGCCAGGACAGCAGCATGACCGAAGGAGGCCAGATGCACGAAGGCGCCTGGTCCCTCCGCCTCGGCCTCCGCGGCCTCCCCCGCGCCGCCGAAGAAGTCGTGGTCTCGAGCGACTGCCTGCTCGCCGAACTCACCAAGGCCCGCATCCACCTGCAGCACCTTTCGTCCGGCGGCTCCGCCGAGATCGTCCGCCGCGCCAAGGCGAAGCAGCTCTCGGTCACGGCCGAGGTCTCCGCCCTGCACCTGCTCCTCACCGACGCCGCGCTGGCCAATTATCCGACCAGCCTGAAGACGAACCCGCCCCTCCGCGAGGAGGCCGACCGTCTCGCGCTCATCGCCGCGCTCGTCGACGGCACGATCGACGCGATCTGCTCCGACCACTCGCCCTGCACGGCCACCGAGAAGGACTGCGAGTTCGACCTGGCACCGTTCGGCGCCGCGACCCTCGAGACCGCCTTCGCGGCCGCCCACACGGCGCTCGTCGCCGCCGGCCACGCCGACCTTTCGGTGCTCATCGCCCGCCTCACGCATGGCCCGGCCAAGGCCCTCGGCCTCTCCGCCGGCACGCTCAAGGCCGGAGCCCTCGCCGACCTCGTGGTCCTCGACCCGAAGGCCGCCTGGACGCCCGCCAAGGCCGACCTCGTCTCGAAGTCCGGCAACAACCCGCTCGTCGGCCGCGCCCTCACGGGCCGCGTCCGCGCGACGTTCGTCGGCGGTCGTCAGGTCTTCGGCGCCTAAGCCACGATGGATGAGCTGACCCAGTCCCTCGACGCCTTCGGGCCGTGGGATTGGGCATGCGTGGGCGCGAATCTCACCGCCGCGGCGATCGGGTTCTTCGCGCTCCGCTGCTGGCGCGGCATGCCGGCCGTATCCGCGCCGCCCGCCACCACGGCGATGAACGCCGCCCTCGGCATGGTCACCGGCCTGATGTCCTTCGGCGTGATCTTCGGCCTCGCGCTTGCCGCCGCGGCGCAGGCGTTCTCGAGCCACTTCGGCATCGCCCAAGCCCACGTGTTCACCGCGGCCTTCATCGGCCAGTGCACCGCCGCACTCTCGATGATCGCGATGGGCTCGCTCGTCCCCGAGACATTACGCTGGGCGCCGGACACGATTCCCGAAAATCCCGCCGACAGCCCGCTCCGTCGCGCGGCCCGCGCCTTCACCTTCCCGCGTCTGCTGCTAGCCTTGCTGGTGCTCTTCGCGCTTGGGATGGCCCTCGCTGCGCTCTGGAAGGGCGTGCACGTGGGCTGGACGCAGCTCTTCCAGCACGGCCTCGTGGGCGAACCGCCCGCCGATGAGCCGCAGGACATCGTGGACTCGGTGCTCAAGACCGACGTCGACACGTGGCGCTTCGGGACGATCGTCCTCGCGGTGACGATCGGCGCCCCGATCATGGAGGAACTCGCCTTCCGCGGCATGCTCTACCCCGGCCTCCGCCGTCTCCTCGAAGGCGCCTCCGGGCGCCACGCCCGCTGGATCGCGGTCGCGCTCACGGGCCTGATCTTCAGCGCCGCCCACCAGAGCCCTGCCGCCGCCCTGCCTCTCTTCGGCTTCGGCGCCTTCATGTGCCTGGTACGCGACCGCTACGGCCTGCTGACCTGCATGGCCGCCCATGCGGGCTTCAATCTCTGGAACTTAGTCTGGTTGAAACTCGCCCCGAACGCCTCCACGCTCTGAGGCCATGGGCGCCCTCACGACTCTTGCGGACCGCTCGGTCGCCAAGCTGACCGAGGAGGAGATCATCCGCCGCGTGGTGCAGTCCCTCGCCGACGCCGCGCCGGCCTTCCCCGAAGGACCCGGCGGCGATTGCGCCCACCTGCCGACCACGGGCGGCCGCTCGATCCGCGCGAGCACGATCGATTCCGTCATCCTCGGCCGTCACTTCGACGCCGCCTGCGACGGCATCCGCGCGGGCGCCAAGCTGGTGAACCGAAACCTGAGCGACCTCGCCGCGGCCGGCGCCACGCCTTCCGACGCCTTGCTCTCGCTCGTCATCGGCCCTGATGTCGATGCGTCCTGGCTCACCGACTTCGCCCACGGCGCCGGACGCGCCGCCGCCAAGGCCGGCCTGCGCATCGTCGGCGGAGATATCTGCCGTGGCGCCCACGGATCATTCCTCGGGACCCTAGCGGTCCAAGGCTTCGCCCACCGCATCCTGACCCGCAGGACCGCCGTCGCCGGCGACGCGCTCTTCGTGACGGGACAGCTCGGCGGCTCGCTCTACGGCAAGCACCTCGACTTCACCCCGCGCCTCGCCGAGGGCGAATGGCTCTGCGGACACGGCGAAGTCACGGCCTGCACCGACCTATCCGACGGCCTCGCCAAGGACCTCCCGGGCCTGCTGGGTCCGAAGCTCGACGCGCGCATCGACGTGTCGGCGCTGCCCCTCTCCGACGCGGCCAAGTCTTTGGCGAAGTCCGACGGCAAGCCCGCCCTCGAGCACGCCCTGCAGGACGGCGAGGACTACGAACTGCTGTTCGCGGTCGGCGCCGACCGGGCGGACCTGCTCGAAGCTTCTTTCCGGAAGGCCTTCCCGCTCACGCCGCTGACGCGCCTGGGCGTGGTCGAAGCCGGCACGGGCCTGGCCCGCGACCTCGCTGACGGCGAACCGATCAAGGTCCGCGGCTTCGGTCACTTCGCCTGAGCGGCCCGGCCGCTCACATGCGGAACCGACGGATCGCGACGAAGAGGGCGAAGATGAAGGCCGACGCGCCGAAGGTGACCGTCACGGTCTCATAGGTCGCGAGCAGCTCGAGCACCTGATCCAGCAGCTTCACGGACTCCTTGGTGTCACGTTCGGCGACCTCGAGCGCGCTGGTGGCCGCGGTGGCCGTGACCTCGACGTTCTTGTTGTCGGACTTCGTGCCTTGGTCGGTGAAGAGCACCACTCCGGTGTCGGCGGATTTCATCGCGGACTTGTAGGCTTCGAAAGAGGTCTGGATGCTGACGGTCGTCTCCTTCACGCGCTTGGTGGTGTCGCGCAGTTCGTGGCTGAACCACAGGCCGGCGAGGGAGACGAGCAACGTCACGACGGCCATGCCGACGATGCCGATCTCGGCTTGGATGAGGTTGTTCTTCGCGGATCGGCCGCGGCTACGCTGGGCGCACATGGAGGATGATGTTTAAAGGTTGAGGGTGGCCTGGCCGTCGTCGGGCTTCGGCGCGGAGGGCTTCTTGGCGCGCGGCTTCTTGCCAGGCGCAGGCTTGGCCGGAGCCTTCTTGGCGGCCGGCTTCGCGCCGCCTTTCCTGGGCGCGCCCTTCTTGGCCGGGGCCGGCGCGGGGGCGGCCTTCTGGGCGGAGGCGCGTCGGCGGCGCTTGGGCTTCTTCTTACGCTTGAAGAGGTTCTTCCAGGCAGGGGTCCGCTGCTTGTCCTTGTAGCCGAGCTTGCGACGGATGTTGGAGGTGATCCAGTCGACCAGCTCCGGCGCGACCGCGCCGCAGAGTCCCTGCACGATGGCTTTGTTCAGCGAGGAGAGCTCCCACTGGAACATCACGAAATAGGCGATGACGGCGAAGATGGCGGCGGCGAGCACGTGGCGGAGGGAACGCTGCCAGCTGGCGTCCGCGGCTTCGTCGACCAGCAGACGTCCGACCATCGCGGCGGCGCCGATGAGCGCGACGATCCAGCCGCCCGACTTGAACGCCAGCAAGGCGACCTGGAAGTTGTTGGCGACCGCCGCCGCGCCCTTGACGGGGACGGCCTGCGCGGCGGCTTCCGCGAGGAACATCGCCAAGGTCATGCGCGTCCCTCCCCGGCCCGGAGGCCGTGCTCCGCAGGACGGAGCAATGATGTGAGAAGACGACGCAAGGCGAAGGAGTACCCGGAAGGATACGGTTCGTAAAAGGGGGAAGTTCAGCCTTGGGCCGGCCGCCTCCCCTCTCAACCCCTAATTATAGGGCTATTATCGAAAACGGGCCTTAAAGCGCCGCTTTTCGGGCCGGACGGCCTTCGTCGACCTCGATGTAGTCGAACATCGTGTCCACGCCCGCGTCGGCGGTGAGGCCGTTCTCCTTCAGGCGACGCACGAGCACTTCGTTGGCTTCGTCGCGCCAGCCGCGCTTGGTCATGAAGCCGTTCCAGATCTCGATGTCGTTCGTGGAAAGCTTGCGGCCCTTGGCTTCCGCCCAGGCGAGGACCTCCTCCGAGGTCGCGGCCGGATTCTGCAGGACCCAGACGCGGAGGTCGTCATACTTGATGCCGAGATACTGGCAGCAACGGTCGTCGAACGCCTTCCCGAGGTTGTTCACGAAGTCGGCGTGAAGCTGACCGGCGGCATGCAGGCGGATCTTCGAGACCAGGCGGGGAAGATAGACGAAACCACGGACGGCTTCGTAGGGACTGAGGAGACCAGGAACGAGGGGCATGGAGGGGAAGACAGATGAAGATGAAAGATGGATGATGAAGGATGGAAGATAAAACCTGAATTAGGTGTTAGCGGATAGCGGTTGGCGGTTAGATGGATGGGGGCCGCCGAAGGGCGGCCTATGGTAGGGGCGTGGCTGCGCCGCGCCCTAAAACCCTCCGGCCATCTAGGCTCCCATTGCCCTCTGGCGTCCCCAACCGCTTACCGCATCCACGTCGCTGGGCCTGTGCCCTCCTGCCCTCGTGCCCTCCATAATGTTGCCCTCCTGCCCTCCCTGCCTTTCCTACCCCTAGCCCGCCCCCTGCCCCTACCCCTTCCAACATGAAACTGCTCCTCGCCCTCCTCCTCGCCGTCACCGGCTTCGCGGCTGACGTCGCCAAGCCGGCGTTCTCGTCCGCCAAGTACGACAAGGACATCGCGGCCTTCGAAGCGGCGGACAAAGCCAACCCTCCGCCTCAGGGCGCGCTCCTGCTCTCCGGCGCCAGCACGCTCCGCCTCTGGAAGACCGCCGCGCGCGACTTCGCTCCGTATCCGTTGATCAATCGCGGTTTCGGCGGCTCCAAGACCACCGAGGTCCTCGGCTACATGGAGCGCATCACCCTTCCTTACCATCCTCGCGTGGTCGTCTTCCATTGCGGCAGCAATGACATCAACGCCGGCGACACCGCCGAAGCCGTGGTCGCGCGCGTGACCGAATACCATCGCCGGCTCCGCGCGGAGAACCCGCACGCCCAGCTCGTGCTCCTCTCGACCACCCAGGCTCCTTCCCGGCGCGCGAAATGGGACGAGATGAAGAAAGCCGACGCCGGTTTCCGCGCGCTCGCCGCCGCCCATCCCGACATTCGTTTCGTGGACATCAATCCGGCCCTCAACCTGCCCGACGGCGAACCCCGCCCCCACGTCTACCTCAAGGACAACCTGCACCCCTCCGAAGCCGGCTACGAAGAAATGCTCAAGGTCATCCGCCCCGCCGTCGATGCGGCGTGGAAGGCGACCGAGGCGGCATTTAAAGGCAAGTAAGCAGCCTGCTGAGAGTATGGAGTATCGAGTATAGAGTTTCGGGGTAAATAACCCTGCATTCTTTTCCTATACTCGATACTCGATACTCCATACTCTCGATTCTGATGTCCTCCCCCTCCGCCACTCCCGCCGCCGAACGTTTCCCGAACGGGCCGTTCACGCGCTACATGGTCGGCGAAGGGATCTCGATGACGGGCACCTGGATGCAGGGCATGGCGCTCGGCTGGGTGATGACCGAAGTCGTGGTGCGAGACGGGTTGCAAAGCTACGAAGGCCTGCTGCAGGCCGCGCCGCACCTCGCGAGCGGCATCGTGATGCTGCTGCTCTTCCGGCTCGGCGGCGCTTACGCCGACCGTCACGACAAACGCTTCATCCTGCAGGTCTGCCAGGTCGCCCAGATCGGCTTCGCGCTCGCGATCGGCCAGCTCGTCGCCCACGACGCCCTGCACACCTGGCACCTCATCGTGGCCGCGGCCCTGCTCGGCGTCTCCAGCTCTTTCGAGATGCCGGCCGCCGCCGCGATCGTGCCGGAACTCGTCGCCAAGGAAAACGTCGCCAAGGCCATCTCCGTCGACCGCGCGGTCTTCCACGCCACGCGCCTCATCGGCCCGGCCGCCGCGGGTTATCTCGTAGGGCGCTACGGCGCAGAATGGGCCTTCTACCTGAACGCGGCGTCCTTCGTGGCGCTGATGATCGCCTTGGCCACGCTGCCACGACGCCCGCAGGGCACGGCCGAGGAAGAACAGAAGCGCCAGGGCGGCGCCGGCGAAGGCTTCCGCCATGTCCGTCAGGACAAGCCCAGCCTCGCGATGGTTGCTTTGCTCGCGACCAACACGCTCTTCGTCTTCCCGGTGATCATCGTGCTGTTGCCGCTGTACGCGAAGAACGAACTCTTCGCCGCCAGCGGTCAGCAAGCCACACCCCAGCAGATGGGCCTGCTCATGCTCTGCTCCGGCGCAGGCTCGGTCTCCGGCTCGCTCCTCATCATGGCGCTCAAGCCGGCCCTGCGTCGTCTGGCGATCCTGACCGGCATGGTGCTCGCCTGCGGCGCGCTGGTGAGCCTCAGCCAGGCGGACGGCCTCATCTGGGCCGGTGCGTCGCTCGTGGCCCTCGCCGTCGGTGTCTCCACGCTCGTCGGACTCGCCAACACCATCGTCCAGGAACGCTCCCCGGCCGAACTACGCGGACGCGTCTCGGCCGTCGCCGGCCTGAGCTTCTTCGGCTTCCTGCCCTTCGCCGCGATCATCATGGGCTGGATGACCGACGTGTTCAAATTACGTAACGTGCTCCTCGGTTCTTCGATCTGCTACGCAGTCATCGGCCTCGTCGTCATGCTCACCGTCGGCAGCAAGGTGACAGGCGAGCGGGAAGCCTGAGGCGGCTCGATACAGCTAGGGCAGCACGATTCATCGTGCACCCTTCATCAGGAGGGCGCGGCGTAGCCACGCCCCTACCTTGGGCCAACGTGAGGAGGACTGGTAGGGCTGACCACCCTTGGTCAGCCGCGGTTGAGCGAGGGCGCTCAACCCTACCTCATCTCCGGCGAGCTAAGCTCGCCGAAAAGTGGTGCACCCGTTGGGATTCGAACCCAAATCGCCGGCTTCGGAGGCCAGAATTCTATCCATTGAAATACGGGTACCTGCCCCAGATGAAGCCGCGGAGGCCACCGGGAGTCAACCCTTCCCCACCCCGCATCACTTGGCCGGCATCACGCGGTCCGCGAAATCCGCGTAGTTCTTCCAGTCCTCGAGCAGGATGTCGTGCTTACCCGGACGAAGGTGATAGCCGATGGTCTGACCGACGGACTTGCTAACGGGCGGCTGCTCCTTCGTGCCGAGCCCGGGCTGACCGAGGACATGGTAGACGGGATCGGCATGCACGGCGCCGAGGAATTCGCCGAGCGGATCGGCCCAGCTGTCTTCGGAGGCGCTGGCGACGTAGAGCGGGCGCGGGGCGCACAGCGCGAGGAGGTAATGCGCATCGAGCGGCAGCTTGTCTTCCTTCTCGGAGAAGGTCTCGAAGCGCGCGGTGAACCAATGCGGGAAACCGCGGCCTTTGTAATGTCCCGAGATGACGCCGACGGTCTCGCCGAAGATGCGCTTGTTGAGCGCGGCGCCGCCGCATCCGGAATTGTTCGAGATCACGAACGCGAAACGCTGGTCCTGCGCGCCGGCCCAGAGCGAAGCCTTGCCGAGACGCGAGTGGCCGTGCACCGCGGCACGCTTGGCGTCGACGGAGGGGACTTTCTCCAGGACGTCGAGCATGCGCGACAAGCCCCAAGCCCAGCAACCGATGGCGGCCCATTCGCCGTCCTCCCACTTCGTGTTCACGCCTTCAGGCGAGAGCGCCGCGCGGAAACCATTCTTCCAACCCTCAGGGTGATCGGGCTCGAAGTCGCCGTAATAGACGGTGGCCGAAGCGTAGCCGCGGTCGATGAGAGCCTCAAACTCCCAGCGACGTGCCTGTCCGCCGCGTAAAGCCGGGTCGGCCTGGGTCGTGCCCTTCAAGGCCCACTGCTTCGAGACCCAGCTCGAGGTGACGAAGACGGCCGGATCTTCGACGGTGGTATGGTTGCCGCCGAAATTGAGCCCGACGAAGACCGGAGCCGGTCGCTTGGCCGCGTTCGGTACGTAGAGCAGCATGTCGAACGACGGACCCTTCTTGCCGATCGGCCAGACCTTGAACTGCGTGCGCGTGGCCTTGCCGCCGAACGCGTCCTTGGACTGCTCGCGGACCTCGACCACGGCATCGGCCTGCGGCTTCGAAGTATCCGGCGTGCGTCCGAACATGTTCTCCTCGACGAGACGGAAGACCTCCGGACGGCGGACCTCGTTCCAGGTCTTCGCGTCCGTCACCTTGCGTCCATCAGCGCACACCAAAGGGTCGGGCAGCGTATAGGGCGGGACCTTGGCCTCGTCGGAAATCGTCGCCGGCATCGCAGCCAGCAGGAGCAGGGGTAGCAGCATGTCGCGACTATGCGTGATTTGGCGGCCCATGGGAGCCAAATCACGCATAGTCGCGCGGGGACACGGGTTTCGCTGGCACGGGGACAAGACAGGGTCGGGACCGCGTCACGACATAGGGCTACCTTGTTCGCCGCAGGGCGAAAGATGGTAGGGGCACGATTTATCGTGCACTCCACCAAGGAGGGCGCGGCGTAGCCACGCCCCTACCTTCGGCCGCCCTGCGGCGGCCGTTCGATTCAGCGCTCCCAAACTTCAAACCGATAGCCCAGTCCCTCATACTCTCCGGCCTTCGACGACACGAGCTTGGTGAAGATCTTCCGCCAGTCGGCGGGGAAGAAACGGTCGCCTTCGAAATCGCGGTCGATGCGGGTGATCAGCAGCCGGTCGCAGAGCGGGGTGCCCTCGGCGTAGATACGCTCACCTCCGGTGATCCAGATCGGACCCGGCCATTCGTCCATCCGGTCGGCGATGACGATGGCCTCGGCCAAGGATGCGGCGCGCTCGGCGCCCGGGAAGGACTTGGCGGGGTCGCGGGAGACGACCACGGTGCCCCGGCCCGGCAGGGCCTTGCCCAGCTCGGCGTAGCAGGCCGGACCCTCGATCATGACGCCCCCGGCGGTCTGGTCCATGAACCAGGCCAGGTCTTCGGGGATATGCCAAGGGAGCTTGCCGTCGCGCCCGATGACGCCGTTCCGGGCCACGGCGACGATGCATTGGAGGGGCTTGGCCACGACCCAAGGGATGTGAACAACCCCTGCGAAAGCAAGCGCCGGAGGGACTTGGACGGGTTGACACCCGCCGAAAGCCTCGGGTAGGTTGCCCGAATGATTACCTGGCTCCAGAACGCCACCGGCAAGCACAACCGCATCATCTTCGGCTTCCTGCTGGTGATCATCGTGGTCTCCTTCGTCTTCTACGGATTCGCCGGACGCGGCGCCCTGACCGGCGGCCCCGCCTACATGTATCAAGGCGTGAACCTCAACGACCCCGCCGTCCGTAAGCGCTTCAACGACGCGATTTTCTTCGGTCAGATGACCGGCCAGCGCATGGACCCGAACGGACTCGTCCAGCGCGTCGCCGAACTCGCCCTCGCCGACGGCCTCGGCATCCCCTCTCCTTCCGCCGTCGAGATCCGTCGCATCGCCCGCGAAGCGACCGCCGCCGCCGACAGCAAGGGCAACGACGGCCTGAACAAGTTCCTCGAGTTCGCCGCCAAGCAGCTCGACGCCTCCGACCTCGACGTCCGCGCCCGCTTCGAAACCTACATCAAGGATACCTGGCGCATCCAGAAGGCCCTCGGCGTCCTCGCCGGATCCGGCCACGCGACCGCCAGCCAGATCAAGCGCATCCTCGACCGCGAACGCACCAAGTGGACCGTCGACGTCGCCACGCTCTCCGCCGCCGGCTTCAAGCCCGATGTGAAGGTCGACGAGGCCAAGGTGAAGGAAGCCTTCAACGCCAACATCGAAGACTACCGACTGCCCGCGCGCGTAACCGTGACGGCCTACACCATCCCCTCCACCGCCGCCGACACCGCTCCGGTCACCGACGACGAGATCATCAACATGGGCTACAATCAGGCCGAGAAGTTCAAGTTCGAGACCGGCAAGGTCAAGGAACAGGCCCTCGCCAAGCGCGCCGAACTCGAGAAGCTCGTCCGAGCCGAACGCGCCATCACGAACCTCGCCGGGCAGCTCTCCGATGAGCTCGCCGAGAAGTTCCCGGTCGATGAGACCAAGGTCGACAGCAAGGAATTCGCCGCCTGGATCAAGGCCAAGAACGCCAAGGTCACCACGGTTCCCGCCTTCGACGTGACCGCTTCGCCGATCATCGCCGGCGTCCCCGAGCAGGCCTTGCTCGCGGCCGGCACGCTCACCGAAAAAGAATGGCGCACCGAAGTCTACCGCTCCGAAGCCGGCGCGACCTTCGTCCTCCTCAACCAACGCACGCCGGACCGTCTGCCGACCTTCGAAGAAGCCAAGACCAAGGCCGTCGAGGCCTGGAAGAAGTCGCAGTTCAACCGCCTGCTCGCCGAAGAGGCCAACAAGCTAGCCAAGGGCATCCAGGCCGACATCGCCGCGGGCAAGACCTTCACCGACAGCGCCAAGGCCCTCAAGCTCACGCTGACCTCCCCCGAGGCCTTCTCCGTCTACGGCGTCCCCGAAGCCCTCAATGGCGCCAACGAAAACACCGGCCTCCTCATCGAAGCCGCCGGCGTCGGCAAGGTGACCTCCCCGATCCGCACCGCCAACGGCGACTACGTCTTCATCCGCCCGGCCAAGGCCGACCTCCCCAAGGACGCCACGACCGCCGAAGAGAGCCGCCTGTTCGCCCAGCGCATCTCCCAGCGCAACGCCTACTTCACCGGTATCGGCCTGGTCCAAGACATCGTCCCCCCGCCCGCCGAGGCCAAGTAAGGGAGTCTTAAGGCCCACGAGAACCCCTCAGGAGGCCGTCTCCTGAGGGGTTCTTTATTTGGCCCCATTCCCGGCTTTACCACCCCTTACCCCACCCCTACCCCTTTCCCTATCCAAATGTCCCAGGTCCGCGTCCGCTTCGCCCCCAGCCCCACCGGCTTCTTCCACATCGGAAGCGCCCGTACGGCCCTGTTCAACTGGCTCTACGCCCGCCACACGGGCGGCAAGTTCATCCTCCGCATCGAGGACACGGACAAGGAGCGCAACTCCGACGCCTTCCTGAAGGTGATCTTCGACTCGATGCGCTGGCTCGGCATGGATTGGGACGAAGGCCCCGAGGTCGGCGGCGACTACGGTCCCTACTTCCAGTCGCAGCGCACCGAACTCTACAAGGCGAAGCTCCAGGAGCTCGCCGCCAAGGGCCGTGCCTACGAGAAGGACGGCGCCTGGTGGCTCCGCCTCGAAGGCGCCCGCTCCGCCGCTTACGACGAACACCTGAAGAAGGATTACGAGAAGGTCGACGCCGCCCCGATGGTGCTCGACGACATGGTCCGCGGACGCGTCGAACGCGTCGAGGACCGCGACTTCGTGATCTTCCGCTCCAACGGCGAGCCGGTCTTCCACTTCGTCAACGTCGTCGATGACATCGAGATGAAGATCACCCACGTGATCCGCGGCGAAGACCACCTCTCCAACACCTCGAAGCACCTCGAGCTCTTCAAGGCCTTCGGCGTCGAACCGCCGAAGTACGCCCACATCCCGCTCATCCTCAAGACCGACGGTCCGGGCAAGATGTCCAAGCGCGACAAGGGCGCCCTCATCGAGGAATACCAGCAGCGCCGCTACCTGCCCTCCGCCGTCCGCAATTACCTCTGCCTGCTCGGCTGGACGCCGGCCGACGGCAAGGAAGTGCTGCCGATCGACGAGATCGTCCGCCAGTTCGAGATCTCCGCGGTCCACCAATCCAACGCCCGCTTCGACGAGCGCAAGATGTCGCACGTCAACGCGCAGACGCTCCGCGGCCTGCCCGCCGCCGACTTCGCCGCCCTCGCCCGCCCAATCCTCCTTGAGACCAAGGTTATCGACGCCTCCGTCTCCGACGCCCGCCTCGCCGAGGTCCTGGGCATCGTCCAGGAGAAGGTGATCTCGCTGGAGCACCTGCCGGAGTTCATGGGCTTCTTCTTCACCGCCGAGTTCAAGAAGGACGAAGGCGCGATGGCCAATCTCACCAAGAAGGGCGGCGATCCCGTGGCCCGCATCCGCGAGCTCCTGCCTACCCTCGAAGCCGCCGAATGGACCGAGCCGGCCCTCGAGGCCGCCTTCGCGGCCGTCGGCACGGCCAACAACCGCAAGCCCACCGACTACTTCGCACCGGCCCGCTTCGCGATCTCCGGCCAGGGCGGCGGCGCCCACCTCCTCGGCGTCCTCCGCGTCCTCGGCCGCGACACCACCCTCGCCCGCCTGAAATCCTTCGCCGCCTGATCCTCACCTTTGCACTTTTGCACAGGCGCTCGCGCCGATTCGCACTTTTGCACCTCTCCTGATTTTTCGTCCATGTCTTCCGAAACCCCTGCGCCGGCGGCCCACCGCCACTTCATCCAGCAGATCATCGACGCCGACCTGGCCGCGGGTAAGCACGCGACCATCGCCACCCGTTTCCCCCCGGAGCCCAACGGCTACCTGCACGTCGGCCACGCGAAGTCCATCTGCCTGAACTTCGGCCTCGCCCTCGAGTTCAAGGGCCGCTGCCACCTCCGCATGGACGACACGAATCCGACCAAGGAAGAGGTCGAATACGTAGACTCCATCAAGGAAGACGTCCGCTGGCTGGGCTTCGAGTGGAACGAGCACTACTACCAGGCCTCGAACTACTTCGAGCGCATGCACGCCGACGCCATCAAGCTGATCAAGCTCGGCAAGGCCTACGTCTGCTTCCTTTCGCAGGAACAGATCCGCGAATTCCACGGCGACGAGAAGCACCCCGGCAAGCCGAGCCCCACGCGCGACGCGTCCGTCGAGGAGAACCTCGCGGCCTTCGAAAAGATGACCCGCGGCGAGTTCGACGAAGGCAAGGCGGTCCTCCGCGCCAAGATCGACATGGCCTCGCCGAACATGCACATGCGCGACCCGGTCATCTACCGCATCCGCAAGGCCCATCACCACAACACCGGCGACAAGTGGTGCGTCTACCCGATGTACGACTACGCCCACCCGCTCGAGGACGCGTACGAAGGCATCACCCACTCGATCTGCACGCTGGAGTTCGAGGTGCACCGCCCCTTCTACGACTGGCTCCTCCGCACGCTCGACACCCCCGCCAAGCCGCAGCAGATCGAATTCGCCCGCCTCAACCTGACCTACACCGTCATGTCCAAGCGCCGCCTGCTCGAGCTCGTGCAGGAGAAGCGCGTCTCGGGCTGGGACGACCCCCGCATGCCCACCATCTCGGGCATGCGCCGCCGCGGCTACACGCCGGCCGCGCTCCGCAAGTTCTGCGAGACCATCGGCATCACGAAGAACAATTCCCTCTCCGACGTCGCCCTCCTCGAACACGCCGTCCGCGACGACCTCAACAAGACGTCCTCCCGCTTCATGGCGGTGCTCGATCCGGTCCGCCTCGTCATCGAGAACTACCCCGAAGGTCAGGTCGAAGAACTCGAGGCCGTCAACAACCCCGAGGATCCCTCCGCCGGCACCCGCAAGGTGCCGTTCTCCAAGACGCTGCTCATCGAGCGCGCCGACTTCATGGAGATCCCGGAGAAGAAGTATTTCCGCCTCACGCCCGGCCAGGAGGTCCGCCTCCGCTGGGGCTACTTCGTGACCTGCACCGGCTGCAAGAAGGACGCCGCCGGCAACGTCGTCGAAGTCACCTGCACCTACGATCCCGCCACCCGCGGCGGCGACGCCCCGGACGGCCGCAAGGTCAAGGGCACCATCCACTGGGTCTCCGAAAAGCACGCCGGCGACGTCGAGGTCCGCCTCTACGACCGCCTCTTCGCGCACGAGGACCTGAACGACATCCCCGAAGGCACCGACTGGCGCACGCTCCTCAATCCCGGCTCGCTCAAGACGATCCGCGGTTTCGTCGAACCCGCCCTGCTCGCCCTCGCGCCGAGCACGCGCGTGCAGTTCGAACGCACCGGCTACTTCTGCGCCGACGCCAAGGACTCCCAGCCCGGCAAGCCCGTCTTCAACCGCACCGTCGGCCTGAAGGACTCCTGGGCGAAGGTCGCGGCGAAGTAAGCATCGTCAGAGGCCCGGAGGCCCAGAGGCTCGGTTGACCAGGAAAGGCGTAAAGGCCTTCGGTCAGGCCATGCCGTTGCCAGTTAGCCTGTGTCTTTTGCTTATCTGAGCCTCTGGGCCTCTGAGCCTCAGGGCCTCTTATCTGGAGGCTTTCTTCACCCTTGACCCACCCCCCGCCCTCCCTTTGATGCACCTTCTAGCTGGTAACAAAGGAGAGGTGGCAGAGTGGTCGATCGCGCTGCATTGGAAATGCAGTGTACCGCAAGGTACCGAGGGTTCGAATCCCTCCCTCTCCGCCAGCTAGGACTTAGCCAACAAACTTGCCTTAACGGTAAGCCTGATAGGCCCGTTTCAGCCCACCGGAGGGATGAGAACCCGAGGGTTCGACGGAGCGAGGCAAAGCCTCGCGGAGATGGGCCGCCCGAAGGGCGTCGCTTGCGATGGCCGGAGGCCAGCCAATCCCTCCCTCTCCGCCAGCTAGACAAATCGCTTCGCTCAAGGGCTCGAGACAGGGCTTGGGACAGGGCTAGGCGTGCCTGGAGGGATGAGAACCCAAGGGTTCGGTGAAGGCCGCAGGCCGAACAGACGATGCCGAAGGCATCGGGCCGCAGGCCTGAAGCGTAGCGCAATCAATCCCTCCCTCTCCGCCAGCTAGACAATTCGCTACGCTCTAGAGCTAGAGCCAGGGCTGGAGCTAGGGCTAGGCGTGCTTTCAGGTAGGGTCAGCACTGCGTGCTGACCTAGCTAGGTCGCCACGCAGTGGCGACCCTACCCAAGCCCTGTCAGATCGACACCAGGAGGAAGGTCAGGGCGAGCTTGTAGCGCAGACGAAGCTTGGAGACGAAGACGGCGCCGATGAGGCCGATGGAGATGCCGCTGAGATAGTGGTTCCAGAAGAAGCCGAAGCCTTCATCGGCGCCCTCGAACTTCGACATGACCCAGAACCGGATCGGCAAGGCGCACATGATGACGATGAAGTAGCCGGCGATCTCACGCCGGAGGCGACGTTTGAAATCAGAGGTCTGGCTATTTGGCATCTTCGTAAGGTTTCTCGGCAGGGACGATCACGGGCGCGATGACGGACTTCCACACGGCGTAGCCGGCCGGCAGCATGTGGATGTCCCCCGGGATGAAGAGCTCGGCCCGCGGCTTGCCATCCGCGCCGATCAGCGGCTCGGTGATGTCGATGAACTTCATCCACGGCTGCGACGCGCATTCCTGGGCGATCAAGGCATTGGCCTTCCGCAGGTCGGCGATCTTCTCGAAACGCTTGCCGGGACTGGGCACGACGCTGAGCACATAGAGGCGGGCCTCCGGCAGCGCGGCGTGGAGCTTGCGGTGCAGCTTCTGGAAATTCGCGAGGACCTCCTCGGGCTTGGTGCCGGCGTTGATGTCGTTGCTGCCTTCGTAAAGGATCACCGCCCGCGGCTTGAAAGGGATGACGAGGTGGTCGACGAAGAGGTCGGCGGCATGGGTCATGCGGCTCCCGCCGACGCCGAAGTTACGCACCGTCAAAGGCGCGAGGTCGGCCTGCGCGCTCTTCCAGAACTGCATGTGCGAACTGCCGATGCAGATGACGGAGCCGGGGACCGGCGGGTTCTGCTGGGCGCCGGCCAGGACCTTCTGATACAGCCCCATGATCTTCGTCATCGAGGACTTGTCCGACAGCACCTCCTCGGCGGCGAAGGCCGCCGTCAGGCCGAGCATCAGGAGGACGAACGAGCGGAACAACGCCTTCATGGGGTTTCCCCGATAAGAAACATATGAGGCCGAGGTGGGAAGGTTTTTGCTGTAAAAAGGCATCCGTCCGCTTTGCTCACCCCATGCGCCCCACCTTCCTCGCCCTGCTCGCCTTCGTCCCGGCCTTCGGCGCCGACATCAAGGTGACCCCGAACGAAGCCGTCGACGTCGCCCAGGAGGGCAAAGTCGTCGCCCGCTTCATGATGGCCCACGACGTGAGCACCCCGGCCAAGCGCCTGGAGACTTATAAGCCCTACCTCCACGTCTTCGACCCGAGCGGCGCCCTGCGCCTCACCAAGGGCCCGGGCTTCAACTTCACCCACCACCGCGGCATCATGCTGGGGTTCATGAAGATCACGGTCGACGGCAAGACCTACGACCGCTGGCACATGGTCAAAGGCGACCAGGTCGTCACGGCGGTCAAGCCGACGGACTCCGGTTTCACGGCCTCGATCGATTGGCAGGGCGCGACCGCCCAGGACAAGCCGATCCTGACCGAGGAACGCGCCTTCACGTTCACGAAGCCGACCGCCCCCTTCTACCTCGGCATCGAGATGAAGACCGCGCTGAAGCCTGACCATGGCGAAGCCAAGATCGACGGCGACCCCGAGCACGCGGGCGCTCAGTTCCGTCCGTCCGAGAAGATCGACAGCACGAAGACGACCTACGTCTATCCGGGCAAAGACGTCCTGATCCACAAGGTGCGCGACCTCACCTGGGTCGCCGAGGTCTTCACGGTCGAAGGCAAGACCTTCACCGCCCTGCTCCTCAACCACCCCTCCAATCCGAAGGACACGGCCTTCTCGGCCTATCGGGACTATGGCCGCTTCGGCGCCTTCCCGAAGGGCGTGGCGACGCCGGATACCCCTTTCAAGCTGCGCTACAAGTGGCTGGTCGCCGAAGGGGACGTGCGCGACGCCGCGGCCTTCCAGCAGGCGTACAACGCTTTCGCGGGCACGGACGCGCCGACCCCGGCCGTGACGGTCATGCTCGCCGAACAGCCGAAGCCGAAAGCTCCGGCCAAGAAGTAAGCGGGCTTAGGCGCCGACGGCTTTGCGCACGCGGCCGATGGCGGAGGACTGACGCTCGCGCAGGATCCCTTGGGCCTTGAGGACCTTGGCCTTCGCGGCGGCAGGGTCCTTGGCGATGGCCAGCACGGCGGGGACGATGCCGGCGAGCTGCGGCTCGTCGTCGAGGTCGAAGAGCCATTCATTCAGGCCGATGTCCTTCCACATGTTGCCCTTCGAGGTCTGTTCGGCCCAGCGGCATACGATGGCCGGGATGCCGTTGCCGACGCACATGATGGGCGAGTGCATCTCGTTGCCGAAGAGCCCGGCGCTGCGGACATAGACGCTGAGGGCCTCGTCGGTGAGCCAGTAATCCTGACGCCAGACCACGCGGTCCTTCACGTCGTCGGGCAGCTTGTCGTAAAGCATCTCCTTGCCCAAGGCCATCTGGGTCTGGTCCTCGGGGCAGATGAGCACCTTGAGGTCGGTCTGCTTGACCACCGCGACGATCGCGGCGCGCAGCTGCGCATGATCATGCTCCTTGAGCTCATCGTTGCGCTTCTGCTTCACGGGATCGAAGGGGCGGTCCTTCTTGATCAGCCAATAGGGGGTATTGCGGTAACGCGGGATGCAGCAGAGGAACTTGCCTCGCTCGAGGCCCCAGCCGTGCAGGAAGGCCTCGGCCTTCTCCTCGTTGCGCAGGTCGGTCGCGAACGCGCCATCCGGACCGAATTCCATCACCGGGCACTTCACGCCGCCGGCCTTGGCGGTCGCCAGCGAGACCGAGTCACGGAAATAGACGAACTGGGCGCCGCTGAGGATCTCGACCGTCTCCGGCGCCGGCTGGCCCTGGGTGATGCCGAGCACGCCGTAGGGCTTCGGACCCTGCTTGCGCCACATCGCGACCTGCTTCTCGCCCACGAGCGAAGGACCGGAGCCATGCAGGAGGAAATCGTTCTCCGCGTAGAGCTTGGCCACGTCGGGCTTGGGGCCGACGAACTTCAGCTTCGGGAAACGAGCGGAGAGCATCTCCTTCACGCCGTTGTCGACGTTGGAAGGCCAGAGGGTGATCTCGGCTTCAGGGAAATACTTCTCGAGCAAGGCGAGCATGCCCGGCGTGTGCGCGATATCGCCGATGTTCACCGTCTGCCAGGAGGAGCGCAGCACGATGCGCGGGGCGCGCTTGCCCTCCGCGGCGCCGACCGAAGCGGCGATGGCCGCCACGAAAGCGGATTCCAGGAAACGACGGCGAGAGAGCATGGGATACAATAGGGCTAGAGACAGGGCTAGGGCTAGGGCCAGAGAGAGTCAAACCACCCTTCCCTGACATCCGTTCGCCGCAGGGCGAACCGAGGTAGGGGCACGATTCATCGTGCACTCCTTTGCGAAGGGCGCGGCAAAGCCACGCCCCTACCCTCGGCCGCCCTGCTGCGGCCGGGTATAAACAAGCAAGGACAGCACGTGGTGCTGTCCCTACCACCAAAATTACCTAGCCCTGGCCCTGTCCCTAGCCCTGGCCCTTCCTCAGTTCTTCTTCGCCACTTCGCGCTTGGGCAGCATCGCGAAATACTGCTCCTGCGAAGCCTTCACCTTGGCCTTCATTGGTTCGACCTGCGGGGTGAGTTCGGCGTAGGACTTGGCGATCTCCTCGAGATTCTTGTCGCGCTGCGGGATATCCTTCTGAGCGGCGGCGATCGCCTTCTCGGCGTTGGCCTTCTCGCTCTTGGTGAGCTCGAGGGTCTTGGCGGCCGCTTCGACGAGCAGGCGCTTGGCTTCGACCGGCTTGCCGGCTTCGGTCAGCTGGGCGCGGACGGCGACAAGCGCCTTCTCCAAGGCCGGCAAGCCGTCCTTGGCCTTCTGCAACGAAGCCTGGAGGGCGGGCAGCTTGGCGGCGTAGTCCTTCTCAGCGGCAACCCCGGGAGCGGCGAGCTTCTCGCGTTCGACGAGATGCTTGGAACGCTCCTTAGTGACCGCGGCGACTTCGGCCTGGGCCGGAATCAAGGCTTTCTCTGCGGCGACCACCGCGGCGGCGGAGTTGTCCACGACCTGATTGGCCGCAGTGACGTTCGCTTGGGCGTGGGCAGCAGCGGCGAGCTTGGTCGCCTCGGTCTTGCTGAACGCAGCCAAGGCCGCGCGGGCTTCGGCGAGCGTCAGCTCGGTCTGCTTCTTCCGGGAGAAGTAATTGAAGAAGAAGACCGCGGTGAAAGTACGGGCTTCGCCGTAGGCTTTTTCAGCGGCGGCGACGGCTTCCGCGGAGGCCTTGCTGGCGGCGGCCGCTTTCTCGGCCTCGGCAGAAGCGACGCGCAAGGCGGCCATGGCGGCGACGACGCCATCCTTGGCTTTGGCGTGCAAGACTTGGGCGAAGGAGAGGGCCTTCTTCAGTTCTTCGACCTTGGCGGTCAGTTCAGTGATTCGGGCGCGGAGGGGGGTCGTGTACTTATCACGGTAAGCGGCCGTGGCGGCGGTGGCGACGGCCACGATGGCGTCGCGGTCCTGTCCGAGGCGCACGATGGCCTCGGACTGGGCGTCGATGAGCTTCTGCTGGGCCTCGATCTTGCCCATGGCCTCGGCTTCGCTGACGCGGAGGGGCGAGAGGGTCTTGTCCAGCGAGGCGAACTCCGCCTTGAGCGCGTCGAGTTCGGCCTGGAGCTTCGGCAGCTGGGCCTCGTTCTGGGCGATGGTCTTCTTCGAAGATTCGATGCGGGCGGCGGCAGCCACCTTGGCGGCCTCGTTCTCCGCCTTGGCGGCGACGAGGTCGGCGATATCCTGCTCGAGCTTGGCGAGCTTCTCCTGCTCCGTGAGCACGCCGACGTTGAACTGGGCGGCCTTGAGGGAGACGATGCGTTCGCGATGGGCAGCGGTCTCGGCGACGACGTCGCGAACCTTGGCCTGAGCAGCAGCGAGATCGGCGCGAATCTTGGCGAGTTCGGCCTCGGCGGCGCGGAAAGGAGCGGCGGCGGGCTTCACCTTGGCCATTTCCTGGGCGTGATAAGTCAGGCCTCCGCGGCAATCGGCGATACCCTTCTTAGCGGTCGCCTTTTCCGCCTCGGTCTTCGCCTTGCCTGACATTCCCTGCCAGTAGGCGAGCCCATTGGCGACTACGGCGTGCTGGGCCTCATGTTCGGCGAGCTTCTTGGAAGCAGGCTCACCCTCCGCCTTCACCTTGGCCAAAGCGGCTTCGGCGGCTGGGATGCGGGCCTCGGCGTCCTTGACTGCGGCTTCGGCCGGAGCGAGGGCCGGAATGAGTTCGGCGAGGCGCTTCTCAGTCGCGACGAGGCGATCCGCGAGTTTCGGAGGATTGCTGGAGACCTGGGTGACCTCGCGGCCGGTCTCGCTTTCGAAGAAGCGGACTTCACCGAGCCAGTTGCTGGAGACGAAAGTCTTGGAGTCGTAGAGGCCGACGACCTTGGCGACCTGGTCGGCCTGCTTGATTCCCTGACGATGCTCGAGGCGCTTGCCGTCGACGCTCCACATGGCGGTGGTGCCGTCGGCGCCGCACGAAAGCAGGCGGCCGTCAGGCAGGAAGGAGACGGACTGCACGTTGCCGCCATGGGCGCCCCAGGAGGCGACCTGCTTGCCGTTCTTCATCTCCCACGTGGTGATCACGCCGTCGGCGGAGCAGCTCGCGAGGATGTTGGAGTCGGCGCGCCAGGCGAGGTCGGTGACGCTGCCCTTGTGCTGGCCGAGGGAATAGAATTCGCCGCCGTTGTCGGCCTCCCACACGAAGACGTTGCCGTTGCGGTCGGAGGTCGCGAGCAGGATGCCGTCCGGGCTGAAGTCGGCGCCGGTGATCCACTCGGTGTGCTTGGCGATGAGGTAGAGCTCCTCGCCCGAGGCGACGTCGTAGCACTTCACCTTCTTGGCGTTGGTGCCGATGGCGATCTTGCGATGGTCGGGCGTGATGTCGGCCGACATCACCTGGTCGAACTCCTTGCCGACCTCGGTGACGCGCTTGCCGGTCTTGACGTCCCAGACGACGGCATGTCCGAACTTGCCGCCGCGGCCGCCGCCCATGATCAGGAGCGAGCCGTTGGCGCTGAACTTGAGGGAACGGGCGTAGCCCTCGGCGTAAGGCAGGATGCCGGCGAGCTCGTGGCTGTCGGTGTCGTAGAGCAGGATCTGCTTCTGGCCGGCGACGGCGAGGAGCGAGGTCCAAGGGCTCGCCGCCATGGCGATGACCGCGGAGGTGCGGGGCGTCACGATGACCGGCTCGAGCAGCACGTGCTCGGGACGGGCCACCGGGCCGGCAGGCTTGCCGGCGCCGCCGGCGAAGGTAAGGTCGACCTTGGGCTTGTTGGAGGCCTTCGCCACGCTGCCCTTGGCCTGAAGCAGGCCGCCGGCGATCCACTTGGAGAGGAGCGTCAGGTCCTTGGCGTCGAGCGGCGCGCCTTCCGGCGGCATGAACGGCTCCTCCTTCTTCGCGCTGCACGTCCAGAGACGGCTGCCCTGAGGATTGCCGGCGTCGACGACCGCGCCGCCGCTGCCGCCGTTCATCAGGCCGGCGTAGCTGGTCAGTTCGAGGCCGCCCTTCTTCTTGTCCGGATTATGGCAGGAGAAGCACTTGTTCTCGAGCAGCGGACGGATGTGGTCGTCGTAGGTCAGCTTCTCCGCGTCCTGCGCGGGCGAGGCGACGGCGACGAGCCCGGCGGCCAGGACGAGGCAGCGGCGGGTGAGCCAGCGGAAGGACGAAGGGGCGGCGGCCATGCGGACGGCGGAGATCAGTGGTTGAAGTAGAATTCCTTCGAATTCATCAGCGCCCAGAAGGCGTCCTCGAGGACGATCTGGCGGCTCGCCGGATCGGCGGCCACGGCGGCGGCGACGGACTTGCGTTCGGCGTCGCGGGGCTGACGGCCGAAGACGCGCAGGAAGAGCTCGGTCACGATCTCGTCGTCCTTCTTGCCGGCGGCGATCATCTTCTCGACCACCTGGCCGCGGCGGATGCGGTCGTTGACCGCGTCGCCGTTCATGAGGTGGAGGGCCTGCGAGAGGTTCGGGTCGGTCTTCACCTCGGTCGAGGCGACGGATTCGCGCTTGGAGCGGCCGAAGGTCGTCAGGAAGTAGTTCGAGACGGCGCCGTCGGCGATCTGCACGGCGCGGGCGCCGAGCGGGAGGCCTTGGAACTTGTTCGGGGTCTCGGTGATCTGCGAGATGGCGTCGAGGAGGACCTCGGCGCGGACGCGGCGGACCTGCGCGCGGGCGAAGTTCAGCTTGTCGTCGGCGTTCGAGGCGTTGGTCTTCGAGCTGCGCTGGTAGGCGGCCGAGGCGGTGATGTCGCGGACCAGGCGGCGGACGTCGTAGTTGTACTCGGTCAGCTTGGCGGCGAGCTCGTCGAGCAGCTCGGGATTGGACGGCGGGTTGGAGACGCGGACGTCGTCGACCGGATCCACCACGCCGACGCCGAGGAAGTGCGCCCAGACGAGGTTGGCGATGTTGCGGGCGAAGTAGGGATTACGGGGAGAGGCGAGCCACTCGGCCATCACGCGCCGGCGGTCGTCGCCCGGCTTGAGTTCCGGCTCCTCGCCGCCGAGGAACTTGGGCTTCACGTTCTTCTTGGTCAGGAAGTGCTGCGATTCGCCGCCCTTGCTGTTGAAGACGATGACTTCCTGGGGGTCGTCGGTGTTCTTGCGGCCGATCTGGGCGAAGAAGGCGTTGAAGCCGTAGTAGTCGTTCATCGTCCAGCGGTCGAACGGATGGTTATGGCACTGGGCGCACTGGATGCGCATGCCCATGAACACCTGGGCGACGTTCTCGGACAGCTTGAGGCGGTCGAGCTCGCTCTGGTAGTAGTTCACCGCGGGGACGGACACCGTGCCCCCGTTGGCCGAGAGGAGGTCGACCACGATCTGGTTGATCGGGCGGTTCTTGCCGATCTCGTCGGCGAGCCAGTTGTAATACAGGAGCGCGTTCTTGTAGAAGGGAGGCGCGTTGTTGCCGGCGTTGATGCCGGAGCGGATCTGGAGGAGCTCGGCCCACTTCATCACCCAGAGCTCGGTGAACTCCTTGCGCTGCAGGAGGCCCTCGACGAGCTGCTTGCGCTTGTCGGGGCGCTTGTCCTCGAGGAACGCGGTCAGCTCGGCCGGCTTCGGGTAAAGTCCGACCACGTCGATGTAGACGCGGCGGACAAACTCCTCGTCGGTGCAGGTCTCGGAGGGCACGATGCGCAGGCGGTGCAGGCGCTCGTTGACGGCCTTGTCGATGTAGTTGACCTCGGCGACCTTCGGACGCTCGTACACGAGGCCCTTGGGGATGACGATGGCCTGGGCGGTCACGCTGAAGACGTCGAAACGCGCCAGCATGAAGGCCGCGCCGCGGTCGCCGGAGCGGACGACGCCTTCCTTGTCGATCTTGGCGACGGGATCGTTGTTCGACATGAACAGCGCGAGCTTGGTCACGTCGCGGTCGGTGCCGTCGGAATAGGTGGCGCGGACGGTGATCTGCTGGGTGGCGTCCTTGCCTTCGAGCACGATCTGCTTCGGGAACACCTCGATGCCCGTGACCTTGGCGACGCCCGGGGCGTCGTCCTTGGCGCCGTTGGCGATCCACTCGAGGATGGTCTTGTTGTACTGCGAGTCGGCGTCGTAGAGCTTGTTGCCGGAGTGCGGGACGGCGCCGATGGCCTTCTCGACGAGCGTGCTTTCCTCGGGGATGGCCAGGTTGATGCGACGGCCGATGAGCTCGCGGGTCAGGCGCACGTAGTCGCCGTCGGGGTCCATGCCGAAGAGGGAGAGTCGGAAGCCGTCCTTGCCGCGGGCGGCGCCGTGGCAGCCGCCGCTGTTGCAGTTGGCGCGGAGGAAGACCGGCATGACGTCCTGACGGAACGACACGGCGCGGTCCTTGTGGCCTTCCTTGACGGCGACGGGGATGCGGGCGGTGCGACCGCCGAGGGAGGCGACGACCTCGGTCTTGCCGGCGTCGGCGACGGCGTGGACGGAGTAGCCGTCGAAGGCCGCGACCTTGTCGTCGGCGACCTTGAGGTCGGCGTAGGCGGTCACGTCGCGGGTGGTGGCGTCCTTGAAGGTGGCGAAGACGACGATGCGGTGGAAGTCGCGCTTGGTCTCGAGGGCGACGGACTCGGGGAAGATCTCGAGCTTCTCGAGGGTGGTCAGCTTCTGGGCGAGCTCGGCCTTGGCTTCTTCCTTGGCCTTGTCCTTGGCGGCGAGGACGACGCCGGCGGGCCAGGCGGCGCCTTCGGCGACCCAGCGGCGGATGACGTCGATCTCGGCGGCCGGCAGCGGCCCGCCCTTCGGAGGCATGATGTCGTCGTGGTCCTTCGGCAGGACGAGACGCTTGACGAGCTCGCTCTGGTCGGCGGCGACGCCGATGAGCGCATGGCCGCTCTCACCGCCCTTGAGGAAGCCCTCGCGGGTGGTCATGAGCAACTTGCCCTTGGTCTTATCCGGGTTGTGGCACTCGAGGCACTTGCCCTCGAAGATCGCGCGGACCTCGTCGAAGGCGACGGGCGCGGCGGAGACGGCGGAGGTCAGGCCGGCGGCGAGGAAGGCGAGGAGCGGGAGACGACGGAAAGACATGAGGAGAGGATCAGTTCTTGGGGGCTTCGTTCTTCAGGCGGAGCTGTTCGAGACGGGAAAGCACGACGGGAGCGGGCGCGGCGGCGGGCGCGGCCGGCTTGCCGGCGGCAGGCGCGGCGGCCTTGGCGACCGGGGCGGGCGCGGCCTTGCGGGGCGCGTCAAGGCGCAGCGTGGAACCGAGCGCGATGCGGTGCGTCGCGAGGCCCTTGCCGGTCGGGATGTCGACCTGGACGAACATGTTGCCGGTCTTGCCCACGCGGGACTTCTCATCGGTCTCCACCGTGAAGCGGAGCTCCTTGGTGTCCTTGGTGACCTTGATCGGGGCGATGCGGATCGTGTCCGGGGCGCCGACGAGCTGGGCGACGGCCTCGCCTTCGAACGGACGCGTGACCTCGAAGTTGGTGACCATCAGGCCGGGCGTGCCGACCTCCATCGCGGTGAGCGGGATGGCGTTGGCGGCGACATACGGGGCTTCGGTCGACAGTTCGGCGAACGGCGAGGCGTTGTAGACGCGGCCCTTGCCGGCGTCGGCTTCGCCCTGGACGACGAACTTCCACGGCTTGGTGTCGACGTTGCCGTTGGCGCTCAGCTGGAACGTGCACTCGGTGGCGTCGGCGCCGATGGTCTGCTCGCCGAGCGAGGAGACGCCGGGGGGCGTCCAGCACATGAAGACGCGGATCGGGCCCTTGAAGCCTTCCTTGCGCTTGGCGACGACCTTGAGGTTGAAGATGCCGTTGCGCACGAGCGGGGTCTCGGGCTTCTGGATCTCGAGGGAGTAAGGCGCCTCGTCGACCACGGCGACGGGGAGCTGGTCCTCGATGCCCTGGTAGTAGATCACGTTGCCGATGCGGACGATGTCGTAGGTGCGGCGCATCTGGCCGACGATCTTGTTGTTCGGGTCCTTGGGCTGGAGGCGCGGCGTGACGACCGAGCCGCCGTGCGGCGCGTCGGACGCGGCTTCGAGCACCATCGGCACGCCGGGCAGGTCGCCGGGCGCGGCGTCTTCGAGGAGCTTCACGCCGGCGGGCAGGCCCTTGAGCTCGAAGCGGTAGTCGCCGCCGACGCCGTTGCGGGTGAAGTTCTGCAGGAGCACCATGCGGCCGCCCTTGGGCACGGCCATGAACTGGCGGTAGCTGGTGTCGTTGACGGTGTAGTCGGGCGAGGCGAAAGTGATGCTCGGCTGCGAGGCGACCATCTCGATGCGGTAGACGAAGTTGGGGCCGCCGCGTTCGAGGTGATCGGCGACGCGCACGGAGTAGACGCCGTCGACCGAAGCGGTGAACTTGAAGCGGGAATCGAGGCGACGCATGCCGCCGCCGTCGTCGTTGCCGATGATGGCCGCGCCCTTGGGCGTGTAGACGTTGACGACCGGATCGAGGGGCGAACCCAGGATCTGGGCGAGCGCGCGGCATTCGAAGACCTGGCCTTTCTTGAGCGGGACGCGGAAGCAGTCGACGTCACCGGGCTTCTCGATGATGCCGTTGAGCGCGTAGGCCGAGGCCTCGGCGGCGAGGGTGCCCTTCTCGAGGGACTCGTTCGGTTCGGCTTCGAGGGTGTTGTCGACGGACGAGAGGCGGAAGAGGTTGCCGGAGGGCGCGGGCGGCTGGGACTTCGGGTAGAGCACGAACTCGGCGTCGTCCTCGGACGGGAGCGTGACTTCTTCGGCGAAGGAGTCGCGGGGCTCGAGGAAGCGCACGGTGACCTTGGAACCGAGCTTGCCGCCGGCGGGATAGATGGCGTCCGGACGACGGAAGTCGCCGACGTGGAGGCGGTAGAAGGAGTTGCCCGAGCCGCGGTAGGAAGACTCGCGGACCATCACGTAGTATTCGCCGTCGTATTCGGCGGTGAAGGAGCAGTAGCCGTCCTGGCGGTGCAGGATGGTGTCGTCGGAAGCCGCCTTCTCGAAGCGGTCCTTGTCGAGGATCGCCACATACGGGTCCATCGCGCCCTGCGGGATGGCGGCGAGACGCAGCCCGTCGACCTGGACGCCGATGCGCTGGCCCTTCTTGACGGTCAGCTTGTAGTAGTCGACGTCCTCGGCGAGGACCACGCCTTCGACGGTCTGGTTGAGGGCGATCGCCTGCGCGCCGGCGAACTCGCTGTTCGGCTCCTTCTCCTCGACGTTCGCGAAGGGGCTGGCGAAGAACTGGCGCATGTGCGACAAGCCGGACTTCGTGCGGACGCGCATGACGTGGTTGCCCGCGCGGACGGACTTGTCGATGGACAGGGTGAGCTCGACCTTGTTCGCGGCGCGGCTCTCGACGCTCTTCACCTTGAAGCCGGGCGTGTAGAACATGAGATCCTCGAAGTCGTCGAGTTGGGCGCCGGTGATCGTCAATTTGACCTCGGCGCCGATCTGGCCGCCGTGCGGCTTCAGCGTGGTCATGCTGGGATAAGCCGCCCACGCGGCGAGCGGGGACAGCAGGAGCGCGGAAAGGAGACGGAACTTCATAAAGCTTTTCAGCGGGGCCCGGCCCGCCCGCGGCGCCGTTCAGGCTCGCGGATGGGTGTTCAGGCGCCGGTTCAGGCGAGCCAGTCGGTCATCACGCGACCGCCGTTGACGATGTCGATCGGACGTCCGCCTTCGGACATGATGCGCTTCTCGGCGTTGATGCCGAGGACGCGGTACATGGTCTTGGCGAGGTCTTCCGGGCCGACCGCGTCGCGGTCGGGTTCGCCGCCGAGGGCGTCGGAGGCGCCGTGGATGTAGCCTTCCTTCACGCCGCCGCCGGCCATCGCGACGGAGAAGACGCGGGGCCAGTGGTCACGGCCGTTGGTGCCGTTGATCTTCGGCGTGCGGCCGAACTCGGAGCTGACGAGGACGAGCGTGCGCTTGAGCATGCCGCGGTCCTGCAGGTCGGTGATGAGGCGGGCGAAAGCCTGGTCGAACTGCGGGGCCTGGCCGTCGAAGGCGCCCTTGATGTTCGAGTGATGGTCCCAGCCGCCGAAGGTCACGGAGACCATGCGGACGCCGGCCTCGACGAGGCGGCGGGCGAGGAGGAAGCGCTGGCCGGCGGTGTTGCGGCCGTATTCGTCGCGCAGCTTGTCGGACTCCTTGGAGAGGTCGAAGGCCTCGCGGGCCTTGGCGCTGCTGACGAGGCCGTAGGCGGCCTGCTGGAAGCTGTCCATGGCGCCGATGGCGTCGGACTTCTCGGTGGCGCGGAAATGCTCGTCGACGGCGGCCAGCATGCTGCGGCGGCGGTCGAAGCGCTGCGTGGTGACGTCCTTCGGGGCGAGGAGGTCGCGGACGGCGAAGCCCTTGTCGGCGGGATCGCTGCCGAGCGCGAAGGGACCGTAGGCGCTGCTCATGTAGCCGGTGCCCTGCTCCGGGATGCTCTGGCTCGGGACGACGACGTAAGGCGGCAGGTTGTTGCGCGAGCCCTGCTCGTGCGAGATGACGGAACCGTAGCTCGGGAACTTGATCGCGGGGCTCGGACGGTAGCCGGTGAACATGTTGTGCGTGCCGCGTTCGTGGGCGGCCTCACCGTGCGTCATCGAGCGGACAATGGTGAGCTTGTTCATGATCTTCGCGATGTTGACGAACTTCTCGCCGACGTATTCGCCGGGGATCGAGGTCTTGATCGGCGTGTAAGGTCCGCGGTAGTCAGGCGAGGCGAACGGCTTCGGGTCCCAGGACTCGTGCTGCGCCATGCCGCCCGGCAGGTAGATGTGGATGACGGAGTCCGCCATCGCGTTGAAGGACTCGACCTTGGGCATCTCGAGCGCCTTGAGGCGGAGCATGTTGGGCAGGCTCAGGCCGAGCGTGCCGATCATGCCGATGTGCATGAAGTCGCGGCGGCTCAGGGCGGAGAGAACGTCGGGGTGATTTCCTTCGCAGTTGCGGTGGAGTTTCATGGTCTGTCAGGGGTTGCCTTTCAGACAGTTGGAAGACCGACAGGTTGCGAATAAATATGGTGAATTCGCCTATATAGCGGACGGGGCTTTAATTGACGGAAATAAATCTAATATCACATCAATTGACCGAACCCTGTCGTTAAACCCTGAAAATCAGCTCTCTCGAAGGCTCTCTTCCCTGCCCGACCACGATCACCCGGTCCGAAAGGAACCGGGCGGTGGCGAAAGCATTGGTATCCGGGGTCTCGACCATGCCATGGAAAGTCACGCACGGGAGCCCCTCGACCTGGGCGAAACCCCCGGCGTGATGGTGGCCGTTGAACCAGGCGACGACGTTCCGATGACGGCCCAAGGCCGCGAGGATCTCGGTCGCGTCCCAAGCATCATACGAACCGACGGGCGCGACGGGATGATGCGCGAAGACGACCACCTTGAGCCCGCGCTTCGCGGCGTCGGCCGCGACGCCCTCGAACCAGGCGAGCTGCTTCGGTCCGACCGCGCCGTTCCAATCCTGCGCCTGCGGCAGCTTGCGCGCCTTCACGCGCGCGAGCTCGGCGGCGGCCTCACGCCGCGCCTCGCTGCCGGCGAGCGTCGCATACGTGCTCACGGCGCCGGTGTCGAGGACGACGAAACGGAAGCCGGGCCGGTCGAAAAAGCGATGGCGCGCGGTGACGCCGAGACGGGCGTCGACCTGCGTTTTCTCCCCGTCCAGCAAGGCGAAATCGTGATTACCGAGGACGTGCTCCCAGCGGTGGCGCGAGGCGGCGAGCGGCGCGAGGATCGCGTCGTAGCTGCGCCACTCGCGGTCGATGGTGTCGCCGAGGTTGACGCAGAAATCGAGCGGGCGGGCGTTGAAATGATCGACCGCGGCGCCGAGCTTGGCGACCGAAGCGCGATACGCGCGCGTGCCGCGATCAGGGATGTCCGCATACTGCGGGTCGGCGATGACGCCGATCTCGAGGCCGGCCGCGCGCGAAGCGCAGCCGACGAACGGCGCGACCGCGACGCCGAGGGCGAGCTGACGCAGGAACCGGCGGCGGGGCAGCGGCGAAGTCATGGTCTTGATTAAGCACGACCGCCTTAGTCCGCCCAACGAAAAAGGGCGGGATCGCTCCCGCCCTTCCGGACCGAAAGCATGCCGCGGCTTACTTGATCTCGCCGATGGAGATGTTGCGGTATTCGACCTTCATCTTCACGCCGCCGTGCACCTGGAGGCCCACCGGAGCGGCCTGAGGGTAACCGGCGTCGACGTAGTTCGAGACCTGCTCGCCGTTGAGCCAGACGGTGTAGGTGTCGCCCTTGGCCTGGAAACGGATCTTGTTCCACTCGTTGTTCTTCCAGAGCGAGGGGACCTTCGGGGCCCAGCCGGCTTCGGGATACTTGCCGACGTAGAACGTGCAGGTCATGTCCTTCTTCAGGGATCGGGAGACGCCGATCTGCATCTGGATGTCCTTCTTCCCGGCGGCGTCCTTGCGGACCATGATGCCGCTGTCGATCTCGCCGCTGAAGCGGCATTCGCACTCGATCACGACGTCCTGGTAGGACTTTTCGGTGTAGAGCATGTTGCCCTTCTTGTAATCCTTGAAGGAGGTGTCGTTGACGCCGGTCAGGACGCCGTCGGCGGCGGTCCAGAAGGCGTCCGCGCCGGAGGTCTTCCAACCGGTCAGGTCCTTGCCGTTGAAGGCGGATTCGAGTTTCACTTCGGCGGCGGAGGCCGAGACGATGAGGGCGGCGAGGGCCGCGAGGAGACGGAGGGATTTCATGTTAGGGGTAGGGGTAGGGATAGGGACGGGGTCAGGAGAGACAATCAAAGAGCGATGCCGAATTTGAAAACGTGCCTGCCGAAATCCATTTGCCAGAGGCTTCTCCTACCCCTACTCCAACATAACTACCCCTACCCCTGTCCCTACCCCTCATCAATCCCATGCCCACCCTCCGCGCCCTCGCCTTGCTCGCCGTGACCGCCCTTTCCCTCTCCGCCGCCGAAGTGAAATACGAACTCGTGCCTGACTTCCTCGGCACGCCTCCCGGCAAGGCCACCATCGGCAACGGCCACGGCGAGATCGCCGTCGACTCCGCCGGACTCATCTACGTCAGCGTCCAGGAAAAGGACGCCGGCATCCAGGTCTACGGCAAGGACGGCAAGTACCTGAAGACCCTCGCCCTCCCGATGTCGCTCCACGGCTTCGTGGTGCGCAAGTCCGCCGAAGGCGAGTTCCTCTACGGCGCCGTCCTCGGCGAACAGCGCTTCATCAAGGCCAAGCTCGACGGCACGGTCGTCATGGAGATCAAGCCCGACGCCTTCCCGGCCGACAAGGGCAAGGGCAAGGACAAGGCCGGCAAGAGCGTCAACGCCCTCAAGCTGACCAGCTGCGACGTCGCCCCGAACGGCGACATCTACATCGTCGACGGCTACGGCAAGAGCTGGGTCTTCGTCTTCAGCGCCGACGGCAAGTTCAAGTCCGTCTTCGGCGGCCCCACGCAGGTCGTGGACGGCAAGGGCTTCGCCAACACCCACAAGGTCTTCGTCGACACGCGTTTCAGCCCGGCCCGCCTGCTCTGCCTCGACCGCGGCAACAACCGCATGTTCCACGTCGACCTCGACGGCACCAACCCGCAGATGATCGCCAAGGAAGGCCTGCGCAACCCCTCCTCCGCCTCTTTCCACGGCGACCTGATGTGCGTCGCCGAGATCGCCGGCCGCGTCTCGGTCTGGAACAAGGATGGCAAGATGGTCGCCTCCCTCGGCGTCAACGACAACACCGGCGCCAAGGGCACCAAGAAGGAGACCAACACGCCCAACGTGAAGCCGGCCGACTGGCGCGAAGGCGTCGTGACCTCGCCCCACGGCATCACCTTCGACAACGACGGCAACATCCTCGAGACCGAATGGAACGTCTTCGGTCGCGTGCTGCGCTGGAACCGCAAGTGATCCGCGCGCTGCGCCAGCTGGTCCTGACCTGGGGAGCCCTCGTGCTCCCCTTGTTCGTCTCGGCCCATAACGGCGAGGTCCTCCTCTCCCGGCTGACGCTGCACGCCGACGGCTCCTGCTCGCTCAAGGTGACCGCCGACCTGGAGGCCAACTACAACATCCGCGAACGGGCGGAGCTGGCGAAGGCCGCCGCGGGGTTGTTCACGGTCGCGACCGGCAAGGACCAGTTCCCCCTTGCCGACGCAGCGGGCGCGCCGGACTTCTCTTCGGCCACCAAGCTCGAGACCGATTCGCCCTTCCAGCATACGGCGGAAGAACTCGCGAAGACCTACCAGCTCGAGAGCGCGGAATGGAGCTGGACGCCTGAGCCCCGGAATTTCCTGCTGCGCCTGCCCGACGAGAGTCCGCACACGGTGCTGCTCTGGTTGGTCGATGAGACCAAGCCTGGCGCGAAAGCCCGCTGGGTGATGATGGTGGCGGGCGACGAATCTCCGCTGATCCAAGCCCATGAACCGACCGGCCATCTCGGCCGACGGATGATGCTGATCTGCGGCGGCCTGATGCTCGCGCTCGCGGTCGCCTTGGTCGGCGGCTTCCTCCTGCTGCGCCGCCGTCGGGCGAAGTCGGCGGCCTAAGCCAGCGTCGCTTCGACGAACCCGGCCCGCGCTTCGAAGTGCGGGTTGTGTCCGCTTTCCGGGAGCGTGACGACATCGGCCCGCGGGAAGTGCGCGCGGATGGTCGCAAAATCCTCGTCGCGGATGTAGTTCGACTTTCCGCCGCGCAGGAAACGCGTCGGTCCGTCCCAGACTTCCCCGGCGGCGAGCGGATTGCCGAGGATCTCGGGCAGCGAATTCGTCAGCGCCTCGCGGTTGACGGTCCAGCGCCAGCGGCCTTCCGCGTCCTGTCCCAGATTGGTGAGGATGAACTGACGCATGCCCCACTCGGACACCTGCGCGGCGAGCTTTTCCTCGGCGTCCTTGCGCGACTTCACCGCGGAAAGGTCCAAGGCGTTCATCGCGGCGAACTCGACGCGCACGCGGTCGGAATAGGCGCGCGGGGCGATGTCGACGACGGTGAGGCGCGCGACGAGATCAGGCCGGTCCATGACGAGACGCATCGCGGCCTTGCCGCCCATGCTGTGTCCGACGAGGTGCACCGGACCAAGCGCGAGACGGTCGAGCATCGCGACGACATCCGCCGCCAGCGCGGCATACGAACAGTCGTCGCCCCAGGGCGAAGAGCCGTGATTGCGCAGGTCCGGCGCGAGCACGCGATGGCCGCGTTCGGCGAGGGCCACGCCGGCGGACTGCCAGTTACGCGACGAACCCAGCAGTCCGTGCAGGACCACGAGCGGCGCACCGGCGCCGCCGAGTTCGCGGACGATCAGAGGAAGCGGCGCGCTCACGGGAGACGCCAAGGTGCGTTCCGTCCGGCCGAGGTCGAACCATTTCCCCGCCGAGGCTTGAACCCGACCACGCCCGTCCTATGAACATCGCATGCTCTCCCGCCTGCTCCCCCTGCTCGCCTGCGCCGCCTCCGCGTTCGCCGCCATCGAAGTCATCAAGGTCCCCGGCGCCGAACAGATCCGCCAGCCCTTCAGCATCGCCTTCGACGCCCAAGGCGACGCTTACGGCGTCGAATTCCAGCCCGCCAACCGCATCTTCAAGCTGCACGGCGGCAAGATCGAGTTCGTCTCCGGCGTGAAGTGGGACAGCGCCCCCAAGGGGATGATCCCGCCCGCGCCCGCGCAGCGCCTCGACCTCGCTCCGGCCGTCTACGACGGCATGCACGACATCTCCATCGGCCCGGATGGTTCCATCTACGCCTCGGACAGCTTCCAGCACCGCATCGTGCGCCTCGACCCGAAGACGCATGTCGCGACGCTCTTCGCCGGCACGGGCAAGTCCGGCTTCGGCGGCGACGGCGGCCCCGCCGACCAGGCGAAGATGAACATCCCGATGTGCGGCGTCATCGATCCCGCCGGCAAATTCATGGTCGTCGCCGACATCGTGAACAACCGCGTCCGCCGCATCGACCTCGCGACCAAGGTCATCACCACCGTCGCCGGCAACGGCAAGAAGGGCCTCCCCAAGGACGGACAGGACGCGCTCGAAGCCCCCATGGGCGACGTCCGCGCCTGCTGCGTGGCCAAGGACGGCACGATCTACGCCCTGCTCCGCGGCGGCCACGCGCTCGCCGCGATCAAGGACGGCAAGGTCACCGTCGTCGTGAACAAGGCCGGCAAGCCCGGTCCCGCGACGGACGGCCCGGCCGCCGACGCCCGCATGCTGGGTCCGAAATACGTGACGATGGACGCCAAGGGCAACGTGCTCATCCTCGATACCGAGAACCATTGCCTTCGCGTCTACGATCCGGTGAAGCAGACCATCCGCACCCTCGTCGGCAACGGCAAGAAGGGCGCCGCGGTCGGCGCCGACTGGGCCGGCACGCAGCTCAACCGCCCGCATGGCGCCCGCATCGGCCCGGACGGACGGCTCTACGTGACGGACACGGAAAACGACCGAATCCTCGTCGGCCCGGCCCCTTAAGCGGGGTCCGCCCCGTCCCACGGGGTTTTTGGGTTTGTCTCTTTCGACGCGGGGCGGTTGGTTCGGGGGTCACTTCCCGCCGCAATGTCCTCGACCGGTTCCAGCCCTTCCCGCCGTCCTTTCGGCCCCCGCGCTTTCGTGGGAGCCCACACGGCCTTGGTCACCCCCTTCGTGAAGGGCGCCGTGGCCTGGGATGACCTCAAGAAGCTGATCGAATTCCAGATCAAGGACGGCATCGACGGCCTGGTCGCCGTCGGCACCACCGGCGAGTCCCCCACCCTCGATTACGACGAGCATATCGAAGTCATCCGCAAGACCGTCGAGTTCGCCGCCGGGCGCGTCCCGGTCATGGCCGGCACGGGTTCCAACGCCACGACCGAAGCCCTCGATCTGACCCAGCGCGCCGACGAAGCCGGCGCCGATGCGTTCCTGCTCGTCGCCCCGTATTACAACAAGCCCAGCCAGGAAGGCCTGTTCCGCCACTTCTCGGTCATCGCCGAAGCCACCGCCAAGCCGATCATCCTCTACTCCATCCCGGGCCGCTGCGGCATCGAGATCACCGTCGAGACCACGCTCCGCCTGCGGAAGAAGTATCCGCACATCATCGGCATCAAGGAAGCCGGCGGCCAGGTCGAGAAGGCCGCGCGCCTCGTGCGCGAAGCCGACCCGGAATTCATCGTCCTCAGCGGCGACGACTCCCTGACCCTGCCCTTCGCCGAAGTCGGCGCCCAAGGCATCATCTCCGTCGCGTCGAACCTCATCCCGGGCCCGGTGGCCAAGCTCGCCAAGCTCGCGCGCACCAAGCAGTTCGCCGAAGCCAAGGTCCTGCACGACCAGCTCGCCGAGATCTTCAAGACCCTCTTCGTCGAACCCAACCCGGTGCCCGTGAAGCATTGCATGATGCGCGCCGGCATCATCCGTTCGGACGAAGTCCGCCTGCCGCTCTGCGAGATGTCCGAGGCCAACCGCCTCCTCGTCGAGCAGGTCGCCGACGCCACCCTCGCCTCCCTCCGATGAGCCAGCCACTCCGCATCCTCCTCAACGGCGCCAAGGGCCGCATGGGCCTCGCCATCGCCAACGTGGCGGCCTCCGAACTGGCCGTCATCGCCGCCGGCGTCGACCAGGGCGACGACCTCGCCGCGCACATCGGCTCGGCCGACGTGGTCATCGACTTCTCCTTCCACTCCGCGACCCTCGCCGTCGCGCAGCTCTGCGCCAAGCACCAGAAGCCGCTCGTGATCGGCACCACCGGCCACACCGCCGAAGAGAAGGCCGCGATCACCGCCGCCATCAAGGGCCTCCCGGTCGTCTGGGCAGGCAACTACTCCGTCGGCGTCACGCTGCTCAACGCCCTCGTCCGCCAGGCCGCCCGCTCGCTCGCCGACGCCGGCCGCTGGGACGTCGAGGTGCTCGAGATGCACCATCGCCTCAAGAAGGACGCTCCCTCCGGCACCGCCGAGACGCTCCTCAAGATCCTCCTCGAAGAGCGCAAGCTCGCCAAGGAAGCCCTCAAGCACGGCCGCGAAGGCCTGGTCGGCGAACGCCCGCTCGGTGAGATCGGCGTGCACGCCATACGCGGCGGCGACGTCGTGGGCGACCACACCGTCCTTTTCGCCGCCGAAGGCGAGCGACTCGAACTCACGCACAAGGCTTCCAACCGCGAGATCTTCGCGCGTGGCGCCGTCCGCGCCGCCCGCTGGCTGAAGAGCCAGCCAGCCGGCCTGTATGGCATGGAAGATGTGTTGGGCCTGAAGTAAGCGTCAGGGGGCAAGCTGGCACGGTGACACGGGGCGGTGCATTTCCCCACGCCCACTTGCCCACGTGCCAACATGTCCCCTCGAAGGCATAGCCTTCGCAGGTAGGGTCGGCACTGCGTGCTGCCCTGGTTGCTTACATTCTCAGGTGGCGGGTGGCAGCCTCAGGTGACGGGTGGCGGGATGAGCCGCATCGGGTAGGGGCACGATTCATCGTGCACTCCTCCTCTGAGGGCGCGGCGTAGCCACGCCCCTACCCTCGGCCACCATTCGGCGGCCGCTATGTCGTGACGCGGTCCCGACCCTACCCATTACATCTCTGGCCAACTGGCCAACCGATCAACGGATCAACTCGCGTTGCCTCTCTTCTGGTCAACCGAGCCTCTGGGCCTCTGAGCTTCTTTGTATCGCCCCCATGCCCACGTGTCACCGTGCCAGCATGCCCCCTCGCTCGGGCGTTTACCGCCCGAGCGCAGCCTTCACCAACTGATCCGCGGTCGCGCCGGCGCCGAGCTTCGTGAGCGCGGCGCGGACGCCCTTGTCGGCGTCGGGCGCCTTGAAACCGAGCGCGATGAGCGCGGCGACGGCGTCCGTCGCCGGCGTGGGCTGGGCGGCGACGATGGTCGCGGCGGCCGCCGGAGCGGCGCCGGGGCCATCGAGACCGACCTTGTCCTTGAGCTCCATGACGAGGCGTTCGGCGGTCTTCTTGCCGATGCCAGGACACTGGGAAAGCAAAGCGACGTCGCCGCGGTTGATGGCGTCGCGGAGGATCGGCAACGCAAGGCGGCTGAGGATGTTAAGCGCCATCTTGGGACCGACGCCGGACACCTTCTCGACGAGCAGCTTGAAGAACTCGCGCTCCTCGGCGACGGCGAAGCCGTAGAGGGCCTGGCCGTCCTCGCGGAAGACGTGATGGATGAGCAGGAAGACTTCCGCGCCGAGCTTCGGCAGGCGCTCGGCGGTCGTGACGGGGACGTTGACCTCGTAGCCCACGCCCGACGACTCGATGACGACGCGCAGGACGCCGGCTTCGATGAGCTTGCCGCGGAGGGAGACGATCATGGCGCGATGAAAGCGGAAGCGGTCCGGGAGTTAAGCCCGAATCTCGATGATGAAGCCCTTGAGGTAACGGCTCTCCGGGAAGTTCAGCAGCACCGGGTGGTCGGCCGGCTGCGACGTACGCTCCAGGATGACGGCCTCGCGACGGGCGTCCGACGCGGCGGCTTCGATGACCTCGAGATACATCTCTTCCGAGACGCGATGCGAACAGGAATACGTCGCCAGGATACCGCCCGGGGCGAGCAGACGGAGCGCGCGGAGGTTGAGTTCCTTGTAGCCGCGGAGGGCGCCATCGACGGCGTCCTTGCTGCGGGCGAAGGGCGGCGGATCGAGGACGATGAGGTCGAAGGAAGCCTCGCGGTGTTCGGTGAACCAGTCGAAGACGTTGGCGACCTCGAAGGAGGCGCTCAGACCGTTGCGTTCGGCGGCCGAGCGGGCGGCGGCGATGGCGTCCTCGGACTGGTCGAGGCCGAGCACGCTGGCGGCGCCGGCCTTGGCGCAGGCGAGGCCGAAGCCGCCCTGGTTGCAGAACGCGTCGAGCACGCGGCGGCCCTTGGCGAGCTTCGCGACGTGCTGATGCTGGTCGAGCTGGTCGAGGTAGGTGCCGGTCTTCTGGCCGCCCATCAGGTCGATGAGCACCTGCACTCCGCCGACTTCCATCCAGGCGGGCTCAAGCGGCTTGCCCGAGACCGTGCGGATCTCCTGGCGGAGACCCTCGAACTTGCGCGTCGCGGCGTCGTTGCGGAGGACGATCTCGCGCGGCCTCAGCAGGCGCTGGAGGATGTCGATGATCGTGGCCAGGCGGCGGTCGATGCCGCAGGTCAGCGCCTGGATCGTGATGAGGTCGTTGTAGCGGTCGACGACGAGGCCCGGCAGGCTGTCGGCTTCGGACCAGATCAGACGGCAGACCGGCTTGCCGGCTCGGCGGTTGACGGCGGCCGTGACGAGTTCTTCGAGCAGCGGGCCGTCGAGGGTGATCGGGCGGCGCGAGTAGCGACGCCAGGCGATCTGGGACTTGCCGTTCCAGAGGCCGGCGCCGAGGCAGCGGCCCTTGAGGTCGGTCAGTTCGACGCAGTCGCCGTCGACCGGCGGTTCGCCGGCGAACTCGACTTCGCCGAGGAAGGCCCAGGGATGTCCCCGGAGGGCGCGCACGGGACGTCCGGGGCGGATACGAATAGCTCTAAGCATGGATCAATTGACGGACTTCAGCTTCGGGAACGCCCAACACGCGACCAGCGTCGTCGGGATCCAGGCCGCGATCATGGGCGGCAAGGCGCCGCTCTCGCCGAAGGCGGCGCAGAACGAGGTGAGGAAGTAGAAGCCGAGGAAAAGGCCGAAGGTCTTGGCGACGCCCACCATCGGGCTGATGCGGCCGGGCGTCACCGAGAACGGGATGGCGACGGCGATGACGATGAGGCAGATGACGGGCGTCGACATGATGGCATGGTAGCGCATCGCATAGGCGGCGTTGGGTCCGCCGGGATTGAAGCCGGCTTGGTCGACGAAGCGGGAGACCTCGCGGAGCGAGAGCTTGGCCGGCTCCTTGGTGGAATAGAACATCACCTCGGGGTCGTCGTTGAAGTCGGAGGCCAGTTCCTGGAAGCGCGGCTGCGCCATGAGCGAGCCGGTCGCGGGGTCGAAGCGGAGGTCGCGCCCCTCGCGGAAGGTCCAGCGCCAGCCCTGCGGGGTCTTGCGGAACTCGGCGAAGCGCGCGGAGACGCGACGCACCTCGCGTTGGTTCGCGTCGAACATGTGGACCACCACCTCGAAGGCCTGACCGGTGCTGAGGCCGAGATTGGAGATCAGCCAGAGACGGCGGGCCTTGGAGTTCTCGAAGGAGATGGACGAAGCCTGGCCTCGCGGAATGGCGTTGCCGCCTTTGGCCTTCAGGGCGACGAACTGGGCCTCCTCCTGGATGGCGTTCATGGTCTCCAAAGCGTCGGGCACCAGGACGGCGTTCAGGAGCGCGAGCAGGCCGGCGAGCAGGCCGCCCACGGCCCACAGCGGGGCGGTCAGCCGGCCCATGCCGATGCCGGCGGCGCGGGCCGCGGAGATCTCCTGGTTCCGGTTCATGGTCGCCAGGACGAAGATCACCGAGATCAGCAGGGAGATCGGGATGAGCAGGGAGAGGTTTCGGACCAACCCGAGGAGCAGGTAGGCGATGATGGAACCCCAACCGGCGTCGAGGGCCAGGAACTCAGGAATCCGGTTATACCCGTCCGACAGGAGCATGATGCCTACGAAACTCAGCAAGGCCAAGGCGAAGACCTTGGCCCATTCGGCGAGGATGTAGCGGTCCAGGAGGCGCACTGGGTCGAATGACACCCTCCCCCGCCCAAGCCAGCAACCCCAAAGCAAGTCGGACGGACGTTTCCGCCTAAGTCGTGTCGGAATCCGTCAGGACGATCAGCCGAAGCAAAACCAAGGTTGAAACCACCCGTCCGCCCGGCTGTCTCAAAGTTGCTAACGTCCCTCCGCGACAGGTGGTCGTATTCTACAACCCACCCATCGCCCCCGACCATTCCTCGGGCGGGCTTCACCTGCTAAAATCTCCCCATGTCCCGGCTCACCCCCAGCCTCTTCGCCTGCCTCGCCCTGATCGGCCTGACCCTGCCGTCGGCGGCCAAGGTGGATTACAACGAAGACGTCCGCCCGATCCTCTCCGAGAACTGCTTCTACTGCCACGGTCCCGACGGCAACAAACGCAAGGCCAAGCTGCGCCTCGACGTCCGCGCGGACGCGCTGGCCAAGAAGGCCTTCGTCCCGGGCGATGCCGACGCGAGCGAGCTGATCAAGCGCCTGTACTCCACCGACTCCGACGAAGTGATGCCGCCGCCGGATTCCCATCGCACGGTCACGCCCGCGCAGAAGGAGATCCTCCGTCGCTGGGTCGCCGAGGGCGCCGAGTATAAGGAGCATTGGGCTTACGTGACGCCGGTCCGCCCCGCCCTGCCCGCCAACGGCGAGAAGAACCCCGTCGATACTTTCGTCGTCGAGAAGCTGGCCAAGGTCGGCCTCACCCTTTCGCCGGAAGCGCCCAAGGCCACGTTGCTGCGCCGCCTGTCGCTCGACCTCACCGGCCTGCCGCCCACGCCGGAAGAGACCGCCGCCTTCCTCGCCGACAATTCCTCCGAAGCCTACGATAAGCAGGTCGACCGCCTGATGGCCTCCCCGCACTACGGCGAGCGCATGGTCCTGCCCTGGCTCGACGCCTCGCGCTACGCGGACAGCAACGGCTTCCAGCAGGACGGCGACACCTTCCAGTGGGTCTGGCGCGACTGGCTCGTGAAGAACCTCAACGCCGACAAGCCGTTCGACCAGCTCAGCACCGAGATGCTCGCCGGCGACCTGCTCCCGAACGCGACCCTCGACCAGATGATCGCCACGGCCTTCAACCGCAACCACATCCTCAACGGCGAGGGCGGCAACATCGCCGAGGAGCAGCGCTTCAACACGCTCTTCGACCGTGTCGAAAGCACCACGACCACCTGGCTCGGACTCACGGTCGCCTGCGCGCAGTGCCACGACCATAAATACGACCCCATCACGCAGAAGGACTACTACCAATGGCTCGACGCCTTCAACCACGTGAAGGAACGCGGCACCCCGAGCGGAGGTCCGACGCAGACCGGCGGCCGCAGCCGCTTCCGCCTCGACGGCATGACGGTCGACGTGCCTTCGCCCGGGCAAGCCGCCGAACTCGCCCGGCTGCAGGCTGATTTCGACAAGCTGAACAAGGACTTCTTCACGCACCAGACCAAGGCCTTCGAAGCCTGGCTCGCCAAGCCGACCAAGGACAAGGGCATGCTGCCCAAGGAACTCGAGGCCCTCCTGGCGCCGGACAAGAAGCGCGCCGCCGCCGAGACCAAGAAGCTCCGCGAGCATTATAACAAGAACGTCTTCCCCGAAGACCGGAAGAAGATCGCCGCGTTCAAGCAGATCGACCGCGCGAAGCAGCTCCTCGACGGCTACCGCGGCGACATCCTTCCGCGCGTGATGGTGATGTCCGACGACCAGCCGCGCGAGACGAACATCCTCGATCGCGGCGCGTATCTCTCGAAGAAGGAAAAGGTCACCTTCGACGCGCCGGGCTTCCTGCCTCCGATGCCGAAGGACGCCCCGAAGAACCGCCTCGGCCTGGCCCGGTGGCTCTTCCGTCCCGAGCACCCGCTGACCGCCCGCGTGCAGGTGAACCGCCAGTGGCAGCACTTCTTCGGCCACGGCATCGTGCGCACCTCCGAGGACCTCGGCGTGCAGAGCGACCGCCCGACGCACCAGGAGCTGCTCGACTGGCTCTCCGTCGAGTTCCGCGAATCCGGCTGGAAGACCAAGGCCCTCCAGAAGCTGATCGTGACCAGCAAGACGTACCGCCAGTCCAGCGTCGTCACCAAGGCCCACCTGCAGAAGGATCCCGAGAACAAGCTCCTCGCCCGTGCGCCGCGCCTCCGCCTGCCTTCGCTGGTCCTGCGTGACGTCGCCCTGAGCTCCAGCGGCCTGCTCAACCCCAAGATCGGCGGCGTGCCGGTCTACCCTTACCTGCCGGACAGCCCGTGGGAGAGCCTCGCGATCACCAAGGAGCGCGACTTCACCTATCCGCAGTCCAAGGGCGCCGACCTCTACCGCCGTTCGCTCTACACCTTCTGGCGTCGCACCATCGCGCCGGTGAACATGTTCGACAGCTCCGCGCGCCAGACCTGCCGCGTGCGCACGGCGATCACCTCGTCGCCCCTGCACGCGCTCACGATGCTCAACGACCCCACCTGGGTCGAAGCCGCGCGCGTCCTCGCCCAGCGCGTGACCAAGGAACAGCCGACCGACGAAGCCCGCCTCGCCCGCGCCTTCGCCCTCGTGCTCGGCCGCGCCCCCGCCGGCCCGGAGCCCGCCCTTCTCGCCAAGATGCTCGCCAACCAGCGCAAGGTCTACGCCGCCGATGCCAAGGCCGCGGAAGCCCTCCTCGCGATCGGCGAAAGCAAGCGTGACGCGGCCATCCCCGCCGCCGAACACGCCGCGCTCACCGCCGCCTGCCTCGCCCTTTACAACCTCGACGCCGCCGTCACCCGCGACTGAACCCCATGGACTTCGAACTCTCTCCCTCCGAATGGCGCGAGCGCCTGACGCGCCGCAGCTTCCTCAGCGCCGGCGTCCAAGGCATCGGGGCCGTCGCCCTCGGCTCGCTCCTCGCCCGCGACCTCAAGGCCGCGCCGAATCCGATCGGCGCGCTGCCCGGCCTCCCGCACTTCGCGCCCAAGGCGAAGCGCATGATCTGCCTCTGGCAGGGCGGCGGCCCTTCCCACGTCGACCTCTTCGACCATAAGCCGCTCCTGGCCAAGATGGCCGGCGAGGACATCCCCGCCAGCGTGCGCGGCGACACCCGCCTCTCCACGATGTCCAGCGGCTACGCCAAGTTCCCGTGCGTCGGCGCGATCAAGCCTTTCAAGAAGTGGGGCTCCAGCGGCATCGAGATGAGCGAGATGCTGCCTTACACCGGCGCGATCGCCGACGAACTCTGCGTCGTGCGTTCGATGAACACAGAAGCGGTGAACCATGCGCCCGGCGTGACCTTCTTCATGACCGGCTCGCAGATCCCGGGCCGTCCGTCGATGGGCGCCTGGCTGTCCTACGGTCTCGGCACGATGAACGAGGACCTGCCGGCTTATGTCGTGATGACCTCCTCCGACGCCGCCAAGACCTGCGGCCAGCTGTTCTTCGAGCACTATTGGTCCAACGGCTTCCTGCCCGGCAAGCACCAGGGCGTGCGCTTCCGCGGCGTCGGCGATCCGGTGCCTTACGTCAACAACCCGGCCGGCGTCAGCCGCGACGCGCGCCGCACGATGCTCGATGACATGCAGGAGCTGAACCGCGCCCACTTCGGCGCCGCCGGCGACCCCGAGATCGACACGCGCATCTCGCAATACGAGATGGCCTTCCGCATGCAGGCGTCGGTGCCCGACCTGCTCGACTTCAAGAACGAGCCCAAGTCGGTCCTCGAGATGTACGGTCCCTACGTCCTCAAGCCCGGCACGTTCGCCAACAACTGCCTCATCGCCCGTCGCCTCGCCGAGCGCGGCGTGCGCTTCACCCAGCTGATGCACGCCGGTTGGGACCAGCATAACAACCTCACCACCGGACAGCTCGCGCAGCAGTGCCTCGACACCGACCAGGCGAGCGCTGCGCTCGTCAAGGACCTCAAGCAGCGCGGCCTGCTCGACGACACCCTCGTCGTCTGGGGCGGCGAGTTCGGCCGCACGCCGTTCGCGCAGAACCAGGCCGGTCAGGGCTTCAAGGGACGCGATCACTTCGGCCGTGCCTATTCCTGGTGGCTCGCCGGCGGCGGCGTGAAGGGCGGACACGTCCACGGCGCGACCGACGACTTCGGGTGGAACATCACCAAGGACGCGGTCCACATCCACGACATGCAGGCCACCCTGATGCACCTCTTCGGCATCAACCACGAGGGGCTCCTCTTCCGCTACCAGGGCCGCCAGTTCCGCCTGACCGACGTCCACGGGCATGTGGTGAAGGGCATCCTGAAACACGCCTGAGGGGCGAAACCGGCGGAGAAAGGGGTTAAGTCGGTATTTTGACCGCTTTTCCCCTTGCTCCCGCCCCTTCCACCCCTTTTCTCCAAACTTCCACCCACCTTACGGCCATGACCCAGCACAACAGTTTCAAGTCCAGCGCCTCCTCCTCCGGAGCGAAGCGTAACGTCCTCAAGCGCTTCGAGCGCGTGGAACTGCTCAAGAAGCGCGGCACCGTCAAGGACCTGAAGCGCGTGACCAAGCTTCCGAAGACCAAGCCTGACGCCTAAGTCCGGGTCTCGCTCCCTTGCGAAAAAACCCACCCGGACGTCCGGGTGGGTTTTTTGCTTTTAGGAGCCCAAACCCACGCTCGCCAGCCCTTCCCTCCTTTCCCACCATCCGACCTTCGCCCGCCATGGATTCCCCCCGGCAGAAATACCGCCCCTTCGAGACCGTCCGCCTCCCCGACCGACGCTGGCCGGACGCGCGCATCGAGAAGGCGCCCCGCTGGTGCTCGGTCGACCTCCGCGACGGCAACCAGGCCCTGGCGATCCCGATGAACGTGCAGGAGAAGCACGAGCTCTTCCAGACCCTCTGCCGCATCGGCTTCAAGGAGATCGAGATCGGCTTCCCTTCCGCCTCCGACACGGAGTTCGCCTTCACGCGCGAGCTCATCGAGAAGCAGCTCATCCCCGAGGACGTCTCCGTCCAGGTCCTCGTCCAGGCCCGCGAACACCTCATCCGCCGCACGATCGACTCCCTCAAGGGCGCCCGTCGCGCGATCGTCCACCTCTACACGCCGACCAACCCGGCCCAGCGTGAGATCGTCTTCAACCTCTCGAAGGCCCAGGTCCTCGAGATGGCCGTCAACGGCACCAAGCTCATCCGCGAGCTGACCGACGCCCTGCCGGACACTCAGTGGCAGCTGGAATTCAGCCCGGAGACGTTCGTGCTCACCGAGCCCGACTACGCCCTCGAGGTATGCGAAGCCGTCGCCAAGGCCTGGGGCGCTTCCGCGAAGCGCAAGATCATCCTCAACCTGCCCCTCACCGTCGAAGCCGGGACGCCGAACACGCACGCCGACCAGATCGAGTGGTTCTGCCGCCATCTCAGCGACCGCGAGATGGCCATCGTATCGCTGCACACGCACAACGACCGCGGCACCGGCGTCGCCGCCACCGAGCTCGGCCTGATGGCCGGCGCGGACCGCGTCGAGGGCACGCTCTTCGGCAACGGCGAGCGCACCGGCAACCTCGATATCGTGACCGTCGCGCTGAACATGTTCTCGCACGGCATCGACCCGCACCTCGACTTCCGCAACCTCGGCGCGATCCGCGAGGTCTACGAACGCGTCACCCGCATGAGCGTGCATGACCGCCACCCGTATGGCGGCGACCTCGTCTTCACGGCCTTCTCCGGCTCCCACCAGGACGCCATCAAGAAGGGCATGGATCGCCGCGCGAAGATCGGCCACGACGCCCTCTGGGACGTCCCTTACCTGACCATCGACCCGATGGACATCGGCCGTTCCTACGAGGCCATCATCCGCATCAACTCGCAGAGCGGTAAGGGCGGCGTCGCCTACGTGCTCGACCGCGAGTTCGGCTTCGACCTCCCGAAGCTGATGCACCCGGAAGTCGGCAACCTCATCGGCAAGCACGCCGACCAGCTGGGCAAGGAACTCTCGCCCGCCGAGATCCACGACTGCTTCCGCGCGAACTTCGTCAACGTCTCCCGCCCGCTCGAACTCGTCTCGTTCAGCTCCGCCCCCGTCAGCAAGGAAGCTGTGCGCTGCCAGGCCGAGGTCCGTCGCGACGGCCAGGTCCTCACGCTCACCGGCGAAGGCAACGGACCGATCAGCGCGCTCGTGCACGCCCTCGAATCCAAGGGCTGGGCGAACTTCTCCCTCAAGGACTACCGCTCGCACGCTTTGACCGCCGGCTCGGAATCCTCCGCCGCCGCCTACGTCTCGCTGCAGTCCAAGGACGGCCGCACCGTCTGGGGTTGCGGCGTCGACGCGAACATCGAGCTCGCCGGCCTCAAGGCGCTCGTCAGCGCGGCGAACAGGCTCGGGTGAAACCCGAGCCAGGGGGCACGTGGGCACGGGGACACGTGGCCAAGGGGAGACGCATTTCCCCGTGCCCACTTGCCAGCGTGCCAGCAGGTCCCCTCGAAGGCATAGCCTTCGCGACGTCCTTACTTCTGCGGACGACGGATCACGCCTTGGTCATCGACCCAGCCGATGCGCCCTAGCCACCAGCTCGGGACGCAGAAGCCCGTGAAGACGGACTGGACCAGACCGACACCGGCGAAGACAGCGAGCCAGATCCACTGCGGGTGGACCCAGTGAGACAACGCCACGCCGGTGAGGACGAATGAACCGCTCATGAGCTTGGTAAGGTTTTCGACTTTCATAGGCCGAGACTGAGTTCGCACGGCCCGCTTGTCAAAACCCGGCAATCCTCGCGCCCTTGGTAGGATCGGGACCGCGTCACGACCTAGCGGTATTTTGGTAGGGCTGACCACCCTTGGTCAGCCGCGGTTGAGCGAGGGCGCTCAACCCTACCACGCACATGTGGCGTTCTCGGGTCCCAGGTCTCGGCCATCGGGTATCAGGTTCGGGCCTTCAGGTTCAGGTACAGGTCTCGGGCCTGCCACCCGCCACCTGTCGCCGTCACCCGCCACCTGAAACGACTTCAGCCAACCGCTTACCGCCAACCCCTAACCGCTAACTTCATCCTTCATCCCTCATCATTCATCCTCCATCCTGCCCTCACCCCGCCCATGAAGAACCCTCGCTGGAACCCTTATCTCGTCGGCGTGCTGATCGGCCTGCTCAGCATCGTCACGTTCTCGGTCGCCAACAAACCGCTCGGGATGTCCACCGGACTCGCACAGGCGGCGGGAGCGTGCGCGATGCCGCTCCTCGGTTCGGACCAGGTCGCGGCGAACACCTATTGGGCCAAGACCGCGATCCCGGCCTGGGATTACAGCACCCTCTTCCTCGTCGGCACGATGGCCGGCGCGTTGCTGAGCGCCCTGCTCTGCGGCGTGTTCAAGGTCTCGTCGGAGTCATCCGTCTGGACCGCCAGCTTCGGCCCGTCGAAGGCCAAGCGGCTGATCGCGGCCTTCCTCGGCGGCATCATCATCATGTATGGCGCCCGCCTCGCCGATGGCTGCACCAGCGGCCACGGCATCAGCGGCTGCCTCCAGCTGGCCGTGAGCGGCTGGCTCTTCTTCATCGTGATGTTCGCGTCGGGCATCCTCACCGCGAAGCTCCTCTACGGCCGCTCCGTCCAAGCCTGAACCCAAGCCGAGACCTGCAACCATGATCCCCTTTCTCGCTTTCCTCACCGGCTCCGAACTCCTCTGGGCCGCCGTCGGCTTCGGACTCATCTTCGGCTTCCTGCTGCATCGCGGCGGCGTGACCGACTTCGACGTGATCGTCCGCCTCTTCCAGTTCCGCGACTTCACCGTGCTCAAGGTCATGATGACCGCCATCGCCGTCGGCGGCGTCGGCATCGCGATCCTGCACGGGCAGGACCTCGCCCAATATCACATCAAAGCGACCAACCTCCTGGCCGTCGGCCTCGGCGCCGCCATCTTCGGCGTCGGCATGGTGCTCTACGGCTATTGCCCCGGCACGGGACTCGCCGCCGTCGCCACCGGACGACTGGACGCCTTGGCGGGCCTCGCCGGCATGATGGTCGGCGGCATCGCCTACGCCCTCACCTTCGACTGGATCGCCGCGAACATCCTGCCCGTCGGCGCCTACGGCAAACTCCGCCTCCCCGAACTCCTCGGCCTGCCCGAGTGGGCGTGCTACGCAGGACTCGTCGCCATGGCCGCCGGGTTTTTTGCGCTGGTCGCGAAAGCGGAGAAGAAAGCGTAGCTTTCGCAGGGGACAGGTAAGATAGGGGGCACGTGGGCAAGGTGACACGGGGGCAAGGGGAGATGCATTTCCCCATGCCCACTTGCCAGCGTGCCAGCATGCCCCCTCGAAGGCGCAGCCTTCGCAGGTAGGGGCATCACCGCGTGCTGCCCTAGTGTTTACGTTCTCGGGCGACAGGTGGCAGCCTCAGGTGGCGGGTGGCGGGAAACACACGGAGAACTCAAAGGGAAACCGGAGACCGAATAATTAGCTGGGGATAATTTTCGGTGACGGGTGACGGCCACCGGGGCATCGGCCATCCGGGAGTCGGCCAGCCAGCCCTCGGCCTTCGGCTTCAGGCTCCCGCAGCTGACTCCTGAAAGGCCGCTTCCTGAACCCCCGACGCCTGCGGCCGTCACCCGTCACCCGAGAATGACCCCATACTCGATACTCCATACTCTCATCCCCTACTTGACTTTCAGGAATAATACATTCAATCTTTTGAATATGTCAAAGCCGAGCCCGCTCGACCCGAAAGTCCTCAAGCATTGCGCGGGCGCCCTTCGCACGCTTTCCCACCCGGACCGGCTCCGCATCGTCGAGGCCCTCGAGAAAGGTCCGCTGGACGTCTCCGAGCTCACCACCCGCCTCCGCCGCCCGCAGGCCACGGTCAGCCAGCACCTGATGCGCCTCCGCGCCCATGGTCTGGTGGCCGCCGAGCGTGCAGGCCGCGTCGCCCAATACCGGGTGGCCCACGCCGGCTGCCTGACGATCCTCGGCTGCATCCGTTCCCATTTCGCCAAATAATCTCATGAATACCTCTCCCAAGATCCTCATCGTCGGCGGCGTCGCCGGTGGCGCCTCGGCTGCCACGCGCGCCCGTCGTATGAACGAAAAGGCCCGCATCATCATGCTCGAGAAGGACTCCTACGTCTCCTTCGCCAACTGCGGCCTCCCCTACCACCTCGGCGGCGTCATCCAGGACCGCGCCAAGCTGCTCGTGGCCAAGCCCGAGATGTTCAAAAAGCGCTTCGACATCGAAGTCCGCGTCCGCCACGAGGCCCTCGCGATCGACCGCGCGAAGAAGACCGTACGCATCCGCGACCACGTCGCCGGCACGGAATACGACGAATCCTACGATAAGCTGATCCTCGCCCCCGGCGCGGCCCCGCTCATCCCTGACGTCCCCGGCGTCCGCGCCCAGGGCGTGCATTCGCTCCGCAACATCGAGGACATGGACCGCATCCTCGCCCAGCTGCCTTCGGTCAAGCAAGTCGCCGTGGTCGGTGCGGGCTTCATCGGCCTCGAAGTCGCCGAGCAGCTCAAGGAACGCGGCCTTGACGTGACCCTGATCGAGAAAGTCGGACAGGTCCTCCCTCCCCTCGACGCTGAGATGTCTGAGCCGCTCCGCCGCGAACTCCTCCGCCAAGGCATCCGCCTCATCTCCGGCGCCGGTTTCACGGCCATCCGTGAATCAGCCGGCAAGGCCACGGGTGTCGTCCTCGAGAACGGCGTCACGGTCGACGCCGACCTGGTCATCCTCGGTCTGGGCGTACGTCCTTATAACCAGCTCGCCGTCACCGCCGGCCTCGGCGTGGGCGCGACGGGCGGCATCCTGACCGACGAGTATCAGCGCACGGCTGATCAGGACATCTACGCCGTCGGCGACGCCGCGGAATACCTCATCGGCACCACCGGACAGCGCGGACGCATCCCGCTCGCGGGCATCGCCAACCGCACCGGTCGTCTCGTCGGCGAACACGCCGCCACGGGCAAGTCGGCCAAGGCGCCGGCTGCGTGGGGCACGGCCATCATCAAGGTCTTCGGCCTCGGCGCCGGTATCGCGGGCGACTCCCTGAAGTCCGCCCTCAAGCGCGGCGTGCAGGCCCGCGCCGTCCACATCACCGCCAACCACCACGCCGGCTATTACCCCGGCGCGAAGTCGCTCACGCTGAAACTCGTCTACGAAGCCGGCACGGGCCGCATCCTCGGCGCGCAGGCCGTCGGCGCCGCGGGCATCGACAAGCGTCTCGATGTCGTCGCGTCGTTCCTGCACTTCGGCGGCACCGTCCGCGACCTCGCGCAGGTCGACCTCGCTTACGCCCCGCCCTTCGGCTCGGCCAAGGATCCGCTGCATATGGCCGCCTTCGCCGCCATCAACGACCTCGACGGCCTCGCTCCGATCATCCAACCCGACGCCGACCTGACCTCTTATCAGGTGGTGGACCTCCGTGACGCCGATGAATGCGCCGAGCTCAAGCTCATCGGCGCCGAGCATGCCCACAACATCCCGCTCAACACCCTGCGCGGACGCCTCGGCGAACTCGACAAGTCCAAGCCCACCGCGGTCGTCTGCCACAGCGGCCTCCGCGCCCACGTGGGCACGCGCCTGCTCCGCGAGCATGGCTTCAATGCCGTGAACGTCAGCGGCGCCACGTATGTCCGCGACCTCGCCCTGCGTCGTCCGATGGACATCACCCCGGCCGCCGCATCCTGCGGTTCGGTCAAGGCCTGCGGCGCTCCGGGCGCCCTCGCCACGGACAGCCATGACGAACTCCACCCGCTCAACGTGATGGCCGAAGCCGGCGCCGGCGCGCTCCTGCTCGACGTCCGTTCGCCCGCGGAGTTCCGCTCGGGTCGCGTCCAAGGCGCGGTCAATCTGCCCCTCGAGAACGTCACGGACCTCAACGTCCGCGCCCTGCTCGCCGGTAATAACCAGAAGACCGTCCTGCTCCTCTGCGCCTCCGGCGGCCGGGCCCGCGTCGCGGCCAAGAAGCTTGCGACCAGCGGCCTCAAGACCCTCGTCGTCCAGGGCGGCACGAATTCCTGCCAGCAGGCCGGACTCCCCATCGACAAGGATGCGGGCGGCATGATCTCCATCGAACGCCAGGTCCGCATCGCCGCGGGGACCATGGTCTTCACCGGCGTCATGCTCGGCACCTTCGTCCACGGTGGCTTCTACGGCCTCAGCGGCTTCGTCGGTGCCGGCCTGATCTTCGCCGGCGTCACCGACTGGTGCGGCATGGGATTGCTGCTAGCCCGAGCGCCGTGGAATAAGTGATTAAGTAGGGGGCACGTGGGCAAGGTGACACGGGGACAAGGGGCGATGCATTTCCCATGCCCACTTGCCAGCGTGCCAGCATGCCCCCTCTAAGGCGCAGCCTTCGTTGGTAGGGCCAGCACCGCGTGCTGCCCTAGTTGCATCTGCGGAGGGCGCGGCGTAGCCACGCCCCTACCTTTCGGCCACCATACGGCGGCCGCTATGTCGTGACGCGGTCCCGACCCTACCTTTTGTATCCCTTGTCAACCGGCCAACTGGTCAACGGGTCAACTGGACCATCCCCTTGTCACCGTGTCACCGTGCCAGCGTGCCCCCTGCGAGGGCTCGTCTACGAGCCCTCGCTCGACTTTTAGTCGGAGAGGGGTAGAACCCAGTCATGTCCAAAAAGTCCCCTGGTTACCCTGAATTCCTGAAGGAACTCCTCGAGGCGAAGTCCCCGACCGGCCATGAGTTCGCGGCCCAGAAGGTCATCGACGCCCACGTCGAGAAGTCGGCCGACAAGTATTCCAAGGACGCGCTCGGCAACCGCATCGCCGAGCTCAAGGGCGACGGCGGCCCCACCCTGATGTTCGCCGGCCACATCGACGAGATCGGCCTGATCATCTCGCACGTCGACGACAAGGGCTACCTGTACTTCGAATTCCTCGGCGGCCACGACCAGATCATCCCCTCCGGCCGTCGCCTGCACATCCTCACCCGCAACGGCCCCGTGCTCGGCATCACCGGCAAGCGCGCCGTCCACCTCCTCTCGCCCGAAGACCGCAAGCGCGTGCCGGAGCGTCATGACATGTGGATCGACATCGGCGTGAACAACCGCGCCGACGCCCTCGCGATCGTCCGCATCGGCGACCCCGCCGTCTACACCGACGGCCCGGAGATCCTCCGCGGCAGCATCGGCGTGGCCCGCGCGTTCGACGACAAGGCCGGCGCCTACGTGTGCATGGAAGCCTTCCGTCGCCTCTCCAAGGAGAAGAAGCTCGCCGCCCGCGTGGTCTCCGTGGCCACCACCCAGGAGGAGATCGGCACGCGTGGCGCGCAGGTCGCCGCCCAGGGCATCCATCCTGACGTCTCCATCGCCGTCGACGTCGGCCACGCCACCGACCACCCCGACGCCGACAACCGCAAGTTCGGCCGCTTCACCCTTTCCGGCGGACCCATCATCGCGCGCGGCCCGAACATCAACCCGCTCGTCTACGACCAGATGGTCGAAGCCGCCGAATCGCTCGGCATCCCTTACCAGATCGGCGCCGAGTCGCGTCCGACCGGCACCGACGCCCGCGCCATCCAGATGGCCGGCCCCGGCGTCGCCTGCGGCCTGCTCTCCATCCCTCTCCGCTACATGCACACCCCGGGCGAAGTCGTCGACCTCAACGTCGTCGAACAATCCGTCCAGCTCCTCGTCGAGTTCGCCTGCCGCGTGAAGAAGAAGCAGAGCTACGCTTGGTAAGCGCGACGCGCGGAGCGCGTCGCAGGGGGCACGTGGGCACGGTGACACGTGGACAAGGGGATGACTCAGTTGACCCGTTGATCAGTTGGCCGGTTGGCCAGGGATGCAATGGGTAGGGTCGGGACCGCGTCACGACATACGTTGTAATTAGGTAGGCTAAGCCTCCGAGGAGGCATGCTGGTACGTTGGCAAGTGGGCATGGGGAATGCCTCTCCCCTTGTCACCATGTCACCGTGCCCACGTGCCCCCTATTAGGCGCATCCATTTGCACTCTTCCTTTGAGTCGTTAGTTTCACGCCATGCCCTCTCCTGCCATCGTCTGGCTTCGCCTTGATCTTCGTCTGGCCGACAACCCGGCGTTGGACGCGGCGGTTAAGCATGGCGGCGCGGTCATCCCCGTCTTCATCCATGACCCGGAGGCCGAAGGACATTGGCAGCCCGGCGGCGCGTCGAACTGGTGGCTGCACCACGCACTCTTGGACCTCGCCGAGCAGTTCGAAAAGGTCGGCAGCCCGCTCGTCATCCGCCACGGCGATTCGCTCGCCGAACTCAAGCAGCTCGTGAAAGAAACCGGCGCGGAACTCGTCACCTGGAATCGCCGTCATGAGCCCCTGATCATCGAGCGCGATACCCAGGTGAAGACCTCACTGCGCAACGCCGGCGTGAAAGCCGAATCGTTCAACGGCAACCTCCTGCACGAGCCGCACCTCGTGAAGACCCTCGCCGGCAACCCCTTCCAGGTCTTCACGCCCTTCTGGAAGAACTGCCTGGCGAACCTTAAGTTCGGCATCCCGCTCAAGGCCCCGAAAAAGCTCACGCCTTTCGAGAAGCCGCTGAAGTCCGTCGACGTCGCCAAGCTCGGCCTGCTTCCGAAGATCAAATGGGACACCGCCTTCCCGAAGCACTGGGATCCGACGCGCGCCGGCGCAGAGAAGCGCCTGAAGAACTTCGTGGCCGCGCCGGTGAAGGATTATCCCACCGAGCGCGACATCCCGAAGAATGACGGCACCTCGCGCCTTTCGCCCTACCTGCACTTCGGTCAGATCTCTCCGCTCGAAATCGTCGACGCCGTGCGCACCGCCGGACATCTCGGCACCAAGGGCGGCGAGAAATACGTGGCCGAGGTCGGCTGGCGCGAATTCGCCCAGCACCTCATCCATCACTTCCCCGAGACTCCGGACCGTCCGCTCCGCAAGGAGTTCGAGAAATTCCCGTGGCAGCCGGACAAGAAGCTCCTGAGCGCCTGGCAGGTCGGCCGCACCGGCTACCCGATCGTCGACGCCGGCATGCGTCAGCTCTGGCAGACCGGCTGGCAGCATAATCGCGTGCGCATGATCGCCGCCTCCGTGCTCGTGAAACATCTCCTCCAGCCCTGGCACGAAGGTGCCAAGTGGTATTGGGATACCCTCGTCGACGCCGACCTCGGCGCGAACACCATGGGCTGGCAGTGGGCCGGTGGCTGTGGCGCCGACGCCGCTCCGTATTTCCGGGTCTTCAATCCCGTGCTCCAGGGCGAGAAGTTCGACCCCGATGGCGACTACGTGCGCCGCTGGGTGCCTGAGCTCGCCAAACTCCCCGCCGAGTGGATACACCAGCCGTGGGAAGCCCCTATGCACGTCCTCGCCGAAGCCGGCATCAAGCTCGGCAAGGATTACCCCGCCCCGCTCGTCGGCCTGACCGCCGGTCGTGACCGGGCGCTGGCGGCGCTCAAGGCAATGCGCCCTTGAACAGGTAGGGTCGGGACCGCGTCACGACATAGCTGTATCGGGACCTAGGTCAGCACGCAGTGCTGACCCTACCCATTGCGACCCCGGCCAACCGATCAACGGGTCAACTAAGTCCTCCCCTTGCCCACTTGCCAAGTTGCCCCGTGCGAAGGCCCCGCCTTCGCAGGTAGGGCTGCCCGGCTCGGTCAGCCGAGGTTGAGCGGACAACCGACCCCGCCATCTGAACGGATTCGACACGGGCTCCCCCATCCCCACCTTGACGCATGAGCAAGACGACGATGAGACCCCTCTTCGCCCTTTTTCTATTGCTGCTCTTGGCCGTGTCTTCGCTCCAAGGCGCAGGCTCCCCGACGCTTTCCTCGCCCGTCGACGGCGTGGTCGTGCATTCGCCCCACCCGCATTTCCGTTGGCAGCGTCAGGCCGACGTGAAGATCGACGAGGTGCATCGCATCCAGATCGCCCGCGACGCGGGGTTCGCCGAGATGGTGTGCGACGACCGTCTGGAAGTGGTGTCGCGCTTCGTACCGGTGAAGGCGCTGTCGCCGGCGAAGTATTGGTGGCGCGTGAGACGCGGCGAGGGCGAGTGGTCACAGGCCGGGGAGTTTGAAGTGCGCGCTCCCGGCAAGTCCTACACGGTCCGAGCGGGCAGCGACGCGGAGACGGTCGGAAAGGTGCTGCGTGAGGCCGCATCCGCCGGGCCTGCGCAGGTCGATTTCGAGCCGGGCGAATACCGGTTGAACATCCGTGAACGAACCGGACTGCTGACCCTGGAGGGCGCACACGATCTGCTCATCGACGGGCATGGCGCCAAGCTGATACTGGCCGGCGATTCGTGCCTCCTCAGCCTGCGGGGCTGCCAGCGCGTCACGATCCGGAACTTCGAGGCTGCGAGCAGCCAGCCCGGACACACTTTGGTACGCGTGCTCGAGGTGGACCGGACCCAAGCGCGTCTGCTCGTCAAACCCGAGCCCGGCTACGACCCCGACGTGGTCCGCTTCTTCATGGGCGAAGGCAATGGCGGCAGCTTCCTGAACCGCGTGGACCCAGATCATCACGGACGGCACCTCAGCCGCGGCTTCGTGTCCGCGCGTGACGCGACGGCCAGTCCGGCGCCGGGCGCCCCGGGAAGCTTCCACATCGGCCCCGTGAAGGCCACGGCCCTGCCCCATCACGCGGCCGGCGCCTTGGCCGTGGTGACGCTTTACCGCTCGCCGTTCGTCCGCATGGACGCGACGGAGGAATGCACGCTCAGCCACATCACCCTCGTGGACCATCCCGGCGGACCTTGCCTAGGGAATGATAATTCCGCGCAGAGCCTGCTGGCCGTGAAGGTCCTGCGACGCTCTCCTACGGACCATCAGGGCGGCCATTCCGGCGTGAACAACGGCCGCATCGGCGCGTGGGTCGAAGGCTGCGAATACGAATGCCTCGCTGATGACGGCGGCCCGGCGCATCAGGCGCTGCGGATGAAGGTGCTCCGCGCGGACGGCCCCGACGCCTTGATCCTCGCGGATTCTTGGACGAACAGCGAATTGCGGCCGGCAGACCAGATCGTCTTCGTGGACCCTCGTTCCGGGCGCTTCGCCAAGGCCACCCTGCGCACGGTGTCGGAGGGCCGGAAGTCCATGCGACTCGGACTGAACGAGAGCTTGGCGGAACTGGCCACAAGGCTCGGATGCGATCCGGCCCAGGAGTGGAAGGGCCTGCTGCTCTACCGGCATTCTCCCAGCAACGAGGACTTCGTCTATCGTCGCAACCGCCACGTCGGCGGACGCGGTCATGGCGTCAAGTTCAACGGCACACGCGCCTGGATCGCCGACAATCATTTTGAGAACGTGACGGGCAACCCCATCCATGTCGGCTTCACCTACACCGAGGCCATCTCGGGCGTGGGCGCCCGCGACGTCGTGGTGAGCGGCAACACCCTCGTCTACAGCGGCTGGTCCCCCATCAGCTGCCTTTCGACCTCCGGACTCGGCGGAAACATTCTGATCCGCGGCAACCGTATCACCGACCCGCGAGAGACGGGCATCGCCATCGAGGGGTGCATAGGCGTGGCCATCAAGGGCAACGTCTTTAGCGGCGACAACGCCCCGACCAAAGGCGCCTGGATCGTATCGAAGGACTCGAAGGACATCGTCACCTACGACAACCACCATCCGGATAGCGCGGGGCTGCTGAAGATAGAGAGCAGAGCCAAATAGCGGCGCGGCGCAGCCACGCCCCACCTTGGGCCACCATCCGGCGACCTTTGTCTCGAGGTAGGGTCGGGACCGCGTCACGACATAGCTGTCTCGGGCCCTAGGTCAGCACGCAGTGCTGACCCTACCCATTGCATCCCTGGCCAACCGGCCAACCGATCAACGGGTCAACTGAGTCCTCCCCCTGCCCACGTGCCAGCATGCCCCCTTGTCAATTGACGAGAATGAATGGCGGGGCGTATAAGAAACCCATGCCCCTCGCCGTCCGCCCTTGGTCGATTGCCGTCATGTTGGCGGGCTTGCTGGCTTCCGGAAAATTCCTCGCCGCCGCCGATCGCGCGTCTTCCCCGGACAACGCCGAGGAGCGCGCGCACGCCGCTTATCCCAAGCCGTTTTCTCGGCCGAATTCGATGGGCGAAGATTACGACACCTGGCGTGATGCGAAAGGCCCGGATGTCGGCGTGACGACCGTGGATGTCAGGCGGCTGCCGTCCCGGGTCGATAACTCCACCCGCCCTGAGTTCCCGCCTATCTACAAACAGAAAGGCGGAGCCTGCGGTCAGTTCACGGCGGTCGCCTCGATGTTCACCTACGAGATGAACCTCCTGAACGGCACCGTCGCCGACACGGATGCCACGCGGTTCCCGGCGGATTTCTCCTGGAACATGTGCAACGCGGCGAATAGCGCCCAGGGCTCGGAAGCGTATCATGGCTGGGAAACGGCCAAGCATGTCGGCATCCCCACCGTCAGGACCTACGGACGCGTGGAAGCGGACAAGGAGCTGATCGGCAGGTGGGCGAACGGCTACCCCATCTGGCGCGAGGCCATGGAGTATCGCGTCACGGGCTATCGCTACACCCCGACCGCCACGGTCGCCCAGATCGACGAAGCCCGCGGCTGGCTCTTCGACCGCAACCAACCCAAGGCCGGCAAAGCGCCGGTCGGCGGCTTGCTGGCGCTGGACGGACGCATGGGGGAGCTCAAGAACGTCACGCGGACGATTCCCGAAGGTGAATATCGGGCGGGCGACGACGTCTGGATCCACTGGGGCCCCAGCGGCTTCGGGCATGGCATCACTTGCGTGGGATACGATGATCAGGTCGGCTTCGACGTGAATGGTGACGGGAAAGTGACCAACGACACCGACATCAACGGCGACGGCAAAGTCACCCTCGCCGACCGGGAGGGCGGGGCTTTCATCGTGGTAAATTCCTGGGGGCAGACCTGGTCGAAAGACGGGAAGATCTACCTGCTCTACAGCGCCATGGTCGACCCCACCTGGAAACGGGGGAACTACCTAGGACGCATCGAGGTTTCCCGGCATGTCCCCCGCTGCACCCTGAAACTGAAGCTCGCCTGCGACAAGCGCTCCGACTTGCGGGTCACGATCGGCGTCGCCGGCGACAAGGACGCCACGAAAGCCGAACATGAACTCGCTCCGCAGCCCCTCAACGGCTGGCCGCTCTTCGGCAAGCCCAAGAACAACGTCGGCGAAGTCCCGCTCGCCGGACCGGGCGATGAAAGCCCTCTCGAAATCGGCATAGACCTCACGCCGTTGCTCAGCAGGTTGGGTTCGAAGTCCGCCGGGGATGGCCGCCTTTTCCTGACCTTCAGCTGCGCAGAAAACAGCGACGCCACCGGCGCGCTTCACGCCTGTGCCATCCGGAATTACGACGAGAAAGGCGCCTTCGTCCGAGAAACCGTCGTCGAAGTCCAAGCGGGAGCCTTCGGAAAGAAGCCGCTCACGCTCACGACGACCCTGCCCCGCTAGCGCTGACTCTCCCCTCCCCTCGATAGGACTATCAGAATTAACGATAGGCCGTCCCCTGATTTACGGTGGTCGCTGACGCGGGAGCAGGGTTATTACTATCTCCATGAATCTCATCGCCCGCCCTTGGATCGTTGTCGCTCTGCTTAGCTTGCTGGCCCTGTCGCCGGCGCACGCTGGGATGACCCCCCAGGAAGTGGAGGTTTTTAAGGACGCCAAGGCGTGGGCCGAAAAGGGGGAGGCCGAGGGCCAACTTAATTTAGGGATTTGCTACACCAAGGGCGAAGGCGTGGCCAAGGACGACGTGGAAGCGGTGGCGTGGTTTCGCAAAGCCGCGGTGCAGGGGTTTGCCCCGGCCCAAACCATCCTCGGGCATCGCTACTTCGACGGCGAAGGCGTGCTAAAGGATCAAGCGCAGGCCGTCTCGTGGTATCGCAAGGCAGCTGAAAAGGGTCTGGCCGAGGCCCAATATGTCCTGGGGTCTCGCTATGCCGACGGCAAAGGCGTGGAGAAAGACTTCGTGCAAGCGGTGAAGTGGTATCGCAAGGCCTCGGAGCAGGGGTATGTTTTGGCCCAATACTACCTAGGAGGTTGCTACGCCAACGGCGAAGGCGTGGCGAAGGACCTGATCGAGGCGTATGCTTACTGGAACCAAGGAACGGTCGAGTATTCCCGCAGTAAACTTGCCGCCCTTGAAAAGCAGATGACCGCCGAGCAGATTGCCGCCGGGAAGAAGCGCACCAAGGAACTCAAGAGAGAGCTCGAAGATAAGATTTACGAAAATGCGCTCCAGAAAGAGTACGCCGCCAAGATCGCCGAAAAGCCGGACCGAAAGTGAGCGCTGGCGAATCGCGAATACCTTTCACAGGTAGGGTCGGGACCGCGTCACGACATAGCGGCATCGAGGTAGGGACAGCACCACGTGCTGTCCTAGCTGCATCTGCGGAGGGCGTGGCCTAGCCACGCCCCTACATTTCGGCCACCATCCGGCGGCCGGCTATGTCGTGACGCGGTCCCGACCCTACCAGCTGCATCGCTGGCCAACTGGCTAACCAATCAACGGGTCAACTCAGTTCCCCCATGCCCACGTGTCACCGTACCAGCATGCCCCCTGCGAAGGCTCCGCCTTCGCCTAGGGTCTCTTCCCTCTTGATACCGCATTACGGCAATACAGCATAACGGCATGACCTTCACCCTTCCTGTCAGCAAGCGCGGCACCCTGACCCTGCCCCCAGAGCTTCGTCGTCGCCTGAAACTCGATCAGGTCGCGTCGCCGCTGGTCATCGTCGAGGAACGGGACGGCGGACTCTTCCTGCAGTCGGCGGTAGCCATGCCCATCCGTGACATCCCCAAGGCGACCATCCGCCAGTGGGTGCTCAACGACGAGGCTGACGCCAAGGACCTCAAAGCCTTCCGCCGCAAGAAGTGAGGTTGTTCCTGGATTCTAGCGTATTACTGGCCGCTGCCGGTTCTACGTCAGGGGCCTCGCGTCTCCTAATCATGGCGGCCCGGCGGGAACAATGGACGCTGCTGACCTCTGCTTACTGCGTCCGAGAGGCCGAGCATAACCTCCCGAAGCTCAGCTCTAAAGCCGCGGCAGACTGGAGTCGGCGGATCAAACCAACACTCAGCATAGTTGGCACCCATCTCGTCTTAGATCGCCCGCTTATCTATCGAGCCGTCAAGGATCGGCCCGTCGTCATCACTGCGCTGAGCCTAAAGTCAGACGTGCTCCTGACCCTCGATCGCGATGACTTCCACGACCTTCTCGGCTCATTCGTGTATGGCCTACCTATCCGAACCCCTGGGGAGTTCCTGAAGGGCCTGCGAAGGTAGGGGCAGCACCGCGTGCTGCCCTAGTTGCCTACACTGAGGGCGCGGCGTAGCCACGCCCCTACCCTCGGCCGCCATCCGGCGGCCGGCTATGTCGTGACGCGGTCCCGACCCTACCCATTGCATCCCTGGCCAACTGGCCAACTGGTCAACGGGTCAACTGAGTCATCCCCTTGCCCCCATGCCCACTTGCCAACGTGTCCCCTTCCGCCGATTCTCGGCGGATGAGCACCCCCTCTGGCTCCGCGACCCAGCCCGAACGCCTGGTCTCGCTCGATGCGTTCCGCGGATTGACGATGTTGTTCATGGCCTCGTCGGGTATCGGGATCCCGCAGATCGCGAAGGCCTTTCCGGATTCCGCCTTCTGGGAACTCCTCCGTTACAACACCACGCATGCGGCGTGGGTGGGCGGCGGGGCGTGGGACATGATCCAACCCGCGTTCATGTTCATGGTCGGCATGGCGTTGCCGTTCTCGTCGTCGCGTCGCATCGCCGAAGCCCAGGACGGACGCCGACGCTTCCTGCACACCTTGTGGCGGGCCTTTGTATTGGTCGCCTTGGGCGTCTTTCTGTCCACCAGCGCCGGCGGACGGCCCAACTTCATCTTCACGAACGTCCTCGCCCAGATCGGCCTCGGCTACGTCTTCCTCACCCTGCTCATCGGCAAAGGCTGGAAGATCCAGCTCGGGGCCATCGGGGTCATCTCCGTCGCCACCTGGACCGCGTTCGTGCTCACGCCCGTGGCCGGACCCGGGACCGATTTCAAAGCCCTCGGCGTCACCGAGCCCGGCCAGACCTTCAGCGGCCTCTGGGCGCACTGGAACATGGGCGCCAACTTCGCGGCCTCATTCGACCAGTGGTTCCTGAACCTCTTCCCGCGGGAGACCCCGTTCGTCTTCAACAACGGCGGCTACCAGACGCTCAACTTCGTCCCCGCGCTCATCACCATGATCCTCGGGCTCATGGCGGGAGAGAACCTGCGGAGCGAGAAGACCCCTGGCGAGAAGCTCAATTGGCTGCTCAAGGTAGGCGGCCTCTGCCTCGTCCTCGCGCTCGCGACCGGCACCACCCTCTGCCCCGTCATCAAACGCCTCTGGACGCCTTCCTGGGCCCTTTACAGCGGCGCCGTGGTGCTCTGGGCCTTCGCCCTCTTCTACTGGTTCATCGACATCAAAGGCCGCAAAGCGTGGACCTTCCCGCTCGTCGTCGTCGGCATGAACTCCATCGCCATCTACGTCGCCACCCAGCTCACCGCCGGCTGGATCCGCAGCGTCGGCAAGACCTGGCTCGGCAACGACCTCTTCGCAGGCACCACCGGCGCCCTCGCCTCAAGCCTCCTCGTCCTCGGCGTCCTCTGGACCTTCTGCTGGTGGCTCTACCGCCGGAAGCTGTTTATCCGGATCTGAAGGTAGGGCGGGGACCGCGTAACGACATAGCTTTATCGAGGGAGGGGCCTAACCTCGCCGGCCGACTGGCATACCAGGAAACTTAATCAATGATTGTGAGCGTCATGATATATAGGCAAAAGATTCTAAGATAAAAATCACGTCACCAGAACATAGACCCTCGAATGTCCGCATACCGTAGAAATCGAAAGCGATACAGGGAGCGCTTTTCTCATGCAGAGAAGATGCGTTATTGGGATGATAAACTGTTGGCTGATCCCGATAAACTACCCTCAAATTACGCATACAATGTTCCGGACGTTCCGAAACCAAAAGGTGGCCCTTCCTTACAGGAGTTTGGACTAACCGAATCAATTACTGAGGTAGTAGCATACTATCTCGATAGAAGCGCAAAGAAACCTTCCTTTTTTGAGACGAAAAAGGATTTAATCGAAAGCTTTAAAGGGCTCTTATCCTCCGCTTTCTGCACGGCACTTATCTTTGGAGCGCTAGCCGGCATGGCGAACTCATCCCGCAAACCAGCACCTATTCTTGAAATACTAGCTTATATTGTGGTGGGAGTTGGAGGCCTTACATGCCTTTTTTGGCTTTTAGCACTCATAGTAATACCGATCAAAAACACCATAGACAGAATCAGGTTCGCTAGGCTCTCTCCGTCATCAGGCCCGTCCCCATTATTAGACGGTAAATCGCTGATCGAAACTGAGTTGGCTATAACTAAATGGAGAGTTGCAGTCGAAGCAAACAATGCCGACTACACCCGGAAATGCGGAGAAAGAATGGCCGAAATCTGGAGACGTCACAGACTTCGAGTTCAAAGACTAATGGCGAAACGTGAACTCGAGAAACTACAACGAGAGGATCAACTGAAGGCTGAGCGTTTTGAGGATGATAACTTCCCGAAACTAGCCATGCATCCAGGCTACTGGACGGCCGGCGCAGCGGACGCAAAAGGAACCGACCTTGAGCATAAGTTTGGCAAGTTACTTAAGGCGGCAGGATTTTCGGTAAAATTCACCCCCACAAGCGGGGACGGCGGCATCGACATCAAAGCCCATAAAGACGGCCAATACATTGCCGTTCAGTGCAAAAACTATGCACGCAAAGTCGGCACTCCAGAAATTCGTGATTTTGCTGGGGCTCTCGATTATGCCCGCGAGACTTCAAGTAATGTTGTGGGATGGCTCGTTGCACCAAACGGCTTTTCTGAGTCTACATTTAAAAGCCACCACAGACCTGGCAAACTAGAGCTCTGGGACTTCATCGATATTCAAGAACTAGTCATGGAAACATACCCTTCAGTTGTTGATGATGCCGATGAGGACCTCGGGGTTTCCCAAAGTTAACCATACACTTGATGAACGTCAGCAGACATAGGCAGCCAACTCGATCCATCCAGCCTCATCATGGCATCGAAACATAAATCAGCGCCGTGGTTCCTGAAGCAGGGCTTCTTCGAGGGGATCAAGTCCTTCAAGGAGTTCGAGGCCCGGACTGGCAAGCTGGCCGATACGGTCGAAATGGGCGACGCGCTCGAGATCCTGGTGGAGGCTTACCTGCACCTGGATAAGGTCCTGAAAGCAAAAGACGTCTGGGTGGTTGGATCCATCCCCCTGAACATCCGTAAGGCGCTGAACCTGCCCAACGACTCCAAGGGCATCGACGGGGTCTACGAAGACCAGGCCGGGAACTACATCCCGTATCAGGTGAAGTACCGGACGGACATGGATACCCTGCCCTATGGGGAAATCAGTCCGTTCCTGGGTATCACCGAAAAGTCGCTGCAAGACCGGCTCATCTTCACCAATTGCAGGAAACTCGCGGTAGACGTCGCCAACCGGACGGGCGTCCGCAGCGTCCGTGCCGACAAGTTCAACGAGCTCACCGAGGCTGACTTCAAGCGCATCCACGCCTGGCTGACCGACAAGAAGATCGAACCTGTCACGCGTTACGCCCCGCTTACCCACCAGCGCGAGGCAATCGAGAAGATCACGGCGGGCCTTAAGGAGGCCGACCGGACGACCGCCGTCATGGCCTGCGGCACCGGCAAGACCCTGGTCGCGCTCTGGGCAGCTGAGGCCCAGCAGCCCAAGACCGTCCTGGTCCTCGTACCGTCCCTTGCCCTGCTCTCCCAGACCCTTCCTGACTGGTGCAAGCAGACTAGCTGGGGTGAGCGCTTCAGGTATATCTGCGTCTGCTCGGACGACAGCGTAGATCGCGAGGCCAAGCAGGACGGGTACACCTATAAGCAGGAAGACCTTGAATTTTCGGTCACGACGGACGCCAAAGAGGTCAAAAAGTTCTTAGGTAAGAACAAGGACGGCGTTAACGTCATCTTCTCGACCTACCAGTCGGCGGAAGTGGTCGCGGAAGGCCTCAAGGGTCAGACCGTAGACCTCGGGATCTTCGACGAAGCCCATAAGACCACCGGCGACAAGGAAGGACTCTTCGCCTTCGGACTGAGCGACAAAAACATCCGAATCAAGAAGCGCCTGTTCCTGACCGCCACGCCCCGGCACTACAAACTGAACAAGCGAGACAAGGACGGGGACTTCCAGGTCGTCTCGATGAGCGATGAGACGGTCTACGGCAAAGTCTCCTACCGACTCCCCTTCTCCACCGCGGTAGCCGCCGGCATCATCGTCCCCTACAAGGTCATCATCTCCGTCTCCCTGAACAAGGAGGTGGACGCTGAGCTCCTGCGCCGAGGCAGCACCCGGGTGCGGAGGGACGAGATCAATGCCAAGTGGGTCGCCAACCAAATCGCGCTAAAACGGGCCATCGAGAAGACCGGGGCGTCAAAGGTCATCACCTTCCACTCCCGCGTTAACCTAGCAGAGGACTTCGCCGGGGATGACAGCCGAGGCTTCAAGGAGCACGTCAAAGGCTTCGACGTCTTCCACGTCAACGGCAGCCAGAACGCCGCGGACCGTAAAGCCCTCCTGGAGGGCTTCAAAGCCGCCCCCAAGGGGCTTATCACCAACGCCCGATGCCTGACCGAGGGCGTGGACGTCCCGGCCGTGGACATGGTGGCCTTCGTCGACCCCAGGAAGTCCAAGATCGATATCGCCCAGGCGGCCGGCCGCGCCATGCGCCAGTCCAAGGCCACCAACAAGAAGCTCGGTTACATCGTCGTCCCCCTCTTCATCGAACAGAAGAAAGGCGAAACCGAAGCCGAAGCCTTCACCCGATCCGGCTTCGACGAGGTGGCCGAAGTCCTAGGCGCCATGCTCGAGAGCGACGACGACCTCGTCGACACCATCAAGGAGATGCAGGAAGCCCGCGGCCGCGGGGACAAGTTCAACCCCAGACAGCTTCACGAGAAGATTCAAGTCATCGGCCCGGCCATCAACCTGGACAAGCTGACCCAGAGTATCGACGTCGAGATAGTAGAGCGCCTGGGTGTCAGCTGGGATCATTGGTTTGGACTACTTCAGAAGTTCCATGAGCGCGAAGGTCATTGCCTCGTAGATAGAGACCTCAAGGTTGGGAACCTCAGACTGGGAGTATGGGTAAGTAATCAGAGAGGCAAGAAGGACGAACTATCGTCCGAACGAATTGCGCGGCTAGACCTGATAGGCTTCAGTTGGGATACACTCGCAGATAACTGGGAAGAAAATTTTAAAGCTTTGAAATCCTTTCAGGAACGTGAAGGACACTGCCGTGTCCCTAAGCCAAGAGGAAGTGGCAATAAACTCGGAGCGTGGGTAATCACTCAGCGCCTGAACATGAAAGCACGGAAACTCACGCCTGAACGCTTCGCCAAATTAAATTCCATCGGCTTTAGTTGGGACAAACAGGAAGATGAGTGGGAAGAGAGATTTGCCGCGCTGAGTTCGTTCCAAAAAAAGGAAGGGCACTGCCGCGTAGATCGAGAATTAATCTTTCGCGGGGTAAAACTGGGCGAATGGGTAAAACACCTGAGGAAAAAAAAGGCCACTCTTACACAAGAGAAGATCAGGCGACTAAACTCACTTGGATTCACCTGGGATCCACTCAGCGAACAGTGGGAAAAGGCTTATGCTGAACTCCTTAGATTTCATAAGCGAGAGGGACACTGTCGTGTTGTGAATACCTACTTAAGCAACGGACTAAGGCTAGGCCGGTGGGTGAGCACTCAACGTGCTATCAAAAAATCCCTCACACCAGACAAGATTAGACGGCTAAACTCACTTGGGTTTACCTGGGACCCATTCAGCGAACAGTGGGAACAGGCCTACGCCGCACTGGTTAGATTCCACAAGCATGAGGGACATAGCAATGTAACCAGATTTACAATTTTTGGCGGGATCAAACTAGGCCAATGGGTAAGCAGCCAACGTAGCGAAAAAAACAGATTAACGCCTGAAAGAATTAAGCGGCTTAACTCCCTCGGTTTCTGCTGGGATCCACTTACAGAAAAGTGGGAACAAGCGTTCTCACTGCTAAAGAATTTCCACAAGCGCGAAGGCCACTGCTGCGTACCCCGCTCCTACTCGGATGGCGGCGTTAATTTGGGTAAATGGATTAGCATTCAGAGACTTAATAAGGAGCGACTTAACAAGGACCAGATTATGCGACTAAACTCCCTAGGTTTTAGCTGGGATCCGCTCGGCGAACAATGGGAACAAGCCTATGCTGCTCTAAAGAAGTTCCAAAAGCGCGAAGGACACTGCCGCGTTAGGGCTCAGCATAAAGAGAACGGAATCAATTTAGGTAATTGGGTGAACAATATCCGCCATAATAAATCCCGGCAGTCAGCAGATAGACTCAGGAGACTTAATTCCCTGGGCTTCATCTGGTGAATAGGGAATAAATTCTGGATACAGCCCCCAGCATTCCTCGCCCTAATGAAACCCAGCTCTCAACTTACCGGAGTCGCCGGTGAATACTTCGTCGCGGCTGAGCTCTCCCGACGTGGCTTCATCGCCTCGATTACGATGCGCAACACCCGTGGCATCGACATCCTGGCCACCAACGCTGAGGCCAAGAGGGCCGTCACGATCCAGTGCAAGACCTCCAGAGACAGGAACAAGAGCTGGATCCTGTCCGACAAGGCGGAGAACTTCAGCTCCAAGAACCATTACTACGTGTTCGTGAAGCTCGGTGCTGAAACCGAACGACCCGCCTACCACATCGTCCCCAGCAAGGAAGTGGCGAAGTACGTGGCCAACAGCCACCGCACCTGGCTCAAGGGCAAGAAACCCGACGGAGGTCAGCGCAAGGACACTGCTATGCGCGTCTTCATCGATGCCGAGGACAAGTACCTCGAGAAGTGGGATCTGCTTGGACTGTAGTAGTCTACTTACTTGATAGATCTATTCCGTGCCCTCTTTGCTTCGATTTCTTTCTGCAACTCTATCGCGCGTTTTTTCCCGGCAGCGATTTCGCCTTCTGAAAGCAATTTACTTAGGCTGACCAAAGCCGCCTTAGATCTGTCATCAGAGCGTTCGGCCATACTCGCATAGTAAGCGTAGGCTTCGACCAGATTCAAAGGCACACCAAGTCCGTTTTCATAATGCATACCAACCATGTATCTTTCAGGTGCATCTTGGAATATCGCTAAGTCATTCCCCAGGTTTTGGTAAAAGTATAGGAAGGATTTTGCGTAAAGAAACTGGGCATTAAGTTTAGACTGCACCACGCCCAGACCTTTCATGTAACAATCACCGAGACTACGTTGAGCCGTCGGATCTCCGCTGTCAGCCCCTCGTCGAAACCAAAAAACAGCGCTCTCGTAGTTCTTATCAACTCCAAGCCCCTCAAAGTAACACCTGCCGAGTCGGTACATAGACGTCACTTCACCGTTACTTGCAGCCTTTCGATACCAGAAAACTGCCTGACCCATATCTTTCTCAACTCCATAGCCCCATTCGTAGCACTCCCCAAGCGAGCTGTAAGCAATAGACCAGCCTTGATCCGCAGCCTTACGATACCAGTAAACTGATTGAGAATAGTCTTTTAAAACAAAGTATTTTAGCCCGAGCCAATATTGAGCAGACGCGTTACCTTTGTTTGCTTGGATTAATAGATCTTCAATTTCCTTCTTCTTCTCAGGGGTCAAGATGACCTGTGCCGACACTGAGGTCATGACAAGAACACTTAATAGAAAAGAAGTGATCCATTGACGCATGAACATAATCATGAGGTTAGGCTACCCCTAACTTTCGTTACGCGAAGTAGTCTACGCCGCCCTGGAAGAGGGGCTGGTGCTTGTCGCCGGGGATGTTCTTGGCGACGTGCGCGCCGGTGCGCTCGGAGTGACCCATCTTGCCGAGGACGCGGCCGCACGGGCTGGTGATGCCTTCGACGGCCTCGAGCGACCCGTTAGGATTGAACTCGATGCGGTTCGAGGGCGCGCCGGCGGCGTCGCAATACTGGAAGGCGACCTGGCCGTTCTTGACGAGGTCGGCGATGACGGACGCAGGCGCGGTGAAGCGGCCTTCGCCGTGCGAGAGCGGGATGGTGTGCACCTGGCCGACCTCCATGCGCGCGAGCCACGGCGACTTGACCGACGCGACGCGGGTATGGGCGTAGCGCGAGATGTGGCGGGCGATGCGGTTGTGGAAGAGGGTCGGAGCCGAGGCGTCGACGTCGCGGATCTCGCCATACGGGACGAGGCCGGTCTTGATGAGCGCCTGGAAGCCGTTGCAGATGCCGAGGGCGAGGCCGTCGCGCGACTTGAGCAGCTCCATGACGGCGTCACGCACGATGGGGGCCTTGATGACGGCGGCGATGAACTTGCCGGAGCCGTCCGGTTCGTCGCCGGCGGAGAAGCCGCCGGGAATCATGAGGATCTGCGAACGGGAGATGGCGTCAGCCAGGGCCTTGAGCGACTCGCCGAGGCCGGCGGCGTCGAGGTTACGCAGGACGAGGATCTCGGGCTCGGCGCCGGCGAGACGGAACGCGCGGGCGGTGTCGTATTCGCAGTTGCTGCCGGGGAAGACCGGGATGATCACGCGCGGCTTGGCGACGCGGGCCTTGGGCTTGAGGCCGGAGCGGACGGTGAAGCTGATCGGGGCGGGCGTGCCCTGCGGCTCGCCGGCCTTGGTCGGGAAGACGGACTCGAGCACGCCTTCGTGCGCGGCGAGGAGCTCGGCGACGGCGACGGACGCGCCGGGCCAGGCGATCTTGGCTTCGGCGTTGGTCTGGCCGAGCACGCGGTGCGGGAGCGCGCCGAGGTCGGAGGCCGAAGCGACTTCGAGCACGACGGAACCGTAGGCAGGAATCAGGAAGTCGGCGGCGGGCGCGGCGGCGAGCGTCACGCCGAGGCGGTTACCGAAGGACATGCGCACGAGCGCGTGGCCGATGCCGCCCTGACGGACGGCGGCGGCGGCGCGGACCTTGCCCGAGACGACGAGCGCGTGGATGGCGGCAAGGCGTTCGCGGGCGACCTTGAGGTCAGGCAGGAGCGCGGACGTGCGGGGCACGTCGACGACCACGACCGTGGAGCCGGCCTGCTTGAACTCGGCGGAGACGACCTGGCTGGCCTTGCCCGGGACGATGGCGAACGAGACGAGCGTGGGCGGGACGTCGAGGTCCTTGAACGAACCCGACATGCTGTCCTTGCCGCCGATGGCGGCCGTACCGAACTCGAGCTGCGCGTCGAGCGCGCCGAGGAGCGCCACGAGGGGCTTGCCCCAGCGGGAGGAATCCTGGCCGAGCTTTTCGAAATATTCCTGGAGCGTCAGACGCGCGCGGGCCGGGTTGCCGCCGGCGGCGGTCAGACGGGCGAGCGATTCCACCACCGCGCAGACCGCGCCGTGGCCGGGCGACCACTGGGCGACGACGGGGTTGAAGCCGTAGGCCATGATCGTGCAGACGTCCGTCTCGCCGCCGAGGACCGGCAGTTTGGCGGCCATGGCTTCCTGCGGGGTCGACTGCGTCGCGCCGCCGAAAGGATGGAGCACCGTGTTGGCGCCGATCGAGGCGTCGAAGCGCTCGACAAGGCCGCGCTGGGCGGCGTTCGGAAGATCGGAGACCGCCTTGCGGAGGTCGTCGACGGTCGGCGCGGAGCCGGCCTGGAAAGGATGCTTGGAAGCGTCGGGCGCGAGCACCTTGGCGGACGCGGACTGCGTGACGCCGTTGGTGTCGAGGAAGTCGCGGGCGATGTCGACGACGCGCTGGCCGCGCCATTCCATGATCAGGCGGCCGGAGTCGGTGACGTCGGCGACCTGCACGGCTTCGAGGTTCTCGCGGCGGGAGGCGGCGAGGAAGGCGGCGACGTCCTTGGGCTCGAGGACGACGGCCATGCGCTCCTGCGATTCGGACAGGGCGATCTCGGAACCATCGAGGCCGTCATACTTGAGCGGCACGCGGTCGAGATGGACGTGGAGCGAAGGGGCGAGCTCGCCGATGGCGACGGACACGCCCCCTGCGCCGAAGTCGTTGCAGCGCTTGATCAGGCGGCTGACGGCCGGATCGCGGAAGAGACGCTGCAGCTTGCGCTCGGTCGGGGCGTCGCCCTTCTGGACCTCGGCGGAATTCTGGAGGGCGGTCTCGGTGTGTTCCTTGGAAGAACCCGTCGCGCCGCCCACGCCGTCGCGGCCGGTGCGGCCGCCGACGAGCACGATGACGTCGCCCGGAGCGGGAGCCTCGCGGCGCACGCAGTCACGGGGACCCGCGGCGACGACCGCGCCGATCTCCATGCGCTTGGCCACGTAGCCCGGGTGGTAGTGTTCGGAGACCAGGCCGGTCGCGAGGCCGATCTGGTTGCCGTAGGAGGAGTAGCCGGCGGCGGCGCCGGTGGTGATCTTGCGCTGCGGGAGCTTGCCCGGGAGCGTCTGCTCGTAAGGCGTGAGCGGATTGCCCGCGCCGGTCACGCGCATCGCCTGATACACGTAGGAGCGGCCGGAAAGAGGGTCGCGGATCGCGCCGCCGAGACAGGTGGCCGCGCCGCCGAAGGGCTCGATCTCCGTCGGGTGGTTGTGCGTCTCGTTCTTGAACATCACCAACCACTCCTGGACGCGTCCGTCGATCTCGACCGGGACGACGATCGAGGCGGCGTTAACCTCCTCGGAGTCTTCCATGTCGTCGAGCTTGCCCGTGCGCTTGAGCTCGCGGCCGGCGATGGTCGCGATGTCCATGAGGCAGACCGGCTTGCCCTGGCGGTTGAGGCCGAGGCGCACCTGCTGGTAGCGTTCCCACGAGGCTTTAAAGGGCGCCAGCAAAGGCGAATCCGCGAACTCGACCGACTTCAGTTCGGCGAGGAAGGTCGTGTGGCGGCAGTGGTCGGACCAATACGTATCGAGCAGCTTGATCTCAGTGATCGTCGGCTCGCGGCGGGCCTGATCGCGGAAGTGGGCCTGGCAGAACTGCAGGTCGGCGTCGGACATCGCGAGGCCGAGTTCCTTGCGGAGCGCGGCGAGCGCGGCGACGTCCTTGGTGAGGAAGCCCGTGAGCGAGGCGACGGCGGCCGGCGTGGGCGCGGCGCGACGGAGCGAGGCGGGCTTGGCGAGGTCGGCTTCGCGGGAATCAACCGGATTGATCAGGTAGGCCTTGATGCGCTTCAGCTCCTCGGGCGAGGCGCCGCTGACGACGAACGTGCGGGCCGCGGCCACGACGGGGCGGTCGCCGCCGGAGACGATCTGGAGGCACTGCGCGGCGGAGTCGGCGCGCTGGTCGAACTGGCCCGGGAGGAACTCGACCGCGAAGGCCGTCTCATGGGCGGCGAGCGGGAAGCACTCCTCGAAGACATCGTCGACGGGGGGCTCGGCGAAGACCGTCGGGATCGCCTGGCGGATGGCAGCCTCGGAGGCGCCCTCGACGTCGTAACGCTGGAGGATGCGGAGGCTCTTCAGGCCCGGGAGGCGGAGCGAATCCCGCAGGTCGTGCAGGAGATGGTCGGCTTCGGACCGGAAATCGGGTTTCTTCTCGACGAAAAGGCGCTTCATGAAGTCAGCCCAACCTTGTTGCGGCTGGGGGCGGGAGGGCAAGGAGAGACGATTCACGGGCGGCCGGAGCCGCCCGCACACGAGTTGATCAGTGGACCAGAGGCTCGGAGGCCCGGAGGGGAGGACCGTTAGTTGACCGGTTGACCAGTTGGCCAGTTGTCAAGGGAGGCAGAGCCGGAGTATCGAGTATAGGGTGTGTTTCGGGTGGCGGGAGAGGGCATTTTCGGGTCCCAGGTCTCAGCCATCGGGTCTCTGGTGCGGGTTTTCAGGTTCAGGTGCAGGTCCCGGGCCTGAGACCCGTACCCGATCCCGCACCCGTACCTGCAGCCGAGACCTGGGACCCGAGAATAACCCCAACCGCTAACCGCCAACCGCTACCACCCTGGCGGGCTCGGAGAGCCCGCCCTACCCCTACCCCTGCCCCTACCCCTAATCAATTGACACCCCTCCCCCCATTCCCCTTCTTTTGCCCTTCACGTTTTCACCCCACCCCTCCTCTTTCCCATGGCTAAAAACACCAAGAATACCTCCAAAACCGCTAAGTCCTCCAAGGTCGTCTACACCTGGGGCGACGGCAAGGCTGACGGCAACGGCTCCATGAAGGCCCTGCTCGGCGGCAAAGGCGCGAACCTCGCCGAAATGACCCGCATCGGTCTCCCGGTGCCTCCCGGCTTCACCATCACGACCGAAGTCTGCACCTACTACTACGCCAACAAGCGCACCTACCCGGCCAACCTCCAGGCCCAGATGGAAGCCGGCGTGCACAACATGGAGAAGATCATGGGCACCAAGTTCGGCGCCACCTCCGGCATGCCGCTCCTCGTCGCCGTCCGCTCGGGCGCCCGCGACTCGATGCCGGGCATGATGGACACCATCCTCAACCTCGGCCTCAACGACCAGTCCGTCATCGCCCTCGAGAAGGCCACCAACAACCCCCGCTTCGCCTGGGATTGCTACCGCCGCTTCATCCAGATGTACGGCGACGTCGTGCTCGGCGTGCAGAAGCGCGAAGGCGAGGACCATGAGCCGTTCGAGTCCGTCATCGAAGAATTCAAGCACCAGAAGTACAAGGGCGACGTCGAAGACTCCGCCCTCACCGCCGAAGACCAGCAGGAGCTCGTCAAGCGCTTCAAGGCCCTCGTCAAGGCCCGCACCGGCAAGGTCTTCCCGAACGATCCTTGGGACCAGCTACGTGGCGCCGCCGGCGCCGTCTTCTCCTCCTGGATGAACGACCGCGCGATCGTATACCGCCGCAAGTACAACATCCCCGCCGAGTGGGGCACCGCCGTCAACGTCCAGGCCATGGTGTTCGGCAACACCGGCGACAAGTCCGGTTCCGGCGTCGCCTTCACCCGTAATCCCGCCAACGGCGTGGACGAATTCTACGGCGAATTCCTCGTCAACGCCCAGGGCGAAGACGTCGTCGCCGGCGTCCGCACCCCCGAGCCGGTGATCAAGCTCAAGGACGTCATGCCCCAGAGCTACGCCCAGCTCCTCAAGGTCCGCCAGATCCTCGAGAAGCACTTCAAGGACGTCCAGGACATCGAGTTCACCATCCAGGAAGGCAAGCTGTACATGCTCCAGACGCGTAACGGCAAGCGCACCGCCGCCGCCGCGCTGAAGTTCGCCGCCGACATGGTGAAGGAAAAGCTCATCGACTGGGAAACCGCCATCATGCGCAACCCGGCCGACCAGCTCGAACAGCTGCTCGCCCCGATCTTCGACCTCGCCGAAGTGAAGAAGGCCAAGGCCATCGCCACCGGTCTCCCGGCCGGCCCCGGCGCCGCCACCGGCAAGATCTACTTCAACGCCGAGCGCGCCGTCGTGGCCGCCGAGAAGGGCGAAAAGGTCCTCCTCGTCCGCGTCGAAACCTCCCCTGAAGACCTCCGTGGCATGATCGCCGCCGAAGGCATCCTCACCGCCCGCGGTGGCGTGTCCTCGCACGCCGCTCTCGTCGCCCGCCAGATGGGCAAGGTCTGCGTCTGCGGCGCCGCCGCCGTCCAGATCGACTACGATAAGAAGACGACGACGATCGCCGGTCACACCTTCAAGGAAGGCGACTACCTCTCCATCGACGGCACGGCCGGCACGGTCTACGCCGGCCAGATCAAGACCGCTCCTTCGGAAATCGTCGCCGGCCTGCTCAACAACGACAAGGCCGCGCAGAAGACCGAGAAGTACAAGAACTACGTCCAGCTGATGAAGTGGTGCTCGCAGGCCACCCGCCTGCAGGTCCGCACCAACGCCGACAATCCTGAGCAGACCGCCCAGGCCCTCGCGTTCGGCGCCCAGGGCATCGGCCTCACCCGCACCGAGCACATGTTCTTCGAAGGCGACCGCATCGACGCCGTCCGCGAGATGATCCTCGCCGAGACCGTCGAAGGCCGCAAGAAGGCCCTCGCGAAGATCCTGCCTTACCAGCGCGCGGACTTCACCGGCATCTTCAAGGCCCTCAACGGCCTGCCCGCCACGATCCGCCTCCTCGACCCGCCCCTCCACGAGTTCGTGCCGCACGACGAAAAGTCCCAGGCCGCCCTCGCTAAGAAGCTCGGCATCAAGACCGAGAAGGTCATCGCCCGCGTCGCCGCCCTGCACGAGTTCAACCCGATGCTCGGTCACCGTGGCTGCCGTCTCGGCATCGCCTACCCGGAGATCACCGAGACCCAGGCCCGCGCCATCTTCGAAGCCGCCGCGGCGGTCCAGAAGAAGGGCATCAAGGTGAAGCCGGAAGTCATGGTGCCGCTCGTCGGCTTCAAGCGTGAGCTCGACCTCCAGGTCGAAGTCATCCACCGCGTCGCCGCCGAAGTGCAGAAGGAACAGAAGGTCAAGATCGCCTACTCCGTGGGCACGATGATCGAAGTTCCCCGCGGCGCCCTCACGGCCGACGAGATCGCCCACACCGCCGAGTTCTTCAGCTTCGGCACGAACGACCTCACCCAGACCGCTCTCGGCGTCAGCCGCGACGACATGGGCAACTTCCTCGGCGCCTACACCGAGAACGAGATCTTCAAGAAGAACCCGTTCGCCACGCTCGACCAGACCGGCGTCGGCCAGCTCGTCCAGATCGCCATCGAGAAGGGCCGCAAGACCCGTCCCGACATCAAGCTCGGCATCTGCGGCGAACACGGCGGCGAACCCGAGTCCGTCAAGTTCTGCCACCGCGTGGGCCTGTCCTACGTCTCCTGCTCGCCTTACCGCGTGCCGGTCGCCCGCCTCGCCGCCGCCCAGGCCGCGATCGAGGAGAAGCGCTCCGCCAAGAAGTAAGCCTGCCGGTCAGGACCAAGCAAAGGGGCGCACCGGACGGTGCGCCCCTTTTTTGCGCCTCGGCGAGAACCGCGAGGCCGGGCTCAGCTGCCCGAGGCCTTGAACAGCAGGAAGAGGCAGCCGAACAACGCCGCGGCGAGCGCGACGAAGACCCAGAAGATCGGGACGCCCTTGCCCTTCCCTGCCCCGACCGACGAGCGGAAGGAACGGCGGAGGCGGCGGCCGCGCGAGCTGACGCGCTGGACGCTGACGTTCGGGAAATCCTGGCCGGCGACTTCCTCGACCTTGCCGTAGGCGTAGCCGAGGCGGATGAGTTCGGCGAAAGCGCGGGACTTGCGGGCCGGCGAGAGACGGTCGAAGCCATTGCACTCGCGGCCGACGATGAGCCGCTCGAGGCCGAGCATGGCATCTTCGGAAGGACGGGAGGAAGATTGGGTTTCGGGCGCGCTCACCGGGAATGGACGAGGCGGATTTATCAGCCTGGTAAGTCCTTGCGACAAGACGATATTCGGATTACCTCCCTAATATAATCAGCCTGCCCCGCTGACGAACAATGCCCACCTCCGCCTCCAGCCGCGAACTTCCCGTCGCCCTCAGCATCGCCGGTTCCGACAGCGGCGCGGGCGCCGGCATCCAGGCCGACCTGCTCACTTTCGCCTCGCAGGGCGTGTTCGGAACGACCGCGATCACCTGCCTCACCGCGCAGAATCCGCGCGGCGTCTCGGGCGTGCAGGCGAGCCCCGCGGCGTTCGTCACCGAGCAATGCGCGCAGGTCGCGGCGCACTTCCATCCGAAGGCGCTCAAGACCGGCATGCTGCTCAACGCCGAGATCGTCCTCGCCGTCGCCGGCTTCATCAAGGCCTCGGGCATCCCCGCCGTCGTCGATCCCGTGATGGTCGCCACCAGCGGCGCCACTCTGCTCGCGCCCGACGCCGTCGCGGCCGTGCGCACGCGGCTCATCCCGCTCGCCGCGCTCGTCACGCCCAACCTCGACGAGGCCACGATCCTGCTCGGACGGAAATCCACCGGCGGCGTCGAAGAGGCGCTCGAACTCGCCAAGGCCTACGGCGTGCCGTTCCTGCTCAAGGGCGGACATGCCGAGGGCGACGACCTCACCGACTGCCTCGCCTGGCCGACCGGCGAGACCAAGACCTTCAACGCCCGACGCGCGCCGAACGTGGACACCCATGGCAGCGGCTGCACCCTTTCGGCGGCCATCACCGCCCAGCTCGCCAAGGGCAAGAGCCTCGCGGAAGCCGTGACCATCGCCCATGCCTACCTCCAGGGCGCGATCCATGGGCCGCTGCAGGTCGCAGGGCTTAATTGTATTAGGCATCTTTGAGGAGGGGTAGGGGTAGGGGTAGGGGTAGGGGTAGGCTAAATTTGCTTAAAATTAGGCAAAATAGGCCTTTTACCCTGCATTTACTACCCCTACCCCAGCCCCTACCCCTACCCCTCTGGATTTCAGAACCCCTACCCCTATTTTCAGCCACTTATTCACACTTGCCCCCGCAAGCCGGCCACCTTTTCTAACCCATTCCCTGCAGGCACGACCTGCCCCCTACGACCATGCCCAAAAAGAACGCCGCCCAGAAGTCCACCGCCTCCGCCCCCTCGGCCGTCTCGGCCAAGACCGGCGTCAAGATGCGCGGTTGCGACGTCATGGTCCGCTGCCTCGAGAACCTCGGTGTCGATACGATCTTCGCCTATCCGGGCGGCGCGTCCATGGAGCTCCACCAAGGCCTCACCCGCTCCAAGAAGATCCGCACCATCCTGCCCCGTCACGAACAGGGCGGCGCCTTCATGGCGCACGGCTACGCGCGCTCGACCGGCAAGCCCGGCGTGTGCATGGCCACCTCCGGTCCCGGCGCGACGAACCTCGTCACCGCCATCGCCGACGCGCACATGGACAGCATCCCGCTGATCTGCATCACCGGCCAGGTCTACCAGCAGTTCATCGGCCGCGCGGCCTTCCAGGAAACCGACTTCTACGGCATGACCCTGCCGATCGTGAAGCACTCCTTCCTCGTCCTCGATTACAACGAGCTGCCGAGCATCATGTACAAGGCCTTCAAGATCGCCACGACCGGCCGTCCGGGCCCCGTGGTCATCGACATCCCGAAGGACATCCAGCAGCACGAGTGGGTCCCGGTCTTCCCGAAGAACCCCGACGACGTCTCCATCCCCGGCCTGCCGACGCCGCCTAAGTGCGCGGACGCCGAGCTCGAGAAGGTCCTCCGCCTCATCGAAGGCGCCAAGCAGCCCGCCATCTACATCGGCGGCGGCATCCTTTCCGGCGACGCCCACAAGGAGCTCCGCGCCTTCGCCGAAGCCACCGGCATCCCCGTCGCTTCCACGCTGATGGGCCTGGGCGCCTTCCCCTGCGACCATCCGCAGTCCCTCTACTGGTACGGCATGCACGGCACCGTCGCCGGCAACTGGGCCGTCTGCAAGAGCGACCTCCTCATCACGATGGGCGCCCGCTTCGACGACCGCATCACCGGCGCCGTCGAGAAGTTCGCGCCGGACGCCACGATCGTCCACATCGACATCGACCGCTCCGAGCACCAGAAGAACAAGTTCGCCCACCACCCGATCCACTCGGACATCAAGTACGCGCTCGGCCGCCTCGTCACGCTCGCCAAGAAGGGCTTCAAGAAGCCTGACCTGAAGAAGTGGTACGAGACCATCAACGGCTGGAAGAAGGAGCACCCGTATCCGTTCAGCTACGAGCGCAAGACGAAGCACATCCTCCCGCAGGAAGCCGTCGAGGTCCTCTACCAGGAGACCAAGGGCAAGGCCATCATCGCCACCGGCGTCGGCCAGCACCAGATGTGGGCCCCGCAGTATTACCATTTCGGCGAACCCCGCCGCTTCATCAGCTCGCTCGGCGCGGGCACGATGGGCTTCGGCCTTCCGGCCGCCATCGGCGCCAAGGTCGCCAACCCGGACAAGCACGTCATCGACATCGACGGAGACGGCTCGTTCCTGATGAACATCCAGGAGCTCGCGTGCATGAAGATCGAGAAGATCAACGCGAAGATCCTCATCCTCAACAACCAGCACCTGGGCATGGTGGTGCAGTGGGAAGACCGCTTCTACGCCGGCACCCGCGGACACACCATCCTCGGCGACGCCTCGAACATCGGCTCCCCCGACAATCCGGCCGGCCTCTACCCTGACTTCGTCAAGATCGCCAACGGCTTCGGCATCAAGGCCCGCCAGGTGATGAAGCGCGAAGACCTCCGCGAGGCCATGCGCGAGATGCTCGACCACGACGGACCTTACCTCCTCGACGTCGTCGTCCCGTACACCGAGCACGTGCTGCCCTTCATCCCGCAGAAGAAGTCGGCGATGGAGATTCTGACGAAATAATCCCGAAGGGATTATTTCGAGGGGCACGTGGGCAAGGTGACACGTGGGCAAGGGGAATCAGTGAACAGGGGCGCGAAAGCGCCCCTGCTGCTTTTGGTAGGGATGCGATGACATCGCATCCGCATCCTCACAACCGGGTGGCAGGTGGCGGCCTCAGGTGGCAGGTGGCGGGCAGATGCAGTTTCAGGTCCCGGGTCTCGGCCATCGGGTATCAGTACAGGTATTCAGGTACAGGTACTGGTCCAGCCACCTGAAACCAGGGGCTGCCACCCGCCACCCGAAACGATTTGATTCAACCCCTTGCCCACGTGTCACCTTGCCCACGTGCCCCCTCGTCGCGGCTCTGCCGCGACGCTCAGTGCCCCGCGAGCCAGCGCTCGGCTTCGATCGCGGCGCGGCAACCCATGCCGGCGGCGGTGATGGCCTGGCGATAGACGTGGTCGGCGCAGTCGCCTGCGACGAAGACGCCTGGGACGCGGGTGCTGACGGTGTTGGCGCCGGCGACGAAATAACCGCCTTCGTCGACCTCGAGGGCCGGCGTGAAGGCCTGCGAATTGGGCACGTGACCGATGGCCACGAAGACGCACTTCACCGCGAGATCGCGTTCGGCGCCGGACTTCTCGACGACGCGGAGCGTGTGGACCTTGGCGTCGCCGAGGATCTCCTTCGGGGTGACGTTGAGGACTAGCTCGATCTTGGCGTGGGCCTTGACGCGCTGCACCATGATGTCGGAGGCGCGGAAGGTGTCGCGTCGATGCACGAGGTAGACCTTGGAGGCGAAGCGGGTGAGGAAGAGGGCTTCTTCGCAGGCGGAGTCGCCGCCGCCGACGACGGCCACGGGGACGTCGCGGTAGAAGGCGCCGTCGCAGGTCGCGCAGGTGGTGACGCCGTTGCCGCCGTAGTAATGCTTCTCGCCGGGGATGCCGAGGAGGCGGGGCGAGGCGCCGGTGGCGATGATCACGGCCTTGGCCTCATAGGTGGCTTCGCCGCCCTTGAGCTTCTTGATCGGGCCGGAGAAGTCGACGGAGTCGATGCGGTCCCAGGCGAACTTGGCGCCGAAGCGTTCGGCCTGGCCCTTCATGTTCGTGATGAGCTCGTTGCCGTCGACGCCGTGGACGAAGCCAGGGAAGTTCTCGACCTCGGAAGTCGTGGTCAGCTGGCCGCCGGGCTGGCCGCCTTCGAGGACCAGGGGAGCGAGGCCCGCGCGGGCGGCGTAGATAGCGGCGGTCAGGCCGGCGCAACCGGTGCCGAGGATAAGGACGTTTTCAGCCATGGGTACGTCCCATCTTGACGGCGGGAGGATGGCCGCAAGGCCGAAAACCCGATGTGAACAACCCGAGACAAGGCTTGCCCCGGGGGGTGGGGTCGGAGTTTGCTACCACTCGCTCCCGGACCCATGTTTCTTAGCATCCTCAAGCTCTTCGCCGGCAGCCACCACCGGAGGTTCCTCCGCAAGTGCGCTCCCCTCGTCAAGCGGATCAACGCCCTCGAAATCGAGTACCAGAAACTGTCCGACGACGAACTCCGCGCCAAGACCGCCGAATTCAAGGCCCGTCACGCCAAGGGCGAGTCCCTCGACGCCCTCCTCCCCGAGGCCTTCGCCGTCGTCAAGAACGCCGGCCGCCGCCTCTGCGGCACCAAGGCCATCGTCTGCGACCATGAGCAGACCTGGGAAATGGTCCATTTCGACGTCCAGCTCATCGGCGGCATCGCCCTCCATCAGAACAAGATCGCCGAGATGGCGACCGGCGAAGGCAAGACCCTCGTCGCCACCCTGCCCCTCTACCTCAACGCGCTGACCGGCCGGAACTGCCAGCTCGTCACCGTCAACGACTACCTCGCCCGCCGCGACTCCGAGTGGATGGGCCACCTCTACCGCTGGCTCGGCCTCACGGTCGGCTGCATCCAGAACCAGATGCCCAGCGAGGACCGCAAGGCCGCCTACGGCTGCGACATCACCTACGGCACCGCTTCCGAGTTCGGCTTCGACTACCTGCGCGACAACGGCATGGCCCTGTCGCCCGAGGAACAGGTCCAGCGCGACCACTACTTCTGCATCGTCGACGAAATCGACTCCATCCTGGTCGACGAAGCCCGCACCCCGCTGATCATCTCCGGTCCCGTCGCCGAAGAGCGCGAGCCCGCCTTCCCGCGCCTCCGCCAGCCGGTCGCCGGACTGGTCGAACTCCAGATCCGCCTCGTCACCCGCCTGATGAACGAGGTCCGCGACGAGCTCGAGAAGCTCGGCGAGGACAAGGAGCCGTCCGCCGATTCCCTCGACAAGCTCTGGCTCGCCGCCCACGGCATGCCGCGCAACCGCGTCTTCCTCCGCCTGATGGAGAACGGCAAGTGGCGCAAGGCCCTCGAGAAGCACGAAGGCGTGCTCGCCTCCGAGATCGAGAAGGACCGCCGCTTCCACCTCAAGGAACGCCTCTACTTCTCCGTCAGCGAACGCCAGCACGAGTCCGACCTCACCCAGCTCGGCCGCGACACCCTCCGCCCCGGCGAGCCCGACGCGTTCGTGCTCCCCGACCTCCCGAGCCGCTACGTCGAGCTCGACAACGACGAGTCCCTCACGCCCGAGCGCCGCGCCGAACTCCGCGCCGAAGCCGAGGCCGCCTACGCGCAGGTCTCCGAGGACATCCACGCCATCGGCCAGCTGCTCAAGGCCTACACGCTTTACGAGAAGGACAAGCAGTACGTCGTCCACGAGGGCAAGGTGAAGATCGTCGACGAGAACACCGGCCGCATCATGGAAGGCCGCCGCTGGTCCGACGGCCTCCACCAGGCCGTCGAAGCCAAGGAAGGCGTCGCGCTCGAGAAGGAGAACAAGACCTACGCGACGGTCACCATCCAGAACTACTTCCGCATGTACCAGAAGCTCGCGGGCATGACCGGCACCGCCGAGACCGAAGCCTCCGAGTTCCATGACATCTACAAGCTGACGGTCGTCGCCATCCCGACGCACCGCCCGTGCATCCGCGTCGACGACAACGACATCGTCTTCAAGACCCGCAAGGAGAAGTACCAGTTCGCGATCAAGGAGATCGCCGAAGCCCATAAGCGCGGGCAGCCCGTGCTCGTCGGCACCGCCTCCGTCGAAGCCTCCGAGACCCTCGGCCGCATGCTCGCGATGGCCAAGGTCCCGCACAAGATCCTCAACGCCAAGCACCACGAATCCGAAGCCGACATCGTCTCGATGGCCGGCCAGCACGGCGCGGTGACCATCGCCACCAACATGGCCGGCCGCGGCACCGACATCAAGCTGGGCGAAGGCGTCCGCGACCTCGGCGGCCTCTACGTCCTCGCGACCGAGCGCCACGAATCCCGCCGCGTCGACCGCCAGCTGCGCGGCCGCTGCTCGCGTCAGGGAGACCCCGGCCGTTCCCGCTTCCTGGTCTCCCTCGAGGACGACCTGATGCGCCTGTTCTCCAACGCGGGCATCATCTCCTCCCTGCTCGAGAAGTCCTTCAAGGAAGGCGAGCCGCTCGAGCACCCGCTCCTCAATCGTTCCATCGGCACCGCGCAGAAGCGCGTCGAAGGCCAGAACTACTCGATGCGCAAGCGCCTGCTCCAGTACGACGACGTGCTGAACCAGCAGCGCCAGATCGTCTACGGGCTGCGCAACCGCGCCCTCAAGGCCGAAGACAGCCGCGCGACGATCATGGACATCATCGAGGAAGAGATCGACGAACGCCTCGCGATGGTCTTCCCCGAAGCCGGAGGCGAGGCCGACCGCCGCGCCGCCGAGGCCTTCGTCTACTGGTACGTGACGACCTTCCACATGCGCCTCGACCTCGAGGACATCCTCGCGCGCACGCGCACGCAGGTCCTCCTGATGGCCACCGACCGCGTCCGCGCCCTGCAGACCGGCCGCGAGCAGCACGAGTCGCCGGAGATCCTCCAGTACCTCGAACGCAGCGTCCTCCTGCGCGCCATCGACCGCAACTGGCAGAACCATCTCACCGAGATGGAAGACCTCCGCCGCGGCGTCGGCCTGCGCACCTATGCGCAGAAGGACCCGCTCAACGAATACAAGGCCGAGGCCTTCAAGGCCTTCGAACGCCTGATGCAGCAGCTGCGCACCGACGCCTGCTCCGGACTCTTCCGCACCGCGACCTCGATGGAGGCGCTCGAATCGCTCATGCGCCGCGCCCAGGGCCAGGCCAAGGCCATCGGCCCCGCCGAACCCGGCACCGGTCCGGCCACCGAGACCACGCCCGCCGCCGCGCCGAAGCAGGAGCCTTTCCGCCGCCAGACCCCGAAGATCGGCCGCAACGCCGTCGTCCGCATCCGCAAGGGACCTGAGACCCAGGACCTGAAGTGGAAGAAGGCCGAAGCACTCGTCCGCGACGAGGGCTGGGAAGTCGCCGAAGTCCTCTCGGAATGACGGAGACGGCCGCGAGCAGCCCGGGATCCGGCCGGCTCGCCTGGCTCGGCACGTCGCTGACGGCGCTCCTGCTCTTCTTTTCGTTCGGTCCGGTCGGCCATCCTTTCTGGGCGTTCATCGCGCTCGTGCCCGCCGCGGTCGCGGCCGCGTTCAAGCCCGACTGGCGCGCCTGGCGTCGCGCCTCGTTCGCGCTGAGCTGGGTGCTCTGGATCGCCTTGCTCGTCTGGCTGCGCCACGTCTACCCGCCGCTCGGCTGGCTGGGCCTGGTGCTGCTCACGGCCTACTGCGCGGCCTACCTCGCCGGCTGGCTCTGCCTGCTCCGCTGGATCTTCCCGGCCTGCGCCGGCGCCGGCCTGCCTGCACGCCTGCTCGCGATCTTCGGCCTCGCCGGCGCGTGGGGCCTGCTCGAGTGGACGCGTTCGACGATCCTCTCCGGCTTCGGCTGGCTGCCGCTCTCGGCTTCGCAGACCGGCAATCCGGTGATGCTCAGCCTGTGCGCGTGGATCGGTCCGATCGGCCTCTCGATCGCGCTCGTGCTCTTCAACCTCGGCTTCGCGCGCTGGATCGTCCGGCTCATCGAATCCTATCGCGAAGACGCGCGCCTCGCGCCCGTCGGCCCCGCCGGCTGGCTGCGACGCCTCACGCCCGAGCTCTACGTCGGCCTGCTGCCCATCGCCGGCGGTTTCGTCGCCCTGCTCGCCGCCAACGCCGCCAAGGCCACGCTCCCGCACGTCACGGTCACGCCCGCGGTCGTGCAGACGGATTTCGATCCCAACGCCAAATGGGACGGAGCGCGCCTGCAGGAACACCTGCGTCTCGCGGAGACGATGACCATCGACGTCGCCGGCGGGCGCAAAGCGGACTTCGTGCTCTGGCCCGAGGCGGCCCTGCCGCTGACCTTGGAAAGCGAACCGTACGTCGACCGGCTCAAGGCGCTGTCGGCGGTCACCGACACTACGCTCGTCATCGGCGCCATCGACCGCCGCGGCGCGGGCTACGGCAACGCGGTCGCGGTCGTGACGAGCGAAGGCGTGCGCAAGCCTGCTTACGCGAAGCGTCACCTCGTGCCCTTCGGCGAATACGTGCCGCTCGCCGACTTCATCCCGCTCCGCAAGGTCGTGCCGATCGAGACCGACTGCGTGGCCGGCACCGGCCCTTCCCTGCTCCCGCTCTCGACGCGCGAAGGCCGCACCTTCATGGCCGGCGCCTTGGTCTGCTACGAAGACGTCTTCCCGGAGCTCGCCCGCGAACACGCCCTCGCCGGCGCCGACGTGCTCATCGTGGTGACCAATGACGCCTGGTATGGCCGCGAAGCCGGAGCCTACCAGCATGCCGCCCATTCCGTCCTCCTGGCCGCCGCCACGGGGCTGCCCGTCGTGCGCTGCGGCAACGCCGGCTGGAGCGGCACCATCGACCCCCTCGGCCGCGCCTTCCCCGTCCTCGAGCAAGGCAGCGTGTATTTCCGGGGATCGCGCCTGGCCGCGCCGATGCGGATCCCGCGCGACCGCCAGCCGGACACCTTCTGGGTGCGCCATGGCGATTGGGCCGTCGGCTTGGGCGGCCTGTGCTTCGCCTTGGCCTACCTGTGGCGTCGCCGTCGGCAGGCCTGAGCCAGAAATCCGCAGGTCCTTGTCGACCTCCCGCGGATTCCGTCCAAATTAGGGTGACCCCGGCGCCTCCCGCGCCCTTCGCCCACCGATGAAGCCCCTGCGCCTCCTGTTCGCCAGCCTCGGCCTCTGCCTCGCCTGCTCGCTCGTCGCGCAGGACCTCAAGAAGCCCAAGGAGGAGTTCCCTGAGAGCGGCGTCGCGACGTATCGCCTGCGCATCAAGTCCATCCCGACGCTGGTGGTGCAGATCAACGGCGTGAACGTGCTGCTCGGCGTCGACACCGGCTGCCAAGGCACGGCCGTGATCACCCCGCGCGCGGCGCAGCGCTGCGGCATCAGCGAAGCCTTCTCGCTGCCCTCGATGGGCAACTCCGGCCGCAAGGAATCCACCTACGGGCTCGTCGAGAGCCTCCGCGCGGGCGAGGTCACCTGGCGCGACTTCCACGTGGCCATCATGCCGCTCGACGGCATGGAGCTCGACGGACTGCTGGGCGCCGACCTGCTCTTCGGCCGGCCCTTCTACATGGACCTGCGCAACAAGGTCATGATCCTCGGCAAGATCCCGGACACCTCCTCGGCCCACGAAGTCCCCATCTACAGCCGCGGCGGCCATTGCGGCGTCAACATCGAAGTCGAAGGCGTGAAGGTCCCGATGATCATCGATTCCGGCGCCTCGAAATCCTACATGAGCTCGCTGAAGTTCCGCGGCGAGACCGAGTTCCGCGGCTTCCTGCCCGTGGCCACCGTGCGCGGCACCTCGCTCACGCGCGTCCAGATCTGCAAGATCAAGTCGCTGCGCATCGGCGGCGCCCCGCTGACGGGCGTGGAATTCATCCGCGACGAGGAGCACAACCTGCTCGGCGACGACTTCCTGCGCGCCCACCCCATCGCGGTGGACATGGCTTCGCGACGCCTCTGGCTCTTCGAGCCGCAGGTCGCGGAAAAGCCGGCGAAATAAGCCGCGGGCTCAGCGACGGCGACCGGACTTGCCGGAAGCCTTGCCGCCTTCGGATTCGCCGCCCTCTTCGCCGGACCCTTCTTCGGCCGGTTCGTCTTCGTCGTCCCAGCGGAGGTTCTTCTCCATGTCCTTGTCGACTTCTTCGACGTCGGGGAGGTCGGCGATGTCCTCGGCGGCCGCCTGGGCGCGCACGGGCTTGTCGTCGTCATCGTCGTCGCCCGGGACTTCGTGGCCCTGCGGGACGAACTCGAGGATGTCGGTGATCTCTTCGAAAGGATGGATGTCGCGGCCTTCGATCATGGCCTGGTTGCGCAGCTCGCTGAGCTGTTCATCCACGTCCTCGACGGTGAGCTTCTGCTCGAGCTTGATCGTGTCGTTGATGAGCTTCACGCGCAGGCGCATGATGTGCTCGAGGAAGTCGGCGTAGGCGCCCTTGTCGCCGTCCTTGACGTTCGGGAGGGCGAAGAGCGGCTCTTCGGAATCGAGGATGTGCTCGGCCACGCGGACGAGGCGGACGGTCTGGTCCTTCTCGATGTCCTGGGCCTGGAAAGGAACGAAGGCCGCCTCGAGGATCTCGTTGGAGAGGCCGTACTCTCGGAGGGGGTCCATCATGTCCAGGATCCACGGGAACTGGTAGGGATCGAGGATGCCGAGGCCGTCCGGTTCGTAATGCTTGGGGTCGGAGTTCTCCTTCACCCACCAGTTGCCTTCCTTCTCCTTGAAACGGATGGTGCACCAAAGGAGCTTTGAGGTAGTCACAGCCATGGCAGGGTGGTTTGCCCAAGTCTGGGCGGGAGTCAAGAGGGGTCGGCGGCGGCCCCAAATGGCGGGCTTCTCCGCTTTCCTTCCGCCCTTTCCTCCCTTAACTCCGGGGCATGTCTTTCCTGTACGACAAGGTGATCGCGAAGGCCCTCTACAAGCTGGACCCTGAGACGGCCCACCAGGTCGGCCTCCGCGGCATGGGCCTGCTCGGCGCCATCGCCCCCCTCCGCGCCCTCATGGAGCGCTCGCTGACCCCCAAGGGCGGCCGCCCGATCGAAGCCTTCGGCCTGAAGTTCCCCAACCACATCGGCCTCGCCGCCGGTTTCGACAAGGACGGCCTCGGCTGGCGCGGCGCGGCGGCCCTCGGCTTCGGCCACGTCGAAGTCGGCACGGTCACCCCGAAGGCGCAGCCGGGCAACGAGAAGCCCCGCGTCTTCCGCTACCCCGAGCTCAACGCCGTGGTGAACGCCTACGGCTTTCCGAACAACGGCGCCCAGGCTTTGTACGACCGCCTGAGCAAGCAGCCCGGCCGCGGTAAGCGCGTCAGCCCGCTCGGCATCAACATCGGCAAGAACAAGGCCACCGCCAACGAGCAGGCCCACGAGGACTACCTCACCTGCTTCAAGCTCCTCGCCCCGCTCGCCGACTACGTCGTCGTCAACATCAGCAGCCCGAACACGACCGGCCTGCGCGCCCTCCAGGATCGCGCCCCGCTCGTGACGCTGCTCTCCACGCTCGCGCAGGAGAACCGCTCCGTCGACGGCGGCCCGGTGCCCCTGCTCCTCAAGATCGCCCCGGACCTCAATCCGAACCAGCTCGCGGACATCGTCAGCGTCGTCGGCGAATGCGGCTTCGCCGGCATCATCGCCACGAACACCACGATCTCGCGCCCCGCGGGCACCGAAGCGTGCTCGCCCGGCCGCGGCGGCCTCAGCGGCGCCCCGCTCCTCGAACGCTCCCTGCAGGTCGTGCGTTTCCTGGCCAAGGAAGCCGACGGACGCATCCCGATCGTCGGCTGCGGCGGCATCCTGTGCGCGAAGGACGCGGGACGTTTCATGGACGAAGGCGCGTGCCTCGTGCAGGTCTACTCCGGCCTCGTCTTCCGCGGTCCGGAACTCGCCCGCGAAGTCGCCGAAGGCCTCGCCTGGCGCCAGCGCGCCTGGGCCTGATTCACTTCGTCGGCGCGACGGGGATGTGCACTTCCGACTGCTTGAGGAAGAAGGGCACGAACGGGCTGTTCCAGTAGACCGCGTAAGGTTCGCCCGCGGCTTTCACGTCCGTGCGTTTCCCGAGCCACGCGCGCAGCTCGGCCAGCGCTTCGTCGTAATTCTCGCGGCTGTACGAACCACGGATGCCGATGGCGGCGACGCGGCGTTCAGGCACCGAAGAGAGCTTCACCTGCGGGGTCTCCGCGAGGTCGGACCGCTTGGCGGACGCTTCGTCCATGTAGAAGACCATCGTGCCGGGCTTGATGCCCGCCTCGACCGGCGCGGTCATCGGGATCTTGTTCGAGTCGATGTAGCGGAAGAGCTTCATGAAGAGCCCGTTGTCCGAAGCGAAATAATCCTTCGACGACTCGGTGCGCATCCAGCGGGCCGCCGGCAAGGTCTTGAGCTCGAGGTCGCCCGGGGCGGTGCGCGGGTAGGCTTCTTCCACGGCTCCGAGGTTGACCGACAGGGCGACGATGGCGAGGGCAACCCGGAGGAACGTCTTCATGAGGCCATCCTAGGGCCCGCCGCCGTGGTTCCAACCTCCGAAATCGCCGACCGACCTTGCCACCGGTCCGGGAGGGCGTTTTCTTGGGCTGATGAGCGACTCGCCGGAAAAAAGCACCTTCGCCTCCCGCTTGGGCCACAATTTCCTGACGGGTCTCTTCCTGCTCCTCCCGATCGGCCTGACGCTCTACGTGGTGTCCGTCCTGCTCGACCTGATGGGCAAGTTCATCCAGCCCGCCCTCGAGATCGGCCTGGCCTGGCTCTGGCAGAATTCCAAGCAGCCCGCGCCAGACTTCACCATCGGGCTCTATCGTCAGCTGGTCGTCCTCTCCTCCGCGGTGGTGATGATCTTCATCCTGGTCGTCGTCGGCTACCTCTCGAAGCGACTCTTCGGCAAGGTCCTCCACCGCTGGTTCGCCAGGATCCTCGAACGCATCCCCGGCCTCGGCTCCCTCTACGGCACGATCCGCCAGATGGTCGACGCCCTCAGCGGCCGCAACAAGGACACCTTCCGCCGCGTGGTGATGGTCGAGTTCCCCCGCCCCGGCATGTGGTCCATCGCCTTCGTGACCCATGAGCAGCCCACGGTCTTCTCCGAAGCCGTCGGCAAGCCGGTCGTGAACGTCTTCATCCCGGCCGCGCCCGCGCCGACCACCGGCGTCATCCTGCAGGTCTCCCCGGACGAAGTGCGCGAGACCAAGCTCACCGTCGGCGAGGCCCTCGGCCTGCTGATGAGCTTCGGCTCCGTCGTCCCCAAGCCGGAAAGCAAGGAATAGGCCGGATGTCCGCGTCGAGCCTCCGCTGCCTGGTGCTGGGTCGCGACCCCTCCGGGGAGTCGCATTCCCTGCTCACGCTGCTCGAGCCCGCCGAAGGCCTCGTGCGCTGCCTCATCCGCACGCACCGCGGCAAGGGCACGACGCTGCCCGACCTCTTCGACGAAGGCGAAGTGAGCCTCGAACGCGCCAAGGACGGCGGCACGCGCTTCGCCCGCGACTACCGCCTGCTCACCCGCCGCGCCGGCCTGGCCCGCGACCACCGCACGCTCGAACGCGCCTGCCGTCTCGCGGCGATGCTGCGCAAGAACCCGCCGCCGCCCGAATCCGCCGAGGTCTGCTACCGCATCGCGCTCGAGACCTTCGACGCGATGGCCGCGCGCCCGCGCGCGGACTGCGCGTATTTCAAGAGCCTCTGGCTCATCCTCAAGGACGGCGGCTGGGGCGTGCATGAGCAGTGGTTCACGCGCCTCGGCGCCCGCCAGGCCCACGCCGCCGCGATCCTCGCCCAGCCTCTCGACGCGCAGACGACCGATGAGGATACCGTCGCGAAGC
>JBEGSF010000003.1:0-441080 GCA_041180005.1 Verrucomicrobiota bacterium | reverse complement strand
CGATCACGCAGACGGGTCCGCTGGACGTGACGGGCACGACGGGCCTGAACGCGGGCGGCGGCGACATCACGCTGTCGAACCCCGGCAACCTCTTCGGCGGCGCGGTGACCCTGACGGGCGGCGACGTGACGCTCGTGACGGCGGGACCGCTGACGACCGGCACGGTGACGACGACGGGCGACCTGACGCTGACGACCAACGGTCCGCTCAGCCTCGGCTCTGTCACCGTGGGCGGCGACCTCGGCGTGACGACGAACGGCGGGGCGATCACGCAGACGGGTCCGCTGGACGTGACGGGCACGACGGGCCTGAACGCGGGCGGCGGCGACATCACGCTGTCGAACCCCGGCAACCTCTTCGGCGGCGCGGTGACCCTGACGGGCGGCGACGTCATTATCGCGACTTCGGCCGAGGTTACCTTGGGAGATGTCACGGCGACCGGTGGCCTTAAGTTCAAATCCAACTACCCGATCAAGAAGACTCCTGGAGCGGCCTTCACCGTCACCGGTCCGGTCCAGCTGGGTAACGGCGACGGCATCAATAATCCCGGTCTTACCTTCAATTACCCCGACACCGGCACGTCCATCGGCGATGTCATCACCCGGTCAGCCGGTGTCGTGACGGTGCCCAGCGTCGATATGCTTGCGGAAGCGTCGAGCCAGATGGCGCAGAACGGAACGATCCTGAGCGAAGCGATCGAAAAGGGGCTCCGGATCTGGAATCCCTCAACGGACCTCGTCGCTGCGGGCGATGACCAGATTCTCCTGGTTTCCGTCCGTCCGATCGTTCCGGCAAGTCCGGACATCCTGCCCGCCGGCGATACGTTCGCCTTGAACAAATCAGCCCTCTCCCTGGCCAAGGAGTTCGACATCTCCTTCGATATCCTCACCCAGATGGATTTCTCCGTCGTCAGCCTCGAGCATGGCGAGGTCGCAGGCTTGGTCTTCTCGTTCGATCCGGCCAACGGACGGCTTACGCTCAAGGGAACCTCCACCGCCGAAGCGGTGGAAAAGGCCCTGCGCAGCATCCGCTTCAAGTTCCTCAAGCCCGAACGCCCGGAAGAGATCAAGGTGCGCCTCAATCTCAAGGCCAACGGAGGGATCGACACATCGCGCGTCGTGACACTGAGAGACAAGCAGGGCAAGTGACCTTGCCCTGCTTGCCGGCTCTGGCTTGCCTAGCTCACGGTCGGGGCCTCGAGGTCCCAAGGCCCGCGAAGCGTCAACCGATGAAGCTGCAGATATACTGGCAGATGCCCGAGCTCACGGTGATCGTGAAGCCGGACTTCGGGGCCACGTAGAAGTGGGTGCCCGCGCCGTAGGTCTTCTCTTCCTTGGAACCGTCCTGGACCACGACGCACGAGCCGTCGGTGATCTCCATGATCTCGGCCTTGTCGGTGCCGAAGTGGTACGTGCCGGCGTAGATCAGGCCGACGGTCTTCTTGGCGCCGTCGGCGGTGAGGATCGTGTGGGAGACGACCTTGCCATCGAAGTAGACGTTGGCTTTGGCGACGGCGGTGACGTTCTTGAATTCCATGGGACGGATTTGGTAAGGGGAGGGGGAGGGAGGGTAAAGGGAGAAACGAAGAAGAGGGATAGGGGTAGGGGTGGGGGTAGGGGTAGGTAAAATCAGAGTATGGAGTATGGAGTATCGAGTGTAGGGGGTGACGAGAGGGCTGAATGGAGGACTGCGTTGAGGGCTGAATAGAGGACTGAGTGGAGGGCTGAATAGATGACAGATGACGGATGACTGAATGCCCGTACCAGACACCCGACGGCCGAGACCCGAGACCAGAAGATTGGGTGGGTATAAAAAAAGACCGCACGGGGTGCGGTCCTTATTTCCCCGAGACTCGATACTCGGGCCAACGATACTCGCGGCGATCAAATCAGCTTCAGCTTCGGGACTTCCTGGCCCTGCTGGCGCTTGCGGATGGACTCGAGGTACTCGTCCTTGAACTTCGGGACGGCGGACTGGACGGGCCAGGCGACGGCTTCGCCGTGGGCGCAGATCGTGCGACCGGCCACCTGGTTCGCGATGTCGAGCAGCAGAGGGACGTCGGTCTCGAGGCCGCCGCCGTTCGTGATGCGCTTCGAGACGCGGGAGAGCCAGAGGGAGCCTTCGCGACAGGGCGTGCACTGGCCGCAGGTCTCGTGGGCGTAGAAGGCGTTGAGGTTGGAGAGGGCCTGGATCATCTCGACGGAGTCGTCGATGACGATGGTGCCGCCGGTGCCGAGGCCCGTGCCGCACGCCGCGATGCTATTGGAGTCGAGGGGGATGTCCTCGAGCGCCCAGTCGAACTCGGTGCCGTTGGCGAGCTTGCCCTTGAAGCGTTCGCCGAACTTGAGGATCTTGGTGGAGGAGCCGCCGGGGATGATCGCCTTGAACTTGCGGCCGTCGAGCGGGCCGCCGCAGAGGTCGTAGAGCAGTTCGCCGAAGGTGGCCTTGCCGGCTTCGATCTCGTAGAGGCCCGGACGCTTCACCAGACCGCTGACGCCCCAGATGTGCGTGCCGCTGTCGCCCGGGATGCCGATCTTGGCGAACTCCGCGCCGCCGAAGGCGAGCACGTGCTTCACCTGCGCCATCGTTTCCGCGTTGTTGACGATGGTCGGGCAGTTGTAGAGGCCGAGGACGGCCGGGAAATACGGGGGCTTGATGCGCGGGTAGCCGCGCTTGCCTTCGAGGGACTCGATGAGGCCGGTCTCTTCGCCGCAGACGTAGCAGCCTCCGCCGCGGTGGACGACGACTTCGCAGGAGTAGCCCGAGCCGAGGATGTTCTGGCCGAGGAAACCCTTGGCCTTCGCTTCGGCGATCGCGCGCTCGAGGATCTTGGCGCCGTGGATGAATTCGCCGCGGATGTAGATGAAGGCCTGCTTCGCCTGGATGGCCCACGCGGTGATCGCGATGCCTTCCAGCATCTGGTGCGGGTCCTGGTAGATGATCTGGCGGTCCTTGTAGGTGCCGGGCTCGGACTCGTCGGCGTTGACGACCAGGTAGGCGGGCTTGCCCGACTTACGGTCGAGGAACTTCCACTTCATGCCGGTCGGGAAGCCGGCGCCGCCGCGGCCGCGCAGGCCGGAGACTTCGACTTCCTTGCAGACTTCCTCGGGCTTGAGGGCGACGGCTTTCTTGAGGGCTTCGTAACCGCCGTTGCGGAGGTAGCAGTCGATGTCGACCGTATACCCCGGCTTGCGGAGGTTGGCGTAGATGAGAGGGCGTTCGACGGCGGGCATGTCGCTTAAGGTCGGGAGATTAGCCGTTCCACTCGGGCGTGCCGGGGACGGGAGGGTTCTGGCCGTAGGAGGGATCCTTGAGCGTGGCCTTGAGCTGGGCGGCGAACTTATCGGCGTCCTCGGGCTTCACGTTCTCGTGCATCGAGGCGTCGACGTGGACGACCGGGCCGCAGCCGCAGTCGGCGATGCATTCGACGAACTCCAGGGTGAAGTCGCCGTCGGGCGAGGTCTCGCCGCGCTTGCAGTTGAGGGACTTCTCGAGGTTCTCCATCAGCGCGTAGGAACCGCGGAGGGCGCAGGACAGCGTGCGGCAGACGCGCACGTGGCGGCGGCCGATCGGCGCCTGACGATACATCGGGTAGAACGTCACCACTTCGAGGACCTGCATCGGGGTCACGCCGACGAGCTCGGCGATCCAGTGCATGTCTTCTTTGGTGATGTATCCGCGGTCCTCCTGCGCGAGGTGCAGGAGGGGCATCGTGGCGCTCCGCTTCTGCGGATACTGCGCGATGATGGCGGGAGCCTTGGCGAGCGTCTCAGGCTTGAGCGCGCGGGCGGGGGCGGAGGAAGGGGATTCGTGCATGGGGATCAGCGGTCGCATTCGCCCATGACGAAGTCGAGCGAACCGAGGATGGAAGCGATGTCGGTGAGGAAGTTGCCGGGCACGATGGCCGGGAGGATGGAGAGCGAGACGAAGCTCGGTCCGCGGATGCGCAGGCGGTAGGGCACGCCGCCGCCGTTGGAGACGACGTAGAAGCCCAGGGCGCCCTTCGGGTTCTCGGCCTCGAAGTAGACTTCGCCGGCAGGGATCTGCGGGCCTTCGGTCACCAGCATGAAGTTCTGGATGAGCTCCTCCATCTTGGTCATCACCTTGGCCTTGGGCGGGAGGAAGATCTTCTTGGCGTCCTCGGCGTACCAGGCGCCGCCCGGCATGGACTTCACGACCTGGCGGATGATGCGCACGGACTGGCGCAGTTCTTCCATGCGGACGAGGTAACGGTCGAAGCAGTCGCCCTTGGTGCCCACGGGCACGTCGAAGTCATACTGCTCGTAGCCGGAGTAGGGCTTGTCCTTGCGGAGGTCGAACGGCACGCCGGAAGCGCGGAGGTTCGGGCCGGTGAGGCCGTAGGCGAGGGCCATCTCTTTGGAGATGGTCGCGATGCCTTCGGTGCGTTCGAGGAAGATGCCGTTGCGGGTGAGGAGCTTGTCGACCTCGTCGATGGTGCGCTCCACGCCGTCGCAGAACGAGGAGACCTTGGCGAGCCAGCCGTCGGGGATGTCGCGCGTCACGCCGCCGATGCGGGTGTAGCTCGTGGTGAAGCGGGCGCCGGTGAGCTCTTCGAAGAGCGTGTAGAGCTTCTCGCGCTCGTTGAAGGTGTACATGAACACCGTCCAAGCGCCGGTATCCATCGCGTAGACGCCGATGCCGAGGAGGTGGGACGAGATGCGGGCCATCTCGCAGGTGAGCACGCGGATCGCTTCGCAGCGCGCGGGCAGCTTGAGGCCGGCGAGCTTCTCGACGGCGATGGCGTAGGCGACGTTGTTGGCGAGGGGGGCGAGGTAGTCCAGGCGGTCCGTGTAAGGGACGAACTGGTTGTACGTCATGTTCTCGGCGATCTTCTCGTCGCCGCGGTGCAGGTAGCCGATGACCGGGTCGCACTTGACGACCTTGTCGCCGTCGAGCTCGAGGCTCAGGCGGAGCACGCCGTGCGTGGCCGGGTGGGACGGACCCATGTTCAGGGTCATGTTCTCTCCGCGCAGTTCTTCCGAACGGGCGGCGACGTCGCCGAGGGAGATTTCCTTGGTGATCTTCACGTTAAATCAGGCTTTGGGTTTGTCCTCGGTCCAGGACTGGTCGAGGGCGGAGGGTTCGCCTTCGGACAGCTTGCCGCCGTGCGAGACGAAGGGGCCGCCCATCATCGGGGCGGGGACGACCTTCTTGCCGGTGACTTCGGCCACGTCGGCGGCCGGGAGTTCGACCTCGATGCCGGCGAGAGGGAAGTCCTTGCGGAGAGGGTGATACGGATACGACTCCCACATCAGGATGCGGCGAGGGTCCGGGTGGCCTTCGAAGACGATGCCGAACATGTCGTAGGCCTCGCGCTCGTGCCAGTTGGCGCCGGGGTGCAGCGAGGAGACGCTCGGGACGCGGTCGTTGACGGCGTCGACGTGCAGGCGCACGTATTCGCGGTTAGCGGTGCTGAGCAGATGGAGGACGACGCCGAAGCGGACCGGGCGCGACTGCAGTTCGAGGCCGCAGAGGTCGGCGAGGAGGTCGAAGCCCTGTTCGTCGCGCAGGAAGCGCACGGCGGCGAGGAGGTCGGCACCCGCGACGCGGAAGGTCGGCATGTCCTTGCCGGCGAGGTCCTGCGTGGCAGGGAAACGGGAGGTGAGCGCGGCGGCGTCCATGTCCGTGCTCAGCTGACGATCTTGGTTTCGATGGTGCGACCGCGGAAGGTGCGGCGCAGCGAGCCGCCTTCCTGGCGGATCTTCTCCTGGAGCAGCATCATGCCGTCGAGGAGGGCCTCGGGGCGGGGCGGGCAGCCGGAGATGTAGATGTCGACGGGGACGATGTTATCGACGCCCTGCAGGGTCGCGTAGGAGCGATACATGCCGCCGGTCGAAGCGCAGGCGCCCATGGCGACGACCCACTTGGGCTCGGCCATCTGGTCGTAGATGCGGCGGACGACTTCGGCCATCTTGTAGGTGACGGTGCCGGCGACGATCATGCAGTCGGCCTGGCGGGGGGAGAAGCGCATGACCTCCATGCCGAAGCGGGAGATGTCGAAGCGGGAGCCGCCCGCGGCCATGAGCTCGATGGCGCAGCAGGCCAGACCCATGGGCATCGGCCACACGGAGTTGCTGCGCACCCAGTTCACGACGGCGTCGGCGCGGGTCACGATGACCTCGCCCTCCACCTTGCTGTTGTAGCCGAAATCGGATTTGACCATGGTCGTTCGCCGCAAGTTAGGGTGACCCCTAGGAGGAGCAAGCGGGAAGGGGCAAAAACGGCGTTTTTATCGCTTCTAATCGGGGTCGAAAGGGCGACAGGGAGGCCAACGACACGTTTCAGCCCTGCCTTGCAACTCCCCGCCATGTCGGCTGTTCTATTCCTACCCTAAAGATGAAGGCTTTCCTCCTCCTGCTGGCGGCTTTGCTCGCCCCCGGTCTCTCTTCCGCTCGCCCGCCCAATGTGGTGGTGATCTTCATCGACGACCTCGGGTACGGTGACATCGGCCCGTTCGGGGCGACCAAGCAGCGCACCCCTCACCTGGACCGGATGGCCAAGGAGGGCATGAAGCTGACCAGTTTCTACGCCACCCCGGTCTGCTCGGTCTCCCGAGCTCAGATGATGACCGGCTGCTACGGGGCGCGGGTATCCGTCCCCGGGGTCTATTTCCCGGGTCAATCCGTGGGGCTTAATCCGTCTGAAGTAACTGTAGCAGAGAGACTTAAGGAAAAAGGATATGCCACCCAGATGGTCGGTAAATGGCACCTGGGCGACCAGCCCGAATTCCTCCCCACCCGCCAGGGGTTCGACCACTACCTAGGCATCCCCTACTCGAATGACATGCTCAAGAAGTCGGCCGAGACCAAGGTCCCGGTCGTCCCAGTCCTGAGGGATGAGAAGGTCGTCGAGCTGATGGACGGGGAAGGGCAGCGCCGCCTGGTCGAGCTCTACACCAAGGAGGCCGTCGATTTCATCGGTCGTAACAAGGACAAGCCTTTCTACCTCTACTTCGCCCACAACGCCGTCCACACGCCGATCTATCCGGGTGCCGCGTTCGCCGGCAAATCCCAGAACGGACGCTTCGGCGACTGGGTCGAAGAAGTCGATTGGAGCGTCGGTCAGGTGCTCGACACGCTGCGCGCCCAGGGACTCGACAAGGATACGATCGTGGTCTTCACGTCCGACAACGGTCCGTGGCTGGTCAAGGGAACGGATGGCGGCAGCGCCGGTCCGCTCCGTGGCGGCAAGGGCTCGACCTGGGAAGGCGGCGTCCGCGTGCCGACCCTCGCGTGGTGGCCGGGCCGCATCCCCGCCGGTTCGGTGAACGACGCCGTCGCCGCGACCATCGACCTGCTCCCGACCTTCGTCTCCCTCGCCGGAGGCGCCGTGCCCGCGACGCCCGTCATCGATGGTCGTGACATCACGCCGATCCTCCTCGGTCAGTCGAAGGAGTCGGCGCGCGAGGCGCATTATTATTTCTCGGGTTACACCCTTCAGGCCGTGCGCCAAGGCCGCTGGAAGCTCGCGCTGCTTCCGCAGTCCGAGGCCGGCAACGTGAAGAAAGGCCCGCAGGTGGCCGCCGGGCTGCGTCTTTACGACCTCGACGCCGACATCGGCGAACAGGCCGACGTCGCCGCGAAGCACCCGGAGACCGTCGCGAAGCTGCTCGCGCTCGCCGACAAGATGGCGGCGGAGATCGGCGGCAAGACCCCGACCGCGCGCCGTCCCGCCGGCGAGGTGAAGGACCCGAAGACGCTTTATCCGACGGTCGATTACGTGCCCAATGACGCGAAGAAGGACGACGGCAAGAAGCCGGCCGCGAAGAAGGGATCCGCCAAGGCCGACGCGCCCGCGAAGCCGGCCTCCCTCGCGCAGGCGAAGTCCGGCGACACGATCGCCTCCGCCTCGGCCCCGCAGGTCGGCCAGCGCGCCTTCACCGTCGCCGTCACCGTCGACACCGCGCAGCGCGACGCCGCGATCGTCGCGCAGGGCGGGCTGATCGGTCATGCGCTTTACCTCAGGGGCGGACGCGTCGCGTTCGCCGTCCGCCACGGCGCGGATGAAGTCGTCGAGATCCTTTCGCCGGCCGAGGTCAAAGGCCCGTTCACCGTCACCGCGAGCCTCGCCGCCGACGGCGCGATGAAACTCGTCGTCGCCGGCCAGGAGGCCGTGACCGGCAAGGCCAAGGGCGTGCTGCCGCGTCAGCCGGCCGAGGATTTCTGCGTCGGACACGACAACGGCAAGTCCGTGGGGACTTACGCCAAGCCGGTCGCGCTCCAGGGCGCCGTCAGCGGACTCGTCGTCACGAGCCCATGATCGCCCGTCTGCTGACTCTTTGCTTCGCGGCGGTGCTCGGCGCGGCGGAGCCGATCCGGGTTTATTACGCGGCCCGGCCCGGAGCCTTGGAGCGATCCCGGGCTTTGATCGCCGCGGGAGACGAGACGGCGAAGCAGGCGTTCAAGAAACTCGTGGCCGACGCCGACAAGGCCTTGTTGGTCGGGCCTCCGTCGGTGACCGCCAAGGCCAAGGTGCCGCCGAGCGGGGACAAGCACGACTACCTCAGCCTCGCGCCCTATTTCTGGCCCGACCCTTCGAAGCCGGACGGACTCCCTTATCTGCGCAAGGACGGCCAGGTGAACCCGGAGTCGCGCGACGAGGCCGCCAATGACACGCTCCGCATGCGGTTGCTCGGCAAAAGCGTCGAGACGCTCGGCCTCGCCTATCATTTCACGAAGGACGAAAGGTACGCCGCCCATGCGGCCAGGATGCTCCGCGTCTGGTTCCTCGCGCCGGAGACGCGCATGAATCCGCACCTGCGTTATGCGCAGGCCGTCGCGGGCAAGAACGACGGCCGCGGCACCGGCATCCTCGAGTCGAGTTACGTCGGCTTCGCCGCCGACGCCGCCGGCCTGCTCCAAGGTTCCCCCGCGTGGACGGAAACCGACCGCAAGCAGTTCGACCAATGGCTGGGCGTCTTCCTGGACTGGCTGCTGACGAGCGCTCCGGGCAAGGACGAAGCCGCCGCTAAGAACAACCACGGCACGTGGTTCGACGTGCAGGCCGCGCAGATCGCCTTGGCCGTCGGCCGCCGGGACGTCGCGATGCGCCTCCTCGAGGCCGTGCCTCGGAAGCGCTTCGCGGTCCAGATCCTGGCCGACGGCCGTCAGCCGCTCGAGCTCGTCCGGACCACCTCGTTCGGCTATAGCTGCTATAACCTCGAAGCCCACGCGATGCTGGCCAATTTCGGCGAACATCTCGGGGTCGATCTCTGGCGCGTCCGGGGCGGCGAGGGGTCCTTCCGCGTCGCGTTGGATTTCCTGACGCCGTATCTGGAGACGCCCCCGGCCAGGAAATGGCCCTATCCGCAGATCAAGGCCGAGGGCGAAGACGAGATGCTGCCGGTGCTCCGCCTCGCTTCGCTGGCCTACCGCGAGCCGGCTTACGAGCGTCTCATCACCGCCCATGCCGACGCGCGCAGCAAGCGTTTCCAGCTGCTCTTCCCACGATGACCCGCCTGCTTTGCCTTCTTTGCGCCCTGACCGCCCTCGGCGCGGCGGAAAGGCCGAACGTCCTGATCATCCTCGCCGACGACCTCGGCTACTCGGACCTCGGCGCCTACGGAGGCGAGATTCCCACGCCTAACCTCGACCGCCTGGCCAAGGCCGGCGCGCGCTTCGAGAAATGCTACAACTCCGCGCGCTGCTGTCCCACGCGCGCCTCGCTCATCACCGGCCTGCATCCGCACGAAGCCGGTATCGGCGACTTCGTGAGCGCGAAGCCCGCGCCCAAGCGCGGCCCGGCCTACGCCGGCCACCTCCTCGACGACAACATCACCATCCCCGAGCTGCTGAAGCAGTCGGGCTACAGCACGTGGATGGTCGGCAAGTGGCACATGGGCTCGCCCGGCCCGATCCAGCGCGGCTTCGACGCGTATTACGGTTACAAGAACCTGCAGGCGCATTCGAACGACCAGTGGGATCCGTCCGCGTATGTCCGTCTGCCCGCAGGCACGGCCGCCGAGCTGAGCTACGCGCCGGGCAAGTTCTACGTCACCGACGTCTTCACCGACTACGCGCTCGAGTTCCTCCGGCAGGCGCGCGCGCAGAAGGGCAAGCCGTGGTTCCTCTACCTCGCGCACTCTTCGCCGCACTTCCCCGTGCAGGCGCCCAAGGAAGCGATCGACCGGCACATGGCCACGTATCGCCGCGGCTGGGACGTCCTCCGCGCTGAACGCTTCGCGCGCATGAAGGCGCTCGGGCTGGTCGCCGCCGACGCCGTGCTGCCGCCGCTTTCGACCGTGCCCGTGGAGACGGATGACGCCATCGCCAACGGTTATTCCGGCAAGCCGAACCCCGCTTGGGACAGCCTGCCGGCGGACCGTCGCGAAGACCTCGCGCGCCGCATGGCCACCTTCGCCGCGATGGTGGAGCACGTCGACCAAGGCGTCGGCCGACTCCTCGCCGACCTCGAGCGCAACGGCGAGCTTGCGAACACCTTGGTCGTCTTCACCTCCGACAACGGCGCGTGCTACGAATGGGGTCCGTTCGGTTTCGACGGACGTTCCCGCGCGGGCCGCACGGACCTGCACGCGGGCGAGGCCTTGGCCGGCATGGGCCAGGCCGGCACCCATTCCTCCTATGGCTCCGCCTGGGCCAACCTCGGCAACACGCCGCTCAACCTTTATAAACATTTCTGCCACGAAGGCGGCATCAGCTCGCCCTTGATCGTCGCCTGGCCGGCGGGCTTGAAGCCCTCCGCGCAATGGATCCGGTCACCGGCGCACGTCATGGACCTGCTGCCGACGATCGCCGCCGCCGCGGGCGCGACGTATCCGGCGGAGCGCGGAGGCAAGGCGATCCGGCCCGCGTCCGGACGTTCCTTGCTGCCGGCTCTGCGCGGAGAAAGCGTCACGGTCCGCGGCATCCCGACCGCCCATGAAGGCGCGCGCGGTTATCGTCTCGGTGATTGGAAGATCGTGTGGGGCAAGCGCCAGAACGCGCCTGTGACCTGGCAGCTCTTCGACCTCTCGAAAGATCCGTCGGAGCAGCATGACCTCGCGGCCCAGCAACCCGCCAAGCTCAAGGAGCTCGCGGATGCGTGGATGGCGTGGGCCAAGCAGGCCGGCGTCGACCTCAGTTCCCGCTGAGCTTCACGCCAAGCCCTGGCCCTAGCCCTATTTTACTTGGCCCAACCGATCAGGACCACGCCGCGGTAGAACAGGTAACCGAGGGTGAGGGTGATCGGGATCGTCAGGACCCAGGCCCAGACGATGCGGCCGACGAGGCCCCACTTCACCGCGTCGAAGCGCTTGGTCGCGCCCACGCCGAGGATGGAGGTGGAGATGACGTGCGTCGTCGAAAGCGGGATGCCCATCTCGGAGGCGCCGTGGATCGTGATGGCGGCCGCGGTCTCGGCGGCGAAGCCGTGGACCGGCTGCAGCTTCACCATCTTGTGGCCCATCGTGCGGATGATGCGCCAGCCGCCCGCGGCGGTACCGGCGGCCATCGTGATGGCGCAGAGGACGATCACCCAGTAGGGAGCGTGGTCGACGACGCCCTTGGCGTTGAGCTCCGGCTTCAGGCCGGTCGCCCAGGCGGGCGCGTGGGCCGGGTCGAAGGCGCCGGAGGTGGCGCCGACGATGAGGGCGAAGGTGATGATGCCGACGGTCTTCTGGGCGTCGTTGGAGCCGTGGGAGAAGCCCATCATGCCGGCCGAGACCAGCTGGAGCTTGCCGAAGGTCTTCTGCACCTTGCTCGGGCGCATCGCGAAACGGACGATCACGATCGTCAGCAGCGCCATGAAGATCACGCCGAGCGTGAAGCCGATGAACGGCGAGATCAGCATCGGCTTGATGAGTTTCGGCCAGAGACCGACGGTCTTGCCGGCGGAGTCGGTGGAGGACCAGATGAGGCGGCCCCACTCGAGGTGGGACTGGCCGAGGACGCCGCCGCAGAGGCCGCCCACGAGCGCGTGCGAGGAGCTCGACGGGATGCCGAACCACCAGGTGAGCAGGTTCCAGACGATGCCGCCCATGAGTCCGCAGGCGATGGCCATCTGCGCCACCTGGAACTCGGCGGAGACGTTGATGTAGCCCGAGTAGATCGTCTTCGCGACCGCGGTGCCCCAGAAGGCGCCGATCAGGTTGGTCACCGCCGCGAGCGTGATCGCCTGGCGGGGCGTGAGGACGCGGGTCGAGACGACGGTCGCGATGGCGTTGGCCGCGTCATGGAAGCCGTTGATGTATTCGAACACCACGGCCACCACGATGACCAGCACCATCAGCAGGAAGGGATCCATGACCGGAGGCGGGCGGCGGGCTTAGGCGTACTTGAGGGCGATCTGGAACACGACCTTGCCGGCGTCGCGGCAGTGGTCGATCGCGCGCTCGAGGAGCTCGTAGATGTCCTTGAGGACGACGACTTCCTTGGCGTCGACGTTGCCCTGGTAGAGGTCGCGGAGGAGGCCCACCATCAGGCGGTCGGCGTCGCCTTCGATCGTCTGCAGGGTCTCGTAGTCGTCCTGGATCTCCTCGACGTTCGAGAGCTTGCGCAGCTTGCGGACGAGGGAGGCGGTGACTTCGGTGGCCTGCTCGAGCATGCGCACCTGCTTGTCGACGATGTCGGTCGAGAACTGGGAGGGGCAGATCGCGAGGCGCTCGCCGATCTTCTCGCAGGTCTTCGGGATCTTATAGAGCGCGTTGGCAAGGGCTTCGATGTCCTCGCGCTCGAGCGGGGTCACGAAGGTCTGGCAGAGTTCCTGGGTGATCGAGAGGCCGATGCGCTTGTCGACGCGACGCGCGACGACGAGCTCGGTGAAGCACTGCTCGAAGTCCGGCTTGCCGACCTGGGCGTAGAGCTTCGAGAGCGACTTCGCGCTCTTCTGGGCCTCGTCGGCGCTGGCTTCGAGGAGTTCGTAGAACTTTTCATCCTTACCGAGGACCTTCTTGAGGAAGTCTTTCATGGGTGTGTGGGTGAGGGCGTTTCAAGGGCGGGAAAGGGAGGGGGCAAGCCCTGTTAGACACCAATCTGTAACAATCGTAACATCAGCAGATTGCGATTGTTACGATTGTGTGACGGAGGGTGTGGTCAGGGGCAGGGCCAGGGCTAGGGCTAGGTAATAATGGTAGGGGCAGCACCGCGTGCTGCCTTAGCTGGGTCGGGTAGGGCTGACCACCCATGGTCAGCCACGGTTGAGCGAGGGCGCTCAACCCTGCCCAAAATACACGGATGCAAACTCAAAGGGAAACCGGAGACCGGATGATGAGCTGGGGTATCATATCCGCCGCATCCTTTCCGGTTCCCGGTCTCCCTTTGGCGCTTTGTCTCTTCCCAGCCGCTAACCGCCAACCGCTAGCCGCGGATGCCTCCTCTCCTTGTTTCCTTATTAAGACTCCTTCGACGCGGGAATGACACGGTCGTCACGTAATCTTCGGTCCCATGGAAGAAACCACCAAGGTCCCTGGGCAGCACAAGATCCACTTCCGGACGTTGATCCTTTCGGATCTCCATCTGGGCACCAAGGACGCCCAGGCGCGAGAGCTCCTCGACGTCCTCCGCGGCATCCGCTGCGACAAGCTCATCCTCAACGGCGACATCATCGACCTCTGGTCGCTGCAGCGTAAGAACCACTGGAGCCCGGCGCACACGGCCGTGGTCCGCCGCATCATGAAGATGGCGGAGAAGGACGGCACCAAGGTCGTCTACCTGCGCGGCAACCACGACGACTTCATCCGCCGCCTGATCCCGCTCGTGCTCGACCGCATCGAGCTCGCCGAAGAGCACATCCACGTGGCCCAGGACGGCCGCAAGTATCTCTGCATCCACGGCGACGCGTTCGACACGGTGACCGTGAAGATGCGCTGGCTGGCGGTCGTCGGCGACATCAGCTACCAGATCCTCCTCGACCTTAACCGCTTCTACAACAAGTGGCGCGCCTGGCGCGGCAAGGAGTACTTCTCCCTCTCGCAGGCCATCAAGGCCAAGGTGAAGTCGGCGGTGAGCTTCATCTCCAGCTTCGAGGAGCACCTGCAGACGCTCGCCGCCCGCCGCGGCTGCGAAGGCGTGATGTGCGGCCACATCCACAAGGCCGAGGACCGCATGATCGGCAATGTCCGCTACATCAACTCCGGCGACTGGGTCGAATCCCTGACCGCGGTGGTCGAGGAGGACGACGGCGCCATCCGCGTCGTCGGACGCCCCGAACTCCTCCGCCGCATCGCCGAACGCCGCGCGGCCTTCGAGGCCGCCAAGAACGCCCTGGCCGCCGCGGGCCAAGCCAACGCAGCGATCGCCTTCGTCGCCTGATGAGCGTCATCCCCGTCCTGACGGCTGGTTTCGGCGAAGGGCATAACGCGGCCGCGCGTTCCATCATCGAGGCGCTCGGCCGCAAGCCGGACCTCAAGGGCGAGCTGCACGACCTCTTCCTCGAGGCCTATGGCCCCGAGAAGGCCAAGAGCCAGCGCGACAGCTATATCGGCGTCGCGAACAAGTATCCGCGCCTCTGGGGCTGCATGTATACGGCCCTCGACCGACTGCCGCTGGTGCGCGCGTCCCTGCCTTTCGTGCGTCCGGTCGAGAAGACGCTCAACGCGATGCTCGACGCGGCGCGCCCGCCGGTCGTGGTCTCGGCCTATCCGCTCTATAACTACATGATGGCCCGTCGCTGGCATCGCGACGATCCCGCGCGCCCGCGCCTGATCACCGTCGTGACCGACTCCATCTCGGTCAACCGCGCCTGGCATCGCGCCCATTCCGATTGGTATGTCACGCCGAACCAAGCCACGGCTGACGTGATGATCCGCCAGGGCGTGCCCGCCGCGAAGGTGCTGCCTTACGGCTTCCCCGTCTCCTCCCGCCTCGCCCTGCGTTCCTCGGCCAAGGCCGGCGAGCGCCCGCGCGTGCTGCTCATGCTCAACCCGGGCAAGCGCGACGCCGTCGAGCTCGCCACGGCGCTTTCGACGCTGGGCCTCGAGCTGACGATCACCGTCGGCAAGGACGCCTCCTTCAAGGAAGCCGTCGAACGCGCCGTCGGAGGCCGCGCCGAAGTCCTCGGTTGGACCGACCGTATCCCGCATCTGATGCTTTCAAGCCACCTCGTCGTCAGCAAGGCCGGCGGCGCCACCACGCACGAATGCGTCGCGGCCGGCGTGCCGATGGTCATCACCCAGGTCATTCCCGGTCAGGAAGCCGGCAACGGACGCCTCATCGCCGAACACCATGCCGGCGCCTACGGACTGACGCCGGCGTCGGCGCGTGCGATCATCGCCGAAGCCTTCACCGGCGACTGGGCCCTCTGGAAGAAATGGAAAGCCTCGGTCGACGGCCTCGGCGACGCCGGCGGCGCGGATCGCGTCGCGGACCTCGTGGAGAGGGAGATGGCGGTAAAGAAGTAAAGGACCGAGCTAGCGCCAGAGCTAGGGCTAGAGCCGGGGCCAGGGCTGGGTAATTATGGTAGGGGCAGCACCTTTCGCTGGCCCTAGCCCCAGCCCTGGCTCTGGCCCTACCTCATCCTCTCGCCTCGAGATAAGCCTTCACCTCGGCGGCGAGCTTGTCGCTGAGGCCCGCGACTTCGGCGATCTCCTCGACGGTAGCTTTGCGGAGCTTCTGGATGCTGCCGAAGTGGGCGAGAAGCGCGTCCTTCCGCTTGGGCCCGAGGCCCGGCATCTCGTCGAGGAGCGATTCGCGCAGCTTGCGGCTGCGTAGCTCGGCGTTGAAGTCGTTGGCGAAGCGATGGGCCTCGTCGCGGATGCGCATGAGCAGGGCGAGGCCGACGTCGTGGCGCGGCAGCTTGAGTTCGCGGCCGTCGGGGAAGACGATCGTCTCCTCGCGCTTGGCGAGGCCGATGAGCGGAGGCGGCGCGAGGTCGTGTTCCTTGAACGCCGCGAGCGCGGCGCCGACCTGGCCGAGGCCGCCGTCGATGATGACGAGCTCGGGGAAGGCGCGGTGCTCCTCGTGCAGGCGCGTGTAGCGGCGGCCGACCACTTCCTGCATGGAGCGGAAGTCGTCGTTGCCTTCGAAGGACCTGATCTTGAAGCGGCGGTAGCCGGACTTGTCGGCCTGGCCGTCGACGAAGCGCACCATCGAGGCGACGGCGAGCGTGCCGGAGATGTGCGAGATGTCGAAGCACTCGGCCGTGGCGGGCGGACGTTCGAGGCCGAGCGCGGCGGCGAGCGAGGCGAGGGCGCCGGCTTCGTCGCGGCGGGGCAGGGGGTTCTCGCGCAGGAAGCGGCGGGATTTCTCCGTGGTGCGTTTCAACGCGTCGAGCAGGTCGCGCAGGCTCGCGGCCTTCTCGTAGTCGCGCTCCGCGGCGGCCTTGCGCATGTCGGCCTCGACCTGTTCGGCCCACGTCTCGACCTTGCCCTCGAGGAAGGCGCAGGCCTCGGTCACGCGCGCGGCGTATTCCTCCGTCGTGACCACGTTGCCGTGCTTCTGGATCTCGGCGCGGGCGTCGTCGTAAAGTTTCCACGTCCCGTCGGGCTGGGCGACCGGGTTGCTGTCGGCCAGGAGGATGCCGAACTTCTTGCGCATCTCGTTGAGCGTGCGGCGGACGGCCTGCTGGTGCGGGAACGGGCCGAAATATCGGCAGGCGTCGGTCGTGCGGGCGCGGACGATCCGGAAGCGGGGCAGTGGGTCGGCGAGGTCGACCCGGACCTGGGGGAACTGCTTGTCGTCGCGGAAAAGGATGTTCCAGCGGGGGCGCCAGCGTTTGATCAGCTTTCCTTCCAGGAGCAGGGCCTCCGTCTCGGACCGGACCTCGTGCCATTCCATGTCGGCCACCGTATCCATCATCGCGGCCACCTTGGGGGTCATCCGCTGGCGGGGGACGAAATAGGAGGCCAGGCGCTTCTTGAGGTCCTTGGCCTTGCCTACGTAGACGACCAGGCCCGCGGCGTCCTTCATCAGGTAGACGCCCGGGGTGTGGGGGGCACGCCGGGCCTTGGCCTTGGGCGAAAGTTCTTCCCGGTCGGTTTGCATTTTGAGCCTGAGCCTCTAACCCTGCGGGGACGCCCCGTTTCCGCAAATGCTTTCCTGTAACAGCAGTCCACGCCAGGTCCTCGTCATCAACGTGGGCGACGAGCTCCTCGACGGCCTCCGCGAGAACGGCCACCTCCTCTGGCTCGGCGAGCACCTCGCCCGCCGCGGCCTGCCCATCACCCGCTCCCTCGTCGTCCGCGATAACGCCGCCGAGATCGCCCGCGCGGTCGGCGAAGCCTGGGGCGCCTACGACCTCATCGTCACCACGGGCGGCATCGGCCCGACCTCCGACGACCATACGCGCGAAGCCGTCGCCGGCGCGCTCGGACTTTCCCTGACGCACGTGCCCGCCGCCGAGCAGGCCCTCCGCGATCGTTTCAAGATGATCGGCCGCAAGGTCGCCGCGGCGGACCTCAAGCAGTGCTACGTTCCGTCCGGCGCCGATTCGCTCCCCAACCCGCGCGGCACCGCCCCCGGCGTCTTCCTGCATCGCGACGGCCGCGCGCTCGTCATGCTGCCCGGTCCCTCGCTCGAACTCCGTCCGATGTTCGAGGATGAGGTTGTGCCGCGTCTCCGTCAGGTCGGCTGCGCCTGCCAGGGCGAAGCCTACGTGCAGGTGCGCACCTTCGGCATCGGCGCCGTGCCCCTCGAGGCGATCGTCCGTCCGCTGCTCGCGCCCGGCATGGCCCTCACCTTCGGCACGCACACCGGCGTCGTCGACGCCCGCATCTCCTCCGCCGGCAGCGGCGCCACCGCCGAACAGCTCTGCGAGGTCGCGCGCAAGGTCCGCGACGCGGTCGGCGAAGATTTCGTCGCCACCGGCCATGCCTGCCTCGCCACGCTCGTCGTCGAGCAGCTGCGCAGCCTCGAGAAGACCGTCGCGCTGGCCGAATCCTGCACCGGCGGCCTCCTCGCCAACGCCTTCACCGACGTCCCCGGCGCCTCCAAGGTCTTCGCCGGCTCGGCCGTCTGCTACGCCAACGACGCGAAGGTGAACCTCCTCGGCGTGCCCGAGTGCCTCATCGCCCAGCATGGCGCCGTCTCCGCCGAGTGCGCCGCCGCCATGGCGACGGGCGCCATCGAGAAGTTCGGTTCCGATTACGCCATCGCCGTCACCGGTTACGCCGGCCCCGGCGGCGGCACCGAGGCCGACCCGGTCGGCACCGTCTATTTCGGCTACGCCTCCCCGACGGGCGTCTGGTCCCAGCGCGTGGCGCTGCCCGGCGACCGCCGCCAGATCAAGCAGCGCGCCGTGAACACCGCCCTCGATTTCATGCGCCGCAAGCTTAACAAGTATCGCGTCGAGGACCTGATCCACGGGGCGTGAGGGCGGCCTATCGGCCGCCGAAGGTATTGGCGTTTAGCGGTTGGCGGTTGGGCTGTGTTGGGAGGACTGCATTGAGGACTGCGTTGAGGTCTGCGTTGAGGACTGAATGGAGTTCAGGGCTGGGGTTGGGGTAGATGGCTGAATCGATGGCAGATGACGGATGGCAGATAGATTACCTCATCCGGGTCCGTCCCCGTACCTGATAGCCCGTACCAGACACCTGAGGGCCGAGACCTGAGACCCGATGTAATCAGACCAACCGCTAACCGCTTACCGCCAACCGCTGCGCCCTCGCAGGCCGGTCTTGGGGCCTGCGAATGACAAAGGATTGCCACGAAGGGGGAGGGCGGGAGATTAGGCGCGTGCCCGGCTATCTCGCCATCATCGCTGGTAAGGACGAATACCTCGTCGATCAGGACGGCCGCGCCTGTTACGACAAGGCCAGGAAGGCCGCCGGCCCCGAGGCCGAGGCCGAGGTCATCTCCGCCCAGATCCTCCGGGTCGACGACGCGCGCGTCCTGGAGCTCCAGTTCGCGGAGTCGGTTAAGACGCTGTCGATGTTCGGCGGCAAGCGCGTCATCTGGCTGCGCAACCTCAACCTCGTCGCCGACACCGTCCAGGCCAAGTCCGAGGAGGTGAAGAAGAACCTCGCCAACATCCTCGCGGTCGCGACTTCGGCGGATCCCTCCGTCTCGATCATCATCTCCGCCACGCCTTACGACGGCCGTCGCAAGGACCTCAGCGCGCTCAAGTCCGCCGCGCACGACTTCATCCTCCACGCCTCGGCCTCCAAGGGCCCGTTCGACAAGGGCGACGCGCAGGCCGACAACCAGGTCGCGCTCGCGGTCGAACGCCTCAAGGCGCTCGGCGTGAAGCACGAGCGCGGCGTCCCCGAGGTGATCGTCGGCCGCGTGGGCCAGTCCACGCGCCTCGTCCTCGGCGAGTGCGACAAGCTGGCCACCTACGTCGGACCGGGCGGCACCATCAAGGAGTCCGACGTGCACCTGCTGGTGCCGACCTTCGGCGAAGGCGATTTCTTCGAGCCCATCGAGGCGCTCGCCGCGCGCGACCTCGCGTGGGGCCTCGCCTCGCTCGACCGCTATTTCTTCAACGAGGATTCCAGCCGCCCGCTGCTCAGCGCGCTGCAGAACCGCCTGCGCCTGCTCATCCAGATCCGCTGCCTCGTCGACTCCGGCGACTTCCGCGTCAGCGAGGCCGGCCTGCCCAAGGGCCAGTTCGAGGCCGCCAGCGGGCGCCACGGACCCACCTTCGGCTCCGCCGCCAAGTCCTCGGCCAACCTCTTCTCCCAGAACGCCTGGTACGTGAGCAACAAGGTCGCCCCGGCGGCGGCCCGCTTCACCCTGGCCGAGCTCGTCGACCTCCAGCTCGCCTGCGCGGACTGCTTCGACGCCTCCAACCGCGGCGAGGACGAGTCCTCCGTCCGCGCGATGTTCCTCCGAGCGCTTGCCGTGAAGCGTCCCGCCTGATATAAACCTTACTTCATACCGATGGAATCCGACAACGTCCCCAACGTCCTCGCCGACCGCTACGCCTCCCCGGCGATGAAGGCCGTCTGGTCCACCCGCGGCCGCGTGGTCCTCGAGCGCGAGTATTGGATCGCCGTCATGAAGGCCCAGCGCGACCTCGGCCTCGACATCCCCGCCGAAGCCCTCGCCGCCTATGAGAAGGCGAAGGACAAGGTCGACTTCGACTCCATCCGCACGCGCGAGGAGGAGACCCGCCACGACGTCAAGGCGCGCATCGACGAGTTCTGCGCCCTCGCCGGCCACCAGCACGTCCACAAGGGCCTCACCAGCCGCGACCTCACCGAATCCGTCGAGCAGCTGCAGGTCTTCCGCTCGCTCCAGCTCGTCCGCGCCAAGGCCGTGGCCGCCCTCGCCGCGCTCGCCCGCCGCGCGCAGGCCGACCGCGACGTCCTGATCGCCGCGCGCACGCACAACGTCGCCGCGCAGCCCACCACCGTCGGCAAGCGCTGGGCGATGTTCGGCGAGGAATGCCTCCGCGGCATCGCGCAGGTCGACGCCGCGCTCGCCGCCTTCGCGGCCCGCGGCCTCAAGGGCGCCGTCGGCACCCAGCTCGACCAGCTCACGCTCTTCTCCGGCGACATCGCCAAGGTGGCCCAGCTCGAAGGCCGCGTGCTCGCGCACCTCGGCATCCCGCACGCGCTCGGCGCGGTCGGCCAGGTCTATCCGCGTTCGATGGACATGGAAGTCGTCGCCGCGCTGCTCTCCGCCGCCTCCGGTCCGTCGTCCTTCGCCAAGACCCTCCGCCTGATGGCCGGCCACGAGCTCGCCAGCGAAGGCTTCCTGCCCGGCCAGGTCGGCTCGTCCGCGATGCCGCACAAGATGAACGCCCGCACCTGCGAGCGTATCAACGGCTTCCACGTGATCCTGCGCGGTCATCTCGCGATGGCCGCCTCGCTCTCCGGCGAGCAGTGGAACGAAGGCGACGTCTCGTGCTCGGTCGTGCGCCGCGTGCTCCTGCCCGACGCCTTCCTCGCCATCGACGGCCTCTTCGAGGCCTTCCTCACCGTGCTCGGCCAGATGGAGGTCAACCGCCCGGTCATCGACCGCGAGTCGCGCCACTACCTGCCGTTCCTGCTCACGACCACCTTTCTCATGGAAGCGGTCAAGGCCGGCGCCGGCCGCGAAGAGGCCCACGAGGCCATCAAGGAGCACGCCGTAGCCGTCGCCAAGGAGCTCCGCACCGGCAAGGTCGAGCGCAACGACCTCGTCGACCGCCTCGCCGCCGACCCTCGCCTCCGCCTTCCGAAGTCCGTCATGCTCGACGCCGTCACCAAGGCGGGCGAACTGACCGGTTCCGCCGGGGCCCAGGTCGACGTCTTCGTGAAGCAGGCCGCCGAGTGGTCCCGCAAGGTCCCGGAGTCGGCCCAGGTCAAAGCCGGACGCATTTTGTAGGCCTTAGACGGGGGGTGCGGGCAGGGGAGGGTTTTCCGTGTTGCCAAGGGGGGGAGGGCTTCCCACAACCCACTTTTCAACTCGTTCACTCCCATGTCTTCTCCCCTCATTGGCAACCTTCTCGTCGCGCAGAGCGGCGGTCCGACCCCTGTCATCAACGCCAGCCTCGCCGGGGTGATCTCCGAAGCCCTCAAGCACGAGGACGAGATCGTCGAGATCTATGGCGGCCTCAACGGCATCCAGGGCGTGCTCCATGAGCAGCTCGTCGACCTCGCGGCCGAATCCCAGCAGACCCTCCGCGCCCTCCGCCACACCCCCGGCGCCGCCCTCGGCACCTGCCGCTATAAGGTGAAGAAGGCCGAAGACTTCGACCGCATCCTCCAGGTCTTCGAAGCCCACAACATCCGTTACTTCCACTACATCGGCGGCAACGACTCGCAGGACACCGCCGCCAAGATCGACGCCCTCGCCAAGGAGCGCGGCTACGAACTCCGCGTCGTCGGCGTGCCGAAGACCATCGACAACGACCTTCCCCTCACCGACCACTGCCCCGGCTTCGGCTCCGTCGCCAAGCACATCGGCGTGACCATCCGTGAGACCGCCCTCGACAACGCCGCCATGGGCCAGAACGACTTCGTCTCGATCCTCGAGGTGATGGGTCGCAACGCCGGCTGGCTCGCCGCTTCGTCCGTCCTCGCGCAGCGCCGCGACAAGAACGACGACAAGGCCGTCAAGAACACCCACTACTCCTGCTCCGCCCCGCACATCGTGCTGCTGCCGGAGGTCGCCTTCAACGCCGACGCCTTCATCCGTCGCGTCGAAGAAGTCCTGAAGTCCAACGGCCACTGCTTCGTCGTCGTCTCCGAAGGCGTCCAGGACGCCACCGGCAACTACCTCGGCGCCGACACCTCCAGCACCGACTCGTTCGGCCACGCCGTCCTCGGCGGCGCCGGCGAATACCTGCGCACGCTCGTCGAATCCCGCTTCGACGGCGTCAAGGCCCGCTCCTCCAAGCTCGGCATCACCCAGCGCGCCGCTTCGCACAACGCTTCGAAGACCGACGTCGATGAAGCCGAACTCTGCGGTGGCGCCGCCGTCAAGGCCGCCCTCGAAGGCGAGTCCGGCAAGATGGTGATCCTCACCCGCTCCGAGAAGGAAGCCTACGCCGTCCAGACCATGCTGGCTCCCCTCGACCAGATCGCCAACGGCGTGAAGGCCTTCCCTGAGAAGTGGATCGGCGAAGACAAGATGTCCATCCACCCCGACTTCGTCCGCTACGCGCTTCCCCTCATCCAAGGAGAAATGCAACTCCCGTACGATCAGGGACTTCCGAAGTACGCGCAGCTCTCGGCCATCGCCGTCCAGCGCCGCCTCGAGAAGTACGTCACGGCCTGAACCGGTCCGAACGGGCTGTGAACAAAGACCCCCGGAAACGGGGGTCTTTTTGTTTTAAAGGGGTTGCCTCCTCGGGGCGTGAGCCCAGTCTGAAGTCTCCCCGCAGTCCCCCATGATTTCCTTTATCAAGCACCTAGGAATGGTCGCCTTTGCGCTTCTTCCGCTCGTCTCCTCCGCCGCGCTGCAGTCCGGCAAGGTGCAGGTCGGCAAGATCACCGGCACCGCGACGCTCATCGACGCCAAGTCCCAGCGTAAGCCGCTCACCGCCGGCGCCGTCTTCCAGGAAGGGTCCCGCGTCGAGACCGGTGTCAATTCCACCGCGGAACTCGTCTTCTCCAACGGCGCCTCCGTCGTCCTCACGCCCAGCACGCTGCTCGAACTCCGTACCTTCCGTCAGGTGCCCTCGGCCGGCATCACCGATCCTTACCGCCAGATCGAGAAGGATCCGAGTCCGTCCATCACCGAACTCGAAGTTCCTCGCGGCAAGATCGTCGGCGAGGTACGCAAGCTCAACGCGCTTTCCACCTTCACCGTCAAGACGCCCGCCGGTCTCGTGCGCATCCGCGGCACGGTCTTCACCGTCGAGTATCGCGTCGGTCCGGACGGCGTCGGCAAGGTCGTCGTCTCCTGCGTCCGTGGTTCCGTCGAGACCACCGTGTACAGCTCCAACGCCGGCCCTGTCACCGTCGACCCGGGCATGCAGACCTCCAGTTCCGTGCCTTCCGCCGCGCTGATCAACAGCCTTGCCCGCTCCGCCGCCCCGGCTTCGCCGGCCGCCGCGGCCGCCGCCCTCGCGCCCGTCAAGGTGCTGCTCTTCCCCATCCCCGCCGAGGAGCTCGCCGAACTCTCCGCCTTGCTCGCCTCCGTCTCCACGCTCCCGGCCGAGGTCTCCACGACCCTCGCCGCGATGGCCGCCACCGCTCCTTCCTTCCAGGCCATCTTCCCGAACGGCGCCTCCGAGCCGGCGAAGTCTTTCGGCCAGGTGGTCTCCGACAACCCCGTCACCGACGACAAGGTCGCCGAGAACAAGGCCGGCGCCCCGGGCGCTCCGCTCTCCTCCAGCAACGGCGGCGGCGGCACCACGATGGATGACAACCTGAAGAAGATCTCGGACAACGTGAACCGTTCCGTCGAGCAGAAGCAGATCAACCCCACGCCCACGAGCTGAGCGACGCGAGGCTTCTCCTCCTGGAAGGCCCGGCGTTCGCCGGGCCTTTCTCGTGTCCGCCATTCCTCGCTCGCTTTGAAGGCGGCTGCTCGCATCTTGGGCGCATGCCGATCGCGGGCAGATTCATCACGTTCGAAGGAGGGGAGGGCGCGGGCAAATCCACGCAGCTCGCCCGCCTCGCGGAGCGTCTCCGCGCGGACGGCGCGACCGTGCTCGGCCTGCGCGAACCAGGCGGCACGCCCTACGGCGAACGCATGCGCGACGTGCTCAAGCAGCCGGGCACCTCGCTCTCGCCGGCCGCCGAAGCGCTGCTCTTCGCCTCCTGCCGCGCGCAGCTCGTCGCCGACGTCATCGCTCCCGCCCTGGCCGCGGGCCAGGTCGTGATCTGCGACCGCTTCATCGATTCGACCGTCGCCTACCAGGCCGGCGGCCGCGGCCTCGACCGCGCCCTGATCGAGGGAGCCAACCGTCTGGCCTGCGGTCCGGTGCGCCCGGACCTCACCATCCTGCTCGACCTCGACCCGGGCCGCGGCCTCGGCCGCGCCGCCGTGCGCGACCAAGGTCAGGCCGACCGCTTCGAACTGCTCGGCGACGCCTTCCATCGCCGCGTCCGCGAACTCTATCACACGCTCGCCCGCGAGGAGGCCGGGCGTTTCTTCGTCGTCGACGCCGCGCGTCCGCCCGAAGCCATCGAGGAGGAGATCTGGCATGAAGTCGTCCGCCGCTTCCGCTGACGTCGCCGACCTGCCGGTGCTCAAGGTGCTCGCGCGCGCCCGCGCCGAGGGCCGCATGCCGCATGCGGTGCTCCTGACGGGCGCCGACGGCGCCGTGCTCGCCCGCGCGGCCGAACAGCTCGCGGCCATGCATCTCGGGGAGGCCGACCCGCTGGCCCACCCCGACTGCCGCGTCCTGCGTCCCGCCAAGAAGTCGCGCCGCATCGTCATCGAGAACACCCTCGAAGTGGTCTCCGCGCTGCGCCTCTCTTCGCTCACGCCGCGCCGCGTCGTGATCGTCAACGAGCCCGACCGCTTCCTCTCCGAATCCGCCAACGCCTTCCTGAAGACGCTGGAGGAACCGCCGCCCGGCACGCTCATCATCCTCCAGACGACGCACTACTACCGCGTCCTCCCGACGATCCTCAGCCGCTGCCTGCGCTTCCACGTAGGCGGCGAGGCCCCGGCCATCGCCGACCCTTCCTGGCAGGACTGGCTGCGGGAGATGGAACGCCTCCTCGCGCGCATGGTGAAAGGCCCGGCCTCCCCGCAGGCCCGCGTGTCCGAGGTCTTCATCCCGCTCTACGCCCTGTGCGCCCGTTTCGAGGTGCTGCTCGAGCTCTTCGTCGAAGAGGCCCTCGAGGCCGCTCCGCCGCCCCCGCCGACCGACGAAGATGAGGACGACGCCGAACTGGCCTACGAGGAATCCGTCCGCCGCGGCGTCCGCGCCCGCATGCTCGTCTCGGTGGAGGAAAAACTCCGTCTCGTCGGCCGCGCCCACCCCGGCTGCGCCGGCCAGGTCGCCGAGGCCGTCGGCCATCTCGAGGACGCCCGCCGCCGCATGGAGCTGAACTATCAGGTGCTGGCGGCGTTCGAGCAGTTCCTGCTCCGCACGCTGCGCACCTTCGCCCTGCGTCCGCGGGACGCGTAACTCCTGCGCCTTCCCGGAGTTCAATCCAGATGTCCCAGGAAGAGCCGATGCTCCCCGACGACGAGGACGACAAGCGTCTCATGGGGCTCGTCGCCGGAGGCGACGACGACGCCTTGCGGCTGCTCGTGCACCGGCACCATGCCCGGCTGGTCGGCTACCTGCGGGGCGAGGTCGGTTCGCTGGCGACGGCCGAGGAGCTGGCGATGGAAGTCTTCATCCGCTTGCACCGCGCCGCGGCCCGCTGGCGGCCCGAGGCGAAGCTGAGCACCTACCTCATCCACATCGCGCGCAACCTCGTCCTCAACGAGTGGCGCCGCCGCGGTCGCAAGCCGACCACCGCCCTTGAGTTCGCGGCCGAGCCCGGCGACGTCTCCCAAGGCTCGGTCCGCCGGGTCGCCGAACTCGACGAGGCCTTCCAGCGCGCCATCCTGCAGCTCCCCCCGGAGCAGCGGACGGCCATCCTGCTCGTCGTGCAGCAGGAGCTCCCCTACGAGGAGATCGCCGTCATCATGGAAGCCCCGGTCTCGTCCGTGAAGACCTGGATCCACCGCGCCCGGGCCCGCCTCCGCGAGCTCCTCAAGGATTTCTACGCCCAAGAATGAACCCTGCAACTTCCCGCCCCGGCCGGTGTTACATCGGCGTAACCAGCCATGGATAACCCGGAACAGACGCCTTTCGACCAGGAGCTCGCCTCGGCGCTCCGTCGCGGACGCTCCGTGTCCGTCGCCGGGTTCGCCGACCGCGTCGTCGTGGCCGTCCGCGCCGACCGCCGCCGCCGGAACGTCATCCGCTTCAGCTCCGCCCTGGCCGCCACGGCCGCCGTCCTCGTGGCCATGCTGACCCTGTCCGGCACGTCCGAGGAGGCCCTGAACCGCCAGACCTTCGCCCTCGTCGCCCGCGACGAATCGGCCCAGCTCGCCGACCTCTTCGGCGCCGCCGACGAGCTCTCGCTGCTCGCCCCCGTGGCGGAGCGCCCGGCCGTCGTGGAAACCATCGTCGCCGCGGGCTCCTGACCATGGTCCGCGTCGTCCTCTGCTTCCTGCTCCTCCTCGGCGCGGCTTCCCTCCGCGCCCAGCAGCCCGCCGCGCGTCCGCCGGAGGGCGACCCGACCGTCGAGGAGATCCAGACCATCCGCAAGATCCTCGAGCTTCCGCCGGAGCGCCTCCAGCGGATGCGCTCGGCCATCGAGAAGATCGAACGCATGTCGCCGGAGTCGCGCCGCGAATTCGCCGCCAGCCTCGTCCGCTACGAATCCGCCACCCCCGAGGAGCGCCATAAGCTCATGAAGGAGATGCGCGAACGCGGCGGCTTCGGCTCGCGCGCCCTCGCGCATCATTTCAAGCGGCTCAGCGCCGACGAAGCCAAGGCCGAACGCGCGCGCATCCAGGCCCTCACGCCCGAGCAGCGCATGGAGTTCGTCCGCAAGCTCGCCGAGAAGTACGGTCCCGAGATCGCCAAGGAAGGCGCCAAGGGCGGCGAGCCCAAGGAAGGCCAGCCCGGCGCGCCCAAGCGACGCAAGCCTCCGGAAGGCGAAGCCCCGGGCGCCGCGTCCAAGCAGTAAGGATCAGCCCTGGAGCGGTCGGAAGGGCGCGTCGCCGTGCTTCCACCGGTCGTGGGCCCAGAGCCAGTTGGCGCAGGCGTCGTCGCCGGAGCGCAGCTGGCGTTCGAGCCAGGCGTTGGATTCGATCGTCAGCCCGATGGAGTCGGTGGCCTGCAGCGCCTCCATGCGCAGGCGGCAGCGCCAGAAGCCGGTCCGCTCGGCCCAATAGATGCGCGCGGCGCACTTGAAGCGCTGGGCGATGATGCCGGGCAGTTCGGTGACCGCGCAGGGCTGGCCCAGGAAGCGCCAGAGCGAGCCGGTCTGGGTCGTCTGGTCGAAGAGCACGGCCGCGACATGTCCGTTGCGCACCGCCTGCATCAGTCGGCCGAAGCCTTCGCGGCGGGAGACGAGCTTCATGCCGAAGCGTTCGCGGCTCTCGCGGACCCAGCGTTCGGCGGCCGGCTGGTCGAGCGGGCGGTAGATCACGACCCATTCGCGCTTCGCGAGCTCGGGGCGGATGAGCGTCGTGACGGTCATCATCTCCATCAGCGCGAAGTGGGGGACGAAGAGCACCGCGCCGTCGCCCTTGGGCGGCAGGCCGTGGTCGGGGCTCGTCACGCTCGCGTCGACCTGGATGCGGTCGCGGAGCCCGGCCTCGGAGAGCATCGGGGAGACGATCGAGAAGAGGGCCATCTCGGCGGTGCGCCGGCACGACGTCCGGCCGATGCGGCGGACCCACGCGGCGTCGCGTTCGGGGAACGCGCGCGCGAGGTTGCGGCGGATCACCTTGCCGCGGAGCAGCCAGAGCAGCTCGCCGAGCGACGCCGCGTTCGCCCGCGCGAAGGCCTCGGGGAGGCGGGCCAGCAGCCAGGCGTAGGTGGCGATCAGCGGCCGCATGGCACCGGTCAGCGGCGGCCCTCCTGACGGAGGATTTCGCCGATCTCCGGCACGAGGATGTTGCGGCGGCCGAGCTCGTCGCGCGCGAAATACTTGTCGACCTGGCGGACGAGGTCGAACGGCTCGTCGGGGAGGTTGTCCTCGTCGAACTCCATCTCGTCGACCGCGTCGATGTCGTCGAAGATGTGCGTCAGGCGCAGCGGTTCGCCGTCGATGACCGCGGGCGGGTTGCCGATGGCGCCGACCTTCGTGAGGTTGAAGAAGAGACAGGGATAGAACTCCTTCTCGTAGGGCTCGAGGAACTTGCTCACCCACTGGCCGGGGACCTCCCAGCGGCGGTTGATGATGACCGCGTCGGAGAAATGCACGCACGGGCGGTACCATTCCTCGACGGCCTTGTGCCTCATCGCGAGCGGGCAGTCGACGACCGTGAGGATGCGCGCGACGCGCCAGACGGCGTCGGGCTGCATCGGCCGGATCGTGCGGTGCAGCGCTTCCATCTGGTCGATGACGTGGAGGGCGCCGTGCGTCACGAGGATCGCGGCGTCTTCGTCGCCGGGCGCGGGCACGATGGCGTGGCCGTCCTTGAACTCCCAGGCGTCGGGGGCGACGCCGCCTTCGCGTGCCTCGCGCAGGACGCGCACCTTGCGGCCTTCGGGCCAGGCGTGGGCGACGAGCTCGGCCGTCACGTCGGCGCGGCCGGCGCCCGTGGGGCCGAGGATGATGACGAGGGGCGTCATGCCTTGCGTCCGCAGCGGCCGAAGGGAGCGTTCTGTCCGCGGTCGCGGATCCAGTGATCGACGGCGACCAGGGCCGCCATGGCTTCGACGATGGGCACGGCGCGCGGGAGGACGCACGGATCGTGGCGTCCCTTCGCGTTGAGCTCGGTGGCGCGGCCGTCGGGTCCGACGGTCTTCTGCGGCTTGAGCACGGTCGCGGTGGGCTTGAAGGCGATGCGGAAGACGACGTCTTCGCCGTTGGTGATGCCGCCCTGCGTGCCGCCGGAGCGGTTGGTCGCGGTGCGGATGCGGCCGCCCTTGCGGACGAACTCGTCGTTGTGCGCGCTCCCGCGCAGCACGGTGCCGGCGAAGCCGCTGCCGATCTCGAAGCCCTTGGTGGCGGGAAGCGAGAGCATGGCCTTGGCGAGGTCGGCTTCGAAGCGGTCGAAGACCGGCGAGCCGAGCCCGGCGGGAAGGTTCTCGATGACGCAGCAGATCACGCCGCCGACGGAATCGCCGTCGGCGCGCGCGGCGCGGATGAGCGCGTCGATCTTCGCGGCGGTGGCGGGGTGCGGGCAGCGCGTGGGCGTGGCCTCGACCTGCTTCAGCGTGGGCGCCTTGGCGGCGGCGGGCATGCGGACGTCGCCGACGCTCTCGACCCAGGCGATGATGCGGGCGCCGCAGGCGTGCTTGAGCACCGTCTTGGCGACGGCGCCGGCGGCGACGCGCGCGGCGGTCTCGCGGGCGGAGGAACGGCCGCCGCCTTCGACGGCGCGGATGCCGTACTTGGCGTCGTAGGTGTAGTCGGCGTGCGAGGGGCGGTAGGCGGCCTTCATCTCGGCGTAGGCCTGCGGGCGCTGGTCGCCGTTGCGGATGACGATCGCGATGGGCGAGCCGAGGGTGAGGCCGTCGGGCGAGACGCCGGAGAGCACCTCGGGCGCGTCGGCTTCCTTGCGCTGGGTCGTCAGCGCGCTCTGTCCGGGGCGGCGGCGGTCGAGTTCGCTGCGCAGGAACGCGGCGTCGAAGGGCACGCGGGGCGGGCAGCCGTCGATGACGACGCCGAGGGCGGGGCCATGGCTTTCGCCGAAGGTGGTGATGCGGAAGCTATGTCCGTGGATGTTGCCCATGTGTTGAAGGTGTTAAAAAATGAACGCCGCCGAGCCAAGCGGCCGGGCGGCGTCCGTTTGGCGGTTCCGCCCCGGCGCTCAGCGCAGGTTGGAGGTGATCTTGGAGACGATCTGCTGGGACTCCGGCAGGTTGCCGAAGACGCCGTACTTGACCTTGACCTGGGTGAAGACGGCCTTGGTCTCAGGGTCTTCGGCCTTCTCGATGGTGATCTTGATCTCCAGGTCGCCGATGGTGCGGGCGTAGACGATGACGCTGTTCAGCTCCTTGTTGGCGCCGCGTTCGTCGGTCTCGCCGGTACGGAGGGTGCCGGGCATGGCGTCGATGGTGCGCTTGACGGCGTTGAAGACGGCCTCGGTGTCGGAGGTGTAGCGGGTGGTCAGCACGCCGGTGACGTTGGAGAAGGAAGCTTCGCGGTTCTGCGAGTTGTCCACGCCGATCTGGGTGGAGCATCCGGCGAGGACGAGGGCGGCGAGGAGGGCGAGGGCGGTTTTCATGGGCAAGGGACGTGGTTGAGTGCTTGGAGACAAAGCACAGCCGGCGGCCGTTGGCAAACAGTTTCGCCCTCTCTCCGCGGCCCCGCGCCCGTCCGTTTTGTAGTCGAAATCTCATTACAAACAGCCCGGCCAGGCCGGCGCGAACGGATCGTCCGGACGCGGCCGGGAAGGGGAGGCGAGGGGCTCGAAAGCGGGTTTTAGGGTTTAAAAAACGCAAACACCTAATAATCAGTATTTTGCGTTAAATAAAGACTGATAACAGTCGTTTAATTGGCCTGGCCGCGCTGTGAACAAGAAAATGGCGTGATCTGGGGCTAAAACCTTGACCAGTGGGGAGGTGTGGGGGAAAGTGGGTCATCTGGGGGCAACTCCCCATACGCAATGTCTATTGGCGCCAACAACGGTCTCTTCACCGGCATCCATAAAGGAAAGATGGATGAGAAGAACCGTGTCACCATCCCGGCGGCCTGGCGTTTCGACGCGGAAGCGACGTTCCTCGCGGTGTTCCATCCCGCGCTCGGATCGATCGTGGTGTTCCCTCCGTCGATGACCGAACGCATCCGTCTCGCCTCCCAGCAGGTGACGGTGAGCGATCCCGTGAAGATGGACGCGATCACGCTGCTCGCGACGAACAGCATCCAGGTCACGTGCGACAAGGCCGGCCGCATCACGCTGAACGAGCACATCGTCAACGAGGCGAAGCTCGAGCGCGAGGTGATCTTCCGCGGCGGCTTCACCACCTTCCAGCTCGCCTCGCCGACGCCGCCCAAGGCCGACCGCGATTCCGAGTCCGCGCTCACCATCCTCCGCGCCTTGCGCGAACTGGGCCTCTGAGCCGTATCCGGAAGTTACTTACACTGCTCACACCTTATTCACAGACCGCCGCATGACCAGCCACGTCCCAGTCCTGCTCGAGGAGTGCCTGACGCTCCTCGCCCCGCAGGACGGCCGCGCCTACCTGGACTGCACCTTCGGCGGCGGCGGCCATGCTTCGGCGATCCTCGAGCGCGCGCCGGGCTGCACGGTCGACGCGATGGACCGCGATCCCGCGGCCGCCGAGCGCTCCGCTGCGCTGCTCGCCGCCCATGCCGGCCGGCTGCGTTTCCATTCCGAGAATTTCCGCCACCTTGACCGCGTTCCGGGACGATTCGATGGTGTTCTGATGGACATTGGGGTGTCCTCGTACCAATTGGATGTCCCGGAGCGCGGTTTCTCCTTCCGCCACGACGCGCCGAACGACATGCGCATGGACACGCGCGTCGGCCGCAGCGCCGCCGAGTTCCTCGAGCGCGGCGAACGCGCCGAGCTCGAACGCGCCGTGCGCGACTACGGCGAGGAGCCCCGCTGGTTCCGCGTCGTCAACGCGATCGTCGCCGCCCGCGGCACCGGCCGCCTCGCCCGCACCGCGAGCTTCGCCGAACTCGTCGCCGAGGCCGCCCCCCCCGCGCCGGGTCCCCGCGGACCGCACCCGGCCACCCGCACCTTCCAAGGCGTCCGCATCGCGGTCAACGACGAGCTCGGCGCCCTGGCCGACGCACTCCCGCTCGCCTTCGGCAAGCTCAACGCCGGCGGCGTGCTCGCGGTCATCTCCTTCCACTCCCTCGAGGACCGGATGGTGAAGCGTTACATGAACGAGGTCGCCGGCCGCCCGGTCGACCGCGACGACGCCCGCAACCAGGACGACCGCGTCAAGCAGGCCGACCTCCTCACCCGCAAGGCCGTCCAGCCTTCCGAAGCCGAACAGCTTCGCAACCCCCGCAGCCGCTCGGCGCGCCTCCGCGCCGTCCGCCGCCTCGCCGCATGAGCCCGCGCTTCCTCACCTGGGCCTGCGTCCTCGCCACCGTGGCGGCCTTCGCCGTCGGCACGATCAACATCATGCGCCTGCGCGTCGAGGCCGACACCATCGGCAGCCGCATCCAGCGGCTCGAGCGCGACATCTCCCTTTCCAAGAAGGAGCTCGACACCGCCCGCCGCCACCGCGACCAGGCCGTCGACACCCTCCAGCTGCAGCAGCGCATCGGCGACGCCCTCAAGCCGCCGGTCCCCGAGCAGGTGGTCTGGATCCGTTTCACTCCTTCGGCCGCGTCCCCGGTCTCCCTTTTCTCCGCGAGCCCCCGGATGACGGCGCGCGAAATCGCCTTCCTCGGTTCGGGAGGGCAGGGAGGACCCGGCGCGCGATGAGCCTGCCCCACGCCAGGCGAACGCGTTACCGTTTGCTGGCATGGGTCGTCCCCTTCTGCTTCCTGGCCGTGGTCACACGGCTGGTCTGGTTGCATTGGGTGGACGCCCCTCGTCTGCGCGCGGAGGCCTTGCAGGCCCGCCGCGTGCTCCAGGAGAAGCCGTGCCGCCGCGGTGACATCCGCGACGCGCAGGACAACCTGCTCGCCGTGTCCGAGGACGTCTGGGACGTCGGCGTGGACCCCGACGTGCTCACCAAGGCCGACCGCGAACGCGCGGCCGAGGTCGCCGTCGCCCTCGGCCTGCCCGCCGCCAAGGTCCGCCAGGCGTTCGACACCACCGTGCGCGTCGACTCCGCCGGCGAGGAACACGTCATCCGCTGGACCGTGCTCGCGCGCGAGGCCGGCGAGGACGTCGTCAAGCGCGTCAAGGCGCTCGGCATCAAGGCGCTCCGCTCCGAACTGAAGTACCGCCGCAGCTATCCCAAGGGCCAGCTCGCCGCGCACGTGCTCGGCTACGTCAACAAGGAGGGCGTGCCCGCCTCCGGCATCGAGAGCGTGATGAACCCGCTCCTCGAAGGCCAGAAGGGCTGGATCGAATCCGAACGCGACGGCCGCCACCGCGAGATCGCGAGCATCCGCCTGCGCGAGGTCGCCCCCGTCGACGGCAGCACCGTCGTCCTGACGATCAACAGCCTCGTGCAGAGGAGCTGCGAGGAGGCGCTCGCCGCCGCCGCGGCCCGCTACAATCCCAAGGGCGCGGTCATCATCGTCAGCGAGCCCCGCACCGGCCGCATCCTCGGCCTCGCCAACTGGCCGACCTTCGACCTCAACCGTTTCTTCGACCCGCAGGCCGCGCCGATGGACAGCCAGCGCAACCGCGCGGTGTCCGACGTCTACGAGCCGGGTTCGGTGTTCAAGATCGTCGCCGTCGCCGGCGCGCTCGAGGAGCGCCTCATCACGCCGAACTCGATCTACGACTGCGGCGCCACGAGCGTGCCCTACCGCGGACGCATGGTCTCGCTCCCGGCCGACTCGCACGCCATCGGCTCGGCCGACATCCGCCAGATCGTGCGCGAGTCCTCCAACCGCGGCACCGTCCAGGTCGGCATGCAGTACGCCGAACGCTTCGGCGAGGACCGCTTCTTCGCGCTCATCAAGTCCTTCGGCTTCGGCGCCCCCACGGGGCTGATCACCGGCGCCGAGGTGCCCGGCCTGCTCATCCCGCCCAAGCGCTGGGACGGCCTCACCATCTCGCGCGTCCCGATGGGCCACTCCGTCAGCGTGACCGCGATGCAGATGCACCTCGCGATGTCGGTCGTCGCCGCCGACGGCCTGCTCATGCAGCCGCAGCTCGTGCTCCGCGTCGAGGATCCGAAGACGAAGGCGACCATCCTCGACTACGCCCCGCGTTCGCGCGGCCGCGCCGTCACGCCCGCCACCGCTTCGCAGATGGCCACGCTGCTCCGCGCCGTCTGCGGCAAGGGCGGCACCGCCCCGATCGCCGACATCCCGGGCTACGAGGTCGCGGGCAAGACGGGCACGACCCAGAAGATCATCAACGGACGCTACTCCTCCGCCCACCACGTCGCCTCGTTCTCCGGCTTCTTCCCCGTCGGCGACCCGAAGCTCGCGATCACCGTGATCATCGACGAGCCGCAGGGCGAGGGCGTCGGCTACGGCGGCAAGGTGTCCGCGCCGGTCTTCCGCGACGTCGCCGAGAAGTGCATCCGCTGGCTCGACCTCCCGCCCGTCTCCACCCTCCCGCGCGGCCCCGTGGCCGACCTCGGCCGATGACGCCTCCGCCCGCGATGATGCCCGCCTCGACGGAACGCCCGACCTTCAACGCCCTGCTGCAGGGCCTGCCCGTGCTCGGCCGCGCCGGCGACGGTTCGGTGCGCGTGACCACGATCGTGACGGACAGCCGCCGCGTGATCCCGGGCGCGCTCTTCTTCGCCCTCCCGGGCCTCCGCGCCAACGGCCACGCCTTCCTGGACGACGTCATCGCCCGCGGCGCCGCCGCCATCGTCTCCGGCGAACCGGTCTCGGGCCTGCCCGCCGTCGCCGCCGCCCAGGTCGCCGACCCGCGCCGCATGCTCGCCGAGGTCGCCCGCCGTTTCTACGGTCATCCCGAGGAGTCGCTCCGCCTCGTCGGCGTGACGGGCACCAACGGCAAGACCACCATCTCGACGCTGCTGCGGCATCTCCTCCAGGACGACGGTTCGCAGTGGGGGCTCGTCGGCACGGTCCGCTACCATCTCGGCCGCCGTTCGATCCCCTCTTATAAGACGACGCCGGATTCGGCCGACCTCGCCGCTTTCTTCCGCCAGATGGCCGATGCGGGCTGCGCGGGAGCCTGCCTCGAGGTCAGTTCCCACGCGCTCCATCAGGAGCGCGTCCACGGCTTCCGCTTCCACGTCGCGGCCTTCACCAACCTCACGCGCGACCACATCGACTATCACGGCGACCTCGCGACCTACCTCGACGCCAAGACCGCGCTTTTCGACGGACGCAACGGCCCGGTGCCCGACGTCAGCGTGATCAACGTCGACGATCCGGCCGGCCGCGTCCTGGCCGAGGCCTGCCGCCGCCGCGGAGCCGTGCTCACCTTCGGCCTCTCGGCCGACGCCGACGTCCGCGCGACGGACCTCGCCCTCGACACCGGCGGCGCGGTCTTCACCGTCCGCCATGCGGGCCGCTCCGCCGTCTTCAAGTCGGCCCTGCCCGGCGACTACAACGTCTCCAACGTCCTCTGCGCCCTCGCGATGGCCGCCGCGCTCGGCCGCGATCCGCTCGCCCTCGCGCCGGCGCTCGCCGCCTTCCCCGGCGTCCCGGGCCGCATGGAACGCGTCGAGGCCGGGCAGCCTTTCCCCGTCTTCGTCGACTACGCGCACACCGACGACGCCCTCCGCAACGCCCTGCGCATGCTCCGCGACATCACGCCGGGCCGCGTGCTCTGCGTCTTCGGCTGCGGCGGCGACCGCGACCGAGGCAAGCGCCCCGCGATGACCAAGGCCGTCGCCGACCTCGCGCACCTCGCCTGGGCGACCGCCGACAACCCGCGCAAGGAGCCGCTCGAACGCATCTTCGCCGACATGCGCGAAGGCCTCGGCCCGCTGCCGGCCGTCGAATTCGTCGCCGATCGTCGCGACGCCATCGGCCGCGCGCTGGCCGCGGCCAAGGCCGGCGACTGCGTCGTCATCGCGGGCAAGGGGCATGAGACGACCCAGGAATTCGCCGACACCGTGGTGCCGTTCGACGACCGTCAGGTCGTCCGTGAGATCCTCGAGCTCCGGAGGGGCGTCTCCGCATGAGCCCCGCCTACGCCGCCGCCGACCTCGCCGCCTGGACCGACGGACGCTGGACCGCGGCGCCCGCGGCGCCCGTGACCGGCTTCGGCATCGACACGCGCGCCCTTCGCGCCGGCGAAGCCTTCGTCGCCGTGCGCACCGAACGCCGCGACGGCCATGATTTCCTCGGCGCCGCCCGCTCGCAGGGCGCCGCCGGCGCCCTCGTCGGCCGGCCGGTCGACGATCCGCTGCCGCAGCTCGTGGTCGCCGATCCGCTGGTCGCGCTCCGCCGCATCGCGGCCCGCGCCCGCGCGGCCTTCCCCGGCGTCGTCATCGGCATCACCGGCAGCGTCGGCAAGACTTCGACGAAGGAGCTGCTCGCCGCCCTGCTCGGCGCCGACGCCTTCGCGACCGAGGCCAACCTCAACAACACCATCGGCGTGCCGCTCATGCTGCTGCGCGCCGACCCGGCCCGTCACCGTTTCGCGGTGATCGAGGCGGGCATGAGCCTGCCCGGCGAACTCGGCGTCTCCGCCGAGGTGCTGCGTCCCGACATCGCCGTCGTCACGTCCGTCGCCCCCGTCCATCTCGAGGGCGTCGGCTCGCTCGCCGGCATCGCCCGCGAGAAGGCGTCGCTGGTCGGCGCGCTTGCGCCCGGCGGCCAGGCCGTGCTGCCCGCGTCCCTGCTTGCGTGGCCGGATTTCGCCGCCTACGCCGACCGCTCCGTCGCGGTGGCCTTCGGCGACGATCCGCTGCCCGCGCCCGCGCCCGCCCGCCTGGTCCGCGCTTCCTTCGGCGTCGCCGCCGACGGCGGACGCACGCTGGTCCTCGACGGCGAGACCTTCCCGCTCGGCCCGCTCTCAGACGGCCTCGCGCGCAACGCCGCGCTCGCCGTCGTCGCCGCCCGTCTCGCCGGCCGCTCGGCCCGGGAGCTCGTCGCCGCCCTCGCGTCCTGGGCCCCGCCCGCCGGCCGCGGCAGCGTGCACGCCGACGGCGAACGCACCTTCACGGTCGACTGCTACAACTCCAGCCCGGCCTCGCTGATCGACGCCGTCCAGGCTTTCGACCGCCGCAGCCGTTCCTCGGCCGGCCCTCGTCTTTTCGTGCTCGGCGGCATGGCCGAGCTCGGCCCCACCTCCGCGCGACTCCACCGCGACTGCGGCGCGCAGCTGCCTCTCCGCTCCGGCGACCTCGTGGTCGTCTTCGGCGGCGATGCGGCGGCTTTCCTGCAGGGAGTCGCGCACCCCGAGGCGGGTACTTTCGTCGCGGCCACGATCGAGGAGGCCGCCGCCCGCGTCGCCGCCCATCGCGGCCACGTCTTCCTCAAGGGCAGCCGCTCGTTCGCGCTCGAACGCTGCCTGCCTCCCTCCCTGCGCTCCGCGCTTTCCTTCCACTAGGATGCTTTACCGTCTCAGCGAACTCGTCCACGCCTGGGGGCCTTTCCGCCTCTTCGACTACATCACCGTCCGCGCGATCCTCGCCGGCGTCACGGCCCTCCTGCTGGGCATGCTCTTCTCCGGCCGCCTCATCGCCGTGCTCGCGCGCCTGCGTCAGCCCGAGCGTTCGGCCAAGCTGATGGGCGACCTCGCCAAGGAAGGCGGCAAGGTCCCGACGATGGGCGGGCTGATCATCGCCGCCGCGGCGATCCCGGCCGTGCTGCTGTTCGCGCGACCCGGCGTCCTCGTCTACGCCTCGCTCTGGTGCCTCGTCGGCATGGGCCTCGTCGGCCTCTACGACGACTGGCTCAAGGTCCGTCACGGCAGCTCCGACGGCATCTCCGCCCGCTTCAAGCTCGTCGGCCAGGGTTTCGTGGCGCTCACCGCCTTCGGCATCGTGCTGCTCGATCCCGCCTACCGCGAAGGCCTCGCCGAGGTCTGGCTGCCGGTCCTCAAGGAGCCGGTCTGGTCCGCCGGTTCGCTGGGCTGGTCCCTCGCCGCCTGCCTGGCCGTCGCGTGCGGCTTCTTCGTCCTCGTCTGCGTGGGCTGCTCCAACGCCGTGAACCTGACCGACGGCCTGGACGGCCTCGCGATCGGCTGCGTGCTCATCACGACCGCCGTCCTCGGGGTGGTCGCCTATCTCGCCGGCCACGCGGAGTTCGCCTCGTACCTGCGCATCCGCCACGTCGCGGGCGCCGGCGAGCTCGCCGTCTTCTGCGCGGCGCTCTTCGGCGGCAGCCTCGTCTTCCTCTGGCACAACGCGGCGCCGGCGGAGATCTACATGGGCGACGTCGGCGCGCTCGGCCTCGGCGGCGCGCTCGGCGCGGTCGCCTGCCTGATGCGGCAGCCTTTCCTGCTCGCCATCGTCGGCGGCGTGTTCGTCGTCGAGGCCGTCTCGGTCATCCTGCAGGTCGCCTACTTCAAGCGCACGGGCGGCAAGCGGTTGTTCCTGATGACGCCCATCCATCACCACTTCCAGAAGAAGGGCTGGCCCGCGACCAAGGTCGTGGCGCGCTTCTGGATCCTCTCGCTCCTCTGCGGCCTGCTCGGGCTGCTGTCCCTCAAGCTGCGATGAGCGAATTCCCCGACTACCTCCGCCGCCGGCTCGCCCGTCCCGCCGCCATCTTCGGCGAGGGCGTGAGCGGCCGTTCCGTCGCCGACTCGCTCGCCGCGGGCGGATTCGCGTCCGTCATCTACGACGAGCGCGGTGAGAACCGCGTGTTCGGCGCCGAGGAGGCCGCGCGTCACGACCTGCTTGTCTACAGCCCGGGTTTCGCCCAGACGCACCCGTGGCTGCTCGCCGCCCGCCGCGCGGGCCTGCACTGCCTCACCGAGCTCGACTTCGGCGCGCTGCTCTGGACGGGTCCGGCCGTGGCCATCACCGGCACCAACGGCAAGACGACCATCACCGAGTTCCTTTCGTTCGCGTTCAAGCGCGCCGGCCTCGACGCCATCGCCTGCGGCAACGTCGGCCTGCCGCTCACGTCGCTGCATCGCACCGTCTCCAACGGTTCCTTCCTCGCGGTCGTCGAGGTCAGCTCCTTCCAGGCGGAGGACCTGCGCCACTTCGCGCCCGAGGCGGTGCTGTGGACGAATTTCGACGAAGACCACCTCGACCGTCACGGCGAGCTCGAGAGCTATTTCCGCGCGAAGTACCGCCTGATCGAACGCATGATGCCGGGCGGCATCCTCGTCGTCGGCGAATCCGTCGTCGCCGCCGCGCGCGCCTTCGGCATCGAACTGCCCGACGACACGCTCGTCGCCACGCGCGCCGAGGTGGCGGAAAGCGTGCCCGCGGGTTCCGTGTTCGACAGCTGGCCCCAGCGCGAGAACTGGTCCCTGATCGTGAAGTATTGGCAGGCCCGCGGCCTGCCGTTCCGCCAGCTCGAGGAGGCGGCCCGCCTCTTCCGCATCCCTCCGCATCGCCTGCGCAAGGTCGCGGAGGCCAAGGGCGTCGAGTTCTGGAACGACTCCAAGGGCACCAATTTCCACGCGGTCGAAGCCGCGCTCTCCCAGTTCAGCGTCCCGGTCCGTTGGATCGGCGGCGGCAAATGGAAGGGCGGGGACCTCGGCGCCTTCGTCCGTCGCATCGCCCCGCTCATCGAGTCGGCCTGCCTGATCGGCGAGACCGCCGAGGAGCTGAAGCGTCATTTCGACGAGCTCGGCAAGACCGCCCGTTGCTATCCTTCGCTGCAGGACGCCGTCGTCGGCGCCGCCAAGGACGCCCAAGGCCCCGCCGTGATCCTCCTCAGCCCGGGCTTCTCCAGCTTCGACCAGTTCCGCGGCTACGCCGAGCGCGGCCTCGTCTTCGAACGCGCGGCCACGGCCCTCGCCCAGCGCTCCTGATTTTTCTCACACCAAACCCACCCAGCCAAACCCACCACACCACCATGCGTCCCATCATCACCGTCACCGCCGTCGTGCTCGTGCACCTCTGCGTCATCGCCGTGCTCGTCGGCGTCAACGGCTGCCGCAGCACCAGCGGCTTCGAACAGCCCGGCGACACCGCCGCCTTCTCCGGCGGCGCCCGTCCGGTCGCGCCCGCTCCCGCCGTCGTCCCGGCCCCGGCCGCCGTGCCTTCCGACCGTCTCCCGACCCCGGCCCCGACCAAGCTCGCCGCGAACGGCCCCGTCGGCCCCGGAGGCAAGCGCACCGTCATCAAGGGCGAGACTCTCTTCAGCATCGCGAAGAACGAGAACGTCAGCATCCCTGCGCTCGCCAAGGCCAACGGCCTTACGCTCAACGCCATGCTCAAGGCCGGCCAGGTCCTGACGATCCCGTCGGCTTCCGCCGCCGCTCCCGCCGCCCCGAAGTCCGGTTCCACCAAGGCCGCCGCTCCTAAGGCCGCCCCCGCTCCCGCCCCGAGCTTCGCCCCGCTCAAGCTCGTCCCGCTCACCGGCAGCTCTCCCGCTCCGGCCGCCGCCCCGGCTCCTGCTCCGGACAAGAAGTAAGCCTGAGCGCCGCGACACGCCATGGTCATCAAGGTGAAGCAGGAGGAGCCGGGCGCCCTGGGTGGGTATGCCCTTGGCATCTTCATGCTCGCGGTGGCCTTGGCGTTGTTCGGCCTGATGGTGCAGTACAGCGCGGGCATCTCGCTTTCGGCGAGCAACCGCACCGCCGCCTTCTACCGCCAGCTGGCCTACGTGCCGATCGCGTTCGCGGCCGGCTTCGCCTTCTACCGTCTCGACCTCGACAAGGCCCGCGCCTGGCGCATGCGCATCCTGTGGGTCGCGTGCGGACTGATGTTCCTCGCGCGCGTGCCAGGCATCGGCGTCTCCGTCAACGGCTCCTGGCGCTGGATCGACTTCGGTTTCTTCCGCCTGCAGGCGTCCGACCTCGGCAAGCTCGCCCTGGTCATCGTGCTGTCCGATTTCCTCGCGCGGATGCAGCGGCACACGTTGCCCAACAAGTTCCCGCTTTATCAGTTCCGCGACCGCAAGCCGTTCATCTTCTCGGACCGCGGTTGGATCGATTTCCGCGAAGGCTTCGCGAAGCCCGTCGGCATCCTCCTGTTGATCGCGGGCTTCATCGCGCTGGGGCCTGACCTCGGCACGATCCTCCTCTGCTGCGCCGTCGGCGGCACCATGATGCTCGTCTCCGGCGTCCGCTGGGCCTACGTGATCCCTTCGTTCCTGCTCGGTCTCGGCGGCTTCACGATCCTCATCCTCAACTGGCCCAACCGCCTGCGTCGCTTCACCTCGTTCCTCGAGCCGTGGGAGAAGCGCGGCGACGAGGCCTACCAGCTCTTCGAAGGCATGGTGGCCTTCGGCGTCGGCGGCCTGACGGGGAAGGGCGCCGCGAACGGCCTGCAGGGCCGCGCCTATCTTCCCGAGGCGCACACCGACTTCGTCTTCTCCGTCATCGGCGAGGAATACGGCCTCGTCGCCACGACGATCGTCGCGCTCGCCTACCTCGGAATCTTCTGGTGCGCGTACCGCGCGATGCGCCATACGGCTGACCTCTACCGCTTCAACGTCTGCCTCGGAGCCACGCTCTTCCTGGTCTTCCAGGCGCTCATCAACATGGGCGTCGTGACCGGCCTTCTGCCCACGAAGGGCATCTCGCTGCCGTTCATCAGCTACGGCGGCACCAACCTCGTCATCATGGCCTGCATGGTGGGCCTGATCCTCAACTGCGTCCGCGCCTCGGCCCAGCCGGCGTTCGTGCCGAAGGAGGCGCGCGCATGAGCCGCGTGCTGCTCGCCTGCGGCGGTACCGGCGGCCATCTCGCGCCCGGCATCGCCCTCGCCCAGCGGCTCACCGAGGAAGGCCACGAATGCCGGCTGATCGTCAGCCGCAAGGCCGTCGACGCGCGCATGACCGCGCACTACCCGCGCCTGGGCTTCGTGCCGGGCAAGGGACGCGGTTTCGGTCCCGGCCTCGTCGGCCGCCTGCTGTTCTTCCCCGCGCTCATCGGCGCGGTCTGGTCTTCCTGGCGCCTGCTCCGCGCGTTCCGTCCGTCGGTGCTGGTCTGTTTCGGCGGCTTCATGAGCCTCGGTCCGGCGATCGCCTGCCGTCTCGCGGGCGTGCCCGTGCTCGTGCACGAGGCCAACCGCCGTCCCGGCAAGGCCGTGCGCCTCATCGCGCGCTTCGCCGCCTCCGTCCACCTGCCTCCGGGCGTGCGGCTTCCGGGCGTCGCCGCGGAGCGTCAGCATGATTCCGGTTATCCCGTCCGCGCGGAGATCCGGCCTGAGTCCCGGGACGCCGCGCGCCGCGCGCTCGGCCTGCCGCCCGCGGGCCGTCTGGTGCTCGTCGTCGGCGGAAGCCAAGGCGCGGCCCGGCTCAACCGCTGGGTCGAGGACAACCTCGAGGAGTTCGCCGTCCGCGGCGTGCACGTGCTCTGCCTCACCGGTCCCGGCGGCCGCGAGGACGAGATCCGCGCGCCGCAGTCGGTCGTGAAGTTCCTGCCGTTCTGCCACCAGATGGCCGCGGCCTATTCCGCCGCCGACCTCGCCGTCGCGCGCGCCGGCGCGGGCACGCTCGCCGAACTCGCCACCTGCCGGACGCCGGCGGTGCTCGTCCCGCTGCCGACCGCGGCGGACGACCATCAGACCGCCAACGCCCGCGAAAGCGAACGCGCCGGCGCCGCGGTCCTGCTGCCCGAAGCGGAGCTCACGCGCCTCGCCGGCGTCGTCTTCGGACGCCTCCAGGACAACGCGGCCCTTTCCGCCATGCGCGACGCGCTCGCGCTGGCCGACGCGGGCAACCGTTGGGACGCCCTCGCCACGGAGACCGTCGCCCTCGCGGGCGGCGCCGACGCATGAGCGGTTCCGCCTGGATGCTCGGAGCGTGCGGCATGGGCGTCGGCCCGCTTGCGCTCTACCTGAAAGGCGACGGCTGGGAAGTTTCCGGCTGGGATGATTCGACCGGCAGTCCGATGGAGCTCCAGCTCGCCAACGGCGAAGTGCCGCTCCTGCGCGATCCTTGGGCCGCGGGCCGTCGGCCCACCGTGGTCGGCCGCTCCAGCGCGGTGAAGCCGGGCCATCCCGCGCTCACGCTCGCCGAAGGTCATGGCGTGCGCACCTTGCGCCGCGGCGAACTCCTCGCCGAGGCGGTCGCCGGCCGCCGCTTCGTCGCCGTATGCGGCAGCCACGGCAAGACCACCACCTGCGGCCTGCTCGTCGCCGCGCTCGCCAGCGCCGGCGCCGATTTCGGCTACGTCCTCGGCGGCCTGTTCCGCGATCCCACGTTCCCGCCCGCCCGCGCTTCGGCCGCCTCGCCGTGGGTCGTCGCGGAAGTCGACGAGAGCGACGGCACGATCGGCGCGTTCTCGCCCGATGTCACCGTCGCGGTGAACCTCGACTGGGACCACCCCGACTACTATCGCGACGAAGCCGCGCTCGAGGCCGTCTTCCGCGCGCTCTTCGAACGCACGCGCTCCGCGGTCGTGATCCCCGCCGGCAACGCGCGTCTCGAGCGCCTCGTGGCGGGCCTCAAGGTGCCGGTCATCCGCGTGGGCGAGGAGGGCGATTACTCCTGCCGCCTCGTCCAGGGCGGACATTCTTCGTCGGTCGTCGCGCTCGGCGGACGTTTCCCCGCGGGCCAGTTCAACCTCCCGGTCGCGGGCACCTTCAACCGTTCGAACGCCTCGCTGGCGCTCGCGGTCACGCACCTCATCACCGGCGGCCTGGTCGCCGAGCCGCTCGCGCGCTGGCGCGGCATCCGCCGCCGTCAGGACGTCCTCTTCGAACGCACCGGCCTGCGCGTGCTCGCCGACTACGCGCACCATCCGACGGAGATCGCCGCGCTCCTGCAGTGGGTGCGCGAGACGCATGCCGGCCGCCTGATCGTCGTCTTCCAGCCGCATCGGCACACCCGCACGCGCCAGTATGCGCGCGAGTTCCGCGACGCGCTCGCCGTGGCCGACCACGCGCTCGTGCTGCCGGTCTACTCCGCCGGCGAAGCCGCCGTCGAAGGCGGGGGCTCCGACGCGATCGTCGCCGGCTCCGCGCACCGACTCGTCGAGGATCGCCGCGCCTTGCCCGCCTTGCTCGATACGCTCGCCGAGGGCGCGGACACGGTGGTCGCCTTCGTGGGCGCGGGCGACATCGAGCGCGACGCCGAGGCTTACGCCAAGGTGCTCCGCCGCCGCGGCGAAGGCGTGCTCACGGCCGACCTGCCCGACCTTGTCACCGGCCGTCTCTCCGCCGAGTGCGTCCTGCGCGCCAACGAACCGCTCGCCCGCCGCACCACGCTCGGTCTCGGCGGCTCGGCCCGTTGGTATGCCGAGCCTGCTTCCGTGGACGACCTCGTCACGCTCCTGCGCGCGGCGGCCGAGCTCGACCTCCGCTGGTTCGTGCTCGGCCGCGGTTCCAACCTGCTCGTACCCGACGAAGGTTACGACGGCCTGATCCTGCATCTCGACGCCGCCCGCTGGGGCGCCGTCACCGACCTCGGCGAAGGCCGTTTCCGCGTCGGCGGCGGCACCCGCCTCAAGGAGCTCTGCGGCGTGGCCGCGCGCGCCGGTCGCGCGGGCTTCGAATTCCTCGAAGGCATCCCCGGCACCGTCGGCGGTTCGCTCCGCATGAACGCCGGCGCGATGGGCGGCTGGATCTTCGACGTCGTGGAGTCGATCGAATGGCTCACGCCGCAGGGACGCGTGCGCGCCGCGCGCCGCGACTGCTTCGACGCGCTCTACCGCGACTGCCCGCAGCTGCACGGCGCCGTCGTGCTCTCCGCCGTGCTGCGTTCGCCCGCCGCCGAAGACACCGCCGCCATCCGCGGCCGCATGGACGACATGGCCGCGCGTCGCCGCGCCTCCCAGCCCCGCGAAGCCAGCGCCGGCTGCGTCTTCCGCAATCCCGAAGGCGACAAGGCCGGACGCCTCATCGATGTCAGCGGACTCAAGGGCCGCTCGGTCGGTCCCGTCTCGGTCTCGCCCACCCACGCCAACTTCCTCGTCAACGCCGGCGAGGCCAAGGCCGCCGATTTCCTCGCGCTCATGCGTGAGGTCCGCGCCGAGGTGAAGGCCCGCCAGGGCGTCGAACTTCAGCCCGAGATCGTCGCCCTCGGTCGCGAATGGAAGGAACTCCTATGACCGCCGAACCCGAGATCATCGTCCTCTGCGGCGGCCTGTCATCCGAAAGCGAGGTCTCGCTCCGTTCCGGCAAGGCCGTGGCCGAAGTGCTGCCCGGCTCCCGTCTCGTCGAGCTCTCCGTCGACGCCTTGCCCGCATGGCTCGATCCGTCGCGCCACATCGTCTTCCCCGTGCTGCATGGCGGCTGGGGCGAAGACGGCCGTGCCCAGGCCGAGATGGAAGCCCGCGGCATCGCCTTCGCCGGCTGCTCTTCCGCCGCCAACCGACTCTGCATGGACAAGGTCGCGACCAAGCAGGCCATGCGCGCCGCCGGCGTCCCGGCGATCCCCGAGGTCGCCTTCGCGGGCGCCGCCAAGCCGACGGCCGCCGCGCTCGTCGCCGCCTTGGGCGAACATCTGGTGATCAAGCCCTCCGACCAGGGCAGCAGCGTCGGGCTCTACATGCTGGAAGGGGAGGCCGCCGTGGCCAAGGCCCTGGCCGAGATCCCCGCCTCCGGACAGTGGATGGCCGAGCGCCGTCTCCGCGGCCGCGAGATGTCGATCGGCCTGCTGGACGGACGTCCCATGGGCCTCGTCGAGATCGTCCCGCTCACCGGGGTGTACGACTTTAAGACCAAATACACCAAGGGCGCTTCGGAGTATCTCTTCCCCGCGCCGATCCCCGCCGAGCTCACCGCCGCCATCGGCGAGGCCGCCGCGCGCCTCTTCGCCGCCTGCGGCTGCCGGGACTTCGCCCGGGCCGATGTCTTCCTTGAGCCGGACGGCCGCTTCTATTTCCTCGAGATCAACACGATGCCCGGCATGACCGCCACCAGCCTGATGCCCAAGAGCGCTTCCTGCGTCGGGCTAGATTTCCCCGCGCTCGTGCGCCGCATGGCCGCCCCGGCCCTCGCGCGCGCCGCCCGCCCCGACCGCCGCTGACCATGGGCCTCTTCGATTCCTTGTTCGGCCGACGTCGCGACGCTTTCCGCGGACAGGCGGACCGTGACTGGCGCGCCCTCGTGCCGCAGGACGTCCAGCGCGTGCCCTCCGGCGAGCTCGGCCGCAAACGCGTCGTCCGTTCCAAGCTGCCGACGGTAGCCGCCGTGATCTTCCTCGGCGTGCTCGGCGCGCTGCTCTGGTGGGCCGTCGACGAGTCCGCGGCCGCCCCCGCCGCCAAGCTGCGATTCCAGACCGACGGTTTCCTTTCCGCCGACTTCGTGAAGAAGGTCATCGCCGACGGACCGGATGGTTTCTCGCGCGACGTCCGCGCCATCAAGGCCGACCTCGAGTCGGACAACCAGGTCCTCACGGCGGACGTGCGCCGCCGCGGCGACGGTTCGCTCGACGTCGGCCTGCGCGAACGGCTCGCCGTCGCGAAGATCGCGAGCCAGACGGCCAAGGGCGCGCCGATCCAGGTGCGCCTCGTCGCCGCCGACGGACAGACCTTCGCCGGCGTCGGCTATCCCGAGCAGACGATCCGCAACCTGCCGGAGATCCAGGACTACCGCGCGACCGGCGCGGACGACAAGCTGCTCATCGAAGGCATCGAGATCGCCGCGCCCTTCCTGCTGACCGTGCGCACGAACTACCCGAACCTCTACAAGCAGTGGTCGGCCGTGTCGCTGCGCGACTGCTTCGGCGCGCAGGAGGATTCGCCCGGCTCGAACCTCCGCGTCACCGTGCGCCCCGGCACCCAGCCGCTGGACCGCCCGGCGCTGGTCGAGATCGTGTTCTCCACGGCCAACTGGCGCAACGAGCTCGCGCTGCTCGGGCGCATCAACGTCGACGAACTCCTCCGCCGGCCCGGCACGACCTCGTCGGCCTACGTGCTCAAGATGTCGATCCAGAACCGCACCAACGCCGCCTCGCCCATCCCCGAACCTCGCCTCGTTCCCGTCAATCCCGCTGCTCCCGCCCCTCTCCGATGACCCCTAAGCCCCTTCCTTCCCTCATCGCCGTCATCGACATCGGCACGCACAAGACCGCCAGCCTCCTCGGTCAGGTCATCGACGGCAAGGCCCGCATGCTCAGCTTCAGCGAGCGCCGCACCGACGGCGTCGTCAAAGGCACCGTCACCGACCTCGAGAAGCTCACCCATTGCGTCCATGAGGTCGTCAACGACATCGAACGCGGTTCCGGCCGCGCGGTCGAGCAGGTCTACCTCTCGCTCTCCGGTCCGGCCGCCGAAGGCGAGCGCGTGAAGGGCTTCATCGCCGTGCCCGCGCACGACGGCAAGGTCACCGCCAAGGACGTCGCCGACGCGATCGCCTCCGCCAAGCGCCTCGAGCCGCCGGCGGGCCGCAGCACGCTCCTCTACATGCGCCAGCCGACGATGCTGGACAACAAGCCGGTCGGCAACGCGGTCGGCATGACGGGCAAGCGCCTCGAGGTGAACTTCTGGCGCGTCACGATGGAGGAGGGCAACATGCGCATGCGCGTGGGCATGGTCAACGGACTGAGCATCCGCGTCCGCGACTTCATCCTGGCCTCCCACGCCGCCGCCTGCGCGACGGCGAGCGACGCCGACAAGCAGGGCGGGGTGCTCGTGGTCGACATGGGCGCCGGCACGACCGACTGGATCCTCTACTACAAGGAGCACATCCTCTGCGCGGGCTCGATCCCCGTGGGCGGCGAGCACCTGACCAACGACCTCAGCGTCGCGTTGCGCATCAGCCGCGAGACCGCCGAGGACCTCAAGCAGCGCTTCGGCTCGGCGATCCACCGCGAGACCGACGTCAACCAGACCATCTGGAAGGACGGCGACAAGGGCGTGGGCGACCAGCAGTTCAACCGCGGCACGATCACGCAGGTGCTCTCTCTGCGCTACCAGGAGACGGTCGAGTTCGTCCGCAAGGACGTCCTCCGCCGCCTCGAGCAGATCTTCCCCGGCCACGCCGTGCGCCTCGATCAGAACATGATCCCCTCCGGCGTGATCCTCACCGGTGGTTCGGCCAACCTCGCCGACGCCGCGGAAGCGGTGCAGCTGGTGACGGGCGTCTCGGCCCGCGTCGGCGTGCCTGACTTCGAGAACGAATCGCTGCGCAAGCCCGAGTATGCGGGCGTCGTCGGCCTCATGACCGCGGCCTTGGCCGACGCCCCTCCGGTGGTCGTCCGTCCGCGCGGTTTCCTCGCGCAGCTCAAGGCGCTCTTCCGCTTCTAAGATGGCCACGCCCGCTTCCATCCTCCTGGTCGGCCTCGGCGGCGCGGGCTGCGCCATGGTCACCCGCCTCGCGCCCCAGCTCCCGGCCGAGGTCTCCGTGGCGCTCCTCGATACCGACGCGCGCTCTTTGGCCGCCGGCGGTCCCGGTGTTTCGCTCCAGCTCGGCCGCGCGCAGACGCGCGGGATGGGCACGGGCGGCGAAGCCGCTCTCGGTTTGGCTTCCGCCGAAGCGGAGGAACCGGCCCTGCGCCGGCTGTTCACCGGGGTCCCGGTCGTCGTCATCGTCACCGGCCTCGGCGGCGGCACGGGCAGCGGCGCCGCCGCGACGGTCGCCGGCCTGGCGGCCGAGACGGGCGCCACGGTGCTCGCCTTCGCCACGATGCCGTTCTCGCATGAAGGCGAACGGCGCATGCGCCAGGCCAACGAAGCCTCGGTCAAGCTCGGCCAGAAGTGCCACGGCCTCGTCGTCGTGCACAACGACCTCCTTCTCCAGCAGGTGGCGCCCGACGCCCCGTTGTCGGAATCCTTCGCCGCCGCCGACGCGTGGGTGGGCGGCGCCCTCCGTGGTCTCGCCAGCGCTTTCGCGCCCGGCGCGCTCATCGCCGTCGATCCGGCCGCGCTGCGTTCGCTCCTTTCCACGCCCGGTTCGCCGACCCTATTCGCCTTCGGCGTGGGTTCGGGCGAAGGCGCCGCGATGAAGGCCGCGCGCGCGGCCGTCGACTGCCCGCTGGCGCATGCTCCCGGCGCGGTCTCCAAGGTCGCCTCCCTTTTCGTGCACGTCGCCGGCGGTCCGGCCATGACCTCGACCGAGGCCTTCGAAGCCGTCGCCGCGGTCCGCGCGCGTTTCGGCGGCGAGACCTCCACGATCCTCTGCGCGCGCCTCGAGCCCGCTCTCGGCGACCGCATCGAAGTGTCGGTGCTCGGCGCTTCGTTGCCTGCGCCCAAGCCTCCGGCCAAGCCGAAGAAGGGCGCCAAGGGAGAGGATCCCGCGCAGCCGATCTTTGAGTTCGCGACGGAAGAATCGATGCGCCGCGGCTTGTTCGGCGGCACGCCGATGACCTTCATCGACGGCCAGGACGTCGACGTGCCGGCTTATATCCGCAAGGCCGTGCGCCTGCCGCCGTCGCCCTGAAGTTCGCTTCCCGGTTGCGCCCCGCCCGGGTCCTCCTACGTTCGGCCTCATGCCCGCGTTTGACGTCACCGCCTGCCGCAAGGACTTCCCGATCCTGGGGCGTTCCGTGCGCGGCCGTCCGCTGGCCTACCTCGACAACGCCGCGACTTCCCAGAAGCCGTCGGTCGTGATCAAGGCGCTCGAGCGCTATTACTCCGAGCAGAACGCCAACGTCCACCGCGGCGTCCACCTCCTCAGCGAAGAAGCCACCGCCGCCTACGAGGCCGCGCGCGGCTCTGTCGCGAAGTTCCTCGGGCTCAAGGATGCCCGCGGCTGCGTGTTCGTCCGCGGCGCCACCGAGGGCATCAACCTCGTCGCGGAGTGCTGGGGCCGGGCTAACCTCAAGGCCGGCGACGAGATCCTGCTCACCCACCTCGAGCACCACGCCAACATCGTGCCTTGGCAGGCGATCGCCGAGCGCACGGGCGCCAAGGTCGTCGTCACGCCCGTCACCCCGCGCGGAGAGGTCGACCTCGTCGCTTTCAAGGGCCTGCTTTCCGCCCGGACCAAGCTCGTCGCCTTCGCTCACGTCTCCAACGCCCTCGGTACCGTCAACCCGGCCGTCGAGATGACGCGCCTCGCCAAGGCCGCCGGCGCGCTCGTGCTCATCGACGGTTGCCAGGCCGCCGCGCACTTCCGGGTCGACATCCCGGCGCTCGGTTGCGACTTCTACGCTTTCTCCGGCCACAAGACCTTCGGACCGACCGGCATCGGTGTCCTGTGGGGACGTCCTGAGCTGCTCGACGCCATGCCGCCTTACCAGTTCGGAGGCGATATGATCAGCAAGGTCGACTTCGCCGGCACCACCTATCGCGCCGCCCCTGAGCGTTTCGAGGCCGGCACGCCCGACATCTCCGGAGCCATCGCCCTCGGCGTGGCCTTGGAATACGTCATGCCCATCCAAGCTGAGGCGCATGCGCATGAGCAGGCTCTGCTGGCCGCGGCCACCGAGCGCCTGAAGGCCATCAAGGGACTCACCATCGTCGGCGAAGCGCCGGAGAAGGTCGCCGTCATCTCCTTCAACCTCGAAGGTGGCCACCCGCACGACGTCGGCACGCTGCTCGACGCTGACGGGATCGCCATCCGCACCGGTCACCATTGTTGCATGCCTTTGATGAAGCATTACGGGCTCAGCGGCACCGCCCGCGCCTCGTTCGCGTTCTACAACACCTTCGAGGAAGTCGACCGCCTGGCCGTCTCGCTCGAGAAGGCGCGGAAGATGATGGCCTGAGTCCCGAATCTCTCGCTCCAAAGAAAAAGCCCCGTCACCGGGGCCTTTTTCGTGTCATGAAGGACGCGGCTCAGTCGAGCTTCTGGCCTTCCTTCAGCAGGATGGCTCGGAGCTTCGCGTAGTCGACGTCCTGCACGGCGAGCGAGCCGTCGATCGCGAGGGCGGCGGCGGCGCCGGCGCTCTGGCCGAGGATCATGAAGACCGGCTCCATGCGCGAGGAGCCGAAAGCCGGGTGGGTGGAGGAGATTACGGTGGGCACGAGCAGATTGACGCACTCGCTCTTCTTGGGACGGATCGCGCGGTAGCTGATGCGATAGGGCTTAGGCACCGCGTAGTCGAACTGGCCTTCGACGCCGACCATGTCGCCGGTCCAGTTGCGCTGGGCTTCGGTGATCTCCTCGGGCTTGGACGTGCGGAGGTGGGTGATGTGCGCGTCCTTGGTGTTCTTGTAGATGATTCGGCGTACCACGTGGGAATCCATGATGAAGCTGCCGAGTCCGACGGAGTCCTCGACGGTGACCTTGCCGAGACAGTCATGTTCGGTGAGCACGTAGTCGCCGCGGAGACGGCGGCCTTCGCGGACGTAGAGTTCATGCGGCCAGCCGGCGGTCTCGGGGAACTCGTTCTTAGGCAGGCCGAACTGGGCGACGCGGGATCGGAGCTCCGCGGGGATGGAAGGATCGTTGGCGAGGAAGTAGAGGTAGCCTTGCTGGTAGCTCACGTGGTCCTGGAAGATGCGTTCGCGTTCCTCGTAGCTGCCTTCGGTCCAGCCGGTGCTGCCGCCGACGAAATCGAGCGAGACCGGGCCTGCGCTGTTGCAGTCGCCTTCGTTGAGCTTCAGCGGGCCGCGTGAATAGATGAGGTTCCACCAGGTCGAATCCGGGGCCGCGTTCACGTAACGCTTGAGCAGTTCGTAGCGCTCGGCGCGGTAATCCGTCGGCTTGGGCCAGGGCGTGGGATTCTTCTTGGTGGCGAAGACGCGGAAGCAGAAAGGCTGGTAGAGCTTGTCGGCCTTGCCGTGGTCGGCCGCGGCGTATGGCGTGCCGTCGACGCCTTCGATGACGCCGCTGGCGGGGTTGCCCGGGATGACGTAGGGGTCGACGCGCCACTGGAAGTTGTGCGGCGCGGCGCGGGCGCCGATCTGGATGCCGTTGAGCTTCTCGCCGAACTCGGCATTGGCTTCGCGGCCTGCCACCTGCGAGACGCCCGAGCGCGCCATAAGGTCGCCTTCGTAGGTCGTGTCCACGAACACCTTGCCGCGGACGCTGTTGCCGTTCTCGAAGATCAGCTTCGTCAGGCGATCGCCCTGTTTCTCGACCTGCGTAAGGCGGTGTTCGAAGAATACCGGGACATCAAGGTCGGTCAGCATCGTCAGGAACAGCGTCTCTACCTCGGCCGGGCTCTGGACCTGCTTTTTGAAGAAATCGAGGAAGACCGTCTTCGCCATGCCGCCGATGGAGTCCTTCTTGCCATAGTCGACGTCGCTGAGGCCGGACGAAGACATCCCGCCCACGTGGCGGCGGAAGACGAAGACGCCGACGCTCTTGCCCATCTTCTTCGCTTGGCAGGCCGCCGAAACCGCCGCCGGGCTGGAGCCGTAGATCACCACATCGAACTCATAGGCCTTCGGCTCGGCGAGTTTCGGCAGCGGATAATAGTAGCGCAGTCCGGGATTGGGCGTCGTCGGCTTGGGCAGTTCCTTGGCGACGAGGCCGGCCGCAAAGGCGAGCATCAGGAAGGGGAGGGATTTAATCATGGAAAGGGTCCGCATCCTTCCGACCCCGTCGGGCGAACAAGGTTTCTGCTTAATTCACCTCCCTTGGGCTCATGGCCTAAGGCTTGGACGCCGGTTCGGCTGAATCCATCGAACGTCTCAGGACGTCGAGGATGCCTTGGACTTCCCAGTTCCGGGCGGTACCGGTGAGTCCGATCAGTCCGCGGGCATCCTGGATATCGTCGGGGTGGTGCCCTGGCGGCCAGTCGAGCCAGCTGCGATCTAGGTTATGCCGGGTGTCTTGGAGCAGAGGCAGCAAGGCGTTGATGCAGAGCGTATCGGCACGCCCGTCGGAGAGCAGGCAGGCGAAGACCTCGTCGATCAGTCGGCGACGGGCGGATTTAAGAGGAGAGGAGGGCAGGGTGAGGGCCCAGTCGCGCAGACGGGCGCGCCAGTCGGGACGCCGCCGGTGCAGTTCGAGGTATTGGGCGAGGCGGCGGTGCGGGTGCCCGGCGGGACGAAGGCCGCGCAAGCGCCAGCGTCCGCACTTCTCCATGTAGAGCGCGTCGAGCCCTAGGATCAGCATCTGCTCGGGAGGGTGGGCGCGGGCTAGCTCGGACATCGGGGCGCGATTGCCGCCGAGGCCCAGGGCTTCGACGAAGAGTTCGTGGCAGGCGGCGTCCCAGCCGACCTCTTTGACGCGGGCTCGGGCGTGCTTGGTCTTGTTGCGGAAGCGCTCAAGCGCGCGTCGGCGCAGGCCGAGCACGAGATTGGGTTCGGCGGCCAGGACGCGACGGGCCACTTCGCGCGAACGGCCGCGCAGTTCGAGGAGAGCGTCTTCTTCGGCGAGGTCTTCGAGGTCGCGGGGGAGGTAAGGCAGGAGCACCACCGTCTCGGGATGATGGCCCGTGAGCGTCGTCACGTCCTTGGTGCCGGGTAGCAGCACCGCATGGAGGATCACCCCGCCGAAATGCGGGTCGCGGTCGTGACCATGAGCTTGCCAGTCGGCGCAGCGCAGGTGGATCTCGATGTCGCCGCGGAGGCGTTTGCCGTCGACGAGGATTTCCGCGCCTAGGAAGTCGGGGCCGGCGCCGCGGTTCCAGTCACCCGGGTGCAGGATCTCGATCGTCGATCCGGAGGCGGCGGCCATCGGGCCGCGGACCTCGCCCGAAGCCCACAGCCGTTGGATGGCGCGTTCGCCGATGGCGAAAGGGCCGTAGGGGCCGTCGATTTCTTCGACGCGGACGCAGGTGCTCATGCGCGCATCCACGCCGAATCGCGGCCTATTGGGAAATCAGGAGAACGCCCAAGGGGAAGGCACCGAATCCGCTTGAGGGAAGACCCCAGCCGCCGTTGAATCCTGCTTACGGAGAGGTGGCAGAGTGGTCGATTGCAGCTGACTTGAAATCAGCCGAGCCGCAAGGCTCCGGGGGTTCGAATCCCTCCCTCTCCGCCAGAATTTATAGAGGCTCGGAGGCTCAGAGGCTCAGATGGATTGGTTAAGCTCAAGCATTTCAGATAGTATGGTTTGCTCTGCTAAGTTACCGTCCCGAGAATAAAGCCTATGACCGCTGGCCCGACTTCATGCTACGAGCCACGGCCGGCGGTTTCCTTGGTGCGGATGCTGGTGGGGGAGGTGAAGGTCGTGGGGAAGCTGCCGGAGGGGCCGGTGCTGCTGTGCGGAAACCATAACAGCTATCGCGACGTATTCCTGTTCGGGATGATCCGTCCGTCGGCTAGGCTGCTGGTGCATCCGCTGGTCTTCTCCTTTCCGTTCCTGAAGAAGTACGCCCTTCGCTGGGGGTTCGTGCAGGTGTCGATCGACGACGCCGTGTCCCTGTTGAAGCAGGGTCAGACCGTGGCGATCTGCCCGACCGGGCTGGTGGAGGCCTTGGGCGATGCCGAACTGCCTTTCAAGACTGGTGCGGTCCGCATTGCCCAGCAGGCCGGCGTGCCGATGGTTCCGGTGTATTTCCACTACGGCAACTATCCGGGCCGCTGGGTGACGCCGTTCTCGATCACCGTCCAGAACATGATCCTGTTCTGCCTGTGGCCGTTCTATCGCCGAGGCGTCACGATCGTCATCGGCGAACCGATGTATCCCGCCGGCGACGTGAAACAGCGTACGCAGGAGCTGAAGGCGGCCGTGGTGGGGTTGAAGCCGGGCCGGAGAGCATAGAGTATCGAGTATGGAGTATGGGCAGGGAAGGGCAGACGGAGGTAGTCGCCTCGGATTCAGCCTTCTTCCTTCTTAGCCTTGAACTCCTTGGCCTTTTTCTCGGCTTCGGCGGCCTGCTCCGGCGTCAGTTTCTCGCGTAATTTTTCCTTCATCGAATTACGCCCTGCGATCGTAGGCAGGGGAAGGTTGATTTCGCCGGGGAGGGTAGGGCCGTCGGAGATGAGCATCCAAAGATATGCCTGATCGTATTTGCCCCGACCGGCGTTGGTAATCCCCAGGTATGTCTGAGCGCCTCGGTGACCTTGCAGCGCGGCCCGCTCGAACCATTTCGCCGCCACCTCGTCGTTCCGCTTGAAGGTCGGCAGGGAGACGAGAGGTTTGATCGCCAGTTCCTCGCCGATCAGCATCGTGATGACCGTTCGATTGTAGACCGTGAGCTGGTTGTCCCTCATGCCGACGATCTTGTCCATGCCCAGGTAGTAGATGAAGCCGACGAGATGTTGGGCGTTGGCATCGCCTGCTTGGGCTTGGTGCAGTTTCCGGTCTAGCGCGGCGGTCAGGTCGATGGGCTGGCGCTTCACCTGCTCGGCCTTGGCCGCCGCTTCGGCCGCCTCGCGCCTTTCTTTGTTGGCTTTGGCCGCAGCTTCGGCGGCCAGACGGCGTTCTTCGGCCGCCTTTTCGCGGCGCTGCCTGGCTTCGGCTTCCCGTTGTTCAAATTCACGCTGCCGACGGGCGCTCTCTTCGGCGTAGCGTTTCTGGGTCTGGGCGTGGCGTCGCTCCTGCTCGGCCTTGGCGTCAAGGACGAGGTCGACGAAAATCACTCCCGTGGTCACCGCGAGCATGATGAACGTGCCGACGATCAGTGGTTTGAACGGGCTGTACGCCATGGATGACGGATAGGGCGGCGAGCATTGGGTTTCGAGTATAGAGTTCCGCAGGAGTACTTTAAACTGATGGCCAATGCAGGCCGCGATGTGGCTTGGCCTTAATCTCCGTCGTTTGGCACACAGGGCTTTGGTTTGCCAAGAGAGGGCCAGGCGGGAGACTCGGATCATGCGCGCCCCCGCCTTGCTCCTCGGTCTGCTGCTTTCAGCCGTTGGTTTCGCATCCGAAGCCGTCCTCGCTCCCTTCGTCGAACGAGGCGAACTCGCCGGCGCCGTGGCGCTCGTCGCGAACAAGGATAAGGTCCTGAGCGTGACCACGGTCGGTTTCGCGGACATGGATGCGAAGAAGCCCATGACGGCTGATGCGGTGTTCTGGATCGCCTCGCAGTCGAAGGGCATCACCGCCGCGGCAGTCATGATGCTGGTCGACGAAGGAAAGCTTTCCTTGGATGACCCGGTCGAGAAATACCTGACGGAGTTCAAGGATCAGAAGGTCGCCGCCGGCAAGGGCGCACCGGTCGCGCGTGTCCGGTCGGTCACGATCCGTGACCTGCTTTCACATGTCAGCGGCCTGCCTTTCAAGTCGGCCGAAGAACAGCCGACGCTCGATGGTCTTGCTTTGGCGGAAGCGGTGAAGACCTATGCCAAGGTCCCGCTCGTCACCCAGCCCGGGACGCATTACCAATATTCCAACGCCGGCATCAACACCGCCGCGCGCGTCCTCGAGGTCGTCAGCGGGATGGCTTACGAAGACTTCATGGACAAACGGCTGTTCGGACCGCTGGGCATGAAGGACACGACTTTCTGGCCGGATGCCGCGCAGGTCGCGCGTCTCGCCAAGACCTATAAGGCTGACGCCGCGAAGAAGGGCCTCGTGGCTGGCGGCCTGAATCAGCTCAAGCCCGACCTCACGGATCGCGCGCGCCGCTTCCCGATGCCGGCCGGCGGCCTGTTCTCCACGGCCAAGGATGTCGCGATCTTCTGCCGCATGCTCCTCAACGGCGGCGAACTCGACGGGAAGCGTTATCTCAGCGCGGCGTCCCTCAAGGAACTTTCCTCAAGGCAGACGCCGAAGGAGCTCAAGGAAAGCTACGGCCTCGGCTTTGCGGTCGGGCTTGATTTCTTCGGCCATGGCGGCGCCCAGGCCACCGGCATGGAAGTGCGTACCAAGGATGGCTTGGTCATCGTCTGGATGGTCCAGCATCAGGGCTTCCCCGGCAGGGGAGGGCATGCCCAAGGCGAATTCAAGAAGTGGGCGGTGAAGGAGTACGCCGGCAGATAGCCCGGGAAAAGGCCGACCCCGGGTCCGCGTTGCTCACTGCTGGGTCGGCCTGAAGTAGGTCGCCTGATGCTGGGCCTCCGCGATGTTCTCCGGCGAAAGTTTGCCCAGCAGGCGGCTGCGGAGTTCGTTCCGCAGGTCGTTCGTGCTGACGAAGATCGTCCGTTTTTCGGCAGGCCAGCCGCGGTCCGCGATCATGATCCACCGAAGCGCCTGCTTCGGATCGGAGTTCTCCAGTTCTTGGGCCAGCCGGACCTGGGCCTCGGCCTGACCATGGCGGGCCGCTTTCTCGAGCAAGAGCCGGGCTGCGATCGGATCGGGCCGCACCACGGGCACGTTCGTGAAAGGTTGTTCGAGCAGTTCGTCGAATTGCTTGCCGACGAGTATCTCCAGCTGATCGGAAGAACTTGTGCGCAAGCCGTTGGCCGGGTCGATCTGGATGACTTCTTCCATTCCGATCATCAGGATCGAGCTGAGCAGCAGCATCGCGTCGCGGTCGCCGGTGGCGGCTTTCCGCTGCAGTTCGCCATAGGCCTTGGAGACGTCGATCTTCGGGCGGGCCGCGATGCGTCTTTCGCGTTCGGCCTCCCATTGCTTCGCCTGCCGTAACGCCGCCTCTTCGCCGCTTTGCTGGTGCTCGCTCAGCGTCATGATGCCGCGGATGGCGAGGGTCGCCAGGGCGATGAGTCCCATGAACAGCGTCCCGACGACCAAGGGTTTCAAGGGGTTGCGATGCCTTTCCGCCATGAGGCCAGATAAGTCAGCGGCCCAAAAAGGGCAACCGCAGACCCCTGCGCGGCATGCCGTGCCTTTTCCCGCCATGATAATGACCTATTCCGCTCAATAGATGCGAAAGGTTTGAAGAGTGGCGTCGGCGTTGGAACATCACGGTCGTTTCACCCCTCTTCGTCTTTCACCCCATGAGAACCCACCCCCTCGCCGCCTTCGCGTTCGCGCTGCTGTCCGTCATCGGACTTTCCGCGCAGAGCAAGGAGCCGGTCGCCAAGATCGTCCTGCCGCCGGAACCCGTCGCGCAGGCCGTGACCAAGAAAGTCAACGTGCTCGACCTCTTCCGCGAGGGAAAGGCCGAGATGCACATCAACCCTAAGGCCGATATCAAGGACGATCCCAAGAACGTCTTCAAGTTCGAGCCGGACGGGCTCTTCCACGTCAGCGGCAACGGCTACGGTGGCATCACGACGCTCGACAGCTTCAAGGACTACCACCTCGTCATCGAATTCAAGTGGGGCGAAAAGACCTGGGGCAAGCGCGCCAAGGCCACGCGCGACAACGGCATCCTCGTCCACTGCTTCGGCCCGCAGGGAGCCGTGGGCGGCAGCTGGATGGCCAGCATCGAAGCCCAGATCATCGAGGGTGGCGTGGGCGATATCCTCGTCCTCGCGCCCAAGCTGGCGGACGGCACCGTCCTCGAGGCTTCGCTGAGCGCCGAGGTCGGCCTCGACCGCGACAAGGAGAAGGTGTGGACCCCGGGCGCTCCTCGCCAGACCATGAAGGGCGGCCGCCTCAATTGGCAGAAGCGTGACGTCGACTGGAAGGACACGATCGGCTTCCGCGGCAAGGACGACGTCGAATCCCCGTTCGGCCAGTGGACCCGCTTCGAGGTCATCGCCAAGGGCGACACCCTCCAGTATTTCGTCAACGGCGTGAAGGTGAACGAAGCCTTCGAGTGCAAGCCCAGCCAGGGCCGCATCCTCCTGCAGGTCGAAGCCGCCGAGATGTTCGTCCGCCGCTTCGAGCTCCATCCGCTCGGCTCCTTCAAGGAGAAGTGGGGCGCGGCCAAGCCGGCCGGTCATGGCGACAGCGAGGAGTTCCCCGCCTACGCCTACCGCCCGCGCTTCCTCGAGCTCAGCCAGGATCAGCTCCCGCAGGGCGGGCTGAAGCACAAGCTCCCGGTGGGTTTTGAAATGGTCGTCGCCGCCACCTCTCCAATGGTAGCCAATCCCACCATGGGATGCGTCGATGACCGTGGTCGCCTCTTCGTGGGCGACTCCGCTGGCGTGAATTGGAGCCCGAAGAAGTTCGAGGCCGTCCTCCCGAACCGCGTCCTCATGCTCGAGGACCGGGACGGCGACGGCGTGTTCGAGCGCAGCACCGTCTTCGCGGACAAGCTCGCCGTGCCCAAGGGCGGCTGCTGGGCCGACGGCAGCCTCTTCGTCGCCTCGCCTCCCGGCATCTGGAAGTTCACCGACGCGGACGACGACGGCGTGGCCGAGAAGCGCGAGCTCGTCGTCGACGGCTTCGCCTGGACCGCCAACGGCGCCGACTGCCATGGCCCGCGCCTGCATCCCGATGGCCGCCTCTATTGGACGCACGGCCGCAAGGGACACACCGTGAAGCAGAAGGACGGCACGCTCGTGCACGCCGGCCTCAACAGCGGCGTCTGGTCGATGAAGACCGACGGCACCGACATCCGCTGGCATGCCTTGGGCTGCGCCGATAATCCGGCCAGCATCGACTTCACCCCGACCGGCGAGGTCGTGGGCACCGTCGACCTCTATTTCGGCAGCCCGCGCGTCGACACCCTCATGCAGTGGCAGCTCGGCGGCGTCTACGAGCGCCCGGACTTCCTGCGCATCATCGCCGACCTCCCTCGCACCCATGAGCGCATGCCGATCCTCAAGGAACTCGGCCACGTCGTGCCCAGCGGCTGCTCGTTCTGGAAGAACGGCGACCGCGTCGCCCCCGCCGACCACCCGCTTTCGTCCGGCCCGGACAACCTGAACCTCCTCGTCGCCTTCTATAACTCCCAGAAGATCGTCCGCTTCGAACTCAAGCCGGAAGGATCCACCTACCAGGCGACCGAGCACGAGTTCTTCACCCTCGACCGCAAGGGCGCGCACCTCTCCGACGTCATCGAAGCCCCGGACGGCTCGTTGCTGATCGTCGACACCGGCACCTGGTATTCGCACTGCCCGTCGAGCCTGCAGGGTGTGGCGAACGTCCCGGGCGCCATCTACCGCGTGCGCCGCACGGCCGAAGGGAAGGCCGCGCATGAGGCCGTCGCCAAGGCTCACCGCCCGTTCTCGCCTGCGCCGGTGAAGACCGACGCCGAACTCCTCGCTCAGCTTTCGTCGTCTGACCAAGCCATCGTGCGTCGCGGCCTCGAAGGCCTCACCTTCCGCGAGGCCAGGTCTCCGGCCGTCACCGAGGCGATCCGCGGACTCCTGTCGCGCGAAGCCGACCTCGTGCTCGAGCACGCCATCCTCACCGCGGGCATGCGCCTCGCCGGCTTCACCGCCGCCGATCTTGCAACCGTCAAGGGCCCCGTCGCGCAGGCCCGTCTCCTGCGCATCGTCTCCCAGACGCGCGTCAAGGAATCCGATTACGCCGACGTCCTGAAGTTCGCCGTCAGCCAGGCCGACTCCGCCGACGCCGCGTTGGCTAAGAACGCCTACCTCGCGCTGAGCAAGGCCGCCGACGCCGATCAGGTCGTCGCTCCGCTCTTCGCCCAGTGGCTGGCGCAGCCGGCGCCTTCGCCCACGCAGGTCGCGGCCATGGGCAAGTTCGCCACCGCGCTCGCCGGTCAGCCCGGGGTCGCGAAGGGCATCGCCCAGATGCTCAACCACGAGAAGGTCGCCGTCCGTCAGGCCGCCTTGCGCGCCATCGCGTCCCAGGCCGGCAAGGTGAACGCCAAGGAATGGCTCGCCGCGCTCGAGGCCCAGCTCGCCAAGGGCGCCTCGCCGCTGCTCTTGGACGCGCTCGCGCACGTGAAGGACAATCGTTTCGACGCCGCGCTCAACGCTATCGCCGCCGATACCACCAAGCCTTCGTCGCTCCGGCTCAAGGCGCTCCTCGCGCTCTCAGGCAGCGGCGAAGACCTCAGCGATGCGGCGTTCAAGCTGCTCACCGACCTGTTCGTCGATCCGGCGAATCCCGGCCTGCGCATGGACGCCGCCGCGCGCCTCGCCAACACCAAGCTCACGCCGGCCCAGTGGGACGCCTATCTCGCCTTGCTGCCGAACGCCGGCCCGCTCGAGCAGAACGAGCTCCTCGTCGCCTTGGCGGTGCCGCAGAACTACAAGCGCATCTCCAAGGACACCGGCCGCAAGATCGCCGTCGCCCTGAGCAAGTCCTCGATGCTGGGCACGTTCCGTCAGGACCTCGTGCGCAAGGCCTTCGGCTTCCTGCCGCGCGACGTCTATGAGATCCTCGAGCCCTCGTTCGACGCCGCCCTCGCGGCCAACGACGCCAAGCGAGAGCGCCTCGGCCCGTTGGCCCTGACGGCCGTGAAGCAGGGTGATCCCGCCGCCGGTCGCGCCGTCTATGAGTCCGGCAAGGGCGCGTGCATCGCCTGCCACAAGATCGGCGCCAAGGGCAATGAGATCGGACCGAACCTCAGCAAGATCGGCGGCATCCGCGCCGAACGCGAACTCGTGGAGAGCATCCTCTTCCCGAGCTACAACATCGCCCGCGATTACGACCTGAACTCCTTCCAGCTCACCGACGGCACCAGCGTGCTCGGCCTGATCCAGGCGCGTTCCGCCGAAGGCGTGACCGTCAAGGAAGCCTCGGGTCAGAGCCGCCTGCTCACCAATGAGTCGATCGCCTCTTCGACCCAGCTCACCACGAGCCTCATGCCCGCCGGCTTGGACGGCATGCTGTCCGAAAAGGAGCTCGTCGATCTGGTGGCTTATCTGCGATCGCTCAAATAAGCGAAAGCGCGAGGCGCTTTCGAGGGGGCAAGTGGGCAAGTTGACACGTGGGCACGGGGTAGGGTCGGGACCGCGTCACGACATAGTTGAATCTTGGTAGGGCTGACCACCTTGGTCAGCCGCGGTTGAGCGAGGGCGCTCAACCCTACCTAGAGGCAACTAGGGCAGCACGCGATGCGGCCCCTACCTCAGAAGCCACAGCCCTAGGACGGGCAGGGCGAGGATGAGCAGGCAGCCGCCGGAGCGGGGGCTGGAGTCGGTGTAGAGGTCGTGCGCGCGGTCTTCGGCGGCTTGGTTGATCCGCTCCTCGATGTCGGCCTCCAGATCGGCGGGGATGCCGCCCTCGCCATACTCGTCGTCCTGGAAGTCACCGTCGTTGTCCACGTCGTCGTAGTCGTCGCTCATGTGGGTCCTATTATGCCCGGGGGCGGGGCAGGCGCAAGGGGGTCTCGGCCTGGTCGCCTGTCATGCTAAACAGGCTGGAGGCCGAGCCGGGAATCCCCACGCTGGCGACAGCATGGCGACCATCCTTTGCATGAAGTGGGGCAAGAAGTACGGCCCGGAATACGTCAACCGACTCCACTCCATGGTGAGCCGCCACCTCACCATCCCGCATCGCTTCGTCTGCCTTACGGACGACAAGACGGGACTCAACGCCGGCATCGAGACCTTCCCGATCCCCAGCCTCGAGCTGCCGGCCGGCGCCCCGGAACGCGGCTGGACCAAGCTCGTCTCGTTCTCGCCCGCGCTGACCGCGCCCGGCGGTCCTGAGCTCAAGGGCGACGTCCTCTTCCTCGACATCGACATCGTCATCGTCGGCAACATGGACGGATTCTTCGACCATCCCGGCGACTTCCTGATCATCCGCGACTGGCAGAAGGGCCACTACACCGGCAACTCGTCGGTGTATCGCTGGCGCGCCGGCGCGTATCCCGACGTCCTGGAATATTTCCGCGCGAACCTCGACGCCGTGCGCAAGCGCCACCGCAACGAGCAGGAATACCTGACCGCGCACCTCAGCGCGCAGGGCAAGGTCAGCTACTGGCCCGAGACCTGGTGCCGCAGCTTCAAGAAGCACTGCGTGAAGTATTTCCCGTTCTCCCTCTGGCAGACGCCGGAGATCCCCGCCGAAGCGAAGATCGTCGTCTTCCACGGCCTGCCGAATCCGCCCGACGCGCTCGTCGGCCGCAGCGGCAAGTGGTATCGCCGCGTGCTGCCCACGCCGTGGATCGCGGAGAATTGGAAATAAGCGCTTAGCGCTTATTTCCGGGGGGCATGTGGGCAAGGTGACACGGTGACAAGGGGCGGAGAGCAAGAACCCAAAGGGAAACCGGAGACCGGATGATTGGCTGGGGTCATTATGCCCTCAGCTAACATCCCGGTCTCCGGTCTCCACTTGAGTGACCCCTTGCCCACGTGTCACCTTGCCCGCGTGTCCCCTCGAAAGCGCCTTGCGCTTTCGCGCTTACTTCTCGTCGGCGGCCTCGTCGTTGGCGGCTTCTTCCTTGGCCTGGGCCTGGCTGCTCAGGATGGGCTGGGCGAAGAGGCGGCCGTCGGGTAGGTTGGCGATGTAGCCTTCGCCGATGAGGAAGGACAGATCCGTGAGCACCTGGGTCTTCGCGGCTTCCTCGGCGTTCTCGCCGGCGAGGGCGAGGACGAGGTCCTTGGCCTGCTGGGCCGGCTTGCGGTCGAGCGAGTCGAAGATCTTGGCCATCGGATCGCTGAAGGCCGACTTGGGGTCGCGGCAGCGACGGCGGACGGAGCACGCGTAGGTGATGCCCTTCGAGCCCTTCTTGTAGAGGTGGAAGCCTTCCTTGCGGAGGCGGCCACGGATGCCGTTGGCGGTGTCGAGGGGGAAGGCGCGCTGCTGTTCGAGGGCGTAGCGGACGGAATCACGGAGCGGGCCGGGATTCATCTCTTCGAGCAGGCGGCCGGCGAAGCGCACCCACGGATGGGTCTTCACCACGAGATCCTTGCGGAAGGCCTGGAGGAAGCCGCGGGCGGCGTCGAGGGACTCGAGGCGTTCCGGTTCGCCTTCCTTGCGGTCCTTCGGGGCGTATTCGCTGCGGGTGGACATCGACTTCAGCCAAGCGTCGATCTGTTCCTGTTCGCGGACCATCTCGAGGCGGCCCTTGAAGGCATCGAACGGCACGTTCGGGCAATGGCGGGCGTGGTGTTCGCGCAGGTTGCGCTGGTAGCTGTGGTGCGTCGGGGCGCCGAGCAGCTTGCCCGTCTGCGGGCACTTCGCGACCATCAGGAAGGAGCCCTTGGGGGCTTCGACTTCGACCTCGACGACGTCGAAGAACTTGTCGAGGTGGCGGGACATCACGTGCGAGACGGCATCGGCTTCGCTGAGGAAAGGATGGCCGTCGGGGACGGAGACCGCGAGCAGGGCGTCGGGGCGCTTCTCGGCTTCGAGGTGGCGGATGACGATCGAGAGACGGTCTTCCTTGTCGAGGATCAGGCGGGCGACCTCGAAGAGCTCGTAGGTCATCTTGCTCTTCTTCATGGCGCCGCCGAGCAGTTCGAACTTCGCGTCGTCGGGGAAGAAGGCGCTGGCGACGACCGGGCGGAATACCGGGGCGTCGTCGTAGCGGGAAGGACCGCGATCGTCGCGGCGCGGGCCGCGATCGTCACGACGGGGGCCACGGTCATCGCGGCGAGGGCCGCCGGGGCCGGCGCCAGGGCCGTCACGGCGAGGTCCGCGGCTCTGTCCGTCGCGGGGCGGGCCGCGGCGTTCGCCGCCGGGGCCGTCGCGGAAACGAGGGCGATCGCCGTCACGGCGCGGGCCGCCGTTGCCGGAGCTGACCTTTTCGGAGGGTCCGCTGACCCAGGAGGGCCCGAAACCAAGGGAGGAGAGGTCCAGTTCGAAGGACTTTTCCTTGGGAGGGTTGTTTTCGGCCGAGTCGGAGGACATTGAGGGAATGAGCGTTTAGAAAGATGTCCGCTTGGCAAGCATCGGCACAATCGCTTTTTACTTGCACCCATCGTCAGGAGTTCCAGCGTGCACCTTCCTTTATTGCTCAGGTGGTGGAATGGCAGACACGCATGCTTGAGGTGCATGTGCCGCAAGGTGTCCGGGTTCAAGTCCCGGCCTGAGCACCAATTTAGGCTGGGTCGGTCCGGAAACGGGCCGGCCCTGTTTTTGGTTCACATCAAACCCTACACCCCGCAGTAGTAGGGACATGGCTACGCAGGGAAAACTCGACGTCCTCATCCTCGGCTCCGGCGGCCGGGAACACGCCTTGCTCAAGGCCTGCCTCCGCAGCCCCCGCGTGGCCAAGGTGCGCGTAGCCCCCGGTAACGGCGGCATGGCCCTCGAGGCCGAGTGCCTTGACGTCGACGCCGCCGACCCGGCGGCCGTCCTCGAGCTCGTCCGTCGCACCCAGTCCAACTTCGTGATCGTGGGCCCGGAAGTCCCGCTCGCCGCCGGCGTGGTCGACGCCCTCGAAGCCGCGGGCGTCCCGGCTTATGGTCCGCTCGCCGCGGGCGCGCGTCTCGAGGCCAGCAAGGCCTTCAGCAAGGACTTCATGGTGCGCCACAAGGTGCCGACCGCCGCTTCCGAGACTTTCCGCTCGTTGGCTCCTGCCTTGGAATACGTGCGCAAGCAGCCCGTCCCGATCGTCATCAAGGCTTCGGGCCTGGCGGCAGGGAAGGGCGTCGTCATCGCGACCACGCATGCCGAGGCCGAGGCCGCGCTGCGCGACATGATGGAGACGAAGGTCTTCGGCGCTTCGGGCGACGAGGTCGTCATCGAGGAGTTCATGCAGGGTGAAGAGGCCTCGATCATGCTCATGGTCTGCCGCGAGGAGTATCTGATGCTCCCGCCCAGCCAGGATCATAAGCGCGTCGGCGAAGGCGATACCGGCCTGAACACCGGCGGCATGGGCGCGTATGCTCCCACGACCGTCGTCACGCCCGAGGTCGAGCGCCGTCTCCGCGAGGAGATCATCGCGCCCACGCTGCGCGGCCTCAAGGCCGACGGCATCGATTACCGCGGCACGCTCTACGTCGGCATCATGGTGACCGCGACGGGCCCCAAGGTCGTCGAGTTCAACGTCCGTTTCGGCGATCCCGAATGCCAGGTGCTCATGCCTTCGCTCGAGACGGACCCCGTCCAGATCATGGAGGACATCGCGCATGGCCGCTTCCGTCCCGCCGCCGTCAAACTGCGCCCCGGCGCCACGATCATCGTCGTCCTCGCCGCCGGCGGTTACCCTGGCGAAATCCGCAAGGGCGACCCCATCACTTTGCCCGCCAGCCTGCCGGAGGGCGTCGACATCGTCCACGGCGGCACCAAGCGCCTGCCTGATGGCCGGGTCGTCACCACCGGCGGACGCGTCCTCGGCGTCGTGGCCCATGGCCCGACCCTGCAGGAAGCCGCCCGCCGCGCCTACGCGGTCGTCCCGCAGATCCGATACGAGGGGTGCCACTACCGCCGGGACATCGGACATCGTCAGCTCCGTCGCGATGGGGTGCTTTGAACACTTGAACCGAGGGGGTTATCCCTCATCTTTGACTCATGGCCGTCGAGCGAGACACCGTCACGTTTGTCTGCACGGGTAATACCTGTCGCAGTCCGATGGCGGAGGCGTTGCTCCGGGCGACCTTGGCCAAGAGAGGGCAGGGGCTCGAGAAGCTGAAGGTGGCCTCCGTCGGCCTCGCCGCCGAATCCGGACAGCCCGCCTCGACGAACTCCGTCAAAGCCATGCAGCGCATCGGCTTGGACGTCGGCGCCCACCGGAGCCGCCTGCTCACCCAGGCCGACGTGGACCGAAGCCTCGTGATCTTCGGCATGACCGAATCCCATCTGGCCGCCCTGCATGCCCGGTTCGACGCCCTGCCTGGATTCGTGCTCCTGCTCCGCGACGTGCTCCCGGACGACGTCTCCCGCGACATCCCCGACCCGTTCGGCGGCGGCTACCGCGATTACGAGGAGTGCCGCGATTCCATGGTTGAAGCCATCCCTGCGATGGTGGAGTTTCTGCGGCAGAACCTTCCTCGATGACCAGCCCGCTTACGCTTTCCTTCGGCAGTGACCACGGCGGCCTCGCCTTGCGACGCAGCCTGATCGAAGCGCTAAAGGCGAAAGGCCATGTCGTCCTCGACCGCGGCACCGAGACGGAGGCCTCCTGCGACTATCCCGACTACGCCCACGCCGTGGGCGGCGACGTCGTCGCCGGACGCGCGAAATTCGGCATCCTCGTCTGCACCACCGGCATCGGCATCTCCATCGCCGCCAATAAAATGCGGGGCATCCGGGCCGCCCTCGTCCAGAGCGCCGACGCCGCCGGTCTGAGCCGTCGCCACAACGACGCCAACGTCCTTTGCTTCGGGGCCAAATACGTCGACCTCCCGACCGCTTTGGCGTGCGTCGAGGCCTTCCTGGCCGCCGAATTCGAAGCCGGCCGCCATACCCGCCGCGTGGACAAGATGGAGTCCTCCTGTGGATAACCCCGGCGGATTTGCCGTTGCCACGTTTCCCCTCACGATTTGCCCTCACACCTTCCCAACATGACCGCCATTCGCCGCATCCCTCTCGCCCAGCTTGACCCCGAGATCGACCGCCTGATCAAGGCCGAGCTCAAGCGCCAGCAGACGCACATCGAGCTGATCGCCTCCGAGAACTTCACGCTCCCCGCCATCATGGAGGCGCAGGGCAGCATCCTGACCAACAAGTACGCCGAAGGTTACCCCGGCAAGCGCTGGTACGGCGGCTGTGAGAACGTCGACCACATCGAACAGCTCGCGATCGACCGCGCCAAGTCCCTCTTCGGCGCCGACCACGCCAACGTCCAGCCGCACTCCGGCAGCCAGGCCAACGCCGCGGTCTACTTCGCCACCATCAAGCCGGGCGACAAGATCCTGACGATGAACCTGTCGCATGGCGGCCACCTGACTCACGGCAACTCCGCCAACTTCTCCGGCAAGCTCTACACCGTCGTCCATTACGGCGTGGGCGCCGACGGACGCATCAACTACGACGAAGTCGAGGAGATGGCCAAGCGCGAGAAGCCCAAGATGATCACCGTCGGCGCGTCCGCGTACGCCCGCGAGATCGACTTCGCCCGCTTCGGCAAGATCGCCAAGGAGAACGGCGCCCTGCTGCTCGCCGACATCGCCCACATCGCCGGCCTCGTGGCCGCGGGTGTCCACCCGTCGCCCGTCCCGCACGCCGACTTCGTCACGACCACCACGCACAAGACCCTGCGCGGTCCGCGCGGCGGCCTGATCCTCTGCAAGGCCGAGCATGCCAAGGCCATCGACTCCTCCGTCTTCCCCGGCGCCCAGGGCGGCCCCCTCGAGCACGTCATCGCCGCCAAGGCCGTCTGCTTCGCGCAGTGCGCCACGCCGGAGTTCAAGGAATACGCCAAGCAGGTCGTCGCCAACTCGCGCGCCCTCGCCGATGAGCTCGTGAAGCTCGGCTTCGGCCTGATCAGCGGCGGCACCGACAACCACCTCAGCCTCCTGGACCTCCGCAAGAGCCATCCGGACGTCACCGGCAAGGACGCCCAGCTCGCGCTGGACGCCGCCCACATCACCACCAACAAGAACACCGTGCCGGATGAGACCCGCAGCCCCTTCCAGGCCAGCGGTATCCGCGTCGGCACCCCGGCGGTGACCTCCCGTGGCATGAAGGAGGCCGAGATGAAGGAAATCGCCAAGGCCATCTCCATCGTGCTTTCGGGCCCCCAGGATCCGGCCAAGATCGCCGAGGCCCAGGCCATCGTCGCCTCCCTGACCAGCCGCTTCCCCCTTCCTTATTAATCTTATTAGCCCTTCTTTTCGGCTTCACAAACCGCTGTTTTTGTCTTAATTTAAGACCACCCCACCAAATCTATGACTACTGTCTCCCGTCAACGCAAAGGCTTCACGCTCATCGAGCTGCTGACCGTCATCGCGATCATCGGCGTCCTCGCCGCCGTGCTCTTCCCCGGCGTGCAGGGCGTGATGCGCTCCGCCAAGAAGAACAGCGCGCTGAACAAGCTCCGCTCCATCGGCCAGGGCTACATGAACTGGGCCCAGGGCGGCAAGGTCATGGTGAAGACCGGCACCTGGGTGTCCGGCGGTTCCGTGGCGACCAAGACTTCCGAATACGCCGCCAACCTCGCGGTCGGCGCGGCCCTCGACTCCGGCGAGCTCTGGTTCGTCGACGGCGACGCGATGCTCGAGAAGAACACGATCGTCCTGATGCCCAAGAACGTCATCCGCGTCAGCGGCACGACCAACATCATCGACCCGGCCTTCACCACGGCGATCACGCAGGGCACCGGCACCTCCTGGACCGTCTACTCCGGCACCTCTTCGGGCCTCGTCGGTTCCGTCGCCGTGCCCCTCGCCTGGACCCGCGGCCTCAACAACGCGGGCAGCTGGCCGCAGGCCGACGGCACCGCCACCGGCTCCGTCTGGGGCAGCGAAGGCGGTCACATCGTCTACGGTGACGGCCACGTCTCCTGGGTCACCGACACCCTGGTCACCGGCCAGAACTACTTCACGAAGACCGACGGCACCCCGACCGCCAACTGGCTCGAGTCCCGCTCGGTTCCTTCCACCGCGATCGCCCTTCCGCAGCAGTAAGCGGTCGGATTGGTCCTTCGAAAAGCCCCGCCTTGCGGGGCTTTTTTGTTTCCTAATTTAGGTCGCTTCTTCGATAAGGGCTTGCGGGTCGTCGGGCATAATCTAAAGGTAGGTCTCACCCCATTAATCCTTTTATGAAAGCCCCCGCCCGCTCCCGCCAAGGTTTCACGCTCATCGAGCTGCTGACCGTCATCGCGATCATCGGCGTCCTCGCCGCCGTGCTCTTCCCCGGCGTGCAGGGCGTGATGCGCTCCGCCAAGAAGAACAGCGCGCTCAACAAGCTCCGCTCCATCGGCCAGGGCTACATGAACTGGGCCCAGGGCGGCAAGGTCATGGTGAAGACCGGCACCTGGGTGTCCGGCGGCGCCGTGGCGACCAAGACTTCCGAATACGCCGCCAACCTCGCGGTCGGCGCGGCCCTCGACTCCGGCGAGCTCTGGTTCGTCGACGGCGACGCGATGCTCGAGAAGAACACGATCGTCCTGATGCCCAAGAACGTCATCCGCGTCAGCGGCACGACCAACATCATCGACCCGGCCTTCACCACGGCGATCACGCAGGGCACCGGCACCTCCTGGACCGTCTACTCCGGCACCTCTTCGGGCCTCGTCGGTTCCGTCGCCGTGCCCCTCGCCTGGACCCGCGGCCTCAACAACGCGGGCAGCTGGCCGCAGGCCGACGGCACCGCCACCGGCTCCGTCTGGGGCAGCGAAGGCGGTCACATCGTCTACGGTGACGGCCACGTCTCCTGGGTCACCGACACCCTGGTCACCGGCCAGAACTACTTCACGAAGACCGACGGCACCCCGACCGCCAACTGGCTCGAGTCCCGCTCGGTTCCTTCCACCGCGATCGCCCTTCCGCAGCAGTAAGCGGTCGGATGGGTCCTTCGAAAAGCCCCGCCCCGCGGGGCTTTTTTGTTTCCGTCTGTTTTCGGCATGACACTTTCACTCACGCATGACGAAGTTCCGCGCCTGGCTTTCCGCGACCCGCCCCAAGACCTTGGTGGCGGCCGTCGCGCCCATCGCGCTCGGCGGAGCGGTCGTCGTCGCCTACGCGGGCGCATCGGGCCTCTGGCTCTACCGGCCATTTATCTCGACCCTGCTGAGCTGTCTCGGCTTCGCGCTCTGCGTCCAGGTCGCCTGTAATTTCGCCAACGACCTCGGCGATTCCTACACGGGCGCGGACACCGCCGCGCGCGTCGGCCCGCGTCGCGCCGTGTCCGCCGGCGATATTTCTCCCTCCGCCATGCGTCGCGGCATCTGGGTCGCCTGTCTGCTCGCGCTTCTCCTCGGCGCGCCGGTCGCGCAGCTTTCGCCGTGGCTTTTGCTGGCGGGCTTGCTGGCGATCGCCTGTGCGCTGGCCTATACGCTCGGGCCTTTTCCGCTGGCGTACCGAGGTCTCGGCGACGTCTTCGTCGTCGGTTGCTTCGGAGCGCAGGCGACTGTCCTGACCGCGCTCGCGGTCTGCACGCCTGGTCCATATGATTGCGGCTGCGATACGCTGTTCATGCCTTGGCGGCCCGCGCTCCTCGCCGGCCTCGGGCTCGGCCTGCTCGCGGACAACATCCTCGTCGCGAACAACGCGCGCGATTACGAGACCGATCTCGCCGTCGGCAAGCGCACCACGGTCGTCCGTTTCGGCCGCGGCTTCGCGCGCAACCTGCACGGCTTCAATTCGGTCTTCGGTCTGGCCTGCCTCGGGCATGTCTTCGGCTGGGCTCCCATGGTCCTGCTTCCGCTGGCGATCTGGCAGCACCTCGCCTTCCGCAAGGCCGCTCAGCCGGCCGATTTCCTGCCGTTTCTGGGCCGGGCGGCCGGCCTGATGCTCCTGGCGACGATCCTGTGCGTAACTGCCACTTGCCTCGGATGGGTGCCGGCTGACAGCCTGTGGATGCGATGAGCCAACCCAAGTCACTCGCCGAACAGCTCGAGGCCCTCGTCAACGGTGGGTCTCGTCCGACGTGGGATGAATACTTCATGGCCACCGCGGTGCTCGTCAGCTCCCGCTCCAGCTGCGAACGCCTGCACGTCGGTTGCATCATCGTCTCCACCGGCAAGCACCCGAACCGACTCGTCGCCGCCGGCTACAACGGCTTCCTGCCGGGCGCTCCGCACGACTCCCATGTGCGCGACGGCCATGAGCTCGCGACCGTGCATGCCGAGCAGAACGCCGTGGCCGACGCCGCCAAGCGCGGCGTGTCGCTGCAGGGCACGATCTGCTACGTCACCCATTTCCCGTGCGTGAACTGCGCGAAGATCCTGGCCGCCGCCGGCATCACCGAGGTGCGCTACCGTCACGACTACAAGAACGACCCGCTCGTCGCGGAGATGTTCGGGCAGGCCGGCGTGAAGGTCACGCGGCTCGAGCGCTGATGGCGCGGACGCCGCGAACGTTGGCAGGATGGCTGCTGGTCTCGCATCCTCAGCTCCGAGACGACCATTTCCGCGAGACGGTCGTCCTGCTGCATTCGCATGACTCCAAGGACGGCGCGTTGGGCGTGATCATCAACCGCCCGCTCGGCCGCGAGCTCGGGCAGATCGACGCCGCGGTGAACCTCGCGCCGCTCGAAGGCGTGCCGCTTTTCGAAGGAGGGCCCGTCGCCACGGATCGCCTGGCCTTCGGGGGCTGGTGTTTCCCGGAGGACGCCGAACCGGAGGTCCGTTTCGGCCTCGACCAGGAAGAGGCTGTTCGTCTCGCCGAAGAGGGCCGTTTCGCCCTGCGCGCTTACGTGGGCTATGCCGGCTGGTCGCCCGGGCAGCTCGAGAACGAGCTGCGCATGAACGCGTGGGTCGTCTGTCCGTTCGACTTCGCATGCGCCGACCTCGAAGGCGAAGCGCTGTGGAAGCACCTGCTCGCGGCGCACCGTCCGGACCTGCGGCTCGAGGCGGATTCGCCCGAGGATCCCGGACTCAATTGACGGGCGCAGGGTTTCGGGTGGCAGGTGTCGCGCCCGGGTGGCGGGTGGCAGGAAACTGCCTCGATGCCTCCACGACTTCAGCGGGCCGTCGAGAGCAGGATACCGACGTTCTGCGTGAGCAGTTCGCCGGGCTTGCGTCCGTCTTCCGCGAGCAGCTTGCGTCGGATCAGCAACGGTCGCTGGGTCACGTCGACCTCGGCGATCTGCCAGCCTTGGGCCGGGAGCCGCGGATTGCCGGCTTCGAGGGCCGTCCAACGCAGCGGCATGCCTTGCCAGGAGAACTCGACGTACCAGCCGGCGGCCTTGGCGCGCTCGCCGCGCGCGAGGGCGGGGTAGCGCGTCACGAAGTCAGGCGTCTTGTTCGCACGCATCACGACCGTCAGCGCCGTCGGCTGACGGCGCAGCAGGGCGAGCACGTCGACGCTGCGCTGGCCGAGCAGAGGCAGGGGGTCCATGCCGATGAGGTTCTGGCCGTTGAAGAGGCCATGATGGTTCGGGCTCTTGCGGTTTTCCGGCTGCGCCGCGTACCAGCCGTTGAATCCGTTGGAAAGGATCAGGCCGACCTCGAAATGCAGGTGCGCGCGGTCGGGCGTGATGGGGGTGGCGCCGGCGGAGGTCCGTCCCATGCGGCCGAGCGTCAGTCCGCGGCGCACGAACGCGCCGAGCCGGATGGCCGGATCCACCGAGGCCAGGTGGGCGTAGAGCGAGTAGACCGGCAGCTCCGCTCCCTGATGCACCAGCACGACGTAGCGGCCGTAGGGGCCGTTGACGTGCGGGTTGACGTAGTTCACCTGGCCGTCCATCACGGCGCGCACGAGGTCGAGCGGCTCGCCGGCGGCGTCGCGCCGGCCGGGCCGGATGTCGACGCCTTCATGGAAGCGCTGACCCTCTTCGCGGACCATGCCGAAGGTGGCGGATTCCAGACGGCCGGAGACGGTCGGCTGGAGATAATCCTGGGCCGAGCGTACGGCGCTCAGGTCGAGGGTGGTGGGCCAGACGACCTCCGTGGCGAACAGCGGGACCGACGCCAGGCCGAGGATGAGGAGGGCGAGGCGGGACCGCAGGCTCACTTTCTTTCGGACTCCTTCAGCTTGCGGAGCTTGAGGGCGGAGACGTTGAGGCGGCGGCTGATGTCCATCACCGCCTGGGTGTTGGTCAGGCCCTTCTTCTCGACGTGGAATATCAGGTTCCCGTCCGTGATCTGATTGTCGATGGGCATTATGCCCACGGCCGCGTCATTGATCACGAGGACGAAGTGTCGGCCGATGGCGTCCTTGGTGTAGTTCATCACATCGACCGCGGCCTTGCGGTCGAGCTGCACGAGGAGGAATTCCTGACGCAGGTCGGGTTCGCCGCTCGTGATCGGGTGCGTGTTGAGGATCTCTTCGGCCGGGACGAGGGGACGCGTCATCACCGAGATCGTCAGCTGGCTGACGGGCAGGCGGACCTGCTGCTTCATCGCCGGGCTGAGCGCCGGCGAGGCCTCGATGAAGATGGACGCGATCTCCTCGGGGATGTCGTTGTTCTTGCAGCCGGCGAGGAGCAGGACGGCAAGGGCGGCCAGGAGGCGGAAGGAAGTCATGGAAAGGCTTAGCCGACGAGCATGTCGAGCGAAGCGCCGACCTGCAGGATGTGGGCGGGCTGAAGGTCGATCACCGGCACGAGGTAGGTCTGCTTGGAGGCGGCGTGGACGTAGGTCACCTGGCCTTCGGCGGCGGCGCCGACCTGCTTGATGATGCGCTTGCGCTCGAGGAGCATGGCGAGGATGTGCTTGAGCACGGCTTTGTCGCCCGACGGATCGGCGGCGTCTTCGTAAAGCGAAAGGAAGAACTCCTCGCGGGAGGCGAGCAGCTGCGCGCGCTGGGCCTGGTCTTCTTCGCCGCGTTCCTTCACCTCGCGGCTCCAGCGGCCGAGCAGGATGCCCTCCGGCTTGAAGCTCGCGGAGTGTTCCTTGAGCACGTCGAGGCGCTCGATGTTGCCGCCGACGGGCTTGAAGACGACGCACGTCACGAGGTCGCCGACGTGGAGTTCCTTGCCGGAAGCGGCGCAGACGCGCGCGATAGGTTTAACCTGCCAGTCCATGACCGCTAAGAGAAGTCGGGCGGGGGGGGGGGGCCAACCCCATTCACGGCGGTTTGCGGCTGACTTATTGGCCCTCCCGGGCAGTCTGCCCGGCATGTCCGAAACCCCTGCCGCCGGCGTCGCCTTGCTCGTCGTGGACGTCCAGCCGACCTTCCTGAAGGCCATGCCCGAGGGCGAGGCCTGCCTGCGTCGCTGCCTGCTGGCCGCCTCGGCCGCCAAGCTCATGGGAGTCCCGGTGATCTTCACCGAGCAGGTCCCGGCCAAGCTCGGGCCGACCCATCCGGACCTGTTGCTTGCCGCCGGGGAAGGACGTGCCGTCTTCGGCAAGACCGCCTTTTCGGCCTTCGGGGCGCCCGGGCTGTCCGAGGCCTTCGGCAAGGGCGATGTCAGCCAGCTCCTCATCTGCGGCCTGGAGATCCCCGTGTGCGTCTATCAGACCGCCATGGACGCCCTGCGCGAGGGCATGGGCGTCACGATCCTGTCCGACGCCGTGACGGGCCGACGGGCCGATGACGGCCGGACCTGCCTGGAGGCCTTGCGCGCGGCCGGCGCGCACGTGCTGCCGACCGAGACGGTTTTTTACGCGATGCTCGGTGAGGCGACGCACCCGCAGTTCCGCGCCTTCACGGAACTCGTGAAGCAGTCCGCTTAGACCTGGTCGACCGTGAGGCTAGCCGCCGGCACCGCCGCGGCGCCGATCGGCAGGCCTACGTCGGCCCAAGCCGCGAAGGCGATCATGCCGGCATTGTCGCCGCAGTGCTTAGGCTCGGCCACGAGCATCGGCAGGCCGCGCTGAAGCGCCGCGTTCGTGAGACGGGTCCGGAGCGTGCGGTTGTTGGCCACGCCGCCCGAAAGACCGACGGATTTATAGCCGCCGAGGTCGAGGACCGCGCCGGCCTTGGAAGTGAGCTGCTCGATGATCGCGTGCTGATAGCCGGCGCACAGGTCGGGCATCGCGGCGGCGACGTCGGCATCGGACATCTTTTCGAGCTGGTAGCGCAGCGCGGTCTTCAGGCCGGAGAAACTGAGACGGAGGTCGGCCTTCTCAGGGATGCCGCGCGGGAAGACGAACTTGCGGACATCTCCCAGCATGGCCCGCTTCTCGATGAGCGCTCCGCCCGGATAGGGCAGGCCAAGGAGCTTGGCTCCTTTGTCGAAGGCTTCGCCGGCGGCGTCGTCTACCGTACGCGCGACGACCGTGAGACGAAGTCGATCGTCGAGCTTCACCAGCAATGTGTTGCCGCCGGAGACCACGATCGCGAGGTGCGGGAGCAGCGCGGCGCGGGCGGCGGCGAAGCCGGCCGGGTCCGCCGCATGCACGGCGATGAAGGGCGAGTGGACGTGGGCGCGCAGGTGATTGACGCCGACGATCGGCAGGCCGCGGGCGACGGCGAGGGAGCGGGCGAGGGTCACGCCCATCGAAAGGCAGGGCAGGAGGCCGGGGCCGCGCGTGACGGCGATGGTGCTGGCCTGCGCCAGTTCCTCGCGGAAATCCGCCAGCAGGAGGGGCAGGGCGGAAAGGTGCATGCGGCTGGCCAGTTCGGGGACCACGCCGCCGTATTTCTCGTGTTCCGCCGCCTGCGAGCTGATCAGTTCGCGCACGAGTCCGCGGGCCGGGTCGAAGAGCGCCAGGGCCGATTCATCGCAGGAACTTTCGATCGCGAGGATCATCTGGCTGCAGTCAGCCCAATTCGCAGGGCGGCTCAATCCCGATTCGTCTGGCGGAGCGGAAAAGACCGCATAACGCTTCTGCCGTGGAGCCCGCGGCCCGACATGACGCCATCGTCGCCTTGCTCCGTCGCGAGGCCCGCGGCGGCGTGGTCCCGTTCGCGCGCCTCGTCGAGGCGGCCCTCTACGCCCCCGGCCTGGGTTATTACGTCGCCGAGCGTGCGCGCGTGGGCAAGGCCGCCGGCACCGATTTCACCACCGCGGCCGCGCTCGGCCCGATGTTCGGCGAGCTCATCGCCGGCGCGGCCAAGTCGCTCGTCGGCGACCTGGGTTCGCATGCGCTCGTGGAGGTCGGCGCCGAGCCGGGCCAGGCCCATTACGCCGGCGTCGCGTCGCGTTTCGCCGAGCTGCGCACCTTCCGCTTCGGCGCGGAGCCGAAGTTTCCTGCGCGCAGCGTGCTCGTCGCCAACGAGCTCCTCGACGCGCAGCCTTTCCATCGCTTTGTCTTCCAAGGAGGAACCTGGCGCGAGCTGGGCGTGCGCGTCGACGGCGCGGAACTGACCGTCGAAGCCTTGCCCCAGTTTTCCACGCAGAGGGCTGCGGATTTCGCCGCGGGCTTGCCGGCTGCGGAGGAAGGGTGGATCGTCGACGCCCCGTTGGCCGCCGAAGATCTCCTCGGGAAACTCCTCGCCGGCGAATGGGGCGGGGCGGTGATCCTGCTCGATTACGGCAAGACCGTCGCGCAGTGCCTCGAGTCGTCCCCGGCTGGCACGGCTCGTGCCTATCGGAATCATCAGCTCTCCGGCGCGATCCTCGAGAACCTCGGTTCGCAGGACCTCACCTGCCACGTGCTCTGGGATCGTCTCGAGCCGGTCCTGGGGGCCGCCGGTTTCCGAAATGTCCGCCTCGATCGCCAGGAGGCCTTTTTCGTGAAGTACGCCGCCGGGGAGATGGAACGGATCGCCTCCTCGGGTGACCCCGAGGCCACGGGCCGCCTGCGGGCCCTGACGCATCCGGCGCATTTCGGGGCGAAGTTCCAGGTCCTGCACGCGGTACGCGGTTAAACGGAAGTTTTTGGAAGCCACGCTCGACCTGAGGGGAACATCTCTTTTTCTGGGGTGTACCCCTCTTTTCCCGATGAAGTCCTCCCTGTTCGCCACGTTCACCCTCTGCCTGGGCGCGTCCGTCCTGTCCGCCGAGACCAAGGTCATCGAAGCCTTCGAAGGCGACGGTTTCGACAGCTGGCAGACCACCGGTACCGGCTTCGGCCTGGCCCCCGTCGCCGGCAAGGTCGACGGCGTCAACGGCGAGTTCCGCAACTACGGCGGCAACGCCCTCGTCACCTCCGGTCACCGCGGCGACGCCGCCACCGGCACGCTGACGTCGCCTGAGATCAAGCTCACGCACGGCTTCCTCGGCTTCCTGGTCGCGGGCGGGAACCATCCCGGCAAGACCGCCGTCCAGCTGCTCGTCGGCGGCAAGGTCGTGCGCGAGGCCACCGGCGCCAACGGACTGACCCTCCGTGAGAACGTCTGGGACATCTCCGAGTTCAAGGGCAAGACCGGCGTCATCCGCATCATCGACAACGAAGTCGGCGCCTGGGGCATCATCGCCGCCGACCACTTCGTCTTCTCGACCGACGCCAAGCCGAAGTTCCCGACCGGCGGCCGTCCGAAGCCGAAGGCCGACAGCAGCCTCGTGCGCGTGGCCGGAGAAGGCAGCGCCGCGCTCGTCCCCGGCGCCACCTTCAAGGTCTCCGCCGACCGCAAGGCCACCGGTGTCACTTCGCCCACGGCCATCGGCTTCGCGAACGACGGTTCGGTCTACGTCGCCGAGACGCACCGCTTCCGCTTCGGCGTCGAAGATGACCGCAACCACCTCTACTGGTATCATGACGACCTCGCCGCGGCGACCACGGCCGATCGTCTCGCCCTGCATAAGAAATGGGAAGCCAAGCGCTCGCACGAATGGATGACCGCCAAGTCCGAGCTGATCCGCCATGTCGGCGGCGAGCAGGCCGACGGCACCTTCACCACGAACAAGGTCTTCGCCGGAGGCTTCAACGACGTCCTCGACGGCACCGGCGCCGGCGTCATGGCCTGGGACGACACGGTCTACTTCGCCTGCATTCCCAAGCTTTGGATGCTGCAGGACGGCAAGAAGGACGGCGTCGAGACGGGCCGCAAGGTCATCGAAGACGGCTTCGGCGTGCGCATCTCGCTTTCGGGCCACGACATGAACGGCTTCGCCATCGGTCCGGACGGCCGCGTCTGGGGCACCATCGGCGACCGTGGTTTCAACCTCACCACCAAGGAGGGCAAGAAATACGACTCCCGCAACCGCGGCGCGGTCTTCCGCTTCGAACCCGACGGCACGAACTTCGAAGTCGTCCACTTCGGCCTGCGTAACCCGAAGGAGATCGCCTTCGATGACTTCGGCAACGCGTTCTCCGTCGACAACAACTCCGACCAGGGCGACGCCGCCCGCGTGGTCTACGTCGTCGAAGGCGCCGACTCCGGCTGGGAGATGGAGCACCAGGCCATGCATACCTTCCACCGCTCGATCGGCCTCGAGCAGCGTCCGCTCTCCCGCTGGATGACCGAGAAGGTCTGGGAGCTCCAGAATCCCGTCCAGCCGGCCTTCATCATCCCGCCCTCCGCCTACATCAGCTCCGGTCCTTCCGGCCTGACCTACCACCCCGGCGCGGGCTTTCTCGAATCCGAAGCCGGTCATTTCCATATCTGCGACTACCGCGGTTCCGCCGGTGCTTCCGGCATCTGGTCCTTCAAGATGGAGCCCGCGGGCGCCGGCATGAAGATGACCTCCTCGCACCAGCTGCTCTGGGGCGTCGCCGCGACCGACGTCGAGTATGACTGGAAGGGTCGCCTCGTCGTCTCCGACTTCATCACCGGCTGGGAGTCCCACCAGGCCGGACGCCTCGTGACCCTCGAGGCCGGCAAGATGATGAAGCCCGACGCCGTCGCGCCCGTCGCCGCGCTCATCAACGGCGGCATCGCCAAGGCCACTTCCGGCGAACTCGCCGCGCTCCTCGCGCACGCCGACCAGCGCGTCCGTCTGCGCGCGCAGATCGAGCTCACCCGTCGCCCGGACGCCGCGGATCGTTTTGAAGCCGCCACCAAGTCGTCCGCCGCCCTCGAACGTGTCCACGGCATCTGGGGTCTCGGCATCCTCGCCCGTCGTGGCGCGGCCATCGCTCCCGGCTCTGCTTGGAAGGGTCCGACCCCGGTCGCCTCGCTTGAAGACCGTACCGCCGCCGCCCGCCGACTCGTCCCGCTTCTCGCGCACGCCGACGCCGAAGTCCGCGCCCAGGCCGTCAAGGCGCTCGAGGAAGCCCCGCTCAAGGGCGACGAGCTCCCGCTCGGCAAGCTGATCCTCGATCCTTCGCCCCGCGTCCGCGCGTTCGCCGCGATCGCCGCCGCCCGTCTCGGCGCCGGCAAGTTCGTCCCTGAGGTCCTCGCGATGCTCAAGGAGAACGCCGACGCCGACCCCGTGCTCCGTCATGCCGGGTCCTTCGCGATCGACCACCTCTGCAAGACTCCCGAGTCCTTCGACGCCGTCGCCAAGGATGACAACGCGTCCGTCCGCCTCGCCGCGGTCATCGCCCTGCGCCGCCGTCTCGACGCCTCCGCCGCCCGTTTCGTGAACGACAAGTCGACGGTCGTCGCCGACGAAGCCATCCGCGCCGTCCATGACCTCGGACTCGAAGCCGGCCGTCCGGCCGTCGCCGCCCTCATCGACGACCTGGGTTCCCGCGAATGGACGACCTTCATGCTGCGTCGCCTGACGCACAGCGCTTTCCGCCTCGGCGGCGAGAAGAACGCCGCCCGCGTGGTCGCCATCGCCGCCAACGCCAAGCTCCCGGACGAAGCCCGCGCCGAAGCGCTGCGTCTCCTCGCCCTCTGGGCCAACCCGTATCCCGTCGACCAGTCGACCGGCCATTGGTCGCCGCTGCCGGCCCGCGACGCCAAGGAGCTGCGAGCCAGCCTAAGCGCGGCCTTGCCTATGCTGCTGAAGGGTGAGTCCGACATCCTCCGCGCCTCCCTCGAACTCGTCGAACAGTACAAGCTCGAGGTCGCCTCGCTCTCCAACGACCTGCTTTCCGGTCTGGTCGCCAACGCCAAGCTCAGCGGTTCCGCGCGCGCCAAGGCCCTCGAGCTCTGGCTCGAGCGCAAGCCGGCGGATCTCGCTGACGTCGCGGGCAAGTATGCCAAGGACAAGCAGGACGAAGTCGCGATGGTCGCCGTCGGCGCCCTGGCTCATCTGAATCCCGCGCAAGGCCTCGTGGAGCTATCCAAGGCCGCCAACGAGGGTTCCGCCGCTCGCCGTCAGGGCGCCTGGAAGGCCCTCGCCAAGCTGCAGGCCGCCGGCGTCGACACGCTCTTCGTCAGCAGCCTCAAGGCGCTCGAGCAGGCCAAGGGCGTCTCGCCCGCCGCGATCGAACTCCTCGAAGCCGCCGCCCTGCGTGCCGAGCCTGCCGTGAAGGAAGCCCTGGCCGCGACGCAGAAGGCCATCGCCGGCGGTGACGGTAAGCTCGCCAAGTGGATGCCCGCCCTTGAAGGCGGCGACGCCAAGAACGGCTTCGCGCTCTTCACCGCTCTTCCGGCCGGCCAGTGTCTGCGCTGTCACCGTGCCTCGGATGATTCGCATGCCGCCGGCGGCGAAGCCGGCCCGAACCTGGCCGGCGTCGCCAAGCGCGGCGACCGCCGTTACCTCCTCGAGTCCGTCGTGAACGCCGGCGCCGTCGTCGTCTCCGGTTACGGCACCGTCAACCTCGAGCTCGCCAATGGCGGGGCCTTGGTCGGGACCCTGATCAAGGAAGAGAAGGAGCACGTGGACGTCGACGTCGCCGGCAACCGCTGGCGCGTGGCCCGCAAGGACATCAAGGCCATGAGCGCTCCCGTCTCCGGCATGCCGGCGATGGACGCCCTGACCCTGAACGAAGTCCGCGACATCGTCGCCTGGCTCGCCACTCTCAGCAAGGAGCCCAAGAAGGCCAAGCCTGCCGAGCCCAAGCCGCTGGACATCTCGACCATCAAGCCCGTCGCGGCCGTCGCCGTCGCGAACGTCGACCCCGCCGTCATGGCGGCCGGCAAGCAGGCCTTCATGACTTGCATGGCCTGCCACGGTGCGAACGCCGAAGGCACCGTCATCGCGCCTCCGCTGGCCCAGTCCAACTGGGTGAATGGACCGGTCGAGAACCTGATCCGCATCCAGCTGCGCGGCCTGCAGGGACCCATCACCGTCTCCGGCAAGAAGTATGCGCCGCCTGCGCCCATGATGGCGCTGCCGCACCAGACCGACGAGCAGATCGCCGCGGTCCTGACCTACGTCCGCAACGGCTTCGGCAACTCCGCTCCGGCCGTCACGCCCGAGCAGGTCAAGGCGCTGCGCGGCGAAGTCGGCAAGCCCATGCTGACCGAGGCGGACCTCGTCCCGGCGAAGTAAGCAAGCTCGCCGACGAACAAGGCCCGGCCCTCGCGAGAGGACCGGGCCTTTTTTTGCGAGGCGTGACGGCTTACTTGACGGTGTCGCGATGAAGCAGGCGGCCGTTCGGGTCGCGGAACTCCACCGTCTCGACGCCTTGGCGAGCGACGGCGATGACGGCCGGTGCGGCGGCCGCCTTGGTGCCGTAGTTCGTCTGCACCGTGGCGACGAGCGTCCCGCCGTCACGCTCCACCTTCGTGAAGTGGGCGGACATGCCGCTGGTACCGTTCTTGAAGGAATAGGACAGCACCAGGTCGTGGCTGAAGTCGGGCGTCCCGGCCGGCTTCCCGTCCTTCGCGGTCGGGACGTAGGCCTGGGCGAACGCTTGCGCGTCGGCGATGACCAGCGGTTCGGGGCGGTTGACGAAGTCACCCGACTTCTTCTGGACGGACTTGGTGTTAGGGACGAAGCGCTCGAGCGGACGGAACTCCGCCGACGTCAGGGCGACCTTCGGCGCGGCCTTGAGCGAGATCAGGCCGGCGCGACCGTCCGGGAGCACGCCGACTTCCGCGACGAGCGAGCCTTGGCGACGCTCTGCTTCCCATTTCTGGCCGGCGCCTTCCTGGACATAGTAGGCTTCGATCCCGAAGCGGAGCTGGCCGCCGCGGGAGAGGCCACGCAGGTAGAGTCCTTGGGGCGGGCGGGTGAGCGTCGGATCGCCCGGGATGCCCAGGCCGACGTCATTGCGGCGGAGCGACACGAACACCTCGGTGTCCGCCGGGAGGTTCCAATACATCGAGTTGGCGGACATCTTCGCGGACTTCTGCGGGTAGAGGGCGGTGAATTCAGCAAGCAGCGCCGTGCGTTGCGCTTCGGTGATGGCGCTGAAGTCGTAGCTCAGGATCACGTATTCGCCTTTCAGCAGGTCGCGCGGGTCGACGGGGCCGCAACGTAGCAGTACTGGTTCCCCGTAAGCGCCGGGCTGATGGTGGCGCCAGACCATCCAGCCGATCGTGGATGCCTGGAGGGCGATCGCCGTCCAGAGCAGGGCGCGGCGGAAGGGAAAGGCCGTCGTGATGATCGCTTCGAGCCAGGCCGGACGGTAGTCAGGGCTCACTTCCGGCTGATGTTCTTCGCGTTGGGTCTTCCAGATGCGGGCCAGGATGAATAGGATGACGCCCAGGACAGCGAAGAAGCCGGCCATCGTGAGCATCCCGAGGTCCTTGCTGATGTCGACGTAGCGGACGATCAGCCAGACCAGGAAGACCAACGAGCCGTAGACGTAGGGGCGGAGGCGGCCTTCGGTCAGGCCGAGGCGGATGAGCCAGACCGAGAGCAGGATCGTCGCGACGTTGCCGGTCGCGATCATCAGCACTTGGAAGCCGTCGCGGCTCTTCGGGTCCAGGTAATCTTGCAGGAGGCACATCAGCAGGGTGACCAGCGCGATCCCGGCGGGCCAGATACGGAGGGCTTGCCGGGAGCGGACGGCGAGGCCGAGCGCGAGGGCGGCGCCGGCCAGGATGAGCCAGCTGGACACGCTGTCGGCATGGAAGAGGCGGGAGGCGAGCGGTGCGCGGATCGTGCCGATGGCGATGGTCGCCACCGCGGCGCCGACGCCCCCGATGAAGCGCCAGCCACGGGCGCGGGCGTCACCGACTTCGTGCAGCGAGGCGATGATGAGCGGAAGCAGGAGATACTGGGCGCTCAGGTCGCCGCGCCAGAACCAGGCGAAGACCAAGGCCCACGCGACGGCGCCGGCGAGCAAGGGGCGGCAGCGACGGTAAGCCGCGAGGGCGACGGGGGCGATGAGCAGGAAGAACATCGGCCGAGGGTCCGCACCGCGGTAAGGCCAGAATCCGAAGACGGATTGGGAAGCCTCGGCGCTGAGCCAGGTGCCGGCCAACAACAGGCAGCCGATGTAGAGGAGCGAGGAATCGAGCAGGATGGCAAAGGGCAAGGAGCCGAGGCACCAGGCCAGGAACGCGTCAGGAGCATGCGCGTCGAGGTGGTAGATCTGGCCCGTCAGGGCGATCGCGGCGCCGAACATGATGCAGCCGGCCAGCGCGCCCAGCACCGAGCCTTGGCGGGAGTCGCGTCGGAAATACCAGAGGCCGATGCCTTGCAGGCCGACGAGACCGGCGACGACCGTGAGCAGGCGGCCGGTGCGCGAGAGGTCGTCCCAATTATGTCCGATGACCAAGAGGAGGGCGGCGCCGAGCAGCAGCACGCCGAACGCGCGGAGCACGAAGGCCATGCGGCCCGCGCCGGCTTCTTCCTCCGGATAGCGGGCGAGGATCTGGTCCCGCTGGCCGGGTTGCAGGATGCCTTGTTCGTGCCAGAGCTGGGATTCCTTCGCCAGCCATTCGCGGAAGCCTTGGGGGAGGGGCATGAGGCCAAGATGACGGAAGGGGCTGGTCGGGGCGAGGGAGAAGGAAGCCGATGGGTATCGATAAAACGGATAGCGGTTAGCGGTCAGCGAATGGGAAAGACTCTTAAACGAGACCAAGGGAAACCGGAGACCGGATGTTTGGCTGGGGATCTTGTGTCCGCAGCATTCTTTCCGGTTTCCGGCCTCCCTTTGTTTTGCGGTCTGTCCCAGCCGCCAGCCGCTTGCCGCTAAACGCTGGTTGGGTGACGACGTGAGGATCGTCACCCAACAAAAAGCCCCGGCGGATGCCGGGGCTTCGGTCGGGAGGCAGCGGTCGCCTTAGGCGATCGTGACTTCCTTGGTGAGGTAGACGTCCTGGATCGTGTGCAGGAGCTTCGCGCCTTCTTCGATCGGGCGCTGGAAGGCCTTGCGACCCGAGATGAGGCCCTGGCCGCCCGCGCGCTTGTTGATGACGGCGGTCTTGACGGCTTCGGCGAAGTCATTGTTGCCCGAGGGGCCGCCGGAGTTGATGAGGCCGATGCGGCCCATGTAGCAGTTGGCGACCTGGTAGCGGGTGAGGTCGATCGGGTGGTCGGAAGCGAGGTCGGTGTACATGCGCTTGTCGATCTTGCCGTAGGAGGACTCGGTCTGCTGGATCGCGAGGTAGCCGCCGTTGTTCTCGGGGAGCTTCTGCTTGATGATGTCGGCGCAGATGGTCACGCCGAGGTGGTTGGCCTGGCCGGTCAGGTCGGCGGACACGTGGTAGTCCTTGTCCTTCTTGAAGGCGTTGTTGCGGGTGTAGCACCAGAGGACGGTGGCCATGCCGAGCTCGTGGGCCTGCTGGAAGGCGTGCGAGACCTCGATGATCTGGCGGTTGGTCTCGGCGGAGCCGAAGTAGATGGTCGCGCCGACGGCGGCGCAGCCCATGTCGGCGGCCTGCTTCAGGGTGCCGTACATCACCTGGTCACCGACGTTGGGGTAGGTGAGCAGCTGGTTGTGGTTGATCTTCACCATGAAGGGGATCTTGTGCGCGTAGCGGCGGGAGACGCTGCTGAGGACGCCGAAGGTCGAGCAGACCGCGTTGCAGCCGCCTTCGATGGCGAGCTTCACGATGTTCTCACCGTCGAAGTAGATCGGATTCTTGGCGAAGGAGGCGCCGGCGGAGTGTTCGATGCCCTGGTCGACGGGGAGGATCGAGACGTAGCCGGTGTTGGCGAGGCGGCCGGAACCGTAGAGGCGCTGCAGGTTGGCCAGGACGCGGTTGTTGCGGTCCGAGGCGGCGAAGGCGTGGTCGACCCAATCCGCGCGGGGGGAGTGGATCTGCTCCTTCTTGATCTTCGGGTTGTTGAACCCGAGGAGGTTTTCGGCTTCGGCGCCGAGGTGCTTTTGGATTTCGCTGTAGTGGCTCATGGTGAGAGGAAAGAGGGTGTCTTTTCTGGCGAACAGACCACCCCAAAAGGGTGTGTCCGGGGGCGGGCTTCAAGCCAGAATTCAAAAACCGCCGTAAAACGGACAAGCCTTGCCCGACCTTGGGCGGAAAACCGCCGGGGTGCTCAGATTTGCCAGTCCTCGCCCGAGGCCGAGGCCGGCTTGGGCAGCTCGGGGTGCGGGGCGGTCACGATGCGGAGGACCGCCTGGCCGCCGCCGGCGAGGTCGCGGGCCCGGCGGACCGCTTGGGCGAGCGCGAGGTTCGGCTGGGCTTCGTCGTAGGGGAAGACGTTCTCCCGGCCGACGGCGCGGTCGAGGCCCGCGTTGACGATGATGCGCATCGTGTCGGCCTTCGCTTCGCAGAGGATCAGGTGACGGCCGTCGGACTTGAGCGTCTCGGCCAGGTCGCGGAGAAGGAGGACTCCGTTGGCGTCGAGGTGAAGGGCTTCGCGGAACTTGAGCACGAGCACCTTGAGGTTCGGATCGGCCGAGGCGCGGCGGAGGTGTTCGTGGAAGGCTTGGGTCGCGCCGAAGTGGAGGCTGCCTTCGACGTGGAGGATCGAGATCCCCGTGGAGGCCTGGCCCTTCGGGCGTTCGCGGAGCTCGCCGGTGTCGGAGAAGTCATATTCCACCACCTCCGGCGTCGACGTCTGGCGGAGGTAGAAGGCCACCGCGACGGCCGTGCCGAGGAAGATCGCCACGTCGAGGGGGGCGAGCAGCGCGGTCGCGAAGGTGGCGAGGAACACCGTGCGGTCCTGCGCGCCGGACTTCAGGATCAGCTTCACCGCGGAAAGGTTGGCCAGTTCGATCTCCGCGAGGATGACGAGGATCGCCAGCGTCGAGAGCGGCACGATGGCGACGACCGGGCGGGCGAGGAAGAGGGCGGCGAGGATGAACACGCCGCAGAGCAGGGAGGCCAGCGCCGTGCGGGCCCCGCTCGCGACGTTGAGCGCCGAGCGGCTGATCGAGCCCGAAGCGGCCATGCCGCCCGTGAAGGCGCAGACGAGGTTGGCCATGCCGAGGCCGTAGACTTCCTGATGGAGGTCGGAAGGACGGCCCGTCTTGAGGGCCGAGGCGCGGGCGTTGGCCGTGCCTTCGATGACGATGAGCACCGCGAGCGCGAGGGCCGGCGAGAAGAGCGTCGAGAGCGTGCGCGCGGAGAATTCGGGAAGGCGCAGGGCCTCGCCGGCCTGGGCGGCCTGGCCGACGTAGCCGACGAGGTCGGCGCGGCTGCCTTGCTGGTGCGCCACGTTCTGCGCGAGGATCGCCCCGAAGGTCGCGACCATGACCGCGCCGAGGATGGCCTTGCCCGCGCCATACCGCGGGCGCAGGAGGAAGTAGGCCACGCCCGTGATCAGCGAGAGGCCGAGTTCGGGGTTGATGAGCGAGCGGCCCATGCGGGCGGCGTGCCAGAGCACCTCCGGCAAGGAATCGCCCGCATGTTCGCCCGGCATGCCGAGGGCCGTGGGCAGCTGGAGCGCGATGACGCGGAGCGCCGCCGCCGCGATGTAAGCCGAGATCACCGTGCGCGGCACGAAGTCGGCGAAGCCGCTCAGCCGGAGCCAGGAAGCCAGCAGCAGGAAGAGTCCGGTCATCAGCACCAGCGTGGGCAGGGCCGCGGCGCGGAGTTCGGGCGTGATCGCGCCGAGCGTGGCGAAGGAGCCGAGGAGCAGCGCCGCGGAGGCGTTGGTCGGGCCGGCGGACAGGTTGGCGGAGCCGCTGAAGAGCGGGGCGATGGCGGCCGCGACGCCGCAGCCGACGAGGCCGCACCAGATGGGCAGGCCGGCCTTCATCGCGAAGGCCATCGACATCGGGAAGGCGAGCAGCGCGACGTTCAGTCCGGCGATGAGGTCGGCGCGAAGGGTCGGACCGTCCATGGCGCGCATGACGCCGGCGAAAGGAAAGAAGCGCGGGCGGGGCAGGGCGGCGAGCTGACGACCGAAAGCGCCGAGGGCGGAGAGGAAGCTGAGCGGGCCGCTGGACACCTCGCTTTTGTTGCGGGTCGCCGCCGGACCTTCAACCGATTTCGTCGTTCAATCGAACGCCTCGGGGGAGAGCTGCGCGATCAGGGACTGCTGCAGCAGGCCGAAGCAGGCGTAGCAGGCGAGGGCGTGACGCTGTTCGGTCGGGAGGGCTTCGTCATCGAGGTCCTCGGCGCTTTCCAGCTGCGCGTCGGTGATGTCGGCGAAGACCAGGTCGCGGAGGGCGAGTCGGACGGCGGAGAGGGCGCGCAGGAAGGCGAGGGCCTGGGCCTCGTTGGGGAGTACGATCACGGCCGGGTCGCCCTTGGCGCCCGCGAAGGCGACGGAGAGCAGGCGGGCCTCCTCCGAAGCCTGGGCGGTGAGCGTCTCGACCCAGAAGCCGGCGATCTCCTCGTCGGCGGAGGGCACGTTGGCGCGGTTGACCGTCACGCGCGCGGCGGCGGGGGCGATCAGGCGCAGCAGGTCGGTCAGGACCGTGCGCGCCTCCGTCGTCATGGTGAGGCGGAGCTCAGCCATCCTTTTCGAGCAAGGAGTTGAGGTGCCACTGCTGCAGCTCGAGAGAGAGCATCTCCGCGCGTTCGCGGTCGCCGGTCCAGACCGTCGCGCGACCTTCGGCATGGATGGCGCGCATGAGGCGCTTCGCCTCGGGCGCGCCGAGGCGCAGGACGTTCATGAACGCCAGCACCACGTAGGCCTGGTAATTGATCGGATCGTTGAGCACGACGACGTTCCACTTGGGCGCCGCCGAGACCAGCGACTCAGTCTTGATCTCGGGTTTGAGTTTCGGCTTGGCCATCAGCGCTCAGGTCTGTCCGGGACTGTAGCGTCTGACGCAGCTTCCGCAAGCCGTCGATGAGTTCTTCGGTCCGGGCCCGGGCGGTGTTGTCGCCGGGCTGGCGTTCGATCTGGTTGGCGAGACGGGCGAGTCCGGTGCAGGCCATGAGGGAGAGCATGCCCTTGGCGCCGTGGGCCTCGCGGCCGAGGGCGTCGGGGTCGCCGGAATCGCGGGCGGTGCTCAGGCGGGTCAGGATGTCGTCGGCATGCCGGAGGAAGGCCCGCGCGGCGGCGCGGAGGTCCTCGGCGTCCTCGGTCTCGGCCGAAGCCAGGTGGTCGGCGAACTCGTCGTCGCGGATGCGGTTGAGGTCGGCCTCCTGGCTGGCCGAGAGCAGTTCGAGCTTTTCGAGCAGTTCGGCGCCCCGGACGGGCTTGGCCAGGTAGGCGTCGAAGCCGGCGGCCTCGCAACGGGCGCGGTCGAGCTCCTGGGTCATCGCGGTCAGGGCGAGGAGGGCGGTCCGGCGTCGGCCGCGGGCCTGTTCTTCGGCGCGGATCGCGGAGGCGACCGAGAGGCCGTCCATGATGGGCATCTGGATGTCGAGGATGGCGACGTCGAATTCCTTGGAGCGCCAGAGGTCGAGCGCGGCGGAACCGTCGACCGTCGCGCTGACTTCGTGGCCGGCGCGGCGGAGGCGGGCGCTTGCGACCTCGCGGTTGACCTCGTTGTCTTCGGCGAGCAGGACGCGCAGGCGCCGGGTGACGCGCAGGCGGCCGGCGGCCGGTTCGGCGTCGTCGAGCGTCGGCGGTTCGGTGCTGAAACGCGTCCAGAGCGCGGTGAGCGTCACCGGACGGAAGAGCTGGGCCTGGCTGCGGAACTCGACTTCCGAGGAGGTCACCAGGATGACCTGCTCGCGAGGGAAGGCGGGAAGGCGAGGGCTGACGTCGTCGGGCAGGTCGATGATGGCGCGGTCGAAGGGCTGCTCGGCGGCGGCCGCGGCGGCCCAGAGGGCTTCGGCCTCGTCGTAGGTCGGCGTCTGGACGCAGGTCGCGCCCCAGAACGTAAGCGTGTCGGCGAACCATTGGCGGACGCGCGGGTGGCCGGCGACGACGAGCAGGCGCTGGCCGGAGAGGTTGGGCTGGGGCGGCGCGGAGAAGGCCGGGTTGGGTTCGACCATGACCGTGGCGGCGAAGGTCGAACCCACGCCGACCTCGCTGGTCACCTTCATATAGCCGTCCATCGCCTGCGTCAGGCTGCGGACGATCGTGAGGCCGAGGCCCGTGCCGCCGAAGCGCCGCGTCGTGCTGGCGTCGGCCTGGGTGAAGGGTTCGAAGATGCTCTCGAGGCGGTCGGCGGGGATGCCGATGCCCGTGTCGCGGACCGTGAGGAGGGAGCGCAGGCGGCCGTTGCGCTCCTCGAGGTCGAGCTCGGCGTGGACGTGGCCGTTCTCGGTGAACTTCACCGCGTTGCCGATGAGGTTGGCGATGATGCGGCGGTACTTGATCGGATCGCCGAGCACCGACTGCGGGGAATCGGCGCGGACCAAGGCGGCGAGTTCGACGCCCTTGCGGCCGGCCTGGCGCTGGAACTGCGCGATCACTTCCTCGAGCGCGCGCACCGGGTTGAAGGGGATGCTCTCGACGGTCACGTTGCCGCGGTCGAGGCGGGAGAAGTCGAGCACGTCGCGGACGGTGTCCTCGAGCTCGCGGGCGCAGGACTGGATCTTGCGGAGGACTTCCGGCGCGGGGCCTCCGCCGACTTCGAGGTTGGTCTCGCAGAGGCCTTGGATCGCGTTGATGGGGTTGCGGATCTCGTGGGTGACGTTGGCCACGAACTGCCACTTCGCGGCGGCGACCTCCTCGGCCTTCTCCAGCGCGATGCGCAGGCGGTTATGTTCGTCGACCGACTCCGTGATGTTGAGCGCGAAGGTGAGCAGCCCGTTCGGGAGGCCTCCGCCGCCCTTGATGCGCTCGTGCACGACGCGGACGAGGCGCGAGCGGCGGTCCTGGGTCTCGAAGTGCATCACCGCATGGAGCACGCGCTGGCCGGTGCGGACGACTTCCTCGTCGAACTGCCGGAACTGCTCGGCCGTCTTCGCGGAGAGGATGTCGGCGAGCGTCAGGTCCGCCCCGTAGCCGCGGTACGGCAGGGAGAGGAATTCGTCGAGGCTGCGGCTGGTGTGGAGGATGCGGCCCTGCAGGTCGCGGAAGATGATGAAGTCGGGCGAGTTCTCGATCAGCGTGCGCGCGAGGCTCATGCCCGAGCGGGGCGTGAGGATGGGGGTCCCGTTGATCTGGGGGTCTTCGGCGAAGATGAGCCAGACCTGGCGGTCGAGCTTCGGGTCGGGCTGCAGGATGATCTTGGAGGCCCGGATCGGCTCGCCGAGGTCTTCGTTGCGGAGCTCGAGCATCCCGCTCCAGGCGGACCAGCGGGCGGCCGAACGGAGGAGGGTCGAGACCGGCTGGCCGTTCTCGAGTTCGAGGAAGAGACGGTCGATGTTGGTCCCGACCTGGACCTTGCGGCCGACCGTACGTTCGACCAACGGGTTGGCGAAGAGCACCTCGCCTTTGCGGCTGCAGACCAGGAAAGGCCAGGGCAGCACTTCGGGCAATGTGGAGAGGTCCGCCATCGGGTCCGGAACATCCTGAAGGGTTCCGTGGCGGGGGACAACCCTCCAAGTGATAGGGGGAAGGCACTAACCTATAAGGGATAGGGGTAGGGATGGGGTAGGGGTAGGGATAGGGGTGGGTATGATGTAGTTGTTTAGTAGATACACGAAGATCGCAGGCAAAGGGACGACCCCGGGGTCGCCGGGGTCGTGTCTTGCTTTTGGTGCTCAGGAAGGGACTTGAACCCTTACGCTTTAGGGGCACTGGAACCTGAATCCAGCGTGTCTGCCATTCCACCACCTGAGCATTAAAGCGGATAGGTGAGCAAAGGGTTAGCCCCCGCTCTGTCAAGGTCAGGGCTGGCGCAAGGTCCTCAGCATGTAGACGCAATCGAGTTTCTGGCCGAATTTGCGTCCGACGGCCTTCAGCAGGCCTGCTTCGACGAAGCCGAGCGAAGCGTGGAGGCGGCGGCTGGCGGTCTGTTCGGCCGAGATCCGCGCGATGACGGACTCGTGCCCAAGGTCTTCGGCACGCCGGAGCAGCTCGCTGAGCACGAGTTTCCCCAGGCCTTGGCCATGGCGGCCGTGGTCGATGAAGACCGAGTCTTCCACGGTCGTGGACCACCCTTGGCGGGTGTTGTAGGTCGAAAGGGAGCCCCAACCGACCACTTTACCCTCGATTTCGACGACCAAGGCAGGGTGGGCAGGGGTACGGGCGCGCAGCCAGGCCAGCCGGCCCTCGTCGGATTCCTCCGTCAGGTGCCAGGTGCAGGTGCTGGTCCGGACGTAGTGGTTGTAGATGGCGTTGATCGCCCGGACATCGGTCGGGAGGGCGGCTCGGACGCGTGGTTCCATGGGGATAATCATAGCTGGGGCGAAACCTTAAACAAGCACAGGAAATCCCGTTGACAGTCGGTCGCAGGTTACCTTTGTTGGCCGACCTGCCGTTATTAAAACGGCTCTCCCGACCATGAAAGTCTCCTCCTCCCTCAAGTCGCTGAAGAAGCGTCACCCGAATTGCCAGGTAGTTCGCCGCAAGGGCCGTATCTACGTGATCAACAAGACGCACCCCCGCTACAAGGCGCGTCAGGGCTAACCCCTAGCAAACCCCTTATTTTATGAAGAAGGAAGGCCATCCTGAATATAACCCCGTCGTCTTCGTGGATGTCTCCACGAACCGCGAGTTCCCGGCTCGTTCGACCATGAAGTCGAAGGAGACCAAGGTGATCGACGGCGTCGAGCATTTCGTCATCCGCCGCGAAGTCACCATGGACTCGCACCCCGCCTACACCGGCGAGAAGCGCTTCGTCGACTCCGCCGGTCGCGTCGAGAAGTTCAACACGAAGTTCCGCCGCAAGTAAGCCTCCCCCGAGGCCGACCCAAAACCCGCCCGGTACGCCTGGCGGGTTTTTTGTTTTCAGGCGAAGCTCGGCCGGGTGGGGGAGGGGGGCAGGCGCGGGGGTGGCTGGGGGTTGGCTACGGTGCCTTGGGGTCCCAACAAATAATATGGGGAAATGCTTTAATTTACTCTTAATCCCTTTCGGGGTTTGCTCGAAAAGCGTGAATTCACTTAATGCTTATAATCAACGACTTAAGACTCTGTTCACAGGCCTATGTGAATAGGGGTGGATAAAGGAGGCGGGGTTTATGGAACTAAAATAGGCAATAACTGCTTGATTTTGTCCCCTGCCTGGGACAATACTGACCCCGCTATGAAGCATATCCTCCCGATCCTCACCCTCACGACCCTTGCTGCTGCTGCCTCTGCCCAGAGCGCCGCTGCCGCTGGTCTCTCCTACAACCGCGCTGGCCTCAGCTACAACACTGACGCGACCACGCTCCGCGATGGTTCCAGCGACAACGGCTACTCCGTCTCGATCGAAGCCCTCGTCGGCTCCTCGAACGTCTGGGTCGCTGCCTCCGCTGAAGCCAACTCCCAGGGCGACGACAGCGTCTCCGTTGGTTACCTCTTCAAGAACGTCGCCGCTGGCATCGACGCCACCGTCGCCGTCTCTTCGAACGACACCTACGGCGTGATCCTCCGTCGCTCCCTGAACGAAGTCATTGCTGGCCTCGAAGCCCGCTTCGTCTGGTCCCAGGCCACCGGTTCGACCTCCGTCGACTCCTACGTCTACGAGCTCGCCTACAACATCGGCTCGAAGTACCAGGTCGCCGTCTCGATCGCCGACGTTGAGAACGCCGCCAACGAGACCTCCGTCTCGGTTCGCTACAACTTCTAATCTTCGGATTAGAGCTTGATCTAAGGGCCCCGGCAACGGGGCCCTTTTTGTTGGTTTAATTTTCGGGCTGGTGACGAATAAGCGACAAAGACGCATTTTTTTGTTGTTTTCTCAACCGAGGTGCTTACCAACGAACACGCATATGAAGCACATCCTCCCGATCCTCACCCTCACGACCCTCGCTGCCGCTGCCTCTGCCCAGAGCGCCGCTGCCGCTGGTCTCTCCTACAACCGCGCTGGCCTCAGCTACAATACTGACGCTTCCACGCTCCGCGATGGTTCCAGCGACAACGGCTACTCCCTCTCGGTCGAAGCCCTCGTCGGCTCCTCGAACGTCTGGGTTGCTGCCTCCGCTGAAGCCAACTCCCAGGGCGACGACGGCGTCTCCATCGGCTACCTCTTCAAGAACGTCGTCGCCGGTATCGACGCCACCGCCTTCGTTGGCTCCAACGACGGCTACGGCATCATTGCCCGCCGCTCCCTGAACGAAGTCGTCGCCGGTCTCGAAGGCCGCATCGTCTGGTCCCAGGAAGGTGGCTCCAACGACAACTCCTTCGTCTACGAGCTCGCTTACAACGTGAACTCGAAGTACCAGGTCGCTGTCTCGATCGCTGACGCCAACGGCGCCGCTGAAGAGACCTCCGTCACCGTTCGCTACAACTTCTAATCTTCGGATTAGAGGCTGAACCTAAGGGCCCCGGCAACGGGGCCCTTTTTGTTGCCGGAGTATCCCGAACATAGGCCTTACTTGGCTTCGACGTGGACCGTGACGCGCATCTCGCGGTCACCTCCGCCCCAATAACTCCCGCTTACCGGGGTGGCATCGCGGTAGTCCCGTCCTACCGCTGAGGCCACGTAGGCCTCATGGATGACCTTTCGGTTCGTCGGATCGACGCCCAGCCAGCCATAGCCCGGCAGCCAGATTTCGCACCAAGCGTGGGAGGCATGGCTGCCGATGACATCCCCGCGCTTGGCGTCGTACACGTAGCCGCAGACATAGCGGGCCGGGATGCCGATGGAACGGCAAAGGGCCAGCAGCAGATGGGCGTAATCCTGGCAGACGCCTTGGGGTTTCGCGAAGAATTCCTCGGTATTCGTGCCGATATGCGTCGCCCCGGGCACGTAACGGCAGGTCGCATGGATGTAATCCATCAGCCCGATGATCACCGAGAAGACGTCGCCCCGGTCCTTCTCGACGTCGACGGCCGCCCGCCAGATCTCCGGGGTGATGCGAATCGGCCCGTCGGAAAGCAGGTAGGGCTGGAAGGTCTCGATGACTTCCTCGGACCTGACTGCGGCCAAGGGGATATCCGTCGGCACGGCGGAAACCGGCGTCGCGATGGTCTCGACCACGCTGGAGACGTCGATCACGAGCTCTTTGTGGGGTTCCTCGACCTCGAAGAGGTGCACCGGGTTGCGGTAAAGGTCCGGATAACGGCGCATGCGTACCGCGGGCAGGACGCGCACCAGGTGCAGGCCGAGCTTCTGGCGCAGGTTGGTAAGAGGAGTGACGCGGAGTTCGTTGGTGTTGTTGCGGACGGGCAGGGCGTAGCGGTATTCGGTGCGGTGCAGGATACGGAGCTTCATGGTCGCGGCGCGTGCCTACTGCTGTTGCTGCTGCTGTTGTTCGCGCTGCCAGTCCGAGAGGGATTCCGGTCGGGTACCGCGGGGGAAATGTCGATCCACCTCGCCAGGCAGGAGCACGTAGCTCTCGAAGACCGCTTGTCCGGCGGCGTTGAGCTGGACCTGAAGCTCGTCGATGTAGGCGTGGAGCCCTCGGGCCATGACTTCCGGCGGCCCGGCGAAACTCAGCTTGGCCAGCAAGGCCCCGGTGATCTTCTCGCAGTTGTTGGAATAACGTCCCGTCGGCGTCCCGGAGATGTCGTGCAGGACCTCGTCGGCCCGGCGGATGCAGTGACGTACCGAGCGAGGGAACTCGTTGGAAAACAAAAGCAGGTCGACGACGCCCTCGACGCTGATTTCGCCGCCGTGGACGCGACGGTAGCCGGCGTGGGCGCTGCAGGCTCGCAGGACCGCGCCCCATTGGAGGGATTCCAGGGCCGAATCGACCGTCGACGGCTGGGTCTGGGAACGGATGTCGAGGAAGCGGCTCGTCATGTCGGCCCGCTCGAGCAGGCGGCCCAGCTGCAGGAAGTTCCAGCCCTCGTCGCGGGTCAGCGTGGCGTCGGTGATGCCATCGAAGAGCATCGAGGAGGAGATGATCTTCTCGTAATAGGCCTGCGGGAACCGTTCGAGCAGCTCGAGTCCCTCGGAGGAGGTCACGAAGAGGTTGAGCGCGTTGATCTCGGACCACATCTCGTCGGAGATCTTATCGCGGACGGAACGGGCGTTCTCGCGAGCCTGCCGGATGCAGGAAAGGATCGAGTCCGGGTTGCGCAGGTCGAGCGTCAGGAAGCGGGCCACGTCGCCCATCTGGGGATTCGGATAAAGGGAGCGGAAGGCGCCCTCCATCGCGGTGGCCGCCAGCACGGGCGTCCAGTATTCCTGCGCGCTGCCACGGCCCAGCGTCTCGTCGTCGAGCAGCATCTCCTCGGAGACGCGCACGAGGCGGGCCAGGTTCTCCGCCCGTTCCATCTGGCGGGCCATCCAGTATTGGTGGTCGGCGACCCTTGAAAGCATCATGGGCGTAGTTCAGGCCGCGAGGACCCAGGTGTCTTTGCTGCCGCCGCCCTGCGACGAGTTGACGACGAGCGAGCCGCGGGTGAGGGCGACGCGGGTGAGGCCGCCGGGGAGCACCTTGACCGAATCACCCCACAGGACGAAGGGGCGGAGGTCGACGTGACGCCCTTCGAGGCCGCCGTCGACGAGGGTGGGGTGCTGCGAGAAATTGACGACCGGCTGGGCGATGTAGTTGCGCGGGTGGCGGGAGACCTTGTCGTGGAACTCGGCCAGCTGGGCCTTGGTCGCGACCGGGCCGATGAGCATGCCGTAGCCGCCGCTCTCGTTGGCGGCCTTCACGACGAGCTTGGGCAGGTTATCGAGGATGTATTTCTTGTCGGCGTCGCGCCAGGCGAGGTAGGTCGGCACCTGGTCGAGGATCGGCTCCTGGCAGAGGTAATAGCGGATCATGTCAGGCACGTAGGCGTAGGTCACCTTATCGTCGGCCACGCCGGTGCCGATGGCGTTGGCCAGCGCCACGTTGCCGCGGCGGACGGCGTCGACGAGGCCCGGGACGCCGAGGCACGAGTCCTTGCGGAAGACCTGCGGGTCGAGGAAGTCGTCGTCGATGCGGCGGTAGATCACGTCGACCTGGCGCAGACCCCGCGTGGTGCGCATGTAGACGAAGCCGTCGAGCGCGATGAGGTCGCGGCCTTCGACGATCTCGATGCTCATCTGGCGGGCCAGGAAGGAGTGTTCGAAGTAGGCGCTGTTATGGACGCCCGGGGTGAGCAGGACCACGTTGGGGTTGGGGTTCTCGCGCGGGGCGACGTGCCGGAGCGTCGCAAGCAGGTCGGCGGGATAGGTGTCGACCGGGCGGACGCCGCTGGCGCCGAAGAGCTGCGGGAAGACGCGCTTCATCGCGGCGCGGTTCTCGAGCACGTAAGAGACCCCCGAAGGGCAGCGGCCGTTGTCCTCGAGGACCAGATAGCGGCCGTCGCGGTCGCGGATGAGATCCGTACCGCAGACATGGATATAGGCGTCCTTGGGCACCGAGACGCCCACGAATTCCGGACGATAATGCGAGGCGCCGAAGACGACCTCGGGCGGGATGATGCCGTCTTTGATGATGCGCTGCTCGTGGTAGACGTCGTAAAGGAAGAGGTTCAGGGCCGTGATGCGCTGGACCAGGCCGGCCTCGATGTGCTCCCATTCCGCCGCCGGGATGACCCGCGGGAACGGATCGAAGGGGAAGACGCGCTCGGTGCCCTTCTCGTCGCCGTAGACCGTGAAGGTGATGCCCTGCTTGAGGAAGAGCAGCTCGAGGCTGCGCAGCTTCTGGCTGAGTTCTTCGTTCCCCAGGCCGGAGAGCTTCTCGGCCACGCCTCGATAGTAGGGACGGATCTTGCCGTGCTCATCGACGAGCTCGTCGAAGAGGTTGGCCCCTTTGTAGTCGGTCAGGATCATGCCTAGAAGTAAGCAAGACCCCTGCCATCCGTGGGATAGCGGCTCGATGGTCAAAAACCTCGGGTTCGGAGGACTAACTTAGGCACTGCCTGCCAAAAACAGGCAGGTCAGAGCCCTTCGCGGTCCGGCCGGCCCTTGGGCGGGGTCGGGTGGATGCCCTTGGAGCGGAAGAATTCACCGAGCACTTCGGAGCGCGCCGCGGCGAGCTGGTTCTTCCGGACGTCTTCCGGCGTCAGGAGCTTCTGGCGCTCGGTCATGATGCGGCGGAGCTGCATCAGCGCGGACTGCTGGAGCTGGCGGACGCGTTCGCGGGTGAGCTTGAAACGTTCGCCGACCTCTTCGAGCGTGAGCGGGCTTTCGCCGTTCAGGCCGAAGCGGTGGGTGAGGATCTCCGCTTCGCGGGGCTCGAGGGCGGCGAGCATGGTGGCGATCTCGTCGTTGTCGGACTTGCCGCGGAGGGTCTCGAAAGGCGTGCGCTCGGACTCGTCCTTGACCAGGTCGCCGAGCGTGGCGTCGCCTTCCTCGCCGACGGGCTGGTCGAGCGAAGCCGCGCGGTTCGCGACGGACTTCATGTGCACGACCTTCGCGAGCGGGATCTCCATCGCCATCGCGATCTCTTCGTTGTGCGGTTCGCGGCCGAGTTCGGCGGCGAGCTGGTTGGTCACGCGGCGCATCTGCGCGATGCGGTCGACCATGTGCACCGGCAGGCGGATCGTCTTCCCGCTCGTCGCGAGCGCGCGCTTGATGGCCTGCTTGATCCACCACGAAGCATAGGTGCTGAGCTTGCCGCCCTTGTCCGGGTCGAAGCGTTCGACGGCCTTGATCAGGCCGAAGTTGCCTTCGCTGATGAGATCCATGAGCGACAGGCCGAAATTATCGTAGTCCTTGGCGATGCGGACGACCAGGCGGAGGTTGGCCTGGATCATCTGCTGGCGGGCTTCCTCGTCGCCCTTGAGGACGCGGCGGGCCAGCGCGGTCTCCTGCTCGAGCGTCAGCAGCGGCGTCTTGCCGATCTGGTCGAGATAGTAACGGATCGGCGAACGCTCCTCGGTGGACAGCTCCTCCCAAGGCAGGCCGGGTTCGGTGGGATCGGAATCAGAGCCAGGGCTAGGGCCAGGGCTAGGGCTAGGGCTAGGGCTGGGGGCAAGGCGGGCGACCGCCGGCGGCTTGGGCGCGACACGAACTTCCGGCTTCGGAGCTGGCGGAAGTTTCTTCGGTTCCTTCTTCGGCTCCTTGGCGGGCTTCGTCACCGGAGCGACCTTGGCGCGGCCCTTCTTAGCTGCAGCCGATGAAGGCTTGGCCTTCGGCGCGGCGCTTTTCTTGGGCTTGGCTTTGGGCACGTGCGGGTGTCTCAGGAGCGCAGGCCGGCGGCGAGTCCGAGGGCGCGCAGGACGCTCTTGGACTTGTTGATGGTCTCTTCGTATTCGGAAGTGGGAACCGAGTCGGCGACGACCCCGGCGCCGGCTTGGATGCTCGCGACGCCGTCGCGCAGCGAAGCGGTGCGGATGACGATGCAGGAGTCATGGCCGCCATCGAAGCCGAAGTAGCCGACGGCGCCGCCGTAGGCTCCGCGACGCTCGCCTTCGAGTTCGGAGATCACCTGCATGGCGCGCACCTTGGGGGCGCCGGAAAGGGTGCCGGCGGGGAACGTCGCGCGGAAGAGGTCGAACGCGTCCTTCTCGGGGGCGAGCTGGCCTTCGACCTGCGAGACGATGTGCATCACGTGCGAGTAGCGTTCCACGATCGCGTAGTCGGGCACCTGCACCGTGCCGGGGACGCAGACGCGGCCGAGGTCATTCCGCGCGAGGTCGACGAGCATCAGGTGCTCGGAACGTTCCTTCGGGTCGGCGAGCAGCTCGGCTTCGAGCTGGCGGTCGGCGGCTTCGTCGAGGCCGCGCGGACGCGTGCCGGCGATGGGACGGATCTCGCAGAGGCGGCCCGTGAGTCGCACGTTCACTTCCGGGGAGGCGCCGACGACGTCGAAGCCGCGGCCGGTCTCCAGGACGAACATGTAAGGCGACGGGTTCACGTGGCGCAGCACGCGGTAGAGGTCGAGCGGGTCGCCTTTGAAGGCGACGTCGGTGCGGCGCGAGAGCACGACCTGCACGCAGTCGCCGGCGCGGACGTATTCCTGGGTCCGGCGGATGGCGGCTTCGAAACGCTCCTGACTGAAATTGGTCTGGCCCGTGGCGAGTTCGGCGGCGGCCGGCAGTTCGGCCGCGACGGCGGCGCGCGGTCCGGTGACGACGGCGCGGAGGGCTTCGAGCTCCTGCTTGGCGGCGGCCCAGGCGGCATCGGCGTCGGCCGGCGACTTCACGCGGGCGTTGACGATCAGGCGGAGGGTCTGGCGGGCGTTGTCGAAGGCGACGACGCGGTCGACCAGCATGAAGTGGAGCAGGGGCGTGCCGGCCGGATCCTTGGCGGGCTTGGGCACGGTGGGCTCGATGCGGTGGACGTATTCGTAGCCGACCATGCCGACCATGCCGCCGACGAACGGAGGCAGGCCGGGCACCTTGGCGACGCGCAGACCGGAGAGTTCCTTCTTCACCAACGAAAGCGGGTCCGCCGGCGTGGGCACGGTCTCCTTGGAGCCGTCACGGCGGACGATCTCCGTGCGGTCCTCCCAGCAGGTCAGGGTCATCGCCGGGGCGGCGCCGCAGAAGCTGTAGCGGCCGAGCTTGTCGCCGCCGGTGACCGACTCGAAAAGGAAGGGGGAGCCGAGGGCGCGGAGACGGGCGTAGACCGAGACCGGGGTCTCCAGGTCGGCCATCAGGTCCAGGCAGACCGGGATGAGGTCGGACTGCTGGGCCAACTGGCGGAAAGTAGCTTGGTCGGGGACTAGGCTCACGCGGTCATTTAGATGCCTAAACCTATGGTTTGGAAACCAATTAAAGCAAACCCGCCCGATTGAAGGCGGACGGACGGCTCAGGCCTTCTTGGCAGCGGTCCAGCGGCCCCAGAGCGAGAGGGGGAGCAAGCGGCCGTTGTTCTCCTGTTTCAGGGCCAGTTCGCCGATGTCGACCTGTCCGCCCAAGCCACGGGTGACTTCTTCGAGCAGGTTGTGGCAGAGGATGGAAGAGGCGTCGATCGTGTAGACCGTCAGGATCATGAACTGGGCCTGCGGGGAGAGCAGCTCGCGGCAGGCGCGGAGCAGGGGGGCGAGGTCGCGTTCGACCTTCCAGAACTCGCCGGTCGGACCGCGTCCGAAGGCGGGCGGGTCGAGCATGATGGCTTCGTATTGGTTGCCGCGTTTGACCTCGCGCTTCACGAAGGTCATCGCGTCCTCGATGATCCAGCGGATCGGCTCCTGGGCCATGCCCGAGAGCTCCTGGTTGCGGCGACCCCAGGCCACGGCGGGCTTGGAGGCGTCGACGTGCGTGACGTGCCAGCCGGCTTGGGCGGCGCCGAGCGAGGCCGCGCCGGTGTAGCCGAAGAGATTGAGCAGGCGGGGGCGCGGTTCGAGCTTCTGCGGACGGTCGGCGACCCATTTCCAATGCGGGGATTGTTCGGCGAACACCCCGAACTGCTTGGAATTATCCATGAACCGCAGCTGGAAACGCAGCTTGCCGAGGCGGGTCTCCCATTCCTTGGGGCAGTTGCCCTTGAGCTTCCAGCGGCCTTCGCGGCCGCCTTCCTCGTGCTCGGCCACGGCGCGGGCCCATTCGGCGGCGGGCAGGGATTTGCTCCACCAAGCCTTGGGTTCGCTGCGGATCATGCGGACGCCGCCGATCTCCTCCAGTTTGAACCCGTCGCCGGAATCCAGGAGGCGGTGACCATCCCAGTCGCTCACTAGTACGCTGATTTCCACGCGCGCATCGTGGGCGGCCGATGGCCGGGAGGGAAGCCCGCTTTTGCTCGCCAATTTATTTTTCCGCCCTTCCTCTTGAGACGATGACGCGTGAACTGGCCAGCGCCCGCTGGGAGACGAAGGTCTCCGGCTTGGTCGCGCTCGCGCGCGACTGGGATGGTCCGGGCCTGCCGCCGCTTTCGCTGAACCCGCCCGCGCGGCTGACCTTGCTCGAGCCGGCGGACGTGCGGGCCTGGGCCTGGCGCTCCGGCCATTGGATCGAAGCGGACCGCGTCCATTTCTTCTTCTGGAAAGCGCTCTGTCCCGAGGCCGCGGAAGGCTCGGTGAGCGTGGTCGGTCCCTTCAACGACTGGGGCCGCGCCGTCGACATGGAGAAATGGCAGCTGCGCCCCGTCTGCACGGAGGGAGCCGAAGGTTTCGAGCTGGCGGCGGACCTCGCCGATGTCCTCGGTGATGCCGACGAGACCGTCTTCAAGTTCCTGCGCGACGGCGGCCGCTGGGTCGAGCCGCCGCACGACGCCGACAACGTCCGTCGCGACGACGGCAACCATCGTAACCTCGTCATCTCGCGTCGTCGCACCGACCGGCATGTATTCCGTTTCCATGCCGCCGACGTCGATCCGTCCGCCGCGCCGGTCCGCATGGTATATGAGACCCCGGAACTCCTCGAACTCGGCGATATCCACGCCTCCGAGCCGCTCGACGTGCTCGAGCCGGCGGGCGGTTTCGGCGCGACCGTAAGCACACGAACGACCACCTTCCGCGTGTTCGCGCCCCGCGCCCGCGCGGTCGAAGTCTCGTGGCGTCATCCCGCCGGCGGCGGCACGCACCTGCTGACGCTCAAGCCCGAAGGGCAGGGCGCCTGGTCGGCTTCATGGCCCGAAAACCTCAGCGGCGCGCACTATTGGCTGCAGGTCTCGTCGCCTGAAGACGGCGTCGGCGAACGTTTCGGCGGAGTCAACATCGTCGACCCGTGGGCCCGCGCCGTCGTCGGTCCCGCGCAGGCCGCAGGCCTCGTGATCGGCCCGGAGGCGCTGCGGCCCTTCCAGGACGGTTTCGTCCCGCCCGCGGTCGAGGACCTCGTGATCCTCGAAGGCCATCTGCGCGATCTCCTCGGCCTCGCCGAAGGCGCGCCCAAGGCCGGCGGCTACCGTGACCTCGCCCGTTACGTGCGCTCGCAGGGCAACTACCTGCGCGCCCTCGGCGTGAACGCGATCGAGCTGCTACCATGCGCGGAGTTCGAGCATGCGGACAAAGAAGAATATCACTGGGGCTACATGCCCGTGAATGCGTTCGGCGTCGCCAATCCTTACGCTTCGGCGCCTGGCGTCGTCGCGATGGATGAGTTCCGCGATCTCGTGCGGGCGTGCCATGAGGCCGGACTCGCGGTCATCATGGACGTCGTGCTGAACCATTTCGGCTCGCCCAACGGACTGGGGGCGATCGACGCCCCGTATTACTACCGCGTCGACCCGCAAGGGAAGCTCACGAACTGGAGCGGCTGCGGCAACGACGTGCGCGCCGAAGCGCCGATGTTCAAGCGGCTCGTCCACGCGGCTTTGCGCCACTGGACCGAAGTCCTCGGCGTCGACGGCGTCCGTCTCGACCTGGCGGAACTCCTCGGCACGCCGCTGCTGCGCGAGATCGAGGCCGACTTCCGTTTCCGCGCCCCGCACAAGATCCTGATCGCCGAGCCGTGGAGCTTCCGCGGGCACACCGCGCGCGACCTCGACCATACCACGTGGACGAGCTGGGACGACGCCTTCCGCGAGTTCCTGCCGGCCTACGTGCGCGGGCACGCCAAGGCCGCGGACCTGCTCCACCACGTCGCGGCGTGCGCTTTCCGTCCGTCCGCGCGCCTGCGTTACGCGCAGTCGCACGACGACATGGCTTGGCTGGACCGCATCACCGAGCGCGCCGGCGGCGACGCCCTCGATCCCGCGCCCAACGACGTCCTGCGCACGCGCCTGATGCACGTGGTGCTGCTCTGTTCCGCGGGCGTGCCGATGCTCTGCGCCGGCCAGGATTTCCTCGCGACCAAGCGCGGCGTCAGCAACACGTGGCGCCGAGGGGACCTCAACCTGCTGGACCCCGTCCGACGCGAGCGTTTCCGCTCCGAACACGAATTCGTCTCCCGCCTGATCGGCTTCCGCCTTTCGGCGGCCGGCGCCGGCCTGCGTCCCCGCACGGCCGTCTCGCTTGGTTGGATGCAGGTCACGCACCAGCAGGGAGGGGAGGCCTTCGTCGCCGTCCTCAACGCCGACGGCCTGCTCGGACCCGCGCGGGTGCTCATGGCCTGCAACCCGCACGACCGGGAGGTCACGCTCGCCTTGCCGCGGACGGGTGACTGGACGCCCGTCGTGGTCTCGCCTTTCCCGTCCTGCCTGCACGCCCCCGGGCCTGTGCCGCGGATCGAGGGGGACCGGGTCATCCTGCCGCCTTTGGGAGCCGCGGTGTGGTCCGCCGGCGCCTGATTCGCATTCTCGCTTGCCAATGCGGGGTGGCAGGGCCTTTTTCATCCCTTTCCCGTCCGTCCTTCTCCCTTTCTCACACACCACACCATGGCCACCAAAGTAGCTATCAACGGATTCGGCCGCATCGGCCGTCTCGTCTTCCGCGCCCTCGTCGAACAGGGCCACCTCGGCACGACCTTCGACGTCGTCGCCGTCGGCGACATCGTCCCTGCGGACAACCTCGCCTACCTCCTGAAGTATGACTCCACCCAGGGTCGCTTCAACGGCACCGTCACCTCCAAGAAGTCCTCCCCGGACAAGGCCGAAGACGACGTGCTCGTCGTGAACGGCAAGGAAATCCTCGTCGTTTCCGCCAAGAGCCCGGCCGAACTCCCCTGGGGCAAGCTCGGCGTCCAGGTCGTGATCGAGTCCACCGGCCTCTTCACCGAAGCCGCCAAGGCCAAGGGCCACCTCGAAGCCGGCGCCAAGAAGGTCATCATCTCCGCCCCGGCCAAGGATGAGGACATCACCGTCGTCATCGGCGTCAACGACGACAAGTACGAGGCCTCCAAGCACCACATCATCTCCAACGCTTCCTGCACCACGAACTGCCTCGCGCCGCTCGTCCACGTGCTGCTGAAGGAAGGTTTCGGCGTCGCCGAAGGCCTGATGACCACCGTCCACGCCTACACCGCCACCCAGAAGACCGTCGACGGTCCGTCCAAGAAGGACTGGAAGGGTGGCCGTTCCGCCGCGATCAACATCATCCCGTCCGCCACCGGCGCCGCCCGCGCCGTCGCCCTCGTCCTCCCGGAAGTGAAGGGTAAGCTGACCGGTATGGCCTTCCGCGTGCCGACCCCGACCGTCTCGGTCGTCGACCTCACCGTGAAGACCACCAAGGACACCTCCCTCGCCGAGATCAAGGCCGCCCTCAAGAAGGCGTCCGAGACCTACATGAAGGGCATCCTGGCCTACACCGACGAAGAAGTGGTCTCCTCCGACTTCATCCACGACAAGAGCTCGTCGATCTTCGACGCCGGCTCCTCGATCGAGCTGAACAAGAACTTCTTCAAGCTCATCAGCTGGTACGACAACGAGTGGGGCTACTCCAACCGCGTCGTCGAGCTCCTGGGTAAGGTCACCGCCAAGCTCTGAGCTTCGCGCAGCCCCCTCCCGCGACAGGCGGCCCATCCGGGCCGCCTGTCTTGTTTTGGGCTCCGGCGGGGCGGGGGAGGGCGGTAATGACGGTTTGCGAGGCCGTGGGCGGTTTGTTCTTCCCACCCTTGGCCTTACGCCTTTCTCTGCTGCCTTTCACCACCATGCCTGCTCCTACCCTCCGCGAACTCGGCTCCGTCAAGGGCCAGCGTGTCCTCGTCCGTGTCGACTTCAACGTCCCCCAGGACAAGAAGACCGGCGCCATCACGAATACCCAGCGCATCGCCGCGGCCCTGCCGACGATCAAGTTCCTGCTCGAAGGCGGCGCCTCCCTGGTGCTGATGTCCCACCTCGGCCGTCCGGACGGCAAGGTCGTCGAGAAGTTCTCCCTCCGCCCCGTCGCCGCCGAGCTCGAGAAGCTCCTCGGCAAGCCCGTGAAGTTCGTCGCCGCCTGCGTGGGCGCCGAAGCCGAAGCCGCCGCCAAGGCCCTCGTTCCGGGCGAAATCCTGCTCCTCGAAAACCTCCGCTTCCACATCGAAGAAGAGGGCAAGGTGAAGCTCGAGGACGGTACCAGCCAGAAGGCCGACCCCGCTAAAGTGGCCGAATTCAGGGCCTCTCTCTCGCGTCTGGGCGACGTCTACGTGAACGACGCCTTCGGCACCGCGCACCGCGCCCACTCCTCCATGGTCGGCGTGAACCTGCCCCGCAAGGCCGCCGGTTTCCTCCTCGAAGCCGAGCTCAAGGCCTTCGACACCGTGCTCAACAACCCGAAGCGCCCGCTCCTCGCCATCCTCGGCGGCGCCAAGATCGCCGACAAGATCCCGCTCATCCGCAACCTCATCGAAAAGGCCGACGAGATCATCATCGGCGGCGGCATGGCTTACACCTTCCGCAAGGTCTGCGACGGCATGGAGATCGGCAATTCCCTCTACGACGCCGAAGGCGCCAAGATCGTCCAGGAGCTGCTCGACAAGGCCAAGGCCCGCGGCGTGAAGGTCACCCTCCCGGTGGACTTCGTCTGCGGCGACAAGTTCTCCCCTGATTCCAACACCCAGCCCGCCACCATGCAGTCCGGCATCCCCGCCGGCTGGGAAGGCATGGACTGCGGTCCTGAGTCCATCAAGCTGTACGAGGCCGCCATCGGCCGCGCCGGCACGGTGGTCTGGAACGGCCCGTGCGGCGTGTTCGAATTCGAGAAGTTCGCCGTCGGCTCCAAGGCCATGGCGGCCGCGGTGGCCAAGGCCACGGACCGTGGCGCGATCACCATCGTCGGCGGCGGCGACACCGCCACGGCGGCCAAGAAGTTCGGCGTCGATGCCAAGGTCTCGCACTGCTCGACCGGCGGCGGCGCTTCCCTCGAGTACCTCGAAGGCAAGATCCTCCCGGGCGTCGCGGCCCTGTCGGCCTGAACCGATTTCTGACCCGATAAACACGCCTCCAAACCACTCCCATGTCCAAACGCACTCCTCTCATCGCCGGTAACTGGAAGATGAACAAGACGGCCACCGAAGGCACCGACCTCGTCAAGGCCATCGCCGCCGCCGTCGGCATCGAGTCCGCCGTCCAGGTGGTCCTCTGCCCGCCCTTCACCGCGCTCTCCGCGGTGAGCGCCGCCGCCGAAGGCACCCACCTCGCCGTGGGCGCCCAGAACATGCACGACAAGGCCAACGGCGCCTTCACCGGCGAAGTCTCGGCCGCCATGCTGCGCGACCTCCACGTCGGCTACGTGATCCTCGGCCACAGCGAGCGCCGCAGCCTCTTCGGCGAAGACGACGCGTTCATCAACCGCAAGGTCAACGCCGCCCTCGCCGCGTCCCTCAAGCCCATCCTCTGCGTCGGCGAGCTGCTCTCCGAGCGCGAAGCCGGCACCACGAACGCCGTGGTGAAGCGTCAGGTCGAGCTCGGTCTCGCCGGCGTCCCCGCGGGCAAGGCCGAACAGGTCATCATCGCCTACGAGCCCGTCTGGGCGATCGGCACCGGCAAGACCGCCACCCCGGCCATGGCTCAGGAAGTCCACGCCTTCATCCGCTCGCTGCTCGTCTCCCAGTTCGGCGCCGAGACCGCCGCCCGCGTCCGCATCCTCTACGGCGGATCGATGAAGCCAGACAACGCCGACGCGCTGCTCGCCGAGCATGACATCGACGGCGGCCTGATCGGTGGCGCCTCCCTCGAGGCCAAGAGCTTCGTCGACCTCGTCCAGAGCGCCGCGAAGTCCCTGACCCGCTAAGTCGAACCTGACCCGAACCTAGGCCGGCCAACGGATAAGCCCCACTGGGGTTTTCCGTTGGCCGGCCTAATAGTTTGGAACCGAGCATCTGGGGGCTAGGGGAGGGCGGTTATGTTTAGATTCATTCTAAACTATGTAACTATCTATTATTCAGATGTTTAAATGATGTAATCACAATGCATTCACAGGCTTTTGGTCATGTTACCCCCGGTCGACCTTCGAAAAGCGACTAAAACCCCTCAAATTTGGATTGCGAAGGGGTGCCGCCTTTCGTGCTTCTTCGGTCAAAAAACCCGCCAATCCCTTCGTCTGAACGCGATGCGCAAGCTCCTCGAATACCTCAACCGCCCGGCTCCGCGCGGCAACTTCTTCTCCCGGGCGATCAACGCCGCCCCGTTCCAGGTCCTCGTCTGCCTCCTCGTCACCGGCGTGGTCGTGGCCGCCGCCGTCAACGAGTACGCGACGAACAAGTATCTGAACGTCGGATACACGCCGGACCAGCCGGTCGCCTTCGACCACTCCTTCCACGCCGGTCCTGATTCCGTCCTCGGTCTAGACTGCCGTTACTGCCACAACTTCGTCGAGAAGTCCGGCCACTCGAACGTCCCGACGACCAACACCTGCTGGAACTGCCACAGCCAGGTGAAGACCGACAGCCCCGCGCTGGCGCTCGTCAAGAAGAGCATGGAGACCGGCGAAGCGATCCGTTGGGTCAAGGTGCACAAGGTGCCCGACTACGTGTACTTCAACCACGCCGTGCACGTGAACCGCGGCGTCAGCTGCGTCGAGTGCCACGGTCGCATCGACCAGCAGGTCGTCGTCGGCCAGCAGAAGTCCCTCAACATGTCCTTCTGCCTCGATTGCCACCGCAATCCCGAGCAGGTCCTGCGCCCCGTCGACAAGGTCACCGACCTCGCCTACAAGGCCGCTTCTCCCGCCCAGCAGACCACCGATGGCACGAAGTTCGTGCACGACTGGAAGGTCAATCCGCCCCAGAGCTGCTCGGGCTGCCACCGCTAATCCCCCACGCCTTTTCCGATGAGCAAGAAAGTCTTTGAACACCCCGCGGCCCAGGCCGGCGAGCCGACCGGTCCCTCGTACTGGCGCAGCCTCGACGAGCGCAACAAGTCGCCCGAGTTCCGCACCCGGGCCGAGCGCGAGTTCCTCGACGGCGCCTCCGCCATCTCGTCCGTCGAACGCCGCGAGTTCCTGATGCTCATGGGCGCCTCGTTCGGCCTCGCCGGACTCGGCCTCGCCGGTTGCCGCGAGCCCCGCAACCATACGCTCCCTTACGCCAAGCAGCCCGAGAACACCATCCCCGGCGTCGCCACGTATTACGCTTCCTCCTTCCCCGGCGAATTCGCCAACCAGCCGATCCTCGTCGAGACGCACCAGCACCGCCCGACCAAGATCGAAGGCAACCCGAGCCATCGCGCCAACGGCGGAGCTTCCTCGAAGTTCGCCCAGGCCAGCGTGCTCGACATGTACGATCCGGACCGCGCGCAGGCCTCCCTCGCCGCCGACGGCTCCGTGCTCTCCGTCGCCGCCGCCCGTAATTTCCTCCGCGGTCTCGCCGCTGAGGCCAAGGCCGGCGCCGGCGCGGGGCTCGCGTTCCTCGCCCGTCCGTCCGCTTCGCCCACGCGCGCCCGACTCGTCGCCGCGCTCAAGGCCGCTTACCCGCAGGCCCGCTGGGTCGAATACACCCCCGTCGCCCAGAACCGCGCCGACGCCGTCCTCGGCGCCCGCGCGCTCCCCGATTACGCCAAGGCCCGCCGCGTACTGAGCCTCGACCGCGACTTCCTCGGCGCGCACGACACCACCGTCGAAGACACCCGCGCCTACTCCTCCGCCCGTCGCGCCGACACGGCCGCCGAAGCCGAGAAGATGACGCGCCTCTACGTCGTCGAATCCGTCTTCTCGCTGACCGGCGCCGCCGCCGATCACCGTCTCCGCGCTTCCTCGTCGCACATCTCCGGTCTCGCTCTGCTCTTCGCCGCCGAAGTGCTCGCGCAGAAAGGTTCCGCCGACGCCGCCGCGCTCAAGTCGAAGGTCTCGGGCATCAACGTCAAAGCCGAGTGGGTCACCGAATGCGTGGCCGACCTCGTCAAGGCCGCCAAGGGCGAAGCCCTCATCGTCGCCGGCGATCATCTCTCCGCTGACGCGCACCGCGCCGTCTTCCTCGCCAACCAGGCCCTCGGCGCCGCGGTCAAGTACGTCGCCGTCCCGGCTCCCGCCGCTCCGACGATCGCCTCGCTCGCCGCCCAGCCCGCCCAGACGCTCGTCATCCTCGGCGGCAATCCCGTCTACGACGCTCCGGCCGACGTGAACTTCGCCGCCGCCATCAAGGCCGCCAAGAAGGTCGTCCGACTCGGCTACCACGGACCGTCCTTCGACGAGACCTCGGCCGCCGTGAAGGCCGCCGCCGGCACCTTCCTCGCTTCGTCGCATTACCTCGAGAGCTGGTCCGACGGCCGCACCGTCGACGGCACCTACGTGCCGGTCCAGCCGATGATCGACCCGCTCTTCGCGACGGTCACCGAGCTCGACGTCCTCGCTCCGTTCGCCGGTTCCGACAAGGAGCCCCACGCGCTCGTCCGCGAGACCTTCAACTCCCTTTCGAAGAACGTCACCGACGAAGCCTTCGCCGCCTGGCTGGCCGAAGGCGTGCTCGCCGGTTCCGCTTTCGCCGCGGCCAAGCCCGCGGTCAGCGTCGGCCAGATCAAGGCCTACGCCGCTCCGGCCCTCTCCTTCGACTCCCTCGAAGTCCGTCTCCTCCCCAGCGTCCACTCCGGCGACGGCCTCCTGGCCAACAACGGCTGGCTCGCCGAGGCTCCGGATCCCATGACCAAGACCGTCTGGGAAAACGTCATCCTCGTCAGCCCGAAGTTCGCCGCGAAGCTCGCCATCGAGCCCGAGGCGATGGTCATCAACAAGATCGGCGCGCTGAACCGTAACATCAACCAGCTCGAGGACGGCCGCCTCATCTGCCGCCTCGCCACCGTCACCGTCGGCGGCAAGTCCGTCACCGGTCCGGTCTTCATCATGCCGGGCATGGCCGACCACACCATCGGCCTGCAGCTCGGCTTCGGTCGACGCGTCGCCGGCCGCGTCGCCACGCGCGTCGACGAACGCCTCGCCGGCCGCGTCACCGGCAACGGTTTCGACGTCTACCCGCTGGTCTCCGCCGCCGAGCCCGCCGTCCGCACCGGCGCCAAGCTCACGCTCTCCGACGCCACCGTCGCCGTCTGCAACATGCAGGACCACTGGTCGATGGAAGGCCGCGACATCATCCGCGAAGGCAACGTCGAGGACCTCAGGAAGAACGAGAACTTCGCCAAGCTTGGCATCGATGGCCACGCTCCCGCCGTCTACGGCAAGGACGGCAGCATGTCGCCCGCGCAGAAGGCGATCACCACTCCGCGCGGCAATTCCGCCTACGAACACCCGAACCACACGGTCGCCCCGAACGTCGCCGCCTGGAAGGGCCACGAAGACAAGTTCCCCGATCTCCAGCAGTGGGGCATGTCGATCGACCTCAACACCTGCACCGGCTGCAACGCCTGCGTGACCGCGTGCCAGTCCGAGAACAACATCCCCGTCGTCGGCCGCGAGCAGGTGCTCAAGGGCCGCAACATGCACTGGATCCGCCTCGACCGCTACTTCTTCGACGGCCGCGCCGCCGCCGGCAACGCGATCCCCGAGGACCCGCAGGTCACCTTCATGGGCGTCGCTTGCATGCACTGCGAGACCGCCCCGTGCGAGACCGTCTGCCCCGCCAACGCCACCGTCCACGACGACCAGGGCCTCAACACGATGGCCTACAACCGTTGCATCGGCACCCGTTACTGCGCGAACAACTGCCCTTACAAGGTCCGCCGCTTCAACTTCCTCGACTTCAACAAGCGCGTCGACGGCCACTACTACGAAGGTCCCCTCGGACCGGAGAAGACCGTCAAGGATCCCGCCGACCTCCCGCAGCTGCAGAAGAACCCCGACGTCTCCGTGCGCATGCGCGGCGTCATGGAGAAGTGCACCTACTGCGTGCAGCGCATCCAGGAAGCCAAGATCCAGGCCAAGGTCCGCGCCCGCAATTCGGCCGACATCAACGTCCGCGACGGCGCCATCAAGGTCGCCTGCCAGCAGGCCTGTCCGGCCGGTGCGATCGAGTTCGGCGACATCACCGACCCGAAGACCCGCGTCGCCAAGGCCAAGGCCTCGACCCGCACCTACGGCGCGCTGACCTACCTCAACACCCGTCCGCGCACGACCTACCAGGCCAAGCTGCGCAACCTCAACCTCCGCATGCCCGGCGCCAACCTCGTCCCGCTTTCCCGCGTCGAGATGGCCGGCCGCGAAGCGCACGGCGCCCCGCACGGCGACGCCCACGGCGCTCCCGCGCACGGCGACGCCCACGGCGCGAAGCCCCACTCCAAGTAATCCTTAAAAGACACTCCGTCCCATGGCTCACGCCCACGACAGCTCCTCGGAGCGCCCCGCGATCCTCGACAAGGTTCGCCCAGCCGAGCTTCCGCGCTCGCCGCTGATCCTCAACAACCGCGGCTTCCATTGGATCACCGACAAGGTCTGCCGCATCGTCGAGGAAGAGACCCCGCTCTGGTGGAAGGTCATGTTCGGCGTCGCGCTCTTCGTCGCGTCGTTCACGTTCATCGGCCTCGGTTACCTCGTCTCGACAGGCACCGGCACCTGGGGCCTCCGTTCACCGGTCGGCTGGGGCTGGGCCATCGTCAACTTCGTGTTCTGGGTCGGCATCGGCCACGCCGGCACGCTGATCTCGGCGATCCTCTGCCTCCTCCGCCAGAAGTGGCGCACGTCCATCAACCGCGCGGCCGAGGCCATGACCATCTTCGCGGTCTGCTGCGCCGGCCTCTTCCCGCTCTTCCACGTGGGTCGCGTCTGGTTCGGCTGGTGGCTCTTCCCGCTGCCCAACCAGAACGGCATCTGGCCGCAGTTCCGCTCCCCGCTCGAGTGGGACGTCTTCGCGGTCTCCACCTACTTCACCGTCTCGACGCTGTTCTGGTACATGGGCATGATCCCTGACCTCGGCACGATCCGCGACCGCGCGACCACCTGGTGGCGCAAGGCCTTCTACAGCGTCCTCGCCATGGGCTGGCGCGGCGGCAACCGCCAGTGGTCCAACTTCGAGATGGCCTACCTGCTGCTCGCCGGCCTCTCGACCCCGCTCGTGCTCTCCGTGCACACCATCGTCTCGTTCGACTTCGCCGTCTCGAACGTCCCCGGCTGGCACACGACCATCTTCCCCCCGTACTTCGTCGCCGGCGCCATCTTCTCCGGCTTCGCGATGGTGCTCACCCTGATGCTCCCGCTGCGCGCGATCTACCGCCTGCACGACGTCATCAACCAGTACCACATCGACAACATGTGCAAGATCATCCTGGCCACCGGCACGATGGTCGGCTACGCTTACGCCACCGAGTTCTTCATCGCGGCCTACTCGGGCAACTCCTTCGAGAAGTTCGCCTTCGTGAACCGCGCCTTCGGCCAGTACGCCTGGGCCTACTGGATCATGGTGTCCTGCAACGTGATCACCCCGCAGCTCTTCTGGTTCAAGAAGGTCCGCGAGAACCACTCCCTCGTCTGGATCATCTGCCTCTTCGTCAACGTCGGCATGTGGTTCGAGCGCTTCGTGATCACCATCACCTCGCTCGCCAACGACTACCTGCCGTCCAGCTGGGGCTACTACTCCCCGACGATCGTGGATATCTTCACGTTCTTCGGCACCTTCGGCTTCTTCTCCGTCCTCTTCCTCCTGTTCGTGCGCTTCCTGCCTCTGCTCCCCATGGCCGAGGTGAAGATGGTCGCGCCGCAGGCCGACCCCCACGCCCACTGATCCCCGCCGCCATCCGACCATGAACGAACGCAACGAACGCATCCACGGCGTGGCCTGCACTTTCCGCAAGGTCTCCGACGTGTTCCACGCCGCCGAGAAGGTGCGCGACGCCGGCTGGAAGAACTGGGACGTCCACACGCCTTTCCCGATCCACGGCATGGACCAGGCCATGGGCCTGCCTCGCTCCCCCGTCCCGCGCCTGACCCTGCTGGGCGGCGTCACCGGCTTCATCACCGGCTGCCTGCTCACCTGGTACATGAACTCGTACGACTACCCGCTGATCGTCGGCGGCAAGCCCTACTGGAGCGTGATCTTCCCGTTCCCGGTGCTCTACGAGTGCACGATCCTGTTCGCCGCCTTCGGCACCTTCTTCGGCCAGTTCATCTTCAACCGCCTCCCCCGGCACAACCATCCGCTCTTCGACCTCCCGCACTTCGCGCGCGTTTCCGACGACACGTTCATGATCGTGCTCGAGGCCCGCGACCCGCAGTTCCACCTCGATGAGTCGCGCAACTTCCTCCAGTCGCTCGGCGGCCAGGAGATCACCGTCATCCGCGACTAATCCGCCCCCCAATGACCCGTTACCTCGCATTCCTCGCCGTCGCGGTCGTCGCCACGATCAGCTTCCTCGGCTTCCAGGGCAAGGTGTCCAAGGACACTCCCGTCTATGTCTTCGACGACATGGACTACCAGAACAAGTACAAGGCCCAGGGTGAGAACAAGTTCTTCGCCGACGGACGCGACGCGCGTCCGCCCGTCGCCGGCACCGTCGCCCGCGGCAACGGCCTCGAGCCCCTCAAGGTCTTCTCCGCCGACTACCGTCGCGCCGAGTCCCTCAACCCGTCGTTCGTGTCCGGCAAGGACGCCAAGGGCAATTTCATCGCGGGCTTCCCGGCCCAGTCGCTGAAGCTGACCAAGGGCCAGCCGCAGCCTTATGCGGTCGACGCTTCCGTCCTGGCCCTCGGCCAGACGAAGTATCAGGTCTACTGCGCCGTCTGCCACGGCGAAGCCGCCGACGGCAACGGCATCATGAAGGTGCGCTCCGCCCTCGAAGGCGACGTCGCCATCGTCACGATCGCCAACCTGCAGACGCCCCTCATCCGCGCCTACCCGAACGGGCAGATCTACGACGTCATCACCAACGGCAAGAACACCATGATGGGTTACGGCGACAAGCTCTCCCCCGAGGAGCGCTGGGCCGTCGTGGCCTACCTGCGCGCCCTGCAGCTCTCCCAGAACTGCCCGCCCGAACTCGTCCCCGCCGCCGTGAAGGCCCAAATCAAGTAATTCGTCCATGAGCACTTCCTCGCCTCACGCCCTCACCGCCCACTGGAAGAAATTCCTGGCCGTCGGCGTCGTCGCCCTCGCCGTCGTCTGGTACTTCGCCTTCGCCGGCGTCCAGCATCACGACAACCGCCAGGCCCTTTCCGTCCTCGTCGGCTCGCTCTTCTGGGTCGCCGTCCTCATCGGCATGCTGATGCTGACGATGATCACCCGCGTCTTCGACGCCGGCTGGGCTCCGCTCATCCGCCGCAACTGGGAGCTCCTGATCGCCGGCCTGCCCGTCGTCATCCTGATCGGCATCGTCCCGCTGGCCTTCCTGCCTGACTTCCGTCACGCCGTCTGGTATTGGACGGATGGCTCGCATGTGCTCCCCGGCGGACACGAGGTCGGCCATGACCCGATCCTCATCGCGAAGAGCTGGTTCCTGAACGAATCGTTCTTCCTCGTCCGCATCGCCCTCTACGTCGGCGTCTTCGGCCTGCTCGCCGCGCTCCTGCGCCGTTGGTCCTTCGCCCAGGACACCGACCGCACCGCCGGCCACACGCACCGCCTGCACGCCGTCTCGGCCGTGGGCATCCCCCTCGGCGCCGTGACGCTCACGATGCTCGCCTTCGACTGCCTGATGGCCCTCTCGTACCACTGGTTCTCCACCATGTACGGCGTGTGGTTCTTCGCGCTCTCGATCCGCCTCGCGCTCGCGGTGACGGTCATCCTCACCTACAAGCTGTCCAACGGCGGCTGGCTCGACGGCCTCCTCAACCAGGCCCACCGCCATGTGCTCGGCTGCCTGATGCTGGCCTTCACCGTCTTCTGGGCGTACATCAGCTTCTCCCAGTACTTCCTGATCTACACCGCGAACATCCCGGAAGAGACCTTCTGGTATAACATCCGCGAGTTCGACGCCGCCACCGGCCTCAAGAACGAATGGTGGGGCGTGTCGATGTACCTCATCTTCGGCTTCTTCCTCCTGCCGTTCCTTTCCCTGCTGTTCTACCGCACGAAGATCGTCGCCGGCCGCCTCCTCGCCGTGGCCTGGGTCATCCTCGTCGGCGGCATCGTGGACCTCTGGTTCAACGCGATCCCCCGTCAGGTCTACGAGAAGTCGGCCCCCGAAGGCTTCGTCGTGACCCCGTTCCTCACTTCTTCGCTCTTCCTCGACCTCCTCGCGATCGTCGGCTTCGGCGGCATCGTGTTCGCGCTCTTCCTGCGCGGCGCGGCCCGTCAGGAGACGATCCCGGTCCACGACCCCCGTATCCTCGAGTCCATCAACTACCATGAGTGACCAATCTTCCTCCGGGAATCGCCCGCTGATCCCCGGCCAGATCGCCGTCTGGCTCGGCGTCGTATCCCTCGTCGCCGCCGGGTTGATCGTGACCGGCTACTCCTACCTCGCGATCCGTCAGGGACCGACCGAGGACGCCCTCCGCCGACAGGCCCAGAAGGACCTGCGCGCCGAGACCGCCAAGAAGGCGCAGGCCCTCCTTAACGAGCCGGCCCGCAACTCCGACGGTACCTACCGCATCCCGCTCAAGGACGCCGTCTACCTCGTCGCCAAGGACCCCAAGGTCATCGCCAAGCTCCAGGCCGCCGCCGCTCCGGCTCCCGCCGCCGCGCCCGTCGCCGCTCCTGCCGCCAAGGAAGGAGCCTTCGTGAAGGCCGACCCCGAGCAGATGAAGCGTGGCGCCGCGGTCTACGCGCGCACCTGCATCGCCTGCCACCAGCCGACCGGCATGGGTCTGCCCCCTGTCTTCCCGCCGCTCGCCAACGCGCCGATCATCGTCGGCAATCCTGAGCTGCCGGTGAAGTTCATCCTTCAGGGCCTCATGGGTCCGATCACCGTCAACGGCATGACCTACAACAGCATGATGCCGCCGGTCGCCGGTGTCTCCGACGCCGACATCGCCGACGTCCTCACCTACGTCCGTCAGAGCTTCGGCAACCAGGGCAACCCGGTCACCGCCGATCAGGTCAAGGCCATCCGTGCCGCGACCGCCGGTCGCACCGCTCCTTGGACCACCGCCGAACTCGGCCTCAAATAATCCCGCACCCTTCTTCCGATGACCCAGGATAATCGTTCCGGCCGCCCGCAAGGCCGTCCTCCCGAAGGAGACGGTCGCGTCTCGCGCGTCGAGGCCTCGCTCCGCGGCCCGTTCCTCCTCTTCTTCGTCTCCGCCGTCGTCTGGCTCCTCGCCGCTTCGGTGCTCGGCGTGATCGCCGCGCTCGACCTTGGTTCGCTCCAGGGCGGAGTCTTCCGCGACTGCCCGTGGTTCACGCCCGGACGCGTCGCCGCCGCCCAGCAGGACCTCTTCGTCTACGGCTGGGGCTTCAACGCCTTCTTCGCCCTCAACCTCTGGCTGCTTTCGCAGCTCGGTCGTTTCGAGTTCCGCAACGGCTGGCTCGCCCAGCTCGGCGGCGTGGCCTGGAACCTCGCGCTGACCTACGGCGTCGCCCGCGTCTTCGCCGGCGAGATGAGCGGCTTCCGCCTCCTTGACTTCCCGCGCGAGGTCGGCCCCGGCCTCGCGGTCGCCTTCCTGCTGGCGGGCTTCTGGCCGATCGTCGCGTTCGCGCGCCGTCCGACGGGACACACGTTCGCCTCCCAGTGGTTCGTCGTCGGCGCTTCGTTCGTCTTCCCGCTCGTCTACCTGCTGGCCCAGCTCCTCGTCCTCTGGCAGCCGGCTTCCGGAGTGGTCCAGGCGATCGCCCACAGCTGGTTCGTCGCGAACCTCCACCAGCTCTGGTTCGGCGCCTCGGCCCTCGCCGCGATCTACTACTTCCTGCCCAAGGTCCTCGAGCGCACGCTCACCGGCTACTACCTCGCGCCGGTGGCCTTCTGGACGTTCTTCCTCTTCGCCGGCTGGACCGGCCCGGCCGCCCTCGTGGGCTCGCCGGTGCCTCTCTGGCTCCAGTCGACCGGCGTCGTCGCCGCCGCGATGATGCTCATCCCGGTCATCATCGTCGCCATCAACGTCCACGGAACGCTCTTCTCTCAAGGCGGCTGGGCCCGCGCCTGGAACGACACGACGCTCCGCTTCGTCAGCTTCGGCGCCGTCGCGTTCACCCTCGCCGGCCTCCTCGGCGGCGTCTTCGCCTTCCGGGCTCCGAGCGCCCTGGTCCGCTTCACCTCCTTCGGCACCGGCCTCGAGCAGCTGCTCGTCTACGGTTGCGCCACGATGGTCGTGTTCGGCGCGAGCTACTTCGTGCTGCCTCGCCTCACCGGCGCCCTCTGGCCCTCGGCCAAGCTCGTCCACGTGCACTTCTGGGCCACCGCGCTCGGATTAGTCGGCGCGCTCGTCGCCTGGCTGGTCGGCGGCTGGCAGACCGGACAGCTCCTCGCGAACCCGGCCGTCGCCTACGCCGACGTCCTGCGCGCCGAATCTTCCTGGTTCTTCGTGCTGACGATTTCCGCGGTGCTGCTCCTCGTGGGCCACGTCGCCTTCGCCCTCAACGCCTTCGGCATGATCCTCAAATCTTCCGCTCCGGCCGCCTCCGGCCGTCACGACTAATCGGACCCCCACCATGAAGAACCTCAACACTCTCCTGGCCGGCGTCTTCCTCGCCGTCGCGTTGCCCTTCGGCGCGCTCGTGCTCAGCGGTCAGTCCCAGCTCGGCGGCCTCGGTCGCGCGGCCGGCGAAGAAGGCGGCGCGCTGTTCCCCTCCCGCGAACCCGGCCAGGCCATCCAAGGCCGTGCCGTCTACGTCTCCCTTGGTTGCGTCAGCTGCCACACCCAGCAGGTCCGTCCGGCGGGGCAGGGCAGCGACATCGCCCGCGGCCTCGGCGTCCGTCCCTCCGTCGCCCGCGACTACTCCCTGCAGCCGCAGGTGCTGCTCGGCGAGCGTCGTCTCGGTCCGGACCTCGCCAACTACGGCGCGCGTTCGTCCAAGATCAACGTCGAGACCCTCCTGACCGACCCCGCCTCCAGCGGCGCGGCCTGGCATCCCTCCTACCGCTTCGTCGACGCCGCGCAGCGCGCGGCCCTCGTGGCCTACCTGAAATCCCTCCGCCAGGATTACCCCTCGCCGGAAGCCAAATTGAAGAAGTGAACCCATGAACGACCGTAACCGTCATTCCGATAGCAACCGCCCGCGCCGGGGTCCCTCCGGCTCCGAAGGCCCCTCCGACGGGCGCCTGGTGGAGGTTCACGCCCAGCTCTCCCGCGACAAGGACGAGCCGGCGGAGGGTTTCTCCCTCACGCCGATCTTCATCGTCTTCCTCTTCTGCGGATTCGGCTTCTGGGCCGGTCTCTACCTCACCAACAACGCCGGCGGTTTCTCGGCCTCGGCCTTCGACCTCGACGCCCCCAAGGCCGTCGTGGGCGGCGGTCCCGTGGCCTTCGAGCCCGACGCCGCCAAGGGCGAGCAGCTCTTCCTCGCGAACTGCGCGGCCTGCCACCAGGCCACCGGTCTCGGCCTCCCGGGCGCCTTCCCTCCGCTCGCCAAGTCCGCTTGGGTCGCCGGCGCTGAAGAACGTCTGATCAAGGCCATCCTCGCCGGTCTCGCCGGTGAGATCGAGGTCAACGGCGTGAAGTACAACGGCAACATGCCGAACATCGGCGCCGGACTTAAGGACGCCCAGGTCGCCCACATCGCCACCTACGTCCGCCAGGCCTGGGGCAACACCGCGGAGCCTGTCATGGACTCCAAGGTCGCCGAAGTCCGCAAGGCCATCGGCAACCGCGCCCAGTACGTCCCGGCCGACCTGCTCAAGGAGCATCCGCTCGAGAGCAAGTAAGCCGACGCCGGCCATCGCCGACAAAAAAGGCCCGGGAGCGATCCCGGGCCTTTCTATTGGGGCTTACGCCGACCGACTCAGGCGTGCTTCTTGATGAAGGCGGCGATATCGCCCTTCGGGCGAGCGCCGACCATCTTATCCACCACGACGCCGTTCTTGAAGAGGAACAGGGCGGGGATGGAGTTCACGCCGAGCTGCTGGGCGAGGGCCTGGTTGGTGTCGACGTCGACCTTGGCGATCTTGACGCTTCCGTTCATCTCGGCGGCGAGCTGGTCCAGCACCGGGCCGATCTGCTTGCACGGGCCGCACCAGGTGGCCCAGAAGTCCACCAGCACGGGGACGGTCGAAGCCTTGATGGTGGCTTCGAAGTTGTTGTTATCGAGATGAGTGATGAGGTCGGAGGCCATGGAAGAGTCGGTTAACCTTTGGATTTCGAGAAGAGTTCGATCGCGAGGATGACCGCACCTGCGAGCGAAGCAGCGAGGGCCAGCAGGTCAAACGTCACGGCGAGTTTGCCGACGGAGCGATTGGCCGGGGGCGTGGCCGGACGCGGAGCAGCGGCCGGAGCAGGAGCCGGGATCGTCGCGGCGGCCGTCGGAGCGGGCGGCGGAGGAATCGGCGCACCGGCGGGCGGAGCGGGCGGCGGAGGCACGGGCACTCCTTCGTTGGCGACCGGGGAGACGGGCTTGGTGAGCTTGAGCTTCGGAGCGCTCGGAGCGGAGTTTTCTCCTTCCGGCGCGGGCGGCGGAGGAGGGGGAGGAGGCGGCGGAGGAGGAGGGGGCAGCTCGTTGCTCATTGGGGAGGGGTAGTCAAATCCTGCGAAAGAGGTGAGTCAATCCGTCTGTGTCCCCTTTTTGCCCTCAAGCTCCGCGGTCGTGCTTGCGCAGCAGGTCGGCCAGCTCTTCCGGTCGGGCGTCGGCGATGGTCCGCCCTTTGCGGCTGAGATCTTCCGATGTCTTGATGACCGTCTCCGTCATGCGCTCATGGGTCTCCTCGGAGCCTCCGACCAAGGAGAAGCCTTCGCCTCGGGTGATGCGTTTGTGCTGATCGGTGGCGTCCAAGCCGAGTCCGAGCAGACGGTTAGAGGGGCGCTTCGCGCTGGCCATGCCTTCAATCTGACCGCTTCGGGGGTGATTTCAAGCCCGAGGCTTACTCGGCTTCGCCGGCGGGCTGGTCGAACTCCGAGCCGCCTTCCAAGGCCTCGCCGGCGTTGGGCGCCGCGCTGGGCTCGGACTTGGCGCAGTTGATCTCCGCGAAGGAGGCATCCTGCTCCAATTTGAGCTTACCCAGGCGTGCGAGCTCGAGGCAGGCGAGGAAGGTGGCGACCAGGAAGCCCACGGTCGGGCGCTCGGGAAGCAGGCTCGTGAAGACGAAGGTGGGCTCGGTCTCGAGACGGGCCAGGATGGTCTCCATGCGGTCCGATACCGTGACGGTCTCGTTGGAGATGTTGCCGGGCTGGATGCGCTCGGCGAGGCGTCGAAGGACGAGATTGAAAGTGTTCCAGAGCTCGATGCGGTCGGCGGGAGCGACCGGTCGGACCACGGCGTCGTCGCCTTGCGGCTGGATGACGTGACGACCGAGCAGGCCTTGGCGTTCGTCCACGAGGCCCCGGATGATGGCTGCCGTCTCCTTGACGCGCTTATACTGGATGAGCTGCTGGACGAGCGCCCAGCGCGGGTCCTGGCCCTCGTCGGCGGCCGCGACTTCCTCCTCCGGCCGGCTTTCGACCGGCAGGAGCATGCGGCTCTTGATGTACATCAGCGTGGCCGCCATGACGAAGAAATCGCCGGCGAGCTCGAGGTTGTCCTTCTCCTGCGTGCGCAGGATCTCAAGGTACTGCTGGGTGACCTTCTCGATCGGGATGTCGTAGATATCGATCTCGTTCTTGCGGATCAGGAAGAGCAGCAGGTCCAGCGGGCCTTCGAAGACGTCGAGGCGGATCGGCAGGTCCGGCGGCGGCAGGATGCCGTCCGCGGGGACCGAAGGAGAGTCTGGAGGGGTGTCCGTCACGGCTCAGAACTTGAACAATCTCACTCGCAGGTGGAAGCCCAATGAGCTGATGCCCTGGTTGATCGGGTCCATGCGCTTATTCACACCGTATTCGAGTTCCCAAGAGTCACCGACACGCTGGACGAGCCCCGCCCAGAGCAGGGTGGTCTGGTCGAGCTGGGCGTCGTAATTCAGGCCGGAGACCAGGCTGTAGACGGAGTTGAGGCGGACCCGACCGTCCCAGACCAGCTGACGGGCCTGCGTGGCCTGATTGAGCTCCACCCAGCTGAAGGAGGTGCGCCAGAAGTCGCCCGAGTTGAGGGCGATCGACTGTAAGGATTCCCGGGCGGCGCCCCCTCCGTTGGGCATGCGCGCGGCGGACGTGAGCGTGACCCAGGACGCAGGGCTGAAGCTCAGCGAGCCAAGCAGGTCGGTGCGGCCGGTCTCGGCGTCGGTGGGACCCTGGCGCCAATCGGTGAAGAGGTCGGCTCGCAGCAGCTCGCGAGAGCCGAGCACGGCGTCGCGGGTCTCGACGGTGTTGCGGATGCCGAAGCGCATCGCCTGACGGTCGGTGGTCGAGGCGGCGTCGAGACGGTCCGCGAGGTCGAGTTCCTCGAGCACGGAGACCGAGACGGCGCGCTGGGTCATGGGGACGACTCCGACCTCACGGTCGGCGCCCGGCATGACGCGATACTGGAAGAGAGGCCGCACGCTGTGGCGGATGCCGTCGATGCGCCAGTTCGGGGCGTCCGCGGACCAGGAGCCGGTGAAGAGTCCTTCGACGTCGAAGCCGGCCTGGCCGATCACCTTGGTGGCCGCGCCTTCGCCGTTGAGTCCGTCGGACCACGCGGTCGTGCGTACGCCCGCGACCGGACGGAAGGTCAGCCAATCGCCGGCGACCAGGCTGCGGCTGAAGCCGTAGTAACCGTCGACGCGCGCGGCGGACCAGGCGTCGGCCGAAAGGGTCGCGGCTTGGAAGTTGGCCAGCGGCAGCTCGGCCGACGGGCGTTCGCTGAAGTAGCCGATGCTGAGGAAAGCGCGGCGGGACCAGCCGTCGGCGCCGGGGGTCGTCGTCGGCAGGTCGTAACGGAATTCCGGGAGACGCTGCACGACGTCCTGGTAGTTGTCGGCCTTGGCGGTGAGCGAGGCCGAGAGATAGCCGCCGTCGAGCGGGCGGACGACTTCGAGGTTGAGCTGAGGGTTGCCGGCCTGGCCGATCAGCATGGGTCGGAAGTCGCGCAGGACGTCGGGGTCCGTCTGGGCGAACAAGTTGCCGGCGATCTCGACGCCATCCTGCGTGCGTCCGTTGATCTCGCCCGTCAGGAAGGCGCGCTGCGGGTCGGGCAGGCGTCCGAAGACGTCCGCCACGGGCGTGGACTGATCGTCGATCCAGCCGCTCTGCATCCGGCCTTTCCAGGTCGTGCCGGCACCCGGCGTACGCGTGTTGTCGAAGCGCAGGGCCGGTCCGACGAGGATGCCGGAGGTGCTGTAGTAGTCGAGGAGGCCGCCCACCGAGAGGGAAGGCGAGACGCGCGTGAGGATCGTCGAGCGCAGGAAGCGGCCCTGCTTGTCCTCGCTGCCCGTGTTGAGCATGATCTCGTAAGGGAAGTCGAGGCCCTGCTGGCCGTAGTAAGGCAGGTTGAAGAGCGGCACGCCGGCGACGTATGAGGTGGCGCTGCGCAGGGAGAGGTGGTCCTCCTTCTCGACGTAGGACGCCTCGGCGATCTTGAGGTGCATGCCGGCCGCGGAGGGTTCGTTGTTCCAGACACGTACGCCCTTGATCTGCTTGTCGCCTTTGACGATGCGCAGGGACTCGGCGGTGAAGTAGACGGGAGAGCGGCCGAAGCGCACGTCGGTGGCTTCGATGACGTCGGCGCGCGGGTCGATGGTGACCTTGGCGCCGAGGATGCGGAGGCTCTTGGTCGCGTAGACGACCTCGCCTTCGGCGACGATCACGCCCGTGCGGTAATCCAAACGGATCTTCTTCGCGGAAAGGAAACTGTCGTTGCTCTGCAGCTGGGCGTTGGTGGCGACGACGACCTTGCCGCCTTCTTCGGAAGCATAGCTGTCGGCCTCGATGTTGGGCTGGCCGGGCAGGGGGGCGGAGGCCTTCCGCGCCGGTTCGGCGGCCATGGCCGCCACGGACAGGGAGAGGCTTGCGGCGATGATCCAGAAGCGACGGCCAGGCATCCGCCGAGAGTTGTCGCTCCGGGATTTCCCTCAAGGTTTTTCGGGTAATGAGCGCTTGCCGACCCTCGGGCGGGCGTGGAGTCTTCCGGGATGCGCCTGAGTCCAGCAGAGTTGACCGCCCTGGTGGATGCCAAGGAGACCTCGCCGCACCGATTCCTGGGCCTGCATCCGCTCCAGGGCGGCGGTCTGGTCGCCCGCGCGCTCATCCCCTGGGCCAGCGCCTGCGAGCTCCTGCCGGACGGCGGCGCCCCCGTCCCGATGACCCGCCTCCATGCGAGCGGTGTCTTCGAGGTGGAACTGCCCGGCACCACGCTTTTCCGCTACCGTTTCCGCGTGACCTATCCCGATGGCGTCCGGCGCGACGTCGACGACCCTTACCGTTTCCTGCCGACGATCTCCGAGGACGACCTTTTTCTGCTCGGCAAAGGCGACGACCATCGGGCCCACTACAAGCTGGGTTCGCACGTGCGCGTCATCGACGGCGTCACCGGCGTGTCCTTCGCCGTCTGGGCGCCCTCCGCCCGCCGCGTCTCGGTCGTGGGCGACCATAACCTCTGGAACGGCCGCGCCCACCCGATGCGCAACCTAGGGGCTTCCGGCATCTGGGAGATCTTCATCCCCGGCCTGGCCGCCGGCGCGCGCTACAAATACGAGATCGTCGGGCCGCACGACACCACGCCCTTCCTCAAGACCGACCCTTACGCGCTGCACTTCGAGCCCTCGCCGAACCATGCCGCGATCGTCTGCGACCTCTCGGGCTTCGTGTGGAATGACGCCGCCTGGATGGAAGCCCGCCGCCGCCGCGACCTGCGCTCCCGGCCGATGTCCGTCTACGAGGTCCATCTCGCCTCCTGGCGTCGCGTGCCCGAGGAACGCGGCCGCGTCCTGAACTATCGCGAGCTCGGCGAGCAGCTCGCCGCCTACTGCGTCCGGATGGGCTTCACGCACGTGGAGCTGATGCCGCCGTCGGAACACCCCTTCGATGGTTCCTGGGGCTATCAGGTGACGGGTTTCTACGCTCCCACGCATCGATTCGGCTCGCCCCTCGAGTTCATGACGCTCGTCGACGCGCTGCACCGCGCCGACATCGGCGTGATCGTCGACTGGGTGCCGGCCCATTTCCCGCGCGACTTCTTCGCGCTGGCCCGTTTCGACGGCACGCACCTGTATGAGCACGCCGACCCGCGCCTGGGCGAGCACCAGGACTGGGGCACGCTGATCTTCAATTACGGACGCCATGAGGTCCGCGGCTTCCTCGTCTGCTCCGCGCTTTCGTGGCTCGAGCGCTTCCACGTCGACGGCCTGCGGGTCGACGCGGTGGCCTCGATGCTCTACCTCGATTACTCCCGCAAGGCCGGCGAGTGGATCCCGAACCGCTTCGGCGGCCGCGAGAACATCGAGGCGATCGAGTTCCTCCGACAGGTCAACTCGCTCGTCCATCTCTACCAGCCCGGCGTCGCGATGATCGCCGAGGAGTCCACTTCCTTCCCGGGCGTGACGAAGTCCGTCCCCGAAGGCGGCCTGGGCTTCGACTTCAAGTGGAACATGGGCTGGATGCACGACACGTTGGATTACTTCAAGCAGGACCCGCTCTTCCGTAAGTTCCATCACGACAAGCTGACCTTCGGCATGCTCTACCAGTGGAGCGAAGCCTTCGTGCAGTCCTTCTCGCATGACGAGGTCGTCCACGGCAAAGGCTCCCTCATCGGCAAGATGAGCGGCGGAGACGACGCCACCAAGGCCGCCAACCTGCGCTGCCTGCTGGCCCTCCAATGGTCGTGGCCCGGCAAGAAGACCCTCTTCATGGGCTGCGAGTTCGGCCAGTTCGCCGAATGGAAGTATGACGCCTCGCTCGACTGGCATCTGCTGGAATACCCGCTCCACCTCGGCGTGCAGCGCCTCGTCGCCGACCTGAACAAGCTCTACGTGGCCGATGCCGACCTGGCGGCCAACGAGCTGCGTCCGGAGAGCTTCGCGTGGCTCGTCGCCGACGACGGCGCCCAGAGCGTGCTCGCCTTCGAGCGCCGCGGCGGCGAACAGGCCTGGACGGTCGCGGGAAACTTCACCCCGGTCGAGCGGACCTACCGCCTTGGCGTGCCTTTCCCCGGCCGCTGGGAGGAGGCCCTCAACACCGACTCGGCCCACTACGCCGGACACGGCCTGGGCAACCTCGGCGGCGTGGTCGCCGAAGCGATCCCGTGCCAGGGCCGTCCTTATTCGATCGAGGTCCGTCTCCCCGGTCTCTCGATGGTCATCTTCCGCCGTTCATCGGCCAAGAAGAAGTAAGCATGGCCCGCTCCGAACTCTTCCGACGCCACGTCGCGGCCGATCCCGCGAACCCGCTCTTCCGTTTCTCGCTCGGACAGGCGCTCTTCACCGAAGGCGACGCCGCGGGCGCCGTCGAGCACCTCCGCCTCGCCGCGGCCTCCAAGGCCGACTGGATGATGCCGCGCATCCTGCTCGGCAAGAGCCTGCTGGCCGCGGGTGACAAGGCCGGCGCCAAGGCCGCCTTCGCGGACGCGCTCGCCCTCGCCGTGTCGCAGGGACACGAGGAGCCTGAGGCGGAACTGCGCGCCTTGCTCGCGACGTTCTGAGCGTTTACTCGACGCGCTCGAGGATCACGCGGCGCAGGTCCATGACCGCGGCCTTGGCCTTCTTGACGGGGCGCACGGTGAGCGTGTTCTCGCCGGCGACGAGCGTGAGCTTGCCGACTTCGCGCGGGACGAAGCGCTGGAAGTGGCCGGTCTCTTCGACGGTGAACTCGCACGAGCCCTGCTTGGTGTCGAGGGCGACGACGGAGCCGCCGTTGCCCTTGCCGCAGCCTTGCAGGACGGTCACGCGATAGGTGCCCGCCTTCGGCGCCTGGAAGGTCCAGGAGGCGGTGTCGGCGGCGTTGACCCAGAAACCGAGGGTGTCCTTCTGCGGCGGCTCCTCGTATTTCATCTTGGTCGCCTTCACCTGGGCGTCGCGCGCTTCGAGGAAGATGAGGGCGTTGGCGCCTTCGGCGGAGGCGTCGTTCATCGCCTTGCGCCAGTCGGCGAGCAGCGGACGCATGGCCTCGGAGGTCGGCAGGGCCTTCAGCTGGGTGACGTCGGTCTTCACGAAGCATTCTTCCCAGAGGGCGCGGTTGAAGTTCGGATTGGGCTTGGTCGGTTCGGCGCCGACGCTCCGGCGCCAGGCTTCGAGCTTGCCGCGCAGAGCCGCGACGCGCGTCGGTTCGGCGGCGGCGAGGTCTGTCGTCTCGCTCGGATCCTTGGCGAGGTTGAAGAGCTCGAGGCTGCCGTCCTCATACTGCTCGATGAGCTTCCAGTCGCCTTCGCGCACGACGCCGGCGGGCTTGCCGCCTTGGTTCATGTAGTGCGGCTGATGCCAGAAGAGGGCGCGGGGCTTCGCGTCCGCCGTCGGCTTGCTGTCGAAGAGCAGCGGGGAGATGTCCTGGAAATCCAGCGGCGCCGGGGCCGGGACCTTGGCCAGCGCGCAGATCGTGGGGACGAGGTCGCCGAGGACGACGGGTTCGGCGATCACGCGCGAGGCGAGGCGTCCGGGGTAGCGGATGATGAGGGGCGTGCGGATGCCGCCTTCGTAGACGAAGCCCTTGCCCGCGCGGCAAGGGGTGTTGTAGGTCGCCGGGCTTTCCTTGAGCTCGGAGATGTGCACGCCGCCGTTGTCGGAAGCGAAGACGACCATCGTGTTCTGCGCGACGCCTTGTTCCTCGAGGGCCTTCAGCACGCGGCCGACGGCGGCGTCGAGCGATTCGACGAGCGCGGCGTAGGTGGGGTGGAAGGACTGGGCGTTCGCGGCGATGCCCTTGGCGGGCGCGGCGAGCGGGATGTGCGGGTTGTCGAAAGCGAGGTAGAGGAGGAAGGGCTTGGCCTTGTTCTTCGCGATGAACTTCGTCGCGAAGTCGGCCTGGCCGAGCTCGCCCTTGCCGCCCTGCGGGGATTCGGCTCCGGGATTCGCGCGGCCCGGGAAGTATTCGTCGAAGCCGTGGTCGGTCGGCTGATGGCCCTTGCCGCCGAGGTGCCACTTGCCCACCGCCGCCGAGGCGTAGCCCTTCGGCTTCAGGAGCTGCGCGATCGTCTGCACGCCTTCCGGCAGGTGCGTGTTGATCGGGGCCGCGAGCAGGCGATGCGAGGCGCGGTCGGTGCGGCCGGTGAGGAAGGTGGTGATCTTCAGGCGCGCCGGGCTCTGGCCCGTCATGAGGGCCGCGCGCGAAGGCGAGCAGACGGACGCCGCGGCATAGGCCTGCGTGAAGCGGGCGCCGTCGGCGGCGAGTTTGTCCAGGTTGGGCGTGCGCTGGTCCTTGCGGCCGAAGCAGCCGAGGTCGTTGATGCCGAGGTCGTCGGCGAACAGGATCACGAAGTTGGGCGGGGTCTCCTGGGCGCCGAGCGGGGCGAAGCAGGAAAGCACGGCGAGGAGCAGGCCGAGGAAGGGGCGGGGCATGCCTTGGTTTTAACGTCCGGACGGGTTGTGCAAAGGGCAAAACCGACTTCGGTGCATTCATGGACCCTCGTTTACTCAGCCTTGGGCTGGCCTGCGTGGACGTCGCCATGGCCGCGGTGTCTTGGCTGATCCTGCTCTGCACGTATCCGGATTTCGCCCGATGGCAGGACGCGGACTTCGCCCGCCATCACGAGGATTATACCCGCAAGGTCGGACGGGTCGTCGGCCCTTTGCTCCTTCTGCAGCTGGGCGGGCATCTCTGGCTGGCTGTCGGGGGGCACGCATGGGCGTCGCTCTCCGTGGTGCTGGCGTGCTGGGCCCTGACGGCCTTTTGGTCCGTTCCTTGCCATCGTCGCCTCCAGCTCGAGGGGCCGGCTTCGCCGGCGCTCGGAAGCCTGATCCGCTCGCACGCCTGGCGGACCGCCCTTTGGACGCTTGTGGCTATGGATTCCATTCGGCGGGCGGCGGGTTGACAGCGTGCGTCGCCCGATGATGCTCGAGGCTGATGAGAACAGGCGAACCGCATCCCGACCGTAACGCCTCCCGACTGAGCGCGTTCCGTCGTTTCCTCGGTTTCGTCGGTCCGGGTTTCCTCGTCTCCGTCGGGTACATGGATCCCGGCAACTGGGCCACGGATCTCGCCGGTGGTTCGCAATACGGTTACGCGCTGCTCTGGGTGATCCTGCTGTCGAACCTGATGGCGATCTTGTTCCAGCACCTCTGCGTGCGTCTGAACGTCGCGACCGGACTCGACCTCGCCCAAGCCTGCCGGGAGCGCTACTCGCCGCTCGTCGGCAAGTTCCTCTGGGTCGCGGCCCAGCTGGGCATAGTGGCCATGGACCTCGCCGAACTGCTCGGTTCGGCCATCGCGCTGCAGATCCTCTTCGGCATCCCGCTGTTCTTCGGCGCGATCATCACCGCGCTCGACGTGCTGGTGCTGCTGGCCCTAACCCGCCTCGGGTTCCGCTGGCTGGAATCGCTCGTCGGCGTGCTCGTCCTGACCATCGCGGCCTGCATCGGCGTCGAGCTCCTGCTGGCTAAGCCCGTCGTCGCCGAGCTCGTGAAGGGCTTCATCCCCACGACGGACGTCGTCACCCGTCCGGGCATGCTTTTCGTGGCGCTGGGCATCATCGGCGCGACGGTGATGCCGCATAACCTTTACCTGCACTCGTCGATCGTCGGCACCCGTGATTTCGGCAAGAGTGAGGAAGAGCGGCGCGAGGCGATGCGGTTCGCCACGTGGGATTCCACGCTCGCGCTCAGCCTGGCCTTCTTCGTCAACGCCGGCCTGCTCGTGCTCAGCGCCGCGGCCTTCCACGGCCGTCCTGAGGCCGTGACCGACATCCGCGAGGCCCATCGGCTGCTGGACGGCGTCCTCGGCGCCACCTTCGCCGGCACGCTCTTCGCGGTCGCGCTGCTCGCTTCGGGTCAGAACGCGACCATCACGGGCACCATGGCCGGTCAGATCGTCCTGGAAGGCTTCCTGAAGATCAGAACGGCCGGCTGGATCATCCGTGTGGCCACGCGCCTCGCCGCCCTGGCCCCGGCCTTGCTCGTCATCGGCCTCGCCGGGGAGGGCAGGGTGGAGTCGCTGCTGTTGTGGAGCCAGGTGATCCTCAGTCTCCAGCTGGGCTTCGCCTGCTGGCCGCTTGTCCGCATGACGGGCGACTCCCAGTTCATGGGACCGTTCGTCGCGCCCCGCTGGATCCTCGTGCTGGGTTGGATCGCCACCGCCATGGTGGTCAGCGCCAGCCTTTGGTTCGTGGTCGGGGCCTTTTGAACCCATTTTTATAATAATTCGCAAGTAACTCTATTGTAGTTACTTGCGTTATGATTATAGTGAAGAAATACGGACTCGACCTAATACATTTTATCATTACTAAACTTATCATCTTAATTAAAGATGTCCCTCCCTTCCTCCCATGCGCTGCTTCGAGCCCTGCTCGGCTTCGGCGTATCTTGGTCTGGAGCGCAGGGTGCGACATTCTATCGGGAGGCGCCCAGTTACAGCACCAAGTGCGACCCGGATCCGCCCAAGTATGTGGGTCCCGCCAGCACGACTTCTTGGGAGAAGCTCCATGACGTCAGATGGCTCGATGTCGGTCTCGATTACCGCTTCCGCTACGAATACCGAGACGATGACATCCGACGCTTTCGCGACGGTGTCGATGAGCCGCTCCTGCATCGCACCCGGCTCTACTTGGGCGTCCATGATCTCGTCGATCCGCTCCGCTTCGCCGTCGAGCTCCAGGACTCGCATCGTTACAACAGCGCGTACGCGTTGGATAATCGCGACGTGAATGAATTGGAGTTCATCCGCCTCTACGCCGAGCTTCGCTTCGACGCTCTGCTGCCGGCTGACGCCCTGGGCAACTCACGCCCGGTCTCCTTGCGCTTCGGCAACCATAACTTCGAGTTCCTGGATCGGCGCCTGATCGGCAATAATCAGTGGCGCAACACGGCCAATGCCTTCCGTGGCTGGCATGGCATCCTCGGTCAGGAGTCGAACGATTGGCAGCTCGACCTGCTCTCCGTCCAGCCGCTTGACCGTCTGTTGTACGATCCGGACCGCCCCGCGGACGGCAAGCGGCTCTGGGCTGCCATCGGTCATTGGCGTGGTTGGTCCGACGTAGTAACCCTCGAACCTTTCTATCTCCGCCTGGATGAGAGGAACGTCGCCGATGGCGGCCGGGTCGTGCACTCGCCCGGTCTCCGCGCCTATGGTCTCTTCGGCAGGTCCGGCTTCGACTTCGACGCCTCCGGCATCACGCAGTTCGGCCACAATGGCGGCCGGGACATCTCCGCATGGGCCGCCAACGCCGAGATCGGTTACCGCTTTGCCGACGCCTGGAATTCCCGGCTGAGCTTCTTCTATGGCGCCGCTTCCGGTGACCGGAGCCCGACGGACGGCGAGGACAACCGCTTCGAGCGCTTCTTCGGCTTCGGTCGGCCTTGGTCGGCGAACGACTACGTCGTCTTCGAGAACATCCTCGCGCCGAAGGTGCGATACGAGGCGACCGTTTCGCCTGCCCTGCGTTTCGACCTAGGTTATAGCTGGTATTCCCTCGAGAGCGCGACCGATCGTTTCTACAACGCGGCCAACAATCGCGACCCGTCGGGCCAGAGCGGCACGAACGTCGGCCATGAATTCGACATCCGTTTCCGCTGGCAGGTGACCCGCCAGGCCGAGGTTACCGTCGGATACGCTCATTTCGTCGCGGGAGAGTGGACTCGCCGTCTGGTGCGTTCCGGTGATACTGATTTCGCTTACTTCGAGCTTCTGCTCAAACCTTTCTGACCCTTCGTCCATGCGACCGTCTTCTTGCTTCCTCTCCGGCTGGCTGCTCCTCGCCGCCCTTTGCGCGCCGGCTTCCTCGCGCGCCGAAGCGGAGTCCCTCCGCGTGGGCTTCTTCCCGAATCTCACCCACGCGCCGGCGCTCGCCGCCCGTCAGCTGGAACGCGAAGGCAAGGACCACCATCAGGCCGCGCTGCCTGCCGGGGTGAAGCTGGAATGGCGTTCGTTCAACGCCGGCCCTTCCGCGATGGAGGCCTTGTTGGCCGGCGCCATCGATGTCGCGTATGTCGGCGCTTCTCCGGCGCTCAACGCCCATGTTCGCACCAAGGGAACGGAGATCCGCGTGCTTGCGCCCGTCGCGCAAGGCGGCAACGCGCTCGTCGTCCGTAAGGATTCGGGACTGAAGTCTCCCAAGGATTTCGTCGGACGTAACCTCGGCACGCCTCAGCTGGGCAACACCCAGGACGTCGACGCCCGTACGTGGCTGCGCGAGGGTGGTCTCAATGTGCACCTCAGCGGGGGCGACGCACGGGTGATCCCGGCCCAGAACGCCGATCTCATGCTTCTCTTCTCCCGTGGCGAGGTCGACGCGGTCTGGACGGTCGAACCTTGGGTCACGCGCCTGACGAGCGAGTTCGGCGGAGTGATCGTCCATGAGAACAAGGATTCCCTGATCACCGTGCTGGTCACCACCCGGAAGGCTTTGGAAAAACGTCGGCCGGCGATCGAAGCTTTCGTGCGTTCGCATTACGCCCTCTGCGCCCGCCTCCGCGCCGACCAGACGTGGCAGGAGAAGCTCATCAGGGAGGGCCTAGGCGCCGAGTTGCGTTCCAAGCCCCCGAAGTCCGAACTCATCGGGCCCGCTTTGTCCCGGGTTACTTTCGCTTTTCCGGAGGATCTGGATGCCCGTAGGGCACGATTGTCCGGCTTGTTCGTCCGTGCCCTGAAGGACGCCCAGGACTCCCGGCTCTTGAGGGGGGATGCCCCGATTGAGCCGTTGCTGGAATCCTTGGTGGATGACCCCAAAAATAAGTAGAAAAGGGCTTTTTGCCTTAATCTTTTAAACATAAGTAAACTTGACAGGATAAGGTCAGGCTAGCCACTCTCTCGCCTCTGGAACCCATGGGCACCCGCTCTGAATCGTCCCCCGCCTCCGCGGCCCTCACCCTGCGTAACGTCACCAAGCGTTTCGACGGGGCTTCCGGCCAGGTCACGGCCTTGGAGGATATCACGCTCGATGTCCGGGAAGGGGAGTTCCTCGCGATCGTCGGTCCTTCGGGTTGCGGCAAGTCGACCTTGCTCAGCCTGCTCGCGGGTCTGGAGCACACGAACGAGGGCACGATCAATCTCGGCGACCAGCCGGTAGAGGCCCCCGGACGCGACCGTCTCGTGATGTTCCAGCAGGATGCGCTCTTCCCCTGGCTCAATGTCCTGGAGAACGTCCTCTTCGGCCTGCGCCTCAAGCCCGACCTCACCGAGGCCGAACGCATCGAGTCCGCCCGCTACTATCTCAATCTCGTCGGTCTGGGCAACAAGGAGAAGGCCCGCCCTCACGAGCTTTCCGGCGGCATGCGCCAGCGCGTGGCTCTGGCCCGTTCGCTCGCGCCCAATCCGCGCGTGCTCCTGATGGACGAGCCTTTCTCCGCCCTCGACGCGCTCACGCGCGAGCAGCTCTACGGCGATCTCCAGGAGATCTTCACGAAGCGTAAGAAGACCATCGTGCTCGTGACGCACAACATCCGCGAAGCGGTCTGCCTCGGCGACCGCGTCATGCTCTTCTCGCCCAATCCCGGCCGCGTCCAGCAGGTGTTCGACGTCGATCTCCCGCGTCCGCGGCGCATGAACGACCCGGCCCTCGCCAGCCTCGCCGCAGAGGTGACCGAGGCGCTCACCTCCCATCCTGCCAAGTAACCATGGCCTCGAAGCTTCCTCGTCCGGTCATCCCGACCCTCGTCGCCATCCTGCTGGTCGGAGGCTGGGAATGGTATGTCCGCAGCGGCCGCGTCAGCGAAGTCCTCTTCCCCGCGCCGTCGCATGTGCTGCGGTGGTTCTGGGAATCGCTGCTCAGCGGCGAACTGCTGTCCGCGACCTGGGTGACGATGCGTCGCCTGGTGATCGGCTTCGCGATCGGCGCCGCCCTCGGCGTGCCGCTCGGCGCCCTCTGCGCCCGCGTGCGCTGGGTCCGTGACACGCTCGGAGTCCTGGCCCTCGGTCTCCAGACCCTTCCTTCCGTCTGCTGGGTGCCGCTCGCTCTCCTCTGGTTCGGCATCCGCGAGGAGGCCGTGCTCTTCGTCGTGGTGATGGGTACGCTCTGGGCCGTCGTCCTCGCGGTGCAGGAATCCGTCCTCAACGTTCCTCCGCTCTACCTCCGCGCCGCCCAGACGATGGGTTCGAACGGCTGGCACCTCTGGTCCCGCGTCATCTTCCCGGCCGCGCTCCCCGGCGTGCTCAGCGGCATGAAGCAGGGCTGGGCCTTCGCCTGGCGCTCGCTCATGGCGGCGGAGATCTTCGTCGTCATCGTGACCGGCTTCGGCCTCGGTTCGCTCCTCAACGCCGGCCGCGAACTGCTCCGCATGGATCAGGTGATGGGCGTGATGGCCGTCGTGATGCTGGTCGGACTGCTGGCCGACCTGGTGTTCTTCGCGCCTTTCGAACGCTGGTTGCGTCGCTCCCGCGGCCTCGAGCGCTGAGCCCACGCCTTTCCTCCTCGCCCTCGGGGCCGGGGACGCCCAACCTTCGGGCAAATGTTTATCGACGAAGCCAAGGTTGTACTGAAGTCCGGTGACGGAGGCCACGGCTGCGTCAGCTTCCGTCGCGAGAAGTTCATCCCGAAGGGCGGACCCGACGGCGGCAACGGCGGCAAGGGCGGCGACGTCATCCTCGTCTGCGACCGTAACGAGGGCGACCTCCAGGCCTACCGCTGGCAGCCGCACCGTCGCGCCCGCAACGGCGCGCCCGGCATGGGCCGCCAGTGCGCCGGTCCCGACGGCGCCGACCTGATCCTGCCGGTGCCTCCGGGCACGCAGGTCCTCGAGGAGGGCACCCATCGCCTCGTGGCCGAACTCACCGAGCACGGCGAACGCGTCGTCCTCCTCGCCGGCGGCAAGGGCGGCCTCGGCAACATGAACTTCAAGAGCTCGGTCAACCAGGCTCCCCGCCGCACGACCCCGGGCTACCCCGGCGAAGAAGGCAACTTCCGCATCGTGCTCAAGACGATCGCCGACATCGGCCTCGTGGGCTACCCGAACGCGGGCAAGTCGACGCTGACGAACCTCCTCACCGCCGCGCGTCCGAAGATGGCGCCGTATCCGTTCACGACCTTGCACGTCAACGTGGGCGTGATCGATTACGCCGACCGTTTCGACCGCATCGTGATGGCCGACATCCCGGGCCTCATCGAAGGCGCGCACGAGAACCGCGGCCTCGGCCACCAGTTCCTCCGTCACGTCGAGCGCTGCTCGCTCCTGGTCTTCATCATCGACATGGCCGGCAGCGAGAACCGCGAGCCGTGGGACGACCATCGCATCCTCGAGCGCGAACTGCGCCTCTACTCGCCGGTCCTCGCCGCCAAGCCGCGCATCATCGTGGCCAACAAGATGGACCTCCCGGAAGCCGCCGCGAAGCTCAAGAAGTTCCAGGAACGCGTGAAGGACCAGGTCATCCCGATCTCCTGCTACTCGCAGGAAGGCATCCAGGATTTCCGCGACAAGCTCTGGGCCGCGGTCAAAGGTCCGGTCGACCAGCGTCCGAAGGCCCCCGCTCCTTACGTCGAACCCACCGTGGCCAAGCGCCTCGCGAAGGTCCATCCGGGCAAGGTCGTCGCTCCGAAGCCCAAGGCCAAGAAGGCCGCTAAGCCCGCCGCCAAGAATTCGAAGAAGGTCGCCCCTAAGGCCAAGCCGGTCGTGAAGAAGGCCGTGAAGGTCGTCGCGAAGAAGTCCGTCAAGCCGGCCGCGAAGAAGAAGCCGGTCAACGTCGTGGCCAAGAAGAAGGCCGCCCCGGTGAGGAAGGCGGCCTCGAAGTCGAAGGCGAAGAAGAAGTAAGTTACTTCTTCTCCGGCGCGCCCTTGAGTTCCTTGAACTTGAGGGACTCGGAGTTGAGGCAGTAGCGCAGGCCCGTCGGCGCGGGGCCGTCCTCGAACACGTGGCCGAGGTGGCAGTCGCAACGCGCGCAGAGGATCTCGGTGCGCACCATGCCGTGGCTGGTGTCGCTGATGGTGGCGATGTTCTCCTTGGAGACGCCTTGGTAGAAGCTCGGCCAGCCGGTGCCGGAGTTGAACTTGGCATTGGAGGAGAACAGCGGCAGGTCGCAGCAGACGCAGTGGTAGGTGCCGGTCTTCTTGTTGTCGAGGAGGGTGCCGCAGAACGGACGTTCGGTGCCTTTGGCGCGCGTGACGAAATACTGGTCAGGCGTCAGCATGGCCGCCCACTCGGCGTCGGTCTTGACCACCTTGTCCACCAGCACGGGCTTCCCGACGCCGCCTTTGCCGTCGTCGAGCGTGACGAGCACCTGGGGGACCTTGGACTGAGGAGCGGAGGCTTTCATGGGAGAGGGGGAAGGGGAGGGAGCGGCGGCCGCTTGGGCGGCGGGCTTCTGGTCGGCTTCGGAAGAGCAGGCGACGAGGGCGCAGGCGAGGCCGGCCACGAGAAGACGGAGGGAGGAACTCATGGCTTAGCTGAAGGATTTGCCGCAGCCGCAGGTGCTGGTGGCGTTGGGATTACGGACTTCGAAGCCCTTGCCGTGCAGGCCGTCGTCGAAGTGCACGGTCGAGCCGTCGAGGTAGGCGTGGCTGGTCGGATCGATAAGGATCTTCATGCCCTGGCTCTCGAACTCGAGGTCGCCTTCCTTGCGGACGTCGAAGGCCATGCCGTATTCGAAACCGGAACAGCCGCCGGTCTCCACGAGGACGCGGAGGATGGACTCAGGGTTGGCTTGGGCTTTCTGGAGCACCTTGATCTGCGCGGCGGCGGCTTCGGTGAGGTTGATCATGCCTTCAAGTTTAGGGGCATTCGGCGGGAGTCAAGGGGCGGCCGTCGTCATGGGCTTTTCCTTGGCTAAAGGGGCCGGGCTGATTAGGTTCATGTCACCCCTCGTCGCCATGTCCCCCGTCCTCGTGCGTGTCCTGACCCTCTCCGTCCTCTTGGCGCTGGTTTTTCATGCCGCGCTGATGGCGGTCCTCGCCCTCGTCGGTTGGAACACCGACACCTTGTCGTTGCGCTCCTTGTTCGGAGCGGGCCTGTTCGAAGCCTCCGGAACCGATTGGCTTTGGATCCTGCTCCTCTGGGGCATCGCCCTGATGCAGTCCTGCCTGCTGACCTTGCCCTTGCCGGTGACGGTCGCGACGGGTGAGAAGGCTCCGCTGGGGCCGCGCGTGATCGCCGGCGCTTTCCTCGGCGGGCTGTTCATCGCGATCCCGCTCTTCGCGTCGGTGGATCTGTATTATCTCTCGGCCACGGCTGACCCCAAGGGTTACAACGCCGAGCCTTACGTGCTGGCGGTGCTCGGGGTCTGGGCCTTCTCCTGGCTCATCTGGACGCCGATCCTGCTGCATCGTTCGCGCGGACAGGCCGATGCGGTGGAGCGTTTCGTGGGCAGGAACATCGCGGGCTCCGCCGTCGGCCTCGCGCTCACGCTGCCTTGGTATTTCGTGCTCCGCCGCAAGCAGTCCTGCTATTGCAGCTTGGGTTCTTTCTGGGCGCTCGTCCTCGGGCTTTGGTCCCTGCTGGTCGTCGGCGGTCCGCTGCTCTTCGTGCTGGCGCGCGACCGTCGTCTCCGCGCCGGCGTCCGCGAAGCCTGAGGCTCAGAGCGCGCAGCCCTGCTGCGTCTCGCGCGTCGGACGCGCGATGAGCCCGCGGTGCGGTTCGTCCGGATAGGTCTCGCCCGCCCGCGCGCCGAGCAGGTGCGCGTCGCAGCACTTGAGGAGGTCGGTTAGGTTCTCCGTCCGACGCATGTCGTGCAGGAACTTGCCTTCGGTGTCCACGGCGAGGCCGATGAAGTTGAGGAATTTCTTGAGTCGTCCGGCCTGCTTCTCCGTGGCCTTGGCGGCGTCGCAGCATTCGTCGGCGAGCTCCTGGACGTAGGTCCGCACGTCGGACAGCGTGGGCGCGAAGGGCGTCAGGCCTTGCTGGACTTCGCGCCATTGGCGGAAGATCCACGGATTACGGATGGCATGGCGGCCCATCATCATGCCGTACGCCTTGGTGTCGGCGAGCAGGCGCTGGGCCTTGGCGGCCGAGGTGACGTCGCCGTTGGCGATGACGGGGCAGGGGACGGACGCCACGGCCTTGGCGATGGCGACGTAATCCACTTCCGACCAGTACAGGCCTTTGACGGTGCGCCCGTGCACGGTGAGGAGGTCGACCTGATGCTTGGCGACGATCGCGAGGATCTCATCGAAGCGTTCCTGGCCGTCGAAGCCGATGCGCATCTTGACCGTGAAGAGGCCGGGGATCTCCTGACGCATGGCGCCGAGGAGTTCGTCGATCTTGGCCGGGTCGCGCAGGAGTCCGCCGCCGACGTTCTTGCGATACACCTTGGGCGCGGGGCAGCCCATGTTGAGGTCGATGCCGGCGACGGGCAGTTTCCGCAGCTCGCGGATGGTCCGCAGCATGTGCGGGGTGTCCTCGCCGATGAGCTGCGCGAAGACCGGGCGGCCGGTGCCGTGGTTCACCACCGAATCGACGATGTGCTTCTCGGGCGTCGAACTTTCGTGGACGCGGAAATATTCGGTCACGAACCAGTCGGGCGCGCCACGCCGGCCGATGACGCGCATGAAGCCGGTGGTGGTGACGTCCTGCATCGGCGCGAGCACCGAGGGGCGCGTGCCGGCGACGACGGGCGTTGGCAAGGGGCCGCTCACGCCTGCTTGCGCAGGCGCGCGAGCGTCTCCGCCATGTCGTCGCAGACGTCCAGCACGGCCTTGGCCACGAAGACCGGGCGCTTGGCCTTCACGGCGAGCACGAGGGCGTCGCTGGGGCGGGCGTCGACTTCGGCGACCTTGCGGGCGACGGGGCCGTCCTGGCCGAGCAGGATGCGGGCGAAGAAGACGCCGTCCTTGACGTCCACGATCGCGACATGGACCACCGCGGCGTCGAGGCCGAGCAGGAGGTGGAGCATCAGGTCGTGGGACTGAGGGCGGTCGGGGATGCGTCCGTCCAAGGCGCCCTGCAGGGCTTCGCCGACGGCGGGGTCGACCTGGATGAACATGGTCTTCAGGGCGGTCACGAGGAACACGGCGCTGCCTCCCTTGACGGGGATGACTTCGATGCCGGTGACGGGCACTGCCTCCAACTTGCTCATGCCGCAAAGTGTGCCCCCCGCGGCCTCCCCGCAAGCCCTCGCTGCTTTCCCGGCCGTCGGACCATAGGGTTGCCTTGAAATCGGCCCCCGTTCCCGCAGGATGTCGGCGTGCATCCCTTCCTCGCCGACGACTTCCTTTTCGACTGGAGCCTCCTCAAGCCGGAACACGTCGAGCCGGATATCCGCGAGGCCCTGCGCCGCGCCCGCGCCAATGTCGACGCATTCAAGCGGACCAAGGGCGCCGACCTGACCTACGCCAAGGTGCTCCTCGGCTTCGAGGCCACGACGAAGGACCTCTCCCGCGCCTGGGGACTGGTCTCGCACCTGGACTCGGTCCTCAACTCTCCGGAGCTGCGCAAGGCCTATAACGCGATGATGCCCGAGGTGACGGCGTTCTTCACGTCGCTGACGCTCGATCCCGAACTCTGGGCGGTCTTCAAGGCGTATGCCGCCACCGCCGACGCGAAGGCCCTCACGGGCGTCCGCCGCCGCTTCCTCGAGGAGACGATGGCCGACTTCGAGGAGAACGGCACCGACCTGCCGGCCGAAGGGAAGGCCCGCCTCGCCACGTTGAACGCCCAGCTCGCCGAGAAGACGCAGAAGTATTCCGAGAACGTCCTCGATTCGACCAACGCGTGGGAGCTCTTCATCGAAGACGAGAAGCGTCTCGCCGGCCTGCCCGCCAGCGCGCTCGCCGCGGCGAAGCAGTCCGCGACCGCGAAGGGTAAGCCGGAGGCCTGGCGCTTCACGCTGCAATCCCCGTCGGTCTTCCCGGTGCTCCAATACGCCGACGACGAAGATCTCCGGCGTCAGTGCTGGGAAGGCCTCGGTCAGGTCGGCCTCAAGGCACCTTGGGACAATACCGCGCTCGTCGGCGAGATCCTCGCCCTGCGCCACGAGAAGGCCCGCTTGCTGGGCAAGAAGCACTTCGCCGACTTCACCACGGCCCGACGCATGGCCCGCACCGGCGAGACCGCGCTGAAGTTCATCGAGGACATCGGCCAGCGCATCCGCCCGAAGTTCCAGGCCGAAGGCATCGAGCTCGAACACTACCGCGCCGCCAAGGCCGGCGACGCGCTCCGTTCGCTGCACCCGTGGGAATTCGGTTACTGGTCCGAGAAGATGCGCCGCGAGAAATATGATTTCGACGACGAGGCGCTGCGCCCGTGGTTCCCGGTCGACGGCGTGATCGCCGGCATGTTCCGCCTTTTCGGCGGGCTCTTCGGCATCCAGGTCGTCGCCCGCGATACCTATCACGTCGACCACGCCACCGGCGCCAAGACCGTCGTCCGCGCCGCCGAACCGCGCGTCGAAGGCGCCCCGATCTGCGTCTGGCATCCCGAGGTGCGCTTCTACGAAGTGCGCGACGGCGACCGCCTGCTGGGCTCTTTCTACACCGATTGGTTCCCGCGCGAGTCGAAGAGGGGAGGGGCCTGGATGAACTTCTTCCGTACCGGCGGACCGCGCCCCGACGGCTCTTTCGCCCCGCACCTCGGCCTGATGTGCGGCAACTTCACGCCGCCCGTCGCCGGCAAGCAGGCGCTGCTCAACCACGACGAGGTCACCACGGTCTTCCACGAGTTCGGCCACCTGCTCCATCACCTCCTCAGCGAGGTCGAGGTCGAATCCCTCTCCGGCGTGCGCGTCGCGTGGGACTTCGTCGAACTGCCCTCGCAGATCCTGGAGAACTGGTGCTGGGAGGAGGAATCCCTCGCCGTCTTCGCGCGTCACCACGAGACCGGCGCCCCGCTGCCGTCCGACCTGCTCGCCAAGCTCGACGCCGCCGCGAATTTCCGCTCGGCCTCGAGCTGCATGCGCCAGCTGGCCTTCTCGAAGCTCGACCTCGACCTGCACATCCGGGCCGAAGAACTCCGTGGCCGCGACCTCGACTCCCACTGGAACGAGGACTTCGCCGACTGGCAGGCCCGGACCACCCGCCGGGGGCCCGCCATGGCCCGCCGGTTCAACCACCTCTTCTCGGACGCCACGGGGTATGCCGCGGGTTATTATTCCTATAAGTGGGCCGAAGCCCTCGAGGCCGACGCCTTCACCCGCTTCCTCAAGGAGGGGGTCCTTAACCCCCGGGTCGGCCGTGAACTCCGGACCAAGGTCCTGGCCAAGGGCAACTCCGAGCCGGCCGAGAAACTCTTCCGCGATTTCATGGGCCGGGACCTCGACCCGGAGGCCCTTTTGCAGCGCGACGGGCTGGCCTGAGCCCGCCCACCCCCGCAAGGTGGCCTGAATCCCTCAATAATTGGGCAACGGTGGCTTATTCCCCTTGCACAAGGGCCTGTTTTCCTATGCGTAAGGCCTTTACAGATGAATCTCCGTAACATCGCAGTCATTGCTCACGTCGACCATGGCAAAACGACCCTGACCGACCGTCTCCTCTACCAGTCCGGCATGTTCCGCGCCGAGGACCTGGACAAGCTCGCCGGCGGCCAGCACGGCCTGATCATGGACTCGGGCGACCTCGAGCGCGAACGCGGCATCACGATCACCGCCAAGAACTGCGCGATCAAGTGGACCGACCCCCGCGACCAGAAGGAATACAAGATCAACCTGATCGACACCCCGGGCCACGCCGACTTCGGCGGCGAAGTCGAACGCGTGCTCAACATGGCCGACGGCTGCCTCCTCGTCGTCGACTCCTTCGAAGGCCCGATGCCCCAGACCCGCTTCGTGCTCTCCAAGGCGCTCGCCCTCGGCCTGAAGCCCATCGTCGTCATCAACAAGATCGACAAGCCGTCCGCCCGTCCGGACGCCGTCGTCAACGAAGTCTTCGACCTCCTCGTCGCCCTCGACGCTCCGGAGTCCGCCCTCGACTTCCCGATCGTCTACGCTTCCGGCCGCGAAGGCTGGGGCACCCTCGACCGCGCCAAGACCGTCGAAGGCCAGCGTCCGAAGGACCTGATGGACCTCTTCTACACCATCGTCGACAAGATCCCCGAGCCGTACGCCGAAGGTTCCTCCCGCGGCGCCGCCGCCGGTTTCAAGTCCCGCGCCGAAGCTCTTTCCAATCCTCTCCAGATCATGGTCACCGCCATGCTCTACTCCGACTACGTCGGCCGTATCGCCGTCGGTCGCGTCACCGCCGGCAAGATCGCCCCGGGCATGCCGGTGATGCTGGTCACCCGCGCCGGTGAGCAGCACAAGCAGCGCGTCCTCGAGATCGAAGTCTTCGAGGCCCTCGGCCGCGTCAAGGCCCAGGAAGTCGCCGCCGGCGACATCTGCGCCGTCATCGGCCTCGACCACGTCGAGATCGGCGCGACCATCACCGACATCGAGAACCCCCGTCCGATGCCGCCCGTCAGCGTCGACGAGCCCACCGTGACCATGGCCTTCCGCGTCAACGACTCGCCCTTCGCCGGTCGCGACGGCAAGTTCGTCACCGGCCGCCAGGTCGGCGAACGCCTCGTCAAGGAACTCGAGAAGAACGTCGCCCTCCGCGTCGACCGCGAAGCCGGCGCCGACGCCTGGAAGGTCTCGGGCCGTGGCCTGATGCACCTCGGCGTGCTCATCGAAACCATGCGTCGCGAAGGCTACGAACTCTCCGTCGGCAAGCCCGAGGTGATCATGAAGACCATCGACGGCGTGCTCTGCGAGCCCGTCGAGACCCTCGCGGTCGACTGCCCTGAAGCCTCCCAGAGCGACGTGATGTCCCTCGTCCTCGGCCGTCGCGGCGAGCTCCGCTCTATGGACGCCAAGGCCGGCACCAGCGGCTGGATCCACATGGAATTCAAGGTCCCGTCCCGCGCCCTCTTCGGTCTGCGCACCCTGATGCTCACCACCACCCGTGGCGAAGCCGTCATGTACCATAACCTCCTCGGCTACGAGCCCGTCAAGGGCGAGGCCCCGCGTCGCGCCGCTGGCGTGATGATCGGTGGCGAAGCCGGCGCCGTGACCGCCTACTCCCTCGACCGTCTGTATGACCGCGGCGACTTCTTCGTGAAGCCGGCCGACGAGATCTACATGGGCCAGATCGTGGGCGAGCATTGCAAGGACAACGACCTCGAGATCAACCTCGTCATCAACAAGAAGCTCTCCAACGTGCGCGCTTCCGGTTCCGACGACGCGGCCAAGATCAAGCCGATGCGCCAGATGTCCCTCGAGGCCTGCCTCGAATACATCGAGTCCGACGAGCTGGTCGAGATCACCCCGAACTTCATCCGCATGCGCAAGCGCTGGCTGACGGAGAACGAGCGCAAGCGTAACTCGTAAGCCGTCCGCTCAGCCCGCAAGGGTCAGCTGAAACCGATGACCGCCATCCGCCAGGATGGCGGTTTTCATTTGCCAGCGTGCCGAGGGGAGGCGCGCGGCCACCTTCTCCGGCCATTCCACGATCACGTTCCAAGGTGACTTCGCCAGGTCCCAGATGAGCAGGTCGTCGAAGGCCTCCGGACGCGTCAGCCGATAGGCATCGACATGGAAGACCTGCCGCTTGCCCTCGTAGACGTTGAGCAGCGCGAAGGACGGGCTGGTGATGTCGCCCGTGACGCCCAGTCCGCGGACCAGGCCGCGCACGAAGGTCGTCTTGCCCGCGCCGAGGTCGCCCTCTAGCGCCAGCACGGTATCCGGCGGCAGCAGGGCCGCGAACGCCTCGGCCGCGCGCTCGGTCTCTTCGCCCGAACGGGTGACGAGTCCGGCGGTCCAGGTCGCGAGTGCGGCGGGAGAGCCCATGGGCGCAGTCTTTGGTTTTAGGTCGTCTATGCAAGTGTGCTTACGCCACCCGCATCTGGAGACCTAGCATGTTTAGCTCTGGGGGACGAATGCGGTGTCAGTTCGAAACGAATTGGCACGTTGGGCGAAAACATGAGAATAATAGGCAACTAATGAGCTTCGAATTATTGAAACCTAGAAAAAGTCCCGCCGTGAAGGGCGAAAACTTCGCCACGTCAGCGATTAAATTAGGCGATATGCCGCACGCCGAAACGCTCCTCATAAATCTGCATGCCTGGTCCGAGCGGGAGATCGAGATGCATTGGAAAAATGAAATCAAAGAATGCCTGAGTGGAGAACGGGAGAAAGGCTGTATCGTCACTGGTTTGGCAAAGAAAAATGGCCTCATCTATCCGTCGGAGTGGTGGCTAATTTACCCAAGGAATGGGGCTTTTTATTTCCAATATCAATTGATGGTCGATCAGAGTCCGATGAGCTGGGGGGCTCCGAGCACATGGTGGAAAAATGTGCCTGAATATGAGGATGGCCCCTCGACATGGGTTGTTTCAAAGGATGACCTGCATGATTGGAATGACGGCAGGGGTGAGGCTATCTGATGACCAAAAAACAAAAGACCCGGCCGTGCGGCCGGGTCCGAGGGGCGCCTGCGGCGTCGCTTACGAGACGATGCCGAGGGGCTTGATGGTCTTCCAGCCGCCGCGGGTGAAGTCGGGGCACTGGATCGGCATGCTGCCGTCCTTCACGGAGCGGGCGGAGATCTCGAGGATCGAGGACCAATCCGCGGCGTCGTAGACGGTCATGTCCGGGGTGATGCCCTGGCGCAGGCAGTCGAGCATGCGGTAGTTCATCACGAAATCCATGCCGCCGTGGCCGCCGATCTTCTTGCCGAGTTCGCCGATCTTCCTGATGAGCGGGTGCTGGTTCTCCTTCATGAACTTGGTCAGCTTTTCCTTTTCGAAGGTCCACTCGTGGCTGTTGTATTTGGCCTTCGGGTCGAGGATCGGGTGCTTGTTGTCCGCGTCGACGGCCAGACGGGCGGGGTAGCCGAAGAACGTGGCCTGGGTGCCGCAGAGGGCGTTGATGCGCGAGTAGGGGCGGGGGCTCACGACGTCGTGCTGGATCATGATCGTGCGGCCGAGCTGCGTCTTGATGATCGAGGTGTTCATGTCGCCGCAGACGAATTTCTCGTCCTTGTGCTTGCCCTTGTTCGGCTGGTGCTTGTCGCGGAACTGGGTGAGGTTGAACTCCGGCGAGGAGACGGAGACGACGAACTTGAAAGCGTCGCCGCGGCCGATGTTCAGGTACTGCGCCACCGGGCCGAGGCCGTGCGTGGGGTACAGGTTGCCGTCCATGAAGCGGTGGTAGTCGCGGCGCCAGTCGCCTTCGCTGCCCAGCGCCCAGAGGACGCCGCCGGCGAGGTTGTGGATGTAGGCGCACTCGGCGTGCTTGAGGTCGCCGAAGAAGCCCTGGCGGGCGAGGTTCAGGACGAAGAGCTCTTCTTCGCCGTAGCAGCAGTTCTCGATGATCGCGCAATGGCGCTGGGTCTTCTCGGACATGTCCACGAGCTGCCAGCACTCGTCGACGGTGACGGCGGCGGAGACTTCGATGAAGACGTGCTTGCCGTGCTCCATGGCCTTGAGGGCCATCGGGACGTGCCATTCCCACGGGGTGGAGACGTAGACGACGTCGATGTCATCGCGGGCGATCAGCTTCTCCCAGGCGTTCTCGTCGCCGAAGTACGTCGCGGGCTCCTTGCCGGTCTTCTTCTTGACGTTCTCGGCGGCGCCCTTGGCGCGCTGTTCGACGATGTCGCAGACGGCGACGACTTCCGCGAAGGGGATGTTGGCGGCGGAGTTCACGTGGCCGCGACCGCGGTTGAGGCCGATGAAGCCGCAACGGACCTTCTCGGTCGGCTTGGTGGTCAGGTCCCAGACGGGCTTGTTGCCGGCCGGGCGGGGACGCGTGACGGAGATGTCGGTCGCGCCGAGGAGCTTGAGGTCGCGAGGGTCAGGCTTGGCTTCAGCGGACGGCACGGCGCTGAGGCCGAGGCCGAGGCCCGCGAGGGCGCCGAGTTTGAGGAAGTCGCGACGGTTGGAGTTTTCGGGGAGGTTCATGGCGATAGAGGGGTATAGGTAGGGGTAGGGGTGGGGTTAGGAAATGATCGGGAGGGGTTTGAGGGTCTTCCAGCCGCCGCGGGTGAAGTCGGGATAGGCGACAGGGATGCTGCCGTCACGCACGGAACGGTCGGAGAGGTCGAGGAGCGCGGACCAGGAGGCGGCGTCGTAGACGGTGAGGTCCGGGGTGATGCCTTGGCGGATGCAGTCGAGGAAGCGGTAGTTCATCACATGGTCCATGCCCCCGTGGCCGCCGACCTTCTTGGCGTCGGCGAGCAGCTTGGTGAGCAGCGGGTGGCGGTTGGCCTCCATGAACTTCTTGAGCTTCTCGCCTTCGTAGGACCAGGAGTGGCTGTTCCGTCTTTCTTTCGGGTCGAGCAGCGGGCTGGCGTTGTCGGCGTCGACCGCCAGGCGGTTCGGATAGCCGGCGAAGGTGGCCAGGGAGCCGCTCAGCAGGTTGATGCGCGAATACGGACGCGGGCTGGTGTTGTCATGCTGCACGACGATCGTGCGGCCGAGCTCGGTCTTCACGATCGTCGTGCTCATGTCGCCGTTGACGAAGGTTTCGTCCTTAGACCGGTCGCGGTCGGGCTTCAGGCGTTCGCGCAGCTGGGTGAGGCCGAACTCCGGCGAAGAGACCGAGACGGCGAACTTGAACGCATCGCCTCGTCCCACGCCCATGTATTGGGCGATGGTGCCGAGGCCGTGGGTGGGGTAGAGGTTGCCCTGGAGGAGGGTCGAATAGCGACGACGCCAGTCGCGGGCGGCGTCGAGGAAGCTCGCTCCGGGCTTGCCGCGCTGGTCATGGATGTAGGCGCACTCACCATGCTTGAGGTCGCCGAAGAAGCCTTGGCGCTGGAGGTTCAGCACGAAGAGCTCTTCCTCGCCATAGCAGCAGTTCTCGAGGATCGGGCAATGACGCTGGTATTGCTCAGAGGCGTCGACGATGTCCCAGCACTCGTCGACCGTCAGGCCGCAGTTCACTTCGACGAAGGCATGCTTGCCCAGCTCCATTGCGCGGATGGCCATCGGTTTGTGCCATTCCCAAGGGGTGGCGACATACACGACGTCGATATCGTCGCGCGCGACGAGTTTCTCCCAGGCGTTTTCGTCGCCGCTGTAGAGGGCCGGCGTCTTGCCGGTCTTCTTGCGGACGATCTCGGCCTGGGCCTGCGCGCGTTCGTCCAGGATGTCGCAGAGCGCGACGACTTCCACGAAGGGCGTGGCGACGCAGGAGGCGACGTGGGCGCGGCCGCGGTTGAGGCCGATGATGCCGACGCGGATCTTCTCCTGCGGTTTAGTCGTGAGGTCCCAGACCGGCTTGTTGCCTGCCGGGCGCGGACGGATCGCGCCCATCTCCGCGGCGGCGCGACGCGTCAGCTGCGCCGGGTCGGGCTTCGCCTCCGCGGAAGGAAGCGCGGCGAGTCCCAGGCCCAGGCCGGCAAGGGCGCTGTGCTTGAGGAAATCTCGGCGATTGCCGTGTGCAGGGGAGCTCATGGGGCGTGAGCGGGGTGCCATCACGACAGCAAAGGCGGGCCATGGTTGCAACGGATTTGGCCGCCCGGCTTCGTCAAATCACCAACTTATGAAGCCTTGGGCTCCTTTAATCCCGAACACCGCCAGATTACGCACGGTATGGGCCATAAAACAGGGGAGCAGGGAACGGTCAGGGTTCAGCGGATTGAATCGAACGACGTAGAGCCAGAGCGACGTGATGAACGCGAACACGGCGTTCAGCTTTCCTTCGGTCGTGCTGAGGTCGAAATTATGGATGAGCGCGAAGACCAGCGAGCCGATGATCATCAGCGCGAGCAGCTTTCGTCCGACGAGTTCGCCCGGCGCGACGAAGCCGCGGAACAAGGCCTCTTCGACGACCGAAGCACCGAGCAGCTGGAAGACGAAGACCGCGGGCAGGATGCTCTGCTGGTCGGTCAGTCCCATGCGTTTCTCGACCGCGGCTTCCGCGACGGTGATCAGCAGCGCGCCGGCGCCGGCGGCGAAGTAGGCGGCGGTCGGCGCGTAGGTCGTGCCGGGCCAGAACTTCTCCGGACCGCCGGTCAGGCGGCGCTTCCGGCGTTCGCGCGCCCAGGCGACGAGCACGAACAGCCCGAGCAGGGAGTAGAGCAGTCCTTTGGCGGCGGTCAGGTCCATGAGGTCAGCGGACGCCGAGCACCCAGGCCCGGTAGGCGTGGGAGGCGTGGTCGGCGTAGAAGGTCAGCCACTGCGGGACGGCGTAAGGGTGGCGGGCGTGGACCCAGGCTTCGAGGTCGGCCCCCTTGCTGGCCGCGTATTTGAAGGTCACGCGGTATTCTTCCTCGTTCTCAGCCTTGCCTTCCCAGACGTAGTGCGAGCGCACCGGTCCTTCCACCTGCGCGCAGGCGGCCAGCCCGGCGGACACGGCCTCGGCGGCGAGACGGTCGGCTTCCTCGCGCGAGGGCAGGGTGGTGAGCGCGATGCCGACGTCAGTCATGCCCTTCGTTGTCCCCCTTCAGGTAACGTTCGGTGATGATCTCGATGAGCATGTCGCGGGCCTCCTTCACGGAGTCGACGTGCACGTAGAAATTGCGGTCCTCGGGCGAGACCATGCCCCATTCCTGGAAGGTCTCCATGTTGACCACGTTCTTCCAGAAGGGGGAACCGAAGAGCAGGATCGGGAACTGCTTCTTGGTCTTGCGCGTCTGGATGAGCGTGAGCATTTCGAACAGCTCGTCGAAGGTGCCGAAGCCGCCGGGGAAGGCCACGAGGGCCTTCGCGAGGTAGAGGAACCAATATTTGCGGACGAAGAAGTAGTGGAACTCGAGGTCGAGCTCGGGCGTAACGTAAGGGTTATGCTCCTGTTCGAAGGGCAGGGAGATGCCCAGGCCGACGGAACGTCCGCCGGCTTCGTGCGCGCCGCGGTTGGCGGCTTCCATGATGCCGGGACCGGCGCCGGAGCAGACGAGGAAGCGCTGCCATTCCGGGAGCTGCAGCGACCACTTGGTCATCTCGAAGGCGAGCTCGCGGCAGGCCTCGTAGTAGGCGGAGCTGCGCAGGTCGATCTCGGCGACGCGCAGGCGGTGGGCGCATTCGGCGCCGTCGCACTTGCCGCTCGCGGCGAGAGCCTTGGCTTCCTCGAGACGCTTGCGCGCGACGTCGGGCGGCAGGGTGCGCGCCGAGCCGAACATCACGACGGTGTTCCGGACGTTGTGCTTCTTGAAACGCAGGTGCGGCTCGGTCATCTCCGTCAGCACGCGGATGCTGCGGGCCTGGGGGCTGCCCATGAACTCGGGGTTGAGGTAGGCCTTGGGCGGAGTGGGCCTCAGTTTGCCTTTTTCCGGGGTCATAAGCCTATCCTCCCCCACGCCCGGTCACCTGCAAGCCGGGAAGCGTGGGGCTTGACACCCTTGGGGCGGTGCCCTTGGCTGTCCTCTTTAAAGCCATGCAACCCACCTACCGCCCGTCCAAGATCGCCCGCGCCCGCAAGTGCGGTTTCCGCGCCCGTTCCAAGACCCCCGGTGGCCGCAAGGTCCTGGCCAAGCGCCGCGCCATCGGCCGCAAGCGCCTCGGCGCTTCCTAAGCCCCATGCGTCTCCCGCGGGAGCGTCGAATTCGCGCCTCGGCCGAGTTCAGCCGCCTCCGCCAAGAAGGCTCGCGACTCGATTGCGGGCCTTTTCTTTTGAACTTCCGGCCGACCGGTGAGCCCTGTCCGGCCCGCTTCGCGGTGATCGCCGCCAAGAAGAACCTGCCGCTGGCCGTGGATCGTAACCGGGCCAAGCGCCTGGCACGGGAACTCTTTCGTACGGATGCTGCCGCCTTCCCCTCAGGGTGGGAGGTCGTGTTGGTCATCCGTTCGGGCATGTTGAAGCGCTCCCTGGCCGAGCTGCGTAAGGTCTACGCCGCCGCGGCGGCCCGGATCACGGCTCCTAAGTCCGGTCCGGCCGCATGAGCGCACCGCGTCCCTCCGTGCTCGCCTGGCTCGCGCTGGCCTTCGTGCGTTTCTACCAGCGTTTCCTTTCGAAGCCGCTCCATCTGATCCCGGGTTCGGGCTGCCGTTTTCATCCGACCTGCTCGTGCTATGCGGCCACGGCGCTCTCGCGCTTCGGTTTTTTCAAAGGCGGTTGGATGGGCTTCCGTCGGATCTGTCGCTGCCATCCTTGGGGTGGTTCGGGCGTGGATGAAGTGCCGGAGCGGTGATGGCTTATGGGTGCTGTTTAATAATCTCGCCCTCTGTCGCCTGATTTCCGACAAATCAGGTCGTGAAAACCCTGTTTTCGAAGGTCCTAGGTTCGCGTCAAGGCGGCACCTTGCTCCTCGCATCCAGCTATGTCCTCTTAGGAACGCTGCTTCGTCTCGGTTTCCTTTTCGCCTCGGCCGCCGAGGTCTCCTGGGGCTGGCCGACTTTCGTCGCTTTGTTCCTAGGCCTCATCTTCGACCTGGCGATGGCCTGGCTGCTGACCCTCCCTCTCGGCCTGCTCAGCGCGATCTGGTCCTGGGATGGGACGACTTCCCGCTGGCTCCGCCTGCCTTTGCGCGCGGCCTGGCTCTTCGGCGCCTTCCTCTTCGTGTTCTGGAAGATCTCCGAGATCCTCTTCTGGGAGGAGTTCGGCGTCCGCTTCAACTTCATCGCGGTCGATTACCTCGTCTACACGACGGAGGTCGTGAAGAACATCCGCGAGTCCTACAACCTGCCGCTGATCATCGCCGTCGTCTTCGCGGTCGCGACGGGTCTCTTCCTGGCCTGGCGTAAGCTCGGCTTCGTCCGCCGCTGGGAAGAGGGCGCCGCCGCCGACGTCTCGTCCCGCTGGCGCGACTTCGCCGCGCTCCTTTCGCCTCTGCTGGCGTTCCTGCTCGTCGCCTACTTCGTCGGCCGTCGCGACCTCAAGGCCGCCACCGCCGCGCGCTCCTCGGTCGCCGAGCGGCTCACGGCCGGCCTGCGCCACATGGGCGACCTTCAGCCGGGCTTTCCGAACAGCTACGATACCGAACTCGCGAAGAACGGCGAATACGCCTTCCTGGCCGCCTTCTGGGCCAATCAGCTCGAGTGGAAGCGCTTCTATCCGTCTCGTCCGGACGCCGTCGAGAAGCTGCGCGCCGCGCTCCTGTCGCAGGGCGGCGAAGCCGCCTCCGCCGATCCGCGCGACATCACCCGCCGCATCAAGCCGGCGGCTCCGGCGCGCAAGTGGAACGTCGTCCAGATCACGATCGAGAGCCTGAGCGCGGAATATGTCGGCTGCTACGGCTCGCCGGAATACCAGCCGAAGAACCTCACGCCGAACCTCGACCGCATCTCACGCGAGTCGCTCTGGTTCTCGCGCTGCTACGCCGGCGGCACCCGTACGGTCCGCGGCATGGAGGCGCTTTCGCTCTCCATCCCGCCGATCCCGGGGCAGTCGGTCCTGCGTCGCGCCGGTTGCGAGAACCTCACGACCCTCGGTTCGGTCCTGCGTGCGAAGGGTTACGAGACGGCCTTCCTTTACGGCGGAGACGGGTTCTTCGACAACATGAACTACTTCTTCGAGTCGAACGGCTACGATGTCGTCGACCTGCCTCGCCAGCTCGCCCGGGGCAAGCAGCCGACGTTCGCCAACGCCTGGGGCGCCTGCGACGAGGACTCCTTCGCGTGGTCGCTCGAGGAGGCCGATCGCGCGCACGCCGCCGGCAAGCCGTTCCATCACTTCGTGATGACGACCTCCAACCACCGTCCGTATACGTGGCCGGCCGGGAAGATCGACCCGAAGCTGATCAATCGCGAGGGCGGCGTCGCCTACACGGACTACGCCATCGGTGCCTTCCTCAAGGCCGCGCAGTCGAAGCCCTGGTTCAAGGACACGGTCTTCGTCATCGTGGCCGACCACTGCGCCTCCGTCGCCGGCAAGCGCGAGCTCGAGGTGCGCAAATACGAGATCCCGCTCTTCATCTGGTCCCCGGGCAACATCGCCCCGCGCAAGTTCGACACGATGATGAGCCAGATCGACATGGCGCCCACGGTGCTCGGCCTGCTCGGCGTCGATTACCTCACGCGCTTCGTCGGCGCCGACGCCCTCGCGCCGACCTACCGCCCCCGCGCCTTCATCAGCAACTACCAGAAGGTCGCGATGCTGCGTCCGGACGGACTGCTGACGGTCCTCAAGCCGGTGAAGCAGGTGGCCCAATATAAGACCGACCTCGCCACGGGCGCCCTGACGCCGGTCGCTTCTCCGGACGCCTCCGCGGTCGAGGAGACGATCCTGCATTACCAAGGCACCGACGAGCTCTTCAACCATGGCGGACTCAAGAATCCTGCCCGCTGATCGTCCGTCCTTGCTCCGTCCGGCGCTCGCCCTCGCGGCCGTCGTCGGCTTCTTCGGCTTCCATGGCACGGGCGGCGAGTGGCTCGACTTCCAGGTCCAGGCTTGGTTCTGGGACGGACGTGACTGGCTGATCCCGAAGGACTCGGGCTGGTTCCACGACCTGGCCTACGCCGGCCCGAAGGTCGTCCTCTACGCCTTCGCGCTGTGGTTGCTTTGGGCCATCGCCTTCCCGGCCCGTTCGCCGGCTTGGCTCGGCCGCCGTCGCGCCGCCTATGTCTTCGTTTCGATGGCGGTGGTCTCGCTCGTCAGCACCCAGCTCCGTTCGGTCACCCAGATGGCCACGCCGCGTGACCTCGCGGTCTACGGCGCCGTCGCGCCGAACGCCTGGGAGCACCTTCTCTTGTTCGACGCCAAACCTGCTGGCTATCCCAGCCACGCCTTCCCGGCCGGCCATGCGAGCGGCGGCTTCGCGTTGCTATGCCTGGCGTTCGCCTGGAGCAGCGCCGAAGCCCGCCGTCGTGGCATCCTGATCGGCTGCGTCTACGGCGGCTTGATGGGTCTGTATCAGATCGCCCGCGGCGAACACTTCCTCTCGCACACCTTGGCCACGGCCGCGCTCGCCTGGCTGCTCTCCGCAGTCCTGGCGCGCTGGCTGAAGCCGGCGGAGGTCAGTTCGACCAATTGACGATGTTGTCGGAGCGGTACGGTCCGCTCGAACCCGTTTCGTCGAAATAGCTGGTCGGGACGATGCCCGAGCGGGTCATCGTGCTGCCGCCGGATTGGGCCGGGTCCCAATATTCGTCCAAGGCGGGAGCGTCGCCGGGCACGGAAGCCTCGTTGAAATTGACGGAGCAGGAGACCAGCAGGTAGTTGGGCGACTTCCAATCCTGGTAACGCGCGGCCGACGAAAGCACCCGATAGCGGTAGTCGTACGGATTGCCCCAGGCGTCGACGAACTCGCGGCAGGCAGGATTGCCGCCTTGCCAGTCTTCGGCGGCGAGCTGCGAATCGTTGTTCGTGGTGACGTCTCCGAGGCTCAGGAAGCTCCGCTTCTGTCGGCTGGTGCCGCCGGGCAGCGCCGGGTCACGGTAGCCGAGCAACGTGGGCGGGCTGCCTGGGGTCACGACGCGGATGACCTTCCGGCCTGTGAGCTGATCCAGCAGGTCGCGACGGAAGCGCTCGTCGGCGCCGGACTGGCAGCACGGGAAATCGCCGTAGGTCTTGCGATAGTTCTGGCTGGCCATCGCGATCGCCTGGATCTCGCCCATGGACTTGGACTTGTTGCGGCCGTTGTTGGCGGCCTTGAAGAGGCCGAAGCTGATGGTCGCGAGGATCGCGATGACGGCGATGACGACGAGGAGCTCGACGAGGGTGAAGCCGGAGCGGCGGGCGGAGGGTCGGGACATGGCGAGGGAGTTCAGATGTGGCGGGAGTCGTTCTCGTCTTTCTTGACGTAGCCGGAGTCCTGTCGCTGGTGGTTCACGGCGTTCTTCTTCAGGTAGGCCTGGTAGACGTCGTCCGCGGACATGCCGAGGACCTGGGCGATGGAAATCAGGAAGTGGAAGAGGTCGATGACCTCGACGCGGGCGTTCTGCTCGTCGAATTTCTGGTATTTGGCCCACCACTTCCAGGGCACGGAGTCGGTCAGCTCGGCCATCTCCTGCTGCATGGCGCGGAGGTAGTTGAGGACCCATTTGATCTTTTCTTCCTCGGTCATGCCGGCGGTTTCGACGCCGATGCGCTTGTTGAGCGCCTGCTGCATCTGGAAGATTTCTTCGAGCTTGTCGGACATGGGTTCGATTAGGGCGGGAAGGGCGCCCCGGGGCAATCCCGGAAGCGCCGCCGGACCGGTCCAGGGGCTGAATTGCTCTTTGCAGGGACGGGCCGACTGTGCCTTCCTGTCCACGTGTCCGCCACCAGCCTCATCTCCTCCCTCCGCAAGCCAGAAGTCCTCGCCCCGGCCGGCGAATGGGACTGCGTCCGCGCGGCGGTCGAGAACGGCGCCGACGCGGTGTTCTTCGGCATCGGCCGCTTCAACGCCCGCGTCCGGGCCAAGAACTTCGAAGAGGCCGACCTGCCCGAACTCATGGCCTACCTGCACGGCCGCGGGGTCAAGGGTTACGTGACCTTCAACACGCTGATCTTCCCCGATGAGCTCGCCGAGGCCGCGCGCACGCTCCGCTCCATCGTCGCGGCCGGCGTCGACGCCGCCATCGTCCAGGATCCCGGCATCTGCCGCCTCATCCGCCGCATCTCGCCGGACTTCCCGATCCACGCGTCGACGCAGATGACGGTCACGAGCGCGGCCGGCGTCGATTACGCCCGCGGCCTCGGCGCTTCGCTGGCGGTCCTCGGCCGCGAGGTCTCGATCCCCGAGATGCAGAAGCTCCAGGCAGAGCAGGCCGCCAAGGGCGAGCCGCTCGACCTCGAGGTCTTCGTCCACGGCGCGCTCTGCGTCGCCTATTCCGGGCAGTGCCTGACGAGCGAATCCCTCGGCGGACGCTCGGCCAACCGCGGCGAATGCGCCCAGGCCTGCCGACTGCCTTACGAACTCGTGGTCGACGGCGTCGTGCGCGACCTCGGCGACAAGGCCTACCTGCTTTCCCCGCAGGACCTCGCCGGCATCGAAGTCGTCCCCGACCTCATCCGCGCCGGCATCCGCTCCCTCAAGATCGAAGGACGCCTGAAGTCCCCTGAATACGTCGCCGCGATCACGAAGGCCTACCGCCGCGCGGTGGACGCCGCGTGGGAAGCGCTCACGAAGGGCGCCGACGCCGATCGCGCCGCCCTGCAGGTCCGCCAGGAGGAAGATTACGCGATGCAGATGACCTTCTCGCGCGGCCTTCACACGGGCTGGCTCCGCGGCATCGACAACCAGCAGCTCGTCCACGCCCGCTTCGGCAAGAAGCGCGGCGCTTACCTCGGCACGGTCGTCGACGTGGCCTCGAACGGCGTGACGATGCGCCTCGAAGGCCCGCTCAAGCCAGGCGACGGCGTGGTCTTCGACCAGGGCAAGCCGGCCGAACGCGAGCAGGGCGGTTTCGTCCACGGCCTCGAGCCCGCCCGGGGCGGCCTGACTTTCATCCGTTTCGGCCGCGAAGACGTGGAGTGGGACCAGGTGAAGCCGGGCGCGATCCTCTGGAAGACCAAGGACCAGGAGCTCGACAAGCGCCTGCATGATTCCTGGGACCGCGAGAAGGCCAACTACCGTCGCCCCTTGCACGCCAAGGTCATCGGCCGCCTCGGCCAGCCCCTCCGCGTCGAATTCAACGACGGCGAAGGCCATGTCGTCGCCGGCGAAAGCGCGATGCCTTGCGCCGCCGCCGAGAAGCGTCCGATGGACGTCACCACGCTCCGCGACCAGCTGGGCCGCCTCGGCGACACGGGTTTCGAACTGGGCGAACTGCAGGCCGACCTCGTGGGCGCCCTGATCGTCCCCGTCAGCGAGCTGAACCGTCTCCGTCGCGACCTCGCCGACCAGATCACGAAGCTCCGCCGCCAGCCGCTCCGCTGGACCTTGCTGCCTTACGCGGAGGAATCGACGAAGGTCGCCGCCTTCGAACCCAAGCGTCCGGGCGAAGCCGAAATCGTCGTCGTCATCCGCGAGCCGGAGCAGCTCGAGCCCGCCCTCGCGAGCGGCGCCCGCGTGATCTACGCCGAATACGAAGATCCGAAGAAGTTCCGGGCCGCCGTCGCGCGCGTCCGCGCCTATGAGCAGGAAGCCGGCCGCAAGGTCGAGTTCTGGGCCATGGGCCCGCGCATCCACAAGCAGGGCGAGGAACGCGTGAGCGAGATCGTCCTTTCCTGCGAAGCCGACGGCTACCTCGTGCGCAACCACGAGAACCTCCGCGCGTTCAAGGGCAAGCGCCTCCGCGGCGATTTCTCCCTCAACGTCGCCAACGGCCTCACCGCCGAGTGGCTGATGGCCGAGCACGCCCTCGAAGGCCTGACGGTCTCCTACGACCTCGACTCCGAGCAGGTCACCGCGCTCCTGCAGTCGGCTCCGCCCGAATGGTTCGAGGTCACGATCCACCAGCACATGCCGATGTTCCATATGGAGCACTGCGTGTTCTGCACCTTCCTCTCCAAAGGCAAGGACTACCGCGACTGCGGCCGCCCGTGCGAGAAGCACCGCGTGAAGCTGCGCGACCGCGTCGGCGCCGAACATATCCTCAAGGCCGACGCCGGCTGCCGTAACACGCTCTTCAATTCGCGCGCCCAGACCGGGGCCGAATACGTGACCCAGCTCCTGGCCCTCGGCGTCCGCCGCTTCCGCGTGGAGTTCGTCGACGAGGACGCCTCGACCGTCACGCGTACGCTCGAGAAGTATCAGGCCCTGCTCAAGGGCGACCTCGACGGCACCGCGCTCTGGAACGACCTCAAGGTCCTGAACCAGCTCGGCGTCACGCGAGGCACGATGCGCGTGCGGCTCTGATCACTCCTCGCCGCGGAGGCGGGGTAGGAGACCCGTGATGCGGCGCGAATCAGACGCGTTGCGCACGGCCATCGCGTAGGCGGTGGGGTCGCCGACGAGGATGACCTGCCTGCGGCCGCGCGTGACCGCGGTGTAGACGAGGTTGCGCGCGAGCATGATGCTGTGCTGGCGGAGCAGGGGGACGACGACCGCGGGGAACTCCGAGCCCTGCGACTTATGGATGCTCACCGCGTAGGCCAGGTGCAGGTCGCCTTGTTCGCCGCGTTCGAGCTCCACGCGCGCGCCGTCGAAGTCGATCAGCAGCGTGCCTTCCTCGTTCTGGCCGAGCACCACGCCGAAGTCCCCGTTGAAGACGTTCTTGTCGTAGTTGTTGCGCGTCTGGATGACCTTGTCGCCGGGCTGGATCCGGCCGGGACGGGCGTCGGCGCCGCGCAGGCGGCCTTGCAGGGCCTGGTTGAAGGCCTGGATGCCGCCCGTGCCCTTGTGCATCGGGGCGAGCACCTGGATGTCGCGCAGCGGGTCGAAGCGCAGGGCCTTCGGCAGGATGTCGCAGCATAGCTTTGTGACCATGGCCACGCAGGCCTCGGGTTCGTCGACGCGGACGAAGTGGATGTCCTGCGAGAAATCGAGCTTCGTCGGATCCTCGACCGGCGTCGGGGGCGTGGTGTCGGCGTGCAGGATGCCGTGGGCCACCGTGACGATGCCGCTGCGCGCGCCTTGGCGGAAGACCGTGTCGAGGCGCGTGACCGCGGCCGCGCCGGAGTCGATGAGGTCGCCGAGCACGTTGCCCGCTCCGACGGAGGGCAGCTGGTTGACGTCGCCGACGAGCAGCACGTGCGCCGTGCCGGGCACCGCGCGCAGGAGCGCGGCGGCCAGCTTGGTGTCGAGCATCGAGGATTCGTCGATGATGACGAAGTCGGTCGCGAGCGGGTTCTCGGCGTTGGCGGTGAAGCCGCCTTCCGCGGGGTCGAACTTGAGGAGGCGGTGGATGGTCGAAGACGCCACGCGCGTCGCCTCGGTCATGCGCTTCGCCGCGCGGCCGGTCGGCGCGCCGAGCGCCATGCGCACGCGTTTGGCGCCGAGGATGTCGCAGAGCGCCTTCAGGATGGTCGTCTTACCCGTGCCGGGCCCGCCGGTGAGGACGGTGACCTTGTTCTGCAGGGCCATGAGCACGCCGGCCGCCTGGGCGGGCGAGAAGGCGAAGCCGGCGCGGGTCTGGGCCCATTCGACGGCCTTGTCGGCCACGATGGTCGGCAGGCCCGACGGCGTGGCGAGGAAGCGCTGGATCGAGGCGGCGATGGACTTCTCGGCCTTCTCCTGGGGCTTCAGCTGCACGAGGCGCACGCCGCGCGCGGAGAGCACGCCCACGGCGTTTTCCTCCATCAGCTTGCGCAGGCGGTCATGCACGATGGTCTTGTCGACTTCGAGCAGCTCAGTCGCTTTCTCCAGCAGGCCTTCGTCGGGGAAGGCGCTGTGGCCTTCGCCTTCGAGTTCTTCGAGCGTGTGCAGGATGCCCGCGTCGACGCGCTGGGGGCCGGCCGTCGGGAGGCCGAGGTTCCGCGCGATCTTGTCCGCGGTCTTGAAGCCGACGCCTTCGACTTCGCGGCAGACGCGGTACGGCTCGGTGGTGAGGACCTTCTTCGCGTCCTGGCCGTAGGCCTTGACGATGCGGATGCACAGGGAGTTGGTCACGCCGTAGGTCTGCAGGAAGACCATCACTTCACGCAGCGCCTTCTGGTCGTCCCAGGCGGCCTTGATGGCCTTGGCGCGGCCGGGGCCGATGCCGTCGACCTCGCGGAGGCGGCCGGACTGGTTCGAGATGATGTCGAAGGTGCGCACGCCGAAGCGCGCGACGATCTTGTCGGCGTAGGTCTTGCCGATGCCTTTGATCAGGCCGCTGCCGAGGTATTTGCGGATGCCGTGGACCGAAGAGGGCAGGCGCGAGCTGAACGTGCGCACGCGCAGCTGCGGGCCGTGCGAGGGGTGGCGTTCCCAATGGCCGCTGACGTCGACGGTCTCGCCGCACTGCAGGCCGGTCATGTTGCCGAGGATGATGACCTTGTCGCCGGCTTCCGGCGCGAGCTCCGCGATCGTGAAATGCGTCTCCTCGTCGAGCCACAGGATGCGCTCGACCACGCCCGAAAGGGTGGTTTCGGGTCCGCGCGGCGGTTCGCGTGGCGGCGACATGCGTTGAGCCAATCAGCCCCGCGGGGCGGGGGCGAAACGAAAATCAGCCCAGACCGAAGACCTCCCGGCCCAGCTCGGGCAGGCCGGCGTGGACGGTGTCGGGGGCGTAGGGGGCCAGTTCCTCGGCGGTATGGCTGCCGGTCGTCACACAGTGGATCGCGGCGAGCTTGCCGTTGCGGGCCGTGGAGATGTCGAAGGGCGAATCGCCGACCATGACCGTCCGGGCGGCGTCGGCCTTGAGGCTCGAAAGCACGAAGTGGGTGAACTCGGCCTGGGGCTTGCGCCAGGGGTGGACGTTGGTGCCGAAGACGGCGTCCACGACGTCGTCCAGCCCGAGGTGCTCCATGATCTTCTTGGAGTTGGCGTCGTCCTTGTTGGTGTAGACCGCGACGCGGACGCCCTTGGCGCGGAGGCCGACGAGGATCTCGCGGCAGCCAGGGTAGGCGCGGAGGCCGTGATACATGACCGACGGGAAGTGCTCGCGGAAGAGGCGGGTGGCGGTCGGGGCGTTGGCTTCGCCGGCGAGCTTGACCACCGTGACGTTGACGGAGCCGCCGACGGCGCGGCGGATCTGTTCCAAGGTGACGCCCGGGAGCCCCATCATCCCCATGACGTCGTCATAGCAGCGGTGGATGGCCTCGAAGTTGTCGACCAGCGTGCCGTCGAGGTCGAAAAGGACGGTTTCGGGAAGGGGGCGGGCCATGGTTGACCCCAATCAGGCGGCTCGGCGGGCGGTTTCCAAGTTTGGAATTGAAGGACAGGGGGACGGACCTAGGTTGCCGCTTCGCACCATGAGCTTCTCGCTGGATCTTACCAAGCCCCTCGGCCGCATCGGCCTGGCCATCAATGCCGTCCTCCTCGGCGCCGTGTTCTACGGCGTGTCCGTCGGCGCCTATCATTACATGAGCCACACCCTCCCGGAGGCCGAAGCCCATGCCAAGGAGGCCACCGCCAAGACCGAGCTCGTCGACAAGGCCGTCGCCAAGGCCAAGGCCGCCGCCAAGGGCAAGGCTTTCGACGCCGCCGCCGCCAAGGCCCAGGCTGAGACCGCCGTCGCCGCCGACTTCAAGAAGAAGGCCGAAGAGATCCACCACCACGCCGTCGAAGGCTGGGCTCCTTTCGCCGTCTTCCTCCTCATCCTCTCCGCCGTTTTCTTCGCCGGATTCCTCTCGGTCTACGTCCAGCGCCGCGCCAACGACGGCGGTCTGAAGGGCTTCTGGCTCTTCACCAACCACCTCGGCGCCTGGGCTGTCGCCGGCTACGTGGCCTTCTATCCTTTCCTCGCGGCCCATGGCCTGCGTAACGCCTACGCCCCGGCCTTCATCGGCGGCCTCGTCCTCCTGCTGCCGGTGCTCTTCGCCTCCGAAGGCCACCATGATCATGACCACGACCATGACCATGGTCATGGCCACGATCACGGCCACAGCCACTGAGCCGGCTCAGAGCGGCGCGGTGCCGCCGAAGTCGAAGACCGTGTGACTGATCAGACCTCGCTCCAGCACGGCGAGGTCTGTCTGCTTTTCGGTCGAATGGTTCTCGCCGTCGTTCCAGGCGAACGAGAAGCCGAGGGCGGAACGCTTGAAAAGGGAGCCGTGGCGGACGAGCGCGGGCGTGCTGCGTTCCATTGCGGTCTGCTCGGTCATGCCGGCAGGGTAGTTCAGGCTATGCACGTGCAGGCCGCTGACCGGCTGGCCGACGAGGCCTTTGGCGAAGCGGGCGGCATGGCGGCAGGCGATCTCGAGGTGCGGGCGGAGGGCCGGCGGGCAGGTGGCCGAATTACGGTGCACCTGTTCGAAGAGGGATTGCTCGAGGTCGAGCGAGCAGGCCACGGCCGGCAGGCCCCACGCGGCGCCTTCGGTCGCGCCGGCCAAGGTGCCCGAGCTCAGGCAGAGGGGCATGGTGGCGTTGAAGCCGATGTTGATGCCGGAGATGACGATGTCGGGCTTGGCGGGAAGCAGGTGGCCGAGCGCAATATTGACGCAGTCGGAAGGGGTGCCGTCGATGGACCAAGCCTGTTCGCCCAGGCCCGGGTAGTCCGCCAAGGTCACTTCGCGGTGACGGCTGAAGGCCCGGCCGATCCAGCTGCGCTCCCCGGAGGGGGCCGCGACGAGCACCCGGAAGCCTTCGGCGAGGCAGGCGGCCACCAAGGCATGGAGGAAGGCGGCGTTGATGCCGTCATCGTTGGTCAGCAGGGCGGTGGGTTTCATCCGGTAAATCAGGGACGGCTCTCGGTCGCGCCGTTCTCGAGCTCGGCGATCTGGTCCCGCAGGACGGCCGCGGCCTCGTAATCCTCGACCCGGAGGGCGTCCTGCAGGTCGGCGCGGGCCTTGGCCAGCTTGGCGGCGCGGTTGGCCTGGCTGTCCTGGGGGCGGCGACCGTGGTGCTCCATGCCGGGCTGGATGCGCGCGATGGTCGCCAAGGCCTGGGGCGCATGGGCTTCGTAGCAGGTGGCGCAGCCGAGGCGGTGGATGCGCTCGTAGTCGGCCCAGCGGAAGCCGCAGGCCGGGCACTTGCCGCGCCCGACGGGGGTCGGGACGGTCAGCTTCAGTCCCAGCGCGAGCGAGGGCAGGATGGAGTCCGAGATGAGGGAGGGGCAGCCTTGGCAGCAGGCATAGGTCTCCGCCTTGCCCCCGGCGACGAGGGTGAAGTAGACGACGGCGTTCTGGACGCAGCCTTGGCAGGTGGGCGGACGAGGGATCACGCAGCCCTCACCATGCGGAAGAACCGCCGCCGGTTCAAGCGTGCGGGCGAACCTTTTCAGGTTGAAGCCCCGCTCGCGGCGGATTGCCTAGGAAACCGATGCTTTCTCCTGTCTTCATGCTGGTGCTGGCCGAAGCCGACAAGGGCGCCCTCTGGTATTTCAAGCAGATGGATGCGGCCGGCATGGCCGTCGCCGTCGTGCTCCTGATCTGTTCCTTCATCGGCTGGGGCGCGATGATCCAGAAATGGTCCGACGTCCATGAGCTGCGCCGCCGCAACCACGCCTTCGAACGTCGCCTCCGCGACGAGCCCGCCGTCGTCGCGCTCAACTTCCCGCGCGGCTCCAACCTCGGCCCTTACGAATTCCTCGTCGCCGAAGCCGTCTCCGCGGTGCAGCGCCACAAGGGACGCCTCGTGCGTCCGGCCGACGTGACGTTGTGCATGGGCCACGTCGAGAACGCGGTCCAGCGCGGCGTCGCGCGCACGATGGTGAAGTACGAGGACAAGATGGTGCTGCTCAGCTCGCTCGTCTCCGGCGGTCCGTTCCTCGGCCTGCTCGGCACCGTGTGGGGCGTGATGGTCACCTTCGGCGCGCTGACCGAGAAGGCCAGCATCGCGCAGCTCGCGCCCGGCGTCTGCGGCGCGCTTGTCACGACCACGCTCGGCCTGCTCGTCGCCATCCCCGCCACCTTCGGTTACAACTACCTGCTCACCCAGGTGAAGATCATGACGACCGAGCTCGAGAACTTCGCGAGCTCGCTCGCCGACCGCGTCGAGCTCGAGCTCGAAGGCGAAGCCCGCCGCAACTACGAGGCCGCGCAGGAGCGCGAACGCCTCCATCGCGCCGCGCAGGCGGCCCAGCCCGCCGCCGCTTCCGCCGCGGCTCCCGCCCCCGAAGTCCCGCCCGCCGCTCTGCCCGGCTGGGAGGACGCCCAGTAAGACCCGATGGCCCGCTCCTTTTCCAAGCCTAACCGGCTGCACGTGATGAACGAGCTGAACGTCACGCCGATGCTCGATCTCTGCTTCGTGCTGCTGATCATCTTCATGATCGCGACGCCGGTGCTGGAGCAGACGACGGCCGTCAACCTGCCCAAGGCCGACAAGGGCGCGGGCAAGGCGCCTGATACCAAGGCCCAGCACCGCATCGTCAGCATCGACCGCAACGGCGGGCTCTCGCTCGGCGCCCGTCCGGTCACGACCGCCCAGCTCGAAGCCGAGTTCGCCACGCTCGCGGCCCTGCCCGAGGCCGAGCAGCCCATCGTCCGCATCCGCGGCGACGGCGCGCTGTCCTACCAGAAGATCATCGACGTGCTGTCCCTCGCCAAGGCCAAGGGCCTGACCAAGGCGGCGCTCGACACCGAGACGCGCTGAACATGGCCGCCGAGGGCAAAGGTTGGATCGGTTCCGTCCTGGTGCACCTCGGTCTCCTCGGCGCGGTCATCGGTTTCTCCTGGTATGCGGCGCGTCAGGACGGCGAGAACCTCGACCCCGTCGACCCGCTGCTGATCGACCTCGCCGGCATCCCCGGCAAGCGTCCGGGGGAGATCGGCAAAGCCCCCGGCGTCGCGCAGGGCGCGGAGACCGGCACGAACAACGGCATCTCCCGCATCAAGATCCCGAAGCTCAACGTCGACAAGATCCTCCGCGAGCGCGAGCAGGCCGAACAGGCCTCCCAATCCTCTTCCAACACGAAGACCTCGACCAAGGCCGTCGTGAAGAACGGCGTGGGCAGCAAGTCCGCCCGCACGACCCTCGAGGAGTTCAACAAGAGCCAGGGCGGCAAGTCCGGCCGCCCCGGAGGTTCGTCCAAGTCCGGCGGCATCGGCGGCGTGTCCGTCAAGAAGGGCCGTAGCTACGGCACCGGCGACAACGGCGGCGAAGGCGGCTCGGCCTCCGAGCTCGCGCTCTACGCCGGCGAAGTCCAGGCGCGCCTGCTCACGGCTTGGCGCGAGATCGTCGCGGCCGAAGGCGAATCCGTGTCATCCGGCGGCACCTGCGGCGTCACCGTCAATGTCGATGCTTCCGGCTTCGTCACCTTCTCCGGCTGGATCAGCTCCCCGCGCGACGCGCGCATGGGCGAACTCGTGAAGCGCGCGTGCGCTCAGATCGGCAATTGCGGCAAGCCGCCGAAGGGCAAGTCGTTCAAGATCGACTTCACCCGCGTGAGCCTGTCCGAAGGCTGAGCGAGCTCAGTCGCGGACCTCGAGCACGATCTGCACCTCGACGGAGACGCCGAGCGGCAGGCCGTTGACGGAGACCGCGGCGCGCGCGTGCTTGCCGGCGTCGCCGAAGACCTGGAGGAGGAACTCCGAGGCGCCGTTGAGCACCTTGGGGCTGTCGCTGAAGCCGTCGACGCCGTTGACGAAGCCGTTGACCATGACGACGCGCGTGACGCGATCGAGCGAACCGAGGGCGGCCTTGGCGTTGGCCAGCGCGTTGAGCGTGCACAGCTTGGCGGCCTCGGCGGCCTGGACGAGGTCGACCTCGCGGCCGACCTTGCCGAGCGAGGCGACCTTGCCGTCCTTCATCGGCAGGGTGCCGGCGAGGTAGAGGAGGTCGCCCGTGCGGACGGCCGGGACATAGGCGCCGGCGGCGGCGGGTGGAGTCGGCAGGGTGCAGCCGAGTTCGGCGAGGCGGGTTTCGACGGAGGACATAAGTTCAGAACCAATACTTGGGCCAGCGGGCCTCGCGGCGCAAGTTGTGATGGAAGAGGGCGACGAGGACGATGAGGCCGGCGCCCGTGAGGGTGGGGAAGAGCAGGAAGCTCCAGCCGGCCTGGCTCAGCGCGCAGACGATGAGCGGGTTGGAGCAGGCCGGCGGGTGCACGGAGCGAGTGAGCTTCATCAGCACGATGGCCAGGCCGACGGCGAGGGCCGGCGCCCACCAGCCTCCGGCGAGCCATTGCGCGGCGGCCAGACCGCAGGCGCTCCCGATGAGGTGGCCGAGGAGGACGTTACGCGGCTGGGCGAACGGCGAGTCCGGATAGGCGAAGACGAGCAGGGAGCTGGCGGCGAACGTGCCGAGGAGGAGGGGCGCGCCGGCGGCGTTGCCGAGGAAGGTCAGTCCGCCGATGAGCACGACGACGCAGAGCGCGGTCGCGATGATCTCCTTCGCCGGGGGGCGCGGCGGGGGTTCCGCTCCGTCGCCCCGGATCTTCTTCAGCAGTTCCAAGGCCGGGCGCTCACTTGAGACGCTTCATGCCTTCGATGACCTCGAGCACGAGTTCGCGGCCGCGGGCCTTGACCTCGCGGTTGAGGGCGGTGTCCGAGGTGCCGAGCGCACGACGGGTCTCGCTGTAGGTCTGGGCGAGCACGGCCTCCTTGTTGCGGGAGATCGTCGCGTTGTCGCGCACCGAGAGGATGACGTCGGCGTTGTAGCGACCGAGGCCGCGGTCGTAGCGCACCTCGATCAGCAGCAGCGGGGTGGCGGCTTCCGGGCTCAGGCCTTCGACGGCCTTGGGCGTGAGGTTGGCGCGGCGGAGCTCGAGTTCCATGCCGTCGCGGATCTCGCCGCGCAGGTCGGCGTCCTCGGGTCGGTTCTCGGAGGTCGAGACGTCGATGTAGAACTGGGTGATGCCGCGCAGCTTGGCGAAGGCCTTGTCCTGGGGGGCTGCGCGCAGCGGGTCGGTCTGCGCGACGGCGGTCAGGGTGACGAAGGCGGCGAGCAGGGCGAGGGCGAGGGAGCGCATGGCGATGAGAGGAAGATACCGCGGCGACGGTCCCGTTCAATCCCCTTTCGACGGGACGAGCCGGACGGCGGAAAGCGGGTGTTGGTCGAGCAGGGTGGGATGCCAGCCCTGCACCTCGGGGCGCATCAGATATTTGTTCTTATTGAAGACCACGGGGAGCACCGGGGCCTGTTCGACCAGCCGGGCTTCGGCCTGCTGGAAGTACCCGAACCGCTTGGCGGCGTCGGTCTCGCGCGCGGCGAGCCCGAGCAGGCGGTCGTATTCCGCGTCGCTCCAGTTGCAGTTGTTGAGCTCGTTGCCGGTGATGAGCATCTCGAGGAAGGTGTTGGGGTCGTTGTAGTCGCCGACCCACGCGCCGCGGCAGAGGTGGAACTCGCCTTTGCGCATGGCGGTCAGGTAGACCTTCCATTCGAGGTTGCGCAGCTCGACCTCGACGCCGAGCTCGCGGCGCCACATCTCCTGGTAGGCCTGCGCGACCATCTGCTGGCCTTCCGAGGTGGCGTAGAGGTAGTCGAACTTCGGGAGTCCCTTGCCGCCGGGGTAGCCGGCTTCGGCGAGGAGGCGACGCGCTTCCGCGAAGTCCTGTTTCCAGCGGGCGGTCGGCTGGAAGCCGCCCGTGCCGGGCGGGGTGAAGTGGAGCGCGGGCGACTCGCCGGCGCGCAGGACTTTCTCGGCGATCAGGTCGCGGTCGATGGCCATGCCGAGGGCGCGGCGGACGCGCGGATCGCCCAAGGCCTTGCGGGCGGCGACGTCCGCGGGCTGGGCGCCCTTGATGTCGCAGTTCACCCAGACGAAGGCGGTGGAGAGGAACGGATCGATGCGCAGATGCGGCGCTTTCTCGGCGCGGAGCTTGGCCACCTTGTAAGGCGGCACCGCGCCGGTGACGTGCAGTTCGCCGCCGCGGAAGGCGCGTTCCTCGGCGAAGAGGTCCGCGATGGCGCGGAATTCCACGGCGTTCAGGGCGACTTCCTTGGCGTTCCAGTAGAGCGGGTTCTTGCGCACCACCACGCGGCGGGCGACCTCCCAGGACTCGAGGGTGAAGGCGCCGCTGCAGACCATCGAGCCGGGCCGCGTCCACGGCGTGTTCAGCGCGTCGATGCCGCCGAACTTCAGGATCGTCGGCGGGTGCACGGGGATCCAGCTGTGGTGGCAGACGAGCTGCAGGAAATACGGGATGGGGTGCTCGAGTTCGATGACGAGCGTGTGCGCGTCGGGCGCGCGCAGGCCGACGGACCGGAAATCCTTGGTCTTGCCGGCGGCGAAATCCTTGGCGCCGCGGATGCCGTGCAGCATCGAGCCATACTCGGCGCCGAAGGTCGGCATGAGCATGCGCTGGTAGCTGAAGAGGAAGTCCGCCGAGGTGATGGGGTCGCCGTTCGACCACCGGGCCTTCTTGCGCAGGCGGAAGGTCCAGGTCTTGCCGTCGGCCGACATCGTCCAGCTTTCCGCGATGCCCGGGATGGGGTGCAGGTCCTTGGGGTCGTAATTGACCAGGCCTTCGAAGAGCGCGCCGACGATGTGGCTTTCGCTGAGGCCGGTGATGGTCTGCGGGTCGAGGCCGGAGGGCTCGGCCATGTTGTTGATGATCAGGTAGCCCTCGGCGGCTTTCTTCTCCGCGGTGGTCCGGCCGTCGCCGCAGCCCGCGAGCAAGGCCGCCAGGCAGAGCAGGGCGGCCGTCCATCGGTGCGCGGGGCGAAGCATGCCGGAGATTAGGCCCGGGGTCGGGCTGAGGGCAAGGCGTCTGGATGGGCTCTTTACTCCCTTCGGCAGGTTTCCTATCAACATCGCATGCTCACCCCGACCCGTCGCGACCTCGTCGTCGCCGCCCTGACCGCCTCCGTCTGCCTCGGCCTGCTCGGCTTCATCGTCCCCGGCCCCATCGCCGCCGACGTGCCGGCCGCCAAGCCCGTCATGGGCTCGATGGCCTTTGATTGGGAGAAGCTGGCGGTGAGGCCCAGCAAGGCGGGGGCCTACCGTAAGGTCTGCCAGGCGCCGACCGCCACGCTCGACGAACTGGAATGCCATATCACCACGCTGAACCCCGGGCAGGCGGCGCATCCTCCTCACCAGCATGCCGACGAGGAGCTGCTCATCGTCAAGGAAGGCAATGTCGAGGCGCTCGTCGCCGGTGATTGGGTGAAGCTCGGACCGGGCTCGGTGATCTTCCAGGCTTCCAACATCGACCACGCGATCCGCAACGCCGGCGAAGCCCCGGCCACGTATCACGTGATCAAGTGGAACTCGCCCGGCATGCTCGCCAAACGCGACGCAGCCAAGGCCGCGGCCAAGGCGGCGAAGTAGGCCAACAAAAAGGGCGTCCTAGCGGACGCCCTTTTGATTGGATGTGGCCGGAGCTTAGATGGCCGCCGGACCGCGCTCGCCGGTGCGGATGCGGATCACGTCGGTCAGGCCGAGGACGAAGATCTTGCCGTCGCCGATCTTACCGGTCTGGGCGGCCTTGGAGATGGTGGCGATGGCCTTTTCGACCTGCTCGTCAGCCACGGCGGCCTCGATCTTCACCTTGGGGAGGAAGTCGACGGTGTATTCCGAACCGCGGTAGATTTCGGTGTGACCCTTCTGGCGACCGAAGCCCTTGACTTCGGTTACGGTCATACCCTCGATGCCGATCTCGGCGAGGGCGTCCTTAACTTCTTCAAGTTTGAACGGTTTGATGATGGCGACGACGAGCTTCATGGTGGTGTGATTAGGTTGGGTTAGGCGTTCGGTTGAGCAAGTCCACTTATGCACCCCCCGTGCCAAGTCCCGGTTCGAGGGGGTAGGACTTACGATTGAGCAATTTTAAGCAGCGCTTCGGCGACTGCCGACAGTTTTTCGGCAGATTTGAGCCCAGGGGCGAGTTCGATGCCGCTATTCAGGTCGAAAAAGTCCGCCCCGGAGCGTGTGGCGGCCACGATGTTGTCGGGGCCTAGCCCGCCGGCCAGCAGCCAGAGAGAATCGGGGTAGCGCTGACGCAGCTGGGAGAAGCGGCTCCAGTCGGAGGTCTTGCCGGTGCCGCCGAAGGCGTCCTTGGCATGGGCGTCGTGGACGAAGCCGGCGGCCAGCGGGATCAAAGCGGCGGGCCATTCGGCGCCGTCGGCGAGTTTCGGGGCGAGCCAGAGGCGGGAAGGGCCGACGGCCGCGGAGAGCGCCTCCGGGTCGCAGTCCGACTTAGCCGGATCGAAGTGCGCCTGCACGACCGCGAAGCCTTCGGCGATCAGCGCGAGGGCTTCGGCGACGGAAGGATTCACCGTCACGGCCACGCGCTTTGCGGCAGGGATTTCTCGCAGCAGCTGGGCCCGCGCGGGGGCGGGGACGAAGCGGGGCGAACCCGACCAGCAGTTCACGCCGAGGAAGTCGGCGCCTTGGGAGAGGGCCGTGGCGGCGTCGGCGGCGCGGGTGATCCCGCAGACCTTGATGCGCGCCTTGCCGATCATGAGAGCGCGGCGACGACGGCGTCGCGGATGGCTTTGGCGGTCGGCGCGGAAGCGGTACCTGCCAGCGGAATGCCGGCCTTGCGGATCGCATCGGCGGTCGTGGCGCCGATGGCCACGGCCTTGGGCTGGCGGGCGCCGGCGTCAGGACGGAGGGACGCGGCCTGGTGCAGGAAAGATTCCACGGCCGAGGGGCTCGCGAACACGATCGCGTCGGCGCCGCGGCGGCGGAACTCGGCGGCTTCGGGCGATTCGGCGACCGACTTCTCTTCGGTGGCGTAGACCTTGATCACGTCGACGATCGCCATGGCGCCGTCGGCGAGCAGGCGCGGCAGCTCGGGGGTGTTGAGGTTGCCGGTGACGACGAGGAGCTTCTGGTTCTCGACGTCGTGCTTGGTCATGAGCTCGCGGCCCAGCGAGAGGGCGTCGTTCTGCGTGGCGGTGAGGTCGCTGTCCAGGTGGTATTGGCGCAGGGCTTTCTCCGTCGCGGGTCCGAGGCAGGCGAAGCGCACGCCGCCGACGGAGCGGATGTCGGTGAAGCGTTCGAAGAAACGGTCGAAGAAACCGCGCACGCCGTTGGCGCTGGTGAAGACGATCCAGTCGTATTCGCCCATGGCGTCGAGGACTTCGCTGAGTACGGTGTCGTCGGGCTCGAAGGTGATCTCGAGGAGCGGAAGCTCGGAGACGGCCGCGCCGGCCTCGACGAGGGCGTCCTTCCAGTCGGCGCCGCGTCCTTCCGGGCGGGTGAGGACGACGAGGCGGTCGCGGAGGGGAAGTTTGCTCATGTTCAGCGGGGCAGGATCTGGCGGAGGATGTCGTCGGCCAAGGCGGAGGCCGCGGCGAGGTCGGTGACGGGGAAAGCGAAGTCGCGGCGGCCGAAGTCGGCGCGGAAGAGATGCACGCGGCCGGCGGCGTGATGGCACGCGAACGCGGTGTGGCAGCCCTCGCCGAGCTTGGCGAGGAACAGGCGCTCGACGGTCACGGAATAGGTCGTGGCGGCGCAGCCGGCGGCGGCATACTGCGCGATCTCGGCCGAGCGCGACTGGATGGCGACGGCGCCCTGGCCGGCGGCGGGCACCATGTCGGTGAGCGCTACGGGCTCGAACGCGAGGCCGGGCCATGCCTTGATGCCGAGGCGGTTGAGTCCGGAGGCGGCGAGGTAAGACGCGTCGGCGTCGCCGTTCGCGAGCTTCTTCAGGCGGGTGTCCACGTTGCCGCGCAGTTCGGTCCACTGCGCCTGCGGGAAGGCGAGGGCGCCCTGCGCGCGGCGTCGCGGGCTGCCGGTGGCGATGAGCTTAGGGCTGGCGACCTCGCTGCGGCGCACGAGCACGTCTCGCGCATCCTGGCGCGGCAGGCAGACGGCGATGGCGAGGCCGGCGGGCATCTCCGTCGGGAGGTCCTTGGAACTGTGGATCGCGAGATCGGCTTCGCCGCGCAGGAGCGCTTGCTCGAGCTCGGCGGTGAAGAGGCCCTTGCCGCCCTGCTTCTCGAGCGACCAGCTGGCCTGACGGTCGCCGGTGGTGGTCAGGATGCGGATCTCGGTGGGACGGCCGAGCGCCGCCTGCAGGCGGGCGGCGGCGTCGTGCGTCTGCTGGAGGGCCAGCGGGCTGCCGCGGGTGACGATGACGATGGGGCCGGAGGACATTGCGGAAGGGGGCTTAGCCTTGGCGGATCAACCAGAGGACGCCCCAGGCGGCGGGCACGGCGAGGTTGCCCACGAGCAGGGCGGTGGCGGCGATGCGGAGGAGATCCCAAGGCCGGTTCAGGGTGGCGAGGACGGCGATCACCGCGCCGCAGAGCGCGACGGGGATGCCCATGCCGACGCCGAGCCAGACCACGCGGTCATAAGGGTCTTTGACGAGGCCGAGGAAGACTTCGCCGCCGCGGTAGGTCAGGAGGGCCGCCGCGTAGAGGGCGCCGCCGGCGAGGAGGAGGGAGAACGCCTGGACGACGCCATAGGCGCGGGAGTCGTCTTCGGTGAGTTCGTGGGACACCTCATCAGCAAAGACGCCCCCTGCCGGACTTCCAAGTTTCAAGTTTCCCGGGGACGGAATAATCCGCCCCGGGAGACGTGTCAGTGTCCGCCGAGGCCTTCGTGCTCCTTGATGTATTCCTGCTTCAGGCCGAGGGCTTCCGGGGCGTGGAGGACGAGCATCTTCATGCGGACGTCGGCCGGGATCGTGGACGAGGTCGCCTTGGAGACGAAGATCATCAGCAGGATGGAAAGCGGCACGGCCCAGATCGCGGGCTGTTCGCAGAGGATGCGGGCGAGCGGGTGCGCGACCCAGAAGTCGGCGATGCCCTTGGCGAGCGGATGGTCGGCCCAGTAGGCGGCGAGTTCCGCGGCGTCGGTCAGCTTCTTCGCCTTGGCGACGGCGACGTCGGAGACCGACGTCAGGGTGATGGAAGCGAGCGCGCTGAGTCCGCCGACGAGCATGCCGGTGGCCGCGCCGCGCATGGTCATGCCGCGCCACCAGACGCTCATGAAGAGCAGCGGGAAGTAACTGGCGGCGGCGATGGCGAAGGCCTGGCCGACCATGAAGTTGATCTCGAGCGCTTCGACCTGCGAACCCAGGCCGACGGCGGTCACGCCCACGATCAGGGCCGACCACTTGAAGGCCTTGAGGCGCTGTTCCGGCGAGGAGGCCGGACGGAGGATGCGGCCGTAGATGTCGTGCGCCAGGGCGCTGGACATCGAGACGAGCAGGCCGGAGAAGGTCGACATGAACGCGGCGAAGGCGCCGGCGCAGGTGATGCCCGAGAGGATCGAGCCGAGGAGCGGATGGTCGCGGCCGGCGAGCAGCGTGGGCAGCTCGAGCACGACCTTGTCGGTGCCCTTGGCGCCGACGGCGTCATAGAGTTCCGGCGTGAGCGAGCGGCCGATGACGCCGTAGACGGGCGGGAAGACGTAGAAGACGCCGATGAGGATCATGACCCACATCGTGGTGCGCTTCGCGGCGACGCCGTCGGGGTTCGTGTAGAAGCGGACGAGGATGTGCGGCAGGCCGGCGGTGCCGCAGACGAGCGCGATGATCAGCGAGTAGGTGTAGAGGAGCGAGTAGGGCTGCTTGTTCGCTTCGAGCTCGGCCTTCGCTTCGGGCGTCTTCGCGGCGGCGATGGAGGCGTCGACGGCCTTGGTGGTCAGCTTGCCGAACGGCGCGATCCACTGTTCGTCCTTCGGGGCCTTGGCGGGCAGGGCCTTGCGCTCGATGCCCGCGGGGGCGGCGGCGACGGTCTCCTGGGCGGTCTTGTTGGCCTCGAGGTGCTGCTGGTAGTGACCGACGACGGAGGCCAGGACGAAGATCGGCAGGGTGATCGCGAAGACCTTCAGCCAGTATTGGAAGGCCTGCACGAGGGTGATGCCCTTCATGCCGCCGAGCGAGACGTTCAGGGTGATGACCGCGCCCACGACGACGACGCCGGCCCAATAGGGCAGGCCGGGGAAGATGTAGGCGAGCGTGGTGCCGGCGCCCTTCATCTGAGGCATGGTGTAGAAGAAGCCGATGAAGAGGACGAAGCAGACGGCGATCTTGCGGAACAACGGCGAGTCGTAGCGGCCTTCGGCGAAGTCCGGGATGGTGTAGGCGCCGAAGCGACGCAGCGGGCCGGCGATGAAGAGCAGGAGGAAGAGGTAGCCGCAGGCGTAGCAGACCGGATACCACAGCGCGTCATAGCCCGTGGCCATGACCATGCCCGCGACGCCCATGAACGAGGCCGCGGAGAGGTATTCGCCCGAGATGGCGGAGGCGTTCCAGCCGACGGAGACCGAGCGTCCCGCGACGAAGAAGTCGCCGGCGCTCTTGGACTTCCCGGCGGTCCAGAAGCCCATGCCGACGGTGATGACGACGGTGACGAGCGAGAAGAAAGCGATCCAGGGATCGATGTCCTGCGCGGCGAGGAGGGCGTTCATGTTACTTGGTCAGGCCGTCCTGGGCGGCTTTGGCTTCGGCGTCCTCGAGCGCGATCGAGCGCTTGATGAACACGTAGGAGATGATCCACACGAAGGGGAAGAAGAGGACGCCGAGGATCAGCCACGTGAGCGTGAAGCCGAAGACGCGCTGGGCCATGAAGCCGGGCTGGTAGTAGTTGAGCAGGGGCAGGGCCACGAGCGCCACGACGAAGCACAGGGCGCAGGCGATCGAGAGCTTCAGCTGGCCGCGCATCAGGCGGGCCAGGAAGGCATCCGAGTGGATGGCATCAGGGGTAGGGGAGGACTCTCTCATGGGGGGTGGCCTTAGTCCGTGCATTTATCCCCTGACTGCAATCCGAGGATTTCTGCTTGAAATGGCTTAATGCAATAGTATTGCATTTGACAATCCTATGAAATCCCGCGTGTTTCCTTCGATCCGTCCCCTTTTCATGCTGGCCGCCTCGACGCTGGCCTTGGCCGCTCAGGACAAGCCGGCCGCTGCGCCCGAGAAGCTGAAGACGGTAGTGGTCAAGGGCACGGCCATCGGGGGCGAGGTCACGGCGGTGTCGCCGACCCTGATCCTTTCGAACACGGTCCTCGAGCGCCTGCCCCAGTCCAACATCGGTGACGTGCTGTCCGAGCTCCCCGGCGTGGTCTCCAGCTACTTTGGTCCCAACTCCGGCCGCCCGGTCATCCGCGGCCTGGATGGCGACCGCCTGAAGATCACCCAGAACGGCGTCAGCAGCCTCGATGCGTCATCCTCCAGCCCCGACCACGCGGTGAGCGTCGACCCGCTCGCCATCCGCGAGGCTCAGGTGCTGCGCGGTCCGGCGGCCCTGCTCTATAGCAACAGCATCCTCGGCGGCGTGATCAACCTCGTCGACGCGCGCATCCCCGATCAGCGCCTCGCTCAGCGCCAGTCGGTCGTAGGCCGCATCGGTTCCGTCGACGGCCTCCGCTCCGCGGGCATCCTCGCCGAAGGCTCGGTGGGTTCTTTCTCTTACCATGTCGACGGCTTCGACAAGTCGACGGACGACCTGCGCACGCCGGTGGGACGCATCGCCGATACTTCGGCCGATAACCGCGGCGCCGGCCTCGGCGTTTCTTATCTGACTTCCAACGGCTACGTGGGCCTTTCCTATTCCGGCCTCGATTCCAACTACGGCGTCGCTGAGCAGGACATCAGCATCGGGCTGCGCCAGCGTCGCTGGGACCTTGCGGGTAAGTCGGAGGTCGCCGGATCGGTGGTCCGTTCGCTTTCTTATCGCATCGGCGCCGCGGATTACGCCCACACGGAATTCGAAGCGGGCGTGGCGGGCAGCACTTTCGCCAACGATGGCTGGGACGGCCGTCTCGATGTCGAGCTGGTTAAGATCGGCTCTGTCGAGGGCGTCGTGGGCGTCCAGGCCAGCCGCTTCGATTTCGGCGTGACCGGCGACGAGGCTTTCCTGCCCGATACGCGTAATGCCGCCATGGCCACGTTCGGCTCCTTTGTGCAAAACCTCGCCCCCGACCAGCGCCTCCGTTACGGCTTCCGTATCGAGCACGCCCAGGTCGATGCTTCCGCTTGGACGCACGAGGGCATCGCCTCCGATCCCGCCGCCGACTCGGCTTCCTTCACGCCGGCGAGCTTCGCCTTCGCCTGGGCCAAGGACCTGAATCCCTCCTGGACCTCCACGGTCAACCTCACCCGCACCGAGCGCGCTCCGAACTTCCAGGAGCTTTATGCCGATGGTCCGCACGTGGCCACGGATATCTATGAGGTCGGTGACCGCGACCTCGGCAAGGAGCAGGGCTTCGGTCTCGAGTGGGAGCTCGCCAAGGTCCGCGGTCCGGTCTCCGGCAGCTTCTCGGTCTACTACAACCGCTTCTCTTCCTTCATCGCGCTGCAGCGCAACGGCTACGGTCCCGACCTGACCGCCAGCGGGGGCCCCGATTACTCCAACGGTGGCACCGATGAGCTCGCGCGTTATGATTTCGTCTCCGTGCCGGCGGATTTCTTCGGCTCCGAGGCGAAGGTGAACTTCCAGTTCGTCGACACGCCGGTCTCAAAGGTCGGGCTGGAATGCTATGGCGACTTCGTGCGCGCTTCCAACCGCGACACCTCTGAGGCCCTGCCGCGTATCTCGCCCGGACGCATCGGCGCGGCCCTGCACGGCCTCGAGTCCGGCTGGTCCTGGCGTCTCGACGCGACCTATCACTTCGCGCAGAACCACAACGCTCCCGACGAGACCCGGACCGCGGGCTACACGATGGTCGGCGCCAGCCTGGCCCGTCCGTTCAAGTTCGCCCAGCTGGACGGCCAGTTCACGCTCCGCGTGATCAACCTGCTCGATCAGGAGGCCCGCAATGCGTCTTCCTTCATCAAGGACGTCCTGCCCATGCCAGGTCGCGGCATCGAGGCCGGCCTGCGTCTGAATTTCTGAGGTTCATGGCCCGGCGGCTTCGTCTGGGCAGGCGAAGCCGCCTTTTCTTTTATCGTCATCCCTGAGGACCCTCCTACTTCTCGCTCATGCGTCTGCTGCCCTTGCTCATCGCCGCTTCCGCTCTGACGGTCGCCCACGCCGACCCCGAGCCTAAGTCGCTCGGCAAGATTGTCGTCATGGGCCGTCAGGACAGCCTGCTCGGCGTGGCTGATTCCGCTACCATCGGCGTGACGGGTGCCGTGCAGCTCGGCGAGCGTCCGCTCCTTCGTCCGGGCGAGGTGCTGGAGACCATTCCGGGTCTGATCATCACGCAGCATGCCGGCGGCGGTAAGGCCAATCAGTATTTCATGCGGGGGTTCAACCTGGATCACGGCACCGACTTCGCGACGTTCCTTGACGGCGTGCCGCTCAACATGCCTTCGCACGGCCATGGCCAGGGTTACGCCGACATGAATTTCCTGATCCCCGAGCTCGTCGAGCGGGTCAACTATCAGAAGGGGCCTTACTATGCCCAGACGGGTGACTTCGGCACGGCGGGCGCGGCCTACCTGGATACCTTCAAGACCTTGCCGAAAGGCGTTCTGCTGATCGAGGGCGGTTCGTTCGATCATGCCCGTCTGCTGGTCGCCGATTCCGTCAAGGCGGGCTCGGGCGACCTGCTTTACGCGATGCAGGGCGCCTATTCCGACGGACCGTGGCTGATGGGCGACAACTACCGTCGCGCCAACGGCCAGCTGTCCTGGTCGCGCGGCGATGGACACGATGGTTTCTCGACGACGCTGCGTTTCTATCAAGGCGATTGGCGTACGAGCGACCAGATCCCGCTCACGCTCGTCGAGTCGGGCGCGCTTTCACCGTGGGGCAACATGGATCCGACCAACGGTGGCGATTCCCGTTACCTTTCGTGGTCGGCGGACTGGCGTCACCGTCATGGCGGTTCGGAAGACCGCTTTCAGGCCTATGTCTTCCGCTACGAGTTGGACCTCTTCTCCAACTTCACCTACGCTTTGAACGACCCGGTCAACGGCGACCAGTTCGAGCAGCAGGACGCTCGTACCGCGGCCGGTTTCAGTTACGTCCGCCACGTCCATGCGGAATGGGACCGCCGCCCGACGGAGACTTCCTTCGGCGTGCAATTCCGTCATGACTGGATCGACAACGGCCTCTACGCCACGGACGACCGCGCGCGGCTCTCGACGACCTCGCAGCATGAGATCGGACTCGGCACGCTCGGGCTCTTCGCCGAACATCGCGTCCAGTGGACGCCGACGTTCCGCAGCGTGGTCGGCGGCCGCGGCGACCTGCAGTTCGCCGACGTGAACTCCCTCGCCACCCCCGCCGACTCGGGCGACGTCTCGACGGCGCTCTTCAGCCCGAAGCTCACGCTGGTCTGGGGGCCGTGGGACAAGACCGAATACTTCTTCCAGGCCGGCTACGGCTTCCACAGCAACGACGTCCGTGGCGCCACGCTCGCTTCCGGCCCCCTGCGCGGCCTCGTGCCCGCCCGCGGCGCCGAGGTCGGCGTCCGCTCGCTCGCGTTCAAGGACCTGCAGAGCACGTTCTCGTTCTGGTATCTGCGTACGCAGTCCGAACTCGTCTTCATCGGCGACGCCGGCGCGGTCGAGCCCTCCGACGGCAGCGACCGTTACGGCGTCGAGTGGGCCAACTATTGGACGCCTTATTCCTGGCTGTCCTTCGACCTTGATGTGGCCGCCTCGCAGGCGCTGTATCGCGACGTCCCCGTCGGCCAGCGCAGCGTGGAAGGAGCCATCGATACAGTCGTCGCCGCCGGCGTCACCGTGCGCGACCAGTCCGGTTGGTCCGGCTCCCTGCGCCTGCGTTACTTCGGTCCGCGCGACCTCGACGCCGCGGGCGCGGCCCGTTCGAGGCAGACGATCATGCTGAACGCCTCGGTCAGTTATCAGCTCAACGCGAACTGGGAGGCGACGCTCAGCATCCTCAATCTGTTGGACCGTCTGGATCAGGACATCGCTTATTCGTATGAATCTTCCGCCACCGGCGGCGCGGACGGCATCCATTTCCACCCGACGGAACCGCGTCAGTTCCGCCTGGCGCTGACTGGACGGTTCTGAGCCGCGGGAAGCGGTTGCCATCAGGGGTGGGGGTGGTTGAATCCCCGCACCCCCATGCGAAGCCTCGTCTTGCTGCTTGCTTCCGTCGTCTGCCTGACGGCGGCCGACAAGCCTAACGTCCTGTTCCTGCTCTCGGACGATCATAGCTATCCTTACCTGAGCTGCTACGGCGACGCCAACGTGCGCACGCCGGCGCTGGATAAGCTGGCAGCTGAAGGCATGAAGTTCCGCCGCTTCTTTACTTCCGCCCCGCAGTGCGTGCCTTCGCGCGCGGCCTACCTCAGCGGCCGCTCGCCGGTCGCCGCCCGCATCACGCGCTTCTCTTCGCCGCTGCCCCGCGATGTCGTGACCTTCCCCGAAGTCCTCCGGAAGGAAGCGGGTTACTACGTCGGCGTGGTCGGCCGTTCCTACCATCTCGATGGGTCCGGCAAGGGTGACGACAGTCTGGGCAAGTTCCTGGTCGACGGCGGCTACAAGACCTTCGCGGATCGCTTCGATGTCGTGCAGGGCGGATCCGATGCGCAGGCCGTCGAGCAGGCGGCGGCGTTCCTTGACGGTCGTCCGAAGGACAAGCCTTTCTGCCTCTGGGTGAACTTCAGCGATCCGCACCATCCCTGGGCCGCGCCCGCTTCGTATCGTCCCGATCCCGCCACGCTCAAGTTGCCGGCCCACGTGCCCGACCTGCCAGGCGTCCGCGAGCAATACGCCGATTACTGCGCCGAGGTGAACCGCGTCGACGAGACCGCCGGCAAGGTGCTCGCCTTGCTCGATCGTCTCGGCCTCGCGAAGGACACCCTCGTGGTCTTCGCCGGCGACAACGGCCAGGCGCTCCCGCACGGCAAGGGCTCGCTGTATGACCCCGGTTGCAACGTCCCCTTCGTCGTCCGCTGGCCCGGCGTCGTGGCTCCGGGCGGCGATTCCTCGGCCTTGCTTAGCGGCGAAGACCTCGGACCGACGGTGCTCGCCGCCGCCGGCTTGAAGTCCGCGGCCGGCATGACCGGCGTCAGTTTCCTCCCGGTGCTCAAAGGCGCCGCCGCCAAGAGCCGTGACCACGTCTTCATGGAGCGGGGCCCGCACGGCAGCGCGCCCGTGCAAGTCGGCATGGCGAACAGCGGCTACGATCTTTCCCGCTCGGTGCGCAGCGAGCGCTACAAGGCCATCTACAACTGCACGCCCTGGCTGCCTTACGGCCCGGTGGATAGCGCCGGCGGTTCGGCCTGGCAGTCGATGGTCGCGCAGCATGCGGACGGCAAGATGGCCGCAGGCCTCGTCGCGACGTATTTCACCACGCCCCGGCCGGTGTATGAGTTCTATGACCTCGAGAAAGATCCCGCCGAGCTCAACAACCTGAGCGGCAAGCCCGAGGTCGCCGAAGCCGAACGCTCGCTTCGTCTCGAGATGGCGAAGAAGATGATCGCGGACTTCGACTACCTGCCGCTCCCGGCGATTCCCGGTGGTCAGCCGGCGTCGAAAGGAAAGGGGAAGGGCAAGGCGAAGGCGGATGCGCCCGCCGACCGCGCCCCGCTGTTCAAGAAGCTCGACGTGGATGGCGACGGCAAGCTGACGCGCGCCGAGTTCGGCGTGGGACGTTCCGCCGCCGACGCCGCGGAATGGTTCGCCCGCCGCGACGCCGATGGCGACGGTTTCGTCAGCCGCGAAGAGTTCCTGCCCGGCAGCCCGCAGGGCAAGGCGCCCGCCGCCAAGTAAGCGGGCACGAAAAAGGGCCGACTTGCGTCGGCCCTTCGTGTTCCGGTTTCCCGGCGACCCTTACTTGGTCGTGTACTCGGCCTGGGCGCCGCGGATGTTCTTCTTCTGAACCCAGGGCATGAGGGAGCGGAGACGCTGGCCGGTCTTTTCGATCGGGTGGTTCTCGCCCTTCTTGAGGAGCTTGTTGTAGTTCTTGAGGCCGCCCTTGTATTCCTTGACCCACTGGGCGGTGAACTTGCCGGTCTGGATCTCCTTGAGGATCTCGCGCATCGCCTTGCGGGACGAGCTGTTGATCACGCGGGGACCGCGGGTGATGTCGCCGTACTTGGCGGTCTCGGAGATCGAGAAGCGCATGCCGGAGATGCCGGACTCGACCATCAGGTCGACGATGAGCTTCAGCTCGTGGAGGCACTCGAAGTAGGCCATCTCGGGCTGGTAGCCGGCTTCGACGAGGGTTTCGTAGCCCACCTTGACGAGTTCGGAGGCACCGCCGCAGAGGACGGCCTGCTCACCGAAGAGGTCGGTTTCGGCTTCTTCCTTGAAGGAGGTCTTGATGACGCCGGCGCGGGTGCCGCCGATGCCCTTGGCCCAGGCGAGGGCGGTCTTGGTGGCCTTGCCGGAGACGTCCTGCTGGACGGCGATGAGGGCGGGGACGCCCTTGCCTTCGACGTACTGGGCGCGGACGACGTGGCCGGGGCCCTTGGGGGCGACCATGGCGATGTCGACGTTCTTGAGGGGCTTGATCAGCTTGTAGTGGATCGAGAGGCCGTGGATGAAGAGGACGGTCTTGCCACCCTTGCCGAGGTTCGGGGCGATGTCCTTCTCCCAGACGGAGGCCTGCTTCATGTCGGGGATGCCCACGAGCATGACGTCGGCGCGACGGACGGCTTCGGCGGTCTCATAGACCTTGAAACCCTTCTTCTTCGCGGCGGCGGCGGACTTGGAACCCTTGTACAGGCCCACGATGACGTTGAGTCCGCTGTCGCGGAGGTTCATCGCGTGGGAATGTCCCTGGGAACCGAAGCCGAGGACGGCGAGGGTCTTGTTCTTGAGGAAGCCGAGATCGGCGTCCTTGTCGGTGTACACTTTGGCAGGCATGGTGTTTGGTGGAAAAGGGTTACTTGACGGCCTTCTTGAGGCCGCGGGGCAGGGCGACGGCGCCGGTGCGGGCGGTGGCGAGGATGCCGTACGGGCTGATGAGCTCGAGGAAGGCGCTGATCTTGTTCTCGTTGCCGGTGAACTCGATGACGAGGGAGTCGTGCGCGACGTCCACGACCTTGGCGCGGAAGAGGGCGGCGACCTCGATGATTTCGGTGCGGGTCTTGGTGTTGCACTTCACCTTGCAGAGGATGAGCTCGCGGGCGACGTGTTCGACCTCCTCGCGGGAGAAGTCCTGGACGGTGATGACGTTGATCAGCTTCTCGAGGGCCTTGACGCAGCGGTCGAGGGCGGCGTCGTCGGCGACGACGGTCGCGGTGATGCGCGAGTAGGCCGGGTCGTGGGTCGGGCCGACGTTGAGGGTCTCGATGTTGAAACCGCGGCCGGAGAGCATGCCGGCGACGCGCGCCAGGACCCCGAACTTGTTTTCGACGAGGGCGGAGAGCGTGTGCTTCTTCTTGAGGGGCGTCATGGCGACTGGAGAGTGTGATGGAAGGGGTGGACGGAGAGGGACTCGAACCCACGACATTCTGCGTGTAAAGCAGACGCTCTAACCAACTGAGCTATCCATCCAAAGGAAGGGTTGGTATAGGGATGCCCCCCGCCTTTTGTCCACTATGAAAACCGCCCCGCGGGCTTGCTCCGGGCCCGTTCGGCCCGCAATCTGCGGGCAAATGGACCCTGTCCGCCGTCAACGCATCCTGGAGGCTCTCCAAGCCCTCTCCCAGCCGGGACTCCCCAAGGACGGCCTTTTGGCCTGTATGAAGGTGCTCGATGCGGAAGTGTCTGCCCCGGATTCGGGCCTGCCAGGCGACCTCGATCACTACCTCCGGCGCCGTTCCTACGAGAAGGCTTTGGTCTATCTCCAGGGCGGCACGCCGGGCGCGGGGACCTGCGGACGCGGCGCATGAGCGGCAATCCTTTCGATAAGCTGGACGGGCAGGACCTGCCGCCCGGCCCGCCCCCGAAGCCGGTCGTGCCCGCCGCCAAGGCGAAGCCGAAGCTAGGCAAGGTGATCCTGCAATACGAACGCGCCGGCCGCGGCGGCAAGGAAGTGACCATCCTCAAGGGGCTCTGGGTCGAGTCGCAGGAGATGCGCATGCGCGAGGCGCTGCTCAAGGAACTCAAGCGCGCCCTCGGCACGGGCGGCGCCCTCGAGGGCCGCGAGATCGTCCTCCAAGGCGACCGCCGCGACACGGCGAAGGCCTGGCTGCTGAAGGAAGGATTCACGACCAACCTCTGAGCCGCAAAACCACTCGCCTCCGGCCGTGGCTCGGGTAGGGTGGGGACGTGCCCGACCTGCAGCCGAACCTCATCCGCCTCGACGGCGACTTCGCGCCCGTGCGCCGCGTCGTCGAGCTGCTGCGTGACGCGGGCGGACGTCCGGTGCTCGTCGGCGGCTGCGTGCGCGACGCGCTGATGCAGGTGCCGGTCCTCGACGTCGACGTCGAGGTCTACGGCCTCGGCACGCGTCAGGTCGAAGCGGCCCTGCGCAAGGAATTCGGCATCATCACGGTCGGCGCCGCCTTCGGCGTGACCAAGCTCAAGGACTTCCCGGTCGATGTCTCGGTACCCCGCCGTGAGAACCGCACGGGAGCCAAGCATACGGATTTCGACGTGCAGGCCGATCCGACGATGACGCCGAAGGACGCCGCGGAACGCCGCGACTTCACGCTCAACGCGATCATGTGGGACCCGTTCACCGGCGAGGTCCTCGATCCCTGGGGCGGCGTGGCCGACCTGCGGGCGAAGCGTCTCCGTCACGTGTCGGACAAGTTCGCCGAAGACCCCCTGCGCGTGCTCCGCGCGATGCAGTTCGCCGCGCGTTTCGAGTTCTCGGTCGCCCCGGAGACCACCGCTCTCTGCGCTTCGCTCACCCAGGCCGACCTTCCGCCCGAACGTCTGAAGGAGGAATGGACGAAGCTCCTCCTCCGCGGCCGCAAGCCCTCGCTCGGCCTCGCCTTCCTCAAGGACTGCGGCTGGACGAAGTTCTACCCGGAACTCCATGCGATGATCGGCGTGCCGCAGGATCCGGAATGGCATCCCGAGGGCGACGTCTGGAATCACACCCTCGCGTGTCTCGACGCCTTCGCGGAGATCCGCGTCGGCGACCGCGACGAAGACCTCATCATCGGACTCGCGGTGCTGCTGCACGACATCGGCAAGGCGACCACGACGAAGAAAGAAGAGAAGGACAATCGCTGGCACGCCTACGGCCACGAAGAGGAAAGCTTCAACCTCGCCCCGCGCTTCCTCGCGCAGGTCACGCAGGAGAAGAAGCTCATCGACTCCATCCTCCCGCTCGTGCGCTGGCACGGTCAGCCGTATTACCTCCACAAGGCCGGCTCGGGCGACGCCGCCGTGCGTCGTCTCGCGAACAAGGTCGGCCGCATCGACCGCCTCTGCCGCGTGGATCTCGCCGATCGCCGCGGACGCGGGACCGCGAGCATGCATGGTCCGTCCCCGCATGGCGAATGGCTGGCCGGGCGTGCCGCCGCCCTGCAGGTCGCCTCGACCGCCCCGAAGAAGATCGTCCTCGGCCGCCATCTCATCGCCATGGGCCACAAGCCCGCCGGCTGGTTCTCCCAGGTCCTCGACGAAGCCTTCGAAGCCCAGCTCGACGGTGTCTTCGGCGACGAAGCCGGCGGCCTCGCCTGGCTTGCGGAACGCATGTCTAAGGGCGTTGTCTGATTTTTCCTACCATGTCCCAAGCCATCGTCGGTCTCCCTGAACTCCTCGTCGGCCAGCCTGACTGGCAGGCCGTCCTCGCCCGGACGCTCGAGAACTTCCAGTGCGTCACGGGCACGATCCATCGCACGGATCCGTCCACGGGCCTGCTCACGCTCATCGCGCACCAGGGTATCCCGCCGCAGGTCCTGCCGATGCTGCTGCCGAAGATCGACAATATCCCGTTCGGCAAGGGTATCGCCGGCTGCGCCGCGCAGCGCAAGGAGGCCGTCCAACTTTGCAATCTTCAGGAAGACCTCGGCGGCGTGGCCAAGCCCGACGCCCGTAAGACGAATGTCCAAGGAGCGCTGGCCGTCCCGGTCGTCGGCGCCGACGGCAAGGTCATCGGCGTGCTCGGCATCGGCAAGATGCAGCCCTATGACTTCACTGACGGCGAGATCGCGGATCTGAATGCCGTCGCGGCGCTGTTGGCGAAGAAGATGTAAACGGAGTAGATGACAGATGGCGGATGACAGATGACAGAATGGAAGCAGTGCAAGTTTTCAGCCTGACCCCCTCTGCCATCCGTCATCTGTCCTCTGTCATCGATTCTTCACGAGCCCGCTAGGGCTCTGCCCGTAGGCGATCCCTGCTGCTTGAGCAGGCCTTCGGGCAGGCCGGCGTAGACGAGCTTGCCGCCTTTCTCGCCGCCTTCCGGTCCGAGTTCCATCACGTGGTCCGCCGCCATGATCACGTCGGCGTGGTGTTCGATCACGATGAGCGTGGCGCCTGCGTCGCGCAGTCGGCCGAGCAGGGCGAGGAGCTTGGCGATGTCGTCCCAGTGCAGTCCGGTCGTGGGTTCGTCGAGGACGTAGAGACGGCCGGAATGGTCGCGGCGCGCGAGTTCGGCGGCGAGCTTGAGGCGCTGGGCTTCGCCGCCGGAGAGCGTGTTGGCGGCCTGGCCGAGCTTGAGGTAGCCGAGGCCGACCTCGGCGAGCGTTCGGAGTTTCTCGGCGAGCTTGGGCTGGGCGCGGAAGACTTCGGCGGCCTCGTTGACCGAGAGGCCGAGCGCATCGGCCATGCTGAGTCCTTTGAAGCGGACCTCGAGCGTCTCGCGGTTGAAACGTCGTCCGGCGCAGCTGGGGCAGTCGACGAACGTCTCGCCGAGGAACTGCATGTCGAGCGCGACCGAACCTTCGCCGGCGCACGTCTCGCAGCGTCCGCCGCGCACGTTGAAGCTGAAGCGGCCGGGGCCGTACCCACGGGCCTTGGCGAGGGGCAGCGCGGCCCAGAGGTCGCGCATGAGGTCCATGATGCCGGTGAACGTGGCCGGATTCGAACGCGGGCTGCGGCCGATAGGTTCCTGGTCTACCGCGGTGAAGGCGGTGATCTGCTCCAGGCCTTCCAGTCCGGTGTGGCGGCCGGGGACGACCTTGGCGCCGTTGATCTTACGAGCCGCGGCGGCGGAGAGGATGTCGATCGCGAGCGTGCTCTTGCCGGAGCCGGAGACGCCGCAGACGACGGTGAGCGCGCCGATCGGGAACGATGCGGTGACGTCCTTGAGGTTGTTCTCGGTGGCGCCTTTGACCGTGATGGCGGCCTTGCCGATGGGCTTACGCTTCACGATGCCTGCGAGCGTGGCGCGTCCGGAAAGGTAGGCGCCGGTACGGGAGGTCGCGTGCGCGCCGCAGGCCTGGGGCGTGCCTTCGAAGACGATGCGTCCGCCGTCGATGCCCGCGCCCGGCCCCATCTCGATGAGGTGGTCGGCGGCGAGCATCATGTCGCGGTCATGTTCCACCACGAGGACGGTGTTGCCGAGGTCGCGGAGGCCGCGGATCGAACCGATGAGGCGATGGTGGTCGCTCGGATGCAGGCCGATGCTGGGTTCGTCGAGGACGTAGGTCACGCCGACGAGTCCGAGGCCGAGCTGCGTGGCGAGGCGTACACGCTGGGCTTCGCCGCCGGAGAGCGAACTGCATTCACGGTCGAGCGTGAGGTAGTTGAGGCCGGCCTCGTGCAGGAACGCGAGGCGCTGTTCGAGTCCACGGCGGGCTTCTTCGGCCGGCATCACGCCCGGGTGTGTCGCGAGCTGCTTCGTGAACTCCAGCGCGGCCGGGATGGTCATCGCCAAAAACTCGGCCATGGTCTTGCCGTTCAGGCGCAGCGAGAGGGCGGCAGGGGAGAGGCGTCGTCCTTGGCAACCGGCGCAGACGGAGCCCGCCTGGAACTGGAGCAGGCGCTGGCGGAGCGATTCGCCGGTGGTGGTGCGGTAGGCGTGTTCGAGCTCGGTGAACATGCCGGTCCAGATGGTCTCGACGGGCTTGCGGCCCTTGGGCGGCGGCAGGAGGAACTTACGCTTCGGATCGCCGTGCAGCAGCAGGTCCCGGACGGCCTTGGGGAGTTCGCGCCATGGCGTCTTCTGGTCGAACGGCACCTGTTCGGCGAGCGCGCGGGTGATCGCGTTGCGATGGATGAGCGTCTTGCGCGTGGCGCATTTCCAGGGCTTCACGACGCCGTCGTGGAGCGAGAGGGATTCGTCGCGGATGGAGAGGCTTTCCTGGAAGCGCATCTGTCGCCCCAGTCCGCCGCAATCGGCGCAAGCCCCTTCGGGATGATTATGGGAAAGCGCCTTCGGGCTGATGGGCTCGTAGGTCTCGCCGCAATGTTCGCAGGCGAGATGGAGCGAGAGCACGTGCTCTTCCCAGCGTCCGTCTTTCTCGGCCAGCACGCTCGCGCGGTGGCGGCCTTCGCGGAAGGCGAGTTCCAGCGAGTCCGCTAAGCGGCTACGCTGGTCGGGTCCGGCGACGATGCGGTCGACCACGACGTCGAGCTGCTTGGCTTCGCGTCCGGTAAGCAGGCCCGCGGCTTCGTCGAGCGTGGCGACCGTGCCGTCCACGCGGACGCGGGAGAAGCCGCGTCGGCCGAGGTCAGCGGAGGCCTCGAGGAGCACCGAGGGTTTGTCTTTGGCGACCGGGGCCACGACCATGAGCCGCGTGCCGGCGGGGATGGCTTCGAGGGCGCGGAGGTTGTCGTCGAGCGAGCGGCGGCGGACCGGATGGCCGTCTTTCAGGCAGCGGCGGTCGCCGGCGATGATCCAGAGCGGGCGGGCGTGGTCGGCGATCTCGGTCAGGGTGGCGACGGTCGACCGGGGGTTGGTATTGCCGCCGGTCCTCTGGGCGATGGCGATGACCGGGGAGAGGCCCCGGATGAAGTCGACGTCGGGCCGGGGGGCGGAATCCAGCATGCCCCGGGCCTTGGCCGAGAGGGATTCGAGGTATTGGCGGCTCCCTTCGGCGTGGAGGGTGTCGAAGGCCAGGGATGACTTCCCCGAGCCGCTGACCCCGGTGATGACGGTCAGCTGACCACGAGGGATGGTCAGTTCGACATCCTTGAGGTTATGGGTGCGGGCTCCCTTGATGTGGATGGGGGGATTCAGGACGGCTGACGATAAGCCGTCCGTCCGCCGGGAGAAGGCCGAAGTGGGTGTCCGTTAATAAGTCGGTCCTTAATCCGCTTTCACCTTCCCGGCCGGCTTGCCAGAGTGAGGGGTATGCCACGGCTTTTCCTCGCTCTTCTGCTCCTCTTCACCGCCCGCGCTTCGGCCGACAAACAGGAACCGCGCATCCTCTTCCTCGGCGACAGCATCACTTACGGCGGCAACTGGACGGTCTATGTCGAGTCCGCGATCCGCGCGCAGAAGGGCATGGCCCGCGCGACGATCGTGAACATGGGTCTCTCGAGCGAGACGACGTCCGGACTCTCCGAGCCTGGTCACGCCGGCGGCGCGTTCCCGCGTCCGGATCTCCACGAGCGTCTCGGTCGCGTGCTCGCGCAGTTCAAGCCGACGCTCGTCGTCGCCTGTTACGGCATCAACGACGGCATCTACCAACCGCTCGATTCCGGACGTCAGCTCGCCTTCCAGGAAGGCGTCATCAAGCTTCGCCTCGCCTGCATCCGCGCGGGCGCGCAGGTCGTCATGGTCACGCCTCCGCTCTATGCGCCGGACAACCGCGCGAAGGATGCGATCAACTACGACGGCGTGATGGAAGCCTACGGCGCGTGGCTCGTCGCGCAGCGTTCCGCGGGCTGGCAGGTCATCGACATCCATCATCTGCTGCATCAGTCGGTCGCGGCGGCGAAGAAAGCCGATCCCGCGTTCATCTACGCGAAGGACAATCTCCATCCCGGCGAGCAAGGTCATCTCTTCATGGCGCAGTCCGTGTGGCAGTCGCTCGCGCCGATGATGAAGTGGAAGAGCGACGTGGCTTTCGCCGAAGGCGAGAAGCTCAAGGTGCTCCGCGAGAGCTCCTTGATCCTCCGGGACGCCTGGCTCAAGCAGACCGGGCACAAGCGTCCGGGGGTCAAAGGGGGCATGCCCGTGGCTGATGCGGAGGCCCGATCGGCCCAGCTTTTGCAGGAATACCTCAAATAATCAGGGTTTCAGCCCCTTGGAGGGGCTATTCCAGGGGGGTGGGCTATCACCGAAGAAACACCCCTCCGACACGGTTCTGTAACAATCGTATGGGATGATGCCTGTGCTTTCCAACCACATGCACACCACCCTCAAGTCCCTCGCGCTGGTCGCCCTCACGGTGACCGCCGTCAACGCTCAGGCCGCTGACACGGTTTCCGTCGACCCGAAGATCCCGGCTTACGCCGTGGCCTCCGGCGTTTCGGGCAACCTCAACTCCGTCGGTTCCGACACCCTGAACAACCTCATGACCTTCTGGAGCGAAGGCTTCAAGGCCCAGTATCCCAACGTGAAGATCCAGGTCGAAGGCAAGGGCTCGGGCACCGCTCCGGTCGCCCTCGCTTCCGGCGTCGCCCAGGTCGGCCCGATGAGCCGCGAGATGAAGTCCACCGAGATCAACGCCTTCGCCGCCAAGTTCGGCCACAAACCGACCCGCATCCCGGTCGCGATCGACGCCCTCGCCGTGTTCGTCCACAAGGACAACGCCGTCAAGGGTCTCTCCCTCAAGCAGGTCGACGGTATCTTCGCCTCCACCCGCAAGCGCGGCGGCCAGGACGTCGTCACCTGGGGCGATCTCGGCCAGAAGGGCGCCCTCGCCGGCAAGACCGTCTCGGCCTTCGGTCGTAACTCCGCCTCCGGCACCTACGGCTACTTCAAGGAAGTCGCCCTCAAGGGTGGTGACTTCAAGGACACAATCAAGGAACAGCCGGGCTCCTCGTCCGTCGTCCAGGGCATCGCCGCCGACGTCGGCGCCGTGGGTTACTCCGGCATCGGCTACGCCACCTCCGGCGTCCGCGCCCTGCCTCTCTCGACCGATGACAGCGGCAGCTTCGTCGAGCCGACCTACGCCAACTGCCTCAACGGATCCTACCCGCTGTCCCGCTACCTCTACGTCTACGTCAACAAGGCTCCCTCCAAGCCGATGGACAAGCTGACCAGCGAGTTCGTCACCTTCGTCCTTTCGAAGCAGGGCCAGGAGATCGTCATCAAGGACGGCTACTTCCCGCTGCCCTCCGACGTCGCCGACGAAGGCCGCGCCTCGCTGAAGTACTACAGCGCCGAATAAGCTTGGTCTCGAAGCCGTATCGCCGCCACCACGCCCTCCGGGGTCGGTCTGCAAAGCGTGGCGATACGGTCTCGGGTCCTCCCAAGGCGGGGTCTCCCCGCCTTACCCGTTATTAGGCACCCCGACACGCAATCGTCACCCGATGGCAACTTCCGACCCAAAGCCCGCGCCTGACGCCGCCTCCGAGGCGCGCTTCACGGTCAGCCCGCTGACTTTGGCGGTGGACCGATGGATGGGCCGCCTGATCCGCTTCGGCGGCGTCGGCGTGGTGCTCGCGGTCTTCGGCATGCTGGCCTTCCTGGTCTTGCAGGTCTTCCCGCTCTTCGTCGGCGCGAAGGTCTCCCCGGCGAGCGCCCTCACGGTGCCGGCCGATACGGTGGCCTTCGGCGAAGACGAATACGGCGACCTGCCGTTCGTCGTACGTCGAGACGGCACGATTCTCTGCCTGCGCGCTCTGGACGGGAAGAAGATCCTCGAGTGGAAGCCGACTCTCGGCGAACGTCGCGTGACGGCAGTCCGTAGCTATCCGCGCACCGGCCTCGTCTTCCTCGGTCTTTCCGATGGTTCCGTGCAGGAGGTCCGGGTCGTCTATCGCTCGACCTTCGATGACGCCGGCAAGCGCACCGTCGAGCCGGTGGTCACGGCTCAGGAACCGGTGGCGATCGGCCAGGCCGGCCTGCCTTGCTTGGACGTCTGGAACGCCAAAGGCCCGCAGTCGCGCCTGATGCTCGTGCGTCAGGAGAAGGCGGGCAAGCCGCTGCTCACCGCGGTCCGTCTCACCGAACGCAAAGGCCTCGGCGGTCGCGGCAAGGTCAGCGTCAGCCCGCCCTTCGTCGTCGCGGCCGACGCTCCTTCCGTGCAGCAGGTGCTCCTGCCTTCCACCGCCGAGTCGATGATCGTCGTCGGTCGTTCCGGCGAAGTGCGCACCTACGCCGACGACGGCTCGACGTTCTCTTTCCTGCAGTCGTTCACTCCCTTCAAGGACAACGCCGATGCCTCCGTCGCCTCGGCCGGACTGATCTTCGGCAACGTCTCCGTGGTCTTCGTCGACAAGGCCGGTGCCCAGCAGGTCTGGTCGATGTATCCGCAGCTCCAGCCCGACGGCAAGAGCCTGCGCCGATGGGGCAAGATCCATGACGGCGAGATGCTTCCCGGAGCAGGGCAGGGCGTCTATCCCGCCGAATCCAACAAGTGCTACCTCGCCGTCGCCGGCGGCCGCCTGCACCTTACCAACATGACGACCGGTACGCTGCGCTGGGATGGCGAGGCTCCGGCCGGCGAGCTCCGTCAGGTCGCCTTCGCCGGAAGCTACGATCGCTTCACGGCCCTTTCCGCGGACGGCAAACTGCACCGCTGGAACGTCGTCGACCACCACCCGGAGTCTTCCTGGAAGGCCTTCTTCGGCAAGGTCTGGTATGAAGGCGCGACCGGCCCGGCCTATTCCTGGCAGTCGAGCGCGGGCTCCGATGAGTTCGAGCCGAAGTATTCGCTCGTGCCGCTCTTCTACGGCACCGTCAAGGGCACCTTCTACGCGTTGCTCTTCGCCTTGCCGATCGCGCTCACCGCGGCCGTCTACGTCTCCCAGTTCCTGCGACCCGAATACCGCCAGGTCGTCAAGCCGGTCATGGAGGTCATGGCCTCGCTGCCTTCCGTCGTGCTTGGCTTCCTCGCCGGCCTCTGGCTCGCCCCCTTGGTCGACCCTCGTCTGATCTCGCTGTTCTGCGCCATCGGCATCCTTGCTCCCGCCGCGCTCTTCGCCGGCTTCCTCTGGTCCGTGCTCCCGCAGCCGGTGCGCCGTCAGGTGCGTCCGGGCATGGAGTTCCTCTGGCTCCTGCCGTTCCTCGCCCTCTGCGTCTGGGGCGCCTGGCAGGCCGGTCCGGCGGTCGAGTCCTTCTTCTTCACCGTGAAGGACAGCGCCTCCGGGCTGCCGATCGCCGACTTCCGTGAGTGGTGGCGTCAGACGACCGGCGAGACCTATGACTCGCGCAACTCGCTCGTCGTCGGCTTCGTGATGGGCTTCGCGGTCATCCCGATCGTCTTCACCATCGCCGAGGACGCCCTTTCGAACGTCCCGAACTCGCTCGTCTCCGGTTCCCTCGCCCTCGGCGCCAGCCGCTGGCAGACGGTCTGGAGCGTCGTCGTCCCGACCGCGATCTCCGGCATCGTCTCGGCCGTGATGATCGGCTTCGGCCGCGCGATCGGCGAGACGATGATCGTCGTGATGGCCACGGGTAACACCGCCGTCATGGACGCGAATCCGTTCAGCGGCATGCGTACGCTCTCCGCCAACATCGCGGTGGAGCTGCCCGAAGCCGCCGCGGGGCACACGCATTACCGCGCGCTCTTCCTCGGCGCCTGCTGCCTCTTCCTTCTCACCTTCGTGATCAACACCCTCGCGGAAGTCCTCCGCCAGCGCCTCCGCGAGCGCTACAAAGTCGTCTGACCATGTCCGCTTCTTCCGACAGCAGCACTCCCCGGGGCGAAGCCTGGGTTTGGTTCAGCGGCCTCGGCCTGATCATCGGCCTGGGCATGGTGATCGGCCTGCTCGCCCTTGTCCTGATGAACGGCGCCACGGTCTTCTGGACGCCGCCCGTGCCGGTGGCGCAGGTCGACGACGGTCGCGTCCTGATCGGCCAGCTCGCCCAGCGTCGCGTCCGCGCGGGTTCGCCCGCCGACCAGCCTCGCTTTGAACGCCAGTATCAGGTCGGCCTGCGCGAACTGAACGGCAATTCCTACCTCTGGATCGACGAGTCCAAGATCAAGTCCGAGACCTTCCCGGCGGACGTCATGGGCTTGGAGCGTGTCGAGAACGGCCCCGCCTTCGTCCGTCCGCAGACGCTGCGCAAATCCGACGGCGTGGTGATCCTGGTGACCGACCCGTCTTTCGAGGCGGCCTTCCAGGCCGAAGTCGATGCGGCCACCGCCGTCCGCGAGAAGATCGTCGAGATCACCCGTCACCGCATCGGCGACGTCAACGCCGCCATGGACAAGGCCCGCGTCGCGCTGCGCCGCGCCGAGGACCTGAAGCTCGCCGACGAGGCCGCCGCCTTGCAGAAGGAGATCGCCACCATGGACACCCGTTTCGCCGCCTTGCAGGAAGAGGCGAAGAAGGTCGTCGCCGGCGGCGCCGTCGCTTCTCTCGTGTCCAAGGACGCCGCAGGCCGCGAAGTGGTCGTGCCGCTCACCCAGGTCATCCGCGGTTGGTTCCCCAACCGGCTCGATACCTGGGGTCGCGTGAAGCTCTTCGGTTCCCGCCTCGCCGAGTTCATCTTCGACGAACCCCGCGAGGCCAACACCGAGGGCGGCCTGATGCCGGCCATCTTCGGCACGCTCGTGATGACCGTCTTCATGAGCCTGCTGGTCACGCCCTTCGGCGTCATCACCGCCATCTACCTCCGCGAATACGCCCAGCAGGGCCCCGTTCTGCGCATCGTGCGCATCAGCGTCAACAACCTCGCCGGCGTGCCTTCGATCGTCTTCGGCGTCTTCGGCCTCGGTTTCTTCGTCTACGTCCTCGGCGGCTCCATCGACCAGCTGCTCTTCGCCGACCAGCTGAAATATAACAACAATACGCCGGTCTTCGGTACCGGCGGCCTGCTCTGGTGCTCGCTGACCCTCGCGCTCATGACCTTGCCGGTCGTGATCGTGGCGACCGAGGAAGCCCTCGCCGCCGTCCCGCGAGGCATGCGCGAAGCTTCTTTGGCGACCGGCGCCTCGAAGTGGCAGACCATCCGTGACATCCTCCTCCCGGCTTCCGCTCCGGGCATCCTGACCGGCGTCATCCTCGCCATGGCCCGTGGGGCAGGGGAGGTCGCTCCGCTGATGCTCGTAGGCGTCGTGAAGCTCGCTCCGACGCTGCCGATCGACGGTTCCGCTCCGTTCCTGCACATGGACCGCAAGTTCATGCACCTGGGTTTTCACGTTTATGACCTCGGCTTCCAGTCGCCGGATTCCGACGCGGCCCGCCCGATGGTCTTCGCAACCACGCTCCTGCTGATCGTCCTGGTCGTCTGCCTGAACATCGGCGCGATCTGGATCCGCAACCGCCTTCGCGCCCGCTTCAAGGGCGCTTCCTTCTAAGAAACCAACCCCTCATGTCCCAGACCATGAACCCTCCTTCCTCCTCCCGCATCAAGGTCCGCCCCGCCGCCGAACGCGAAGGTCGCAAGGACTACATCAGCATCCGCGACTTCGGCTTCTGGTATGGCCAGAAGAAGGCCCTCGATGCCATCTCCCTCGACATCCCTGAGCGCCAGGTCGTCGCCTTCATCGGACCCTCCGGTTGCGGCAAGTCCACGCTCCTGCGCAACCTGAACCGCATGAACGACCTCGTCGACGGCATCCGCCATGAGGGCGACATCACCATCAACGGCCGCTCGATCTACGACCCGGGCCTGGAGGTCATCTCCCTGCGTCGCCGCGTCGGCATGGTGTTCCAGAAGTCCAACCCCTTCCCGAAGTCCATCTTCGAGAACGTCGTCTACGCCCTCCGCGTGGTCGGCGTCCGCGACCGCGCCGTCCTCGAGGAGGCCTGCGAGACCTCGCTCCGCAAGGCCGCCCTCTGGGACGAAGTGAAGGACCGTCTCGACGACAGCGCCCTCGGCCTGTCCGGCGGCCAGATGCAGCGTCTCTGCATCGCCCGCGCCATCGCCAACCGTCCGGAGATCCTGCTGATGGACGAGCCTTGCTCGGCGCTCGACCCGATCGCCACCGGCAAGATCGAGGAGCTCATCCACGAGCTCAAGGAGCAGTTCACGATCGTGATCGTCACGCACTCCATGCAGCAGGCCGCCCGCGTGTCGGACCGCACCGCCTTCTTCTACCTCGGCAAGCAGATCGAATACGACACCACCGAGAAGATCTTCATGAACCCGTCTCAGGCCCAGACCGAGGCCTACATCTCGGGCCGCTTCGGCTGATTTCCAAACAAACAAGACCATGCAACGCTTCTTCCACGACGAACTCCGCCAGCTCCGGGACGACCTGATCCTGATGGGCGAACGTTCGCTCGACATGACCCGCCTCGTGCTCCGCGCCGTCGAGGCCGGCGACGACTCCCTGGCCCTCCAGGTCCGCGGCATGGACGACCGCGTCGACGAACTGGAGAAACGCGTCGACCGCGAAATCATGCGCTACCTGACGCTCTTCGGCCCGATGGGCAGCGACGTCCGCCTGCTCCTCGCCGCCCGCGATATCGGCCATGACCTCGAGCGCATCGCCGACGAGGCCTCCGTCATCGCCAAGCGCGCGATGGTCATCTCCGAGCGTGGCCCCCTTAAGGACCTGCTCCACGTCCCCGCCGAAGGCATCATCGCCTGCGAGGTCCTGCGTCTCGCGATCGACAGCTTCATCGAAGGCGACATCGCCAAGGCCCGCCTGGTGCTGGCCCGCGACGCCGAGATCGACGCCCTGAACCGTAAGAATTACGAGGAGCTGTTCGGCAAGGCCGGCGACGCCGCCAAGGTATCCGCCTCGCACGTCGAGCTGATCTTCATCTCCAAGGCCCTCGAACGCATCGGCGACCATTCCAAGAACATCGCCGAGCAGGTCATCTTCCTCCTCTCCGGGGAAGACGTCCGCCACGCCCGCTGAGCGCGCCGCAGGAAAAGTCCCCCTTGTCGGGGGGCTTTCCTGTGGTATGATGCGGGGATGGAAGTCGCGCGTCGTCTCGGTGTCTTGATCCTCGAATGGGGCTCCCTCGCTCTGGGGGTCTTCCTGGCCAAGTATTTCGGCTTCCTGCATTACGGCGACCCCGTGACCTTGGCGGTCGTCGCCATCGTGCTCGGCCTCTTCAACTCGTTCCTGCGTCCCTTCCTCCTGGCCGTCTTCATGATCGTCTCCATCCCGATCCTGATCCTGACGCTCGGCCTGGGCGCATACCTTGTGCTCTTCCTGACCAACGGCGCCATCCTCGCCCTCACGGACAGCCTCATCAAGGACTTCGACGTCCGTAACTGGGCCATGGCGACCCTGACGATTTCCATCACCTCCTGGATGATCTCCTCCTCCGTCGGCATCGACCAGCTCAAGCCGTTGCGCCGGGCCAACGAAGCCAAGGCCAACGCCCAGAAGGCCAAGGACGACGCCATCGACATCTGAGACGAGCGTTGCTCGTCAGGGGTAGGGGCCGGGGCAGGGGTGGGGGTAGATTAAAACGACTGAGGCTTTAGGGGCGCGGCTGTTTGTTGTTCTTGGTGTTAGGTTAGTCCTACCCCGACCCCAATCCCTGCCCCTACCCCTAATCGGTCAGTCTTGCCAATCCGCCGGGAGTCCTTTGCGTGGGGGCTCCACGCCATGTCGAATCCCGCTCTCTCCTCTTGGGCCCGCAACGTCGCCCCTTCACCGACTCTCGCCGTCGATGCCAAGGCGAAGGCCCTGGCCGCCGCCGGCAAGGACGTCGTCGGTTTCGGCGTCGGCGAGCCCGATTTCGACACCCCGCAGTTCGTCAAGGACGCCTGCGCCAAGGCCCTGGCCGAAGGTAAGACCAAATATGCCCCCACGCCGGGCATCCCCGCGCTCCGCAAGGCCATCGCCGAAGACTACACCCGTCGCGGCTTCACCGGCATCGCCGACGCCAACGTCGTCGTCTCCCCGGGCGGCAAGATGTCCTGCTACCTCGCGATCCTCGCCACGATCAGCGCCGGCGACGAGGTCGTCATCCCGGCCCCGTATTGGGTGAGCTACCCTGAGATGGTGAAGCTCGCCGGCGGCAAGCCCGTCGTCGTCAACGCCGAGGACGTCACCGGCTTCAAGATCACCCCGGCCCAGCTGACCGCCGCGCTCACCCCGAAGACGCGCATGGTCATCATCAACAGCCCGTCCAACCCGACCGGCGCCGTCTATTCGCGCGCCGAACTCGAAGCCCTCGTGGCCATCTGCGTGAAGGCCAACGTCTGGATCATGTCCGACGAGATCTACGAGAACCTCGTCTATGACGGCCAGACCACCTGCAGCCCGGCGACCTTCTCGCCCGAAGCCGCCCGCCTGACCATCACCGTCTCCGGCTACGCCAAGAGCTACTCCATGACCGGCTGGCGCCTCGGCACGCTCGTCGCCTCGGACAAGGCCCTCGCCGCCGCCGTGGCCGACCTGCAGAGCCAGATCTCGTCCAACGCCACCACCTTCGCCCAGTTCGGCGCCCTCGCCGTCCACCAGCACCCCGACAAGGCCAAGGCCTCCCTCGCCGAGATGGGCGCCGTCTTCGACAAGCGCCGCCTCAACCTCCTCGCCGGCCTCAACGCCATCCCGGGCCTGACCTGCTACCGCTCGCAGGGCGCCTTCTACCTCTTCCCGAACATCAAGTCCTTCGGCCTGACCTCCGCGCAGTTCGCCGATCGCCTCCTCGAAGAAGAGCTCATGGCCGTCGTCCCCGGTTCCGCGTTCGGCTCCGAAGGTTACATCCGCCTCAGCTACGCGACCTCCGACAAGGTGATCGCCCAAGGCCTCGAGCGCTTGGCTCGTTTCTGTGCTAAGCTGAAGAAGTAACTTCAGCCAGGGGCACGTGGGCACGGTGACACGTGGACAAGGGGAAGTTAAAGGGGGTCAGGGAAGAGGTTGCTCTCTCTGATCCTCTCTTGCTTTGCGCATCTTGATGGTGCCACCCAGCAGGCGCGAGACTTCGTCAAGCTGCGCCGCTATTTGGACCACTGTTGGCTGGGGTATGATGCCGAGGTCCTCGGCGATGCTCAGCTGTGTCTCGAGTTCAGCGAGTGAGCCGCGGGCGATCAGGAGGAAGCGTAGGGCGTCTTTGTTAGTACCTCGCTCGTCGCCTTCGGCGATGTTCGAAGGGATAGAGACTGCTGAACGCATGATCTGATCCGATAGTCCGCGATGTCTCTCGAAGGAGGTCGTCATGCATAGGCGATAGGCTTCGGTCGCGAGCGACCGCGACTTCTGCCAGACGACGAGATCGCGATAGGAGTTAACCTTTCCGAACGGCTTGGGGGTGTTCATCGCCGCCCATGTTGTGTGTTTGGCAGATTCAAATCACCGCTTTCATCGCACACTTAATACCTATGCTATTCTAAGGGGATTCCTTTGCCAAAACTCCCCATGTCCACGTGTCACCGTGCCCACGTGCCCCCTATGTAATTCTATGCCGGCTCCACCAAGATGCAGGGCATCCCGGCGGCGTCGGCGGCTTCCTTGCCGCGCGGGCTGTCTTCGATGACCACGCAGTCGGCGGGCTTCAGGCCGAGGCGGTCCGCCGCGGCGAGGAAGAGGTCGGGGTGCGGCTTCGAACGCGCGGCGTCCTCGGCCGTGATGACAGCGTCGAAGAGGTGCGTGATGTCGATGCGCTTAAGGGTCGTGTGCACGTGGTCGCGGCGGCCGGCGGAGGCGACGGCGGTCTTGTGACCGAGTCCGCGGACGTGGTGGACGACGGCGACGACTTCGGTGCGGGCGGTGACGTCCTTGGCGAGGTGCTCCTCGAGGAACTCATGACCGTCGGCGAGCAGCTGGTCGACGTTGAGGTCGAAGCCGTAGTCGGCCTTGAGGCGCTTGCAGGTGTCGACCGCGGACATGCCGCCCATCGAGCAGAAGAGGGGCCAGGGGAAGTCGAACGGCCGGCCGAGCTGTTTGCTGACGATGTGGGTCCAGCTACGGTGGTGGATCCACATGGAAGCCGCGAGCGTGCCGTCGCAGTCGAAGATCCAGCCTGGACGGGAGAGCAGGGCCGGGTCGAAGGGAATCATCTGGGACATGGCGATCAGCGCATGCCGGGGAAACCGCCGCCGGGGAAGCCGCCGCGGCCGCCGCCCATCTGGCCCATGCGACGCATGAGCTCCTTGCCCTTGCCGCCCTTCATCATGCGCATCATCTCGCGCATCTGGGAGAACTGCTTGATCAGCGCGTTGACGTCGCTGACCTGGGTGCCGGAGCCCTTGGCGATGCGGAGACGACGGGAGCCGTTGAGGATGTCGGGGTTGCGACGCTCCTTCTTGGTCATCGAGAGCACGATGGCTTCGGTCTTGGCGAGATGCTTCTCTTCCTTGGCGCCGACCTGGATGCCGCCCATGCCGGGCATCATCTTCATGATGTCGCCGAGCGGGCCCATCTTCTTCATCTGCGACATCTGCGCGAGGAAGTCCTCGAGATCGAAGTCGGCCTTCTTCATCTTCTCGGCCAGCCGTTCGGCTTCCTTCTGGTCGACGACTTCCTGGGCCTTTTCGACGAGGGAGACGACGTCGCCCATGCCCAGGATGCGCTGGGCCATGCGGTCGGGGTGGAAGGTGTCGAAGTCCGAGGACTTTTCGCCCGTGCCCATGTAGCGGATCGGGACCCCCGTGACCGTCTTCATCGACAGCGCGGCGCCGCCGCGGGCGTCGCCGTCGAGCTTGGTCAGGATGATGCCGGTGAGGGGCGTGGACTCGTGGAACTTGGCGGCCACGTCGACGGCCTGCTGACCGAGCGCGGCGTCGGCGACGAGGAAGACTTCGTGCGGCTGGAAGGCGTCGCGCACGCGGCGGACTTCTTCCATGAGGTCGGCGTCGATCTGGAGGCGGCCGGCGGTGTCGACGATGACGAGGTCCGCGGCGGCGGCTTCGGCGTCCTTGACCAGGCGGCCCACCATCGCGGCGACGTCGGTCGCGGCGCGGTCGGCGCGGAAGTCGAAGCCTTCGTTCTTGGCGAGGCTCTCGAGCTGGTCGATGGCGGCCGGGCGGCGCAAGTCGGCGGCGACGAGGGAAGGCTTACGGATGCCTTCCTTCTTCACGAGGTGCTTGGCGAGCTTGGCGGCGCTGGTGGTCTTGCCGGAGCCCTGGAGGCCGACGAGGAGCACGCGTAGCGGGCGGCGGGGGTCGATCGGACGTTCGCCTTCGCCGAGGAGCTTTGTGAGCTCGTCGGAGACGATCTTCACGGCCATCTGGCCGGGGTTGACGGACTCGATGACCGCCTGACCGAGGCAGGCGACCTTGACGCGTTCGGTGAAGTCCTTGGCGACCTTGAAATTGACGTCCGCGGACATCAGCGCCGAGCGCACCTCGGTCAGCGCCGGGGCGATGTTCTCTTCGGAGAGCTTGGAGAGCCCCCGGAGGTCGCGGAGGGCCTTGGTAAGTTTGTCGGTGAGGTTGGCGAACACGGGATGGGAAGGAGAAGGCAGGGAGGGGCGGGAGACAAGGCAGGAAGGCTTAGGCAGGGCTAGAGCTAGGGCTGGGGCTGGGGCTAGGCTGGCCCTAGCCCCGGCTCTGGCCCTATTCCGTCAAACAACTTTTGCTTTCAGGGCGAATAGCCCTCTTTTTGACGGAATGGAAATCCTCATCATGGGCTGCGGCACGTCGCAGGGCTGTCCCTTGCCCGCCCATGACAATCCGGGCCTGGATCTGAAGAACGAGCGCAACTGGCGGGCGCGGACGAGCATCCATGTCGTCATCGAGGGACACCATGTGCAAGTCGACGCCGCGCCGGAGTTCCGCACGCAGTGCCTGAAGTATGACGTCCGTGAGGTTGACACGTTCATCCTCACCCACGGCCACGCCGATCACGTCCTGGGCATGGACGACCTCCGTCAGTTCTGCACCAACAAGGGCGGGGCGGCCATCCCGGTCTACTCCACCGAAGTCGGCCTCGAGCGCATCAAGGCAATCTTCCCTTATGCCGTCGGTAAGCCGCAGGCCTCGGGCTACGTGTCGCTGGGGCTCAATCTCATGCCGTCCAAGCTGATCCTTCCCGGCGGCGGCATCATCCGTTCGACGCTGCTGCCGCATGGCAACGAGTCGACGCTGGGGCTTGTCTTCGAAGAGCCTTCGACGGGCGCGAAGTTCGCCTATTATACCGATTGCCGAGCCATGACGGAGAAGTCGCTCGAGCTGGGCGAGCACGCGGACCTCGCGATCCTCGACGGACTACGCCCGAATCCGCACCCGACGCATATGACCGTCGATCAGGCCTGCCAGGCCGCGCACGACCTGCGTGCCAAGCGGGCGCTGCTCACGCACATGACTTTCCAGATCGATTACGATACCTACACGGCGAAGCTGCGTGAGACGCATCCGAAGGTCGGCCTCTGCTACGATGGCCTGCGGATCGAACTCGGCAAGTAAGGGGGCACGAAAAAGGGCGCCGGTCGGGCGCCCTTGATCTTGCGCTCCGTGCCGGGCTCAGAGTTCGGTGACGACGATGTTGCGGAACCAGCAGGGGTCGCCGTGCTCGGTGAGCATCAGCTTGCCGTGGCCGGGGCCGAAGCCCTTCTTGTTCTTGAACTTGCTCTTGGCGATCGCGGCCTTCCATTCCTCGGACTTCGTGTCGGCCGAGGAGCTGAGCTTGCCGTTGAGGTAGTGCTCGATCTTGCCGTCCTGCACCACGACGCGGCTCTGGTTCCATTCGCCGATGGGCTTCTTCGCCTTATCCTTGGCGGAATCGACGATGTCGTAGATCGAGCCCGTGTTGTGGCTGCCGCCGCGGAGGCCGTCCGGATGGCCGTCGTCGTCGATCATCTGGTATTCGATGCCGAGCCACTCGCCCTTACCCTTGGCGTCCTTGATCTCGGTGACCCAATACTTGATGCCGTTGTTGCCCTTGGCCTCGAGGCGCCATTCCCAGGTGAGTTCGAAATTCGTGTACTCCTTCTTGGAGATCAGGGCGCCGGTGCCCTTCTGGGCGGAGAGATGGATGACGCCGCCGTCCTGGGTCTGCCAGCCGCCGGCCGGAGCGCCGCCCTTGAGGTCGGTGAAGTCGGCGAGGGTGAGGGTGACCTTTTCGCCGGCATAAAGGGAGCCGGTGGCGAGCAGGGCGAGGAGGAGGGATTTCATGGGGAGGTGAAGGTTATGGGTGATTTTAGGAGTGATTTGAAGTCCGTAATCGGAGCTCAGGGGATGACCTTGAGTTCCTTGAGCCAGAGCAGGGACTCCGCCTGCCACTTGTCCCAGGACGGCCCCTTGTAGCCGTTGAGGCCGTGGCCGCCGCTGGGGAGTTCGACGAGGCGGGTGGGCAGGCCGGCCTTCTGCTGGGCGGCGTAGAACATGCGGCTGTTCTCGATATCGACGACCTTGTCATCGATCGCATGCGCGAGGAACGAGGGAGGGGTGGAGGCCTTCACGTGCTTCTGGGTCGAGAAATATTCCGGCAGGCCCGCGGCGGGCGTCTCCCCCATGAGGTTCTTCTTGGAGCCGCGGTGCACGCCGACGTCCATGCTGATCACCGGGTAGATCAGGATCGAGAAGTCGGGCCGGCTGCTTTCGCGCGCGATCGCGTCGGTGGTCTTGCCCTCGCCGAGGTCGAAATGCACGGTCGCGGTCGAAGCCAGGTGGCCGCCCGCGGAGAAACCGATGATGCCGACTTTCTTGCCATCGATCTTCCATTTCGCCGCGTTCGCGCGCACGGTGCGGAGGGCGCGCTGGGCGTCGAGGAGCGGGACGTAAGGACGTCCGGCCGGCAGGCGGTATTCGAGGACGATGCCCGCGATGCCGTGCGCGTTGAGCCAAGCCGCTATGCCGTGGCCTTCGCCCTTGGTGACGAGTCCGCCGTAGCCGCCGCCGGGGCAGATGACGATCACGGCGCCGTTGGGATTATCCGGCAGATGGACGGTGAGCTTCGCCTTGGAGGAATCGGAGAACTTCCCGTCGCCCTCGGGGGCGTCGCCGTTCCAGAGCGGCAGGGTCTCCGCGGCGTAGGCGGAACTGACGAAGGCGAGCAGGGCGAGGAGGCGCATCGGGTTGAGGGGTAGGGGCAGGGGTAGGGGGAGGTTTATATGCGGTGCGCGGACTAGGCAGGCACAAAAAAGCCCCGGAGGTCCGGGGCTTTGCTTCGGGCCTGGCTGACGGCTTACTTGCCGAAGCCGGCGGAGGGCTTGCCGTCGGCTTCGAGCTTGCCGGCGGACCAGAGCACCGCGCGGGCGACGAGGTCGAGGTAGCGGGCGTCTTCCACGGTGGCGTTGTTGTGGCCGATCGTGGTGCTGAAGATGCGGGTCTTCTTCGGGCCGAACTCGTTGGTCCAGGCGACGATCGCGGTGGCTTCGGAGGCCGGGGTGACCTTGCCCTTCTTGTCCTTCTTCTCCGGGACCTTCTGCAGGCCGGTGGCGAGGGTCTTGGCGGTCAGCACCTGGACGTTGTTGTAGAGCTCTTCGTTGACGGTGGTCCAGTCGGCGAGGCCGGTGGTCACCGGGTGGGCCTTGTCGGTGAAGGTGATGGCGATCGGCTGCTGGGGACCATGGCCGGTGGACTGCAGGCCGAGCATCTCGTACCAGCTGGCGTTGTCGTCGCCGGCCTTCACGGGCTGCTTGAAGTTGCCCCAGCGGTAGCTGTGCATCGCGCAGTGGAGGTTCACGGCGGGCAGGCCGTTCTTGTGGGCGTTGACGATGTTGGCGACGTAGGCCTGGTCGGTGATGTCGGCGGCGCATTCGTCATGGACGACGACGTCGAAGTTCTTGCCCCAGTCCGGGCTCTTGTAGAGCTCGAAGACCGGCTTGGTCGACTTGGTGGCGTCGTAAGCGACTTCGACGGTCGCGTTGACGCGGGCTTCGATGCCCTTCTTCAGGATTTCCTTCTGGTTGGCGTAGTCGTGGCAGCAGCCGCCGGCGACGACGAGGACGCGGAGGGGCTTCTGCTCGGCGACGAGCGGGGAGGCGACGCCGGCGAAGAGGGCCAGCGCGAGGAGGGTGGGGAGTTTCATCGGGGTATCGGGATAAAGGAGGTGGGAAGGGCGGCGGGCAAAGGAAAAACCTACTTGGCCGCCTTGGTGTCGGCGAGCGCGCCTTTGGCCAGCTCGTCAGGGATGGGCTGGCCTTCGATGAAGGCGTAGATGGCCTCTTTCTGCCGTTCGGTGAGCGGTTTCTCGGCCTTCGGGGGCATCACGTCGCCGGCGGTGCGGTCCAGGAAGACGCGGGCGAGAAGCATGCTGCTGTTGGGCTTGCCGATCACGAAGGTCGGGTTCTTGCCGCCTTTCAGCGTGGCCTCGAGGGTGTCGAGGCGCAGCTTGCCTTTCTCTTTCTTTGGGCCGTGGCACGACACGCAGTGGGCGTCGAAGATCGGCTGGATGACCTTGGCGTAATCCGCCTTCTGTGCGGCGGTCAGCGGTTTGACCGGTTCGGGTTTCTTCTTGGTCGTAGTCGGCGCGGCGAACGCGCAGGCGGCGAGGAGCAGCGGGAGGAGAGAGCGCATCGGATTATTTCTTCGGGGCCTGCTTGGGGGCCTTGGTCGCGTCGAGCGCGGCTTTGGCCACGTCGTCAGGGATGGGCTTGCCTTCGATGAAGAGGGCGAAGGCCTGCACCTGCTCCTTCGTGAGCGGGTTGCCTTCGGTCGGCATGAATTCCTCATCCGACGGGTCGAGCGTCACGCGGACGTGCATGAGGCTCTTCTTGAGATCGCCGGCGACGAAGGCCGAACCCTCGGAGCCGCCCTTCTTGAGGGCTTCGAGCGAATCCATGCGCAGCTTGCCTTTGACCTTCTTCGCACCGTGGCACTCGACGCAGTGGGCCTCGAGGATCGGGGCGATGACCTGCGCGTAGTCGTCGCGCTTCTGGCCGTTGTCGACGACGGGCGTCGGAGGGACCTCCTTCTGCTTAAGGACGGCCTTGTTCGGTTTGAAGGGGAAGCCTTCCTCGTGGACGATCTCGCCGCCGACGTGGGCGGCGAAGCTCATCATCCCGATGGCCACGACTTGGCTGGCCAGGCGCACCTTGAATGACTGGGTGAGCAGCAGGCTGGCTAGGCCCGCGAAGGCAGAGGCCGCGATGCCGCCCCAGAGGTGCAGTTCGATGGCTTCGCCGGCGAAGCCGTTGAAGTGCGCGTGCAGGATGCCGCAGAGGACGGCGCCCCAGGTGCCGGCGGCGGAGAAGACCGAGAGGCGGCGAACGGTCGCGGTCGCTTCCTCATGTCGCTCGAAGAATTCGAACATCGGCACGATCAGCAGCACCGCGGCCGGGATGTGCAGGGCGAGGATGTGGAAGTTGCCGAGGATCGACAGGAGGGCCGGGCCGCGCTCCGCCCCGTCGGGGGGCAGGAGGATGGCCAAGGCGAGCAGAAACAGGTTGGCGCCGGCGACCAGGCCGGCGGCCTGTCGGAACGTCAGGCCGCGCAGGCGTTCTTCGATGCGATGAAGGGGCGTCATGATTCGGAAAGGGGGTGGGGCGAATGTGGGGCCGGGGGGCGGGGCGGTCAAACGCAAGCGGCCGCGTCGCGTCCTCCCTTATTAGACACAAAAAAAGCCCGCGGGTTGCCGCGGGCTTTTCGTGGGCAAGCCGGAAGGCTTACTTGGCTTCGATGAAGGCCTTGATCTTGGCGACCTGCTCCTTGGTGAGGGGCGGGTTCTTCTCGTGGGACTTCTTCGGGGGCATCGCGAGGTCGTCCTCAGGGCTGGTCAGCGCGAGGTTGACGGTCTTGTAGAGGGAGCTCTTGGAAGCGTCGCCCCAGACGATGCCTTCGCCGGCTTCCTTGCCGCCCTTGACGATGGACTTGAGGCTGGAGGAGTCGAAGCCGGCCTTGACCTTGCCGTTCTTGGCCTTCTTCGGGTCGTGGCAGTTGGCGCAGCTCTTCTCGAGGATCGGAGCGATGTCGGCCTTGAAGGCGGCTTCGTGGTCGACGGCGGCGAAGGCCGAGGAGGCGGAGAGGAGGGTGAGGAGGGCGAGGGTACGCATGGGTGTGTTAAGGTAACACCGAACAATGCCCAAAGTTGCGTCCTTGGGGAGCAAAAAATGGCCTACTCGCGGACGGCCCAGACCCGGCAGGTCTCCTGCATGCGGGTCGGGATGAAGGCTTCCACCCGGGTTCCTTCGGGGAGGGCCTTGGAATTGAGGATCGTCGCCCCGGCATGCAGCTTGGAGAGCAACGCGTATTGGTCGTGGGGGATGAGCAGGGTCATATGCTCATCCCGGCTGGCGGCGCATTCCTCGAGGCGCTGCAGGAGCGCCGGCAGGCCTTCGCCGGTCTTCGTGCTGACCAACTTGGCGTCGGGGTAGGCCGCGAGGGCCTGGGCGCGTTCGGCTTCGTCGCAGAGGTCGGCCTTGTTGAGCACGGTGATGATCGGGCGGTCGCCGGCGCCGATCTCCGTCAGCACCTGCAGGGTCGTCTCGGCGTGCTTGTCGCGCTCGGGCGAGCCGAGGTCGATGACGTGCACCAGGAAGTCGGCCTGCACGGCTTCTTCGAGCGTCGCCTTGAAGGCCTCGACGAGGCGGTGCGGGAGGCGACGCACGAAGCCGACGGTGTCGGTCAGCAGCAGCGCGCGGCCGGAGGGCAGGGCGAGGCGGCGCGTCGTCGGGTCGAGCGTCGCGAAGAGCTTGTTCGCGGCGAGCACCTCGGAGCCGGTGAGCTTGTTGAGCAGCGAGGACTTGCCGGCGTTGGTGTAGCCGACGATCGAGAAGGTCGGCAGCGGGACGCGTTTGCGCTGCTTGCGCTGGGTGGCGCGCTGCGCGACCACTTCGGCCAGGTCGCGGCGGACCTTGGCGATCTTGTCGCGGATCTTGCGCTGGTCCATCTCCAGCTGCGTCTCGCCGGCGTCGCGCTGCTGCGTGCCACCGCCGCGCTGGCGGTCGAGGTGGGACCAGAGGCGCCTCAGGCGCGGCAGCATCTGCTGCAGGGCGGCGAGCTCCACCTGGAGCACGGCCTCGCGCGTCTTCGCGCGGGTGATGAAGATGTCCAGGATGATCTCCTGGCGGTCGATGGCGCGCAGCTTGGCGTCCTTCTCCCAGTTGCGCTGCTGGGCGGGCGTGAGCTCGTCGTCGAAGATGATCAGGCCGCATTCCTTGTCGCGGGCCAGCTGGGCGATCTCCTCGAGCTTGCCGGAGCCGACGAGCGTGCGCGGATTCTCCTCGCGCAGCTTGGCGATGATGGAGCCGCGGATCTCGACGCCGACGTTGCTGACGAGCTCATGCAGTTCGTCGAGCAGGAGCTGGGCCTCTTCTTCGGTGTCGTCCGGGCGCTGCAGGCCGACCAGGATCGCGCGGTTGGCGCGGGCGATGACCTCAGGGTCGAAAGGGTCGAGCGGCTTGTCTTTTTTATCTTCGGATTCGGACACGTGGCGGAATGAAAAGGGGAAGCCGACTTTGGGCACTCAGGTGGGGCAGGCGAGATAAGATTCGGGTGGCAGGTGGCAGGATCTCTGTTCCCGCCACCCGTAACCTGAGGCCGCCACCTGCCACCCGGAACGTTGTCTCTGCCTTACTGGCCGAATTCCACCCAGTCGACGTTCATGAGGCCGCCGCCCTTCTTGGGGTTGGTCAGCACCAGGTAGACGTCGTGGCGGCCGGGCGCGGGAGTGAGCTTGGCCTTGTTCTCCTTGAACTTGCCCCAGTCGCCGGTGTGGGCGATGTCGACGGTCGCGACGAGCGGGCCGGTCGGAGAGTCCAAGCGGACTTCGATCTGGCTGTCCTTGGCGCCGCCGCCGGCGGACGCGTTGATCTTGATGTTCTTGGTGTCGGCCAGGTTCAGGTCCGCGAACTTCAGCGTGGCGCCGTGCTGGGTCGAGCCGACGGCCTTGCCGGTGTTCTTGCCGCCGGTGATCTCGGCGGATTCGGCTTCGAGCTTACGGTGGCGCAGGCGCACGGTCGCCTTGCCGCTGAGCGCGCCGGCGACGCCGGCTCCGGCGTCGGTGTAGATCGCTTCAAGCAGGAGCGTGCCCGGCTTGTTGTCCTTGGGCGCGGTCAGCTGGCCTTCGAGGCCGCGGGTGAGGGTCGGGCCGCCTTTGCCTTTCTCCAGGGCGAGCATCCAGCGGAGCATGATGGCGACTTCGTCTTCGGTGTGCTGCGGGTGGGCGAGCATCGGGATCTGGCCCCAGACGCCGCTGCCACCGAGGCGCACCTTCTTGTTGAGGAGTTCTTCGGCGCCGGACTGCTTGCGATACTTGTCGGCGATGGCGACGAAGGACGGGCCGACCAGCTGGGTCTCGACCGCGTGGCAGTTGAAGCAGTCGCTCTGGCGCATCAGCGACAGGCCCGGGTCGACGGCGACGGCCTTACCGTCGGCGGGGAGGAAGGCGGAGGTCACGAGCGTGCGCGCACCGAACTCGGCGGCCTTGGACTCGGAGGAACCGTCCTCGACGTCCTGTGCGGCGACCTTGAAGGAGATCGGCTTGCCGGGGCTGAAGAAGTCGCCGCTCTGCGGGGAGAGGAAGCGGACCGTCGGCAGGCTGTTGCCGACGACCACGGGGAGGGTGCGCGTCGAGGAGCCGCCCTGGCCGTCGGTCACGGTGAGTTCGACGTTGAAGTTGCCGGCGGTCTCGAGGGACACGGCGAGTTCTTCGCCTTCACCGAGCTTCTTGTCCCCGGGCTGGAGCTTCCAGGCGTAGCTGAGCTTGCCACCGTCGAGGTCGCGCGAGCCCTTGGCGGAGAGCGTCGTCTTGAGCGGAGCGGCGCCGGCGGGAGTCGATAGGGCGAGCTTGGCGACGGGCTGCAGGTTGCCGCGGACGTAGGAGATCTTGAGCAGCGCGGAGTCCGGGTTGACGCCCCAGGTGTCGCCGTAATCGAGCAGGTAGAGGCAGCCGTCCGGACCGAAGGTCGCGTCGACCGGGCGGCGGATGATCGTCGCGCCGTTGTCGATGAGGGCCTGCTGCTTCTTGCGCTGTTCGTCGGTGTTCGCGGTCACGAAGGCCGTGGGTGCGAAGGCTTCCAGTCCCTTGAGGTCGGAGTTCGCGTCAAGGCGCGCCCACTTGATGAACGGACGCTGCCAATCCCAGAAGAGCAGGGAGCGGTCGAAGTGCTTCGGGAAGCCATTGGTCTTCTCGTAGGACTCCTGCCAGTAGAAGACCGGGCCCGCGCAGGCGGTGCGGCCGCCTTCGCCGAGCTCGGGCCACTGTTCGGACACCGCGTAGGGCCAGTAGATGAAGGCCGGGACGGCGGGCGGGAGTTCGACGAGGCCGGTGTTGTTGCGGCTCTTGTTGAGCGGGGCCTTCGGATCGAAGAGCGCGCCGACCTTCTCGGTCGCGTAGTCGTATTCCGCGTAGGGGAAGTTGTTGCCGACGAAGAGAGGGTAGCCGTGGTTGCCGGCTTTCTTCGCCTGGTTGATCTCGTCGTAGCCGCGGGATCCGCGGGGGCCGTCGACGCGGGCGTCCGGGCCGACTTCGCCCCAGTAGACGTAACCGGTCTTCGGGTCGATGCTGAGGCGCCACGGGTTGCGCGTGCCCATCGCGAAGATCTCCGGGCGGGTCTTCGGCGTGCCGGGCTTGAAGAGGTTGCCTTCCGGGATGCTGTAGGTCGCGTCGTCGTTCACGCGGATGCGGTTCACCTTGCCGACAAGGGTGTTGGTGTTGGCCGAGGTGCGCTGGCCGTCCCACGGCTCCTTGCCGGGGCGCTGGTCGAGCGGAGCATAGCCCTTGCTGTCGCCGAACGGGCTGGTGTTGTCGCCGGTCGAGAAATACAGGCAGCCGTCGGGACCGAACTTGAGCGTCGCGCCGTGGTGGCAGCACTGGAGGCGCTGCTCTTCGTATTTCAGGATCAGCTTCTCGCTGCCGGCGACGAGCTGGTCGTCCTTGATCTGGAAGCGCGAGAGATACTGGCCGTCGAAACCGACGGGGGAGTAGATGAGGTAGATCCAGCCGTTCTGCGCGAACTTTGGATCGAGGGCGAAGGCGAGGAAGCCGTTCTCCTGGGTCTTGAAGATCTCCATCTCGGCCACGAGCTTCGCGCGCTTCGTCTTCGGGTCGTAGACCTTGAGGGCGCCGCCGTATTCGTTGAACCAGAGACGGCCGTCGGGCGCGAACTCGAGGTGCATCGGCTGCGGGAGGCCGGTGAGCAGCGTCTCGGTCTGGAAGCGGACGTCCTCGGGCAGGGCGTCGGCGGCGCGGGCGGCCGACGAGGCGGCCAGCAGGGCGGCGCCGAGGAGGGAAAGGAGGCGGACGGGAGCAGAAGCCATGGGAGGGTGACCTTGGGGCAGGGGTGGGGTTCCCGCAGGGTTAGGAAAATAGGCGGGAGGGCAAGAGGCTTGCTAAGCAGGGCTAGGGCTAGGGACAGGGCTAGGGCTGGGGCTAGGGTTTGGGCTAGGGGCAGGTGGGTAATGTTGGAAAACAGAACGTCCGCCGGGTGGCGGACGTTTTTGGGTGCTTAACTAGCCTAGCCCTAATCAGATCAACCCGAGCTGCATCTTGCCGTCCTCGGAGATCATCGACTGGGTCCAAGGCGGATCCCAGACGATGTCGACGCGGGCCTGGTTGATGCCAGGGACGGCGAGCACGCGGTTGCGGGCGTCTTCGGCGATGACCGGACCCATGCCGCAACCGGGGGCGGTGAGCGTCATGGCGACGACCACGCTGTGACGGTCGGGAGAATTATCCAGCGGCTCGACCTTGAGCGAGTAGACCAGGCCGAGGTCCACGATGTTCACGGGGATCTCCGGGTCGAAGACCTTCTTGAGGCTTTCCCAGACGGCTTCGTCGGATGGCTTGCCGGTGTGGCCAGGGTGTTCGGCCGTACCCACGGAACCGTAGGCATCGGTCTTGCCTTCGTTCTCCGTCGCGTCGGACGGCGGCTGCTCGCCGAGCGCGTCGGCGTCGGCGCCCTTGATGCGGAACATACCGGTGTCGCAGACGACGGTGAAGTTACCGCCGAGGCGGTGGGTGATGGTGACCTTGGTGCCCGCGGGGAGCACGGCAGGTTCGCCGGCGGGGATCACCGTGGCCTGCACGTCGCGCGAAAGGACGCGGTCGTGCGGGCTGGGCGTGTGGCGCTGGCCGGTGGTGTCGTCGCTCATGTTCAGGCTTGGTGGAATTTGAGGCGGAGCATCTCGCGCACCGCGGCGGCGGCCTCTTCGTGGCCGACCTTGGCGAGGACTTCCTCGAGGAAGCCCTGGGCGAGCAGCTCCTGGGCGACGGCCAGCGGGATGCCGCGGGCGCGCAGGTAGAAGAGCTCGGCGGGGTCGATCTGGCCGGTCGTCGCGCCGTGCGAGCACTTCACGTCGTTGGCTTCGATCTCGAGGCCGGGGAGCGAATCCGCTTCGGCGTCCGGCGAGAGCAGGAGGTTGCGGTTGGTCTGGTAGGCGTCGGTGCGCTGGGCGTCCGGGGCGACCTTGATGAGGCCCGAGAAGATCGTGCGCGCCTTGCCGAGCAGGGCGTTCTTGAAGAGCAGGTCGGACTTCGCGTGGCCGGCGGCGTGGATCTGCAGGGTGCGTTGGTCGAACTCCTGTTCGCCCGTGGCGACCGAGATGCCGTAGAGGCGCACGTCGGCGCCTTCGCCGTCGATGCGCACGCTGTTCTCGAGGCGCGCGCGGCGTGAGCCGACGGCGGCGTTGACCGAGCTGATGAGCGCGTCGCGTCCGCCGCAGGTGTTGTCGACCTGGAAGGACTGCGTCGCGGAACCCCAGGCCTGCACGGCGAGGCGGCGGACCTGCGATCCGGTGCCGGCATGGATGTCGGCGGCCGAGATCGCGAGGGCGCGCTGGTCGGCCTTGGCGGAGAGGTGGAAGTCATGGACGTCGGCCACGGCGCGTTCGCCGGCGATGATCAGCGCGTGCGGGAAGACCGCGACGCCGTCGGTGAGCGTCCAGGTGACCGAGACGAAGGGCTGCTTCACCTCGACGCCCTTGGGGACGTGGAGGACGTAGCCGGCGCGGAGCCAGGCGCGGTGCAGGGCGGCGAACTTGTCGCCGCCGAGGAGCACGGGGTGCTTCAGGAGATGTTCCTGGAGCAGGGCGGGGCGGGTGCGGACGGCGTCCTCGAGGGATTCGAAGACCACGCCCTTGGCGGCGAGCTCGGCGGCGAGCGTCGGCTTGAGCACGCAATGGCCGTCGACGTGGACAATGAGGCCCGCGGCGTCGGAGATCAGGCGCGAGCGCGCGATGAGGTCGGCGGCCTGCGCGGGCGTCGGGGCCTTCGCGGGAGCGTAGCCGTCGAGCGACAGCGTGCGGGCGTCGGAGAAGCGCCACTTCTCGTTGTCGCGCGTGGGCATCGGCAGCGACTGGAACGCATGCCAGCCCTGCTGGCGGAGGACGGCGAACCAATCCTGCGCGCGGAAGGCGGCGGTCTCGGCGGACTGCAGGGCGACGTCGAGGACGCCGGCGGGGGCGGAGGCGACGGCGCTCATCCGACGGACCCTTCCATCTGCAGTTCGATGAGGCGCTTCAGCTCGACGGAGTATTCCATCGGGAATTCCTTCACCAGGTCGTTGACGAAGCCGTTCACGGCGAGGGACATCGCTTCGCCTTCGGACAGGCCGCGCTGCATCATGTAGAAGATCTGCTCGGCCGAGACCTTGGAGACGCTCGCCTCGTGCTGGACCGAGTTCTTGCGGCCGCGGACGGAGATCGCCGGGTAGGTGTCGGTGCGGCTGTGCTCGTTGATGAGCAGGGCGTCGCACTCGGTGTTGTTGCGGCAGTTCTGCAGGGTCTTCGGGATGTGGACCAGGCCGCGGTAGGTCGAGCGGCCTTCGCCGACGGAGATGGACTTCGCGATGATGTTCGAGGTCGTGTCATCGGCCGCGTGGATCATCTTCGCGCCGGTGTCCTGGTGCTGGCCGTCGTTGGCCAGGGCGATCGAGAGGACCTCTCCGCGGGCGCGCTTGCCGCGCAGGACCACGCCGGGATACTTCATCGTGAGGCGGGAACCGATGTTGCAGTCGATCCAGCGGACTTCGGCATCCTCTTCGGCCACGCCGCGCTTCGTCACGAGGTTGAAGACGTTGGCGGACCAGTTCTGGACGGTGATGTACTGGATCTTCGCGCCCTTGAGGGCGACGAGCTCGACGACCGCGGAGTGCAGGGTGGCCGTCTCGAACTTGGGGGCCGTGCAGCCTTCCATGTAGGTGACTTCCGAGCCTTCGTCGGCGATGATGAGCGTGCGCTCGAACTGGCCGAAGTTCTCGGCGTTGATGCGGAAGTAGGCCTGCAGGGGCTGGGCGACCTTCACGCCCTTGGGGACGTAGATGAAGGAGCCGCCGGAGAAGACCGCGGAGTTGAGGGCGGCGAACTTGTTGTCGCTGATCGGGATGACCTTGCCGAACCACTTGCGGAAAATCTCCGGGTGGTCGCGTAGGCCTTCGGTCGGGCCGCAGAAGATGACGCCCTGTTTCTCGAGCTCTTCCTTCATGCGGGAGTAGACCGCTTCGGAGTCGAACTGGGCTTCGACGCCGGCGAGGAACTTACGTTCGGACTCCGGGATGCCGAGGCGTTCGAAGGTCTGCTTCACGTCGTCGGGGACTTCCTCCCACGTACGGACGGGCTTCTGGCCCTTGGAGAGGTAGTAGCGGATGTCCTCGAACTTGATGTTCTCGAGGTCGGCCGTGGCCCAGTGCGTGGGCATCGGCATCTCCTGGAAGATCTTGAGGGACTTCTGGCGGAACTCGCGGATCCACTCCTCCTCGCCCTTGACCTTGGCGATGTAGTCGATGGTCGAGGGAGTGAGGCCGATGCCCGCGTCGAACGCGTAGTTCTCCTCGTATTTGAAGTCGCCCTTGGAGCGATCGATCTCGATCGCTTCGCGCTGGGCCAGGTTGTCGTCGATGTCGGACATGGTCTTCAGGCTTTGGCGAGGTCCTGCTTCACCCAATCGTAGCCCTTCTCCTCGAGTTCGAGGGCGAGCTCCTTGCCGCCGCTGTGCACGATGCGGCCGTCCCACATGATGTGGACGCGGTCGGGGACGATGTATTCGAGCAGGCGCTGGTAGTGGGTGATGACGAGGAAGCCGGTGTCCGGGCCGCGCATGGCGTTGACGCCTTCGGAGACGATGCGGAGCGCGTCGATGTCGAGTCCGGAGTCGGTCTCGTCGAGGACGGCGTACTTCGGCTTGAGCATCATCAGCTGGAGGATCTCGCAGCGCTTCTTCTCGCCGCCGGAGAAGCCTTCGTTGACGAAGCGGGACGTGAACTTCCGGTCCATCTTGAGGGCGTCCATCTTGGCGTAGAGCTCGGCGTAGTAGGCCTTGGCGTCGAAGGGCGCGCCCTTGGCCTGGCGGGCGACGAGCGCGGCGCGGATGAAGTTGGCGATGGTCACGCCGGGGATCTCGCTCGGGTACTGGAAGGCGAGGAAGAGACCGGCGCGGGCGACGACGTCGGGCTCGAGGCCGAGGATCTGTTCGCCGTCGAGGAAGGCTTCGCCGGACTGCACGGAGTAGTCGGGATGGCCGGCGAGGACCTTGGAGAGCGTGCTCTTGCCGGTGCCGTTAGGCCCCATGATGGCGTGCACTTCGCCCTTCGGGACCGTGAGGGAGAAATCCTTCAGGATCGGGCGGTCGCCGATGGAGGCGTTGAGGTTCTTGATGACGAGCGAATCGGACATGGTGGAGGGAAGGTCTTAGTTGGAGGTCTGTTCGCCGGACTGGGCGCGGCCGTGGAAGCTGATCTCGATGACTTCGGAGTCGAAGCCGGGCGGGAGGATCGAGCGGAGGCTCTTCAGGACTTCGGGCGGGAGTTCGATGTCGTGGACGCGACCGGTGGCCTTGTCGCGGAAGTGCGCGTGCGGGGCCAGGTTGGGGCAGTAACGGGTGGACTCGCGCTCGTGGTTGACCTGGCGGACGAGTCCGCAGCCGACGAAGGTCTCGAGGCAGTTGTAGACGGTGGCCAGGGACAGGCCGGGCATGACCTCGCGGGCACGCTGGAAGACCTCGTCGACCGTCGGGTGGTCGCGCTGGGCGAGGAGGACGGTGAAGACGGCTTCGCGCTGGGGGGTAACCTTCTGGCCGCTCTTACCGAGGGCTTCTTGCAGGTGCTCCCGATCGTGTTCAGTGAGATTTTGAATCATTCTAACCGCCTAATCAGTTAGAATGAGTCTAATCCGCAAGAAGAAAGGGGTTAAACTTAGGGATAGGGGTAGGGGTGGGGGTAGGGGGAGGCAAAAACGAGGGTGTGGATTCCTACCCCTACCCCTGTCCCTACCCCTTAAGTCTCAATTAAACCCCTGCGTCTCTTCGCCCCCGGCCTGTTCATCCAGCTTCCGCTGGGCATCGAGGCGGGCGAGTTCGTCGGCCACGGCCTTGATACGCTGATCCTGGGAGAGACATTCCAGCAAGGCGCGGCGGGTGTCGGGGTCGGCCACGAGGTGTCCGGCGGCGGCATCGGCCAGGGCGCCCGGCTGATTGGCCAGGTTGCGCAGGCGCTGCATCAAAGGTGCGGCTTCTTCGCCGAGCTCGCCGACGATGTTCTCGGCGAAGGCCAAGACGCGGGCGATGTCGCGCGTGCAGCCGGCAAGGTCGGTCGAGGCTTCGTCGACGACCGGCGCGATCTCGAGCTGCGGGTAGGGCGTCTTGCGCTTCACCTTGATCACACGGGCGCGGCGCAGGCCTTCGAGGACGATGTGCGAGGTGCCGTCCTCAAGTTCGACGTGGCCGACGATGCGGCCTACGCACGTGAACGGGCAGGGCGGTTCGTCGTTGTCCGGCGAGAGGCTGTCCTGGTCCAGCTGCGAGATCGCGAACATGCGGCTGCCGGCGAGGGTCTCCTTCAGCATCTTGCGGTAGCGCGGTTCGAAGATGCGCAGCGGGAGCAACTGCTGCGGCAGGAACACGCAGTTGCCCAAGGTCATGACGGGGACGACGACGGTGGGAACCATGGGAAGAAGGGTGGAGGGAATCAGGGGAAAGGCAAATGGGGTGAGAAGGGGTAGGGGTAGGGGTGGGGGTAGGGAGTGATGTCCGACTTGGTTTGTCCGGATTGAGAAAATGTCGTGGGTAGGCGTAGCTGCTGACTACGGTTGGCGTTGCGATAACAACTCAACAGACCTTGCCAGGGTTCTCGTTTGGCTACATTCAATTCTCATGACCTCACCCCAGGTTTCACAGGTTAATGATAAGCCGGATTACACTAAGGTCCGCGGGTGGCTCCTGGCCTTCGGCATCTATGCTGGTTTCACGTTTTTACTCGCCGTCACTCAGCTTCTTTTCGCTCCCGACGCACAGCGTGAGTTATACCAGCGCCTTCCTGCTACGGCGGCCAAGGTTGTCGTAGGCAGCGCATACGTTGGATACTTCATGTCTTTGGTCTATCTCGCCCAATGCGTCTGCATTTTGCTTCGTCTTCGGGTCGGGCGTACGCTCTCGCTGGTGGCTTCCGGCTGGAAGATCATTCACTGCCTTGTTTTGTTGCCTTTCATGGGTGCGCTTATCGATGCGACCAAGGAGGCATCCGTGCCTCCTGGCGTCGATCCGGCTGGCTACGTTAAGAGCGTGTCCGCTGTCATCACGTTCTCTGCTTATTTCGGCACCTTCCTGAGTCTGGCTTTCGCGGTCGCCTCTTTCCTCTACTTCTTGCGGTCTGAGCGCGTGAAGCAGACGTTGGTCAACTGATCCTACTCCCGTGAGTCTGCCGCTCGGCTCAGCTTAGGTGACTGAGTCGAGGACCTCTCGGTGATAATTTCTGTCATCGACTCAGTCCTCTGTCATCGACGCAGCCATCTTTGTCTCTCTTGCTTATTCCAGCCGCCAACCGCCAACCGCCAACCGCAAGCCGCTATCACCTATCTTCCGCCGTAGTCACTGCCACTGATCCAAGAAGAGCTTCTTCGGGTCAGGGCTGTCGGACTCCGCGAAGTAGACCGCCATGCGCAGGGAGGGCAGGAAGTGCGCGGGTAGCTTGGCCTTGTTGCGGGCCGCGATCTCGGTGAGCAGGGATTCGGGCGAACGGCCGGCCAGCTGGTCGACGCGGTAGTAGCCGGCGTCGAGCAGCTCGCGGGCGACGTCGACCGGGAAGCGCGCGATGCGCATGAACGGACTGCACACGGCCTCCCGACGTCGTTCGGCCGCGCGCTGTCGTTCCGCTTCGTCCACGGTCAGAGTCGGGCGAGGATCGCCGCGCCCATGGCCTTGGTGCCCACGGCCTTGCCGCCGCCGGCGATGTCCGCGGTGCGGATGCCTTCGGCGATGGTCTTCTCGACCGCGAGCTCGATGGCCTTCGCTTCGGCTTCGAGGCCGAAGGAGTGGCGGAGCATAAGGGCGGCGGAGAGGATCTGGGCGCACGGGTTGGCCTTGTCCTGGCCGGCGATGTCCGGGGCGGTGCCGCCGGAGGGCTCGTAGAGGCCGTAGCCGTAACCATGGCGGTTGCGGTTCGCGCCGAGGGAGGCGGAGGCCATCATGCCGAGGGAGCCGCAGATGACGGCCATCTCGTCGGAGAGGATGTCGCCGAACATGTTCTCGGTGAGGAGCACGTCGAACTGCGCGGGCTTGAGGACGAGCTGCATCGCGGCGTTGTCGATGTACATCACGGCGAGGGTGATGTCCGGCGCGACGGCCTTGATGCGCTCGGCGACGACCTTGCGCCAGAGGACGGAGGTCTGGAGGACGTTGGCCTTGTCGACGAGGGTGATGTGCTTGCGACGGGCGCGCGCGGTGGCGATGGCGACGTCGGTGATGCGTTCGATCTCCGACTTGCGGTAGACCATGGTGTCGATGGCTTCGATGTCGCCGCCTTCGATCTCCTTGGTGGACTTCGGACCGAAGTAGAGGCCGCCGGTGAGCTCACGGATGCAGACCATGTCGACGCCGTTCGGGATGCGGTCCGGGCGGATGGGCGAGGTGTCGATGAGGTTCTTCAGCAGCAGGCCGGGGCGGACGTTGGCGTAGAGCGTGAAGTGCTTGCGGAGGGGCAGGAGGGAGGCGCGCTCCGGCTGTTCGGCCGGGGGGAGCTTCTCCCACTTCGGGCCGCCGACGGAACCGAAGAGGATGGCGTCCGCGGCGCGGCAGGCCTCGAGGGTCGAGTCCGGCAGGGCCTTGCCATGATTGTCGATGCCCGCGCCGCCCACGTCGTGGGTGGAGTGCTCGAGGGTGTGGCCTGACTTCTTCAGGACGGCCTCGAGGACGGGCAGGGCGGCGGCCATGACTTCAGGGCCGATGTAATCGCCAGGCAGGACAGCAATCTTCAGGTGCATAGGGAGGACGGGCAGTAAAGATGAACCGCGGCGTCGAGGGCAAGGAGAAGCGAGGGGGCGGAACGCCGAAAATCGGACTTCCGGGTGGTTGCCAACGCCTCCGAACGGGCCCTACTCTGGCCGCCCTTACCCCCGCGTATGTCCTCCCAACCTCTCGTCATCGGTAAATTCTCCCTCGGCATGGGCGACCGCTTCGCCCACGAAGCCGAAGCCCAGCTCGCCGCCTGCCTCGCGGCCAAGAAGCTCGGCGTCGAGATCGTGCCGGTCTGGAACAAGTCCAACCGCGAGCACAACATCATCGGCTCCGAGCCGACCAGCACCCGCGCCGCGGCCGACGCCGCCGTGAAGGCCCTCGGCTGGACCGCTCCTTACTTCCTCGACGCCGACCACATCGGCCTGAAGACCGTCGAGCGCTTCGTCGGCGTCTCCGACTTCTTCACCATCGACGTCGCCGACTTCATCGCCCAGCCGGCCGACCCCGCCGCGGTCAAGGCCTTCGTCGATCGCCACCCTGAACTCGTCGGCACGCTCACCCTCGCCGGCATCGACCGTCCGTTCACGACCACGCGCGCCGACGTCGAGCGCACGGCCGCCAAGTTCCTCCTGGCCGTCCAGGAAGCCGGTAAGGTCTACCGCCACATCGTCTCCGTGAAGGGCGTCGGCCGCTTCGTCCCCGAGATCTCGATGGACGAGACCGATAGCCCTCAGACCCCGCCCGAGCTGCTCGTCATCCTCGCCGCCATCGCCGACGAAGGCGTGCCGATCCAGACGATCGCCCCGAAGTTCACCGGCCGTTTCAACAAGGGCGTCGATTACGTCGGCGACCTTGCCCAGTTCGAGCGCGAGTTCAACGACGACCTCTGCGTCATCGCCCACGCGGTGAAGCAGTATGGCCTCCCGGCCAATCTGAAGCTCTCCGTGCACAGCGGCAGCGATAAGTTCTCCATCTACCCGGCCATCCGTCGCGCCCTCGCCAAGCATGGCGCCGGCGTGCACGTGAAGACCGCGGGCACGACCTGGCTCGAAGAAGTCATCGGCCTCGCCGAAGCCGGCGGCGCCGGCCTCGCCCTCGCCAAGGAGATCTACGCCGAAGCCCTGTCGCATATGGACGAGCTCTGCCAGCCCTACGCGACCGTCATCGACATCGACCGTTCCAAGCTCCCGGCCGCCGCCGTCGTCAACGGCTGGACCAGCGAGCAGTTCGTCGGCGCCCTGCGCCACGACCAGAAGAACCCGCTCTACAACGCCAACATCCGCCAGCTCATCCACGTCGGCTTCAAGGTCGCCGCCAAGATGGGCCCGCGCTACCTCGAGCAGCTCAAGGCCTGCCGCGAGTCCTGCGCGCGTAATGTGACCGGCAACCTCTTCGACCGCCACATCAAGCCGCTCTTCCTGTGAGCGGCGAAGCGGTTCCCGGACGCGCCCCCGCGCTGCTCGGCGCGCTCCTCGGTGGTGGCGTCGCGTTCACGCTTACGCTCGTCGACCTGCTGCCTGAGTGGCAGTTTGCCGTCACTGAGCCGCTCGACCTCCTGCAGTTCCTCTTCTTTCTCGCGCCGCTCGCGCCGTTCTTGGTGCTCGGCGGGGTCGTGATGGCGGTGAAGGACCGTTTTCTGCTCACGGGATTGCTGGTCATCGTGGCACTGCTCACGCTCAGTTGCGGTGTCTACCTGCAGGCCCAGGCCGACCAGCGCGCCCACCCCGAGGCTCTTTACGCGCTCGTCTACTTGGTCATTCCTTTCCTGCAGACCGTAGCGGCCGCGGTCGCCTTCGGCCTGCTGGCCGTCTGGCTTGCTTGGCTTGGTCGAAAGGCTTGAACGGTTGAAGTCAGTATGGGGTCAGACCGCTTCTGACCGGTATCACGCAGAAGCGGTCTGACCCCTTACTGTTCTCGCCGGTGGATAGGCCGGCTTACTTCTTCGCCGCGAAGTCGCGGGCGTAAGCCTCGGCGAAGTAGCTGAGGATCACGTCGGCGCCGGCGCGGCGGATGGCGAGCAGCGACTCATCGCGCGTGGCGCGGAGGTCGAGCCAGCCTTTTTCGGCGGCGGCGTGCAGCTGGGAGTATTCGCCGGAGACCTGATAGGCGGCAATCGGCAGGTTCGTCGACTCGCGCAGGTCGCGGATGATGTCGAGATAGGCGCCGGCGGGCTTCACCATCAGGAGGTCAGCGCCTTCTTCCGCATCAAGGATCGCCTCGCGGGCGGCCTCGCGGCGGTTGGCCGGATTCATCTGGTAGCTGGCCTTGGAAATCGGGGCTTCGCCGGCTTTGCGGGCGCTGCCGACGGCGTCGCGGAAGGGGCCGTAGAACGCCGAAGCGAACTTGGCGGAATAGGCGAGGATGCCCGTGCCGGTGTGGCCGGCGGCATCGAGTCCCTTGCGGATGGCTTTGACGCGTCCGTCCATCATGTCGGACGGCGCGACGAAATCGGCGCCGGCCTGGGCGGTGAAGACGGACATCTTTACGAGCGCTTCGACGGTGCGGTCATTATCCACGTCGGTGCCGGCGGCGTTCAGGACGCCGTCGTGGCCGTGGGTGGTGTAAGGGTCGAGGGCGATGTCGGCGAAGATCACCGTGCCGGGGGACTTCGCCTTCACTTCGCGGATGGCGCGGTAGGCGAGGTTCGACGGGTTGAGGGCTTCGGCGCCTTCGACGGTCTTGCGGGTGGGGTCGACCTTCGGGAAGAGGGCCACGCCATGGATGCCGAGGGCGAGGAGTTCGGCGCACTTGGCGCCGAGCTGGGCGAGCGGGATGCGGCTGACTCCAGGGAGGGAGCCGACGGGCTCAGCGACGTCACCTTCGGTCACGAAGAGCGGCTGGATCAGGTGGCGGGGTTCGACGACCGTTTCGCCGAGCATGGCACGGATACCGGCCGAAGCACGGAGGCGGCGGAGGCGGACGGACTGGTCGAGTTGGGCCGACATCGGAGGGTTGAGATAGCGGTCAGGGCAGGGAAGGGCAACGGCGAAGCCAGCCGGGCGTCATCCGGTGGGACACTTTGTCATTCTGACCCGCTTGGGACAGCGACAATCGCCGGCCATACCTGCGAAAACTAAGGCAAAAGCGGGAATTTCCCTTGGCACAAGCCCTGCCAATAAGGGGCATAACCCATCTACCAAAACAACACATGAGTAAAATCATCGGCATCGACCTCGGCACCACCAACTCCTGCATGGCCGTCCTGGAAGCAGGCGAGTCCGTCGTCATCTCCAACTCGGAAGGCGCGCGCACCACGCCCTCCATCGTCGCGTTCACCAAGAACGGGGACATCCTCGTCGGTCAGGCCGCCAAGCGCCAGGCCGTCACCAACCCGAAGAACACGATCTTCTCCGCGAAGCGCCTCATCGGCCGCAAGTTCTCGGAAGTGAAGGCCATCGCCTCGAAGCTCCCTTACAAGGTCGTCGAAGGTAAGAACGGCGACGCCGCCATCGAATGCGAAGTCGACGGCAAGCCGCGCGTGTTCGCGCCGGAAGAAATCGCCGCCAAGGTCCTCGCCAAGCTCAAGGCCGACGCCGAAGCCTACCTCGGCGAGAAGGTCACGCAGGCCGTGATCACCGTCCCCGCCTACTTCAACGACTCGCAGCGCCAGGCCACCAAGGACGCCGGCACGATCGCGGGCCTCGAAGTGCTCCGCATCGTCAACGAGCCCACCGCGGCTTCCCTCGCCTACGGCCTCGACAAGAAGGGCGACGAAAAGATCGCGGTCTATGACCTCGGTGGCGGTACCTTCGACGTCTCGGTCCTCGAGATCGGCGGCGGCGTCTTCGAAGTGAAGGCGACCAACGGCGACACCGAGCTCGGCGGCGACAACTGGGACGAACGCATCATCCAGTGGCTCATCGACGGCTTCAAGACGGAGTCCGGCATCGACCTCTCCAAGGACGCCATGGCCCGCCAGCGCCTCAAGGAAGAAGCCGAGAAGGCTAAGATCGCCCTCTCGTCCTCGAACTCCGTGGACATCAACCTGCCGTTCATCACCGCCGACGCCTCCGGCCCGAAGCACCTGAACGTCACGCTCACCCGCGCCCAGATGGAGAAGGTCTGCGACGACCTCTCCGAGCGCACCCGCCGTCCGTTCGAGTCCTGCCTCAAGGACGCCGAACTCAAGATGGCCCAGGTCGACGAGCTCGTCCTTGTCGGCGGCATGACCCGCATGCCCAAGATCATCGAGATCGCCCGCAGCCTCGCCGGCAAGGAGCCCCATAAGGGCGTCAACCCGGACGAAGTCGTCGCCATCGGCGCCGCCATCCAGGCCGGCGTGCTCAAGGGCGACGTGAAGGACGTCCTCCTCCTCGACGTGACCCCGCTCACCCTGTCCATCGAGACCATGGGCAGCGTCGCCACGCCGATGATCGAGCGCAACACGACCATCCCGACCAAGAAGTCGCAGATCTTCTCCACCGCCGCCGACAGCCAGCCGGCCGTCGACATCGTCATCGTCCAGGGCGAACGCCCGATGGCGAAGGACAACAAGCAGCTCGGCACGTTCAAGCTCGACGGCATCAAGCCGGCGCGCCGCGGCGAACCGCAGATCGAAGTGACCTTCGACATCGACGCCAACGGCATCCTGCACGTCTCGGCCGTCGACAAGGGCTCGGGCAAGGAGCAGAAGATCTCGATCACGGGCTCCTCGGGTCTCTCCAAGGAAGAAGTCGAGAAGCTCCGCAAGGAAGCCGAACTTCACGCCGAAGAGGACAAGAAGGTCCGCGAGCTCGCCGAAGCCCGCAACCGCCTCGACGCCGGCGTCTTCACCGCCGAGAAGTTCATCGCCGACAACGGCGAGAAGATGCCCGCCGAAGCCAAGGCTTCCGCCGAAGCCGCGCTCAAGGAAGCCCAGGAAGCCCTCAAGAAGGCCGACGCCACCGCCGAGGACTTCGAGAAGGCCGCCACGGCCCTCCAGACCGCGCTCATGGCCGCCGCCCAGTCCGTGCCTCAGTCCGCCGGCGAACAGCCGCAGGCCGACGCCGGTCCCGCCCCTGATGCCCCCGAAGGCAAGAAGAAGGCCAAGGACGGCAAGGTGGTCGACGGTGACTTCGAGGTCGTCGACGACGGCAAGAAGTAAGCGTCGCGTTGCGACGCAGGGATAGGGACTGGGCTAGGGATTGGGCCAGGTAAAACAAAACAAGCAAAGGGTCGGGGTCGTGAGACTCCGACCCTTTTTGTCGCATGACGTCTTGCCCCTCACGGCCGACTCCGTAGGTCTGGATGGGTGAATACCTCGGAGCAGCTTTTCCAACGCGCCCTCTCGATGATCCCGGGCGGCGTCAATTCCCCGGTCCGCGCTTTCCGCTCGGTCGGTGGTACGCCTTTCTTTACGAAGTCGGCCAATGGCGCCCGTCTGACGACGGCCGACGACCAGGAGCTGGTGGACTTCGTCCTGACCTGGGGTCCGGCCATCCACGGCCATAACGACCCCGACATCCGCGCGGCTATCCGTGAGGCCCTCGACCGCGGCACGAGCTTCGGCACCCCGAACCCTCTCGAGGTCGAGATGGCCGAGCTGATCCTGTCCTGCGTTCCGGCGGTGAAGAAGGTCCGCATGACCAACAGCGGCACCGAAGCCACCATGTCCGCCATCCGCCTCGCCCGCGGCTACACCGGTCGCAACAAGATCATCAAGTTCTCGGGCTGCTACCACGGCCACGTCGATTCGCTCCTCGTGAAGGCCGGCTCCGGCGCGCTCACGCAGGGCAATCCTGATTCGGCCGGCGTCACGCCCGGCACCGCCGCCGACACGCTCGTCGCCGAATATAATAATCTCCCCGCACTCTCCGCGCTCTTCGACGCCAATGCTGGACAGATCGCCGGCCTGATCGTCGAGCCGTTCCCGGCCAACGTCGGCCTGATCCTGCCGGACGCCGGTTTCCTCGCCGGCCTCCGTGAGCTGTGCACGAAGCACGGCACGGTGCTCATCTTCGACGAGGTGATGACGGGCTTCCGTCTCTCCCTCGCGGGCACCCAGGGCTTGCATGACGTCGTTCCGGATCTCGTCTGCATGGGCAAGATCATCGGTGGTGGCCTCCCGGTCGGCGCCTTCGGCGGCAAGGTCGAGATCATGGACAAGCTCGCCCCGCTCGGACCGGTCTACCAGGCCGGCACGCTCTCGGGCAACCCGCTCGCCATGGCCGCCGGCCTCGCCGCGGTCCGTAAGCTCAAGGCCCAGAACCCGTATGCGCGTCTCGACGTGCTCGGCCGCCGTGTCCGCGACACGCTGCTCGCCGCCGCGCAGGCCAAGGGTATCCCGCTGCAGGTTCCGCAGGTCGGCTCGATGTTCTCGCTCTACTTCAACACCGAGAAGGTCCGTAACTACGATCAGGCCATCGCCTCCAACGGCGATCTCTACCGCAAGGTCTTCCGCACCGCGCTCGACAAGGGCGTCTACCTCGCGCCTTCGCCCTACGAGACCGCGTTCATCTCCACTGCCCACGAGGGCAAGGACATCGACAAGGCCTGCGAAGTCCTCGACGCCGCCGTGCGCGCCCTCTGATCATGCCAAAACTCGCTTTCATCGGTTCCGGACGCATGGCAGGCGCCATGGTGCAGGGCCTTCTCCGTTCGGGCGCCTGCGCCCCGGCTGACATCACCGTCATCGGTGGTAATGACTCCACCGCCGTCGACCTAGCCAAGGCCACCGGCGTCCGTGTCGCCACGACTCCGGCCGAGCTACTCGCTGGCGCCGATGCGGTCGTGCTCGCCTGCAAGCCGCAGCAGTTCGCCGATCTTGATAAGTCTTACGCCTCACTCGCCCAGGGTAAGCTCGTGCTCTCCATTCTCGCGGGTACGCGTCTCGCGACCATCGGAGCTTTCTTCTCGTCCGCCCGTAACGTCGCTCGCGCCATGCCGAATACCCCGGGCGCGGTCGGTCAGGGTATCAGCGCCCGTTGTTCCGCGACCCCGCTGGCGGCCGCCGACGCCCAGATCGTCGACTCGATCCTCTCCGGTCTCGGCCCCGTGCTCGAACTCCCGGAGTCGATGTTCGACGCCGTCACCGCCGTCTCCGGCAGCGGCCCTGGTTTCTTCTTCGAGTATGTCGCCGCCTACGAAGAGGCCGCCGTCGCCTTGGGCTTCACGCCTGAGCAGGCCAAGCTCCTCGTCCGCCAGACCTTCAGCGGTTCGCTCGCGCTCCTCGCCGCCACCGGTGAGACGCCGGTGAACTTGCGCATCCAGGTGACCTCGCCCGGTGGCACGACCAAGGCCGGCCTCGATGCGATGGAAGCCGGCAAGTTCCGTGCGATCGTCGCCTCCGCCCTCATCGCCGCCAAGAACCGCGGCGAAGAGCTCGGAAAGAAGTAGAGCGTCCGCTTAAGCGGACGCAGGGCTAGGGCTGGGAGCAGGCCGATGATGGCATCATCCGACGCCGTAGGTCCCAGCAGTTCAGGATGGCCAGCGCCATGATCACCCAGTGCAGATCACGGCCGACGATCGGCACGACGGTCATCAAGATCATCCCGACATAAGCCATGTAGTTTAAGGCCTCGAGTCCGCCAGCGAAGAGCAGGAACGATAGCGCCATCATGTTGATCGCCACCATCAGTAAGAGCAGTCCGCAGGGGACGATTGTCCAAGCCGTCCGTCGGGCCAGCCATCCCCCGCTGAGCCGGGTCAGGATGACGGTGGGGATGAGTGCAAATACCAAGTGGAAGGCATAACTTAGGATGTGCTGAAACGTCACGAAGCTCCCTGTCATCCAGGCTTCGGTGAACATCGTGACGATGGCCCAGCCCAAGCCGTAGGCCGCCCCGAGGAGATACAGATTCGGTTTTCGCGTTATCTGAAGAGAGGACTTCATTTACTTTACCGATCGGAGTCAGCCTTGGGCTGTTACTGGCATCATCCGTCGGCGTAGGTCCCAGCAGTTGCCTACGGCGAGGAAGATCGGGACGATGGTCACGAAGCCGAAGAACGGAAACCAGAAGAACAAGATGAGCGAATCGTGGAAGCGAAGTCCTTGTAGGGCTCCGGTCACGCCCCGCCAGGTGAGGTCCCGGGTGAATTCGACTCCTGCGATGACGACCAGCATACAGGCGGCGAAGATCAGCGTGCCCAGCAGCAAGGCCGCTGGGCCGTAAGTCCATACTTTCCACGCTTTCGTCTTGCTGAGGCGTCCGGCGAGCAGGCGCGTCACCAGGATGCCGGTCGGGATGCTGCCCAGCAGATACCAGCCAGTCATCCTGAAAGAATCTCCTCCGAGGCTTTCCAAGACCGCGAGGGCGACGACGCCCCACAGCAGTCCATAGACAGCGCCGAGTCGGTTCAGGTTGGGCGAGCGGGTGGTTTCCATGACGGTAATTATTACTTACACCAGGAATTCAGCCAACTTTCTATATGCCGAATATATGCAAGTGGGCCGGGTTATCTCGCCCATTAGGAAGCCGCAGAGGCGCGGATTAATGCCGTTTATAGCAATCTATTCGAGGCGGAGGACAGCACGTGGTGCTGTCCCTACCTGTTAAACCCCATACTCAATACTCGTTACTCTATACTCTCACACGCCTACTTCTTCTTGGCCTTCTTGGCGGCTTGGCCACCGGGCAGGCGTTTCTGGCCTTGGTTAGGCAGCGGGCCGGCGAGCGGCGGGGTCTCGAAATACTTGCCGTCCTCGAGCATGCGCGGGTCGCCCGTCTCGCGGAGGATCGTGAAGAGTCGCTCGGTCATCTCCTTGCGCACGGCGGCGTAGGCGGGTGACTCGGCCACGTTGTTCATCTCGTGCGGGTCGGTCTTGAGGTCGTAGAGCTCGAACATCGGGCGGCGGCCATAGAACTTCTCGAAGAGCGCGGACCACTCGGGGGATTTTCGGGCGCCGACGAACCAGGCCTTGGTCGGGCCGGCATCATCGTCAGGCAGCGTCACGAAAGTCGCCTGGGCGAGCTCAGCGAAGGTCGGCTCATCTGTGCCGTCGAGACGATACGGATTACCCAACGGCCAGCGCTCGGGCTTGAAGTTCACGATCAGGACGTGGTCCTGCGTGCGTAGGGCGCGCTGCGGATACGGCGAATAGTCGGGGCGGGCGATCTCGACGTGACGTTCACGGCCGGCGACGACCCAGGTGCGGGTCGGGTCGACCTGGCCTTGGCGATCGGACTGTAGGACGTTCCAGAGCGAACGGCCCGTCATCACCGCGGGCGGCTTCACGCCGCCGGCTTCGAGGAAGGTCGGGGCGAGGTCAGGCAACGTCACCATGTCGTCTACCACGCGTCCGCCTTGCACGCCGGCGCCGGAGACGATGAGCGAGACGCCGGTACCGAACCCGTAGAGGTTGCACTTGCCGTGCGGGAAGCCCGGGGCGCCGTGGTCGCCGCTCACGGCGATCAGCGTCTTGCTCCGTTCACCGGCCCGGTCGAGTTCCTCGAGCAGCACGCCCATCGCGGCGTCGAGGGCCTGGACTTCGCCGAGGTAGTCGGCGAGGTCTTCGCGCACCACTGGGACGTCGGGCAGGAAGGCCGGCAGCTTGCCCTTGAGGGCGTCGGGATCGAGGCCCCAGAGTTTCAGGCCGCTACCGCGCACCCATGCGCGGTGGGTGTTGGTCGGTCCGAACCAATAAGCGAAGGGCTGACCAGCGGCCTTGGCCGCGAGCATCGCCTTGAAATTGCCGCGGACCTCTTCGAGGAGCTTGGCGCGGGCCGCCTCGACCGTGGCGCCTTTCGCTACGAGGTCGGTCGCGTTCTCGGAGAAGTTGTTGAAGGCCCGGCCTGACTTCTCGAAGGCGTGCTGCTGTCCGCCGTAAGGGGCGTCGGCCGGTGAGCCGGGGCTCCAGACTTTATAGGACTTACCCAGGTGATAGCCGGCCTCGCGGAGGAGCAGGGGATAGGTCGGGATCGATTCGTCCCAGACCGCGCCTTGGAGGATGGCGCCGCGGCCGGTGCGCCAGAAGTGCTGGCCTGAGAGCAGCGAGCTACGGCAGGGCGTGCAGGAGGGCGCGTTGACGTGCGCGTTGCGGAAGAGCACGCCTTCCTTGGCGAGGCGGTCGAGGTTCGGCGTGCGGAGCAGTGCGTTCGTGCCGGCCAGATTACCATGCTCGGCGTAGATGCGCGCGAAGCGGCCCCAGTCATCGGCGAAGAAGAAGAGGATGTTCGGGCGCTCCGGCGCCGATTTGGCTGACGCCGACGCAGCGAAGAGCAGGGCGAGGAATGAGAGGAGGCGCATGGTCAGCGGGCGGGCTTGATCGGGCTGGGCTCGAAGTCGGTCTTGCTGACCCAGTTGGCGTCGACGGGCTCGCCTTTGAGATAGCGTTCGTAGAAGCCGCGGCGACGTTGATCGGGGTGGGGGAAGGCATCATATTCGGCGCCGCGGCCGAGGGCACGGAGGTCGCCTTGCCTCTTCAGCTCGGCCCACATCAGGGTGCGTAGTTTCTCCACGTCGGGGCCCCGCTCGGCGGCGAGATTGCGTACGCAGTCCGGGTCAGTCTTGAGGTCGTAGAGTTCGCGTCCAGGCCGCATCCCGAAGCAGAGCTCCCAGAAGGGGTCGGTCCCGGCGGCGCGGCGCGCCTGGAGGATGAAGCTCTTCGTCGGGCTCGCGTCGGTATCGAGGTAGCCGGTCTCAGGATTGCAGGCCGGCCAGCGGGACGGCTCGATGTTCTCAAGGTAGATCATCCCGTCCTTGACGATGCCGCGGGTCGGGTAGCCGACGTCTCCGGGACGACCGAGGTCGTTACGTTCGCGGCCGATCAAGGTGAAGTCTCTGCCGGTCGGCGGCGGATCGCGGTGCGGCTCGGACCACCGGAAGATGTCGAAGAGGCTGCGGCCTGACGTCGGGGGCAGGCCGGACTCTTCCCATGGTATATTGGCGGCCTCGAGGAAGGTGGGCGCGAGGTCGGCGAAACTGACGAACTCCGTGACCTTGCGGCCACGGCTCGACGAAGGGATGCCGAGCCAACGGACGGCGAAGGGCAGGTGGTTGGCGTTGTCGTAGGTCGAGCCTTTCACCCGGGGGAAGGGCATGCCGTTGTCGGACGTCACGATGATCAGCGTGCGGTCCAGTTCGCCGCGGGCTTCCAGTTGAGCAAGCACCTTGCCGAGTTGGGCGTCGAGGTGTTCGACCTCCACCGCGTAGTCGAGCATGTCGCCGCGGACCGTCGCGTTGTCGGGCCAGTATTTCGGCACGCGGTCCACGTCGCCGGGCTGCTTGCCGAAGCGCGTATGGCTGCCTTCTTCGTAGGCACGATGCGGCTCCTGGAAGCCCAGCCAGAAGAACCAAAGCTGACCCTTGGGCTTATCCTCCAGGAAGTCGGCGAAGTTGGCCGCGTAGTCGTTGGGAGCGATCGCCTTGGTCGGCGGCTGGAGGCGTCGCTTCTGATAGACCTTGCCCGTCATCGGTCGGGGAGAGCCGTCGGCTTTCAGCGATTCACCGGGTCCCCAGACCTTGCCCGTCGAAGCGAAGAAGTAGCCTGCTTTGGTCAGGGCCTCGGGCAGGATGCCGATCTCCGGCGGGAAGCTGGGCGTATGGTTGGCCGCGGCGCCAAGGAGCCACGGGTGACGTCCCGTCATGATGCTTGAGCGCGACGGGGCGCACTTCGCCGTCGGGGTGTAGGCGTTGAGGAAGAGGAGGCCCTCCTTGGCGAGGCGATCGAAGTTCGGCGTCTTCACCCAAGAGCAGCCGTAGGCTCCGGCGTGGCCGTTGCCCCAGTCGTCGGCGATGACGAAGAGGATGTTCGCCGCGTCTAGTTCTTTAGAGAGAGCGGTGGCGTGACCGATGAAGGTCGCGCAGAGGGCGGCGAAGAGCAGGGTGGGGCGCATGGCTCGGGGTGAGGCTTTTCTAGCCTTCGCGGACCCGCATGCAATGCCTCAGCCACCCGGGTAAAGAAAAGGCCGGGCGACTTGCGTCGTCCGGCCTTCGTCAGCGCCTCAGGGAGGGCTTACTTCTTGGCGGGCTCGGCCTTCTTGGCCGGGGCCTTCTTGCTACCCTTGGCGGCAGGCTTGGCGGCCGGCTTCGGGGCGAGGTCACGGATCTTCACGTTGCGGAACCAGACTTCGTCGCCGTGTTCCTGCAGGAGGATGTGGCCATCGGCCCACTCGCCGAAGTTCTTGCCGTACTTAGGATCGGCATACTTGGACTTCGCGACGAGGGCGCGGAACTCATCGGTGCCGCGGTCGTAGGAGACCACCAGGCGGCCGTTGAGCCAGTGTTCGACCTTCGTGCCCTTGGCGATCACGTAGGCGTTGTTCCAGTCGCCGATGCGGTTGGCGCGCTTGTCCTTCGAGGCGGTCTTCAGGTCGTAGAGCGAGGAGACCGTGCGGTTGCCGTCGCGGCCGAGCTTGGCGTCCGGGTGGACGGCGTCGTCGAGCATCTGGAACTCCAGGCCGAAGGCCGAGCCGGCGCCCTGGTTGAGGTTGGGCTGCACGAAGTACTTCAGGCCGCTGTTCGCGCCCTTGGTCAGGCGGAAGTCGACGGACACTTCGAACTCCTTGAAGCGGTCGATGGTGATGATGTCGCCGGCGTTGGCGGATTCCTTGCCGTCACCCTTGGCGGTGCGGAGGGTGCCCTTCTCGACGGACCAACCGGCCTTCGGGAAGTCCGGGCCCTTGGCGGAGCGCCAGCCCTTGCTGGAGCGGCCGTCGAAGAGGAGCTTCCAGCCGTCGGCCTTCTCGGACTCGGACAGGCTGTTGTCGTTGATCTTCGTCAGCGAGATGTTGCGCCACTCGACGGTGGTGCCGGCCTTGGCGGCGTCCTTGCCGATGCCGTGGACCTGGAAGGCGATGAAGCCGGACTTGTAGCCGTCGTCACGGACGTCGACGCGCTGCACGCCGTTGAGCCACGTGCGGATGCGCGGGCCGTTGGCCTCGATCTTCACTCGGTTCCATTCGCCGACCTTGGTGATCTCGCGGCCCTGCTTGGAGAAGGCGAGGGCGTCGCCGCCGCCGAAGCCCGGGAAGATCCAGCCGCGACGGCCTTCTTCGTAGAGACCGGCGGACCACATGCGGGCCTCGGTGTCGGGCTTCTTCACGTTCTTCGGGTCGGTGTCGATCTCGGCCTGGTAGCCGTGGACGCGGCCGGCCGGCACCTTGGCGGGCTTGCCGTCGCCGCCCTTGTAGGCGACTTCCTTGGCTTCGGAGTGGCTGCGGAACTGCACGCCGGAGTTCAGGCGCGGGTCGTTCTTGAATTCGTATTCGAGCACGAAGTTGCCGTAGTCCTTGTCGGTGGCGAGGAAGGTGTTCGGCGTGTTGAGGGTCGAGGTGCCGACGAGGGTGCCCTGCGCGCTGACGGCGTAGGTGGCGTCACCGCCGAGCTTCTTGAAGCCCGTGAGGTCCTTGCCGTTGAAGATCTCGACTTTGTTCGGATTGGCCTTCGGCGCGCCGGCGGCGGCCTTGGGAGCCTGGGCGTCGTTGGCGCAGCCCACGAGGAGGAGGGCGGCGGCCGAGAGGCTCAGGAGGAGCGGGGTCTTTTTCATGGTGGGTATGATTTGGTCTGGAGATGAAAAAGCGGAGCGGCCTTGCGACCGCTCCGCTTCGTCGGAGGAGCTTAGAACGTCGTGGGGATCTCGAAGCCCTTGCGGCCGGCGCGCTTCGCGACGAGGTCGCGGTTGGCGGCGTCGGCGTTGGCGCCGGTGAAGAGCTCGGTCTTGGTGTCCTGCGTGAGCGGGACGCCGAGGACGGCCTTGGTCTCGTCGAGGTTCACGCCGTTACGGCCCAGGTGCTCGGCCATGCGTCCGAAGGCTTCGGCGAGGCCGGAGCTGGACTTGAGCGCGTCCTTGATCTCGCCGGCGCTCTTCTTCGCGCCGAGGCGGAAGGAGATGTTGGCGGAGTGGACGAGGGCGGTCGACAGGTGGCACTCGCGGACCGGGGCGTGGATGTCGGCGGAGGAACCCTTGCGGATGCCGGCGACCCAGTTGGAGTGGTGGCCGGAGGCGCCGCCGGTGAGGTCGACCTGGTCGACGACCTTGCCGTAGGACTTGATGAGCTTGCCGGAGAGGTCGTAAGCCTGGGCGGAGTTGTAGTCCGGGACGACGATGGTGGCGTTCTCGCACTCGACGATGATGCCGATGTCAGGCGACTTGGCCGACTTCTCGTTGGGGTTGTTCTCCTTGAACTTGCCGAACTTGTTCATCGGGCCGTCGATCTTGCCGTCGGAGGTCAGGCCGTAGACTTCGGTGATGAGCGGGGCGTCGGCGTAGTTGTGGATCGAGATGAAGGTGTTCGGGGTCTCGGCGCAATCGACGTAGCCGAAGCGGCCGCCGACGGACACGACTTCAGGGGACACCTCGTGGGTGTTCAGGAACCAGCGGGCGATGTCGATCTCGTGGATCGCCTGGTTGCAGAGGTCGCCGCCGCCGTAGTTCCAGAACCAGTGCCAATCGTAGTGCACCGGGCCTTGGTTGGAGGCGTGCTGGACCTTGTCCGACTCGTTGCCGCGGATGGATTCCTGGATGTCGGCCGGACCATGCCAGAGATCGTAGTCGATCTCGGACGGGATGGCGTTCTTGCCGGCCGGGCCGATGGACTTGCGGCGCTTGTAGCAGATCGCGCGGGCGACCTTCACCTTGCCGTACTTGCCGCCGTGCACGTCCTTGATGGCGGCGCGGATGCCGACGCCGGAGCGGCTCTGGGTGCCGGCCTGGACGACGAGCTTGGAGAAGTGGTTCGAGGCGGCGACGAGCTGCTGGCCTTCGAAGATGTTATGCGAGAGGGGCTTCTCGACATAAAGGTGCTTGCCGGCCTGCAACGTCCAGATGCCCTGGATGGCGTGCTGGTGGTTCGGGGAGGCGATGGAGACGGCGTCGATGTCCTTGTCTTCGAGCATCTTTCGCATGTCGGTATAACCCTTGGCGCCGGGGTTGGCCTTCAGGCCCTTCTCGACGACCTTGGAGTCGACGTCGCAGAGGGCGACGATGCGGACGCCCTTGATCTTCTTGAGCTCCTTGATGTGCTCGAGACCACGGCTGCGGAAGCCGACGACGGCGACGCGGAGGTCACCGTTGGCGCCAGCGGACTGGGCGTAGGTCTGGGCGCTGATACCGGCCACGGCGGCGGCCAGGGCGGAGTTCTTGATGAACGTACGACGATGTAGTTGGGACATAGATGGACTTGGGGTAGAGACGGAGCATAAGGAGATGCCGTCTGAGTCGAGTTTGTTCCTAGGCATCGCCTAGGCGATTATCGGCAGGAACTGCCGATCCAAAGAGCCAGGGCTTGGGCCAGGGCTAGGGCTGGTCACGAACGATTAAATCATTATTAATCAATAACTTACAAAAGTATTAAATCGCCTAGCCCTAGCTCTGACCCTGGCCCTAGCCCTGCTTCAGCCTACTTCACCGACTTAATATACTGCCGGATGGCCTCGAACTGGTCGGGGCCTTTGCCTTCGTAGGGCTCGGAAAGCTGGGTCATGCCTTCCGGGTCGGCATACTTGGGCATCTTGGTGTCCGGGTCGATCCGGGTCGGGGCCAGCACCCAGCGATGGTAGTAGCCCTTGCGCAGGCGCTCAGCCGATTCCGCGAAGTTGATGGCGGGGGCTTCGAAGACGGCGGTGGCCTCCTGTTCGCCGACCGCGTGGCAGGTGATGCAGTTGAAGCCGCCGTCGGCGCCGACGAGCTTCTGGCCGTTGGCGATCTTCTCGGCATCGGCCGCCGCTTCAGGGGCTTCCTGCTGAGGCAGGCCGTGCTGATGGTTGAGGCCGAGCGCGAGGCCGTCGGCGTGATGGGCGAAGCCGGGCATGCGGCCGATGAGCCACGGGCGCGGCTTATATTCGATCTGACCGGCGATGAACTTGCTCATCCAGTCGTGGCGGAGTTTTTCGCCGAGCCAGGTGAGGTGCGGGATCGGCGCGTCATGCACGGGCTCGCCTTCGACGTGTTCCTTGGCCGGCAGGGCCTCGCGGAGCTTCTTGGCTTCGCCGTCGACCTTGGTCCAGGTGCTCACCGCGCCGTCGCGCGCGTGGCAGGCGACGCAGTTGAGGTTCTTGATCTGGCGCTCGGCGTATTCAGCCGGGGTGTCCTGCTTGAGCGAGGCGAGGTCGGTCGCGAGGAAAGCCTTCAGCGCGGCGCGCTGCGATCCGGTGAGCGCGAAGTCCGGCGCCGTCGCGCGGGCGGAGGCGTCGGGGGAGAGGCAGCCCTTGTCGCCGGCGGCGAGGACTTTCGCGAGCGGCGGCTGGGTGGTCGCAGGCATGCCCGCATGGCAGTTGAGGCAGCCGGCGCTGACGATGAGCGCGGCGCCGCGGGTCGCGTCGCCGGCGATCATCTTGCGTTTGATCATGCGGGAGTTCGCGAGCAGATAAGCCGCTAGCTGCGTGGCTTCTTCTTCCTCGAGGCGGAAGTGCGGCATGCGCGTGGCCGGATAGTGCTTGGCCGGATCCTGCAGGTATTCCACGAGCGCGGCCGGGTGCCACTTGTCGGCGATATGGCCCATCGGCACGCGGTCATGGGCGTCCTTGCCTTCGGCGTCGGGGCGCTGGTGGCAGGCGATGCAGCCGAGGTTGGCGAAGAGCTCGCCGCCTTGCGGCGCGAGCTTGAGGTCGACGGCGCCTTCCTTGGCTTGCGCGCCTTGGGTGAGCATCGCGGCGAGGTCGGCGGCCTGCTGTTCGGCGCCGGTGCCGGTCAGTACCTTGGGCATCAGCGAGTGCGGGCGGATGGAGTGCGGGTCATGGATCCAATCCGCGAGGAAGGGCGCCTTGAACTTCACGCCGAGTTCGGAGAGCAGGGGAGCGTTCTGTCCATGCTCCGGCATGCCGGTTCCCTTGGCGGGTAGACGGGCGGCATCGGCGTGGCAGGCGGCGCAATTCATCTGCGCAAAGAGGAGGCGGCCTTCGCGGACCTGGGCGGCGGCGTCGAGCTCCTTGTCAGCCGGGTGCGTGAGGATCGTCGGCGGCACCGGCTCGAGCGGGAAGTCCTTCGAAGCCCAGCTGAGGCGCGCGTACGTGTCGCCTTTGGCCGCGCCCGCGATCTCCGCCACGAGGCGGTTCGCGCCTTTGTTGAGCTGCACGGTCTTGATGCCGGGGCCATCGAGGAGCGGCTGGCCGTTGAGGCTCAGCTTGAACTGACCGGAAGTCTCGACCGACAGCTTGAAGGTGCCGCGCATCGGCGACTGCAGGTCGCCTTCCCACTTTGCGGTGAACGGACCGGCCGGGATGAAAGGCGTCGGAGCCTGCCCGGCGGGCACGTAGAGCGCGAGGAGGCGGTCCGTGCGGACGTCGGTCTTGCCGGCGGCGGTGAACGTCACCTTAAGACCCGGGAGATCCTGGGCGGAGAGGATGGTCGCGAGGGTCGCGGCGAGCAGGCAGAAGAGACGACGGAGACACATGGCGGCGGAGCACGTCTATTGGGACGCATTCCCGCCGTCAGGCAAGCCCCCAACAAGAAGGCCCGGCGTGAACCGGGCCTTCGTCGATGAGGAATTCGCCTCAGCTTACTTGGCGAACGAGCGGTAGTCTTCGCCTTCCTTCTCGGGCACCACGTTGATCGTGTGCGCGATGTCGTCAGGCACGCGCGAACCGTCGACGGCCTTCACGTTCATCTTGATGCGCATCTGCATCACGGGGACGAGACCTTCGACTTCGAGGAAGACCGACTTGCCGTCGTCGGCGAGCTTGACGGACTTGATCGGAACCTGGTCGGAACCTTTCTCCTCGGGCTTGCTGACCTTATACGTGTCGGAGCCGTAGGCGCCGGAGTAGAGGTAGTTGTACTGCTCGAGGGACCAGTTCTGGGCGTCGGAGGCGCTCTTCTTGTCGAGCGCGCCGGTGAAGCGGACGGTGATGCCCTTCTTGGAGACGTGGAGCGCTTCCGGCATCGTGACGGACTTGCCGGTGTAGCGGACGCGCTGGATGGCGCCGTCCTTCACGCCGTTGGTCTGCCAGCCCTTGAGGCCGGAGACGTAGAGCTGACCATCGACCGGGTTGAAGCGGGCGCGCATCAGCCCGGTGGCGAACTTCAGCGGGAACTTCACCACGCCGCCCTGGGCGACGTCGCCGACGCGTTCCTGGAGGACCGCGAAGAGCGAGGACTTGCCGTAGGAGAGGTAGAGCATGCGGCCTTCGAACGGACCCCACTTGCCCTTGTTCGCCGGCACCCAGATCTGGCCGCCGTTGGAGTTGTCGACGTCATACGGGATCCAGCAGAGGTGCGGGCTGTACTTCGTCGGGGCCGGGGTGCGGTGGGCGAGGTCGGGGACTTCGATGAACTCGCCGGGCTTGGAGAAGTGGAGGTAGTCGACCGGGACCCAGGTGCCCTGGTTGTCGCCGTTGGAGACTTCGCCGTTGGGGCCGACGCCCATGCCGTTCGGGGCGCGGATGCCGGTGGCGTAGACTTCGAACTTCTGGCCGTCGGCCGAGACCTTGAAGATGCAACCATGGTGGTCGCTGAGGGGACCCCAGCCGCGGCCTCCCGGATTCACGGGGCCGCCCTTCAGGAAGTAGAAGTTGCCCTGCGAGTCCGTCTGCAGGTCGAACATGAACTCGTGGAAGTTCGAGGTGACCTGGACGTCGTTGTTGAAGTTCTGGTAGAAGTCGGCTTCGCCGTCCTTGTTGTAGTCGTGCAGGATCGTGATCTGGTCGCGGCCGAGGACGTAGATCTGCTCGTTGACGATCTTCAGGCCGAGGCCGTGGAAGATGCCGGTGGCGTAGCGGCGCCAGGTGATCTTGCTGAGCTTGTCATCGGCGAACTTGCCGACCCAGACGTCGCCGCTCCAGGTGGAGAAGGCGATGCGGCCGTCCTGGAAGAAGTCGATCGCGCCGACGCGGATCCAGGAGTTGTAGGGGTTCTCGGCGGGGATGGTGACGGTGTCGACGAGGTAGGGCGCGGCCTGCAGCTCGGCGAGCTGGTCCTTCAGGGACTGCTTCTGCGCGGCGTCGGTCTCGCTCTCGATGCGGCCCTTGAGCGTCTCGATCTGCTTGGCCTGGTCGGTCTCGCCGAGCGTGCCTTCGGTGACGACTTCCTGCGTCCAGTGGGCGGGGCCGCCCTTGGTGAAGGTGCGGAGGTCGGCGGCGGCGGCGACCTTGGAGGTCACCTTGCGGAGCACGTCGCCGGCGTTGATCGCGCCGTGGGCGAACGAGACCTTGAACGAGGTACCGGCGGCTACCTTGGTCAGCTTGAGCGCGAGGAAGTTGCCCTTGTTGCTCAGGATCGAGCCGTTGGGCAGGCCGTTGACGGTGACCGTGGTGAGTTCGTCGGCCGGCTTCACGATGGCCGGGGCGTTCTTGGCGGCCTTGGTGGTCTTGGCCTTGGCCTTCGGGTCGGCCTTCTTGCCGGGCTGCTCGGCCGGGAGCGGGATTTCCATGCGCACGATCGCGTTGGCGCCGTCGGCGAGGTCGACCTTGCCGCCGTAGGGCAGGTCCAGGAGGCGGACGGAGGCGTCGAGCTCGCCCTTCACGACGGTGAAGGAGCGCGAGAGCACGGAGACGTCGCCGACCTTCTCCAGTTCGGCGGACTCGAGGACTTCGGCGCCACCGACGGTGTAGGCGAAGACGACGCGGTCGCCGTGGAGGTAGAGGCCCTGATACTTGGCATGCTCGCGCGGGAGCGGACCGAGCGGGATCTTGGACATCACACCATCGGGTCCTTTGGGCAGGGCGCGGGTTTCGTTGAAGGTTCCGTTGAAGCTCCAGCCGGGGCCGGGGTTGGTTTCGAAGTACACCTTGGCGCCGACGGCGGGGCCGGGGTTCGGACCGTGCTTACCGTCGAAGGCGACGCCCTTGGTCTGCATCCAGCCGCCCGTCCACGCGCCGGCGCCGCGCAGGGTGTCGGTGTCGAAGGCGTAACCGGCTTCACGGTTGCCGAGGTTCACGAGCACGGCCTTGTTCGCGGCGCAACCCTTCTGCTCGAACGGGCTCTTGCCCTGGGTGTTGTCGATCGAAGCCGAAAGGAAGCGGCCGTAGTCCATCGCTTCCCATTTGGAGAGGGGCTTGGCGTCGGGCTTCTTGACGGCTTCTTGCGCGAGGCCGGTCAGGGCCGCCAGCGCCAAGGCCAGGGACAAGGAGGTGCGGGTCAGGGATTTCATATGATAGGAAATGGGGGATAGGGCGGGGCAGCGTTGGCAGAATTGCTTAAACCGGCCCCCGCTGTCCACCGTATTGGAGCGATATGAGGGCGGGAGGTTCCGCACAAAGAATCGATGACTGAGGACAGATGCCGGAGGGCGGAAAAGCAGGGGTAGTTGAGCGGAATCGGCCGATTAAAGGGGGTCTCCGTCCTTGCCGATGATTGAGGCATTGCGTTTTCTTTGATGCATACCCCCGTCTCATGTCCCCCCGCCTTGCTGTTTTGATTGGTCTGCTCATCGCCGGTCATTCTCCGTCATCCCTCGCCGCCGCGGGCGCAGCTGAGTCCGCCCTCGTGTTCAATACCACGGCGCCGAAGAACGACCTCAAAGGGGATTTCGAAGCCCAGGTGCTCTTTGCCCAGAGTCAGATCATCCCTGCGCGGCCTCGCGAAGATGACCGCCAGCCTCGCCTGATCAGCCTGCGCAAGACGCTCCTGATGGTGCGCCCGCTACGAGCCGACGCCACACCGATCTCGGTCACGGTGCTGGACGGCGCGGGCAAGGTTCTCGGCACGGCCAAGATGTCGCCGCCGGCTTTGTTGCCGAAGACGGCTTACTTCATCGAAGCGGCTCCTTCCGGCGTCTTGGATTTCAAGCCCAAGGGCAATTCCCTCGCTCTGATCGACGATGCCGCGACCATCGCGAAGCTGGCGGACAAGGATGGCGCCGAGCTGCGCGCCATGCTGGGCAAAAACGCGCTCGTCGAGGTCGCCACGGCCGACGGTCGCTGGGTGAAGGATATCTATCTGCCCTCCGCGAAGGCCGTCGACGGCAAGCTGGTCCGCATCAGCGCCGGAGCGGGCTATGGCTCGACGGTCCATTACGGCGACGGCAAGATGCAAGTCTCGCGCGGCATGACCGTGCTCTTCAAGTCCTCCGCGGGCCGCTGGTTCCGCGAAGGTGAGCTCGACAACAACGGACTGCGTTACGCGAGCGATGCCTGGAGCGTCGACCTGCCGGGAGAGTGGATCCGTCCGGGTTTCTCCCTGCGTTTCGTCCAGGGCAAGGCGACGGGCGAGCTTTCGCCGATCGACGTCGGCGCGCCGACGCAGCTGCTGCTGCACACGATCGACCTGGGTTTCCTGACGACGCCGCGCGGCGCCTTCCATTTCTCGGGCGACCGCGAGGCGCACCGTGAATATTTCCAGACCCTGCCGGCCAGCCGGCTGGTGGTCAGCCAGTATGCGCCTGTGCACTTCAAGGAAGTGATGCTGCCGACGGGCGTGATGCTCAAGGAAGTCGATCCCAGCAAGGGCGGCTGGCACGAAGGCACGATGCGCCAGCACATCGGCAAGGAGCTGATCTCGCACGGCATCGACAACGCCAACTACGGGCTCCATAGCACCGCCGGCGCCGGCGAGAAGAACCATCCTTACGCCGTCGCGCAGCTCGCGGCGCATAACAGCCGTGGCGTCTACTCGAACGGCGTCCAGGTGCACGGCGGCTCGGGCGGCAACGGCATGGTCACCCTCGACAACTCCCTCGGTAACGAGTTCAGCCACGAGGTCGGCCATAATTACGGCCTCGGGCATTACGTCGACGGCTTCAAGGGCTCGGTCCATCGCGCGGCCGACCAGGTCAACTCGACCTGGGGCTGGGACGCCGACAAGCGCCGCTTCATCCCGAACTTCGGGCCGCTCCCCACCGGCAAGGACGCCACGCTCGAAGGCCAGTCGCAGCCGCCGTTCGAGGGGCGCAGCTACGGCTTCGACGCCATGGCCGGCGGCGCGCCGTTCTCATCCTTCAACCGCTTCACGCTCTACACGCCGAACAGCGCGGCCCTCATCCAGAAGTTCTTCGAGTCGAAGGCGGTCTTCGATCCGCTTTCGCCCACGGGTTTCAGCAAGTGGAACGAGGAGTCCAAGCGCATGGAGCCGTTCAGCCATCGTCTGCCGAAAGGACGCACCATCGGCGCCCCGATCAAGGGCCTCAGCGAAGCGAGCCTGACGAAGCTGCTCGCCGAGCATGAGCGCGTGGAGGTCGCGATGGGCGACGGTAATTGGACCAAGGAAATCCCCCTGCCGGCGGCCTCCTCCGCCAACAAGGGACGACTCGTCTCCATCAATCACGGAGCGGGCTATGCTTCGACGCTCCTGATGAACGGCACGCAGGTCACGGTCTCACGCGGTTTCTCCCAAGCCTATGTCTCGGATGGCAAGCTGTGGCAGGAAGCCAAGGGCGGCGAAGATTCCATCGAGCGTAAGCCACAGGCCTTCGGCGTCGCGGTGGTCACGTTGGTCGGCTACTATGATCCTTCGGCCGAGCTGACGAGTTACGCGTATCCGGCCCTGCATGGTTCGCTCGGATATTGTTATGCGGACGATTCGGCCGAGGTGAAGGCCTCCGACTGCCAGCTCGTCGTGGAGACGAAGAAAGGCATCCTGCGTTTCCGTCTGGCGGACCGCCGCATCGATCCGAAGCACATGAACAAGTTCCACGTCAACGTCCCGGCGTCGGCCCAGCCGACCCAGTTCGCCATCGTCAGCGGAGGCAAGGTGCTCGTGAAGCGGACCATCGAGCCCACGACCGAGAAACTCGCCGTCTCCGTCAACGGCCTCTCGCCCACCACCCGTTGATAGTTTTGGAAGCCGTTAGGCTTCTGTTGTAATCCCTCAACTGGCCCTAGCCCTAGCCCTGGCTCTAGCCCTTCGACTCAGGCCTTCCAACACCCCGGCAGGTGTTCGTCGAACACGCCCACGGCCTGCAGGTAGGCCTGGATGATCGTCGGGCCGACGAACTTCATGCCGCGTCGTTTCAGTTCCTTGGAGATCTTCTCCGCGACGGCAGAGGTCGGTTGAGGGCGACGTGAGCGTCGCACCACGGGGGCGTCGTCGACGTGCGCCCACAGCCATTTCGAAAAGCTTTCGTGCTCCTCTTGGATCGCGATGAAGGTACGCGCGTTGAGCGCGACGGATTCCAGCTTAACGCGATGACGGACGAGTCCCGCGTTCTGCATCAGGGCATCGACTTTCTTGTCGTCGAAGCGGGCGAGCTTACGGACATCGAAGCCGGCCAGGGCCTTCCGATAATGCTCACGCTTCTTCAGCACGGTGATCCAGGAAAGGCCGGCTTGGGCTCCCTCGAGGATGAGCTGTTCGAAGAGCTTGCGGTCGTCGCGGACCGGCACGCCCCATTCGTCGTCGTGATAGGCGACGTAGAGCGGATCGTCTCCGCACCAGAAGCAGCGTGGCTTCTCGCGGGCCACGTCAGCCTTTGATGGAAAGACCGCGGAGCCAGGCGATCCAGCCCGCAGGCAGGCCGCGGGCCAGGGCGCCGCGCACGATCTTCTCGTGGTAGAGGCGCGAAGGCAGGTGAGGGCCGGTCGGGTCGACGACCTTGTAGGCCTGGCAATCGAGGGGGCAGTCTTCCAGACCGGCTTCGAGCACGGTCAGCTTGATGCGCTTGTAGGCGGCGCCTTCCGCTTCATCCATGCGCTTCCAGTCATCGGGCGTCATCTCGTAGACAGCGCCCCAGACGCCCGGGGTGTCCTGATCTTCGAGGATATCCGCCGAGCCGCCGCCCCAGGTGGAACTAGGGTGGGTGAAGGCCAGCCGATGCTTGGGCAGGAAGGCTTTTCCGCGGTAGCTCGAGCCCGGGCAGCGCCGCTCCATCTGGGTGGAGTCCAGATTCGAGGCATAGGCGAAGTAGAACCGGCTCATGGGAGGAAGCACGGACTTTGCCCATCCGCGTCCGGGATGCAAACGGATTGGGACCGGTGTGAATATCCGGGCCTCCGACGCCTGCTTAGTAGCGACGCGTCAGGCTGAGATAAGCCGAACGGGGCTGCGCCGGGAAGCCGAACGCGGCCGGCGGGGCGTCTTCGCCGAAGATGTTTTCGATGCGCAGGGAAATCTCGGTCCGGTCCGAGAGGACGCGGCGGATCCAAAGTCGCACGAACGTGGCGTCGGGCAGGGCCGTCCGCGCGTAGGCGTTCCAGTCGAAGTCTTCACGTCCGCGCAGGTGCGCGGCGGAGACGCCGAAGGTCCAGTCGTCGTTCGGCATGACCTCGGCTCCGACCGACAAGGTCAGGGTAGGGCGACGCAGCAGCTTGTCGCCCGCCAGGCCGGTGCCCATGAAGTAGTCCGTGGACTCGATCTGGCTGTCGAGCCACGTGGCGGCCCCGAAGAGACGCAGTCCTTTCGCCGGGCGGGTCTCCACGCCTGCCTCCAGGCCTTGGGTGCGCGCTTCCGCGATGTTGTAGGTCTGATAGCTGATTGGGTTGTAATCGATGAGGTCGCTCAGGTCGTTGCGGAAGGCGACGAGGGTCCAGGAGAGGGCACCGGGGACGAGGTCCTCGTGTCGTAGGCCGATTTCGATGCCGGTATTGCTCTCCGGTCGCAGCGGGAGGCCGAGGTGCGTGCCGTAGGCGAGGTCGTTCGCCGCCGGCGCGCGGTAGGCCGTGCCGACCTTGACGTGGGCGAGCTTCTCTTTGCTGAGGCGTCGGCTGTAGGTGACGTCGCCGGTCGTCTTGCCGGCGAAATCCGTGAACCGATCGGCGCGCACCGCGGCGCGTATGCGGTCGTCGGCGGTGACCTGCCATTCGGCGCGGGTCCAGACACCGAGGCTTTCCTGCGTGTCCGCCCAGGTGAGGCTGTTCGCTGCCACGTCGAACTGGTCGAACGAAGTGCTTTCGTAGCTGAGGCCGAGCCCGAGGGTGAGGTCGGGGCGGACGCGACGGTCGATGGTCGCGGTGACTTCATCGCGGTCGAGCAGGTAGCGGTTGGCGTAGGGCGCGGTCAGGCTCTCGATTGACGAGCCGGCGCGCGACCAGAAGATCGAGGCTTCGGTGGTTTCGTCCTGGAAGCGAAGGCCCGGCGAAAGCAGCCAGCCGCCGTCACGCTGCCAGTCGGTCAGATTGGGCGGACCGCCGAGCTGCTGTCCGGGCAGGCCGGCCTTGCCGTGGTCGGCCGAGCCGACCAGGTCGAAGACGAGGTTGGGAGCCAGACGCTGTTCATGCTTCAGGAAGGCGCTGACGGCCTCGCGGTCGGCGTTGGGACGGAAGCCGTCGTCATGCGTCGCGGTCAGCGAGAGGGCCGTGCCTTGGGTCGCCGGCTTGGCGGACTGCGCGTTATTCGTCAGCAGCGCGTAGTTAAGGGTCCCGCGTCCGTAGGAGCCGCCTTCGGCGACCAGCGTCGAGCTGTTACGTGCCGTGAGCGGGGACTGCTGGCGCAGGTCGATGACGCCACCCAGCGCGTTGGCGCCGTAAAGGGTGGAGGAGGGGCCGCGGAGGACTTCGACCGAGGCCAGTCCGAAGATGCGGTAGCGACCGATCTCGTAGGAGTTGGAGAAGCCCTGCGGCAATCGGCGGCCGTCGAGGAGCACTGCCGTCTGGGTGGAGTTGGTGCCGCGCAGGAAGAGCGCGCCGACGGAACCCTCGCCGGATTGCTCCGTCGCGAACACGCCGGGGGCGCCGCCGAGCAGGCTCGTCAGGGTCGTCTGCCCGGCGTCGGTCGCCGCGGCCACGTCGAGACGGCTGACGGAGGCGGACGTCTCGGAAAGGGGTTTTGCCTGTCGGGTTTCGACCACGACGGTCTCGGGTAGGCGCGTCGGTGCCTGGGCGAGGAGAAGGGCGGCGAACGTCAACATTATGTATCTTCGTATCTAGATACGTGTATGTAAGTCAAGTATCCCCTTGCTGGCTCGGGCAAATGGGGCTGGAGAAAGGGCTTGGATATGGCATAGTAAGGGTCGATGTCCGCCGAACTCTCCCAGCAACCCGACCTCGGACCTGTCCGCCAGTTCTCCATCTTCGTCGAGAACAAGGTGGGACGACTCAACGAACTCGTCGAATCCCTGGCCGGCGCCGACGTGCATATCATGGCCCTGTGCCTGGTCGATACGACCGATTCGACCATCATCCGCATCGTCGTCGACTATCCTGAGCGCGCCGAGCAGATCCTCGACGAGCACCGTTTCGCCCACGACGACGTCCCGGTCGTGGCGATCGAGCTCCAGTCCGAAGCACAGCTGAAGGATGTCACCCGCGTCCTGCTCAAGGCCGAGATCAACATCCATTACGTCTACCCGTTCCTCTTCCGCCCCAATGGTCGCTACGGCCTGGTCGTGCGCACCGAAGCCCAGGAACTTGCGTCCTCCGTCCTGTCCAGCCACGGCATCACCGTGCTCAGCCGTAACGACATCGCCAGGTAAGGAATAGTTGGCAGAGGTTTCGGCGGATAACGGTTGGATGCACGGAATCCGGCTTGTTTCCGAGGTATTATCGATGGGCAGTGGCTACTTGCCCTTAGGGTCTTGGCCTTGGCTTGACCATCGTCCGTCCCTCCCCATTACTGAACTTCCTTCGAATCAACGAGGGACCTGGAGAGGTGGCTGAGTGGCCGAAAGCGCCCGTTTGCTAAATGGGTATACCCCAAAAGGGTATCGTGGGTTCGAATCCCATCCTCTCCGCCACTTTAACGCGTAGAGTCCGATCAAGGGCTTTGCGCGTGTTTTATGTGCTGAATTGGATAATTACTCCGTCGATCGCTGGGTCTGGTTGCTCCGACGCTACCTAAAACTCTACCAAAGATCGAGTGGGCCGGTCTGGCTATGACCATGATCTATGACCAGAACGTCTCTCATGCCCCGATGGCGCGAGGTAATGCCTTGGCCTGCTTGACTTCGCTCAGGTGGCTCGAAATCTGACGTCAGTGGCCTTTGCCCGTTCCAGACTCTTCGCCTGCCTCGCCTTCCTTCTGTGGGCGACTGTCGGCGTGCTGGCGGTCGAACATTGTGCCTGTAAGGACGTCTCGTCGGCTTGCGAGCACGCGGGCGAGGCCTGCGTCCAGCCCGATGACTGTTCGGATTGCTTGGTTCCTGCCTCTCCGTCCGCCCTCGCGGATGAGCCGGTGGCCTTGCTCCCTTCGGCAAATATCTGGCTGAGCGCGCCTTTGCTGGTTCCGCTCTTCGCTTGCGTCGAAAGGCCTGCCCTCGCGACCATCCGCCCCATTTTCCGTTCTAGCTGTTCAGCGTGTCGTCCGCCTGCCCTGAGTGCGGGGACGATGTGCCTGCGGATCTGAGGGTCTGAGCTTTGGCGGCATTCGCCGCCCGGTGCCCTTGCGTCCGCGACGGATGCGGGGAGTGCCGTATGTCTTCCCGTCGTCCAAGGGGGCACCCTGGGCTTACGCCCGCATGCATACACTCTCATGAACCTTTCCAGACTTCTCATTCCTATCCTCATCTTTCCTTTTCTCATGCGCGCCGCTGAGGTCGCACCTCAGCCCGTCGGCGTCGCCGAACTGGTGCGCCAGGCGGTGGCCACTAATCCCGAGCGTCAGGCTTATGATGCTGCCCTGGCTGCCGAGCGTGAGACGGCATCCGCTGCCGGTTCCAACCAGAACCCAGTGCTTTCTCTCGAGGTCGGCCGAAAGCGTTTCCGGGACGCCGGCGGTGTCTTTGCGGACGAAGGTCAGGTCTGGACTGCAACGCTAAGCCAGACCTTCGAGTGGCCGGAACGCGTGCGCCTGCGACGCGCGATCGCCGACCGTCAGGTCGAGGCGGCTAAGCTTGGCTTAGGTCGTTTCGAGCAAGCCATCGAGGCTAAGGCCACCGTGCTTGCCTACCGCCTGTCGCGCGCCCAACTCAGGGCCCAGGCATGCGAGGAGGTCGCCGAACGCTATGCCGGTCTCCGTAAGGCATTGGTAGGCCGGGATCCTTCCGGGCCTGCCCCGATCATCGAGCTGCGCTCCGTAGAGGCTGCGGAAGTCGTCGCCCGTCGTCGTTCCGAGGAGGCACGGCTGGCCCTGCAGCAAGCCTTGCTGGAGATGAATCAGCTCCGCGGGGCCCCCTCCATGGCGCCTCTCGTGGTCAAGGCCCCGTCGCTTGCGTTACGCGATGCCCCGAAACTGGAAGAACTCCTGCTCGCCGCTCCGCAGGGCAATTTCGGCTACCGCATGCAGGTGCTCGAATCCGAACAGCTCAGCCTGCAGTCAGATCTGGCTCGTTCGGATAGCGTGCCTGGCTTCACCGCTTCGCCATTCGTTTCCCAAGACCGTGTCGGTGATCGTGAGACCATTCTCGGTCTGCGCTTTGATATTCCTTTGCCCGTGACCGCACGTTCGTCCTCCGCTGAGCGTTCCGGTTTTGAAAGGCGTCGCCAAGCCAAGGCCTCGCTCGCGGCCGCCTGGCGAGATGTCGAGCGCGACCTCGGTCAGACTTGGCTCTCTTACGCTTCCAAGCTCGACCAGCTCCGTATGCACAGGGATGACCCGGCGGTGCGGTTCGCCGAGGCTGCCCGCCTGGCTGAATCCCACTTCCGGGCCGGCGCGCTGTCACTGCAGCTCTTCATGGACGCCCAGGTCGGTTATCTCGAGGCCGTGGACTCGGCCCTGTTGCTCCAAGAGCAGGCCGTCGAGGCGGGCTTCCGCCTGCGCGAACTGAGCGGCACCACCTTCAACCCTGTCTCGACCCGATGAGGAGCCTCCTCCTGATTCTCGCCGCCGGCATTCTGGCCGCCTGCGACAAGACCGAATCGGCGGGCCACTCCGCCGGCCCGACGCCTAAGGCTGCCGAGTTCAAGCAAGGGCAGGGTATCCTGCTAACCGACGAGGCATCTCAGTTCATCGGACTTCGCTCCGCTGAGGCCAATGCCAGAGTTGATCTCGTCCGGATACCTCTGTCCGCCGTGGTGGAGACCTCGGAGGGTAAGCACGTGTTCGTTCGTAACGGACAGCGCTGGTTGCGAACCGCTGTGAAACTCGGCGTAGTCTCGGGCGAGGTCGTCGACGTCGCCGACGGATTGCTCGAAGGGGATGTCATCGCCGTCGCCGGCGGTCGGTATCTCTGGCTCGCGGAACTTCAGGCCATCAAGGGGGGCGTCGGCTGCGCCGACGGACACTGAGATGATCGCCGCCCTTGCCCGCTGGTCGATCCAGCGCCGTGGCGCCGTCCTGACCTGTGCGCTGCTGCTCAGCCTGCTCGGACTCTGGTCCGCCTCGCGCGTACCGATCGACGCGATGCCAGACATCACGGGTCCGCAGGTGCAAATCAACACGGCCTTGCCCGCCCTCGCCGCCGATGAGGCCGAATCCCGGGTGACCATCCCGCTGGAGTCCGAGCTTTCCGGCCTGCCCGGATTGGTCGAGTTCCGCTCGCTCTCCAAGACCGGCTTGTCGCAGGTGACCCTCATTTTCGAGGACGGCACGGACATCTTCCGGGCTCGTCAGCTGGTGACCGAACGTATCGGCCAGGCAACCGGCAATCTGCCGCCGGGCGTCGTCCCGGTCATGGCTCCGATCAGCACCGGCCTCGGTGAGATCGTCTATTATGCCTTGGAGTACGCCGATGGCGCCAAGGCGCCGACCGATGAGGCCGCACGCCTGCGTGAGCTGCGTCTGCTGCATGATTCGCGTGTCCGCCCGGCCCTGCGGTCCACTTCCGGCCTGGCCGATGTGAACGTCATCGGCGGTCACGAGCGTCAGATGCTGGTCGAACCCGACCTCGCTAAGATGGCGAAGGCGGCCTTGCCGATGTCCGAACTGCTTCGGGCTATCGGTAAGAACACCGAGAATGCCGGCGGCGGCGTCATCTCGGTCGGTGGCGAAGCCTTCACCGTCCGTGCCGATACCCGCGTGCGTACCGCGCAGGATGTCGCCGGCATCCCCTTGCGCCCCGCGGGCCTCGGTCCGGCCGTGACGGTGGGCGACGTCGCCAAGGTCTCGGTCGGCAGTGCTTCGCGCATGGGCGCGGCCACCGTCGACGGGCGTGAGGCTGTCGTCGGCGCGGCCATCATGCTGGCCGGCGAGAACTCGCGAGAAGTCTCCCGCCGTGCGGTCGAAAAGCTGCGGGTCATCGGCGAACACCTCCCGGAAGGCGTCCGCATCCGCGTGCTCTATGACCGCTCCGACTTGGTCGGCGCGACCATCCGCACGGTCGAGACCAACCTGTTCGAGGGTGCGGCGATCGTCGTCGTCGTGCTTCTGCTGCTGCTTGGGCACTGGCGTGCGGCCTTGTTGGTCGCCCTGGCGATCCCGCTTTCCTTCCTGCTCCTGCTCACTGGTATGGCCGCGACCAAGGCCAGCGCGAACCTCATGAGCCTGGGCGCGATCGACTTCGGCCTCATCGTCGACGGGTCGGTCGTGATGGTGGAGAATTTCCTGCGACGGATGGACGACCGCGTCCGTTCTCTGGGACGCTCCCTGACCGAGGACGAGCGCACCTCAGAGCTTTCCGCGGCCGCCAGCGAGGTCGCCGGCCCGATGTTCCTCGGCGTCGCGGTCATCACGCTCGTCTATGTCCCGATCTTCGCCCTCGAAGGCATCGAAGGTAAGATGTTCAAGCCCATGGCGGGAGCCGTGGTCGTCGCCTTGGCGGCTTCCGCGCTCGTCGCCCTCACGGTGATGCCGGCGCTCGCCTCCTTCGGCCTCCGTCCCTCCGGCCACGGCGAGGAGGGCGGGTTGATGCGCAGGCTGCGAAGCCTCTTCGCCCCCGCCTTGGCTTGGTGCTTTGCGCACCGAGGCCTCGCCTTGGGAATCACGATGCTCGCCGCGGTCGCCGCCGCACTCGGCTTCACCCGTCTCGGGGCGGATTTCATTCCGCAACTCGACGAAGGGTCGATCAGCATCCAGTTCGTCCGGGCCGCGAGCCTCGACCTCCGGTCGTCGGTCGAACTGCAGAAGAAATCCGAAGTCCTGCTGCGTGAGCGTTTTCCTGAGATCGACCATCTCTTCGCCCGCATCGGGACCGCGGAAATCGCGAGCGACCCGATGGGCCCCAACGTGGCCGACACGTATGTCACCCTCAAGCCGCGTGAAACCTGGCGGCGGGAGGGCGGTGCCATCGTCAGCAAAGCGCGGTTGATCGAACTCATGTCCGGCGTGTTGGAGCGGACGGTGCCTGGTCAGACCACGATGTTCTCCCAGCCGATCCAGCTCCGTTTCAACGAGATCATGGCGGGGGCGCGGGCCGACCTTTCCCTGAAGGTCTTCGGCGATGAGCTGGCTGACATGGAGTCAGTCGCCACTCAGGCGGTGGCGGTTCTGCGCAAGATTCCCGGGGGAGGGGACGTCGAGTTCGAAGCTTCGGGCCGGTTGCCTTCCGTGGACATCGTCCCTAAACGTGACCAATTGGTCCGTCGCAACCTTCATGCCGAGGAGCTGAACGAGGTCGTCTCGGTGGCGCTGGGCGGCGCCAAGGCCGGCCAGATTCCCTCCGCGGGACGTCCGTTGGACATCGTGGTGCGTCTGCCTGACGCGGAGCAGACGCCCCTGTCTCGAATCGGCGACCTGCCGGTCTCGGCGGAAGATGGTTCAGGTACGACCGTGGCCCTCTCCAAGGTCGCCGATATTCGCGCCGTCGAACGGCCCGGGGTCATCACCCGCGAAGATGCCCGTCGGCGCCTCGCCATCCTGATCAACGTGCGCGGACGCGATACCGAAAGTTTCGTACGGGAGGCCGAGACTCGTTTGAAGTCCGAGCTCAAGCCGATCGGCGGCGTCTATTGGGAGTTCGGCGGGCAATTCGAGAACCTCGTGCGGGCCCGTGAGCGGCTCGCCCTGGTGGTGCCCGCGGCGCTGGGGCTCATCCTCCTGCTCATCTATGCCGGCTTCGGGAGTTTCCGGCAGGCGGCGCTGGTCTTCACCTGCGTGCCCTTGGCGGCGACGGGCGGCGTGCTGGCCCTCTGGCTGCGCGGGATGCCGTTCACGATCTCGGCCGGCATCGGCTTCATCGCCGTGTCCGGCATCGCGGTGCTCAACGGCATCATGCTCATCAGTTTCATCAACCAGCTCAGGGCCGGGGGCACGCCTTTGCGCGAAGCCGTGACCGAAGGTACTTTGACGCGCCTCCGTCCTAAGCTGCTGACCGCCTTGGTCGCTTCGCTCGGCTTCTTGCCCATGGCCCTTTCGACTGGGCCGGGCGCGGAGGTCCAGCAGCCGCTGGCGACGGTCGTCATCGGCGGTATCGTCACTTCGACCGCCCTCACGCTGCTCCTCCTGCCCGTTCTCTACGACTGGCTCGAATCCCGTTTCGTTTCTTCTTCCTCCAACCCTGACTAATCCCATGAAAACGTTGTTCCTCTCCCTTCTTTCGATCTGCGCGCTTGTCGCCGCCGAGCCTGCCAAGGCTCCGGCGGAAGGCCGTGCCGGACGTCTCCTGGAGGCTTCCGGGGTGAAGGCCGAGTTCCTGGTCAAGCCCGACCGTCATGTGGCCCTGACCTTCCTAGACGCCGCCGGTAAGCCGATGGCTCGTGGCGAACGCAGCGTCGTCGTGAAGGTCGACGGCAAGGACCTCGCCCTTGAGCCCAAGCCAGAAGGCTTCGTCTCCAAGGAACCGCTCGCGGCCAAGGAACCCGCCCCGATCGTCGTCCAGGTCCGCACGACGGCCGACGACAAGCCGAAGAATTTCCGGCTCACCCTCAACACCGCTATCTGCGGCGAATGCAAGCGTGCTGAATATGCCTGCACATGTGCTCACTGAGCCAAATTTGCTTCGTTCACATAATCCTACTTGCGCGCAAAAAAGAGGGGTGTATATTTGGCAGAGTTGGCGGATAACTTGTCCGCAAACTGTCCGCAAAAAACCTCGGTCGTTGAAGTACAACTACTTAGAGACGCGGAAATATCGTTCGAATCCCATCCTCTCCGCCACTTTTGTATCCAGCTGGCCGGCTGGCATGTGGGCAGGTGGGCAAGAAGGAGATGCCCTTGCCTGATGGGATGAGAACTCGTTCGGTGAGCCGCCAGGCGAACAGGCGATGCCGCAGGCATCGGGCGAGAGCCTGGAGCGAAGCGGAGCCAATCCCATCCTCTTTGCTGCGTTATCCGACCGACATGCAACGTAAGCGATCAGCAGCAGGAGCGTGTCGGGCCTCGCGAAGGCGGGGCGGCGAGGTCGATCAAGCGTGCGAGGGCAGGGGGCAGTTGCGTGCGGCGGTAGTGGCACCAACGACCTTCCTTGCGCGCTTCGACGAGGCCGCATTTGCGTAACATCGCCAGATGTCGCGAGACGGTCGGCTGGTCGCGGCGAACGTATGCTTGGAGGTCGCAGACGCAGACCTCTTCGGTGCCGATGCGGCTCAGGAGTCTGAGGCGCGTCGGATCGGACAGGCCGAGGCAGACGGTTTCGACCTTCGGCGCAAGGGTTGCCTGCTTGACTCCGGGCATGCCGTAATCAACATATACGCTTAAGCATATGCAACTTCTAAAACCCGCTCCGATGACCCTCGGAGAGTTTCGTCAGGCGTTGGCCGCGAGCCCTCAGCTCGGCCTCCGTTTCCGCCTGCCGACGGGTGGCCTGACGCCGATCCATCTGCATCTCACGGAAGTCGCCCGCGTCGAGAAGCGGTACATCGATTGCGGCGGCACCATCCGCACCGACGTCTCCGCCCGCCTTCAGCTTTGGGCGGCGGACGACACCGACCATCGCGTCGGCTGCGCCAAGGCGCTTCAGGTCCTGGAACGCGGCGCCGCCCTGATCGGAGCGACGGACGTCGCCATGGAGATCGAATGCGATTTCCCTTTCCTGACGCTTTTCCCGGTTGTCGGCTCCGTCGTCGAAGGTCCCGAACGCATCTTCCTCCTGGCCGGTAAGAAGGCTGATTGCCTCGCTCCTGACGTCTGCGTGCCCAAGGCCTGCACGCCCGGCGGCGGTTGTTGCTGAACTTTCCCTGAATCCCATGAGCAAACCTCTCGTCCTCATCCTTTGCACCGGTAATTCCTGCCGGAGCCACCTCGCGGAGGCCATCCTCCGTCCCGCTGTCGGCGGCCTCGTCGATGTCGCCAGCGCCGGCTCGAAGCCCGCGGGTTACGTCCATCCCATGGCCATCGAGGTCTTGAAGGAGATCGGCCTCGACGCCTCCGCGCATCGGTCCAAGCACCTCTCCGAATTCTTGAACGTTCCAGTCGCGACCGTCGTGACCGTGTGCGGTAACGCCGACCAGGTCTGCCCGGTCTTCCCCGGCCAGCTGAACCGCTATCACTGGGGCTTCAAGGATCCCGCGCACGCCACCGGTACGCCGGAGGAGATCCGCGACGAATTCCGGCGGGTGCGCGATGAGATCAAACTCGTCTTCGAAGCTTATGCCTCGGGCCTGAAGGAAGCCGCCGCCCGCGCCAATTGAGCATGAAGCGCCAGATCGCCGCGGAGTTCTTCGGCACGGCCCTGCTGCTGCTCGCCGTCGCCGGCTCCGGTGTCATGGGCGAGTCATTAGCCGGCGGCAACGTGGCCGTCGCCTTGCTTGCCAACAGCCTCGCCACCGGCGCCGCGCTCTACGTCATCATCAGCCTCTTCGGTCCGGTATCCGGCGCGCATCTCAACCCCGTCGTCACCCTGATGGCCTGGGCCGATGATGCGTCCGATATGCGGCAGGTCTTGTCCTATGTCGTCGCGCAGTTCGCGGGGGCGATCGCGGGAGTCTGGGCGGTCCACGCCATGTTCGGTCAGCCGATCTTGCAGTTCTCGGCCAAGCCAAGGAGTTCCGCCGGCCTGTGGATCAGCGAGCTCCTCGCCACCATCATGCTCCTGATGCTCATCCGCGTCGCTTCGTCCCGACAGGACGCCAAACTTCCGGCTTACGTCGCGCTCACCGTGACGGCCGGATACTGGGCGACCTCTTCGACCTTCTTCGTGAACCCTGCGGCCACGGTCGCGCGCGGGCTGACGGATACCTTTGTCGGCATCCGCGGATCCGACATGCCCGCGTTCTTGCTGGCGCAGCTGGCAGGACTGGGCGTGGTGCTGGTGCTCGCTCGTTGGCTCAGACGTTAAGTCGTCCGGGGCTCCGACGGACCCTCAGGGAGCCAGATAGCGGCGAGCCAGTTCGATCCAGAGGGGAATGCCGAGGGCGCAACCCAGCCCGCTGAGCACCTGCTGGTCGAACCCTGACTTGGCCAGGGCGAAGCCACCCTTCAGCCCTAGGGAGATCAGCATCAGCTGTGACAGCGCCTTGGCGGCTTGGGCGGGTATCTCGAGATTCGAGCGCACCAGTCCGGCAAACATGCCAAAGGCGAAGAACAGAAGGGTGGGATCTAAGAGTTTGACCATATTTGGTCTTCTTGGCCGCTTATTTTATTGACTAAAGACTATTCCAAAAAATTAACAAATAGCACAATTGCTATGAATGTCACTTTTCGACAGCTCCAACTCTTCCGAGCGCTGGTGTCCACTGGAAGTATCAGTGGGGCAGCCAAGGAGGCTAATGTGACCCAACCGACCGCCTCGGTGCACTTGCGGGATCTCTCCGAGGCGGTCGGCATGCCCCTCTACGAAGTGATCGGCCGTAAGGTCTTCCTCACCGAAGCCGGACGCGAGCTCGCCAAGGCCGCCCGTGGCGTGCAGGTCGAGTGGGACGCCTTCGAACAGAACATCCAGGCCTTGCGCGGCGGCGAGAGCGGCCTGCTCAAGGTGTCGATGGTCAATACCGCCCAGTATTTCGCTCCGCGCCTGCTCGGCTCGTTCTGCGCCACCCGTCCCGGCGTCGACGTCTCGATGGTTCTGCTCAACCGCGACGGCGTGATCGACCGCCTGCGTGAGAACAACGACGACCTGTATATCATGTCGCGTCCGCCGGCCGACCTCGCGCTCAGCGCGACGGCCTTCATGCCCAACCCGCTCGTCGTCGTGGCGCCGGCGGATCATGGTCTGGCCGGTCGTTCGGCCGTGCTGCTCAAAGATCTGGGCGAGGTCCGATTCATCACACGCGAGCGCGGCTCGGGTACGCGCCTGGCCGCCGATGATTATTTCCGTCAGCGCGGCTTCGCCCCCGCCGTCCGTTTCGAGCTCGGCAGCAACGAGGCGATCCTCGAGGCCGTGGCCGGCGGCATGGGCATCGCGATCGTCTCGGCCCATGCGATTCGCAAGGGCGCGCATCCCGGCCTCGTGACGCTCCCCGTCGAAGGTTTTCCGCTGCAGTCCAGCTGGCAGATCGTCCACCCCTCCGGACGTCGCCTCTCGCCTTTGGCCGCCGCTTTCAAGGCTCATCTCATCGCCGCGGCCAAGGAGATCGTCGGCGCGAAAGAGATCGTCGGTCTCGTCGCCTGAACGCAGGGGAATCCGGTTGCGAGCGCGGGCGCGGCGGCCTCAGATGAGGCATGCCCCGTCGTCTTCGCACGTTCTTCGGACTTTGGTTATGGTCCGCGATGGTCGTCTCCGTGGCCGCCGTCGAGACCGAGCCGGCGGTCGAACGCGCGCATGCCGAGACCTGGCGTCGGTTCGTCGACGATCACGGCATCATGCGCGATTACGTCGGCGAACCGCCCACGCCTGAGGATTGCCGGCTGGGCCGCCCGAACGCCATCGGTTGGTGGAGTCCGATCGAGAACGGCCCGATGTTCACGGGCATGTATCTCAACGCCATCGTCGAACGGGCCCGACGCACAGGCGCCGCCGGCGACCGTGAGCAGGCCCGTAAGCTTGCGAGGGGACTCCTTAAGTGCGCGTCGGTTTCGGATGTGCCAGGATTCGTCGCCCGTGGCGTGGGGTCGGACGGAAAATGTCATTACCCGCTGAGTTCTGATGACCAGATGCACCCTTGGTTTCTCGGGCTGCAGGCTTATCTCGCGTGTGATATTCCGACCGCCGAAGAGCGGAAGGAGCTCGTGGCGAAAGTCCGCGAGGTCGCCGACGCGCTCGAGTCGCATGGATGGAAGGTGCCGTGCGACGGTGCTTTCAAGGGTGGGTTCCGCGGTGGTTTCAAGGGCGAGCATTTCCGCGACGCCGCACGATATCTCCACATCCTGCGGGCCACCTACGAAATGACCGGAGACGTCGTCTGGCTGGAGCGATATCGTCGGGCGCTGGATGAGAAGCCGACGGGTTCGGCGGAGACCCGGCGGGAGATCTGCGCCTTGGGCTGCCCGCGCGACCTTGGTTTCATTCCGACCTTGGAGAAGAACCAGTTCTGGATCTATGTCGGCACGCAGGCGGGGCTGGCCCATCTGGCATCGGTCGAGACGGATGCCGATACCAAGTTCGCCTATCGCAAAGGCCTCGACGTCACCGCCGCCCGTGCGCTGGCATCGGTCGACACCCATGCGAAGTTCGACAATGCCGACCAAGGTTTCTTCGGCACCGCGGACTGGCGGGCGGCCCATCCGACTTGGTTGCCGCAGCCGACGCAGGCGGAGGCCGAGCGTCTGGCCAAGATCGTGGACTACAAGAAACGCGGTCCCCGCAAGAATTACGAAGCCACCTGGATGCGCCACCCCTTGGCGGCGGCGGCGATCGTCGCCTTGGCCGGCGATACGTCAACCCGGCCGGCTATCTTGAAGGCCGTCAGGCACTACGACTACGCCAAGCTGAACATGGCGGAATTCTTCTTCGCCGAGGTCGCTTATTACGCCCTGCCGGAGGCGAAGTGAGGCTTACTTGGACGAATCTTTGGCGCTCAGCTTGTCGCCCAAGGCCTTCGCTTGCTTACGATAGTCGTCCGCTTTGGCCGCATCCTTAGGCAGTCCGTCCTGGCCCTTTTCGTGGCCGAAGGCGAACCAGTACAGCGCCTGCAGTCCGGCATCGTTCTCTTGCTTGGAAAAACTTTCCATCGCGGCGCGGAGCTTTTCCGGGTCGTTCTTAAGTTTCTTGCTGGTCACGTCGAAGACCGCCCGCGGGTAGCCGAGCTTGGCGGATTTTTCCAGCCACTCGAAACCTTCGTCGCCGGTCGCGATACGCTGGGTGAGCACGAAATGCAGATGCCACATGGCCTCGGCGTCGCCGGCTTCCGCCATCGCGCGGAGGCTGGCCACCGCATACTCGCCGACGGGTTCGAGGTTTCCCTTCATGGCGGCCTTGAACCAGGCGGAAGCGCGATCGTCGTAGCGGTTAGGGCCCGTGCTGACCAGATAAGCACGGATTTCGGCCGCTTCCTTGGCGGGCAATCCTTCGAGCGCCTGCTCGGCCTTCGCAAGCAGGGCGGAACCATCCCAGGCAGGCTTCCCGGGTTGGCGCGTCAGCATGAAGCCGAGGGCGGTGACGCCAAGGAGCAGGGCGGCGACGAAGATCTTCAGGGACTTGCTCATGCCCATACGCTGGTCACGGTCCGAAGGCATGGAAGCGCATTGTTCGGATGAGGCTGGAAAAGACATCGTATCGTTGTTTTAAGATAACTACCGCGAATGGCTCGGCGCGGCCGGGGCTTGCCAGCCTGATTGGCCGTCCTAGTTTCAGGCCATCCCCATGAAGAACCCCGTTGCTTCCCTCGTCGCCCTCGTGGCTTCCCTCGTCGTCGCCTCCGCCGCGACCAACTACGCCGTCCAGCCGGTGCTGCATCCGGGCACGGAGAAGCGTCACGAGACCTTCAACGTGATCTCCAAGAAGGGCGAGGCCGAACTGGTCTTCCTCGGCGACTCGATCACCCATGGGTGGGAAGGGAAGGGCAAGGCCATCTGGGAAAAGCACTGGGCTCCCCTCAAGGCGGCTAACTTCGGCATCGGCGGCGACCGTACCGAGCACGTCCTCTGGCGACTCGAGCACGGCAACTTCGACGGACTCAAGCCGAAGGCCATCGTGCTGATGATCGGCACGAACAACACCGGACACCAGGGCCGCCCTCAGAAGGAACTCGACGGCGCCGTCTACCAGTGCACCGCCGAGCAGACCGCCGATGGCATCAAGGCCATCCTTGGCCAGCTGCGCAAGAAGTGCCCCGACGCCAAGATCCTCGTCCTCGGCATCTTCCCCCGTGGCGCGAACAAGGACGACAAGTTCCGTCAGCAGAACGAAGCCACCAACGCCATCGTGAAGGGCTTCGCCGACGGCCAGAAGGTCTTCTTCCTGGATGTCGGCGCCAAGTTCCTCGAAGCCGATGGCTCGCTTTCCAAGAGCATCATGCCTGACCTTCTCCACCCCAACGAGAAGGGCTACCAGATCTGGACGGACGCCATCAAGGCCGACGTCCAGGCCCTGTTGCGCTGATCTTCCTATGGATGCCATAGGGCATCTTAAATAGGTCGTATGGCATTTACCTTAGGGCCCGTTCTTTCGGCGGGTTTGATTTGCATCCTGGCGTAGACCCAGCGAATTAAGGCCGCATGGCTGACTCCAAGAATGCGGGAAATTCTTCGTCGTCGACCTCTGGTCCAGTGGAAGGTCACTCCCTTGAGCTTCGTCTGATCGGCTTTCTCGCCCGTCAGGCCGGTTTGACGCCCGATTCCGCCCGGATCAGCGGGGCGCTTTCGGGGCATGCCGGAGAGGAACCCCTCGAACGCGTCGCCGCCTCCCTGCCTTCCGCCGGACTCAAGGCCGATGTCTGCCGCATGCCGCTCGCTTCGGCGCTCTGGCAGGCCCGCGCTTCCCTGCCGTTGATCATCTTCACGCCCCGGCAGGGCTGGACCGTGGTGGTCGGTGGCGGTCTTTTCCGCGAGCGCATCGCGGCCTTCGACGGAGATGAAAGCACCTATGTCGTCAGCCGCACGGCGTTGGTGCAGAAGCTCGGCTTGGCCTCGGCCCAGTCCGAGGTGGAAGTGGCCTTCGTCTCCCCGACCATGCCGGCCGAAGGGCTCAAGGGACGCGATGACGCCGATCATCAGCACGAGCACCACCCCGGGCCCATCAACCGTTTCTTCGGCCTGATGCGTCCGGAGGCGTCGGATATCGCGACGATCCTCATCTTCAGCCTCGTCACCGGCCTGCTTTATCTCGCGTTGCCGTTGGCCATCAACGGCGTCGTAGGCAACCTGGCGTTCGGCACCCAGTCGACGCCCTTCCAGCAGGCGCTGATCTTCATCACCCTCGCGCTGACCGGATGCCTGGTGCTCTCCGCCATCATTCGCGGCCTGCAATACGTCGTCGCCGAACATATCCAGCGCCGGATCTTCGTCCGTCTCGCCGCCGACCTGGCCTGGCGGCTGCCCCGCGTGCGCACGCAGGCCCTGGACGGCGTGCACGCCCCCGAGATGGTCAACCGTTTCCTCGACGTCGTCACGGTGCAGAAAAGCTCCGCGATGCTCTTGCTCAACGGCATCAACATCGTCGTCGGCGCCGTGGTCGGCCTCGTCGTGCTCGGCTTCTACCACCCGTTCCTGCTCGCCTACATGTTCGTGACCCTGCTGGGGCTGGCCTTCGTGGTCTATGTCCTGGGCCGCGGCGCGATCGCCTCCAGCCTCGCCGAGTCGCGCAGCAAGTACGCCGCCGTCGGCTGGCTCGAGGAGGTCGCCCGTTATCCGCGTCTCTTCAAGGGCCCTTCCGGCCTCGCGCTCGCCGGAGCCCGCACCGATGAGCTCGCCCGCGATTATCTCGAAGCACGCGCCTGGCACTTCCGCGTGCTCATGCGCCAGATCATCGGCCTGCTGACGCTCGAGGTGCTCGCCACGGCGGCGCTGCTGATCGTCGGCGGCGGCCTCGTGCTCAGCCAGCAGCTCACGCTCGGCCAGCTCGTCGCCAGCGAACTCATCGTGAGCGCGGTGGTGGCCTCGTTCGCCAAGCTCGGCAAGCAGTTCGAAGCCTGGTATGACGCCTTGGCCGCGGTCGATAAGCTCGGCCACCTGGTGGATTTCGAGACCGATCGCGAAGGGGGCGAGGTTCCCGCGGGCGATCCGGCGGGCGTCTCCGTCGAGCTGCGTCAGGTTTCCTTCGCTTACCCCGGCGGACGCGACCTCCTCAGCGGGATGACTTTCCAGGTCAGGCCGGGCGCCCGCGTGGCGATGGCCGGTCCGCAGGGCAGCGGCTGCAGCACCCTGATCGATCTTATCTCGGCGATGCGCGAACCGACCGCCGGTTCCATCCTCGTGGACGGACTGGACCTGCGTTCGTGGGATCTTGAAGCTTATCGCTGCCAGGTGATGGTGCTCCGATCGCAGGACATCCTCAGCGCCACGCTGATGGACAACCTGCGTCTTGGCCGGCCGGACATCACGCTTGGCCAGGTGCAGGCCGCCTTGCATGATGTCGGCCTGCTGTCGGATGTCCTCGCGCTTCCTGAGGGTCTGTCCACGAAGCTCGTGACCGGCGGGCTTCCGCTTTCCAGCCGACAGCGCAACCGCCTGCTCATCGCGCGGGCGCTGCTCCATCGCCCGCGGCTGCTCGTCATCGATGAATTCCTCGACGGCATGGATCCGGAGAACACCACCCATCTCATCGACCTGGTCCTGGCGCCCGATCGTCCCTGGACCTTGCTGCTGGCCACGCGCGATCCGCAGCTGCTGCGCCGTTGCCCGGCCGTGGTCAGCCTCACTCCTTCACTCGCATGAGCAAGCAAACCGACATCTCGGCTCCGGCCCTGCGCGGCAGTCTCCCCGCCTTGCTTCTGGCCGGTTCCTCTTTCAGGATCCGCCTTCTCTCGCGCATCGCCGCCGTGGGCTTCGTCGCCATCCTGCTGGCGATCTGGTTCCTGCCTTGGCAGCAGTTCGTGCGCGGCACCGGCAAGGTGATCGCCTTCGACCCGCTTGAACGCCGCGTCAACGTCGAGGCCCCGGTCGCAGGCCTCGTCCGTAAGATGTACGTGCTTGAAGGCCAGAGGGTGAAGGCCGGCGAAGTCCTCGCCGAGCTGCAGGACAACGACCCGAACCTGCTGAACAACCTGAAATCCCAGAAGGGTTCGTTGGCCGATCGCCAGGCCGCCACGCGTCGCCGCATCGAGGACCTCGACCTCCAGGTGCGCCAGCTTGAGCTCGCCCGCGGTCAGTCCGTGGACGCCGCCCGCCAGCGCGTGGTGGCCGAGAAGATCGCCGCGGAGACCGCCGCCTTGAACTTCACCCGCACCAAGGAGCTGAAGGAGGCCGGCCTGGTGTCGGTGCGTGATTACGAACTTGCGATCCAATCCCGCGACAGCACGGCTTCCTCCCTGCTCGCGGCCGAGGCCACCCTTGGCCGCACCGAGAGCGAATTCAGCGCGACCATCGCCGGCGTGCGCGCCCAGCGCGGCTCGGCCCAGTCGGATCTCGCCTCCGTCGAGCGCGATCTCGGCGTCATCGAAGTCCAGATCAGCCAGAACGAACGTCAGCTCGTCCGCGCGCCTCGCGACGGCATCGTGCTCTCCGTCCAAGCGACGGACGGCACCTATCTCCGTCCCGGCAGCCCGATCTGCGTGGTGATCCCGGAGACCGACAGCCGTTTCGTGGAGATCTGGCTGGAAGGTAACGACATGCCTTTGCTGCAGTCCCGCGTCACCAGGCCGGATGGGACCGTCATCCCCGGCAGTCCCGTGCGCCTCCAGTTCGAAGGCTGGCCCGCCATCCAGTTCGTCGGCTGGCCCAGCGTCGCCATCGGCACCTTCGGCGGCGAAGTCGTCTTCGTCGACGCCGCCGGCGATCCTTCGGGTAAGTTCCGCGTCGTCGTCGCGCCTTCGCCTGACGTCGTCATGCGCGATGGCAAGCCTTCCAAGGTCGAATGGCCCGGCAACCGCTGGTTGCGGCAAGGCGTCCGCGCCAACGGCTGGGTCCTGCTGCAGCAGGTGCCCCTTTGGAAGGAGATCTGGCGCCAGCTCAACGGCTTCCCGCCGGTCGTCGCGATGGACGAACCCGGCAAGGAGGCGAAGAAATGAGGTGGCTCGCGCTCATCGCCTTGCTGCCGGCTTGGTTGGCCGCGGCGGAGCCTTTGCGCCTCCCTGAGGTCCTCACGGCCGTCAAGGAGCGCTATCCGCCCCTGCTCATCGCGATGATCGAGCAGGACATCGCCGCCGGTCGCCTCCGTCAGGCCGACGGCGCCTTCGACCTCGGTTTCACCCTCCGGGCCGGGATGGTCCCTAAGGGCTACTACGATGGTTCCAGCGGGGATGTCTCGCTTGATCAGCGTCTGCCTTTCTGGGGTGCTAACGTCTTCGCCGGTTACCGTCGCAGCAGCGGACTCCTCGCCGACTACGACAAGGACCGCACCCAGCGCGACGGCGAGTTCCGCGCCGGCCTCCGCTTCAACCTGCTCCGTGACGGCCCCATCGACCGTCAGCGCGCCGAGCGGCTCAAGGCCAAGCTCGACCTTGGCCTGGCTGATCCTTTCATCGAGCGCCAGCAGCTCGACATCATCCGTTCCGCGACCCGTTCCTATTATCAATGGGCCGCCGCCGGACTCCGCGAAACCGTCGCCTTGGAGCAACTGAAGGTCGCCCAGGATCGCGCCGCCGCGCTGACCGAGCAGGCCAAGAAGGGCATGGTGGCCCCGATCGTCGTCACGGATAACGAGCGCCTTATCGTCAGCCGCCAGCTCATCGCCACCCAGGCGCGTCGTCGCTTCGAAGCGGCCGCCCTGGAACTCTCGCTCTTCACCCGCGGACCGGACGATCAGCCGATCACCCCGACCCGCGAGCGTCTGCCCAAGGATCTGCCCGCCGCCGAACTGCCCGAACGCATGGGCGATGTCTCGCTGCTCGAGTCGGTGGCCGAGCTCCGTCCGGAACTCCGCCGAGTACGCCTGCTCAAGGAGAAGGTGGAAGTGGACCTCCGTCTCGCGCGCAACGCGACCTTGCCGAACCTGGACCTGACCTTCGGCATCACCCGCAATCAAGGCGGCGGTCCCTACGGCGACCTCAAGCCTGAGGAATCCCGCGCCGGCCTCGAGTTCCGCCTGCCCATCCAGCGTAATGAAGCCTTGGGACGCACCCAGGTCTCCGAAGCCGAGCTGCGTCGTCTTGAGCAGGATCTCTATTTCGTCCGCGACCGCATCCGCGTCGAGGTCAAGGACGGCTGGTCCGCCTTGGCCGCCGCCCACGAGCTGCTCGGCGCCGCGCGCCGCAACGTCGAGCTCTCCGATCTCCTGGTGAAGGCCGAGCAGACCCGCTTCAAGCAGGGCGCCACGGACCTCCTCGCCCTGCAGATCCGCGAGCAGGCCTTGCTAGAGGCGCAGTTCGCGGAAGTCACGGCGCAGGCCGACTTCTTCATCGCGCTCGCCGATTATCGCGCCGCGATCGCCGCCGACCTCAGGAAGTAGTCGGTAGCCTCAGCCTTGCTTGAGCGAGGCCATGTCGATCACGAAGCGGTAACGGACGTCCTGCTTGATCATCCGGTCCCAGGCCTCGTTGATCTTCTGGATCGGGATCAGTTCGATGTCCGAGACGATCCCGTGCTTGGCGCAGAAATCGAGCATCTCCTGGGTCTCGGCGATGCCGCCGATGCAGGAGCCGGCGAAGTTGCGGCGCGGCATGATCACGCTGAAGGCGTGGACCGCGAGGGGCTTCTCCGGCACGCCGACGAGGCAGAGCGTGCCGTCGAGTTTGAGGAGCGCCATGTAGGCGTTGAGGTCGTGCTGGGCCGACACGCAATCCAGGATGAAGTCGAAGGAACAGCCGTGCTTGGCCATCGCGGCGGCGTCGGAGGAGACCACGACCTCGTGCGCGCCGAGGCGGAGGCCGTCGGCGACCTTGGAGGGAGAGGTCGTGAAGAGCACGACGTGGGCGCCGAAGGCGCGGGCGAACTTCACGCCCATGTGGCCGAGGCCGCCGAGACCGACGACGCCGACCTTCTGGCCCGGGCCGACCTTCCAGTGGCGGAGCGGCGAGTAGGTCGTGATGCCCGCGCAGAGCAGGGGGGCGGTCGCGGCGAGGTCCAGGCCCTGCGGGACGCGGAGAGTGAAGGCTTCGTCGACGACGATGGCGGAGGAGTAGCCGCCGAAGGTGTGGCCGCCGAGGTGCCTGTCGGGGCTGTTGTAAGTGAACGTGGCTCCGCTGAGACAGAACTGCTCGAGGCCCTTCTGGCAGCCCGGGCAGGTGCGGCATGAGTCGACCATGCAGCCCGTGGCGCCGATGTCGCCGACCTTGACCTTGGTGACCTTGGAGCCCACCGCCGTGACGCGGCCGACGATCTCATGGCCCGGGACGCAGGCGTAGTTCGTGCCCGGCCATTCGCCGCGGGCGGTATGCACGTCGGAGTGGCAGACGCCGCAGAAGAGGATTTCCATCGCGACGTCGGTCGGGCCGGGCGCGCGCCGGGCGATCTGCATCGGCGCGAGCAGGGAAGCGGGGGCGGAAGAGCCGTAGGCCTTGGCGGTGGTGGTCATGGTCAGACCGCCATCTAAGGTCGGAAATCCGCTCTGCGCAAGCCGCGTGGGCTCTTCAGCCCTCGGTCGGGTCGTAGAGGCCTTGGCGGACGACGAAGCGGATGACGCCGGCGACGTCGTGGACGCCGAGCTTGCGCATCAGGTTCGTGCGGTGGTTCTCGACGGTCTTGGCGCTGATATCGAGTTTCACCGCGACTTCCTTGCTCGAGTAGCTCTTGGCCAGCAGCACCGCGATCTCCTTCTCGCGGTCGGTGAGGGTCGCGCCCTTGGCATCGACATCGCTCTCGGGTGCCGTGAGCGCGTCGGCCATCGCCTTCTGGAAGGTTTCGCTGAACCAGGTGTCGCCGGCGGCGACGGCGTCGACGGCCTGGCGGAGTTCGGAAAGGCGGGCGCTCTTGGGCACGTAGCCGCGGACGCCCGCCTTGAGGAGCCCGCGGGCGATCTGTTTCTCGGACTTGGCGGAGAAGACCAGCACCTTGAGGTCGGGCTGCGTCTCATGCAGCTGGCGCAGGACCTCCAGGCCGCTGATGCCGGGCAGGAGGATGTCGAGGATGAGGATGTCCGGCTTGAGCTGCTTGGCCAAGGCCAGGCCCTCGTTGCCGTCCGCGGTGGAGCCCAGCACGCGGTAGGCGCCGCGGGCTTCGAGCATCTCGATGATCAGCTCGCAGATGGCCGTCTGATCTTCCACGACCACGACCGATTTCGCCTTGCGGACAGAGTTCTTCATGGGGGTATGCCAAGATATTGGCCTCCCCCTGACCGCAGGCGAACGCAAAAATGCCTGCGATATTTATCTTATTCCGAAGCCGGGTCGACCAAGCCTTGGCGGACCACGAAACGGACCAGTCCGGCCACGTCGCGGACGCCGAGCTTGCGCATCAGGTTGGCCCGGTGGTTCTCGGCGGTCTTGATGCTGATATGCAGGCGGCTGGCGACCTCCTTACTGCTGTGGCTCTGGGCGATGAGGACGGCGATCTCGCGTTCGCGCGGGGTCAGCTGGTCGATCATGCCGTCCCCGAGGAAGGAAGGGGAGGCGAGGGCCTGCCGGACCGTGCGGCTGAAGTCCTCGTTGAACCAAGTATTGCCAAGGGCGACTGCTTCGAGGGCCTTGCGGAGTTCCGACAGCGGACCGTTCTTGTTCACGAAGCCATGGATGCCGGCCTGCATCAGCGCGCGGACGATATGGGGCTCCTGCTTGCCCGAGAAGATGAGGACCTTCATGTAGGGCAGGCTGCCGCCGAGCCGCCGGAGGATCTCGATGCCGCCCACGCCCGGCATGATCACGTCGAGCACCAGGATGTCGGGCTTCAGGCGCAGGGCGAGTTCGATGGCGCTCAGGCCGTCGCATCCTTTGCCGGCGAGTTCGCATTTCGGGTGCGTCGCGATCATCTCCGCCACCAGGTCGCAGACCGCCGACTGGTCTTCCACGACGAGCACGCGCTTCTTGGCGTCAGGCGCCGCCGGAACGGCAGGCCTGGCCGGTTGCGGGTGGCTGGGTGCTCCGGCCGCAGGCCGGGTGACGCGGAGTTTACGCAATGATGTCTTCATGGAATCAATACATGGGATATCTCCGGAATTGTGCCACGAGTATCAACGGAAAGAGGATGGGGCTTATTCCTCATCAATGAATAAGAGAAACGGATTAGCGTTGTTGCTGACGCTGCTGGCTATGAGCGTCTGCCTAGGACTGGCTATCCTATTGGGCGGATTGTTAACCACGGAAACCGCCGCATCCGGGCTGTTCGCCCAGAGGGCCGGTTTGCGCTCTGCAGCAGAGGCTTCTGCCTTGCGCGGTTTGGCTGAATTACAGGCCGCCGCCGGGCCTGACGTGGCTCATACTTATCAGGTGCGGTCCGGAACCTTATGTGTCGGCCGAGGTCTGACCAAGACAGATATCGGCGGTGAAGCCGAGCTGGTCGGTCTGCGATGCCATTGGTCCGTCGAAGACCTGTCTCTGAGGTACGACCTCTCCGCCCGACCCTTGGCGGCAAGCCATGCCTCCGCCTGGGCCAGAAGCCGTGCCGGAAGGTCTAAGCTACCGGTGTCTTTATCCGTGGCCCCGTCCAAGGAGCAACTGAGAGCAATCGAGGCAGGGGGCGCGTCGCTTTATGCCGCCTTCGGCGGAGATGCTCTCGGGTCTGGGAGCTCTTGGGAGGTGAAAGGCTTGCTGACGGACGCCTTGAACGGCGGGTGGCGTAGTGATCTGTCCGACCAGGCCGTTCTGACGGAATCAGTCGGATCGGCGATCGCCGGCATGATGATGAGTCCCGCCTGGGCTCAGTTGCCGTCGCGCGGACGTCCGATGGTTTCCGTCACGGAATCCGAACGAAAGCTTTCGACTCTCCCTGTGCTGACTGACTTTCGTCTCAGCCTGGGATTCTTCAATTCTCGTCATGACGGAAGGCATCGGTTGCGGTTCCATGGCTCAGGAGTGATCTGGAATCCCTTGACGTTGCCTGTTGTGGCCAGCCCTCAGGGCAGGTTGTTTCTCTGCGAGATCATAGGGGCGCCCGAAGTCACCGTCACGAACCTCGACTCAGGTGCGCGAATGATCGTCGATCTGGATGACTGTCCGCAGGCAGATTTCGGAGCAATCAGGCAAGGGCCCCGGGAGCGGGGGCTTTGGTTCTGGGTCGAGGTGGCGGATGCGGAGACCTTTGGCATGGGCGGGCGGGGCTTGCTGCCGGGCGAGGTCTACGCTTTTCTCAATCCTACCGAGGAAGCCCAGCCCCAAGGGTTGGCTCGTATCCTGTCGAAGACGACGTGGCGTCTGGATCGACGGCCGCACGGTCCGAGCTGGCGGCGTCCTGAACCGGAGGTCTTCCTGCCGGGAGACCGGATTGAGGTGGCGGTGCGTTTCCGGCAGAAAGTGACGCTCAATCTGCGTCCGTATGCGGGGGAGCCTTCCCGCGATGAGCCCGTCGCATCCTATCCGTCCGCCCCGGCGATTTCATTACGTGACGTGACCTTTCCTGACTTTGGTTTTAGCACGACCGGCGAGGATTACTCTCGGGAGGACAGCGCAGGCTATGCCATAGGTGAGCGGCGGGCCTGCCTGCGGGTTCGTCTGAGGCCCCGATCGTCATCCGATTTTTACGCCGCGGCCGGCGCGGGACGGCTGCAGAGAGGCAGCTGGGATTTCAAGCGGGTGGAGGATGCTTCGGAGTGGGTCGTGGAATCCCCTTTGCTCTCCGCCTTGGATGTCGTCGATCACGACGCATCGCCCTTGGCGGGCCCATTTTGGGATCTGCGCCTCAACCGACATGATGCGTCGCAAGCAGGGGCCTTTGCTTCGCTCCGTTGGCGGGACATGCCCAGTTGGCCGCATCTTTCTGTTGGCTCGCTTCGGCATTTCGAGCAGCCTTGCGGAACCGCTTGGCATGATTGGTTGGACCGAGGGTTTTTCTCGGCTCCGCTTACGGTGCCCGAGGTCGGAGTCTGGTCTCATCAGCCATTCTTTATGCCGTCTGGTTTGCGCGCCGGTTCGCATGCTCCAGAGGCGAGGAATCTTTACGTGCTAGGGCCTTGGAACGTGAACTCGCGTGATCCTGCTGCATGGGAGGCTTTTTTCCGTGCCTCTACGTCTGCCTGGCAGGCGGAGCGCGGAGGATATTATGAGCCGATGGCTCTCTCGGGACCTCTCTTCTTCACGCGCCCTGCGGGTGCGGGGCAGCCCAAATGGGGTTCGTCTCTGCCGTTTGATCAGAACGACGAAGGATTGTCCTCGCTCACGCCGCTCGCGGCTGAGGCCGCGCAAGTAATTCAATCGGTAAGGATTTTAGATCCTGACACGCTGAGGATCTGGGCCCGAAAGTTGGTGGAGCTTCAGGCCTCTAATGGCTGGCCCTATGCTTCATTGAAGGATTTTGCCGGGTCGGGCCTCTTGGAACGCTCCCTCCATGAAAGCGGCATCAACGGCACGGTGGCGGCGGATACGCCAGGTTGGCCGCTCCGATTGGAGGCTGGTGATCTGTTGGAGGCGTGGGCACCCTTGCTCACGGTGCGGGGTGATACCTTCAAGATCGTGGGTGTCGCGGAGAGTCCTGCTGGGGCGATGGCTTGCGAGCTGAGGGTCCAGCGGGTCGCCGAGGAGCACGCTTACGGGCTGCACGGCCGGAAGTTCAGGATAATTGCAGTGCGTTTTCGTAACCCGTGAGGAGTGGGGCGGACTTGACTGGTGGGGGAAAGGGCTAAGATGGAAGGGGTATGCACGAATCCAATCCCTTCATCGTCGCTGACGCCCCGGCCGCCGACCGCGCCGCTTTCTTCCGTCGCACCTATGGTCTGGTGGCCGCCGCGTTCGGCGCCTTCGCCGTCACGCTCTTCGCCTTGTTCGTCTCCGGCATCGCCGAGACCTTCATGCGCTCCATCGCCGGCGTCGGCTCCTGGGGCATGCTCGGGGTGATGGTCCTCTTCTGGCTCGGCACCACCGCCGCCCAGTCCCTGGCCTTCAACCGCGCCTCCCGTGCCGCCCAATACGCCGGCCTGGGTATCTACGTCCTCCTGCAGGCCCTGATCTTCGTCCCGCTGATCTACTACACCGCCATCGTCACCAAGGGTAACCCTGGCGAGATCCTCATCCCGGCCTGCCTGGCCACCGGCGCCCTCGTGGTCGCCCTGACCGCCGTGGTCTTCATGACGAACATGGACTTCTCGTTCCTGCGTGTCGCCATCGTCATCGGCAGCATCTGCGCCCTCGGCGTGATTGTCGTCTCGCTCTTCGCTGGCTGGTCCCTCGGCGCTTGGTTCTCCATCGCGATGATCGTCCTGATGGCCACCGTAATCCTGTACCAGACCAACGAGGTGAAGAACACCATGGAGACCGACCAGCACGTCGCCGCGGCCTTCGTCCTGTTCTCGTCCTTCGTGACGCTGCTCTTCTACGTCATCCGCCTCTTCGCGGGTCGTCGCGAGTAAGCCTCAGCTGAGGAAACTTCTGAGGGCTCTCCGGTGTTCCATCGGGGAGCCCTAATTATTTATGCGTCGTTTCTTCCTCGTCCTGCTCACCGTCTTGGCCGCCGCTTCGCTGCCCGCCCAAGGTAAGATCCGCGAGCTGCTGGCAGCGAGGGCCCCGGAGGGTTGCGTCGAGCAGTCCTGGGACGTCGACGGCGTGAAGCGGACGGCCCTCGTGCGCGTGCCGAGCGGGGTGGCGGGCCCGCTGGCCGTGGTCTTCTGCTGGCACGGCCATGGCGGTCGCTCCACGCACTCCGCCAGAGGATGGGGTTACGCCGAGATCGATAAGACTTCGATCCTGGTCTTCCCGCAGGGGCTCCCGACCGTCTCGCCGCTGGTCGACAAGGAAGGGCGCATGCCGGGCTGGCAGACCTCCGTAGACAGCGAGGGCGGCCGTGATATGAAGTTCTTCGACGCGATGCTGGCCGACCTGAAGCAGAAGCACGCCGTCGACGACCGTCGAATCTACTCCATGGGACACTCCAACGGGGCCGCTTTCAGTTATCTCCTCTGGCAGGCGCGCCCGGAAGTCCTCGCCGCCATCGGCTCCGTCGCGGGCAGCCTGCGTGGCGATGGCAAGCCGACGACGCCGCTTCCGGTGATCCATGTCGCCGGTAAGAAAGACCCCTTGGTCAAGTTCGCCTGGCAGCAGGCGACCTTCGCCGCCGTCCGTCGGTTCAATGTGTGCGTCGAAGAAGGCCAGCCCTGGGCCAAGGAAGGCGTCCTCGAGGCGACGGTCTATGCGTCGTCCAAGGGCGCGCCCCTGGTGACGGCCATCCACGATGGCGGCCACGAATACGCCAAAGGCTCCACCGAGCTGATCGTCCGCTTCTTCAAGGAGAATCCGAAGTCTGCCAAGTGATCAGCGGCCGAGGCTGTCCGTGAGGATCGCCAGGTCGTCGAGATAGAACTCGGCCTTCTCGTTCGCGTTGCTGATGAAGCCGACCCAGTCGAGCGTCTTCATGTCAGGGTGACGGCAGGGAAGGTCTTTGAACTCCTTGGCAGGCTCGCCTTCGGGCGTCACCTTGAGGTCCCAGCGTCCGGTCACGGCGTCTCCGATGACGGCTTTCAGTTCGAAGCGGATCCACTTCTGCGTCGGCACCGCGATATCGAGGCCCTTCACGCCGGTGAGGCGGCCGTTCTGGATGTGCAGCACCGGGCCGGTGCGGTAAGGGCTGCCCTTCGTCCGCCATTCGTGTATGAAGATCGCCCTAGGCTCGAGGTAGAGCGCGAAGCTCACCGACGAGGTGCCCGCCGAGTGATGCGGGTGGAAGGACAGCATCGGATAGTAGTGCGACGGCAGGCCGGGAGCGTCCTGGAAGAGCAGGGACTGCTTGCCTTCGGCCTGCTTGGTGTTCGTCAGACGCAAGGCGTCGCCTTGACTGACGCGCGGCTTGCCCGGGGCTGAGCGCAGGACCGAAAGCGCCGGCGTCGCGTGCGGGAAGGGGCGCTGCTGGTCGATGATGCGTCCTTCGAAGGCTTGACGGAGGTTCAGGGCCGGTGCTTCCGGGCGCGCCGGGCGCGCGGCCGGCGCGCCGCGCTCGAAGGTCTCCGCCAGCTTTCGCCAGACAGGGTCATCGCGCAGGACGCCCATCTCGGAGACGTCGATGGACTTGATGCCCAAGGCCAAGGCCGGCGAACCCGGTTTGAGGCGGAAATCGCGCCGAGCGGCGTCCACGAAGAGCGGATCGGCGACGAAGGAGCCGAGGTCCTGGCCCTTCTTCTGCCATTCAGTGAGCGGAAGCTTCTTGTCGGTGAACGTCACCGGACGGCCGGAGGAGTCCCAATAGACGTTATCCTTGTTGAGGAAGTTGGCGGTCGTACCGGTCCAGTTGCTGCCGAGCAGCTCGCCGCGGTCGAAGACGATGATGTTCTTCTCGAACGTGAAGGACAGGTGGTCCTCCGCGCGGCTGCGCTTGACCTGGTATTCCTCGGAGAAGGCGAAGACATTGTTCCGGATGATGTTCTCCTTGCCGTAGTGCTGGTGGAACCCGCCGTCCGTGGTGTCGTAGGTCACGTTGCCTTCCATCGTGATGCCGGAACTGCCTTCGTCGGTGTAGAGGCCCCAGCCGCCGTAGGTGAAGCAGGTCACGTCATGGATGAGGTTATGGCTGACCGAGGTGCCCTCGGAAGGCCCGAGCGTGTAGACGCCGCCCATGTCGCTCAGGAGGCCTTTGCCGAGGTGGTGCAGGTGGTTCCATTCGACGCGGTTGCGCTTGGCGTTGCTCGGGGCGTAGCCCCAGCGCCAGCCGACCGAGACGGCCGAGTAGAAGAAGTCCGAGATCTCGTTGTGCGTGACCTGATTGTCGGAAGAGCTGCCGACCCAGACGCCGACCGCGCAGGGGAAGATCAGGCCGCCGTCGCGGATGATGTTGTTTTGCACGCGGTGGTGGCTCGCGTGGTTCTCCGGCTTGGCCTCGTCGTTGAGCGTGCCGACCTTCACGCCGCCGGCGCCGAGGTCGGTGACGAGGCACTTCTCGATCGTCACCTCGCGGGTGCCGCGTCCGAGGGAGAAGCCGTAGCTGCCGACATGCGAGAGTTCGCAGCCGACGAAGGAAACCTGCGTGGCGTGCTCCAGCGTGATCACGCCGTCCACGGTGCGTACGGCGGCCTGGTTCGGAACGGCCAGCGAGAGGGAAGGCAGGCCTTTGGCATGGCGGAAGGCGAGACCGCGGAAGGTCAGATGGCGGACCTTGTCGCCGGGCTTGCCGACGAAGGTCAGGAGTTTTTCCGAGATAGGGTAGACTCCGCGGAGGCGTCCGGCGTCCTCGCCAGGGCGGGGTTGGTAGGTCAGTTTTCCTGAGCCGCTGAGGAACCACTCGCCCTGCTCGTCGAGGAGCGAGAGCAGGTTCTCGATCACGATTCCTGTGTGGTGGTCGAAGGCGGTGTTGGCTTTCTGGGCTGGCCCGCGGACCTTGAGCAAGCCGGAGGAACGATCCACCGACTCGACGCGGCTGCGGGTGGAGTCCCACTTGTGATAGAAGGTCGCGACGGCGTCCTGCGCTTCCGCGGGGCCGACTTCGGCGAAGGCGTCGAGTTCCTTCGGATCGAGGCGGATCGTCTGTTCGGTGATACCGGGCGCCGCGGCGCCGCCGGGGAGAGCGGACTCGCTTTCGATGCTACGCAGGAAGCGGGTGCCGGGGTTGGAGGTTCGAGCGCGGGTGGCCCGGCGCTCGCCGATCCATAGTTGTTCGAACCGTTCGGTGCCTGCAGGCGTCTGGAGGGTCCAGCGTCCGTCGGTGCCGACTTGGAAGGAGGGTAGTTCCTTGCCGCCGGAAATCACCACGACGGCGCCAGGGGCAGCTTCATAAGAGATGTTTCGGCCGGCTTCGCCGGAATCGCGTTCGTCGAAAGCGACCGCTTGGGTCATCCGGTAGGTCCCTGAGGCGAAAACGATGCGCACCGGTTCGGTCAGGGGTCGGGGTAGCTTGCGGACGGCTTGGCGGGCGCCTTCGAGGGACGCCAGCGGGGCATCGTTTCGGCCTGATGCCCGGTCATCGCCGTTGGGAGCGACGTGCAAGTCGAGGGCAAGACCGGCGCAGGGCAGCAGGAACCCGAACAGCACACAAAGACGGAAAGGCATGGTTACCCCGACAAGACCGACGTCGGGCGGTTCCCTCAAGCCTTCTTGGCGACGAAGAAGCGGGTCTCTCCCGCGAACTCCCGGACGAGCGGGCCGTCCGCGGCGACTTCGGTGCTCAGCGGACACCCGATGACATCAAAGCCGGTTTCGGACAGCTCTTCGCGGGTTTCCTGTTCGGTGCTGCTATGGATGAAGACCGGAGACGTGTCGCTCTCGTGCCAACGATCGCCGGGGATGACGTCGGCGGCCCTTTCTTCCTTGGCCCAGTAGGCGGCGTTGGCGCCTTTCTCTCGGTCGGAAGCCGTGAAGAGGAAGATGCCGCCGGGGCGGAGGACGCGATGGATCGAACGCAAAGCCGCCAGGCGGTGGGCGCGGCTCGGCAGGCACATCAATCCGTTGAAGGCGAAGATCGCGTGGTCGAACGAGGCGTCAGGGTAGGTGAGGGCCGTGGCGTCCTGCTGTTCGACGCAGTGTTCCCAGGCTTCGTCGTGGTCGGCGAGGACGGCGCGGGCGAGGCTGACCATGATCGGCGAGAAGTCGGTCGCCACGACGTCATGGTAGCCAGCTTGGCGAAGTCCGAGCACCACGCGGCCTCCGCCGCAGCCCAGTTCGAGCACGCGGCTGGACTTCGGCAAGTGGCGTTCGATGAGCACGCGTTCCGACGCCCAGAGGCCGACCCGGACCGCGGCCCGGGCGTAATGCAGGGCCGTCTCGGTCTCGAGCCAATGGGCCTGCGGGTCGCGTTCCATGACGTCACGCAAGCGAAACTTGCCTCCGAGGCAATCGCAGGAACACTCGCCCGCATGTTCCGGTTGCTCTTCCTCGCCTTGGCTCTCGGGCTTGTCGCCTGCGACAGCCGCCGTCCGGACTCCGCCCCGACGCGGGAGCTCGGACTCGAGACCCGTTTCCCCGTCCGCATGGGCGTCGTGCTCAGCCAGCTGCGGGTGGCTATCTCCGACCTGGAAAAGGCCCGAGGTCTCATGGGCGTCGATAAGCTTGAGGAAGCCGAGGGCATGGCCTTCCTATATGATGAGGACGGGCAGATGAGTTTCTGGATGAAGAACACCCTGATCGACCTCGACATCGCCTTCGTCGGCCGGGACGGCACGGTCCTGGAGGTGCGCACCATGACGGCGGGCGACACCGAGACCACCGTTTCGATCACCAAGCAGGCGCGTTTCGCGGTCGAGATGCGCGCGGGGTGGTTCCGCGACTTCGGCGTCAAGCCGGGCGACAAGGTGAACCTCGAAGACCTGCGCGCGGCGGTGCGCGCCCGGGGTTACGACGTGAAGAAGTTCCTGCCCTGAGCTCAGAGCGAGCGCCAGAGGAACAGCAGTCCCGCGGCGCCTGCGAGCACGAGGAGCACGAAGGCGAGCGCCAGGCGTTCCGAGGCCGTGGTCCGGAAGATCTTCATGCGCGCGGGGCGAGCCTTGCGGCGGCTTCGCGCAGGAAGCCCGTGAGGCGGAGCAGGAAGTAAGGCGAAGGCGAGCCGGCGACCGGGGCGAGGGCCTGTTCGGCCGCGGCGATCTCGGCGTCGAGTCGGCGGAAGGATTCGCGCCAGGCGGCTTCGGAGATCAGCTTGCGGGCGTCGCCGCCGGCCCGCAGGGGCGTCAGGAAACCTTTGCCCGAGATATCGCGTTCCAGCAGCATCGGGAGCGTCAGTTTGCCGCTGGCGGCGTCGGTGCCGAGCGTCTTGCCCGCCTTGGCGTCATCCTGCAACAGGTCGACGAGGTCGTCGTAGATCTGATAAGCGATGCCGAGGTGGCGCCCGAAGAGGGCGCACGCGTCGACGTGTTCCCTCGGTCGGTCGGCGAGGAGCGCGCCGATGCGGCAGGCGCCTTCGAAGAGCTCGGCGGTCTTGAGGCGGATGTGGCGGTAATAATCCTCCAGGGAGAGGTCGTCATGTCCTCGGGAGAAAGTCTGGCAGACCTCGCCGGAGCAGACTTCTCGGGAGGCTCGGGCGACGATGCGGCAGAGCTCGGGCGTCGGGTGGTCGGCGGCCAGCACGAGCGCGTGGGCGAAGAGGGCGTCGCCGAAGAGCACCGCCGCGTGGGCGCCGTGGGTGCGGTTCGGGGTGGCGCTGCCGTGGCGGGTGTCGGCGCCGTCGAGGACGTCGTCGTGCACCAGCGTCGCCAGGTGGACCAGCTCGATGATGCCGGCTCCGCGGACCAGGGCCGGGGGCGGAGGACCGCCGGCGCCGGCGCCGAAGGCGAGCAGCGGGCGGAGGCGCTTGCCCGGGTGGGCGAGCACGTCGCGCACCATCGGGCGGACCTCAGGCTCGAACGCCAGCTCCTGCGCCGCGAGGAATTGCTCGAGGGCCGCGAAATGGGCTTCTAGGCCGACGTGCAGCGGGGAGGACACGCCGCAATGTGCCGATGAAAAAGCCCGTGCGCAAGCGCAGGATGCGGAATGTCCCGGTCAGGGGACGAACTTCGTCTCGACCGAGATGATCTGCTTCCCGGTGCTGGCGCAGTCGGCGCACGGGATGCGCTTGTCGACCAGCTGGCCTTTCTGAGCCTCACGCGTGAAGCCGAGACCTCCGCACTTCTTGCAAGGGATGGTCTCGTTGGTCGTGGCGCTGAGTTCGGCGCCGGCGGCGATCGCTTCGACGAAGCGCTGCAAGCCGGCGGGAGAGTCTTCGAGCGTCGCGCATTCGACGAACGCCTCGCGGCGGAGGGTCAGGCGGCGTCCCTTGAGCGGGGCGAATTCAGGCGTGAAAAGCACCGCGACCGTGCCGACGTGCATGCCCTTGATGCTGCCGGTGTCGCCGGCCTTGGCGGGTTTCTCGAGCAGGAGCAGGGCCATCGTGTCGACGCCGGCGGCGAGGGCTTCGTTAGGGCCGGCGGCGGGCCAGGCGGCCTTGGCCAGGTAGCGGTTGTCGCCGAGGTCCTGCAGCACGGAGTAGGTGATCGTGGTCACGTAGCCCATGGCCTTGCTGGAGCCGGCGGGAGAACCGTCGACGATGCTCTGCGTGGCGAAGGCCGAGTACAGGCGCTGAAGTTCCTTCGTGGTCTCGGTCGAACCCAGACGATTCATCTTCGAGAGCTGGAAGGTGCGGGTCGTCTTGGCCTCCGGCAGCAGCGAAGGACGGAACGGGGAGATCTGGACCGAGTTGTCGACGAACTCGTCCGAGATGCCGGCGGCGGCCGGGGCGGCGGTCGCCGGAGCCGTGGCAGGAGCGGCGGCCGGGGCCGCGGCAGGAGCGGGCTCCGCGGAGACCTTGGTGCCGAACGGGGTCGTCTGGGCGCCGAGGGGCACGACGAGAAGGGCGAGGAGGAATCGGATCATCATGGGCTTAGTCGAGGGAACTCAGGTCGCCTTCGGCGGGCGGAGGAGTGGACTTAGGCTTGCTGGTCGCGGAGGAACCCAGGGCCGGGGTCGAAGGGGTCACGGGGTCGGTGGAGCGGGCCGGCTTGTAGCCGTCGTCGTCGCCACGGTCGTCGTCTTCGTCGTCATCGTCCGGGAGATCGTCGTCTTCCGGGTTGGGCTTGTCGCCGCGCGCGATGCGCTTGCGGCGCACGATCACCGTGCCGACGCCGACGGCGGCCAGGTAGAAGCCGAAGAGCACGCCGGTCATCACGAAGAGCGAGATCGGCTCGGCGATCGGCGTGATCATCGCGACCAGCACCATGATGCCGAAGAGCATGCCGCGCCAGGACTTCAGCAGCGTGCGCGGGCGGACGAGCTCGAGCCACATCAGGATGATGAGCGCGAGCGGGAACTGGAAGGTGAGGCCAGTCAGCAGGCACATCATCACCACGAAGGCGTAGTAGTCCGAAGCCTGCCAGGTGACTTCCATGCGGAGTCCTTCGGCGAAATGCTGCCAGATCTGGATGGACATCGGGCTCAGCCAGAAGAAAGCCAGCGCGGCCCCCATCAGGAAGAGGATCAGCGCCGAGACGCAGAAGGGGATGATGCCGCGCTTCTCGCGGTCGGTGAGGGCGGGGCCCACGAAGCGGGCGGTCTCGTAAAGGAAGACCGGGGAGGCGAGCGCGACGCCGACGCCGAACGCGGCGTACATGAGCACCTTCCAGACGCCCATGAAGGTGAACTCCTTGAGTTCGCCCATGGCGACGAGTCCGGGGTCCGGCTGGCTCAGGATGGCGCCGATCGGCGAGGTCTCCGGGTGCTTGGCCCACTGAAGAGGCAGGTTGAGCAGGGCGGGGGTCTCGCGATAGAAGATGAGCGCGGCGACCATGCCGACGGCGAAGACGCCGAGGACGCGGAGCAGGGAGACGCGGAGGTCGTCGAGGTGTTCCAGGAACGTCATCTCGCTCCGGGACTTGTTACGACGAATGAAGGCGGAAAGCATGGGAGGGGTCAGTCCTTGCGGAGGAGGTCCTTGATGACGTCAAGGCTCAGGCCGGACGAAACGGAGTCTGATTCGGTCAGGAGCTTACGCAACATCTCAGACTTGGACTTTTGGAGCTCCATGACGCGTTCTTCGATGGTTCCGGCCGCGATCAGCTTGATGCTGGTGACCGTACGGGTCTGGCCGATGCGGTGGGCGCGGTCCGTGGCCTGGGCCTCGGCGGCAGGGTTCCACCAGGGGTCGAAATGGATGACCGTATCGGCTCCCGTGAGGTTGAGGCCGGTGCCGCCCGCCTTGAGGGACATCAGCATCACCGGGATGCTCGGGGTCGAGTTGAAGGTGTCGCAGACGCCCTGGCGGTCCTTGGTGGAGCCGTCGAGGTAGCAATAAGGGATGTCGCGGTCCTCAAGGGCTTCCTTGAGGAGCTGGAGGGCCGTGACGAAGGTCGAGAACACCAGCATGCGGTGGCCGGCGTCCTTGGATTCTTCGACGAGTTCGAGGAAGGCCTGGAGCTTGGCCGAATCGGCCTCGGCCAGCTTCGGGTCGAGGATGCGCGGGTCGGCGCAGATCTGGCGGAGACGCAGCAGCTGGTTGAACGCCGCCATCTGGATGCGGGCCTGGGTGGCGCCGCCCATCTCCATCTCGAAGATCTCCTGTCGGGTGGACTCGAGGATCTCGTCGTAGATCTTCTTCTGGTTGTCTTCGAAGTCGCAGTAGACGATCTGCTCGATCTTGGCGGGCAGCTCGGGGGCGACGGCGACCTTGGAACGGCGCAGGATATACGGCGCGGCCATCTGGAGCAGGCGGTCGTCGTGCCACTTGCGTTCGTCGGCATGGACGCGTTCCTCGGGCTTGGGCAGGTAGCCCGGCATCAGGAAGCCGAAGAGGGAGCGGAGATCCTCGAGCGAGTTCTCGACGGGGGTGCCCGTGAGGATGTAGCGGCCCTTGGCCACGAGCTGCTTGACCGCCTTGGCGGCCTGGGCGCGCGGGTTCTTGATGTTCTGGCCTTCGTCGCAGATCGCCGCGCCCCACGCGACGGCGGTGAACGCCGAGATGTCGCGCGAAAGCGTGCCGTAGGAGGTGATGATGAGATCGAAGCGCTGCAGGTAGTCCGGCGCGGTGAAGCGGTTCTGGCCGTGGTGGGCGAGGACCTTGAGCGAAGGGGTGAAGCGACGGGCTTCGCGGCGCCAGTTCTCGACGAGGGAAGCGGGACAGACCACGAGGCAGGGGCCGTCTTCGTGGCGGTGCTGGCGCAGGGCTTCCATGAAGGCCAAGGCCTGGACGGTCTTGCCGAGGCCCATTTCGTCGGCGAGCAGGCCGCCGAGCGAGTTGTTATGGATGTGCCAGAGCCAGGCCACGCCGACCTGCTGGTAGATTCGGAGCATCTTGCTCAGCTCCTCGCGGATCGGGGCGGGCTGGAGCTTCGAAAGGTTGCGGATCGCGGAGGAGCGCTGGCTCCACGTCTCGGGCGGAGCGAAGGCGGCCTGCAGCTCCTCGGCGATGGCGTCGGCGCTCGCGAGGTCGGCGTAACCGATCTTCAGGTTCAGGTCCAGGTCCACGTCGCGCTTGGCCTCGCCGGTGATGCGGCGCTGGGCGTTGCGGATCGACTCCATCAGCTCCGGCGTGATGAGGCGCGGGCCGCGGTCGGTGTAGAAGAACATGCGCCCGCTGGAGAGGGCTTCCTGGATGACCTTCGGAGACTTGCCTTCGGGATCGATGCCGATGGCGAAGCGGAAGCCGTCGTTCTCCTCGGAGGCGTCGCACTTCGCCTTGGCGAGGTCGACGTTGCGCAGCGAGTGGGAGAGGTTGTGCGTGAAGAACGCGTCGTTGTCCGTCATCAGCAGCTTGTGATGGCGGGCGAGGAAGTTGAGCACCTGGATGGTGCCGGCGAGATACCACTCGCGGGTGGTCGTCTCGAGGGTGAAGCCGCTGCGCTGCAGGACGTCGCGCAGTTCGGCGACCGGGCCGGAGGACTGCTGGGGCAGGCGGATGCGCAGCCACTTCATCGAGCCGTCGACCCACGGGCGGTCTTCGCGGCCGCGTTCCTGGGAGCGGACTTCCTGTTCTTCGGGGCCGTCGTCAGGCGTCTCGCCGGCGGCGTTGGTCTGCGGCGTGGCGACGGGCTCGTCGAGGTGCTCGTGGACCTTGTCGAGATGGTCGCCATCCCATGTCAGCGGGGTCTCCGGCGCGTTGGCCATGCGGAAGATATTGAGGCCTTTGCCGATCGCGAGGAGCTGGCGCAGGTGGCGGCGGGTCAGCGGCAGGATGCCCTGCAGCTTGCCGTGGCAGAGGTTCTCGAGGATCGCCAGGAAGAAGACCGTGTCGGGCTCGATGGTCCAGGCCTTGCTGCGGTCGAGGTTCTCCGGGGCGACCTGGGCGCCGTCGACGCGCAGCTCAAGGCGGCAGATGATCTCGTCGCGCGCGGCGGCGGTCGCGATGTTCGGCGGCACGATGAAGCGCACCTCGATGGGCGTGCCGCGTTTTTCCGAAAGGGTGAGGGATTTGAGCCGGGGTCCTGCCGGGGTCGCTTCCGCTTGCTTTGATTTTTCCTTCTTAGAGTCAGCCGTCTTTTCCTTGGTCGTCGCCGTCGTCGGCGGTTTGCCGGGCGGGGCGGCCGGTCTGGCCGGCGCCGCGGGCTCGGCTTTCAGGTAGCCCTCCTTGGCGGCCAGGACGAGGTAGGCGGCCACGGAGTGCACGCATAACTTCCTTCGGCCGACCGAGACTTCGCAGCCGCATTCGTTGCGCTGGAAGGTGACGGAGCGCAGGTTCCAGCGGGCTTCGCGGGATTCGGTGCCGTCGTCGACCAGCGCCTCCGCGACGGGGGGCGTCCAGAGGGCTTTCTTCACCCTGCCCTTGGCCACCAGCTCCTTGGCAAGCAACACGGTCGCACCGCCGGCGAGATCGATGAGATCGTCTTCGGAGATGTTGGGCAACGGCTGACGCGGCGCCATGGAGAGGGTGTGCGGTGAAAAGCGACGTCCGAAAGGACGCGCCAAAGGAGGAAAACCTAGCGGGAAGACGTATCGCCTAGACGGCGACGTCTTGGACCGGGACTCCTGGGTGCATCTCGAAGATGCCTACGGGGGTCGTCGGGCCTGTCATCACGATGGAATAATCCTCACCGATGCCAATGATAATCTGACCTCCGGGCATATTAACCGTCAAATCCGCGTCAACCAGGCCCATTTTGCGGGCCACGGCGGCCGAAGCCGAGGAGGAGGAGCCGGAAGCCATGGTGTAGCCGGCCCCGCGTTCCCAGATCTCGATCCGCACGTTCTTGCGGTCGATGATCTTCATGAACTGCACGTTGGTGCGGTTGGGGAAATTGGCGTGCGTCTCGAGGTGCGGTCCGTAGGTCTTGGCCAGGTCGGGCGTGAGTTCGTCGACCGGGATCACGCAGTGGGGGTTGCCCACGGTCGCGGCCCAATACTTGAAGGTCTTGCCGAGCACGGTGATTTCTTCGCCGAGGACTTCGCGGTCGGCGCCGACGTGCGGGATCACCGGGGCGCGGAAAGAGACCTTGCCCATCTCGACGCGGATGCGGTCGCCGCCGTCGAAGACTTCGCAGCGGACGATGCCGCCGAGGGTGTGCAGGCGGAATTCCTGGCCTTCCTTGATGCGCTTGGTCTCGAGGAGGTGGCGGCAGAAGATGCGGATGCCGTTGCCGGACTTCTCGGCTTCGGAACCGTCGGGGTTGAGGATGCGCAGGCCGAAGGTGCCGTCGGTGCGTTCGATCGGTCCGTAGAGGATGCCGTCGGAGCCGAGGCCGAAGTGACGGTGGCAGACCTTGCGGATGGCTTCGGGCGAAAAGAGGGCGGGGCAGTCCTTGGGCTCGAGGACGAGGTAGTCGTTGCCGAGGGCGTGGTATTTGGCGAAGCGCATGTTCGCCCTCTGATTGAGGTTTAAAGGCCGGTTTGGCAAGCAAGGGGTGCCTTATCTGTCGGCTTGGTTTCCGCCCGTCCCACGCTTACAAGACCTCCATGCGCCTCCTGCCCCTGGTTGCCCTGTCCTGTGTTCTCTCCGTCTTCGCGGCCGAGAAGCGTCCGCCCAACATCGTGCTGCTCTACTCGGATGACATCGGCTGGGGCGACTTGGGCTGCTATGGCGCTAAAGTCATCCCGACACCGAACCTCGACCGTCTGGCCGCGCAGGGCACGCGTTTCACCTCGGGCTACTGCACTTCCGCGACCTGCACGCCCTCGCGCTACTCCTTGCTGACGGGCGAATACGCCTGGCGCCGTCAAGGCACCGGCGTCCTGCCTGGCGACGCTCGTCTAATCATCAAGCCTGGTCGTCCGACGATGGCCGCCAGCCTCGCCAAGCTCGGTTACGCCACCGGCGTCGTCGGCAAGTGGCACCTGGGTCTCGGATCGGGTGACGTCGATTGGAACAAGAAGATCGACCCTTCGCCGAACCAGATCGGCTTCACCTACTCCTTCATCATGGCCGCCACCGGCGACCGCGTGCCGACCGTCTTCGTCGAAGACGGATCCGTCGTCGGCCTCGACCCCAAGGATCCCATCGAGGTCAGCTACAAGCAGCCTTATCCGGGCGACCCCGACCTGAAGACCGACGCCGAGCGCGCGAAACTCAAGATGAACTGGTCCCACGGACACAACATGGCCCTCGTCAACGGCGTCGGACGCATCGGCTGGATGAAGGGCGGCAAGGCCGCGCTCTGGAACGACGAGACGATGGGCGATACGTTCGCCGACAAGGCCTGCGGCTTCATCGCCCGCAACAAGGACAAGCCCTTCTTCCTCTATTACGCCTCCCACGAGAACCACGTCCCGCGCGTCCACCATCCGCGTTACGCCGGCAAGACCCCGCTCGGTCCGCGCGGCGACGCGGTGGTCGCCTTCGACGATCAGGTCGGCCGCATCCTCGCCGAACTCGACAAGCAGGGCCTCGCTGAAAACACGTTGGTGATCTATACCTCCGACAACGGACCGGTGCTCGACGACGGCTACCAAGACCAGGCCGTCGAACGCAACAAGGCCGCAGGTCATGCGCCGGCCGGTCCTTTCCGCGGCGGCAAATACAGCATCCTCGAAGGCGGCACGCGCGTGGGCTTCATCGCCCGCTGGCCAGGCCGGACGCCGTCCGGCAAGGTCTCCGACGCCTTGATCTCGCAGGTGGACCTGCCCGCCGTCTTCACCAAGGTCGCCGGCGGCGATCCGGCGGAATTCCTGAAGCTCGACTCCGTCGATTCCTCTGCGGCGCTCACGGGCGGCGAGGGCCGTGAGACCCTCATCTCCAGCACGCAGGGCAACCACCTTTCGATCCGTGACTCCCGCTGGAAGTTCATCTCCGGCGTCGGCGCGCCCGGCAAGGGCAAGAAGGCCCAGGGCCCGCTCGTCGATCTCCTTGGCTCCGAAGCCGAACAGAAGAACGACAGCCGCGACCAGGCCGGCCCGCGTCTTTTCGACCTGCAGAACGACCCCGGCGAACGGAACAACGTCGCCAAGGATCACCCCGAGATCGTCGCCCGTCTGAAGGCCTTGCTCGAAGCGCAGCGCGCGAAGGGCGTGGCGCAGCCGTTACCGAACTAATCGCTCGATTAATCTGCATGCGATGCCTTCTCCCGACTTGAAGCGGGAGAGGGAAGGGTGATGCTCGGCGCATGAGCCAGACCCCTCTCCGCGTCCTCTGCGTCGGCGCCGGCCACATGGGCCGTTCGCACGCCCTCGCTTATCACAAGCTCCCCGGCTTCCAGATCGTCGGGCTCGTCACCCGCTCCGCGGAGTCCCGCGCGAAGCTGAACGCCGAGCTTGGCGGCGGCTACGCGGAATACGGCGACTTCCATGCCGCGCTCAAGGCGACCAAGCCCGACGCGGTATCCATCTCCAGCTATCCGGACACCCACGCCGAATACGCCGTCGCCGCGCTCGAGGCCGGCTGCCACGTCTTCGTCGAGAAGCCCCTCGCCGTGACCGTCGCCGAGGCCGAGCAGATCGTGGCCAAGGCCAAGGCCGTGAAGCGCAAGGTCGTCATCGGTTACATCCTCCGCCATCACCCGGCCTGGACGCAGTTCATCAAGACCGTGCAGACGCTCGGCAAGCCGCTCGTCATGCGCATGAACCTCAACCAGCAGAGCTACGGCGACATGTGGAACACCCATAAGTCGCTGCTGCAGACGTGCAGCCCCGTGGTCGACTGCGGCGTGCACTACGTGGACGTGATGTGCCTCATGACCGGCAGCCGCCCCGTGCGCGTCTCCGGCATCGGCGCCCGCCTCACCGAGGACATGCCGGCCGGTCAGATCAACTACGGCCACCTGCAGGTCACCTTCGCCGACGGCTCCGTCGGCTGGTATGAGGCCGGCTGGGGTCCGATGATGTCCGAGGAGGCTTTCTTCGTGAAGGATGTCATCGGCCCGAAGGGCTGCGTCTCGATCGTCGCCGGCAAGGCCGCCCAGGCTGGGAATTCGGCCGACGTCGATTCCCACTCCGCCGCGCAGGCCCTCAAGGTGCACTCCTCGCAGCTCGGTCCCGACGGAAAATTCACCAAGCCCGACCAGATCGTCCCCACCGACGCCGATCCCGGCCACGACGGCCTCTGCGAGCGGGAGCAGATCTACTTTGAGAAGGCGATCCGCGAGGACCTTGACCTCACCGCGCACATGGACGACGCCGTCAATTCGATGCGCATCGTCGCCGCGGCCGACCAGTCCTTCCGCGAAGGCCGCACGATCAACCTCTGAGCGGCGATGGCGCACCCGAACCTCGTCTTCATGGGCGTCTGCGGTTGCGGCAAGAGCACCGTCGCCGAGCTATACGCGCAGCGCACCGGCGCGACGGTCGTCGAGGCCGACGTCTTCCATCCGGCGGCCAACGTCGCGAAGATGAGCTCGGGCGTCCCGCTGACCGACGAAGACCGCGCGGGCTGGCTTGCGGCCATGGCCGACCGGCTCGCCGAAGGGAAGGCCCGGGGCGAGGCGATGGTCGTCACCTGTTCCGCGCTCAAGCTGGCCTATCGCGACCGTCTGCGTCAGGGCGATCCCGACCTCTTCTTCATCTTCCTCGACGGCAGCCAGGAACTGCTGCAGGCGCGCCTCGACGCGCGCAAGGGGCACTTCATGCCGCCAGGCCTGCTGGGCAGCCAGCTCGCCACGCTGGAGCGGCCGAACCTCGCCGCCGAGCGTTGCCTGCACGTCAGCATCAGCCTTTCGCCCGAGCAGATCTGCGCGGCCGTGGCCGTGGCCATGCGTCGCTTCGCCTGAAAAGCAGAAGGCCCGCTTACGCGGGCCTTCGTGGGACGGTCCGGGAGCTTACTTCTTCCAGTTGACCTTGGACGGCTCGATGACGCTCGTCTTGTCGAGGGTCGGGAAGCCTTCCGGCACGGGCAGCGTGACCTTGCCCGTCGCGGCCCACTCCGTGGAGCGGGCGAGGATGGTCTGGAAGCCCACGCAGTGTAGGGCGTCGAAGGTCGTGTCGCCGGTCCAGAGGTGGCCCATGGAGGTCGTGACCACGCGGCCCTTGTTGAAGGGGGCGTACCAGACCATCGGCTCATGCATGTCGGTCCCGCCGAACTCGGGCTTGGAGAAGGAGCTCGAGAGCACGTGCATGTGGTCGGCGCTGCCGCGCATGCGGCCGTAGAGCTCGTCGGTGGCGTGGAGCCATTCGGCGGGCAGGCCCTGCATGATGGGGTGGGCGGCGTCACGGGTCTTCAGCGTGAAGACGTGCTTGGCGCCGTGGCCGGAGCCGAAGCCCTTGTTCTGGATCTTCTCCTCGGCGTCGACGAGCGCGACGGCCTGGCCGGTCTTGTCGTCGACGGCGATGCGCTTGCCGAAGGTGGCGCCGCGCCAGCCGCAGCAGATCATCTCGTTGAAGTTGTCCCAGCCGGTGAAGGCGTTGTTCGCGGCGTGCACGTTGACGAGGCCGCCGCCGTTCATGACGAACTCGGTGAAGGAATCCTTCATCGCGGTGCCCCATTCCGGGCCGTTGTAGTTGTTCACGATGACCTGGTAGTCGGCGAACTTCGGAGCCCACTGCTCCCATTCGGCGGCGTGGGCCTTGACGAAGGCGGCCTCTTCGGCGTTCCACTCCTTCATCGCGGCGTCGAAAGCCTTCTTGGCGGCGGCGTCACCGGCCTTCGGGCGGCCAGGCTTGGGCTTGGCGAAGCCGGCGGGGGCGGTGGCGACGGTCACGGTGAAGCGACCGGTGGCTTCGAGGGTGGCCTTGCAGGCTTCGGTCGTGCGGACCCAGTCGTGGTTGTTGCGACCGTCGAGGATCAGGACGCGGATCTTGTCCGCGGCCTCGAGGGGCAGGGTGAGGAGGGCGAGCAGGCTGAAGAGCCCGAGCTTGAGCAGGGATTTCATGGGGAGGCCTTCATTGGACCTATTTCCGCTGGCCGGGCGAGTGTTTTCATTGCCGGTCCAAGGAACGGTAATGGATGGCTTCCAGCAGATGCGCCGTGGCGATGCGGTCTGCTTCGGCCAGATCGGCGATCGTGCGGGCGACGCGCAGGATGCGGTCGTAAGCCCGGGCCGAAAGGCCGAGTTTTTCCATCGCTTGCTGCAGGAGGTCGCCCTGCGCCCTTTCGAGGGCGCAGTATTCGCGGAGTTCCCGGCCGCCGAGCAAAGCGTTGCAGCCACCCGCCCGTTCGCCGAACCGCCGCCGTTGACGGCCGCGGGCGGCCTCGACCCGGGCGCGCATCGCGGCCGAGGTCTCGCCGGGCGCGGCGTCGCGCAGTTCTTCCAGCGTCAGCGCGGGCGCCTCGACCTGGATGTCGATGCGGTCCAGGAGCGGGCCCGAGATCTTGCCGCGGTATTTACGCACCTGCATCGGCGAGCAGCGGCATTCGCGGCGGCGGTCGCCGAGGTGTCCGCACGGGCAAGGATTCATGGCCGCGACGAGCATCAGGCGCGAGGGCAGGGTGACCTTCGCCGCCGCGCGTGATACGGTGACCTGTCCGTCCTCGAGCGGCTGACGGAGCACCTCCAACGCCGAGCGACGGAATTCCGGCAGCTCGTCGAGGAAGAGCACGCCCAGGTGCGCGAGCGAGACTTCGCCCGGGCCGGGCATGCTGCCGCCGCCGATCAGGCCGATGTCGCTGATGGTATGGTGAGGCGACCGGAACGGACGCTGCCATCCGCGCCGTCCGTCGGTGAGGCCCGTGCCCGCGGCGGAATGCACGCCGAGGATCTCGAGGAATTCCTCCGCGTCCGGCCGCGGCAGGATGGTCGGGATGCGTTTCGCGATGAGCGACTTCCCGGAGCCGGGCGGGCCGATCATCAGCAGGTTGTGACCTCCGGCGGCGGCCACTTCGACCGCCCGGCGAATCGCCAGCTGGCCTTTCACCTCCGCGAAGTCCGGCTGGCCATCCGCGGTGGCGACGTCCGCCGGCGGCGGTGAGAGCGACGCGACCTGCTTCTCGCCGGTGAGGAAACGCAAGGCGCCATCGAGGGTGTCGGCCGGAATCGCTTCGACGCCGCCCACGAGCGCCGCCTCTTCGGCGGAGGCTCTGGGCAGGATGACGCCGCGCAGGCCGGACTTCCGGGCCAGGATCGCCATCGCCACGCCGCCGCGCACGTGACGGGTCGCGCCGCTCAGGCCGAGTTCGCCGGCGATGAGGTAGTGCTGGAGGAACGCGCGGTCCAGCTGTCCGGTCGAAGCCGCGATGCCGAGGGCGATCGGCAGGTCGTAGATCGCGCCTTCCTTCTTCAGGTCGCCCGGGGCGAGGTTGATCGTCGTGCGTGTCTCCGGGAGCCGCAGCCCGCTGTTCTGCAAGGCGGACTGGACGCGTTCCTCGGATTCCTTGACCGCGGCGTCGGGTAGGCCCACCAGCCAGAGGCCTAATTCGCCTTTCTCGCCGGTGTTCACCTCGATCTCGACCGGGACGGCTTCGACTCCGACCAAGGCGGCCGAACGGATGATGGAAAGCATGGGGGAGGGCAGGCCGAAGCCCTCGTCGGGACAACCTCCGAGCCCTGGGGTCCTCGTCTCGGCATAACTTCCTATTGCCGAGCGGCTTGCTTCGGCAACTTCTCAGGGTTGCCGGTGTCTTATGCATACCTTCCCCATGTCCGTCCGTCTCCTCGTCCTTTTGCTGGCCATATCGCCGTGGTGCGCGCGCGCCCAGGTCGCGCCGTTCCTGGAGAAGCATTGCGTCGAGTGCCATGACGGAGAGGTCAAGAAGGGCGGCCTCGACCTGACTTCCCTGAAGTCCGATCTCACCGACCGCCGCGCCTTCGAGGTCTGGACCAAGGTCCATGATCGCGTCGCCTCCGGAGAGATGCCTCCGAAGAAGAAGGCGCGCCCGGAGGCCGGCCAGCAGTCGGCGTATCTCGGCGGCCTCTCGGCTTCGCTGGCCAAGCAGGATGTCGCGCGCATCGCGACCGAAGGACGTTCGGTCGAGCGACGCATGAACCGCTTCGAATACGAGAACGCCCTGCGTGACCTGCTCCGGGCGCCTTGGCTCGATATCAAGGAATCCCTCCCCGAGGACACCGAGGCGCATCGGTTCAACAAGAGCGGCGCCGCGCTCGATGTCTCGCACGTCCAGATGCAACGGTATCTCGCCGCGGCGGAAGAAGCCTTGCGTTCGGCCTTCGTCTCCTCGGTCGCGCCCGATCAGAGCGGAAGCCATCGTCACTACGCGCGGCAGCAGGGCAGTTACGTGGGGAAGATGAAGTTCTCGGAGTTCAACCAGTCACCCGAACGCGCGACGTTCCCGACGCTCGGATTCGTCGGCCAGCCCGAAGTCCGCGCGGGTCGCGCCCCGGCGACGGTAGGGAAGTCCAATCCCGCCCTGCGTGAGGAAGAAGGCGTGGGCGTGGTCCACGGTTCCTACGAGCCGGTGGAGCCCTGGTTCGGGACCTTCCGCGCTCCTCAGTCCGGAAGATACCTGGTGAAGCTGTGCGGTCACTCCGTATGGGTCGGGCCCGGCACCACGAAGTCGAAGGGGAAGGTCCGCTGGCAGATCCCCGATCTCGACAACATCAGCAAAGGCCGTCGTCCGGAGCCTGTCACGGTCTATGCGCTGACGCCTCCGCGCGTGCTCCGTCGCATCGGTACGATCGACCTGGGCGCCGACGTCACCGTCGCCGAACTCGACGTTTATCTCGAGGCCGGCGAGAGCATCCAGATCGATGTCACCCGTTTCTTCCGTTCCCGTCCCGGAGCCTCGCGTGCGCAGAATCCCCTCGCCACTCCCGAAGGTCAGCCTGGCCTGGTCATGCGTTGGATCGACGTGAAAGGCCCGCTGTCTCCTCAGTGGCCCGCCGCTCCTTACGCCGTGTTGTTCGATGACCTGCCGGTCAAGCCCGGGAAGGGCGGGGCGCTGCCTTACGTGGTCGTGCCCAAGGATCCGTCGGCCGACGCCGAGCGACTGCTGCGCCGTTTCGTCCGCCTGGCCTATCGTCGTCCCGTGTCCGCCTCCGAGGAGGTCCGCTTCCTTCCGGTGATCCAAGGCGCGCTTAGGTCGGGCAGCAGCTTCGCCGAGGCGATGTTCGCCGGCTACACCGCGGTGCTGTGTTCGCCGGCTTATCTTTATCTGCGGGAGGCTCCGGGTCCGCTCGACGACCATGCCGTCGCGGCCCGTCTCGCCTTTTTCCTCTGGAACTCGCCGCCCGATGCCGAGCTGCGCGCCCTGGCCGACGCCGGCAAGCTGCGTGATCCCAAGGTCCTGCGCGCCCAGACCGACCGCCTGCTCGCCGATCCGCGTTCCGAGCGTTTCATCACCAGCTTCGCGGACTACTGGCTCGACCTCCGTAAGGCCGGGGCGAACGACCCCGATAGCCTCCTTTATCCTGATTATTACCTGGATGACCATCTCCTCGAGTCCGCCCGCGACGAAAGCCACCTCACGTTCGGAGAGCTTGTCCGTGCGAATCGTCCGGCCCGCGAGGTCGTCGCCGCCGATTACGTCTTCGTCAACGAACGTCTCGCCGCGCTTTACCAGCTTCCGCCCGTCGAGGGCGCCCGGTTGCGCAAGGTCACCCTTCCCGCGGACAGCCTGCGCGGCGGTTTCATGACGCAGGCCGCCGTGCTCAAGGTCACCGCCAACGGCACCACGACTTCCCCCGTGGTGCGCGGCGCCTGGGTGATGGAGCGCATCCTCGGCCGTAAACCGCCGCCCCCGCCTCCCAGCGTGCCCGCGGTCGAGCCTGACACCCGCGGGGCCGTCACCATCCGCCAGCAGCTCGAGAAACACCGCACCCTCGAGTCCTGTTCCTCCTGTCACACGAAGATCGACCCGCCTGGCTTCGCCTTGGAGAGCTTCGACGTCATGGGCGGCTTCCGCGAACGCTACCGCGCGATGGACGGCAAGACGCCCGAAGTCGGCATCGGCAAGAACGGCCAGCAGTTCGCCTTCCACAACGCCCTCGCCGTGGAGGCCTACGGCGACCTCGACGGCAAGCCGTTCAAGGATATCCGCGAGTTCAAGCAGATCGTCGCCGCCGACGAACGCCAGCTGGCGCGCAACCTGGTCGGCCTCTTCGCCATCTACGCCACCGGCTCGCCGGTCGGCTTCGCGGACCGTCCCAAGGTCGAGGCCATCCTGGATCGGGCCAAGCCGGGCCGATACGGGGTGCGGGAACTCGTCCATGGGCTTGTTTCCAGCGAACTTTTCCTCAACAAGTAGGTCTTACCCTTATGGCCACCCCGTCTTTCCGTCCGGCTGACGCCCCCTACGTCGCGTTCAAGCGCGCCGTCTCCCGTCGCCGTTTCCTTGCGGGAACGGGCGTCCTCCTGGCCCTGCCGATGCTCGAGTCAATGACTCCGGCCTTCGCGGCGACGCCGGCTCCGGCTGCCAAGCCGCGCCGAATGCTGGGTATCTGCAACAACCTCGGCCTGGTGCCGGATTACTTTTTCCCGACTGGTAAGGGTAAGGATTACAAACCGTCTGCGTATCTCGAGCTGCTCCAGGCGCACCGCGAGGACTTCAGCGTCTTCTCCGGCGTCTCGCACCCCGACGTCGACGGCGGCCACCCGGCCGATAACTGCTTCCTGACCGCGGCGCCTCACCCGAGCAGCGGCGGTTTCCGCAACACGATCTCCCTCGATCAGTTCATGGCCGAACGCATCGGCCACCTCACGCGCTTCTCCTCCATGACGCTTGGCGTGAACTGCGCCCGCGGTTCGCGCAGTCTCTCTTGGACGGCCGGTGGCGTGATGATTCCGACCGAAGAGCGCGCGTCCGAAGTCTTCCGCAAGATGTTCATGGGCGGTTCCGAGGCTGAGGTTAAGGCGCAGGAGCGTCGCCTCCAGCTGGGCCAGAGCATCCTGGACGCCGTCGGCGGTCAGGCGGGCGAACTCCGCCGCACCATGGGCGCGACCGACCGCGACCGCATTGATCAGTATTTCACGAGCGTCCGCGAACTCGAACAGCGCATGCAGATGTCCCGCGAGTGGGAGCGTAAGCCCCGTCCGGTCGCCAAGACGGCCGCGCCGCGCGATCCCGGTACTCCTAAGGAGTACATGGATAAGGTCCGCCTGATGTACGACATGGCCCGTCTGTGCTTCGAGACCGACTCCTCGCGTGCCGTCACGCTCATGCTGGACAGCGTCAACACCCCGGCGCTCGACATCGACCACGTCCACACGACCACCGACGGCTACCACAGCCTCTCCCACCACGGTAAGTCGGCCAAGAAGCTCGAGCAGCTGAAGCAGATCGACAGCATGCACATGACCCTGCTCGCCAAGCTGATGACGGACCTCAAGTCCGCCAAGGAAGACGGCCAGTCGCTTCTGGATCGGACGATGATCCTTTACGGCAGCAACCTCGGCAATGCCAGCGCCCATACGACCACCAATCTGCCGACCCTGCTCATGGGCGGCGGCTTCAAGCACGGCCGGCATCACGTCTTCGACACCGAGAACAATTACCCGCTGCCCAACCTCTATGTCTCGATGCTTCAGCGCATGGGCATCGAGGCGGATAAGTTCGCTTCGTCGACGGGTACGCTCCGTGGTCTGGACATGGTCGGCTAATCGGCCGATTCCTTCCTAATACGCTCGGTTAGACGCTTGCCCGTCGGCGACGTCGGAGGCACTCTGCGCCCACCCCGCCATGAAGATCCAAATCCATCAGGACGCCGCCGCCATGGGTTCGGCGGCCTCGACCCAGGGAGCGAAGGTGCTCCGCGAGGCGCTGGCCCGCAAGGCCCGCGTGAACATCATCGTCGCCACCGGTGCCAGCCAGTTCGAGACGCTCAAGCATCTCGTCAAGGAGCCCGGCATCGACTGGTCCCGTGTCACGGTCTTCCATCTCGACGAATACGTCGGCCTGCCGGAATCGCATGGCGCGAGCTTCCGCAAATACCTGCGCGAACGTTTCGTGAGCCAACTACCCGTCGCGCCGGAGTTCATCCCCGTCGACGGCGACGCGAAGGATCTGGCCGCCGAAATCAAGCGGCTCAACGGGCGCATCGCCGCCTGTCCGATCGACCTCTGTTTCGCGGGCATCGGCGAGAACTCGCACCTCGCCTTCAACGACCCGCCTGCGGATTTCGCCACCGAGGCGCCTTACATCGTGGTGAACCTGGATCACGCCTGCCGCCAGCAGCAGTTCGGCGAAGGTTGGTTCCCGACCTTCGATGACGTGCCTAAGCAGGCGATCTCGATGTCCATCCGCCAGATCATGAAGAGCGCGTGCATCATCCTTTCCGTTCCGGACAAGCGTAAGGCCGCGGCCGTGAAGGGCACCGTCGAAGGACCGGTCACGCCGACCTGTCCGGCTTCCGTCGTCCAGCAGCATGCGGATTGCACGCTGCACCTCGATCTCGCTTCGGCTTCCGAACTGACCCGCTGAACGTGTCCGCCGGTTCCTCCCAGCGCATCTTGGGCCGAGATCCGGCGACGGGCGGAGCCATCGTCGTCACGACGTCCGGAGGACGGATCGCTTCCGTCGAGCCCGCCGCGCATGGCGAAACGCAATGGCTCAGCGCGGGGCTCGTCGACCTGCAGGTCAACGGATACGCCGGGCATGATCTCAACGGACTCACCCTTGATGTCGCGACGATCCGCGCGCTCTGCCAGGCTCTGCTCAAGGTCGGCGTCACGACTTTCCTGCCCACGGTCATCACCGCTCCCGAGGCCCGCATCATCGCAGCCCTCCGGGTTATCCGTGAGGCCTGCGACCGGCATCCGGAAGTCGCGGCGATGGTCGCGGGTATCCACGTCGAAGGGCCGCATATCGCGCCGGAGGACGGACCCCGCGGGGCGCATCCGGCGGCTGATGTTCGGGCGCCTTCCCTCGCCGAGTTCGACCGCTGGCAGCAGGCCGCCGGCGGCTTGGTGAAGCTCGTCACGCTTTCTCCGCATTGGCCCGAAGCGCCGGTTTACATCGGTCATCTCGTTAAGGCCGGCGTCACCGTCTCCCTCGGTCATACCTCCGCGGATGCCGCGCATATCGCCGCCGCGGTCGAGGCGGGTGCGAGCCTTTCGACGCACCTTGGCAACGGCTCGCACGCGATGCTGAACCGTCGTCATAATCATCTCTGGCCTCAGCTAGCGGAGGACCGGCTCACGGCGATGTTCATCGCCGACGGACACCATCTGACCCCGGCGCAGCTGAAGGTCATGCTGAGGGCCAAGGGGCCGGGGCGCTCCTTGGTCGTTTCCGACACCGTCGCCCTCGGTGGCATGGCGCCCGGAAAATATGAGACCCCGATCGGCGGTAAGGTCGTGCTTCGTGAGGATGGATTCCTGGCCATCGATGATGGCACCGGTGATTATCTCGCCGGCGCCGCCTCGCCCTTGGTTGCGGCTATCCCTGTCTTGGTGAATCAAGCCGGGCTCAGTCTGGCCGAGGCGCTTGATTTGCTCACCACGTCGCCTGGTCGTCAGGTCGGGGGCAGGGGAGCCTTGGCGGCCGGGCAGCCGGCTGACCTCCTGGCCCTACGTTGGGATGGCTCGAATTCCGTTCCTGCCGTCGCCGGGGTCTGGCTGCGCGGGGATCAGGTGGTCTGAGCAGGGCCGGACATCGATTTATTCGATGCAGGCGGCTTAACCTAAGCCTCGCCACGGCTTAATTATCGCCCAGATTTCCGTCATGCAAATCGAGGAATTCTTCGGGGTTGTCGCAGTCTTGGCCTTCTTCGGTTTGCTCATCTTCATCCCGATTCGCTTCTTCATGCTGATCGGCGAGGTGAAGGCTTTGGAAAAGCGCGTGCAGGCCCTGGCTGAGCGCACGCCTGTCGATGCCCCCAAGTCGGTCCCCGCCGCCACACCCGTCGTGGCGGTCGCACCGGTGGCCGCCGCACCTGCGCCTGCCCCTGTCTTGCCGCCTCCTCTGCCGGCAAGATCCGCGCCGGTCCCGTCGACTCCTTCGGCCCCGGCCGTCGCGCAGCCCGACCCGCTGTTCGAGCGTCTTCGCGATCTGGGACTCCTGCCGCCTTCCGATCTCAAGGGCGAGTATGCCCTTGGTGCCTGGTGGGCCGTGCGTGCCGGTGGTATCCTCGCCGTGGCCGCGGTCGTCTTCCTCGGCATCTGGCTCAACCTCCGTTCCACCATCCCGCCGATCGTCCGCGTCTTGGAAGTCGCGCTGGTCGGCGCCGGTCTCTTCTGGGGTGGTCTTCGTCTTTCCGCCAAGCGCGCCGACCTCGGACAAGTCGTCGCCGCCGCAGGTCTGGCCGTCTGGCAATTCGCCGCTTGGGCCACGTATGGTTTGGATAAGATGCGTCTGTTCGAGGGGCCGACCGAAGCGGCGATCGTCCAGTTCGTAGTCGCTCTCGCCGTCGCCGCGCTCGCGGTCTGGCGCGCCAGCAAGCTCTTCGGGCAGCTTGCCGTGGCCTTCGCCGCGGTCGCGGTCTATTTCTCGATCGGCAGCGGCGCGGCTCCTTGGCCGACGGCCGTCGGCGCCGCTCTGGTCGCCTTGCTCGGCGTCATCCTGATGGTGCGTGGTCCGTGGGGCTCGGCCGGCGTGCTCGGCCTCATCGGTTCCCAGGCCTGCCTGCTGTTCCTTTATGACGCGATGCCGACCCAGGATGCGACCTATCTGCCGCTGCAGCTGGCGGCACTCGGTTCGTTCTTCGCGCTCTGGCTGGGCGAACGCCTGGTCAAGGACGATGCCGTGCTCCTCGGACGGGACGCGCGCTCGGCTTTCCAGCTGGCGGGTTTCTTCGCTCCGGCCCTCATCGCCTTGTTCGTCGCACGTGGCGGAGAAACCGATCGCGCTACCGTCTCTTTGCTCATCGCGGCCATCGCGGCGGTCGCCGGCTTGCTGGAGCGTGATCGCACGCGTCTCGTCTGCGAGGTCCTGCTCCTTGGTGCGGTTTCTTTCGCGGGCGCCGGCCTCGCTTGGTTGGTCGACCCCCATCTGGTCTGGCTTATCTGGGCCCTCGCGGCCTTGTCCACCCAGGTGGTCGGGTCGCGGACCGGCTCCGCGTTGGTCCGCTGGGGGGCGGAACTTCTCGCCGGCGTCGCCGTGCTGGCCTTCGTCGATTCTCCGTCCCGCGAGCCTTGGCTGAGCCTGGCCGGTCTGGCGGGCTTGGCGGCCATGCTCGCCTTCCGTGAAGACTGGGAGCGGATCTCCGGCTGGGAACAGGTGCGCAGGGCGCTAGGCATCCTCGGCCTCGCCGTGGCGGTCCTTTCGGTACAGGCGGATTTCCCGCGCGCCGACAATGCCTGGCCTTGGCTCGTGCTGCTGCTGGCGGCGGTCGTCCGTTTCCGACCTGCGGTGCTCTGGGCGGCTCTGCCGGGCTATCTTGGCACCTCCTTCCTCGTCGTCTTCTGGGGTGATGCCGTCGGATCCTCATCCTTTGCCTGGGCGGCCGCTTGGGCGGGCGTGGTGGCCTCGCTCAACCTCATCGGTCTATGGTGGCTGCGTCGCCATGAGGGGGTCGGCTTCAAGGTCCTTCGTCTCGCGTTGGGCTTGGCTTCGGCGATCGTCCTGTTCGCCTTCGCGCATCATCTTTGGATCAGCCTTCTGCCCAAGGCTCCCGAAGTGATCGGCCTGTCCGGCTGGCGCCTGGTCTTGATCTGGGTAACGGGCAGCTTGCTGCTCGCTGGCGTGTCCGCTTGGCTGCGTCGGAGCGATGTCGCCGCCACGGACCTCGTCTTGATCGTCTGGGGCGCCGTCGCCGGCTTCTTCATCCAGGGTGTCGTCGCGGAGAACTCAGGCCTGAGGCATGTCGGCCTTGCCCAGGCGCCTCTCGTCCTGCTCGGCTTGGGCTGTCTCTTGCACATGTTGGCGACGCATACCAAGGAGCAGGGTGCCTTGGGTACCGTCCAGCGTTCCATACTCGGTGCTGTATTGTTGATCGGTTTCTCCTTCGTGATGCTCGGACGCCTGCCCGGTGCCGGCGTCTCGCTCTTCTGGGCCTTGGCCGCCGTCCTGACCTTCGTGCTGGGTCATCTCCTGGCCACCCGCTCGCTGCGCATGGTCGGCCTTGCCGGACTCCTGGTCGCTTCCGCCCGCGTGCTCACGCACGACATCACCGACATGCTGGGGCGCATCGCCGCCTGCGCCGCCGTCGCGGTCGCCTTCTTCGGCATCGCCTGGCTCTATGGCCGGATCACCGCCGAAAAGCGCGACGCATGAGTCCCATGCCCGCGCCCCGTTTTGACGGACACGTCCATCTGGTCGGCAACGGCCTAGGGGGCAGCGGCTGTTGGCTGCGACTCGACGGCCTGTGGCATCGCGTCCTCGGCGAAGTCATGCGTCGGACCATCGGCCTGGAGGCGAAGGCGACCTCGAAGGAGTTCGACGAAAGCTTCGTCAGTCATCTCGCCGGGCTGGTGGCGGGTTCCTCCTTGGATGCCGCCTTGTTGCTCGCGCAGGACGAGGTCTATGACGAGACCGGCCGCAAGCTGGACTTCGGTTCGTTTTACGTCCCGAACGAATACCTCTTCAAGGTCTGCGCCGCGCATCCTGTGTTCGTGCCCGCTGTCTCGATCCACCCCGGACGTAAGGACGCCCTCGAGGAACTGGAGCGCTGTCTCGCGGGCGGCGCCCGGGCGTTGAAGCTCCTGCCCAATTGCCAGAACGTCGACTGCTCCCTGCCGCAGTACGAAGCCTTCTGGAAGCGCATGGCTTCCGCCGGCCTGCCTTTCCTTTGCCATACCGGCGGCGAGATGACCGTCCCGGTGATCAACCGCGCCTACCAGGATCCGCGCATCCTCCGCCGGCCTCTGGAGTTGGGGGTCAAGGTCATCGCCGCGCATGCCGCGGGCAACAGCCACTTCTTCGACCCGAATTATTTCGGCGAACTCATCCGGCTCATGGATGAGTTCCCGCATTTGTACGCTGATACCAGCGCGCTTAACAGCCCCATCCGCAGCGGCGTGCTGAAGCAGGTCAAGGAGTCGGGTCGGACCGAGCGATTCCTGCATGGCAGCGATTTTCCCGTGCCCGTCGGAGCTCGCTGGGCATGGCTTCGCGGGCTCATCACGTTGGCTCAGGCCAGCGAAGCGGGGCGCATATCGAATCTGGTCGAGCGCGACGCCTATCTGAAGCGCGCGATGGGTTTCGACGACGGTCACTTCACCCGTCTGGGCGAAGTCCTGCGTCCGGTCTGACCTCAGAGCGAGCGGAGCAGGCCTTGGATGTCGACCGAGTCCGAGATCATCTTGCGGATGATCGGGATCTTATCGGCGTCCTGACGCATCGTCTTCACCGTCATGTTGTTGATGCGCGCCGTGACCGCGAAGGACTCCGCCTCGACCGCGGCCATCGCGATGCCGGCCTCCTTGAGGCGGCGGACGATGTCGTCGTTGGGCAGCAGGCCGTTGGAGAAGAGCACGCCGGAGAGCGTCTCGGCGCCGACGCCGGCGATGAAGGCTTCGAGCAGGTCCTCGCGGTCGCCGGGCACGATCACCAGGGTGCCGGGCACGCGCAGGTATTCGGCGGAGCGGCGGGCGGACATCGCCCCGATTACGACGCGACGGACGCGACGGAGGCCGGCCGGCTGGTGGATCCAGCGGGCCTTGGTCTCATCGGCCACCTGATCGAGGTTGGGGTAGACGAGGGTTTCCTGAAGCGGGACGACGCCGAGGAGCGGTACGCCGAGCTTGCGCAGGCCGCGGCCCGCGAAGTCACGGATGAACTCCAGCTTGTCGGGCATGACCTTGTTCAGGATCGCGCCGACGACTTCCACGCCCGCCTTGTCGAAGAGGGCTTTGTTCAGGGCGATCTCGTCGATTGGCTTGCCGATGCCGCCGGCCGCGACGATGATGGCCTTGGAGCCGAGCACGCGGGCGTTGTCGGCGTTGGAGGCGCCGAAGACCGAGCCGACGCCGGCGTGGCCGGAGCCCTCGACGACGACGATGTCCTTGCCGTAAGCCGTGCGGTCGAAGGCGCGGCAGATGCGGTCCTTCAGCTGAGGGCCGATCTCGTCGGGATTCTCCAGGTATTGCTTCGTGAAGTCGGGCCCGATGGCGACGGGGGACATCGCCGCGATCGGAACGTTGAGGTCGAAGAGACCGTCGATGAGCAGCGTGTCCTCGTCGACCTGGTCTTCGCCCGACATCACCACGCGTTGGGCGATCGGCTTGATGTAGCCCACGTGCAGGCCCATCGCCTGCAAGGCGGCCGTCAGGCCTAGGCAGGTGGTGGTCTTGCCGTCGTTCATGCGCGTCGCCGCCACGAAGACGCGGCGCGTGTCCAGGTTCATCGGGCGCAGCAGCAGCCCGGGGACGTTTTCGGCGAAACGCTTGCGGGTGGGCATGATCAGGCGGCGGGGCCGTCCTTGAGCTTCGGGAAGAGGTAGGACTTGTCGACCGCCTGGGCGGCGACGATGACCGCCGTGCCGAAGATGTCATGCGCGCTGGCGCCGCGGGAGATCTCGGCGGCGGGACGGTCGAGACCGGTGAGGATCTGGCCGTACGCCGGGATGTCGGCGATGTGCTGGGCCATCTTCGAGGCGATGTTGCCCGAGTTGAGGTCGGGGAAGATCAGCACGCCCGCGCGGCCGGCGACGGCGCCGGATACCTCCTTGGACTGCGCCGCGAAGGGATTGATGGCGGCGTCGGCCTGCATCTCGCCGTCGATGTCGCAGGTGATGCCGAGTTCGCGGGCCTTGCGGCGGGCGAGGTCAGTGGCGACCTGGACCTTCTTCACGGAGGCCAGGCGAGGGTTCGAAGCGTGGGTCGAGTAGGCGAGCATCGCGACCTTCGGGGTCGTGTTCGTGAGGTGGCCGGCGAGGCCCGCGGTGGTCACCGCGATGTCGGCGAGCTGTTCGGCGGTCGGTTCCGGGATGACGCCGCAGTCGGCGAGGAAGAGCACGCCTTCGATGCCGAACTTGCCTTCCTCGGATTCGAGGATCTGCATCGACGAGACGGTCTCCACGCCGGCCTGGCGGGGCATGACCTGGAGGATGGCGCGGAGGCCGGAGGAGGCGTGGGTCGTCGCGCCGGAGATGAGGGCGTCGGCGCCGCCGGTGGCGACCATCAGGCAGGCGAAGTAGTTCGGATTGAGGGCGAGCTCGGCCGGGTTGCCTTGCAGGTTCGTGTTGCCGTAGCGCTGGATCGATTCGAGCTTCTCGGCGAAGCCCTTGAGCTCGTCGCTGCGTTCGGGTTCGACGACGCGGATGCCTTCCAGGCTGATGTTGAGACGCGCGGCGTTGACCTTGATGCGCTGGCGGTCGCCGACGAGGATCGGCACGCCGAGCTTCTTCACGACGAACTGGCGGGCGGCCTGGATGACGCGGGCATCGGTGCCTTCGGGGAAGACGATGCGCTTGGGGTGGTTCTGCAGGCGGGCGGAAAGGCGGGAAATGAGGGACATGGTCGTTGGGCCCGTCAGAGCGGGTCAGACGGGATTAAGCCGAAATACGGTCGCAGGGCGAGGCAGAAGGCGCCGGCCTGCGGCTTGCGATAGGCGTTTATTTAGCCGTCGCAGGCAGGGTCGGCTTGAAGGCCGGGAGGCCTTTGAAGGCGGACTTGGTCGTCGCGGCGACATGGTAGCCCATCTTCTCGAAATACTCGCTCACGTCGGTCTTGGCGGCCTTGCCGTAGCGCAGGACGAAGATGTCCTGAAGCTGCTCCTTGGTGGAGCCCTTGGGCGCGGCTTCGGTCGCGTAAGAGCGGAGCGTCTCGCGCAGGGGCGCCCAGCCATGGGCGCGGATGAGCACGACGAAGGTCGCGAGCTGTTCGAACGGGCCCATGTTCGGTTCGGTCGCGAAGCGCTTGGTCAGCAGTTCGTCCAGCTTCTCCATCGAAGGATGGCCTCGTCCGGTCGGCTTGCCGACGAGCTTCTCCATCACGTAAAGCGAGAAGAGGTTGCAGGTCACCTCGGTCTGGCCCGTGAACGTCCAGGCGGAGCACTGGTGATTATGGCCGAGTTCGTGGAAGAAGCCCCAGTTGCCTTCCTTCATGAGCTTGGGCAGGTCGACGCTGTCTTTCTGGGAGGGGTCGATCCAGCACATGAACGGATAGCCGGAGTGCATGAAGCCCGCGGAGATCTGGCGGTCAGGGACCACGCGTTCGGGCGCCAGGCGGCGAAGGGCGATGAGGTCGTCCTCGAGCGCCATCGCCTTGTCCCACCATTCCAGCAGGGCCTTCGGGTCGGCGAGGTCCCTCACGGCCGAGGCCTGGACGTGCAGGATGACCTGACGGCCGGAGAGCGTGACCCAGGGGGCGGGCAGCTGCTTGGCCTTGGCCCAGGATTCCGGGGAGTCCTTGCCGAGGACGTAGGTCGGCATCGCCACGGCGTTGCTGAACTGCAGGGGCGTGGCCGGCGACGTCTTCATCGGTTTGCGCCAATCCTTGTGCGAACTCTGGATGAAGATCTGGCCGCCGAAGGCGTTGGCGATCTTGTTCTCGCCGACCTTGAGTTCGAACGTGCGCGCGATGATCGGGAAGCGGTTCCACTTCTCGAGCTTGAGGAGGCCGTCGCGGTGGCAGCCGACGATGACCTTGATGGTGCGGTGTTCCGGCAGCGAGGCCACCTTCACCACGACCACTTCGCCGGGCGCGGCGTAGAGTCCGGTCTCCTGCCAGACATCGGGGCTCGTGTAGAGGTTGGGAGCGCCACCGTTCGTCGTGTCCCAACGGTGCACGAGGTTGGAATCGTAGGCGACCGTGCGGGCGACGCGTTCCTTGCTTTCGACGACACCCGGGAAGTCGCGCGCGCCGGCGTGGGCCGCGAAGGTGCCCGGCTCCTGGGCCATGTAATCCTTGATGGCCTTGTGCAGTTCGGCGCGAGCCGCTTCGGCGGGTTGCACGAAGGGAGCCTTCTTGGAGGGCGTGATCTCTTCGGGGGAAACGGCGTACGCGGCGGAAGCCGCGAGCAGGCAGGCACAAAGCAGTCGCATGAGGTGGGGTGGCGTCACCTTGGCTTTCGGCCTTCGGTTCGCCAACGTCAAAACCACCGTAAACCTGAGCTTTTAACGGAAGATAACGGTCTTATTGCCGGCGAGCAGGACGCGATCCTCGACGACCGCGCGAAGGCCGCGGGCGAGCACCACCTTCTCGATGTCCTTGCCCAGATGGGCCATGTCTTCCGGCGTGTCCGAGTGGTCGATGCGGATGACGTCTTGTTCGACGATCGGACCTTCGTCCAGCTCCGGGGTGACGAAATGGCAGGTGGCGCCGATGAGCTTCACGCCGCGGCGATGGGCCTGGTGGTAAGGCTTCGCGCCGGCGAACGAGGGCAGGAACGAGTGGTGGATGTTGATGATCCTGCCGGCGAAGTCGCGGCACATCTGCTCGTCGAGCACCTGCATGTAGCGGGCGAGCACGATGAGGTCGGCCTTGGCCTCGCGGAAGAGCTGCTCCATCTTGCGGTAGGCGGCCTGCTTCGTCTCGGGCGTGACCGGGACGTAATGGAAGGGGATGCCGTGGGCTTCGACGACCTTGCGATGGTTCTCGTGGTTCGAGATGACGCAGGGTACGACGAACGGGAAGTCCTGGGCGACGTGGCGGGCGAGCAGGTCGTAGAGGCAATGCTCCTGCTTGGAGCAGAGCAGGACGACGCGGCGCGGCTGGTCGGAGTCGGAGACCTTCCAGTCCATCGCGAACTTCTTGGCCACCGGGGCGAAGCGCGCGGCGAACTCCTCGGCGGGGAAGTCGAGGGACTCGGCGCGGATCTCGACGCGCATGAAGAATCGTCCGAGTTCGTTCTCGGTGTGCTGGCTGGCTTCGGTGATCCAGCCTTTGTGGCCGGCCACGAACGAGGACACCTCGGCCACGATGCCGCTGGTGTCAGGGCAGGAGAAGCTGAGGGTGAGGGTGCGGGCCATGCCGGAGGATGGAAGGGGAGGGGCGCAGGGGTCAAGACACGGCGGCGCGGGGCCGGGAGCCATGGCGCTTTTATCGTGAAATATGCCCGTGCTTGGCTCGCCTGCGGGATTGACCAGCCCCCGTCCCGTCCTACGTTGACCCTTCACCTTTTACTCAGATGGCCAAGACCCTGTTCCAGAAAGTTTGGGAAGCGCATACGGTGCGCAAGCTGCCTAACGGGCAGACCCAATTGTTCATCGGCACGCACCTCATCCATGAGGTGACGAGCCCGCAGGCTTTCGGCATGCTCCGGGACCTCGGCCTCAAGGTGAAGTTCCCGAACCGCACCTTCGCCACGGTCGACCACATCGTCCCGACCAACGAGCTCAAGGAGCCCTATTCCGACCCGATCGCCCAGGAGATGATCGAGGCCCTCCGTAAGAACACCAAGGACTACGGCATCCGCTTCTTCGACACCACCACCGGCACCCAGGGCATCGTCCACATGGTCGGCCCGGAGCAGGGCATCACCCAGCCCGGCACCACGATCGCCTGCGGCGACTCCCATACCGCCACCCACGGCGCGTTCGGCGCCATCGCCTTCGGCATCGGCACCACCCAGGTCCGCGACGTCCTCGCGACCCAGACCCTCGCCCTCAGCCCCCTCAAGGTCCGCCGCATCGAGGTCAACGGCAAGCTCGCCCCCGGCGTCTACGCCAAGGACGTCATCCTGCACATCATCCGCGTCCTCGGCGTCAACGGCGGCATCGGTTACGCCTACGAATACGCCGGCACGACCTTCGACGCCTTCTCCCTCGAGGAGCGCATGACGGTCTGCAACATGTCCATCGAAGGCGGCGCCCGCTGCGGTTACGTCAATCCGGACCAGAAGACCTTCGACTACATCAAGGGCAAGCCCTACGCCCCCAAGGCCGCCGATTGGGACGCCGCGGTGGCCCGCTGGAAGTCCTTTGCTTCCGACCCCGGCTGCCAGTATGACGACGTCAAGGTCTTCAAGGCCGAGGATATCCGTCCGACCGTCACCTGGGGCATCACCCCGGGCCAGGCCGTGTTCATCGACGAGAAGATGCCGGCGCTCGAGACCCTCAACGCCGCCGACCGTCAGACCGCCGAAGACGCTTACGCCCACATGAAGCTGTCGCCGAACACCCCGATCAAGGGCACCAAGGTCGACGTCTGCTTCCTCGGCTCCTGCACCAACGGCCGCATCTCCGACCTTCGCGAAGCCGCCAAGTACCTCAAGGGCCGCAAGGTCAGCCCGAGCGTCAAGGCCATCGTCGTCCCCGGTTCCCAGCTCACCGCCATCCAGGCCGTCCATGAAGGCCTCGACAAGGTCTTCACCGAGGCCGGTTTCGAATGGCGCGGCGCGGGTTGCTCCATGTGCCTCGCGATGAATCCCGACAAGCTCGTCGGCGACCAGCTTTGCGCCAGCTCCTCGAACCGTAACTTCAAGGGCCGCCAGGGTTCGCAGACCGGCCGTACGGTGCTCATGAGCCCGATCATGGTCGTCGCCGCCGCCATCACCGGCCAGGTCGCCGACGCCCGCGAAGTCTTCAAGGTCTGATGTCCGTCTCCGCGCCAGTCGCCCGCGTGCTCGAGCGCATCGCCCAAGGCGATGACGTCGCCGCGGCCTGCTCGGCCGAAGGACTCGCCTGCCAGCGCGACGTCAGCGTCGACGCCCATTACGACGGCAAACCCGTGTGCACCGTGACCCTTCCGTGGGTCGTGGGCGGCCATGCGCTCCTGCAGGCCGACGAGTCCGTCGCCACGCCCGTCGCCGAAGCCCGCCTCGCCTCCCTGGCCTCCGCGCTCGCCATGCCCGTCTGCGTGGTCCGCCGTCCGGTCGCCGCCTGAACCCTTTTCAATCCGCCATGTCCCTCGCCAAAATCACCCAGGTCAAAGCCCTCGCCCTCGCCGTCCCCGGCGATGACATCGACACCGACCGCATCATCCCCGCGCGCTTCCTCCGCTGCGTGACCTTCGACGGTCTCGGCGAGCACGCCTTCCGCGATGAGCGCACCGGTCCCGACGGCAAGGAGCGCCCGCACCCGATGAACTCGGCCCAGGCCGCCCGCATCGCCGCCGCCAAGAAGGGCGTCATGGTCGTCGGCTTCAACTTCGGTTGCGGCAGCTCGCGCGAGCACGCTCCGCAGTCCATCTGGCGCTTCGGTTTCACCGCCCTGGTCGGCGGCAGCTTCGCCGAGATCTTCTTCGGCAACTCGACCACCCTCGGCGTGCCCTGCGTCACCCTTTCGAAGGAGGACCTCGCCGAGTGCGACGCCTTCGTCCGCGCCAATCCCGACGTCGAAGTCACCGTCGACGTCGAGAAACTGACCGTCTCCGCCGGCGCCAAGTCCTGGAAGGCCAGCATCGCCGCTTCCGCCCGCGACGGTCTCGTCAACGGCAAGTGGGACCCCATCGCCGACCTGCTCGAAGGCGCTGACTCGGTCGCCAAGACCGCGGGCGGCCTCGCCTACGTCGAAGGCAAGTAAGCCGACCGTCCAGCCCAAGCAAAAGGCCGCCCGATGGGCGGCCTTTTTTGTCAGCAGATGCCTTGAGGCTTACTTGAAGCGGACGCCGTTGGCGTCCTGCGTCACCGTGCAGGCTTCGATGATGCCCCAGATCCACATGAAGATCCAGAGGATGCCGCAGCTGAGGACGGAGACGAGCAGCTGGATGAGGCCGCGGTTGGTGTAGCCGGCGTAGAAATTGTGGATGCCAAAACCGATGAGCACGGCGAGCAGGACATACGCCACGCGGTCCTTGGCCTCGGGGTGATGGTTGGCCGGCGCCTGATGGTACTGAGGGGAGGCCGGGGCGCCTTGGGGCATGGGCGGCGGGACCGGCAAGCCGGCGGCCAGCTGCGTCTGCTGGAGCGGGGTCCAGTTGGCCATGCCGTTGGTCCAGACCAGCGTGTCGATCGAGATGACGCGATTGGCGATGAGCTGGCGCATGGTGGCCTCGTCGACCGGGCCGATGCGATTGCCGTTCTGTTCGTAATACCACATAGGGATGTTCTGGGGGGTGGCGGTTCCCCTGTAAAAACAAAAGAGGCCCGACGCCGGGCCTCTTCGTTATAATCCCGTCGCCGGATTTCAGCCCTTCCAGATGCGGAGGAGGGCGTCGGCCATGTCGGACGGCGTGGCCGCGACGGAGATGCCGCACTCCTGGAAGATCTTGATCTTCGCGGCGGCGGTATCTTCGGCGCCGCCGATGACGGCGCCGGCGTGGCCCATACGACGGCCGGCCGGAGCGGTGGCGCCGGCGATGAAGCCCGCGACGGGCTTCTTGCAGTGCTGCTTGATCCAGCGGGCGGCTTCGACTTCGGCGTTACCGCCGATTTCGCCGATCATGATGATGGCCTCGGTTTCCGGGTCTTCGTTGAAGAGCTTGATGACGTCGAGGTGCGAGGTGCCGTTGACGGGGTCGCCGCCGATGCCGACGCAGGTCGACTGGCCCTTGCCGCGGCAGGTGAGCTGCCAGACGGCCTCATAGGTCAGGGTACCGGAGCGGGAGACCACGCCGACGTTGCCGCGCTTGTGGATGTAGCCCGGGGCGATGCCGATACGGCAGCCGCCGGAAGACTTGTCGCCGCGACCAGGGGTCACGAGGCCGGGGCAGTTCGGGCCGATGAGACGGGTGCGACGGCCGGCCATGGCGCGCTTGGCGCGGACCATGTCACGGACCGGGATGCCTTCCGTGATGGCCACGGCGAGGTCGAGGTCGGCGTCGAAGCACTCAAGGATGGCGTCGGCCGCGAAGGGCGGGGGGACGAAGATCGCGGAGACCGTGGCACCGGTCTGCTTGGCGGCTTCGGCGACGGTGTTGAAGATTGGGACCTTCTTGCCGGCGTGTTCGAAGACCTGGCCGCCTTTGCCCGGGGTGACGCCGGCGACGACCTGGGAGCCGTAATCGAGCGACAGGCGGGCGTGGCGCGCGCCGAAGTCGCCGGTGATGCCCTGGACGAGGATGCGGGTGTCTTCTTTGACGAGGATGGACATGAGAGTGAGCGGTGAGGGGTTACTTGTTGTTGACCAGCTTCACGATCTTCTGGGCCGCGTCGGCCATGGAGTCGCCCGACACGATGGTCAGGCCCGAAGCGGCGAGGGTGGCCTTGCCGGCTTCGACGTTATTGCCTTCGAGGCGGACCACGAGGGGCAGCTTGAGGCCGGTCTCCTTGACCGCCTCGATGATGCCGGTGGCGATCACGTTGCAGTCCATGATGCCGCCGAAGATGTTCACCAGGATGCCCTTCACTTTGGCGTCGCCCAGGATGATCTTGAAGGCCGCCGTGACCTGGTCCTTGGTCGCGCCGCCGCCGACGTCGAGGAAGTTGGCCGGGCTGCCGCCGAAGTGCTGGATGATGTCCATCGTGGACATCGCGAGGCCGGCGCCGTTGACGAGGCAGGCGATGTTGCCGTCGAGGGCGATGTAGGAGAGGCCGTACTTGGAGGCTTCGATCTCCTTGGCGTCTTCTTCGTTGAGGTCGCGGAGGGCGACGACGTCAGGGTGGCGGAAAAGGGCGTTGTCGTCGAACGACACCTTGGCGTCGAGGGCGAGGAGCTTGCCTTCCTTGGTGACGAGGAGCGGGTTCACTTCGACCATCGCGCAATCCTTCTCCCAGTAGAACTGGTAGAGCTTGGTCACGAGGGTCACGCACTGCTTGAAGAGGTCGCCCGAGAAGCCGAGCGAGAAGGCGATCTGACGGGCCTGGAAGGCCTGGAGGCCTACGGCGGGGTCGACCTGCACCTTGAAGATCTTCTCCGGGGTATGGTGGGCGACGTGTTCGATCTCCATGCCGCCTTCGGTCGAGGCGACGATGACCGGGAAGGACGTCGCGCGGTCGAGGAGGATCGCGAGGTAGTACTCGTCGTCGCGGCCGTCGGGGCGCTTGCCCAGGTTGGCGGCCTCGGTGAAGTAGATGGTCTGGACCTTGCGGCCTTCGGCGCCGGTCTGGGCGGTCACGAGGGTGTTGCCGAGCATCGCCTTGGCGTTCTCGAGGGCCTTCTCCTTGGTCGGCGAGAACTTCACGCCGCCCTTGAAGCCGTCGGTGAACGTGCCTTTGCCGCGGCCGCCGGCGTGGATCTGGGACTTCACCATGATGCCGCCGGAGACGTCGATCTTGGCGAGCGCGCCTTCGAACTCGGCGGCGGATTTGACCGCCACGCCCTTGGGCACGGCGACGCCGAACTTCTCGAAGAGTTCCTTGGCTTGGTATTCGTGGATATTCATGGAAACAGGGCGGGTGCGGATTAACCCTTCAGCTCGGCTTCCTTGGCCTTGAGGTTCTTCTCGATGTCGGCCGTGAACTTGTCGGTGTGCGTCTGGATCTCCTTCTCGGAGCGCTTCAGGTCGTCGTCGGTGACGAGCTTGTCCTTGTTGCCTTTCTTGAGGAGTTCGAGGGCGTCGCGACGGGCGTTGCGGACGCGGACCTTGCCTTCTTCGGCCATCTGGGTGGCGCGCTTGGCGAGCTCGAGGCGGCGTTCGCCGGAGAGGGAGGGGACGGGGCAGCGCATGAAGTTGCCCTGCGGGACGGGGTTGATGCCGAGGTTGGCGGCCATGATCGCCTTGCGGATGTCGTCCATGACGGCCTTGTCGAAGGGCTGGACCACGATGGTCTGGGCGTCGGGCGTGGTGATGGCGGCCATGTCCTTGAGGCGCTGGGTCATGCCGTAGGACTCGATGTGGACCTGGACGTTCTCGATCATGCCGGGCGAGGCCTTGCCGGTGTGCAGCGAGGCGAACTCGTGGGAGGTGTGGTCGACCGCCTTCTTCATGGCGTTGGCGCCGTCGGCGATGATTTTCTTGATGTCCATGGGATAGGGTAGGGTGGGATGTTGTTGGAAAATCAGGCGACGAGCGTGCCGATGCGCTGGCCGAGGACGGCCTTCTTCACGGCGCCCTTCTCGGACATCGAGAGCACGATGATCGGAAGCTTGTTGGCCTCGCAGAGCGAGAAGGCTTCGGCGTCCATCACGCCGAGGCGCTTCTGGAGGGCTTCGGCGTGCGACACGCGGTCGTAGCGCTTGGCGTCCTTGTGCTTCATCGGATCCTTGTCGTAGACGCCGTCGACCTTGGTGGCCTTGAGGATGGCGTCGGCGCCGATCTCGTTGGCGCGGAGGGCGGAGGCGTAGTCGGTGGTGCAGTACGGGTTGCCCGTGCCGGCGACGAAGATCACGATGCGTCCGCGCTCGAGGTGGCGGGTGGCGCGGCGCTGGATGAAGGGCTCGGCGATGCGGTCCATCGGGATGGCGGTCATCACGCGGCACTCGAGGCCGGCCTTCTCGAGGCGGTCCATCAGGGCGAGGCCGTTGATGACGGTGGCGAGCATGCCCATGTTGTCGCCGGTGGTGCGGTCGGTGCCGTTGGCGCGCGCGCCGGCGAGGCCGCGGAAGATGTTGCCGCCGCCGACGACGACCGCGACCTGGGTGCCGACCTTCTGGACCGCGCGGAGTTCTTCGGCGAGGCGGTCGAGGACGGCGCTGTCGATGGATTCGCCGGTGGGGTCGTTGCGGAGGGCTTCGCCGCTGATCTTGAGCACGATCCGACGATACTTCGGCTTCTGGGAGGCGGAGGCGGGCATACAGGGGAAATGAGACAGTCCTACCCCAGCGTCAACCCCGCCTTGGTCTCGCTTGACTCCGACCCCCGACTCGATGTTCAGTCGGGATGCGAAGACCCGTGGTGTAACGGTAGCACAAATGATTTTGGTTCATTTTGTCGGGGTTCGAATCCCTGCGGGTCTACGCTCCTCCGGTCGCGGAAAAGCACCAAAGAAGAACCCCGGCGAGCCGGGGTTCCTGAGGGGGCCGTAAGGGCGGCTTAAGCGCGACCGAGGTATTCCTTATTCTCGGTGCTGACCTTGATCTTCTCGCCCTGCTTGATGAAGAGCGGGACGTTGACCTGCAGGCCGTTCTCGCAGGTGACGGTCTTCTGGACGTTGCCGGCGGTGTCGCCCTTGACGGCGGGCGGGGCTTCCAGGACCTCGACGATGACCGAGGGGGGCAGGTCGACGGTGACCGGCTTGTCTTCGACGAAGAGGACCATGTAGGAGGTGCCCGGGATCAGGAACTCCTTGGACTCCTCGAGGGAGACTTCGGAGACGTAGTACTCCTCGAAGGTGTTGGGGTCGGAGAAGACGTAGCTGCCATCGGCCTGGTAGGACAGCTCGAGCTGCTTGATGGAGTTGTCGAAGACCTCGAAGCTGACTCCGATGCCGCAACGGACCGGGATCTTGGCGCCGGTCTTGATGGAGCGGAGTTCCATCTGGACGTAGGAGGCGTTGTTCGGGGGGGTGCGGACGACGCACTCGAGAACGATGCAGAGCTCGCCGTTGTAGCTCATGATGTTCTTCTTCTTGATACGATTGACGGGAAGGTTGGCCATGGGAGTAAGGGCGGACACAAGCGGACGCCTTCGGGACGGTCAAGCCGGACTTGCCCGAAAGGGAGGGTAGGGTGCCTGCGCCCCCATAAAGACGGGTCTCCGCCGGGGTGGCGGACTATTCGACGGTGAAGAGCACCCCGCCGATCTGGTTGATCTTGATGGTGGGGGCGGTGGTGCCCGTCGTGCTGCTCGCCGCGCTGGCCTTGGCCGCGTTGGAGCCTTCCACCGACGCGCCGTCCACGGCTTCGATCTCGATGCCCGTGTAAAGGCAGGTCAGCTTGGAATAAAGCAACAGAAGTTCCGCCTTGGACGAGACGATCATTTCGACGGTCTTGGCGTGGGTGGTGGTCGGGTAGGTCTTCACGACGATGTCCCCGGTGGTGCCGGAGATCATGTTGTTCACCTTCGATTCGACCGCCGCGAGCTGGCCGGGGATCGGCAGGCGGGAGGCCTGGGCCGGGTCGAGGCCGCGGTTCTGGGAGTTCGCCTCGCTGGCCCGGTTGACGCGGTTGGCGACGTCTTCGGTGCCGGGCGGGCGGGCCGAGTAAAGGCGTAGCTGCTGATTGGAGTCCTTCATGTCGATCACCACCTCGGCGACGATGAATGAGCCGGTGGTGTATTCCTGGAAGGAAATCGAGAGGATGGCGTCGGCTCGTCCGTAGAAGGCCATGTCGGTCCGGGCGATCTTGATGCCGAAGATGCCTTGGTTGCGGATGGCCTTCTTGGTCATCGTCAGGGCTTCTGCCTGCGGGACGAGGGCCAGGACGGAGAGGATGGCGAGGGCGAGGGGTCTCATGGGGATAATTCTTTACGCTGCGGAGGGGGTAGGCAAGACTGCAACCAATGCTGAGCTGCGAGAACCTCACCGTACGGGCGGGCGCCGATGGTCCTGTCATCCTCGACGGCGCCAACGCCCGCTTCCTTCCTCGCGGCCTCAACGCCGTCATCGGTCCTTCCGGCTGCGGTAAGACCACCCTGATGAAGGCCATCCTGGGCATCCTGCCTTCGACCGGTGAGGCGAGCCTCGCCGGCCAGCGCATCACCTGCACCGAAGACCTGATCGGCAAGGTCGGTTTCGCCCCTCAGTTCACCGCCGCCCAGGCCCAGCTCACGGTGGCGGAATCCTTGGAGTATGCCTTGGAACTCGCGGTGCCCGACGCCGCCGAGCGCTCCCGTCGCCTCGAGGCCGTCCTCGGCGTGACCGGCATGTCGCCGCACCGCGACAAGCGCGTGTCGGCCCTTTCCGGCGGCCAGCTCCGTCGTCTTTCCCTCGGCCTGGAGCTCACCCTCGATCCGGCCTGCATGGTCTGCGACGAAGTGACCTCCGGCCTCGATCCGCAGTCGGAAGACCAGATCCTGGCCTTGCTGCGCAACCTCGCCGAAGAGCATCACAAGAGCTTCGTCTGCATCATCCATAACCTCGGCAAGCTCTACCAGTTCGACTGGGTCACGGTGGTCTACCAAGGCGACGTCGTCTTCCAAGGTTCGCCCGACGAACTGCTCGCCTATTTCGGCATCCCCGACGGCCTTCGTCTGTACGAGGTGCTGAACGCTTCGGATCTCGCGACGTGGCGCGACCGCTGGGCGATCCATCAGGCCGAGCATCCGGAATCTTATGCCCACGCCGTGGCCAAGGTCGGCGCTCCCGCCGAGGTCGAGCCGCTGCCCGAGCCCGTCGTGCCCGGCGGCGTCTCCCAGTTCACGACGCTGCTCTCGCGCCGCCTCAAGCTCTTCTTCCGCGACACCGGTTATCTCGGGCTCACGCTCGCCATCACCTTCGGTTTCCCGCTGCTGGTGATCATCTTCAACCTCGAGGGTTCGTGGGACGTCCTCAAGATCCCCATGGACCGCAACACCGCTTCGATGGAAGAGGTGAAGCAGGCCTTGGGCGTGCAGATGGCCAACGCCCAGCTGGCCGGCCTCGCCGCCGGCCTGGTGATGTTCCAGGTCATCCTGCTCACGCTCATGGGCGCCAACAACGGCGGCCGCGAGATCTCCGCCGAGCGCGTGCTCTACGAGAAGGAGCGCATGACGGGGCTCCGCCCCTGGGCCTACGCGTTCTCGAAGATCACGTTCGTCTCGCTCATCGCCATCGCCCAGGGCGCGTGGATGTGTTTCTTCGTGAAGCTTATCTGCAATTTCCCCGGTCCTTGGGTCGAGCAGATGGCGATCCTGGCCGGCAGCTGCGTCTCGATGTCGGTCGTCTGCCTGGGTTTCTCGGCCATGCTGACCTCTCCGGAGAAGTCGTCCCTCCTGTCGATCTACCTGGTCGGCTTCCAGCTGCCGCTCTCCGGCGTCGTCCTGGCCCTTCCGCCCGCCCTGACCTGGCTCTGCCGCCCGTTCATCAACGCCTACTGGGGCTGGTCCGGCTACATGAAATCCATGCTCGGGCTCCCGTTGTATGATGCTTATACCGCGAGCATGCCCAACCAGAGCGCCTACGTGGCCAGCACGCCCGAAGGCCTGGCCGTGCTCCTGATCCAGGGGCTGTTCGGCATCTGCCTGGTCGTCTTCGGCTGCCAGCAGAAGCGTTGGAGCTGAGCCGGCCGGCCGTCGGATTCACCTCAGGCGGGGAAATCGCTGGAACAAATCCCAAAGCGGGCTAGGCTGGAGGGGCAGGGTAGCCTGCGCCCCCATCTCCCGCATGTCCAAGATCAACCCCCTCTTCTTCGCCCTCGGCATCCCGGTCGTGGTCATCGTGATCCTGGTCGCGATCGTCGTCCCCCGCATGGGCGGCGGCGGCCGCTTCGCCGACCTCACGCCTTTCTCCGTCGAGACCTATCGTCGCGACTGGGCCACGCTCCAGGGCAACAGCTACCGCCTCGAGTGCCAGGTCGAACAGCAGCTCGCCTTCGTCGAAGGCCGCGGCCGCGTGCTCGCCGTGAAGCCGATCGGCAAGGATCCCGTCGGCCGCATCCCGGTCTTCATCCCCGCCGGCTCCACCGACTCCTTCGAGGTCGGACAGCGCTTCAAGTGCAAGCTGCGCGTCACCCGCGACCTCCTGGTCGTCGAAGCCCTCGAACGTTTCTGAACCTTTCCGCCATGCGTCACCTCATCCTTTCTTGCTTCGGCTGGTGCGCCCTGACCGTGCTCGGCTTCGCCCAGGGGCAGCTCCCGGCGCCGCAGGGCGGCACGGCCGGCGACTACAAGAGCTCGACCGCCGAGGGCGGCGCCGACCGTCTCTTCAACGTCAACAGCGACTCCGTCGACCTCGAGAACGGGACCATGCAGTGGAAGGGCACCACGATGAACCTCGGCAACACCCGCACCGTGCGGGCCCGTTTCGAGCGTTACCTCGCGGCGCCGACCGACAACGGCGACATGAAGCGCTACGTCGCGCTGCTCGACCAGATCCAGCTCCTGCTCTCGCCGCAGAGCCTGACCAAGGAGAATTACTTCCGCAACCAGCAGGAGGCCTTCAACCTGCTCTTCAAGGCCGCCGAGTTCGAATGCGACGGCCAGTCCTGCCTGACCATCGCCTCCCAGGTCCAGAAGGCCTGGCGGATGAACAGCGAGTACAAGAACATCGAAGTTAACCTCAACCAGCTGGAAATCCTGCGCAAGACCCAGGAATCCGTCATCATCAACCGCGCGGACCGCATCGAAGAGGCCAACGCCGAACGTGCCGAGAGCAAGGGCAAGATGGTCTCGAAGGGGTCCACCGGCACGACCGAGCTGGGCTTCAAGGTCAAGGACGAGGCCCGTACGCAGGCCCAGATGCTCGCGCAGGGCACCAAGCTCTCGGCCATCGGACTCAAGGCCAAGATCGAGTTCCAGTCCCAGATGGTCGCCTTCCTGATGGCGCGCCGCTACCGCCACGCGCTCGTCACCAGCGCCTTCTACCGCGTCGTTTTCAACGCGAGCAACCAGGAGGTCGTCGTCGGCGCCAAGGAGGTGAAGGAATTCTTCCCGGTCTCGGATTTCGTCCCGACCCTCGAATCCATAGACCTGCTTTCCCGCGAGGCCATCAAGGACGTGAGCAAGGGCATGCAGACCGTCGATGACCTGGTGAAGCAGGAAGAGCTCTACGGCGCCTTCGAGCGCCTGCAGGAGACTTTCTTCCTCGGCGAGTTCGAGCCTCCGGTGATGCTCTATCCGCAGGAGAAGAAGCGCCAGATGCTCACCCTCTGGAAGGACCTGCGAGAGCTTCAGCGTCTCGGCGACGAGCGCGACCTCGCGAGCGTCGAAGCCTACGTGAACAAGGTCCGCGGCCAGGCCCGCGACTTCCCCGGCGCCCCCGTGCTCTCGAAGGTCAACAATGCGATGAACGCCTCCAACATGTCGCTCCTCGCCGCCAAGGCCGCCGCCCTCGCGGGCGACAACGCCAAGGCCGAGGCCGCACTCGAGCGCGCCACCAAGATCTGGCCCCAGAATCCCGGCGTGAAGGAATTCGCCAACCAGGTGGTGAGCCGACAGGACACCCTCGCTCAGAAGGTCCCTGAGTTCGACCGCCTGATGTCCGAGTCCAAGTGGCGCGAGATCTTCAACAAGAAGCTCGAATACGCCCTGGCCCTCGCCCAGGACAAGGAGCGTTCCGACAAGCTGCGCAAGGTCGTGCAGCGCGTGGGCGAGCTCGACGCCAACATCCAGAAGGCCTCGATGCTCGCGGCCCAGAACAACCCTTACCTCGCCTGGGACGTCATCGTGGAGGCCTATAAGACGGAGTCCGACGATCTCGTGCTGGCCAAGACCCGTTCCGACATCGCTCCGCTCGTCGCGGGTTACGCCCAGCTCATCGGCCGCGCCGAGAAGCTCGAGAAGGAAGGCGCCGAAGCCGCGGCCCTCGCCGCCTGGCTTTCCGCGCAGGACCTCAATCCGGCTTCGCCCGCCTGCGGCGCCGCCGTCAAGCGTCTCGCCCGCTCGGTCGCCGAAAGCGCCGTGATCCGCTCCGAGGGTACCGTCCCGACGCCTCCGGCCGCCGACGACATCCCGGCCCCGCCGACGAAGTAAGCCTCACCAGAGGCTGACCGGATTGTCCTCGAGAGGATCGACCACCGTGATGCGGAGGTCGGTCTTCCGGTCGCGCACTTCGTTCATCAGGGCGTCGACGATGACGGTGCGGTTGCATTCCTTGCTCAGGTGTCCGAGGTAGAGCTCGGTCGCCTGCCACTCGCGCAGCCCGAGGAGCAGGTCCTTGGTCTGGGTGTTGGAGAGGTGGCCGAAGTTGCCGCGGATGCGCTGCTTCAGGGAGATCGGGCGCTTCGAAAGGTCGAGCATCTCGTCGTCGTAGTTCGACTCGAGCACGAGGATGTCAGCCAGGGCCACGTGATGGCGGACGACGGGGGTCGCGTGGCCGAGGTCGGTCAGCCAGGTCAGGCGTTTCGCCGGACGCGCGTCCTCGGCGGGCAGGTCGAACGCGAAGCCCACCGGGTCGGCGGCGTCGTGCGGGATCGGGATCGAGGTGACCTGCATGCCCTTGAACTCGAAGGTGGTGCCGGTCTCGAAGAGCTGCCAGTCGGGCTGCGACTTGAACGAATCCTTGATGCGGCGGGCGGTCTCACGGTTGGCGAAGACCTTGAGGCGCGGGTTCTGGCGGAGAAGGGCGGGGAGGCCGACGCAATGGTCGGAGTGCTCGTGCGTGATGAAGACGGCGTCCAGCGCGCGGGCTTCGATGCCGAGCTTCTGCAGGGAAGCCTCGAGCCGCGGACCTTGGAAGCCCGCGTCGAGCATCACCCGCGCGCCGCCGACCTCGAGCAGGGAGCAGTTGCCGGAACTGCTGGTGCCGAGGATGTGGAAGGCGAAAGCCATGCGGAAGCCGATGCAACCCCGTGACGCCGCCGCCTTCAAGCCGCCATTCGACCTTTTCCGCTTGAGGACGACCGCGACCGGAGGGAAGGTAGGCCATCCCGCCATGCCCTCCCTTCCTCGCGTCATCAGCATCATCATGGGGGGCGGCCGCGGCTCCCGCCTCTACCCCCTGACCAAGGATCGGTGCAAGCCGGCGGTGCCCCTCGCGAGCAACTACCGTCTCGTCGACATCCCGATCAGCAACTGCCTCAACTCGGGCTTCAACCAGATCTTCGTGCTGACGCAGTTCAACACGGCCTCGCTGCACAAGCACATCCAGCAGACCTATAAGTTCGACGGTTTCGGCCGCGGCTTCGTCGACATCCTCGCAGCCGAGCAGACCGGCGACAAGGAGAGCTGGTATCAGGGTACGGCCGACGCGGTCCGTCAGAACCTGCACCACTATAACCTCAAGGACGAGGATCTCGTCCTCATCCTCTCGGGTGACCAGCTCTACCGCCTCGATTTCGACGAGCTCGCCCGCCAGCACATGGAGAACGCCGCCGACGTCACCATCGCCGCCAAGGCGATGCCTTCCGACCAGGTCTCCGCCCTCGGCGTCATGCGCGTCAACGCCGACCTGCGCATCGTCGAGTTCGTCGAGAAGCCGAAGGATCCGGCGGTGATCTCCTCCCTGGTGCTCGGCGGTAACGCCCGCGCCCGCCTCTCCGACAAGTCGGACAAGCCCTACTGCCTGGCTTCGATGGGCATCTACATGTTCTCCGGCAAGGTGATGCGCGAAGCCCTCGCCGACCACACCCAGACCGACTTCGGCAAGGAAGTCATCCCCGGCCTGCTCGCTTCCAAGCGCATGATGGCCTACGTCTTCGACGGCTACTGGGAAGACATCGGCACGGTCGGCTCCTTCTGGGAGTGCAACCTCACCCTCACGGATCCTGTTCCTCCGTTCGATTTCTTCGACGGCCAGAACCCGGTCTACACCCACGCCCGTTACCTCCCGCCCGCCAAGCTCAACGGCGCCCGCTCCTCGCGCGTGCTCATGGCCGACGGCGCGATCGTCGACGATTCCGAGCTCAACCGCTGCGTGATCGGCGTCCGCTCCGTCATCCGCGGCGGCTCCCGCCTCGAGAACGTCGTGATGATGGGCGCCGACGCCTTCGAGCGTCCGCACGACCTCGCCCGCAACAACTCCCTCGGCCGGCCCGACATCGGCGTCGGAGCCAACTGCCTCATCCGCAACGCGATCATCGACAAGAACGCACGCATCGGCGAAGGCTGCCGTCTGGCCCCCACGGGCCTGCCGGAAAAGTGGGAGACCGAGGCCTTGTTCGTCCGTGACGGCGTCATCGTCGTCAAGAAGGGCGCGATCGTGCCTCCGGGCACGGTGGTCGGGGAATGAAGACCTACGCGCTGACGTATTGGTTCACCTGGGCGTTCCTGGTGATCGCCGCCGCCCTGACGGGCGTGGCGTCGCTCAAGGACGCCTTCTTCGGCGGGTTGTTCGCCTCCTGTCTCTCGGCCCTGCTCACCCGCACCTATGTCCGCGCCGGCGCCCGCTATGCGCCTCTCCTCGGCGCGACCGCAGGCACGCTTTGGGTGGTCGCGATGTTCTTCCGTCTCCGCTGGTTCGGCCAGCCCGAGGATTTCCTTTCCGCCCAGTGGGCCTTGGGCATCGACATCTCGGTCCACGCCGCGGGTTTCGCCGGCGCGGCCTTGCTCGTGGCCCTGCGCGAACGCTTTGACTTCGGCCGCGCCTTGGGCGGCGGCCTGCTCCTGGCTTCGGCCATGACGGCGGTGCCTTATGGTGTGATCGCGTGGATCGACCATCGTGTGGCCGGTCCTTTGGAGCTCGTGCTGCTGGTCAACGCGGACGTCCGTCCCGACGAAGGTCCGGTCCGCCGCGCCGGTGCCGTGCGCGCGGACCTCACGCCGACGGAAGTCGCTTTCCTCAAGGAGCGGATGCTGGTGGTGGACGGACCCGGCGGCACGGAGATCCTCGATGAAGCCGGACGCCGCTATTGGCCGCTATGGCGTCGCCGGCTCGTCTATCCCGGTAATCCCGGCGGCCCGGTCCGCACCTTGGTGGTCCTCCTGCCTCCTGATCTTTCGGCTGAGACCTGGGAACTGCCCGTCCATCAGGAGCCGACCGGCCTCGCGCTCGCCGTCTTGGGTTCGGCCAAATCCATCCGCTTCAGCGGCGGTCCCGCGAGCCAGGCCGTCCGCGTCGAACTCTCCCTTGCCGTGAAGTCGCGCGAGGGCGTGCCGGCTTACCAATATCTGCAGGCCGAGGTGTTCCGTCGTTCGCCCGTCGGGGATCTTTATGCCCCGGTGCTGACCAAGGGGCTGGCCCCGGCGTTCCCGACGACGGCCGTCGATGAGCCTTCCAAGCCGGCCGAGACCGGCAAAGGCCGTCCCGTCCGCCCGAAGTTCGGTACTGTCCCCGGCGAGCCGCGCTGACGTCCGTCAGGTCGTCGAGCTGAGGAAATCCCGGTGCAGCGTGGCGTAGGCTCCTTGCTGGGCCAGAAGTTCGTCATGCGTGCCGCGTTCGACGATGCGGCCGGCGTCGAGCACCAGCACGCAGTCCGCGCGTCGGATGGTGCTCAGGCGATGCGCGACCACGAAGCTGGTCCGGCCCTTCATCAGGCGCGTGAGCGCGACCTGCAGGCGGGCTTCGGTCAGCGTGTCGACGGCGCTGGTGGCCTCGTCGAGGACGAGGATCCGCGGGTCGGCCAGCAGGGCGCGGGCGAAGGCGACCAGCTGCTGCTGGCCCATCGAGAGGCCGCGTCCTTTCTCGGAGCAGGGCGTATGGATGCCTTCCGGCAGGGCTTCGATGAGGTCGAGGCAGTCGAGGTCGCGGAAAGCCTGGCGGATCTCCTCGTCGGAGGCGTCCGGGCGGGCGGCTTTGACGTTCTCGGCGATCGTGCCGGCGAACAGGAAGTTCTGCTGGAAGACGAAGCCCATCTGGCGGCGGAGCGTCTCCTGCCTAAGGTCGGCGAGGTCATGTCCGTCGACGAGCACCTGACCTGACAGCGGCAGCTGGAACTTCGCGAGCAGTCCGATGATCGTCGATTTGCCTGAGCCCGTGTGGCCGACCAATGCGATGACCTGGCCGGGCTGGGCCGTGAAGCTGACGCCATGGAGCACCGGTCTGTCGGGGATGTAGGCGAAGCCGACGTCGCGGAATTCCACCCGGCCCTGCAGGCGCGGGCACTCGCCAGCGCCGGGCTTGTCCGTCCAGGCGGGCGGGGTGTCGAGCACCCGGAAATAGCGTTCGGCTCCCGCCATCGCGAGGGTCGCTTCGGACAGCTGCGTTCCGATGATCGTGATCGGGGAGAAGAACAGGTCGGCGAGGAAGAAGAACGTGACGAGATCGCCCAGGCCCGTGCCCGTGCCGGAGAGCGCGGCCCAGCCGCCGACGCCGATGAGCGCGGCCATGAATCCGTGGGCGTTGAGTTCGAGGAGCGGCAGGTAGAGCGAGGTCAGGCTGGCGGTCTTCACGACGTTGCCGGCCAGGCTGCGCACCAGCCGCGTGAAGATCCCGGCGTTCGTGTCCTCGCGGGCGAAGCCCTGCGTCACACGGATGCCTTGGACCGTCTCGGCGAGGGCGGAGGTGACGCGTGAGAACGTCTCCTGCTGGACGCGGGAGGCGTGCAGGATGCGTCCGCGGAAGAACGCGTGGACGAGCAGCAGGCAGGGCACGATGGCCAGCAGGACGAGGAAGAGGCGGGGATTCGCCAGCAGCATCAGCGCCGCGGCCGCCATCATCTGTCCGAACGAGACGAACGAGATGAAGAAGTTGTTCTGCACCCCGTTGCGCATGGCCTCGATGTCCGAGATCATGCGGCTGATCAGGCTGCCGTGGCGGCGGGCGTGGAAGAACGACAGCGGCTGCGTCAGGAGGTGAGCCATCAGCTTGTCACGCAGGTCGCGCAGCACGTTCTCGCCGATCTGGTGCGCCAGCCGGATGCGCCAGTAGAGGGCGACGTCGGCCACGACGAAGAACACCGTGAAGAGGGCGAGCGCGCGGAAGGTCGCGGGTCCGTCGCCGGCCTGGACCGGTCCGCGGATGATGGCCCCGACGAACCAGGCGAGGCCGGGGAGGGCGAGCGCGCGGAAGACGCACAGCACGAGCAAGGTGTTCCGCATCCCGCGATGCGGACCGGTGAAGGCCAGCAGCCGCGTGATGGTCGACCAGCGCAACGGAAGCCGGTCCGGTTCTTCTTCGTCGGGCCGCAGGCGGCGGACGGCGATCTCGAGGGGAGGCTTGCTCATGCGGGGGCTCCTTCCGATTGGACGAGGATGGCGCGCCGGTAGTTGCCGTCCTCCGCCATGAGCTGGTCGTGCGTGCCGACCTGCGCGAGGCGACCGCGGTCGAGGACGAGGATGAGGTCGGCCCGGCGCAAGGTGCTCAGGCGGTGCGCCACGATGAAGGTCGTCCGGCCGGCCATGGCCGCTTCCATCGCTTCCATGATCTCCTTCTCGGTCTCGGGGTCGATGGCCGAGGTCGGGTCGTCGAGCAGCAGCACCGTGGGCTCGAGGAGCAGGGCGCGGGCGATGGCGATGCGCTGGCGCTGGCCGCCGGAGAGGTTCACGCCGCCTTCGCCGAGGAAGGTCTCATAGCCCTCGGGCAGCGCCATGATGAAGTCGTGGGCGCCGGCGATGCGCGCGGCTCGTTCGATGCGCTCCTGCGTGGCTTCGGGGTGTCCGAAGGCGATGTTCGCCGCGATGGTGTTGGAGAACAGGAAGTTCTCCTGGAAGACCATGCCCACCTGCCGGCGCAGCTCAGGGAGCGGAAGGCGGCGGATGTCGTGCCCGTCCAGCGTGACGCGGCCGGACCGCGGGTCGTAGAAGCGCGGGATCAGCGAGAGCAGGGCGGACTTGCCCGCGCCGGTCGCGCCGGCGATGGCGATGCGCCGGCCCGGCTCGGCGACGAACGAGAGGTCCCGCAGCACCGTGGCGTTGTCTTGGAACTCGAAGCTGACGTTCTCGAAGGCCACGCGTCCCACGAAGCGGCCGGGCGAGCTCGCTCCGGCCTCGGTCTCGACGCCCGGATCGGTGTCGAGGATCTCGAAGATGCGTTTCGCGCCGGCGAGCGAGACCTGCGCGTTGTCGACGACGGCGGCCAGCGTCGTCACCTGCGTCGAGAACTGCTGGAGGAGGCCGGCGAAGGCGACGAGGCCCGTGCCGAGCGCGAGCTCGCCGCGGGCGACCATCCAGCCGCCGTAGCCGATGAGCACGGCCATCGAAAGACGGTTGAGCGCGTCGATGACCGGCCAGAAGAGGGCGACCTCGCCGAAGACCTTGCGTTTCTGCACGCGGATCGCCTCGCTCCAGCCGGAGAACAGGCCCTGCACGCGCGGCTCCAGCGCGAAGCCTTTGACGACCTGGATGCCCTGCACGTTCTCGGAGAAGCCGAGCACCAGGCGGTCCATGAGCTCGCGGTTCTCCTCGTAGGCCGGGCGCACCTTGCGCGAGAAGCGGATCGCGAACCAGATCTGGAAAGGCAGGACCGAGAGGCAGGCCAGCGTGAGCCGCCAGTCGGTGCGGAACATGTAGGCGGCGCAGGCGGCCAAGGTCAGGGCGATGATCGCGAGCTGCAGCACCACGCCTTCGATGAAGAGGCGGATGGCATGCGCGTCCGAGGTGACGCGGTTGATGATCGAGCCGCTGGCGTTGGAGTCGAAGAAACGGAAGCTCAGCTGCTGCAGCTTGGCGAAGACCTGTGAGCGGAGGTTGACGACGATGCGGCCGTGCAGGAAGCGCACGGAGACGAGTCCGAAGACGAACGCGAGGGTCGCCCGGAGGACTGCGGCGATGAGGATGCCCGCTCCGAGCCAGACGAAGACGGCCTTGTCCGTCGCGTCGGTCGGCACGAAGAACGGCAGGGCGGGGGCGGGGACGGTCCGGTCGGCGCAGTGGCGGACGAAGTCGATGCCCACGCCGGCGAGCGCGATGACCGCGACGGTCAGGAAGACGACGGCGAGCTGGAGGACGAGGAGCTGGAGGCAGTCCGCGCGATACGACCATGCTATCCGCAGCAGCCGACGCAGCGTGGCGTCACGTTCGGCGGCGGTCGGAGGGACGGGGTCGGCGGGCATGCGCGTCAGGGCGCAGGCGTTCTCAGCGGATCATCTGGCCTTCGCGCGAAGCCTTCTTGCGGAACTCGGCGAGGATGCGGGCGGTGAGGGGCCCGGGCTTGCCGGTGCCGATCTTGCGCGCGTCGACTTCGATGACCGGGATGACTTCCGCGGCGGTGCCCGTCAGGAAGCACTCGTCGGCGTTCCAGACGTCGTAGCGGGTGATGTTGGTCTCGACGGTCGGGATGCCGAGGGCGGCGGCGACTTCGAGGGCGACCTGGCGGGTGATGCCGACGAGGGCGCCGGCATGGGAGGCCGGGGTGATCAGGCGACCCTTGTGGATCAGGAAGACGTTGTCGCCGCTGCACTCGGAGACGTAACCCTGCTCGTTGAGCATCAGGCATTCGTGGAAGCCGTGCTGCTGGGCTTCCATCTTCGCCATGATGTTGTTCAGGTAGTTGAGGGACTTGATCATCGGCGGCAGGGCGGCCGGGCTGACTCGACGCGTCGGCGCGGTGATGATGCGCATGCCCGTGGCGTAGAGTTCCTCCGGGTAGAGCTTGATGGTGTCGGCGATGCAGACGATCGAAGGCTTCGGGCAGTTCTTGGGCGAGAGGCCGAGGTCGCCGAAGCCGCGGGAGACGACGAGGCGGATGTAGCCGTCGGTCAGGTTGTTGCGGCGGCAGGATTCGCAGACGATTTCGGCGATCTCCTTGCGAGACCAGGGCATGTCGAGGCAGAGGGCCTTGGCGGACATCTCGAGGCGCTCGAGGTGCTCGTCCAGGCGGAAGACGCAGCCTTGATAGAGACGGATGCCTTCGAAGATGCCGTCACCATAGAGGAAGCCGTGGTCGAAGACGGAGATCTTGGCCTCGGCCTTGGGGTAGAACTTGCCGTCGATGTAGACTTCCATGGTGGTGAAAAGCCCACCTTGGCGGGTAGGCTGGCCTTTTTCCAGCCCGAAAGCCCCTTTTCCGGCGGTAATCTGGCTGAGTCAGGCCGACTCCCGGACGGTCAGGCGGAATTTCCCCGAGTCTTCCGGGGTCAGCAGACCGACCGTAGTGGAGGTGACTGGGGCGCCCAGCAGGACGGCAAGCCGTTCCTTGAGCGTCTCCTGGGCGGAAGCCAGGGCATCGTCGGTCATTTCGGGCATGAGGCTGAGGTGCGCTGAGCCGTCCGCTTTCTGGCGAAGCTGGTAGTGGGCGATGCCGCGGAGTCCGTTGAAGGCCGCGTCGACCTGTCGGGTGGTCACGATCCGTCCGTCGGAGCCGCGCAGGGCGTCTCGCTTACGTCCGTGCACGAGGTAGCCGTCGGTGACGCGTTCGACGAAGTCGCCGATCTCATAACGAAGCAAGGGCAGGTAAGGGTTCGTGAGCGTCGTGACCAAAAGCTCACCGACGCCGGCGGACGCCGTCGTTTCCAGGAGCGCGGTCTCGGGGCTCGGGCGCATGACGCCGTCGACGTCGACCAGCAGGTGCCCGGTCTCGCTCGAGCCATAAAGGTCGATGACCGGCACGCCGAAGACGCGCTCCATGATGGCGCGATGCGCGACGCTGGTGAATTCGTAGCTCGTCAGGATGAACCGCAGGGAAGGGAAGCGGCGGCCGTGCCTTTCGCAGTGCAGGGCGAACCAGGCCCCGTGGACGGGGTCCACGTCGAGGAAGGCAGGCGCCCAGCCTTCGACTTCGTCGGCCATCACGGCCAGCTTGTCGTCGCCGAGGCTGAAAGGGATCCGCGTCTGGTTCACGTAACGGCTGTCGCCGAGCGTGCGTTGTTCGAGGTTGAGCCAGCGATTGTAGCAGCTGACGCCGCTGCAGCCCGGGGTGGTGAGGACGGCGCGACGCAGGCTGGGTCTGTCTCCCAGGAGCTCGGCGATGAAAGGATTCCTGATCAGGGCGCGACGTTCCTGCTCGGCCCACCAGGTCTTTCCGAAGACCACGCGCACGCTGGCGCCGGAAGTGCCGGAAGTGCTTTCCTCCTCGATGAGTCCTCGCGAAAACAAGGATTCCACCGACTGTCCGGAAGCAAGAAACCCCTCGGGTGAGTGCTCCCGGAGCTGGCTCTTCGTGATGCGCGGCAGGTCCGACAAGCGAGCGGCAGGGTCGGCGAAGGCCGATTGCCATACGGATGCATCGTAGAAGGGGACTCCGGCGGTCTGGGCGATCGCGCTGCGCAGGCTTGAGACATCGTCGCTGGCGCGGGCGCTGGGAGCGGTCGTGGTCGGCATGAGTCCAAGGAGCAAGCAAGCGATGCGAAAGCAAAACGCCGGCGTCTTTTAACGGAGGAAACTTTGCATATAGCGGGTTTCGGGCCTGGCGTCTGGAACTATCAGGATTGAACGCGGTCTTTCGTGTTCATATCACCCCGTATGCGATTACCCCGTCGTTCATTTCTGCGTAAGGCCGCCGTGGCCGCGCTTGGCTTCACGATCATCCCGCGTCACGTCCTCGGCCGCGGCTTCGTCCCGCCGAGCGAGACCTTGAACCATGTGATCGTCGGCTGCGGCGGCATCTCCTCGATGCACTCCGAACCCCGCATGACGGGCAAGAACCGTATCGTCGGCATCTGCGACGTCGACGCCCAGCGCATGCAGAAGAAGCTCGAGCGCATCAAGCAGGCCGGCGGCGGCACGCCTCTGACGGCCGAAGATTTCCGCGAGGTGATCGCGCTGCCCGACGCCGACGTCGTCCACGTCTGCACGCCGCCTCATTGGCATGGCGTCATCGCCGCCATGGCCGCCCGCCGCGGCAAGGCCGTCTGGTGCGAGAAGCCGCTGACGCGAACGATCGGGGAGGGCATCGCCCTCAACCGCGTCGTGCAGCAGACCGGCGTGCCTTTCCGCGTGAACACCTGGTTCCGCCTCAACCGCACCAACTACTACGGCGTCGGTCCGGCCCGCGAGATCCGTCGCGTCGTCGCGAGCGGCGTCCTCGGCGGTCCGCTGACGGTGCGTCTCGCGCCGGTCGGCGGCATCCAGTGGAAGGTCAACCTCTGGACCGGCAAGCCGGACCTCAAGCCCGAGCCGGTGCCCTCCCATCTGAACTGGGACCTCTATTGCGGTCCCTCGCAGCTGATTCCTTATCACCCGCATCGCTGCCATGGTTCCTTCCGCGGTTACTGGAACTTCGACCAAGGTGGACTGGGCGACATGGGCCAGCACTTCCTGGATCCCGTGCAGTATTTCCTCGGCAAGGACGGGGAATTCCCGGTCAGCGTCGAGTGCGACGCCCCGGCCCAGGACGCCATGGCCTGCGGCGTCTGGAAGACCGTCACGCTGACTTACAAGGACGGCACGCGCATCATCCTGGAGTCCGAACTCGCCGAGCGTAATCCGGAGAACCCCTTCCTCGAAGGACCGAACGGCAAGCTCTTCGCCGGCATGCGTTGCAGCCGTCCGGAAATGCTGGCCAAGGCCGCCGAATTCCCGCTGCCTGAATATCAGGAAGACGACTTCGACCTCTGCGCCCGCGAGAAGCGGCCGTTCGGCTACGGCGTCAGCGAGGCCTTCCGCAGTTCGACGCTCGTGAACCTCGCCGCCCTGAGCGTCCGTCTCGGCCGCAAGCTGACCTTCAAGGCCGATGGTTCCGGCTTCGTCGGCGACGCTCAGGCCGATCAGCTTCATTCTCCCGCGCTCCGCGGAAACTGGTCCATCTGAGCCTACTCCCGCCCGTCACGATCATGAAGCCTTTCGTCCTCCTCCTCGCCTGCGTCGCCGGCCTTGTCGGTCACGCCGCCGAAGCCCCCGCCGACGCCACCTTCGCGGACCTCGCTGTCCCGGAGAAGCGTCTCGTCGCCCAGCAGCTGATCCTCGATTACTCACGCGGCTTCACCAACGCCTCGCCCGAAGCCAAGGCATGGTTCGAGCGCGTGCGCACGGCGGCCAAGACCGTGGAAAATCCTGAGACCCAGGCCGCGCTGCAGCAGGTCCTGCTGTTCGATCCGAACAACAAGCCGCGGCTTCCGCTCAATCCCAAGCAGCCGAACACCTACGAGGATCCGGAAGGCACCACTCCGGAGACCAAGCTAGCCCAACTCGAGCGCGTGCTCGATCAGCGCCGCTCCGCCAAGGAGTATCCCCTGACCGTCGAGGAGCTTGTCGCGCTCACGAAGCACGAGGATTTCGCCACCGCCCAGCGCGCGAACCGGCTGCTCCGCCGCGTCAGTTCCTCCGCCGCTGCTCCGATCCTCTGGGAGCGTCTCGCCAAGCTCTCGCAGCGCTCGCAGGTGCAGGAAGTGGAGGATGAGATCCTCCGTCTGCCCTTGTCGCAGGCCATCAAGCATACCCCGGTCGAGTTCGCGGGCACCTCGCTCGCTTCGAAGGCCGCCTGGGTCCGCATCGCAGCCGTCCGCGCTTCCAAGAGCTCGAAAGTGCGCACCGCCCTCAAGGCCGCGCTGCTCCCGCTGCTCAAAGGTCCGGCCAACGAACTGACCGAAGCCGCCTGGGCCGCCGTGCCCCGGTTTTACTCGGAGGCCGACCGCGCCGCCCTGACGGAGGCTTCGCAGGGCCTCTCCGAGCGCCTCGCGCCGAAGGCCAAGGCCGCGCTGGAGGCTTTGCCCGCCAAGTAATCCTCCCGACGCTTGTCGCTTGCCGAGGGGCGGGGTGCCCTTTGCTATGGTCGCATGTCGCCCGTGGCCAACAAGGACAACTCGCCGAACCTGATCCTCGCCGGATTCATGGGCACGGGGAAGTCCGCGCTCGGACGGCAGCTGGCTAAGCGCTGGCGGCGCCCTTTCTACGACACCGACGAACTCGTCGAGAAGCTCGCGGGCGCCACGATCGCCGACATCTTCGCCCAGCACGGCGAGGAGCACTTCCGCGGCCTTGAGCGTCAGGTCGTCGAGTCCATGCTGCCCGACTGCGGCGCCGTCATCGCCTGCGGCGGCGGCCTCGTCGTCCCTCCCGGCATGGGCGAACTCGTCCGTTCCAAGGGCATCGTGGTGACCTTGTTCGCCTCGGTGGACACCATCCTGCGCCGCACGGCCGGCAACTCCCGTCGTCCGTTGCTCAAAGGCGAAGACCCTGAGGCCCGCATCCGCGAGCTCATGAAGAAGCGCGAGCAGGCCTACATGCAGGCGGGCATCGCCGTCTACACCGACGGCCGTTCCCTGCAGCAGCTCTGCGTGATCGTCGAGCGCGTCTACGAACGCGAGGCGCGGGCCTTGCTCAAGTCGCGTCCGAAGCCTCAGTGACGAACGCGTCGCCTTCGGGCGGCTCGTCGCGGAACCGTTGCACGACGGCGAGGAACTCCGACCGGTCGACCGCGAAGGCGCCCAGGCTGGCGAGGTGCGCCGTCGGCACCTGGCAGTCGATCAGGACGTAGCCGGCGGCGGCGAGGCGGGCGACGAGCGTCGCGAAGCCGACCTTGGAGGCGTCGGCTTTGAGGTGGAACATCGATTCGCCGTGGAAGAGCCGGCCCAGCGCGACGCCATACAGGCCGCCGACCAGTTCGCCTTGCCAGGAAACCTCGACGCTGTGGGCCACGCCGCGTCGGTGGAGGTCGCAGTAGGCGGCGATCATCTCCTCGGTGATCCACGTGCCGTCCTGGCCGGGGCGGGGGACTTCCGAACAGCGGCGCATGACGGTCTCGAAAGAACGGTCGAACGCCACCGTCCAGCCCGGCTTGCGCATCGTCTTGCGGAGGCTGTCGGTGAGGCGGAAGTCTGACGGGCGCATCACGAAGCGCGGATCGGGACACCACCATTTCACCGGCTCGCCGGCGGAATACCAAGGAAAGATGCCGGCGCGGTAGGCGCCGATCAAGGTGTCCGCGTTCAGCTTTCCTCCGCGGGCCAGAGGCGCCTGCGTAGGGCCTTTCGCCGGGTCTCCGCGGGTCCATTCCTGCATCGGCGGATTTTCGCCGAGACGGAGCCCGCGGGCAAGTTCAGTCCTTGGTGATGTTGTAGACCGACGGAATCGAGATGCCGAGCTCGGCCGCGATCTCGCGGACCGGGGCTCCCTTGCGGCGCATCGCCTGGGCCTTGTTGCGCATGCTGTCGGAAATCTGGGCGCGGGCGCGGTTGGGGCGCGAGAGAAGCTTGATCAGGCGCTTGGCGAGCTCGGGCTTCGAGAGGCTGGCGACCTCGCGTTCGATGAGGGACTGACGTTCGCTGTGCTCGTCTTCCCAGGCCTGCACGGCCAGGTCGCGGGCCTTGGAGAGGGCGGCGCGGACATAGGCGTCCTTGGAACTGAAGGCGGAAGGGTCGAGGTCGATTTTCATGAGAAGGAGTCTGGGGGCGGCATCTCTTACGATTGCTAATACAATCCTAAGGTAATGCCGACTCAACCCAAGGTTTTATAATATTCCGAGTTGTCAAACTTTGGTAAAAAGTTTTTCACCCTATAAGCGCCGCCACCGGCGTCTTTCGTCCCTCTTATTTGCTCCACTCGAGCATCCGGCGGAGCGGAATCTCCGCGGCGGCACGGGTGCTTTCAGGCAGCTCGATCTCGGGAGTGCCGTCGCGCAGGCAGTCGCGCACCTTCGTCAGCGTGTTCATCTTCATGAACTTGCAGTCGTTGCACGAACAGCGGTCGGTGGGCGCGGCGACGAACGTCTTGCCGGGCACTTCCTTGCGGAGGCGATGGATCATCCCGGACTCCGTCGTAATGATGATGGTATCCGCGGTCTGCTGCTTGCACCAGCCGACCATGAGTTCGGTGGAGCAGACCATGTCCGCCATGTCGCGCACGGCTTCGGTGCATTCGGGGTGGGCGACGACGGGCGCGCCCGGATGGGCGGCCTTGGTGCGGAGCAGCGCGCCCGGCGTGAACTGCACGTGCGCATAGCAGTTGCCCGGCCACAGCTGCATGGCCCGTCCGGTCTTGCCGGACACCCAGCGGCCGAGGTTCTGGTCGGGGACGAAGAGGATCTTCCGGTCGGCGGGGACGCGGCTGACGATCTTCGAGGCGTTGCCGCTGGTGACGATGACGTCGCAGAGCGCCTTCACCGCGGCGCTGCAGTTGATGTAGGCGACGACGTAGAGGGAAGGGTCGGCGGCCTTGGCGGCGGCGAGCTTCTCCGCCGGACAGGAGTCGGCGAGCGAGCAGCCGGCGGCGAGGTCGGGCAGCAGCACGCGACGCGTCGGGTTCACGATCTTGGCCGTCTCGGCCATGAAGTGCACGCCGCAGAAGACGATGGTGGACTGCTTGGCTTCGGCGGCCTTGTAAGCGAGGCCGAGCGAATCACCCACGTAATCGGCCACGCCCTGGATGTCCTCGCACTGGTAGTTGTGCGCGAGGATGAGGGCGTCCTTGGCCTTCTTCAGGGCGATGACTTCCTTCTGCAGTTCGGACAGGGGCGTCCCGCCGACGGGCAAGGGAGGGAAGACGGAGGCGGTCGGGTAGGTGATCATGGGCGGGCGGGTTTGCGGCGCGGGCAACGCTCGTTGAGGCAGGAGGCGGTGACCTGGAGTTTCTGGGAGAGAGGGCGCATGCCGTGCTTGGCGGCGACGGCCTTGCCGTACCATTCCATGAACGGAGCGTCTACCTCGACGATCGAATCGCAGTTCTCGCAGATCAGCTGGGCGCGGAAGGTCGCGCTGCCGGCTTCGGCGAGGTAGTACTTCTGGTCGCGGCCGACGTCCATCTCGCGGATGACGTTGCTGCCGACGAGGAGGGGCAGGGCGCGGTAGATGGTCGCGCGGGAGACGCTGCGGTCGAGCGAGCGGGCCTTCTTGAGCAGGTCTTCGGCGGTATAGTGGCCTTGGATCGAGCGGGCCGCCTCGAAGACGGCCATCCGCTGGCGGGTCGCCCGCAGTCCCTTCTCGGCGATGAACGCCTTGAAGGCTCCGGATTGCACCGCGGATTCTGGGTTGGGTTGCTTGGGCATGCCGATTTGAGACACTTTTGATACTGAAAGCCCCCCGCGTCAACTCGGGACGCGTCATTGACACCCGCCCCTCGTAGCCCTTCATTTGCCCTCTTTTCCCCTCGGGAAAGCCCGCCTACCGATGACCCAGAATACGGACGACCTACGCATCCGCAGCCAGCACCCCCTGCTGACTCCCGCCCTCGTGCTCGCCGAACTCCCGGTATCGGAGCGCGCCGCCGAGGTCGTCGCCACCGCCCGTCGGGACGCCGCCAAGGTCATCGCCGGCCAGGACGACCGCCTGATGGTGATCGTCGGTCCTTGCTCCGTCCATGACACCAAGGCCGCCCTGGAGTACGCCGCCCTCCTGAAGAAGGAAGCCCAGAAGCATGTTTCCGAGCTCCTCGTGGTGATGCGCGTCTACTTCGAGAAGCCCCGCACCACGGTCGGCTGGAAGGGTCTCATCAACGACCCGCAGGTCGACGGTTCTTTCCGCATCAACGACGGACTCCGCATCGCGCGCGGCCTGCTTGCGCAGATCGCCGAAGCCGGCCTGCCGGCCGCGACCGAGTTCCTCGACCCGATCACGCCGCAGTACGTGGCCGACCTCGTCGCCTACGGCGCCATCGGCGCGCGCACCACGGAAAGCCAGATCCATCGCGAGCTCGCTTCCGGTCTTTCGATGCCCGTCGGCTTCAAGAACGGCACCGATGGTTCGGTCCAGGTCGCCGTCGACGCCTGTCTTTCGGCCCGTTCCTCTCACTGGTTCCCGTCCGTCACCAAGGACGGCGTCGTCGCCATCTTCCAGACCTCGGGCAACCCTGACGCGCATGTCATCCTCCGCGGCGGCTCCCGTACCGGCCCGAATTACGGCGCCGAGTTCGTGACCGACGCCGCGGCCCGCATCCAGAAAGCCGGCCTCGCGACCCGTCTCGTCATCGATTGCTCGCACGGCAACAGCTCCAAGGACCATCGCCGTCAGCCGCTCGTCGCCGCCGAGATCGCCGCGCAGGTCGCCGCGGGCTCCCGTGTCATCGCCGGCGTGATGATCGAAAGCCATCTCGCCGAAGGCCGTCAGGATTGGAAGGGCAAGGATGCTTCGGCCTACGGCTGCAGCATCACCGACGCCTGCATCTCCTTCGAACAGACCGTCCCCGTGCTCGAGGGCCTCGCCGCCGCCGTCCGCGCCCGTCGCGCCCTCCCGGCTTCCTGAATTTCGCCATGAACTCCGTACTCAAGCTCATCCTCGACGGGGAAGCCCTCGATACCGCCCAGATCGGCCGCATCCTCGGCCTCGGCGCCGAAGCCGTGGACCGCGAGCTGGCGGCATTGCGTCAGCAGGGCGTGCTCCTGGGCATGCGTCCGGTGCTCAACCCCGGCTTCGAGTCCGAACACCGCGTCCGCGCGGTCATCGAGATCAAGGTCCGCACCGAAGGCGTCGGCGGCTTCGACGCCATCGCCGAGCGCATCTCCGCTTTCGAGCAGGTCGAGAGCTGCTACCTGATGTCCGGCGGCTACGACCTCCTGGTCGTCGTCACCGCCGACAACCTCTACAAGGTCGCCGGCTTCGTGCACGAGCGTCTGGCCCGCATCGACGGCGTCCAGGGCACCTCCACCCACTTCTTCCTCCGCGCCTACAAGAAGGACGGCTTCGTCGTCTCCGCCGACGGCGCCGGCCGCGACCGTCCTTCGGTCAGCCCTTGAGCCCCGCCTGACCATGGATTCCTCCGGACGTTTCGTGGCGCGGCATGTCGCGACCTTGCCCAAGTCGGGCATCCGCGACTTCTTCGCCATCGTCTCCAAGATGAAGGACGCGGTCTCGCTCGGCATCGGCGAGCCTGACTTCGTCACGCCTTATCACATCCGCGAAGCCGCGATCTCGTCCCTTGAGAAGGGACGCACCTCCTACACGGATAACCGCGGCACGCAGCAGTTCCGCGAGGAGGTCTCGCGCTACGTCGCCCGTAACTACGGTCCGGAATACGATCCCGACACCGAGATCCTCGGCACGATCGGCGTCTCCGAGGCCCTCGACATCCTGCTCCGCGCGACCCTCAACCCGGGCGACAAGGTGCTCTACCACGAGCCCTGCTACGTGAGCTACGCTCCGAGCGTCACGCTCTGCCACGCCGAGGCCATCCCGATCCGCACCGTCTCCGCCGACCAGTTCGCGCTCGACCCGGCCGCCCTGCGCGCCGCCTGGCAGCCCGGTTGCAAGCTCCTCGTCCTCAACTTCCCGACGAACCCGACCGGCGGAACCGCCGACCGCGCCAAGCTCGAGGCCATCGCCAAGTTCGCCATCGAGAAGGACCTGCTGGTCGCTTCCGACGAGATCTACTCCGAACTCACCTTCGAAGGCGACCACGTCTCGATCGCCTCCCTCCCGGGGATGCGCGAGCGTACGGTCTTCCTGCATGGTTTTTCGAAGGCCTTCGCGATGACCGGTTTCCGCATCGGTTACGCCTGCGGTCCCGCCGCGGTCATCGACGGCATGCTCAAGGTGCACCAATACGGCATCATGTGCGCCCCGATCATGAGCCAGGAAGCCGCCGTCGAGGCGCTCCGCAACGGCCGTGATTCGATGCTGCACATGCGCGACAAGTACCGCGAGCGCCGCGACTTCATCGTCCGCCGCTTCAACGAGCTCGGCCTCAAGTGCCACCTCCCGCGCGGCGCCTTCTACGCCTTCCCCGACATCACCTCGACCGGCATGGACTCCATGACCTTCGCCCAGAAGCTGCTCGAGCAGCAGAAGGTCGCGATGGTCCCCGGCACCGCCTTCGGCGCGGCCGGCGCGGGTTTCTGCCGCGCCTCGTTCTCGACCAGCTACGAGCGGATCCACGAGGCCGGCGAGCGGATCGCCCGCTTCCTGGACTCCCTCCCGCGTCGCTGAGCATCCTTGCTTGCTAGGCGGGCGGGTAGCCCTGACTGTCCTCCCATGGAACGGAACACAGAAATTTCCCGCGCGGTAGCCATCGTGGGCCGTCCCAACGTCGGTAAGAGCCGCCTCTTCAACCGTCTGGTCGGCCGCCGCATCTCGATCGTGCACGACCAGCCCGGCGTCACCCGCGACCTCATCACTTCCGACGTCTTCGAAGGACGCTACACGCTCATGGATACGGGCGGCATCGGCCTGTATCGCGCCGAGCTCACGCCCAAGCTCATCGCCGACGCCGTCGAGGAGCAGGTCGACTTCGCCCTGGCCGCCGCGGCGCTCGTGCTCCTCGTCGTCGACGCCTCCGAAGGCTGCGCCGCCCTCGACCTGGAGGTCGCCGCCAAGCTCCGCCAGGCCGGCAAGAAGGTCGTGGTGGTCGCCAACAAGGCCGACACCGAGGAACGCGACGGACTGATGTCCGAATTCTTCGCCCTCGGTTTCGGCGAGCCTCTCCTCATCTCCGCCGAACACGGCCGCGGCATCCCGCAGCTGCAGGCCCTGATCATCAAGCTGCTCGGGCCCGAGCCCACGACCCCGCGCGAAGAAGGTCCCCGTCCGATCCGCCTCGCCCTCGCCGGTCGTCCTAACGTCGGCAAGAGCTCGCTCGGCAACCGCCTCCTCGGCGCTTCCCGCCTCATCGTCAGCGAGGTAGCCGGCACCACCCGCGACCCCGTCCGCGCGGGACTTTCGCGCACCAAGGCCGACGGCTCCCGCGCGAAGTTCTCGCTCGTCGACACGGCCGGTCGTCGCACCGCCAACAAGCGCGACACCCTTGATTTCTACTCGCAGGTGCGTTCCGACGAGATCCTGGCCGAGACCGACGTGGTCTTCCTGGTGCTCGACGCCGGCCAAGGCGTCACGCGCATCGACAAGCAGCTCGCGGGCGAACTCGCGCTCCTCGGCTGCGGACTCGTCATCGTGGTCAACAAGTGGGACCTCGCGAAGAAGGCCTTCCGCGAGAAGAACATCGACGGTTTCGAGGATGAGGAGGAATTCCGCGCGAAGTTCCGCTCGGCCATCCGCCGAGAGCTTTTCTTCCTGCCCGAACCGACGATTCTGTTCGTCTCCGCCCAGACCGGCCTCCGCGCCGAGGACATGCTCGACGCCGCCGAAGGCGTCTTCGTGCGCGCCGGCACGGCGATCTCGACCGGCCGCCTCAACCGCGTCGTCCAGGACCTGATGATCAAGCGCCCCCCGCGCATGGTCTCCGGCAAGCGCTTCAAGTGCTACTACGTGACGCAGGTCTCTAAGCGTCCGATCCGTTTCCGCCTCTTCTGCAATTCCGAAGAACGCCTCGAGGACGCCTACCAGCGCTTCCTCGTGAAGGGCGTGCACGAAAGCTTCGACCTTTCGGGCGTCCCGCTCTTCCTTGATATCGTCGGCAAGCCCAAGCAGACCGGCCGCCGCGCAGGCGGTCCCGGCGCCGCCGGAGGCGCCATGCCGGCCGAGGAGGGCGAGGCCCGCAAGCCGACCGCCAAGGTGCCCGGCAAGGCTGTCATCTCGGCTGCTCCTAAGAAGGCCGTGGGTCCGTCCGGACCGCGCCTGGGCAAGTCCAAGAATCCGCGCAGCAAGGTCGGTCCGATCCGCAAGAAAGCCTACACCCGCTGGGATAAGCCGCGTTCGCTGAAAGGCCGCGCCGCGCGCCAGGCCCGCAAGTAACGCATGCCCCGGAGACTGGTCCTGCTCGGTTCGGATGAGATCGCGCTCCCGGCTTTCGCCGCAGCCCGCGCCTTGCCCGACACCGAGGTCGTGGCCGTCTACACGCAGCCGGACCGCCCCGCCGGGCGCGGCCAGGAGGTCCGTCCGAATCCCGTCGCCGCCTGGGCCCGCGCCGAAGGCCTCCCGTTGCGTCAGCCTGAGAGACTGGGCCCGGAGGATGCCGCGCAGCTCGCCGCGCTCGGCGCCGACCTCGGCGTGGTCATGGCCTATGGTCAGCTGCTGAAGTCCGATTTCCTCGCCGCCACCCGTCTTGGCTTCGTCAATTTCCACGGTTCGCTGCTGCCCGCCCTGCGCGGCGCGACCCCGGTCGAAGGCGCCCTCGCGCTCGGTCTGGCGGAGACCGGCGTCTCGCTCCAGCAGGTGGTGCTCAAGCTGGACGCGGGTCCTTTGCACGCTTCGCGTAGCATCCGTCCTCAGCCGGGCGAGGCCCGCGCCGCTCTGCGTGCCCGCCTCGGCGTCGTCGCCGGCGAACTCGCGGCCGCCGCGTTGCCCGCGGTGCTCGCCGGGACCTCGGTCCCCGTGCCGCAGGACGAAGCTCTCGTCACTTACGCGCGTCGTCTCAACCGGGCCGACGCGCCTCTCGATTTCCGTCAGCCGGCTGCGGTGCTGCGTCAGCGCGTGCTCGCGCTCGAAGGCTGGCCGGGTTCGACCTTCGATCACCGTGCCGTCACTATCAAGGTCGGCGCGGCGCAGGCGGAGGAGGGCGGTCCGGCCGGCGTTCCCGGTCAGATCCTCGCCGCCGACCGCGCCGGCGTCCGCGTCGCCTGCGGGCAGGGCGTACTGGTGCTCACGCACCTGCAGCGACCCGGAGGCAAGATGCTGCCCGCCGGCGAATTCCTGGCGGGCTTCCCGTTGGCCGTCGGCGAGATGCTGGCTTCGGCCGAGATGCCGGCCTTCGTCGCTTCGGCCCCGTTCCCCCGGGCGCCCAAGGCGTAATCGCTTGATAAGCGTTCCCGGCGTGCTGTCATAACCGAATGCGCGCCGCCATCCTCTGCCTTTGCCTGGCCGCAGGCGCCATGGCCCAGCCGAAGGACCTTTCCTTCCAGCAGGTCACGGGCGGCGTCTTCGCCGGTTTTTCGGAAGACGCCAAAGCCGAGAAGACCTGGGAGGCTTCCGCCCAGCGGATGCGTCCGGGCGCCACGGAAGGGCAGTGGGAGATGGAGGAGATCACGTTGCGCTCCTTCCGCGACGGCCGCCCGCTCGCCCGTTTCGTCAGTCCCAGCGGCGTGATGACGCCGGCCAAGCGTTCCGCGCAGGGCGCCGACAAGGTCCGCGCGACCTCACCGAGCTTCGATCTGGCCGGCAAGGGCTGGAGCTGGCGTTCCACCCAGCAGGGAGATACCTTCGCGATCTTCGCCGACGTCGTCGCCGAACTCGATCTCGCCAAGCCCGCGGCTCGCCGCCTTCGCCTGCGTGCGCTCCGTCTCGACGCCTCTCCCGCGCCCGGCGGCACGCTCATGGTCTTCGCCGGCGGCGTGGTCGCGGAACGCGCGGGCGAACGCACCACCTGCGAGCGTCTGGAATGCCTCGTCAGCGACGGACCCGGCGGCGATGCCGAGGTGCGTTCGCTCGTCGCGACCGGACGCGTCGTGCGCGTGGTCGGCGCCCAGACCTTGCGCGGCGATCGCGCGGCTTTCGGTCCTAAGGAAGACTCCGCCCAACTCGTCGGAAACGTCGAGATCGACGAACCCGAGGCCAAGGGGTCCGCCCAGCGCCTCCGGCACCAGCCCAAGCAGGGTCTGACCGAACTTTACGCCGGCGACGGCCAGCCGGTGCGCCTGCAACTGCGTCGCAAGCAGGAGGCGCCTGCCGACCTCACCGGCGCGCGCGTGACGCTGCGTCGTGAAGCGGCCACCGGCGTGACCCGCATCGAGGTCCAGGATGACGCCACCTATGTCTCCGCGGACACCCGCCTGAGCGCCCGTCGCCTGGTCGCCACCGAAGAGCGCGCCGGCGGCGGTCAGCTTGAGGCCGAGGGCGACGTGAAGGGTCGTCTCGAAGGTTCTGAATTCACTTCCGGTCGCGCCCGCTGGGATCGCAAGACCCGCGTCGTCGATCTGAACGATACCCCTCGTCTCCGCGAGAAGCGCGGCCTCGAGGCGGCTGGATTCTCCATCCGGACCGACGCCCTCAAGGACCGCATCGAGATCCGTTCGGCGCCGGGCGTCCGCGCCGCCTTGCGTCTGCCGGCCGAAGAAAACGGCGGCGTCCCCGGCCTCGCCGAAGCCGACCAGGTCGTCGTCGTCACCGAAGACGGCGCGATGCAGACCCAGCTTCTCGGCACCGTGCGTTATGTCGCCGGCCAGGTCGTGACGTCTTCCGACCAGATGGTCGCCTTCGCCTTGCCCGTCCCGAAGAAGCGCGGCGAATACGCGCTCAACAAGGTCATCCTCTCCGGCTCGGTCCGTTACGCCCAGCCCGGCCTGCGCTGCCTCGGCGAACGCCTCGACCTGACCCCGGCGGTGCAGATCGAAGAGATCCTCGCGCAGGACGCGCTCGTCGGCCAGCCGCGTCTCCTGACCTTGTCGGGCGGCGTGGGTCCGACCCGTCCGCGCCTGTATCTTTCGCAAGGCGCCGGCCAGGAGGTCGTCTTCGTCGCCGATGCGCATGAGGTGCTCCATACGCCGGCGTTGACGAAATTCTTCCTGCGCGGCGGCGTCTCCATCGATTCCGATGCCACGGACGCCACCTGCGATCTCCTTGAAGGCCTCGCCTCGCCGGACAAGGCCGGCCGTCTCGTGGCCCGTAAGGTGGTCGGTCGCGGCAATGTCGGCGTCGTCGCGGGCGGTGCCAGCGCTAAGGGGCGCGCTTTGGAGATGAACCCCGAGCAGGGCACGGCGCGCCTCCTGGGCGACGCGCGCATCCTCGACAAGAACGGCAACGAAGGCGTGCCGGCGAAGGAGGTCACCTACGATCTCAAGACCAAGGCCTGGCGGATGGACTCGGCGCCTGACGACCTGAACCCCGGACAGGTGGTCCGTCCCAAGATCTTCCTCGGCCGCGACTTCACCTTGCCGGAGGTCAAAAGCCTCGACAAGGGACGCTGACCGCTTTCCTCTTACGCATGGCCGCATCGAGCGAGAAGGGCGTCATCCGGGCGCAGGCCTTGGCCAAGCATTACGACGCCAAGGTGGCCGTCCAGGACGTCAGCCTGACCCTGCAGGCGGGTGAGATCGTCGGCCTGCTCGGACCGAACGGCGCCGGCAAGACCACTACTTTCTACATGGTCGTCGGACTGATCCCGGCGACGCATGGCCGCGTCTTCCTCGACGGTCAGAACATCACCGGCGCGCCCATGTGGCGTCGCGCCCGGGCGGGCGTCGGCTACCTTCCGCAGGAAGCATCCGTCTTCCGCAAGCTCACCGTCTGGGAGAACGTCATGGCCGTCGTCGAGACGCTCGACCTCGACGAACGTCAGCGAAAGGAACGCACCGCGGAGCAGCTCACCGAACTCGGCCTCGAGAAGCTCGCGCGTCAGCCGGCCTTCACGCTTTCGGGCGGCGAACGTCGCCGTCTGGAGATCGCCCGCGCCCTGGCCACCCGTCCGCGCTTCCTGCTGATGGATGAGCCGTTCAGCGGGGTGGATCCCATCTCGGTCGCCGAAGTCCAGTCCATCATCCGCAAGCTCAAGGAGCGCGGCATCGGCATCCTGATCACCGACCACAACGTCCGGGAGACCCTTTCCATCGTCGATCGGGCCTATCTGATCCACCAGGGCAGGGTGCTGGTCTCCGGCACCCCCGCCGAAATCGTGGACAATCCCGAAAGCCGCCGCCATTATCTGGGCGAAGCTTTCAAACTCTGACGCCCATGTCCGACCCCGCCCCTGATACGCGCCCCGAATCCGTCTCGGTGCGTGAGTTCCTCTCGTCCTTCCAGGACATGCTGCAGATGGAGCTCCTGGCCGGCGCCGAGGGTCTCGACAACATGATCGCCGAGAAGTCGCTCAACCGTCCGGCGCTCGCCGTCACGGGCTACTTCAAGGAGTTCGCCTTCAAACGCCTCCAGCTCTTCGGCGCGGGTGAGATGGCCTATCTCGGCGACCAGTCCGCCGACGTCCGCGAGAAGCTCCTCGACGACGTGTTCTCGAAGCGCATCCCGGCCGTGGTCGTCTCCCGCGGCCTGGAGGTCGACGACGTCCTGCTGCGTTGCGCCGACCGTCATCGCGTCCCGCTGATCCGCACCCAGCTCAAGTCCAAGGATTTCTCGGCCGAAGCCACGGTGCTGCTCGAGGAGAAGTTCGCCCCCCGCACGAACATCCACGCCACGCTGGTCGACATCAAGGGCGTCGGCGTGCTGATGCGCGGCGCTTCCGGCGTCGGCAAGAGCGAGTGCGCCCTCGCCCTCATCGAACGCGGCCACTCGCTGGTCGCGGACGACTACGTCATCGTGACGCTCATCGGTGACCGCGAGCTGCAGGGCACCGCCAAGGAGCTCAACCGCGGCTACATGGAGTGCCGCGGCATCGGCATCATCAACGTCGCCTCGATCTTCGGCGTCCGATCCGTGCGGCGCGAGAAGCGCGTCGACCTCGTCGTCACCTTCGTGCTTTGGCAGCCCGGCATGGACGAAGAACGCTCCGGCCTCGAGGTCGAGACCTTCGAGATCCTCGGTCGCAAGGTGCCGCACATGACCATCCCCGTCCGTCCCGGACGAGACATGGCCCGACTCGTCGAAGTGGCCGCTTCGGTGCAGGCCCTCCGTGGCATGGGTCACGACTCCGCCAAGGAGTTCAGCGACCGCCTGATCCAGTTCATGGCGAAGGGTAAGACCGGCGAGGCCTGAGTCACTTCTTCCGTCCGTCCCAACGGCAGTCGGCCATCACGCGGAGGCAGACTTCGCGGAGATCGAACAGCGTGGCTTCGAGGTCGTGCGCCGCTTCGGCGGACGACAGGCGGACGGAGGCGGGCAGGCCGGCGGTGAGGCCGATCGAATAATTGATGGCCGCGAGGGCGCGCTTCATGTGCACGAGCGCGAGGGGCAGGTCGCCGGTGTCGGTGGCGTTGATCGCCATGATCATCTGATGCTGCCCGTCCCAGAAGGAGTGCATGATGTTGGTCGCCTCGAGCGCGGTGAGCTGCGCGCCGGCGTCGACGTTCAGGCGGCGGAAGGACTGGGTGAGCTGCAGGGACAGCGCGCGGGCCACGACGTAGACCGGGTGCTGGTGGATGCAGTAGGGGAGGTCGGGTCCTTCGTCCTCGTCGTCATTGACCTCCTCGGGTCCGTCGCCCGGAGCCCAGTCGGCGTTTTCCCAGCCCATCCGGCGGGCGCTGATGTCCAGGCGGTCGGGCAGGTTCTTGACCTCGTTGTAGTAGGCGAGGAAGCGTCCGACCTCGAGGTCGTTGCGCTGCAGGTAGCCGGACCAGTCGGCTTCGCCCCAAGAGGCGTTGCCGGAGCCGTCGAAGTCGCCCTGGGGTTGGTCGCCATCGTCCATGGGGTCCATCATTGGGTGCTTTCCCCCCGTTGCAAACCCCTTGTGGTGAAAATGCCTTGTCCCGGTCGCCCCGAACGTGGCTAATCCGGCATGGCCTTGGCCCTTCCTGACCTGACCGCCGCCTTGTCGGCCGGTCGCGACCTCGCCCCCGCGGAGGCGGCCGCGGCCGCCGTGGCCATGGCTGACGCCGCCGTCACGGATGCGGACAAGGCGGCCTTCCTCCTGGCCCTGGCGCGCAAAGGCGAGACGGCCTCGGAAGTCACCGGCTTCGCCCGCACCTATCGTGATCTCGCCCGCCGTACCGACTTCGGTGACTGGCCGGCGAAGTCGATCGACATCGTGGGTACGGGCGGCGACCGCTCCGGCAGCTTCAACATCTCCTCCGCCAGCGCGCTCATCGTGGCCGCCGCCGGCGTGCCTGTGCTCAAGCACGGCAACCGCTCGATCACCTCGAAGTCGGGCAGCGCGGATTTCCTCGCCGGCCTGGGCGTCGTGCTCGACGCCACGGACGACCAGCTCCTCCGCGGCCTGCGTGAGGCGAACTTCTGCTACCTTTACGCGCCGGCTTTCCATCCGGCTTTCAAAGCCGTCCTTGGCGTGCGCAAGCAGCTGGCCGAAAGCGGCACCAAGACCGTCTTCAACGTCCTCGGCCCGCTCATCAATCCGGCCCGCCCGGCTTACATGGTCGTGGGCGTCTACGATGAACGCTGGGTCGAGCCGCTCGCCGCGACCCTCGGCGAACTCGGCGTGAAGCGCGGCCTGGTGACGCATTCGCGCGCCGGCGGCGGCATGGACGAGATCACCACGGCGGGCGAAGTGCGCGTGCGCGGCTGCGGCGAGCTCGCCTCGGTCGACGCCGTCTGGCTGCCCGGCGATTTCGGTTTCAAGACCTGCGCGGTCGCCGACCTGCGCGGGGGCACGCCTGAGGAGAACATCTCGATGTTCAGCGACCTGCTCGTGGGCGGCGTTTCCGACGGACTGATGGACACGCTCTGCCTCAGCGCCGGCACGGCCCTCTGGGTCGCGGGCAAGGCGGCGGATCCGACGGCGGGAGCGAAGCGCGCGAGGGAGATCATCCTCGGCGGCGACCTGCGCGACGAAGCCCGTCGGCTGCGCGAAGCGTTCCGCGTCGCCTGATCAGCGTCCGAGCAGCAACGCGAGCGTGCGTTCGGTCGCGCCTCGGTTGCCTTGATGCCAGGTCGCGCCGTTGAGGCCCATCTCGCGGCGTCCGCGTTCATCCGTGCACAGCTGCGTGATCTTCGTCGAAAGCGAGGCTTCATCCTCGGCGCGCACTGCCGCCTTGGCCTTCTCGAGGCCTCGGCAGATGTCGCGGAAATTGGTCATGCGCGGCCCGTAGACGATGGCCACGCCAGCGGCGGCGCCTTCGATGGGCGTCTGGCCGCCTTCATGCGGGGCAAGGCTCTTGCCGCAGAAGGCGAGGTCCGCCGCGCGGGTGAGGCGGCGCAGTTCGCCGGTGGTATCTGCGAGATGAACGATGGTGCCGGCCGGAGCGGTCGGTCCGCCCGAGGAGCGCTGGTGCCAGTCGAGGCCGCTGGCGCTGACTTCCGCGGCGACTTCGGCGCGGCGTTCGGAGTGGCGCGGGACGAGCAGGAGCCGCACGTCCTGACCGGCGGCGCGGAGTTCGCGGACGATGCGCAGGAGCAGGGCCTCTTCGCCTTTCCAGGTGGAGGAGCCGAGGAGCACCACGGTGCGAGGGTCGGCGCCGAAGCCCAGGTCGGCGCGGAGACGAGAGCGCTCTTCGGCGGACATCGGCGCGTCGCTGGCCACGTCGAACTTGATGTTGCCCGTAAGCGTCGAAGCGAAGCCGAGCGTCCGGAAGCGGCGCGCGTCTTCCTCGCTGCCGGCGGCGATCTGCCGGAAGTGTCCGAGCACGTAGCGGGAGAGCTTCAGGAAGCGCTGATGGCGGGCGAAGGACTTGTCGGAGATGCGTCCGTTGATGAGGAAGGCCGGCACGCCGCGGGCGCGCGCCTGCGCGAGGTGTTCGGGCCAGAGCTCGCCTTCGACGAGGATGACGACGTCAGGCCGGATGCGCCGCCAGGCGAGGGCGCTGCAGGGCCAGAGGTCGGCCGGGAAGATCCCGATGGCGGCGGCCACGTCGGCGTACCTTTCCTTGGCCAGACGGTAACCGGTGCTCGTGGTGGTGGTCAGGATGATCTCCGCTTCGCCGGTGGCCTGGAGCTGCCGGAGCAGGGGACCGATGGCCTCGATTTCACCGACCGAGACAGCTTGAATCCAAAAACGACGCTTTCCGGGGGTCTTAGGCCCTTGGGCGGGGAAGAACCCGAATCGCTGGCTGAAGCCCGTCCCGTAGCCTCCCCGGCGGAGCATCCGCCAGAAATAGTAGGGGAGGGCCGGGATCAGCAGCAGCGGGAAGAGTATCCGGTAGGCCCAAGACATCGCGTTGCGCCGACCCTGCGGAGGCGGGCTACGGCTGTCAGTTCCAAAGGAGCCTCTTTTGGCTGATTTTCCCGCTTGCCCCGGGCGGGCAGGGGTGTTTGAACCCACTTTCCACCGTTTGAAGCGACCGCCGATCGCCTCGGACATAAAACCCAAAACCCAGTCAGTAATACCTGATCCAATGTCCCCTCCTTCGGCAGGAAAAGGGATACGGAGCCAAAACATACCATGAACATCACAGTCAAAGACCTCCTCGATGCCGGCGTCCACTTCGGACACCAGACCCGTCGCTGGAATCCCCGCAGCCGTCCGTACATCTTCGACCACCGCAACGGCGTGTCGATCATCGACCTCGAGAAGACCCACGCTTGCCTCGCCGCCGCGGCCGCCTTCGTCGAAGACACCGCCGCCAAGGGCAAGGAAGTGCTCTTCGTCGCGACCAAGCCCCAGGCGCAGGAAGTCGTCCGCCAGGCCGCCAAGTCGACCGGCATGCCCTTCGCCGTGAACCGCTGGCTCGGCGGCACGCTCACCAACTTCGCGACCATCAAGCGCTCGCTCGACAAGTACCGCACCTACCTCCGCATGGAGCAGGACGGTTCCCTCGCCAAGATGCACAAGAAGGAAGCCGCTGCCGTTAAGCGCGAGATGTCGCGCATGGCCCGCAACTTCGAAGGCCTCCTCGAATACCGCGACCTCCCGGCCGCGATGATCGTCGTCGACACCAAGCTCGAAGAAATCGCCGTCAACGAAGCCGTCCGTCTCGGCATCCCCGTGATCGGCCTCTGCGACTCGAACTCCGACCCGACCCTCCTCAAGTTCCCCGTCCCGGGCAATGACGACGCCGCCAAGTCCATCCGACTGGTCGTCGAAGTCCTGACCCAGGCCGTCCAGAACGGTCTCTCCCGCCGCAAGGTCGTCTCCCAGGACCGCAAGACCGTCACCCCGGTCTCCCGTCAGGACGCCGGCGAATCCGTCCAGCCCGAAGTGCAGATCTCGGAAGAGCTCCTGAAGGCCAACGAAGGTTCCGACGCCGTCGAAGGCGCCGCTCCGGCCAAGCGCCCCGCTCCTCGCAAGTCCAAGTAATCCGACCATGTCCGCTATCACCGCCCAGACGGTCAACGATCTGCGCCAGCGTACCGGCGCGGGTCTGATGGATTGCAAGAAGGCCCTGACCGAGGCCAACGGCGACATGGAGAAGGCCGTCGAAATCCTCCGCATCAAGGGCGTCGCGACCCGCAACAAGAAGGCCGACCGCAAGGCGAGCGAGGGCATCCTCGCCGTCAACGTCTCCGCCGACGGCCGCACCGCGACCCTCCTCGAGCTGAACTGCGAAACCGACTTCGTCGCCAAGAACGAGGCCTTCGTGGCCCTCGCCAAGGACCTCGTCGGCCAGGCCGCCGCCAACGGCGTCGATGGTCTCCTCGAGCAGGCTTACCACGCGGACAAGTCCCGCAAGGTGAACGACTACCTCAACGACCAGGTCCTCAAGATCGGCGAGAACCTCAAGGTCTCCCGCGTCCTGAAGTTCGAAGCCACCGGCGTGGGCCGCGTCTCCGCTTACGTCCACACCGGCGCCAAGATCGCCGTCCTCCTCGAACTGGGCCTCAAGACCCAGGCCGCCGCCGCTAACCCGGAAGTCGCCGAACTGGCCCGCCAGCTCGCGATGCAGGTCGTCGCCAACAACGCCCGCTTCGTCCGCCGCGAAGACGTCTCCGCCGACGTCGTCGCCAAGGAACGCGAGATCGCGGCCGAGTTCACGAAGTCCGAAGCCGACAAGGCCATCGAAGAGGCCAAGCGCGTCGTCGAGGATTACAAGGGCCAGCTCGCCGAGCAGAAGGCCGCCAACAACGCCGAAGCGATCGCCGAGCTCGAGAAGCGCATCGCCGTGGGCGAGAAGCAGGTCGTCGCCGCCGAAGGCCGCAAGAAGGGCCAGCTCTCCAACATGGAGAAGATCATCTCCGGCCGCGTGGACAAGTTCTTCGCCGACTCCTGCCTCCTCGAACAGGCTTACTTCCGCGATCCCGAGCAGAAGATCCAGGCCCTCATCGCCGCTGCCAAGACCAAGGTCGGCGAAGAAGTCTCCATCGTCCGCTTCTCCCGCTTCCAGGTGGGTGAGACCGCCGCCGAGTAAGTTCCGCCGCGAATAGGCTCATCAAGGCCGGCTACCGTAAGGTGGCCGGCCTTTTGCTTGGCTTGCCACTTCGTCGCCGTCGGACAGCATCAGGGCATGGCGTTCCGCGCGGATATCTTCTGGAAGTCGGCCTGCGGCCGTTGTCCGGACTGCGGCGCTCCCATCCGCGCCGCCGATGATAAGACAGGCCGATTCGCGCGCCTCTGGGATACGCCCTCGCATTGTGCCGGCTGCGGGATGACGCTGCGCCGCAAGGAAGGGTTCTTCCTCGGCGCGATCGTCTGGAATTACGGACTCACGGCCTTCGGCGTGCTGCCGCTCGTGCTCGCCGCTTATCGTCTTGGTTGGCTCGACGGCGCCTGGGCGGTGCGTCTCGCGGTGGCCGCGATCTTCGTCGTCCCTCCGCTCATCCATGCGTTCGCGTGGCGCCTGTGGGTCGGCACCTATTACGGATTCCTTCCCGACCAGCTCCCGTCCGGCGGCCGGCGGCTCGACGACTGATCAGGTGCGGCGCGACGCCATCCGTCGGACCAGTTCGACGAGGAAGGCGGTGTCGCCGCGCGTCGCCTGCAGGTGCGCGGCGGCTTCGGCGGTCAGTTTTTCGATGCGCTGCTTGGTCGCTTCGACGCCGTGCAGTCCGGCATAAGTGAACTTGCCGTTCTGCGCATCGGCGCCGACGGGCTTGCCCAGCTGGGCGGCGTCGGCCGTCAGGTCGAGCAGGTCGTCGACGAGCTGGAAGGCGATGCCCGAGGCGCGTCCGGCGAGGCGGAAACGTTCGACATCTCCCGCGGAGGCGCCGCCGACCAGCGCGCCCATGGCGAACGAGGCGCTGAGCATCGCGGCGGTCTTGCCGAGCAGGATGAATTCGAGGCGGTCGTCGGTCGCGCCGGCGGCGAGGCCGCCCATGTCTTCGGTCTGGCCGCCGACGAGCAAGGCCGATCCGGCGGTCACGGCGAGTTCGCGGACGAGCGCGGTCGCGAGGGCGGGGTTGGCGGCGTAACCGACCGCTAGGAGTTCGAAGGCCAGCGGCTGCAGGGCGTCGCCGGCGAGCAGGGCGGTGGCCTCGTCGAAGGCCTTGTGGCACGAAGGGCGTCCGCGGCGCAGGTCCGAATTGTCCATGCACGGCAGGTCGTCATGGATCAGCGAATAAGTGTGGATGCACTCCAGCGCCGTCGCGGCGTGCGAGGCGTCGGCCTGCGGGTCGAAGGCGACGGCCGAAGCGAGGCAGAGCACCGGACGCAGGCGTTTGCCGCCGGCTTCGAGCGAGTAGCGCATCGCGCCGTGCAGACGGGCCGGACGGGCCTCCGCCGAAGGGGTGAGGCGGCGCAGCGATGCTTCCGCCTGTCGGATCAGAGCCTCATGCCGTGACTGAAACAGCGAGGCGTCCATCGGTCATTCGACGTCGGCGCCGAGCTTGAAGAACGTCGCGGTGCGGCCGACGCTGCCGATCACTTCGCTTTCGGTGAGCTTGGCCAGTTCCTGCGCCTGCTTGTCCATCTCGTCGCGTTCGGCGGTGAAGCGGACCTTGACCAGGTCGGCGTTGCGGAAGGCTTCTTCGAGGAGCTTGGCGATGCCCGCGTTCACGCCGGCCTTGCCGACGAACACCTTGGGGTCGAGGGTCTGCGCGAGGCTGCGCAGCTTGCCGCGTTCGGCGCCGGTGAGGCGGGGTTGGTCTTCAGGGCCGGATTCCATGCCTGCTATGACGCTAAGGCGGGGCAGGGGAGTCAACGGACTAATCGGCCTGCTTCCCGCTTGCCCGCGTGGGAGCGGGGTTTTGAATGCGGCATGCTCCTGCAGAACCCCGCCTTCTTCGTCCGCGAGCAAGTCGCGGTCCTCCGCTTCGCCGACGCCTACGATCTGCTGCACCCGGTTTCGGGTCAGGTGCTGGGCCTCGCGCAGGAGAAGCCGAAGCTCAAGTGGCTGCGTCTCCTCGTGAAGAAGCAGATGCTGCCCACCGAGATCGTCGTCCTGGAAGCCGACCAGCAGACCGTGGCCCTGCGCCTGGAGAAGGGCTGGTCTTTCCTGACCTCGAAGCTCGCGATCTTCGACGCCCATGGCCGCAAGCTGGGCTCGCTCCGCAACAGGCTCTTCTCCCTGTCCGGCAAGATCCTGGTCGAAGACGCGGACGAGCGTCCGATCGGAGAGTTCAGCGGCGGCGTCTTCAGCTGGACCCGTCAGCTCAAGGACCCGGCAGGGGTCGTCATCGGCACCATGGACAAAAAGTGGGCCGGCCTAGGCAAGGAACTGTTCACCTCGGCCGACAACTACCACCTCGAGGTCGCCCCGGAGTTCGCCGGCCAGCCGGCCAAGGTCGCCTTGCTCCTGGCGGCCTGCCTGGCCTACGACGTTATTTTTACCGAAAACTGAGCTCCCAGGGGGTGTGAATAAGTGGCCCGGGTGGGGTATTCCTGCTTGCTAAGGGGGTAGGGGACTGTCATTTCCATGGGTCAACTTCGTTAGGGAGAGGGGCGGAGCCCTTCTCACGCTGGTCGGCAGGCGCAAGCCTGTTCCAGACGGAGAGTCCGGCCAAACGGCGGGGCTTTCGGGAATTTCTCCCAGGTCGGCCATCATCAACCCAAAACTAACCACCACCATGTCGGTCAATAAGTCTGAAGTCATCAAGAAGCACCAGCAGGACGCCAAGGACACCGGTTCTCCGGAAGTCCAGGTCGCCCTGATCACCGCCCGCGTCACCCACCTGACCGAGCACCTGCGCACCCACCGCAAGGATTTCCACTCCCGTCGCGGCCTGATCATGCTGACGAACCGTCGTCGCAAGCTCCTCGCCTACCTGAAGTCGAGCGACCTGGACCGCTACAACGCGCTCCTCGCCAAGCTCAATCTTCGCAAGTGAACGGCGCCTCCGGGCGCTTTTGTTCACCGAGCGTCCCAGCCTAGGCTGGGACGTCCGCTTTTCACCCACCCAAACCACAACCCGCCGGGCACTCCCGCCCGGCACAACGCACCAAGCATAAAACAACCATGAAACAGAAACATTCCGTGACCATCGACGAACTCGGTATCACGATCAGCACGGGCTCCATCGCCCGCCTCGCCAACGGCGCGGTCACCATCAGCAAGGGCGAGACCACGCTCTTCGTGTCGGCCACCGCCGCCGAAGACCTGCGCTCCCCCGACCAGGACTTCTTCCCCCTGACCGTCGACTACCGCGAGAAGTTCGCGGCGGCCGGCCGTTTCCCGGGCGGTTACTTCCGTCGCGAAGGCAAGCCTTCCGACAAGGAAATCCTGACCTCGCGCCTCTGCGACCGTCCCCTCCGCCCGCTCTTCCCCGAAGGCTTCCTCAACGAAGTCCAGGTGATCGGCCTCCTCCTCTCGGCTGACCAGATCAACGACTCCGACGTGCTCATGGTGAACGGCGCCTCCGCCGCTCTCCTCTGCTCCGACATCCCGTGGAACGGTCCGATCGCCGGCATCCGCCTCGGCCGCATCAACGGCCAGTTCGTCGTCAACCCGACCCACGAACAGCAGTATGAGTCCGACCTGGACCTCATCTACGTCGGCAACGAGAACGACATGATGATGATCGAAGGTTCGGCCGACCAGCTGCCGGAAGCCGACTTCATCGCCGCCCTCGAATACTCCCAGAAGGCCATCCAGCCGATCATCGCCGCCCAGCGCAAGCTCGCCGCGATGTACTCCAAGACCAAGCGCGTCTTCCCGCTCGTCGTCTGCGAGCCGAAGGCCCTCGCCATCTGCGAACGCGTGGCCGCCGAAGGCGACCAGCTCAAGAAGGCGATCTTCCTCTCCTCCAAGAAGGAACGCGGCGACGCCGTGAAGGCCGTGGTCGAGAAGGCCAAGGCCGCCTGCAAGGCCGAGCTCGGCGACGTCTTCGACGCCCGCCAGATCAAGATGGCCTTCGAGAAGCTCCAGGAGAAGGTCTACCGCAACGCCATCATCCAGAGCGGCGAACGCGCCGACGGCCGCAAGCCGCTGGATCTCCGCGCCATCTCCTGCGAAGTCGACGTGCTCCCGCGCGTCCACGGTTCCTCGCTCTTCCAGCGCGGCGAGACCCAGGGTCTCGTCCTCGCCACCCTCGGCACCTCCAAGGACGCCCAGGAAGTCGACGCCATCACCGGCGGCCCGAGCAAGCGCTCGTTCCTCCTGCACTACAACTTCCCGCCCTTCTCGGTCGGTGAGACCGGCCGTTTCGGCATGACCTCCCGCCGCGAAACCGGCCACGGCAACCTCGCCGAGCGCTCGCTGCTCTCCGTGCTGCCGTCCGAGCAGGACTTCCCGTATTCCATCCGTCTCGTCTCCGAGATCATGGAGTCCAACGGTTCCACCTCGATGGCTTCCGTCTGCGGCGGCACCCTCGCTCTCCTCGACGCCGGCGTGCCCATCAAGGCCCCGGTCGCCGGCATCTCCTGCGGTCTCGTGACCGAAGACGCCGCCGGTAAGATCGTGAAGCACCGCGTGCTCACCGACATCATCGGCGCCGAAGACCACTACGGCGACATGGACTTCAAGATCTGCGGCACCCGCGAAGGCATCACCGCCTTCCAGCTCGACCTCAAGATCCACGGTCTCCCGATCGCCATCGCCAAGGAAGCCATCGCCCAGAACAAGGGCGCCCGTGACGCCATCCTGGACATCATGACCAAGACCATGCCGGCCACCCGCGCCGAGCTGAAGTCCTGCGCTCCCCGCACCCACCGCATCAAGATCCCGGCGGACAAGATCGGCGCCCTCATCGGCCCGGGCGGCAAGAACATCAAGCGCATCACGGAATACACCGGCTGCCAGCTCGACATCGACCAGGACGACTCCGGTTGGGTCACGATCTTCGCGACCGACGGCGAGTCCCTCGCCCGCGCGGTCAACGAGGTCAACCTCCTCTCGGCGCAGATCGAGATCAACAAGACCTACAAGGGCATCATCCGCTCCGTGAAGGAATTCGGCGCCTTCGTCGAATGCCTCCCCGGCCAGGAAGGCCTCGTGCACGTCTCCGAACTCGCCGACCACCGCGTCGAGCGCGTCGAGGACCTCTGCAAGCTCGGCGACGAGATCATCGTCAAGTGCGTCGGCATCGACGACAAGGGCCGCGTGCGCCTCTCGCGCCGCGCCGCCATCGCCGAGAAGGAAGGTCGCGAATACACCCCGGCCCCGAAGCCGATGGACCGCCCCCGTGGCGACCGTCCGGACCGCGGCGAGCGCCGTCCCTTCCGCGAACGCGGCGGTGACAGCGAAGGCGGCCAGGGTTGATCCCGGCTGACTTCACCGACAAGGCTCCGGCTCACCCCGGGGCCTTTTTTGCGCCCGCTTGCTCAGGCCTTGCGCATGCGCCAAGTCACATGCGCCAGCGTGAGGATGGCGCTCGTCGGCATCATCAGCGTGGCCAGCAGCGGGGACATGACGCCGGCGGCGGAGAGGCCGATGGCGGCGAGGTTGTAGGCGATGGTGAAGGCGAACACTTCGGTCAGCACACGCCGGCGGTGGCGCGCCACGACGAAGAGGCGTCCGAGTCCGCGGAGGTCCCGTCCGAGGAGATAGAAGTCGGCTTTCTGTTCGAGCAGGCCGAGGTCCACCACCGGCGTCCCGCGCAGCGTGGCTTCCGAGAAGGCCAGGGCGTCGTTGGCGCCGTCGCCGAGCATGAGCGTCGTGGCGCCGTCGTGGCGTCGGATCCATGCGGCCTTGTCCTCAGGTGAGAGGCCGCCCAGCCCGCCGGACTCAGGCAGGCCAAGCTGGCGAAGCAGCGCGGCGACTTTCTCCGGACGGTCGCCCGACAGGATGAAGACGGCCACGCCGTCCGCGCGCAGGCCGTCGACGACTTCCTGCGCGTAGGCCCGGGCCTGCTCGGCGAAGAGGAAGAGCGCGAGGCGCGTGCCGTTCCGGCAGAATTCGGCGGCCGACATCCCCGCCGGAGCCGGGGCGCTGCCTTGCCAGCCGGGCTTGCCGATGGTCCAGACGACGCCTTGCGCGTCGGTGAACATCACGCCGGCCCCCGGCACGTTGCGCATGACCCCGTCCAGCCGGGCCGGATCCTCCTTTTGGGCGAGCGCTTCGCGCAGGCTGCGCCCGAAGGGATGAAGGTTGTCATCGACGAGCGCGAACAGGGCGCGCCGGGCGTCGGCGGGCAGGGCGGACAGCTGCTCGGGATTCGCGAGACGCGGGCTTTCCAGCGTCAGCGTGCCGGTCTTGTCGAAGACCACCTGGCGCACGCGCAGCGCGCGTTCCCAGACGCGGTGGTCGCGGAGGTAGACGCCGGCGCGACGCAAGGCGCCGACCGCGAGTTCGGTGGCCAGCGGGAAAGCCAGTCCGATCGCGCAGGGGCAGGAGACGATGAGGATCGAGATGGCGGCTTGCAGGGCCTGCGGCCAGTCTCCCGTGAGCGCGCCGCGGAGCCCGAAGGCCAGCGCCGCCAGGCTGATGACGATTCCGAGATACCAACTGAGGATCCGCTCCAGCTGCCGCGGCACGAAGGCGCCGTCGCCTCCGGCGTCGGTGAGCTTGCGGAGCATCGAATCACCCCAGGCTTCGGTCGCCTCGAGGCGCAAGGGAGTCTTGCCGATGTTCAACGCACCGGAGGGCACGAGCCGGCCGGCCGGATAGACGACCGGCTCGGATTCCCCGTTGATCCACGCGAGGCTGACTTCCGCTTCCTGTCCGACCAGTCGTCCGCAGACGGGGGCGACCTGACCGCTCGCCACGGCGTAGATCTGGCCCGGACGCAGCGCTTCGGCGGGGATCCGTCGGAGCGGAGCGGCGCTGTCCGCATGCTCGAAGATGTCGACCGGCCGCAAGGTCGGGGAACTCGCCGGCAGGCGACGACGGTTCTGTTCGATCGCGCGTTCCTGCGTCCAACGTCCCACCAGCATCAGGAAGGTGAACAGGCAGACGAAATCCCAATACTCGAGGCTCGGCAGCCCGAGCGCCCAGCCGACGAACGCCGCGAGGTAGGCGGCCGTCAGGCCGAGCGCGATCGGAAGATCCATGTGCAGCCTTCCCCGCCGGAGCGAAGCCCATGCCCGGCTCGCGAAATAGCTGCCGCCGACCAGCATCGAAAGCGTGGCGAAGAAGACCGCGAGCAGACGGAAGATTCCGGCGAACTGCTCGTCCGATTTCATGCCCAGATATGCGGGCACCGAGTTGAGCATCGCGTTCATCGCGAACGCCGCGCACAGGCCGAGCCTGGTCGTGAGCCCGTCTTCTTCCCGGTGCTCTTCGCCGTCGTCCGGGACGACAAGGTAGCCGAAGCCGGCCAGCCGGACGGCCGCCTGCGTGAGGTCAGCGCCGGCGCGCCATTCCAGGCGCAGCGTGCCTCGGTGGGCGTTCACGCGGCCGCCGATCATGCCCGGGATCTCGCCCAGCAGCTTTTCGATCAGCCAGACGCATCCCACGCAGGACAGGCCGCGCAGGGCCACGCGAAGGGTGCGGTGCCCGGAAGCGTCGCCGGCCGACTGGGCTTGCTGCAACCATTCGAAATCCTTGGCGTCGAGGATCGTCTCGTTGATCGGCGCGATGGCCTCGGCCCGGAGTTCGTAGTAGCGTCCGAGTCCGCAGCTGACGATCAGGCCGTGCACCTGCTCGCATCCCGCGCAGCAGAAGCCGGGCGGCGCGAGCCGGTTCAGGATGGCGGAGCCGCAGTGGCGGCAGGCGGCTTCAGAGGCAGACATTGCCGGGAGCGTTGAACCAGACCGTCTTCACGAGGAGCGCGACGGCGGCGAGGGCGGCGAGGCCGCGTCGCAGCCGGATGCTCCGCGCCTCGCCGAGACGGAGGGTCAGCCGGTGGTAGCCCATCTGGGCGGCCCAGAGCAGGGGAATCGTGCCGAGGGCGAAGCCGAAGCCGATCTCGGCCCCGCGCAGGCCGTGGCCGCTCAGCAGGGCGAGCCCGAACAACGCGTGCAGCGGTCCGCACGGGAGGAGAGGGCTCAGGGCGCCGAGCCAGGCGCCGGCGAACGCCGGGCCGCGGCCTTGCGTGCGCTCCATCCAGCGGGCGTGTCGGCGGCGCAGGAAGGCTGGCGCGGGAAAACCTCGGTCGAGTCCCAGCGCGAGGGCGAACAGGAACACCACCATGGCCCACGGAAGGTAATCCATGAGCGGCAAGGCCATCCAGCGTCCGAACTTGGCGCCCACCAGTCCGGCGAGCCCGCCGAGCAACGTATAAGCAAGCGTCCGGGTGAGGTGATAGGCCGTCGTGAAGCCGAGGCGCTGGTCGGCGGTCGCCCGCCAAGGACCGAGCGCGCACGTCAGCGGTGCGCACATCGCCCCGCAATGGGGCGAGACGGCCAGTCCGGCGAGGAAGGCGCCGGCGCCGGTCTCAACGAGCGGGAGCATGGGAGGGCGGAGGGGAATGGGGGACCATCGGCTCGGGCGCGTGGCGGTGGGCGATGAGCAGCCAGCAGACCCAGACCGCGACGAAGCCCAGGAAAAGGGCCGCGAGCGGGATCCAAGGGTGGCGGCGGAGGAGGCTCATCGGGCGAGGGTCGAAGGGGCGGGGCCGATGAAGTGGGCTTTCTGCAGCACCGAAACCTTGCCGTCGTCGCTGCGCAGGCGGAGCGTGAAGTTGAACTCGCCGCGGTAATCCCGGCGGTCGACGAGCAACGTGAGCGGCAGCGTGACTTCCGCCTGCGGCGCGATGACCAATCCCGCCGACTGGTTCAGCACGCTCAGCTTCGTCGGCGACGCCTCGGCTTCGACGAAGAAACGGCGGGGGACGTCGTCCTTGTTCTGGATCTTGGCGCGGAAGACGTTGGCGACGGAGTCGGCGCTGACGACATAGAGCTCGGTCTGCGGCGGACGGCTCAGCTTGAAGCCGGCCGGCTGGACGCGGAGCAGGGAGACGGTCGCCACGATCAGGCCGACCGTCAGCAGCGCGGAGTAGAGGATCGTGCGGGGGCGCAGGAAGCGGGTGCGTCCGCCGGCCAGCTCCCGGAGCGACGCGTAACGGACCAATCCCGTGGGCCGCTTGAGCTTGGTCATCACGTCGTCGCAGGCGTCGACGCAGGCGGTGCAGGCGACGCATTCCATCTGGAGGCCTTGGCGGATGTCGATCCCGGTGGGGCAGACCTGCACGCAACGACGGCAGTCCACGCAGTCGCCCGCGGTGATGCCCGGCGCGGCCTTGCCGCGGGGTTCGCCGCGTTTCTCGTCATAGCCCACGATGACGGAGTCGTCGTCGATCAAGACGGATTGGAGGCGTCCGTAAGGGCAGAGGATCAGGCAGAGCTGTTCGCGGAACCACCAGAAGTTGAAGAACAGCACGCCGGTGGCCACGGCCATCGCGACGAACGCCGCGGGATGCGCCTGCGGGGCGGCGGTGATCATCGGGTAGAGCCCGGGGATCGAGATGAAGTAGGCCAGGAAGATGTGCGCGACGGCCCAGCAGAGGATGAGGTAGGCCAACGCCCGGCCGCCGCGGCGCAGGAACTTGGCGGGCCGGCTCCACGGCTCGGCGTCGAGCTTGGCGCGGCGGACGTGGTCGCCTTCGAAGAGGCGGTCCACGACCCGGAAGACGTGTTCGAGGTAGACCGTCTGGGGGCAGGTCCATCCGCACCAGATGCGCCCGAGCAGGGCCGTCGTCGCGTAGATGAGGAAGCCCCAGCCCGTGATGACGAAGAACAGGAGCCAGACGTCGCCGAGGCCGAGCGTCGCCCCGAGCAGATGGAAGCGGCGGTGCTCGACGTCGAGGAAGACGGCGGGGAAGCCGCCGACATCGACCCAGGGTAGCAGCGCGAAGAACGCGATGAGCAGCCAAGCCACGAGGCGACGGGCCCGCCACCAGGCGCCGACCACGATGGCGGGATGCAGGAAGCGGCGTTCGCCGTCCCGTCCGATCGTGGTCACGCTTTCGCGGATGGGGCTCCGGTTCGACGTCATGGGGTCAGCTGCGAGGGCTCCTTCGTGCGTTCGATGGCCTTCATCTGGCCTTCCTTCTGGAACGAGAGAAGGTAGGCCGTCACGGCCGCGACGCGGCCCGTGCCGAGCGCCTTCTGCGAAGCCATGCCGGTCGGCTTGCCGTCGAAGACGACGCCTTCGTTGATGTTGCGGAAGACCGCCATGCCGGTGTTGCCGTGGACCCAGAGGTCGTCGTTCAGGCGGAAGCCGACGCCCTTGATGCCGGCCATCGTCGGGCCATGGCAGCTGAAGCAGAGCGAGGCGTAGACCGCCTGGCCTTCGGCGACCGTCGACGGATTGCGGCTCATCTTCCAGAGCGTGGCTTCATCGAGGTCCTTCACCGCTGCCAGCTGCCGGGCCTCTAGCGCGGCGAGCTCGGCGTCGAGGGCCACGCGGTCGTCGGCGACCGTGCCGGTCGTGAAGTTCGCGAGCCAGTAGACGAAGGCGAAGACGATCGAGCCGAAGAGCGTGAACAGCCACCAGTTCGGCAGGCTCTGGTCGTATTCCTGGATGCCGTCGTAGGCATGCGGCATGATCACCGGCTGGTCGTCGTCTTTCTTCATGGGCGAAGGTCTCATTCGTCGTTGAGGGGAAGTTCGGAGAGGCGCTTGACCTCGTCCTTGGGGGTGGTCAGCACGCGGGCCACGAGGATGACCATGGCGATGCCGAGGAGGAGCAGCCCGGCGGTCTGCAGGTCGCGGAGGAGGTCCTCCCAGACGATGCGGCGGAACATGTCAGCGACGCGCCTCCGCGCTGAGGGTTTCGACGTTGAGGCCGAGGCATCGCAGGTAGGCCAGCAGCGCGACCATCTCGGAGTCGGCGCCGGCCTGGATGCCTTTCTCGGCGAGGGCCTTCACGATCTCCTTGGACTGCGCGTCGTAGTCGTTCTGGATCGCCGCGGGCGTGCTGGCGTCGGCGCGATAGGGCACGCCGAGGGTGCGGAGCGCTGAGATGCGTCCGAACAGCTGGGAGCGGTCCACCTGGTTCTCCTTCAGCCATGGGTAGGCGGGCATGATCGAATCCGGTTCCAGTTCGCGCGGGTTCACCAGATGCCGGTAATGCCAGGCGAGGTCGGGACGCAGCAGGCCTTCGCGGGCGAGGTCCGGACCGGTGCGTCGGGAGCCCCACTGGAAGGGGCGATCGTAGATGGATTCGCCGAGACGCGAGTAGCCTTGGCCTGCGCCATAGCGGAGGATGTCCGGCTTCAAGGTACGGATCATCTGCGAATGGCAGTTGTAGCAGCCCTCGCGGACGTAGAGGTCGCGGCCGGCCAGTTCCAGGGGACGGTAGGGACGCTGGACGCGGCCTTCGAGCAGGCGGGCGTCGCCGTCACCTTTGTACAGGGCGACGGTCGGGATGATCTGCAGCGCGCCGCCGATGGCCACGGCGATGAGCGTGAGCACCGAGAAGGGGAAGGCATGGTGGAGCAGCTCCTCGTGCCAGCTCTTCCACGTGTACTGGCGGATTTCGAAGTGGGCGACCGTGGCGAGGGTCAGCACTATCGTGCCCGTCAGGCCGATCGTCATCCAGACGCCTTGGCCCAGCAGCCAGAGGCAGGCGCTCACGATGATGCCGAGGGTGAAGAGCACCGGGGCGTTGACGAAGCCCGCGAACTTCGCCTTAGCCGGGGTCGCGACGGGTTCTTCCGTCACCTGCGCCGTGCCGTCGGTGGGCTGGCCGGAGCGGATGGTCCGGAAAAGATTATAGACCATCAGCAGGTAGCCGAGGAGGTAGAGCCCGCCGCCGAGGGCGCGCAGGTAATACATCGGCAGGATGTTCTTCAGGGTCTCGATGAAGGTGTTGGCCGGGGCGGAGCCGTCGGCGGTGAGTTCGTTGAGCGAGAGGCCCTGGCCGATGCCGGCCACCCACATCGAGGCCACGTAGAAGAGGATGCCTACCATCCCCACCCAGAAGTGGAGGTTCGCGAGGCGTTCGCTGTGCAGTTTGGTGCCCCAGAGGCGGGGGACGAGCCAGTAGAACATACCCGCGGCCATGAAGCCGTTCCAGCCGAGGGTGCCGGCGTGCACGTGGCCGATGATCCAATCGGTGTAGTGTCCGAGGGCGTTGACGGCCTTGATCGAAAGCAGCGGGCCTTCGAAGGTTGCCATCCCGTAGAACGTCACCGCCGCGGCCATGAACTTGACGACCGGATCGGTGCGGAGCTTGTCCCAGGCGCCGCGGAGGGTCAGCAGGCCGTTGAGCATGCCGCCCCAGGAGGGCGCCCAGAGCATCAGGGAGAAGATCATGCCCAGGCCTTGCAGCCAGCTGGGCAGCGAGGTGTTCAGCAGGTGGTGGGGGCCCGCCCAGATGTAGAGGAAGATCAGCGACCAGAAGTGGATGATCGAGAGGCGGTAGCTGTAGACCGGACGTCCCACGGCCTTGGGGACGAAGTAATACATGATGCCGAGGATCGGGGTGGTCAGGAAGAAGGCCACGGCGTTGTGGCCGTACCACCATTGCACCAGCGCGTCCTGCACGCCGCCGAAGACCGGGTAGCTGTGCAGCAGGCTCGTCGGCAACGAGAGGTGGTTGACGACGTAAAGCAGCGCGACGGTGATGATCGTGCCGATGTAGAACCAGACGGCGACGTAAAGGCTGCGCTCGCGGCGGCGGGCGAGGGTGGTGAAGAAGACGATGCCGAAGACGACCCAGACCAAGGCCACCAGCACGTCGATCGGCCAGATGAGTTCGGCGTATTCCTTGCTTCGCGAATAGCCGAGCGGCAGCGTGACGGCCGCGAGCAGGATCACGAGCTGCCAGCCCCAGAAGTGCACCTGCGCCAGGAACGGACAGGCCAGCCGGGCTTTGAGGAGCCGCTGCGTGGAGTAATAGATGCCGGCGAACACCATGTTGCCGACGAAGGCGAAGATGGCGGCGTTGGTGTGCAACGGTCGCAGGCGGCCGAACGTGGTATAGGGGATGCCGAGGTTGAGGGCAGGGAAGGCCAGCTGCAGGGCGATGATCAGCCCGAAGAGCAGCCCGGCGACGCCCCAGAGCACGGAGGCCAGGGTGAAGCGGCGGACGATCTCGTCGTCGTAGCGAAGGGTGGTCGGTTGTTCGTTCATGGAAGTTCGGAGGGCGGGAGAGGGGAGGGCGCTTCTTCGTCCAGCGGACGGAGCGAGTCGCGGTCGTAGCCATCCTCGCCTCGGTTCCGCTGATCCCAGAGGAACGCGAGCGCCGCCAGCAGGGCCAGGACGACGGAGAAGAAGACGGTGAGGGCGAGGGCGGCCACGAACGAAAGGGACGACGCCCTGAGATTACCATCCGGCTAGACGCATTCAATCCGCGTTCCCCGGGCGAATCCGGACGAGCGATTTTTCGCCGCTAATGAAGGCGTTAAGCAAATCGCTTAAAATGATTCTAAGCATTCTGGCGCAGTCATTCCACTGCTGCGGATAAAGGCTGCGACGTATGTTGGGTTGTTAGGTCAGCTTACTCTTCAGGCGCAGGATTAGCGAAACGACAAAGTCGATAAGGTCCGCTGAAACCATTCCGGACGCCGCCGGTCAGCCTTATTTCGTCGGTGATTCCGCCATCGTCACGCGATCGAACCACGCGCGCGCGGCCTGCGTAGCTTCACTGTCCCGCAGCGGCCAACGGTCAGTGTGGGGGTGGGGCACGGTCTCGTTGGGGAATTTTCCGTAGAGGGCCGTCATGTCGACCTTCAGGTAGGTCACGCCCCGGCTTGCCAAGGGCTCAAGGAAGTTGCGGGTCGAATCCCCGGCGTGCCCTTGGCTCACGAACAACGGACGGCCGTTGAGACGTCTCAGGCGAACCGACGCTTCCTCGCGGTAGCGTGCCAGCGGCGAACCCCAGGCATGGCCTCTCCACTCGGACACGCCGTCGAAATGATCATGGGCCAAGAGTCCGCACCAAAGCCGCGCGATCTCGTCGTCGTGCAGTCCGAGGAACGAGACGCCGATGGCTCCGCGGGAGAAGCCGCAGAGGACGACCCTCTTCGGGTCGCCGCCGAACTCGGCGCAGATCCTCGGGAGATTGGCCTTCGGGTAGGCTACGGTGGCGTCGATATCGCCCCACCAGGTGCGCTCGTTGGTCTTACGGTCCTTGGCGACGTAGGGAAGGACGACCCAGATGGCCCGGCCGCGGGAGAGTCCGTAGCCGAGGCCGGCTCCTTCGACCTGACCGGAGGATCCCAAGGAAGGAGCATAGTTGCCGGTGTATTCGGCGATGACCGGCCAGGACTTACCCCGTGCTTTCCAGTCGGGCGTCCAGTCGTCTGGCAGGGCGATGATATGTCGGACCTGCGTGCCGGCGTATTCGGGCGGAGTGACCTTGGCTCGCTTGCCGGCGGACGGAGACCCGTCGGTGAGCGGAGGCAACGCGAGATCGGCCGCGAGCAGCGTCGCCGCCAGGTTCAGGAGGAGCAGGGCGAGACGCATGGGAAAATCAGGTGCCGCGGTCTTCGACGACCTGCGTGCCGGTCCAGCGGTCGTGCCAGGCGCGCTTGTCGCGTCGGAACAGCGGGACGTGGAAGTTCACGATGCCGAGCAGCATGAAGAACGGGTTGGGCAGCGTGAAGAAGGCGGCCTTCCAGGCGGAGCGCAGGAGCGCGCGGATGAAGCCGGGCTGTTCCGCCGCGGGCAGTTCGATGGTGCGGAGGCGGAAGATGCGTTTGCCGAGCGTGCGCCCGGCGAGGAGCCACTCCTGCAAGGCGAGGGCGAGGAGCATCGTCACGAAGCTCACGTTGCCTTGGAAGGAATACCAGGTGTTGAAGGCCTGCAGGTCGGCTTCCTTCGGGTGAAGGGCCATGCCCTTGACCGCTTCCAGGTCACGCGGCGCGCCGGTCTGGATGGCCTTGAAATACTGCTTGGTGAAACGCTGGATCCACTCGTCGGTGTGCTGACGCGCGGCGAGTTCCTCGGGCCCGGCGAGAAGGCCGGCGAGGGACCAGCCGAGGATGAGCAGGGGGATGATGTCCGCCAGGCAGGCGAAGGTCCGCCACCAGTATCCCGCAGGGGGAGGCGGGATCGGGGGCGGGTTAGCCACGGGCTTGGGCGCGCTCGCAGGCGTCGAGCGTGTTCTTCATCAGCATCGCGACCGTCATCGGACCCACGCCGCCGGGGACGGGCGTGATGGCCTCGCACTGCGGCGAGACGGCGTCGAAGTCCACGTCGCCGACGATGCGGTAGCCGGTCTTCTTGGTCGCGTCAGGCACGCGGTTGATGCCGACGTCGATGACGACCGCGCCGGGCTTGACCATGTCGGCGGTGATGAAGCGGGGCTTGCCGATCGCGGCGACGACGATGTCGGCCTGGCGGACGATGGCGGGCAGGTCCTTGGTGCGCGAGTGCGCGATGGTCACGGTGCAGTCGCAGCCCTTGGCGAGGAGCAGGGCGGCGGCGGGCTTGCCGACGATCAGCGAGCGGCCCACGACGACGGCGTGCTTGCCGGCGGTCTCGACGCCGGAGCGGCGGAGCAGTTCGACGACGCCGGCGGGCGTGCAGGCCGCGAAGGCGCCTGGCAGTTCCTGGACGAGGCGGCCGATGCTCTGCGTGCCGAAGCCGTCGACGTCCTTGTCCGGAGAGACGCGGTTGAAGACTTCGGTCTCGGGCAGGTGCTTGGGCAGGGGAGCCTGGATCAGGATGCCGTGCACGGACTGGTCGGCGTTGAGGGCGTCGAGGTGGGCGAAGAGCTCGGCCTTGGAGACCGTCTCGGGGAAGAGCTGCAGGGAGGCCTTCATGCCGACCTCGGCCGCGGTCTTCTGCTTCTTGGTCACGTAGGAGACCGAGGCGGGATCGTCGCCGACGCGGACGAAGGCCACGTGGGGCACGACCGGGGCGAGCTTGGCCACGCGATCCTTGACTTCGGCTAGGACCTGTTGGGCGATGGCGTTTCCGTCGATGAGGCGCATGAGGGAGGACTAAGACGACCTCCCGTCCGAGGGCGAGAAAAGTCCTTCGGCGCCCCGCCGGATGATTGTCTCGCCCTGCGGGGGCAAATGCCTCAATCCATTGGCGTGCCTTCCGAAGGACCCATGCGTATCCATAAGTTCCTCGCCCAGGCGGGGGTCTGCTCCCGTCGCGAGGCGGAGCGGCTGGTGGCCTCGGGGTCCGTGATGATCAACGGCAAGCTGGCGGTGACCGGGCAGCCGGTCGACCCCTCCGTGGACACGGTCATCTGCCAGGGCCAGCACATCAAGCCCCTGAACCGCACGGTCGTGCTGATGATGAACAAGCCCCGCGGCTACCTCTGCACCAACGATGACTCGCACGGCGGCCAGACGGTCTTTGACATGGTGCCTCCGGAGTATGGCTCCCTGCGTCTTTTCTGCGTCGGCCGCCTCGATAAGGATTCCGAAGGCCTGCTCATCCTGACCAACGACGGCGAGCTCGCCAACAAGGTCATGCATCCCTCGGGCGGCGTCATCAAGCGCTATGAGATCATCCTCAACCGCGATTACGACCCGACGCTCACGCCTCGGCTGCTCAAGGGCGCGGTGGAGGAGGGCGAGCACCTGCGGTTCAAGAAGGTCATCCGTCACCCGGACCATGCCGCCCATCTCGAGGTCCATCTCGACCAGGGCCGCAAGCGCGAGATCCGCCGTCTCTTCGAGATCTTCGGTTTCCACGTGAAGACCCTTCGCCGTTTCCAGATCGGCGGGCTGGTCCTGCGCAAGATGCCCCTAGGGGATTGCCGACCCCTTTCCCGCAAGGAAATCGACTCCATTTTCGAGAACTGAGAGGGCGGGGGTGGTATCTAGGGCTTGCACCCTAGGCTGACGGGTTTTTCCTTAGGCATTACCCCTCACCGCCGTGAACCTCTCGCGTCTGCTCCCTTTGCTCCTCTGTTTCGCGTCCCTCTGGGCCGGACCGGAGACCAGCCTCAAGCTCGTCTGGTCCGATGAGTTCAACGACAAGGAGATCGACAAGAAGAAGTGGAACATCGGCAACGCCGACGGCGTCCGCATCGTCGATGGTCAGCTTTCGCTCGAAATCACTCCCGGCTCGAAGCCGATGTTCTGGCGCGGCTCCAGCGTCAATACGCGAGGAAAATACAGCTCCAAGGCCGGTTTCATCGAAGCCTCCATCATGTTCGTGCAGACCGGCGGGCACGGTTGCGGTTTCGGCATTGGCAATGAAGACGGTAAAGCGCCGTCGGCGGGCATGGGCTTCAGCAACGGTGGCGGCGATCGCGTCGACGTCGGCTTGTGGATCGTGAACGAGGAGCGGGGACGAAGTCTGAGTCCCAAGGAGAATCCGATGCCGCGCGATGCCAGCTACTCGAAGAAGTTCCACCGTTTTGGATTCCAATGGGGTCCGAACGATTACCGCTGGTATTTGGATGGTCGCCTGGCTTACACCATCCGGATCTCGGATAAGATCCCGGCCACTCCTAAGCCGATGTATATTTCTCTGGACCACAACCGGCTGCCCGAAGCCGGCCTGCTGAAGAGCTTCAAAGACCCCCAAATGGGCCCGGAACCCATGCGCGTCGACTGGGTGAAGGTCTACAACTGACCCGAGCAGGCTTGCCACCTCCTGAACTTCGGATTTAATCATAAAAGCACCCCTTTCATGAAAGCCCTGCCGCTTTTTTCCCTGCTGGTCGCCCTCTCGTTGGGCGCCGCTCCCAATGCCGGTCTTAAGCCGGTCTGGGAAGATAACTTCGACGCCAAGGAGCTCGACAAGACGAAGTGGAACACCGGCGGCATGGCCCGTATCGTCGACGGTAAGCTCCAGATCGAGGTCACCCCGAAGGACAAGCCCGGCTTCTGGAACGGCAGCCATGCGCACACGCTGGGCAAGTTCTCCTACGGCCAGGGTTATTTCGAAGCCTCCATCCGCGCCGTGCAGACCAAGAACCGCGGTTGGACCGTCTTCGGCATCCGGAACCAGAACATGGAGAAGGTGCCGGCCGCCTCGATGTATTTCGTCTTCACCGGCGCCGACCGCATCGAGCCGACCCTGAACATCTTCGACGAATCCGGTTCCCATCGCCTTGCGCCCAAGGAAAAGGTCATCGCGATGGACGGCGGCAAGTCCTACAAGAAGTTCCTCACCTACGGACTGCAGTGGAATGCGACCTCCTACATGTGGTACGTAGAAGGGCGTCTCGTCCACAAGCTCGCCCGCCCGATCCCGAAGGAGCCGATGGGCGTCGAGTTCCATCAGAGCCTCCCCGAAGGCGGCCTCCTCAAGGACTTCATGAATCCCAAGCTTGGCCCCGAGCCGATGCAGGTCGATTGGGTCAAGGTCTTCAAGATTCCCTGATCCTGATATTTCAAGCCCCATCCCCATGAAACAACTCCTCAGCCTCCTCGCCCTCACGGCCACCCTGAGCGCCGTGAACCCGGCTTCGAACATGAAGCTGGCTTTCTCCGATGAGTTCGACGGCCCGGCCCTCGACGCCTCCAAGTGGACCGCCATGGGTGAGCCGACCGCGATGTCCTTCGTCACCATGGGCAAGTCCAAGGCGCTGCGCATCACGCTCATCAAGCGCGATGACATGATCCAGACCAACGGTATCCGCAGCAAGCACGAGCAGGTCCGCGGCTATTTCGAGGCTTCCATGCGTCTCAACGCCAACCCGGGTCACACGGGTTACTTCTCCGTCCGCGCCAAGGACGAGAAGATCACCCCCTTCATCAACGTCCTGTGGGAAGGAACGGGGGACGACTATCTCGCCCCCTGGGCCCGCTATGTCGACGATCGCGGCCAGCATGACCTTCGCTCCGACGCCGCCGGCAAGAAGATCCTCAAGGGCGGCGAGCCCTCCAAGAAGTTCAACACTTACGGCATCCTTTGGACCGAGAAGGGTTTCTCCTGGTTCGTGAACGGCAAGCTCATCAACAAGGTCGATCGCACGCCGATCGCCGCCCCGATGTATGTCAGCTTCGCCCACCGTATCGGCGAATGGGAACGTCCCAGGCTCGTGCTCAAGGAGCTGCCCGACGACGTCGACATCGACTGGGTGAAGGTCTACCAGTGATTTCCATGAAACACCTGTGTCTTTTGTTTTTCACGGCGGCCGCCTTCGCCGCCGACCCCTCCCTGGGCAAGAAGCTGGTCTTCTCCGACGATTTCGACGGCGACAAGATCGATGAAGCCAAGTGGAGCGTCATCGGCGCCCGCGAGGTCTTCAGCTTCGTCAAGGTCGGCAAGGGCGGCGCTTTGCGCATCGGGCTCAGGATCAAGGATGACATGATCCAGACCCACACGCTGAGCTCGCGCGGCAAGTTCAGCCAGGAGTTCGGCTATTTCGAGGCTTCCATGCGGATGCACGCCGGCGACGGACATGCGGGGGCTTTCCGCATCTCGACCGACGACGACAAGACTCCGCCCAGCATCACCACTTCGTTCCATTGCATCGGCAAGGAGCGCGTCAGTCCCTGGGCTCGCGCCCTCCTCGAGTCGGGATCTCAGGATTTCCGGCCCGACAAGGCCATCGGTAAGTTCACGGATATTTCCAAGAAGTTCCACACCTACGGCATCCTTTGGACCGACAAGGGCTTTACTTGGTATCTCGACGGAAAGGCCGTCCACAAGCTGGACCGAAAGGAGTTCGTCCGCCCCATGTCGGTCACGCTGACCCATCGCATCGAAGAGCAGGACCGCCCTAAGCTGGTCCTCAAAAGCCTGCCCGACGACATCGACATCGACTGGGTCAAGGTCTGGAAATAACCCCTCTTCCAAAAGAGGTTTGCAACAGTGCCCCGCTGGACATCCTGCGGGGCACTTTCATGTCCGCGCCTTACGACAAGAACAATCCCTTCCCGGCCCGCCTCGTCGACCGTCGTCGCCTGAGCTCGCCGGCCAGCCAGAAGGACACCCAGCACTTCTCGGTCTCGCTCGCCGGCAGCGGCCTCACCTACAAGTGCGGCGACAGCCTCGGGGTCTTCCCGACCAACAATCCCAAGTCCGTGGCCGCCTTGCTGCAGGCCGCGGGCTTCACCGGCGACGAGCAGGTGACGATCCCGAAGGACGCGGCGCCGATCTCCCTCCGCCAGGCCCTCTCGACGCGCCTCGCGCTCAACGGCCCGACCTACAAGTTCGCCCAGCTGCTGCATGACCGCGCGACCGACGCCGCCGACAAGGCCCGTCTCGCCGCCGCCATCGGCGAAGCCGACCCCGAGAAGAAGAAGGCCTGGATGGAGCAACGCGAGTTCATCGACCTCTTCCTCGAGAACCCGTCCGCCCGTCCGTCCGCCCAGGAGCTGATCGAACTCATGCGCAAGCTGATGCCGCGCCTCTATTCGATCTCCTCCGCGCCTTCGAAGTATCCGCAGGAGATCCACCTCACGGTCGCCGTGGTCCGCTATGAGACCAATGGCCGCCAGCGCGAAGGGGTCTGCTCCAGCTATCTCGCCGATCGCGCCCGCATGAACGAAGCGGACCTGCCGATCTTCGTCGCCGACTCGCACTTCGGCCTGCCCGCCGACGACAACGTGCCGGTCATCATGGTCGGCCCCGGCACCGGCGTCGCGCCGTTCCGCAGCTTCGTCATGGACCGCGCCACCCGCGGCGCCAAGGGCCCGAACTGGCTCTTCTTCGGCGACCAGCGCAAGGATCATGACTTCCTCTATGCCGACGAGTGGGCGGAGTATCAGAAGTCCGGCGTGCTCACGCGTCTCGACACCGCTTTCTCCCGCGACCAGGCCGCCAAGGTCTACGTGCAGGATCGCATGCGCGAGAACGCCGCCGAGCTCTGGAAGTGGATCCAGCAGGGCGCTTATTTCTACGTGTGCGGCGACGCCAAGCGCATGGCCAAGGACGTCGACGCGGCGCTCCACGCCATCGTGGCCGAGCAGGGCGGCATGACGCCCGAGGCCGCGGTGGATTGGGTCAAGCAGTTCAAGAAGGACGGCCGCTACCAGCGCGACGTCTACTGAGCGCGGAGGGCGGGGAAGGGGGCTTCCGGCAGGGCATTAGCCACTTGCCAGCCCCCCCTTTTCCTTGCACAAAAAAGCCCGATGCACCTCACGCACTCTCCTCGCGTCGCCCTCGTCACCGGAGCCGGACGCGGCATCGGCAAGGCCATCGCGGAACGTCTCGCGGCCCACGGCCACACCGTGCTCTGCGTCTCCAAGTCCGACACCTGCGTGCAGGTCGCCAACGACATCCTCGCCAAGGGCCAGAAGGCCAAGGCCTTCCAGGTCGACGTCTCCGACGCCGCCGCGGTCGCCAAGGCCTGTGAGCAGATCATCGCCGAGTTCGGCGCCGTCGAGATCCTCGTCAACAACGCCGGCATCACCCGCGACAAGCTCGTGATGGCGATGTCCGAGCAGGACTGGAACGACGTCATCTCCACCAATCTCTCCTCCGCCTTCTACTGGACCAAGGGCCTCGTGCGCCCGATGACCAAGAAGCGCTGGGGTCGCATCATCAGCATCTCCTCCGTCACCGGCGTGCAGGGCAACGCCGGCCAGGCCAACTACGCCGCCGCCAAGGCCGGACTCCACGGCCTCACGATGACCCTCGCCCGCGAACTCGCCGGCCGCTCCATCACCGCCAACGCCGTCGCCCCTGGCTTCATCACCACCGACATGACGGGAGAGCTCTCCGATGAGGTGAAGCAGAAGATCCTCGGAGTCATCCCGCTGGGACGATTTGGCTCAGTCAACGATATCGCCGCCATGGTCGATTACCTCGCCTCGGAAGAGGGGGGCTATGTGACCGGGCAGGTCTTTTCGATTGACGGAGGCATGGCCATCTGACACCCCAAAACCCACTAAAACACCCTTTTATTATGCCCGAAAACATCGAACAGCGCGTCAAGGACATCATCGTCAAGCAACTCTCCGTCACCCCTGAGCAGCTCACCCCCGGTGCCAGCTTCCAGGGCGACCTGAAGGCTGACTCCCTTGACCTCGTCGAGATCATCATGGCTTTCGAAGACGAGTTCGGCATCACGATCCCGGAAGACAAGGCCGCCGGCATCAAGACCCTTGGTGATGCCATCGAGCACATCAAGGCCCACGCCACCAAGTAACCAGACCGGGCTTTTCGCGTAGGCCCGCCCCTTTGAGCTCCGACCGCAAATCTCGCCGGGTAGTCGTCACGGGCATCGGCTCGCTGACGGCGCTCGGTCACGACAATGCGACCTTCTGGGACGCCCTGATCAAGGGCCGTTCCGGGATCGGTCGTGTCACCCGTTTCGACCCCACGGACTTCCCGTCCAAGGTCGGCGCGGAGGTCAAGGACTTCGATCCGGCCAAGTACATGGACGGCAAGGAGGCCAAGCGTAACGACCGCTACACGCAGTACGCCGTCGCCGCTTCCCGTCTCGCCATCCAGGACGCCGGCGTCGACGTCACCAAGCTGGATTCCGAGCGCTTCGGCGTGATCATCGGCTCCGGCATCGGTGGCATGGAGACCATCGAGAACCAGGCCCGCGTCCTCATCGAGCGCGGCCCTTCGCGCGTCTCTCCCTTCACCATTCCTTCGCTCATCGCCAACATCGCCTCGGGCGTCGTGGCCATCGAGTTCCAGGCGAAGTCCGTCAACTTTGGCGTCGTCTCGGCCTGCGCTTCCGGCTCCCACGCCCTCGGCGAAGCCCTCCGCCACATCCGTGACGGTCATGCCGACATCATGCTTTCCGGTGGCTCCGAAGCCGCCATCACCCGACTCGGTTACGCCGGCTTCTGCAACATGAAGGCGATGTCGACCGACTTCAACGACACGCCCGAGAAGGCCTCCCGTCCGTTCGACAAGCTGCGCGACGGCTTCGTCATGGGCGAAGGCGCCGGCGTCCTCGTCATCGAGTCCCTCGAACACGCCCAGGCCCGCGGCGCCCGCATCTATTGCGAGCTCGCCGGTTACGGCGCCACCTGCGACGCCTACCATATCACCGGCCAGGACCAGGAAGGGAAGGGCCTCGCGCTCTGCCTCAACCGCGCCCTCGCCGAGGCCGGCATCGAGAAGTCCGAAGTGGGGTACATCAACGCCCACGGCACCTCGACCCCGATCAACGACCGCTGCGAGACCCTCGCGATCAAGCGCACGTTCGGCGACCTCGCCCCCAAGATTTCGATCTCCTCGACCAAGTCCATGACCGGCCACCTCCTGGGCGCCGCCGGCGGCGTCGAGGCGGCCGCGTGCGTGATGGCCATCCACACGGGCATGATCCCGCCGACGATCAATTACGAGAACCCGGACCCCGACTGCGACCTCGACTACACGCCGAACGTCGCCAAGGCCCGCAAGGTCGACGTCGCGATCTCGAACAACCTCGGTTTCGGCGGACACAACGCCTCGCTGATCTTCAAGCGCCTCTGAGGTTTCGGGCCCGCGGGATGCAACCTTTTGCCTCGCGACGGGGTATAAGGGAAAATACAACCATGCCCACCCCCATGGCCCCTCGCCTCCTCCTGCTCGCGCTCGGCGTCCTGACCTCCCTCGGGGTGTCCGCCCAGACGCCGGCCCCGCCCGCGCCGCCGCCCACGGTCACGGTCCGCACGTCGGTCACGCACCTCGATCCGAAGACCGGGAAGTCGGACATGATGAGCGCGCCTTCGGTTTCGGTGATCTCGGGCTCCGAGGCCCGCGTCTCCGTCGCCGGTCGCCCCGACCCCAAGGATCCGAAGGGCAAGCCGGAGTCCTCGATGGAGCTGGTCATCGCCCCGACCGTCCAGCCCGACGGCATGGTCAGCATCTCGGTCCGCGTCTCCATCGCCCACAAGGCCGAGGTCGTCGACCCCAAGGACGCCAAGCGCGAGCGTAAGCGCGATTCCAAAGCCCATGACGGCTCGCTGGTCTTCTACTCCGTGCTCGCGAAGGAAGGTCTCTTCTCCATCCAGGACAGCCGCAGCGGCCGTCGCTGGTATAAGCTCGGCGCCACCGTCGAGGGTTGGAAGCTCGAGGCCTTCGACGTCGAGACCAACGTGCTCACGGTCTCCCAAGGCGCCACGCACCAGGAACTGCACCTCTACAAGTCCTCGATCGAAGCTTCCGCCAGCGAACTCAGCACGGTCGTCACGGTGCGCCCGGGCGAGGTCGCCAAGGTCCCCGGCGTCGGTGGCCTCGAACTTTCCGTGAGCGCTTCGGTCTCGGCCACGCCGGTCGCCGCACCGGTCGCCCGTTAAGCTATGTTTCGTGCTCTGTTGCTCGTTCTGCTCGCCTCTGCGGCCTTCGCGGCTGAGGAAGCGGTCCCGACGCACCTGAAGGTCAAGGCGACCTTCACGCGCCCCGACAAGGACGGCAAACCGGAGGTCTACGCCGAGCCTTCGGTGATCACGGTCGACGGCAAGCAGACCACCATCCGCGTCGGTTCGGCCGACGAAGGCGTGGTCTTCACGGTCACCCCGAAGGTCAACAAGGACGGTACGCTGACCCTCGAAGCGGCGACGGAATCCCGGGAGGCTCCGCCCGCTCCGGCTACCACGCCGGCGACTGCTCCCGCCGCACCGATGCCTCGCCCCAAGGGCAATCTGCCTTTCTTCCACGGCGTGCTGACGAAGGACAAGCTGTTCTCGATCGAAGACTCCACGGGCAAGCGCCAGTGGGTGCCGCTCGGCCGTCGCATCGACGGATGGACCCTTAAGTCCTACGACGAGAAGCGCGAAGCCCTCACGCTTTCCCGCCTCGGTCAGTCCGTCGAACTGGTGCTGCACAAGGCAGTCATCATCGACGCGCCCGCTCCGCAGGTCGCCGTCTCCCGGGCCAATACGACGGTCACGGTGAAGCCCGGCTCCAAGACCCTCATCGGCGGCGCCAACGGCCGGACGATCGAGCTCGAGGCCGAGATCCTCGACGTCTCGAAGTGACGGCTCAGGCCACGTCCAGGTGGCCGACCTTCACGAGAATCGTCGCGCCTTCCGGTCCGGTGAACGGACGGTGATTGCTCATATGCGGGCTGCGGATCCACGTGCCGGCGGGATAGCTGCCGTGCTCATCGCGGAAGATTCCTTCGAGGACGAGGATTTCTTCGCCACCGACATGCGTGTGCGGATTAAAACGCGTCTCTGGCGCCCAGCGCACCAAGGCGGTGTGCTTGGTGAGGCCTTGGTGCAAGGAGGTGACCTTGAGCCCTGGGACCATGCCTTGCCGCCAGTCCAGTTGATCGCCGTGTAAGGCGTAGGAATCTTTTTCCGGCTCCGACGGGGTACGCTCGTTGAGGTAGACCAGGCTGGCCTCCGTTGCGGTGAAAGTGACGGAGACGCTTGGCGCCAGACGGACGTACGAAGCGGGACCAAGGGCTTCTCCATTGAGGCTTAGCTGGCCGCGCACCACGAGGATCTCGAGCAGTTTGGCGCCGTCATGCGTCAGGGGCTCGCCGGTCTTGAGCGAGCGAAGGGTGATGCGGCTCTCCGCCGGGACGACCCGCTGCTCCAGCGCTCGTTCTCCCGTCAGGCCTGCATGCAGGTCGGTGGCATCGACGACGATGCGGATGGAGTGGTCGGCGTGGAGGGTCATGAGAAAATCGCAGGAGTGAATTCAGTCGGCGAGCGCCTTGCGCCATTCGGCGATTTCGCTGACCAGGCCGTAGGTCAGCAGTCCGGCTTCGATCTCCGCCTGCGTGGGTTCGGTCACCTCATGCTTGGGGTCGCCGGCCAGATCGGGTCGGACGTGACACGTGACGGCCCAGGCGGCCCAGGCGCGCCACTTCTTGAGCTCAGCCCGTTCGCCGCGCACGCGGTCGGCGAGGTGCTGGTAATGCACGCGGGCGTTGCCGGTGAATTGGTCGCTGGGCTGCCGCACCATCCAGCCGATGGCGCGGTAAGGCATGGCATATTCGGTCAGCGCGACGTCGCCTTCGGGTACATCGCAATAGAGGGCGCGGTCCACGGCGAGCAGCGCCCGGGCCGGGAGGTCATCCAGCCAGAGCTGTTGGCCGTATTCGAGGCACAGACGATAGAGCTCCGGACCTTGGTTGTCCCGCAGGGCGTTGAGGTCGCGCCAGGTCAGGGGGCGACCGCAGGACGGCAGGAAAGGGCAGGGAGTGGGCACGCGGCTCAGGGCTTGGCGTACGGATTGGTCTGCTTCTCCACGCCGACCGAGGTCTGGCCGCCGTGTCCCGGCAGGAGCACGACGTCGTCCGGCAAGGTATAGATGCGCGCGCGGATCGAGGTCAGGAGCTGGTTCCAGTCGCCGTTGGGGAGGTCGGTCCGACCGACGGATCCTTTGAAGATGGCGTCGCCGGTGAAGGCGATCTTCTGGTCGGCGGCGTAGAAGAGGATGCTGCCCGGGCAGTGGCCGGGGACGTGGCGGATCTCGAACTTGAAGCCGCAGGCTTCGACGACGTCGCCGTCGTCCACCCAGCGGTCGACTTTCACCGAGCGGAAGTCGTCGTCCGAGAGCGACGGGATCATCGTCTGGTAACGGTTACGATAAGCCTCGATGTTCTCGATGAGCTGCTGGTCGTCCTTATGAGCTATGACCTTGGCGCCGGCTTTGGCGAAGTGGTGGCCGTCGCACATGTGATCCCAATGGCCGTGCGTGATGAGAAGGTGCGTCAGGTTGAGGCCTTGCTTTTTGATTTCGGCGAGCAGGAGCGGACCGGCGTCCTTGGGGGCGTCGACGACGCAGCAGTCCTTGCCGTTCTCGGCGACGACGAGGTACGCATTGGTTTCGAAAGGCCCCAGGGGGGCGGCGGCGATCTTCATGAAATCAGGCTCCGAAGGCTTGGCGCATGGCGGCCTCGACGTGGTCGGGCGGGCGCACGGCCTTGAATTCGCGGTTCACGAAGGCGTGGACCGTGAAGCCTTCGACGAGCAGTTCGCCGTCGCGCTCGACCCGGTAGGTCAGCTTGAGGCGCGCCTTGGGCTTTTCGGCCAAGGTCACGGTGATGCGCACGCGGTCGTCGAAGCGGGAAGGTCGGTGGTAGGTCAGGCCGGTCTCGAGGACGGGGAGCAGGAAACCCTGCTGTTCGAGTTCGCGGTAGGGGGTGCCGAGCTGATCGAGCAGGGCGACGCGCGCCATCTCGAACCAAGGCAGGTAGTTGCCGTGGTAGGTGACGCCCATCGCATCGGTCTCGGCGAAGCGGACGCGGGTCTCGACGGTGGCCTGAAGCATGGCCTTGTTCTGGCGTCCGGCGGCGATTTTCCAACGCCAAACGCACTGCCGGAGGCTTGTCCTTGCCCCGGGCGGGTTCCTCGGCTGAAGTCTCGGCATGGGTCAGCGCGAACGTTTCGTCATCTTCCTGGTCGGCGCCTTGCTCGGCATCGTCCTCCTGCTCGGCGGGAAGTCCTGCGGCAGCGAGAAGAAGAACCAGCTCCGGATGGTCCGCTCTTCGCTGAGCATGGCTCCGATGATGTATGACTACGCCGTGACCAAGAAGGGCTTCTACGGGAAGTATGTGCTCTTCGAACAGGTCGCCGAGAAGCAGGGTGGTGGCAAGGTCCGCACGCTCGTCACCGGCGGCACGCGCCGCTACTCGCCGGAAGGCAAGGAACTCCCCGAGGAGCACATCCTGATCAAGGAGACCTACGCTGCGGGCGTCGCCCTCGCCGAGCCGGGTCCCGTGGAGTCCTATGAATTCACTTTCGCCGACCGTATCGCGATCAAGCTCAAGCCCGGCCGTCAGGCGGCCGAGGTGAAGGTCGCGTCCGGCGACGTCGCCGCCGCTTGGGCGGGCCACGAAGAGGTCCTCCTTCGTCTCGATGCCTGGCGTAAATTGCCCGGCGGAGCCCCCTGGGGTAAGCTCGAAGCACTGGTGCAGGAATTGAAGTCCCACCCCGCTGTCGCCGAGGCCCATCTGGTCCGGATCGACTGGCAGGCCGAAGCCGAACTCATCAAGGCCAACTCGCCCAAATGAGCACGACGCTGCAGCGTGAAGGAGGTCTGACCGTAGCGCTCAGCTTGGCGGTCAACGTGATCATGGCCGGCGCTAAGCTCAGCGTGGGCTTCATCGCTTCTTCGCAGGCGCTCGTCGCCGACGGCATCCACTCGCTCGTCGACATCGCCAGCGACATCGCCGCGATCATCGGCCTGAAGTTCGCCCACCTGCCGAAGGATGACGATCATCCTTACGGCCATCACCGTTTCTCGACCCTGGCGACGATGCTCATCTCGTCGCTGGTGCTGCTCTTCTGCGTCGGTCTGGCCTGGCAGTCGCTTGCCGCACTCGTGAGCGGCGCGGAAACCTCTCCTCCTGGCATCGCCGCCGCTTGGGTCGCCGGCGCGGCGCTTCTTATCAAGGAAGGTTTTTATCAGTATGCCCGCCGTCAGGCTGAGCGCCTCGGTTCCCGCCTGCTCATGGCGAACGCCACCGATCATCGCGCCGACGCCGTGGCTTCGCTCCTGGCGCTCGTCGCGGTCGTCGTCGCCAACGTCAATCCCGAATGGCAGGCCCTCGATAAGGTCGTCGGTCTCGTGCTGGCCGGCTGGCTGGGCGCCGAAGGCATCAAGCTCTTCAAGGGCGCCTGTGACGACCTGCTGGATACCGCCCCGGCGGAACACGTCCTGCACGACCTGAGCGAGCACATCCTGGCCGCCCCGGGCGCCAAGGGTTTCCACGCCTTCCGCGCCCGCCGTCTGGGCGACCGCTTCGAGGTCGATTTCCACTTGCAGGTGGCCGAGACGGCCACCGTCGCCGAAGGGCACGCCATCGCCGGCCGGATCAAGGCCGACATCCTGCGTTCCCATCCCGAAGTCGTCTCGGTCCTCGTCCACGTCGAGCCCGACGCCCCGGAGCACCGCAAGCAGGACGGGCACCACGGTTTCGGCTCCTGAGCGGGGTTGCCTTCCCTGCGCGGACGGCTTGGATGGGCGCATGAGCCTGCCCCGCCTCATCGTCGCGTTCTGCGCCACGATCCTATCCCTGCGCGCCGCCCCGGCGCCCAACGTCGTGTTCATCTTCGCCGACGACCAGCGGGCCGATACCATCGCGGCCCTAGGCAATCCGGTCATCAAGACGCCGAACCTCGATCGCCTCGTGAAGCGCGGCGTGGCGTTCAACCGGGCTTACATGCAAGGGGGCAACCAGGGCGCGACCTGCGTGCCTTCGCGCGCGATGCTGCTCTCGGGGCGCTCGCTCGCCCAGATCGATGAGAAGCTGCTGAAGCATGAGACCTGGCCGCACGCCTTCGGTCAGGCCGGTTACGCGACCTTCGCCACGGGCAAGTGGCATAACGGCCTTCCAGCCATCTCAAAGTCCTTCCAGCAGGCCAAGGCGCTCTTCGTGGGCGGCATGGTCAACCCGCTCAAGGCTCCGACCAGCGACCTGCTCCCGAACGGCAAGCTCACGCCCGGCAAGGTGGCCCCGAAGCACCTCTGCGAAGAGGCCACCGATGAGACCTTGGCTTTCCTGAAGTCCCGCGACGGGAAGCAGCCGTTCTTCGCCTACCTGGCCTTCGACGGACCGCACGACCCGCACATCGTACCGGACGACTTCCCGGTGAAATATGACCCGGCCTCGATCCCGCTGCCGCCGAACTTCCTGCCGCAGCATCCCTTCGACAACGGCGAGATGGTCATCCGTGACGAGCAGCTGATGAAGTGGCCTCGCCCGGAGGCCGACGTGAAGACGATGTTGGCCGAGTATTATCGCTACATCAGCTTCCTCGACGTGCAGGTGGGCCGCGTCCTCGACGCCGTCGATGCTTCCCCTTACGCCGCCAACACGATCATCGTCTTCGCCGCCGACTCCGGCGTCGCCCGTGGTTCGCACGGTCTCATCGGCAAGCAGAACCTCTACGAGCACTCCATGCGCGTGCCGCTCATCGTCGCCGGCCCGGGCATCGCCGCCGACAAGCGGAGCGACGCGATGTGCTACCTCTTCGACGTCATGCCGACGCTGGGTAGACTCTGCGGCATCGCGACCCCGGAAGGTTCCAACGGTCGGGAGTTCTCGTCCGTCCTCAAGGACCCCGCCCAGCCCGGACGTCCGTTCCTGATGTTCGGTTACAAGACCATCCAGAAGGCGCTCTCCGACGGACACTGGAAGCTGATCCGCTATCCGCACGTCGACCGCACGCAGCTCTTCGACCTGCAGTCCGACCCGTTCGAGACCAAGGACCTCTCCGCCGATCCGGCCCAGGCCGAACGCATCAAGGCCATGCTCGAGAAGCTGGCCGCCGAGATGAAGGCCGACGGCGATAACGACCCGCTGACCGCCGCGAAGATCCTACCCGCCGAGTGGAAGGCCCCGACCAAACTGCCCAAGCCCGGGCAGAAGGGGTTCTGATTAGGGCTAGGGCAGGGCTGGGGCTAGGGCTAGTAAGGGTGAAACCAAACTAGCTCTAGCCCTGGCTCTAGCCCTCCTTCTTCCTGCTTAAGCGGGAAGAAGGTAGGATTTACGGCCGAACTTCTTGGCGAGCCATTCCTTGAGCTCCTGGAAGTCCTTAGGCGGCTCGACGGTGATCGTGAGCGGCTTGCCGGTCTGCGGGTGCGTCAGGGTGAGCTTGTGGGCGTGGAGCATCACGCGGGGCATCGGCCATCCGGTGTAGCTCGGGACGTCGAACTTGCCGTAGGTGCGGTCGCCGAGGATCGGGTGCGTGATGTGCGCGAGGTGGACGCGGATCTGGTGCGTGCGGCCGGTGTGCGGGAAGGCGCGGACGAGCGCGGCCTCGACGCCGTACTTCTCTTCGACGCGCCAGTCGGTGATGGCTTCGCGGCCGTCTTCACGGACGGCCATGCGCACGCGGACGGTGCGGTGGCGGTCGATGTTGGCGTTGATGACGCCGGAGAGCAGGCGCGGGGCCTTGTCGACCAGGGCGAGGTATTCCTTCTGCGCGGTGCGTTCGGCGAACTGGGCGACGAGCGCGTGGTAGGCCTTGTCGGTCTTCGCGAGGACGATGACGCCGGAGGTCTCGCGGTCGAGGCGATGCACGACGCCGGGGCGGGGCGCGCCGCCGGCCGGGGCGAGCTTGCCCTTGGTGTAATGGAGCAGGCCGTGGACGATCGAGACTTCGTCGGAGCCTTGCACGGGGTGCGTGAGCAGGCCGGCGGGCTTGTTGACCGCGATGATGTGCGCGTCTTCGAAGAGGACCTCGAGGGCCATCTTCACCGGGCGGGCGGTGGGCTCGCCGGGGGAGGGCAGGGCGACCTCGATGGCGTCGCCGGGGTTGAGCAGCGTGCGGCAATCGGCCGTCTGGCCGTTGACCTTCACCATGCCGAGGTCGAGGGCCTTCTGCACGCGGGAGCGGCTGACGCCGTCGAGCAGCGTGGCGATGATCTTGTCGGCGCGGGCGGGTTCGAATTCGCTCGGGATGCGGGTCTTGAAGATCTCATCCGGGCGGACCTCCTCGACGGGCGCCTTGGCCGGACGGGCCGCGTAGGGCACGTGCGGGGCGGGCTTTTCCTTGCGCTTGAGCGCCTTGGCCGTGCGGGCTTGCGGACGGGATCCGGGGCGCTTCGGCTGGGCCTTCTTCGGCTTTTTTTGGTTGGCCATGTTATTTGGCCTTACCGAGGAGGTATGCGGGATTCAATTTCTGGAGGGGCTTGGGAAGGAAGAGGCCGTCTTTGCGGATCACCTGGCCGTCGAAACGGATCTCGCCGCCGCCGTATTCGGGGCGCTGGATGCAGACCATGTCCCAGTGGATGGACGAATGGTTGCCGTTGTCGGTGGTCTCGTAGCACTTGCCGGGCGTGAAGTGGAAGGAGCCCGCGATCTTCTCGTCGAACAGGATGTCCTGCATCGGGTTGAGGATGTGCGGGTTGAAGCCGATGGCGAACTCGCCGATGAAGCGCGCGCCGCCGTCGGTATCGAGGATCTCATTGAGGCGCTTGGTGTTGTTCGAGGTGGCCTCGACGATCTTGCCCTTGCGGAAGACGAGGCGGATGTTCTCGAACGAGACGCCCTGGTAGATGGTCGCGCAGTTGTACTGCAGCACGCCGTTGACGGAGTCCTTGATCGGCGCGGTGAAGACCTCGCCGTCGGGGATGTTGTATTCGCCGCCGCAGGGGATGGCGTTCATGCCCTTGATGTTGAACTTCAGGTCGGTGCCCGGGCCGGTGATGTGGACCTCATCGGTCTTCATCATCGCCTGCTTGAGGGCTTCCATGCCCGGGATCATGCGGGAGTAGTCGAGCGTGCAGACGCGGAAGTAGAAGTCGGCGAAGGCTTCGGTGCTCATCTTGGCCTGCTGGGCCATCGAGGAGGTGGGCCAGCGGAGGACGACCCACTTGGTCTTGTTGACGCGGTGGTCGAGGACCGGGCGCATCATCTCGCCGTTGAGCTTGGCCTGGGCGGCCGGGATGTCGCTGCCTTCGAAGATGTTGTCCGAGCCGCGCACGGCGATGTAGGCCTGCATCTTCTTCATGCGGGCGAGCTCGTGGTCGGCGGCCAGCTTGAACTGTTCCTTGGTGCCGCCCTTGACCATCTCGCGGCCGACGCGGGCCTTGTGGAGGTTGACCATCGGGGTGGCGCCGCATTCGCGGGCGGCCCGGATGAGGGCGATGACGAAGTCCTCGGGGACGTCGTGGGCGTCGATGAGCACGTTCTCCCCCTTCTTTAGGCGGGTCGAGAAACCGCAGAGCACTTCGGCGAGCTTTCCGTAGCGAGGATCCATGATGCGGTTAAGTTGCGACCCCCTCGGTCCCTTTCCAAGCGTGAAAGGAGCGCTTGCGATGCCGCGGGCTCCTCGCACGTTGTCCGCATGTCCGATCCCACGCCCTCAGCGCGCGCCCTGGCCTTGGCGGAAGAGGCGTCGTTCGACTTCGCCGTCGGCGACGAAGCCGCGGCCCTCGCGAAGCTGCAGGCGGCGGTCACGGCCGATCCGGCCTGCTTCGAAGCCTGGCTCGCCAAGGCGGAGGTCCACTTCGCCGCGGGTCAGTATGACGAAGCCCTTGCCGCCGGCGAGCAGGCCCTCGCGCTGCGACCCAAGGACATCCACGTCCACACTTCCATGTCCCGCATCTGGATGGAGCGGGGCGACAAGACCAAGGCCGAGCATCATGGCGCCCAGGCGCGTATCCTCGGTTGGGGCGATCAGCTCAAGGAACCGGAAGGGAAGCAACCGGGGGAACTCTGATTAGGGCTAGAGCTTGGGCTTGGGCTTGGGCTAGGGGTAGTGATGATTTGGCCTGTCTCTGGCCCTAGCTCTGGCACTAGCCCTGTTTTGCCTGTCTCACCCTGAGACAGGGTGTCCCGGGCAAAACAGGGAACATTGGGTCATTTAGGGGGTCGGGAAGGGGGCAGACCCCAGAAAAACCCCTTAATCGTTTGCTAAACCTAGGGGAAAGGGCTTTGGCATCTGTTCTGCAACTTACCGGACGTCCCTCCGGACAAACCTCTACCCAAATACCCACCATGGCCAAAAACACCAAACCCAGCGTCAAGCCCCTCGGCGATCGCGTCCTCCTCCAGCGCATCGAAGAGGCTGAAGAAATCAAGGGCGGCATCATCATCCCTGACTCCGCCAAGGAGAAGCCGCAAGAAGCCAAGGTCATCGCCCTCGGCACCGGCGCCCTCGACAAGGACGGCAAGAAGGTCGCCTTCAACGTCAAGGTCGGCGACAAGGTCCTCGTCGGTAAGTACGCCGGCACCGAAGTGAAGCTCAACGACGAGATCTACCTCCTCCTCCGCGAAGAAGAGATCCTCGCCGTCATCGAATAATCTCAACCCTAACTCTCAAACCACACCAACATGTCCAAGAAGCAGATCCTCTTCGATGAAGCCGGCCGCCGCAAGGTGCTCAACGGCGTCTCCATCCTCGCCCGCGCCGTCAAGGTCACCCTCGGTCCCAAGGGCCGCAATGTGATGATCGACAAGAAATTCGGCGCCCCGAAGGTCACCAAGGACGGCGTCACCGTCGCCAAGGAGATCGAACTCGACGATCCCTACGAGAACATGGGCGCCCAGATGGTGCGCGAAGTGGCCTCCAAGACCGCCGACAAGGCCGGCGATGGTACCACCACCGCGACCGTCCTGGCCGAAGCCATCTACAAGGAAGGCCTCCGTTTCGTCGCCGCCGGCGCCAACCCGATCTTCGTCAAGCGTGGCGTCGACAAGGCCGCCGAAGCCATCGTCAAGGAACTCGCCGTGATCTCCAAGAAGGTCAAGGACCGCAAGGAGATCAAGCAGGTCGCCACCGTCTCCGCCAACTGGGACGAGTCCATCGGTGACATCATCGCCGAAGCCATGGACCGCGTGGGCAAGGACGGCACCATCACCGTCGAAGAAGCCAAGACCATCGAGACCACCCTCGACGTCGTCGAAGGCATGCAGTTCGACAAGGGCTACCTCTCCCCGTACTTCGCGACCAACGCCGAGACGCTCGAGGCCATCCTCGAAGACGCCTACATCCTCCTCTACGAGAAGAAGGTCAGCGCCATGAAGGACCTGCTGCCTCTCCTCCAGGAAGTCGCCAAGACCGGCAAGCCGCTCCTGATCATCGCCGAAGAGATCGAAGGCGAAGCCCTCGCGACCCTCGTCGTCAACCGCCTCCGCGGCACGATCAACGTCTGCGCCGTCAAGGCCCCTGGCTTCGGCGACCGCCGCAAGGCCATGATGGAAGACATCGCCGTCCTCACCGGTGGCCGCTTCGTCACCGAGGACCTCGGCATCAAGCTCGAGTCCGTCAAGGTCGCTGACCTCGGCCGCGCCAAGCGCATCGTCGTCGACAAGGAGAACACCACCGTCATCCAGGGCGCCGGCAAGTCCGCCGACATCCAGGGCCGCGTGAAGCTCATCCGTCGCCAGATCGAAGAGACCACCTCCGACTACGATAAGGAAAAGCTCCAGGAACGCCTCGCCAAGCTGGCCGGCGGCGTCGCCGTCATCCACGTGGGTGCCGCGACCGAGACCGAGCTCAAGGAGAAGAAGGACCGTGTCGACGACGCCCTGCACGCCACCCGTGCGGCCGTCGAAGAAGGCATCGTCCCCGGCGGTGGTGTCGCCCTCCTGCGCACCGTCAAGGCCATCGACTCCGTGATCAACTCCCTCGTCGGTGACGAGAAGATCGGCGCCCAGATCGTCCGCAAGGCGATCGAAGAGCCGCTCCGCACGCTGTGCTTCAACGCCGGCGTCGAAGGTTCGCTCATCGTCCAGGAAGTCCTCCTCAAGCACAAGGGCGCCGAAGGCTACAACGTGGCCACCGGCGAATACGAAGACCTCATCAAGGCCGGCGTCGTCGACCCGACCAAGGTCACCCGCACCGCGATCACCAACGCCGCGTCCGTCGCCGGCCTGCTGCTCACCACGGAGTGCCTCATCACGGATCTCCCGGAAGAGACCAAGCCTGCCGGTGGTCACGACCACCACGACCACTGAGGTCGCTGAGCGATCGCTCTCTGAACACGGCGCCCGATTGGGCGCCGTTTTTTTGACCTGATCCCCCGACGGGCGCCGCGTCCTTTCATTTTTACGACAGGCCGGCCGCCATCCGCGTCAGGATTGCCCAGTTTTTGACGATTCTGCGGGTTGCTTCTGAACCTCCCCGCGTTTGGCTTGTTCCATACCCCTATGCGCCTCCTTGCTGCCTTCCTCGCCGCCGGCTACGCCGTCCTCGCTTCCGCCGCGCCCACTTCCGGCCCCATCCGCGTGCTCTACCTCGACCCCGAGGGCGTCGAGCAGTCCGCCGTCGGTCCGCTCCATCCCCTGATGGCCGCCCTCGGCCGTGACGCTATCTGGTTCGACTACGTCGCAGGCGAGACGCCTCAGCTGGCCGATTTCGAACGCTATGATGCCCTCGTCGTGCCGTCGCCCCTGACCGGTCACCGCCTCCCGATGCTCGTCGTGAAGGCCGATACGACTCCGGAAACCGTGCGTGCCTGGCTTGATCGTTCGCTCTCCGCCGACCGTAAGGCTTCCTGGCAGAAGTTCCTCGCCCAGCGCGAGCCCGAGGTCCGCGAGAAGAACGGCAACGTCGCCAACTACGAGAAGCGCCCCGAGCCGCTGACCTTCCAGAAGCCTTACTCCGTCAAGGGCAGCATGGAGCGCACCCAGGTGCCCGCCGACCTGAAGCTGGTGCTCTTCGCCGCCGAGCCTGACATCATGAAGCCCATCGCGTTCGCGTGGGACGCCCGCGGCCGCCTCTGGGTCGCCGAGACCCGCGACTACCCGCACGGCGTGATGGAAGACCAGCAGAAGGGCAACGACTCCATCAAGATCTGCGAAGACACCGACGGCGACGGCAAGGCCGACAAGTTCACGGTGTTCGCCGACAAGCTCAACATCCCGACGAGCCTCGTCTTCGCCAACGGCGGCGTGATCGTCTCGCAGTCCCCGAACTTTGTTTTCCTCAAGGACACCGACGGCGACGACAAGGCTGACGTCCGCCAGGTCATCATGACTGGATGGGGCATCCGCGACACCCACGCCCAGGCGAGCAGCCTGTCCTACGGCTACGACAACTGGCTCCGCGGCGCGGTCGGTTACAGCGGCTTCGCCGGCGAAGTCGGCGGCGAGAAGAAGAACTTCGCCATGGGCAGCTATCGCTTCACCGCTGACGGCTCCCAGCTCGAGTTCCTCCACCAGTTCTCCAACAACACCTGGGGCTACGGCGCCAACGCCGCCGGCGACTCCTTCGGCGGTACGGCCAACAACGCCCCGATCTTCTTCGGCGGCATCCCTGCGACCGCGTGGGCCAAGGGTTCCCGCGGCATGTCGGCCAAGAAGATCAACGTCGTCGACAAGGCCCACACGATCACCCCGAACTTTCGTCAGGTCGACGTCATGGGCGGCTACACCGCCGCCGCCGGCTCGACCTTCATCTACTCCGCCCAGCTTCCGCCCCGACTGCAGGGCAAGGCGATGGTCTGCGAGCCGACAATGAAGCTGATCGGCCTCATGGACGTGCAGCCCAACGGCGCCGGCTACGTCGCCAAGGACGCCTACAGCCTCGTCGCCAGTTCCGACGAATGGATGTCGCCGGTCTTCGCCGAAGTCGGTCCCGACGGCGCCATCTGGTTCGCCGACTGGCAGAACTTCATCATCCAGCACAACCCGACGCCCAGCGTGAACCGTGGCGGCTATGACGCCAAGACCGGCGTCGGCGGCGCGCACGAGAACGACCTGCGTGACCACGCCCGTGGCCGCATCTACCGCATCGTCTGGGACAAGGCCGGCAATGTCGCCAAGGCCGCGCAGGGCGATTCCTCCGCCGACCTCCTGGCGGGTCTCGCCGGCAGCACCCAATACGGACGACTCCGCGCCCAGCGCCTGATCGTCGAAGGCAAGAAGGCCGACCTCGCCCCTGCCCTCCGCGACCTCGTCGTGAAGTCCTCCGCCGACGTCGCCGCCATCCACGCCCTCTGGTCTCTCCAGGGCCTTGGTCAGCTCGACGCCGCGACCCATCAGGCCGCCTTGCTCTCCGCTTCGCCTGAGCTGCGACGCAATGCGATCCGCGCCCTCGGCGCCGACGCCGCCGCCCAGAAGCTCTTCTTCGGCGCCGGCGTCGTGGCCGACAAGGCCCCGGCCACCCGCCTGGCCGCCCTCGTCAAGCTGGCCGACTTCCCGACCTCGCCGGAAGTGCAGACGCTCGTCCGACAGCTCGCCGCCGATCCGGCGGTGAAGTCCGACGAATGGCTCAGCGAAGCCACCCGCCTGCTCGCTAAGAAGCACAAGACCGCGACCTACGTCGAGGGGCCGAACCTCCTGCCGAATCCCGGCTTCGAAGACGTCGCCGCGGACAAGAAGACCCCGCTGGGCTGGAAGCGCCGCGACTACGGCTCCCGCGCCGGTAACAAGGAGGTCAACTGGGGCATCGTCATCGACCCGAAGAACGTCCGCTCCGGCAAGCATGCCATGCGCGCGATCTCCCGCGCCGACGCTGACACGAGCTTCTTCGCCGACGTTCCGCTGAAGCCGAACACCGACTACCGTCTCAGCGCCTGGATCAAGACCCATGCCCTCCGCGGCAAGGCCAGCCTCAACGACCACATCGGCCGCGCCGAGACCGAGAAGGTCACCGCCCGCGAGTCCGACTGGACCGAGGTCGAAGTCGTCTTCAACAGCGGTAATCGCACCAAGGCCAGCATCAACCTGCTACACGTCGCCACCGGCGATTCCTTCTATGATGACGTCCGCCTCTCCGAGCTCACCGTCGCGGGCGAGGCTGCGGTGACCGCCGGCGATGCCGCCCGCGGAGCGGACATCTTCTGGAAACATCCCACGGCCGCTTGCGCCATCTGCCACATGGTGGGAGGGAAGGGCAGCGCCATCGGACCCGCGCTCGACGGCATCGCCACCCGCGCGACGCCCGCCTATATCCACGAATCCCTGGTCGAGCCCAACAAGGTGCTTGCGAAGGGCTTCGAGAAGCTCGGCGTCTCCCCGATGCCCCCGATGGGCCTGATCCTCAAGCCGCAGGAGCTCGAGGACGTGAAGGCCTACCTGCAGACGCTGAAGTAAGCCGCCGGCCCGCGCCCCAATCTGATTGATTCGGGGCGAGGGCTATCTATCTCTTTCGGTTATGTGTTCCGTCGAACTGAAGAAGCCGATGCATCCGCTGGCCGTGATGGCCTCCTTGCTGGGCGTCACGCTGGTCTCCTGCGCGTTGCTTTATTTCGGCGTCCCCGGCACCGCCTTCCATGGCATGAAGTCCGGCGTGTTCTTCCCGATGCAGGTGGAGTTCGACGACGCGCGCTTCATGGATCACCAGATCAAGTGCGACTCCAAGGAGGTGACCGCCGAGGTACGCAAGGCGTTGGTGAAGGTCCAGCCCGACTACCCGGTCGCCAAGGCCTCGGTGTTCCTGACCAACTATCCGTCCGGTTATAAGTTCCACGTCAGCTACGCCACCTACTACGGACAGCACTTCTCCTTCAGCGGAGAGAAGTGGTTCCGACGCGGCGCGCAGGTCGGCGAGCCGACCATCGACGCGGAGATCAAGGCCAAGGACGACGTCCTCGAGAAGGCCATCCGCGACACCATCGAGGCCTACTTCAAGTCCAAGGGCGCGCACGGTTGAGAGCAGGGCCAGGGCCGGAGCCAAGGACAGGGCTAGGAGGTCGGCACGCCAAGCAGAGAGCCTCGGATTGCTCCGAGGCTCCTGCAAAGTGGGGTGATTGAGGGGACTTGAACCCCCGACCCCTGGTACCACAAACCAGTGCTCTAACCAACTGAGCTACAACCACCGTGCGTCCTTCCTTGGGAGGAAGGAAACCTCATCAAGGGAATCCAGTGGGGATTGTCAAACTCGGACCCGAAGGCGGCTTTATGGGGCTCTACCAGCATCGCCCGCACATCCCGCTCTTAGGACATCTGGGACGTTCCTTGAACCAATTCGGTATCTGTCCTTTTGGCCAACAATCGTAACGTTTAGCCATATGCCTCTATCTGCGCCGCCCGAAAGAGATTCGGGGCTTTGGTCATGCTACGACGTCCAGGTCGAAGGGGAGCCGGGTCTGCGTCGGCCTGTGGTTGAAATGGCGGCTATAGGCCATTGATTTGATGCCTAAGAACTTCCGCACGCCCTGATCCTTTAGTATAAAAGCGGCTGACAATTTCGATGCCGACCCTAAGGTCAATCGTCAGCCAAGCTGATGCCTTCCGCCACCATCTCACAGGTTATGCCTTGCTCATCGGCCAAGGTCTTCGAGTTGCTTCATGACTATTCTCGCCGCCTAGAGTGGGACACTTTGCTAAAAGAGGCCCGACTTACGAGAGGTCATCAGTTTTCCGCCAAAGGCGCGACATCTCTTTGCGTCGGAAAACCCTTCTTCGGGCTCATTGGCGTTGAAACTGAGTATGTCACCTTCACTCATGGCTCCATCGCTGCCGTGGAGATGATTAACAAGCCTCCGTTCTTTGATCACTTCGCTGCCAGCATTCGTCATCAGGACGGAGCTGAAGGTGGCTCGCTGGTCATTTACAAATTTCAGTTCCTAGCCCGTCCGGCTTGGTTGCGATGGCTCTTGCATCCGGTCATGCTTTTCACGCTGCGTTATGAGACCCGTAAGCGTCTGAAAGCCCTGGCAGAGTTTCTTAGCCACGACGCGACAAGGTGAAGGGGGCCGGCATCCCCTGCATTGGCTAGGTATGCTCTGCGCCCGATGTCCGTCTCCGTAGGGCGCGGAATGGCTGAAAAGCCGCCGGCATGGTGCTAGTTTGCCTTCTCGGCCGATTTTTCCTCCCTTTATCCTTTCCCTTTGCCCCAGCGTATCGCTTTCTAACTCAACTTTATGTCTACGTTTTCCGACCTCGGTCTGCCCGAGCCAGTCCTGCGCTCCTTAGCCGAACATGGCTACGTGACCCCGACCCCGATCCAAGCCCAGGCCATCCCGGCCATCATGGCCCGCAAGGACATCATCGGCGCCGCCCAGACCGGCACCGGCAAGACCGCCGCCTTCGCGCTCCCGACCCTCTCTCTCCTCGGTCCCGCCGCCGGCAAGCCCCGCTGCCTCGTGCTCGTCCCGACGCGCGAACTCGCCGTCCAGGTCGACGAGAACTTCCAGAAATACGGCAAGCACTTCGGCACCCGCACCGCGCTCCTCTACGGCGGCGTGGGCTACGGCGCCCAGGTCAAGGCCCTCGAAGAGGGCGTCGACGTCGTCATCGCCACCCCGGGCCGCCTGCTCGACCTGCATGAGCAGAAGATCCTGGACCTGAAGTCCATCCAGATGCTCATCATGGACGAAGTCGACCGCATGCTCGACATGGGCTTCATCGAGGACGTCACCCGCATCGTCAACTACTGCCCGAAGGACCGCCAGACGCTGCTCTTCTCCGCCACGATCTCCGACGCCATCGGCCGCATCGCCGGCTGGGCGCTCCGCGACCCCGTCACGGTCGACGTCCGCACCGGCCTCGGCGCCGCCGACACGGTCGACCACGCGATCTACCCTGTCGATATCTTCCAGAAGTATGACCTGCTCCTGGCCCTGCTCAACAAGAGCGGCTACAAGTCCGTCATCGTCTTCACCCGCACCAAGCGCGACGCCGACCGCATCGCCGAGTGGATCGAAGGCCACGGCACGCCCGTCGCCACGATGCACGCTGACCGCACGCAGTCCGAACGCGCCGCCGCGCTCGCGGGCTTCAAGTCCGGCAAGTTCAGCATCATGGTGGCGACCGACATCGCCTCGCGCGGCCTCGACATCCGTGGCGTGACGCACGTCATCAACTACAACGTGCCCGAGCACGCCGAAGATTACGTCCACCGCATCGGCCGTACCGGCCGCGCCTCCGCCGAAGGCGAGGCCTTCACGCTCTACTCGCCGGACGAGATGCACCACCTGCAGCAGATCGAACAGCTGCTCGGCCGCGCCATCGAGCGCCGTAAGCTCGAAGGTTTCCGTTACTACTCCGAACCGCAGCTGACCCCGGGCGGGCCGAAGGCCGCGGTCTCGCGCAAGCGCAACCGCTGATCGTGTCCGCGCCCGTCTCCGAGCCTCCGATGCGGCGAGCCCTCGAGCTCGCCCGTCAGGCTTGGGGTCGTACGCACCCCAACCCGATGGTCGGGGCGGTGATCACGGAGGGCGGGAAGATCGTGGCCGAGGGCTTCCATGCCAAGGCCGGCGAGCCGCATGCCGAGGTGATGGCCCTGCGCGCGCTGGGCCGCAAGCCCGCCGCGGACGCCGTCCTGCACGTCACGCTTGAGCCTTGCTGCACGCATGGGCGCACGCCGCCGTGCGTGGACGCCATCCTGGCCTCCGGCATCCGCACGGTCGTCGTGGGCGCCCGCGACCCGAATCCGGCCCATGCCGGCCATGGCCTCGAGCTGCTGCGCGCCAAGGGCGTCGCGGTCGTCGAAGGCGTGCTCGGCGAGGAATGCGCCGAGCTGAACCTGATCTTCAACCATTGGATCGTCCGTGGCTCGCCGCTCATCGCGCTCAAGGTGGCTTCCACGCTGGACGGGAAGCTGACCTTGCCCGCGGGGCAGGGCAGGGCGATCACGGGTCAGTCGGCCCAGGCCTACGTGCATCGCCTGCGCCGTCTCTATCCCGCCGTCGCCGTCAGCGCCGATACCGTGCTCGCCGACAATCCCCGGCTCACCGCACGCGGCGACGAAGGCGAGACCTGTCCCGTGCGCTTCGTGCTGGACCGTCATTTCAAGACCGCCGGCCGGACCGGGCTCAACCTCTTCCAGGACGCGCACCGCACGCGCACCATCGTCGTCGGCCTCGGCGCCGCCGCCAAGAAGTCCGACCTCGCGTGGTATGAGGCCGAAGGAATCAAGCTCTGGACCCTCGTCGGCGACGAAGCCTCCTTCCTCAAGGTCTGGGCGGAGCGTTGCGCCCAGGAGAAGATCACCGGCGTGCTCGTCGAGGCCGGTCCGCGGCTCGCCTCGGCCATGCTTTCGTCCGGCTCGGCTGATTACCTTTACGCGTTCGTCGCGCCGCGCTCGGGCGATCCGGCCGCGCCCGGCTGGCAGGACGGGGTGACACTCCCGGCGGGGGCCCTGCGGACCTCCCTGGTCGGCTCAGACGCCCTTTACCAGGGGTATCTGGGGTAAGTCCTGCGTTCCTTCTAGAAAGTGCTCCTAGGCCGAATTAGGGGCTATTCCGCCGTCTAAGGCAGGCGGGAAGGGGTCTTTTTGGCACAAGCGGGTCGCCTTGCCTGTTTTGGCTCGACTTTTCAAGAAAATCTTACATCACAGCGAGTCCGCCTCCCTGTCCAAAGCAGAATGGCCCTAACCTTCTAAATCCTAACTACTTATGACAGAGAAAATCTTGGACCACAAGCGTAAGGAGAAGCCCTCCTTCACCTCTCTCATCGAGAAGAAGCGGGATGGCGGCGAATTCACCGCCGACGAGATCCGGCACATCGTCGACTCGATCATGGATGCGGAGATGCCGGAGGCGCAGCAGGCCGCTCTCGCGATGGCGATCTTCTTCAAGCAGATGTCCGCGCAGGAGACCGCGCTCCTCGCCGAAGAACTGCGTCTCTCGGGCGACGTCATCGACCTCGACCGCCTCACCCAGCCGAAGATCGCCAAGGTTTCGACCGGCGGCGTGGGCGACAAGACTTCCATGGTGCTCGGCCCGCTCGGCGCCGCCGCCGGCGTCATCATGCCCGGCATGAACGGCAAGGACGAGGAGTTCTGCCTCTCGACCGTAGAGAAGCTCAGCTCGATCCCGGGCTTCAAGGGCAAGGCCACGATGGACCAGTTCCGCCAGCAGCTCGAGCGCGTCGGTTGCGCCGTGACCGAGCAGTGCCGCGAGATCGCTCCGGCCGACGACATCCTCTACACGCTCCGTCAGAAGACGGGCACGATCCCGTCCCTCCCGCTCATCACGGGCAGCATCCTCTCCAAGAAGCTCGCCGAAGGCTGCGAAGGCCTGGTGATCGACGTGAAGTGGGGCAACGGGTCCTTCATCCGCGACCTCGAACAGGCCAAGCAGCTCGCCCGCATCGTCACCCGCGTCGCCCGCTCGCTCAACCGCAAGTGCGTGGCTCTCGTGACCGACATCAACCAGCCCCTCGGCGACTCCGTCGGCACGGGCCTGGAAGTCCTCGAGGCGGTCCGTCTCCTCAAGGGCGAAGGCCCCGAAGACCTGCAGGACCTCGTGCTCAAGCTCGGCATGGAAGTCGTCCGCCTCGCCGGCGTCGCCGGTTCGACCCTCTCCGCCAAGCAGACCGTCGAGAAGCACCTCAAGGACGGTTCCGCCCTCGAGAAGTTCAAGGCGATGGTCCGCGCCCAGGGCGGCAAGACCGACTGGATCGACGATCCCTCGAAGTTCCCGAAGGCGAAGTTCATCCGCAAGCTGCCCGCCCCCAAGCGCGGCTACGTGCACACCATCGACGCCGGCAAGATCGCCCAGGGCGTCCGTCTCCTCGCCACCCTCAAGGACGGCACGCTCGACCCGTCGGTCGGCGTCACCGAGATCCGCAAGGTCGGCACGCAGGTCAAGCAGGGTGAGCCGCTGATCATGATCCATTACAACGACGAGGCCAAGGTCGACGCCGCTCTGCCGTATTTCCGCGACGCCTACCGCCTTGCTCCGAAGCGCCCGAACATGCCCCCGCTCGTCGTCGAGCGCGTGGCCTGATTCGCCTCGCCCAAGAAAGACAAGAGCCGCGGAGCGATCCGCGGCTTCTTTCGTTTTCAGCCTGCTCCGACCGCTCAGCGACCGAAGGCCTTCTTCAGGAACTGCTCCATCTGGAACCAGGAGTCGCGGTCGGCATCCGCGTCGTAGGCGGCGCCCTTGGAGTTATCCGTTCCCGCGGCCTTGTGCGTGAAGCTGTGGACGGCGCCAGGATAGCTCACGAGTTTCCAGTCGACGTCGTTGGCCTTCATCTCGGCGGTGAACGCAGCGATATCCTTGGCGGGCACGAAAGGGTCGTCGGCGCCATGGAGCGCCAGCACCTTGGCTTTGATGTTCTTACCGTCGGCCGGCGTCGGCGAGTCGAGGCCGCCGTGGAAACTGACGACGCCCTTCACCTGGGCACCGGAGCGGGCGAGTTCGATGACGGTCGTTCCTCCGAAGCAGTAGCCGGTCGCGGCGAGCTGGGAAGCGTCGGTGCGCTCGTCGCGGGCGAGGACGTCGAGGCCGGCGTTGACGCGCGTGCGCAGCAGGGCGCGGTCGGCCTTGTATTTGCCGGCTTCCTTGCCGGCGGCCGGCGGCTGCGGGCGGATGCCCTTGCCGTAGATGTCGGCGACCAGGACGTTGTATCCGAGGGCGGCCAGCTTTCGCGCGGCCTCCTTCTCGTGGTCGCTGATGCCCGTCCATTGGTGCACGACGAGCACGCCCGGCCGCTTGCCCGAGACTGCGTCGTCATAGGCCTGCCAGCCTTCGCAGAGGACGTCACCCGAATTATATTCGACGGCCTTCTCGACGACCGCGGCGGTCAGAGGGGAGAAGGAGGCGAGCACGGCGATCAGGGCGAGCAGCAGGGCTTTCATGGTGAGGACGCTAGCCGTCGGTAAGGCCGGCGCAAGTGCCTTGCGGTTCGTCGCCGCCAGGTCATGTTTCAATCCGTCATGCGCGTATCGATCGTCCTCATCCTGGTTGTGGCCGGCCTTGCTTCCTTGGCCTTGTCCGGATGCGCCTTTAATCAAGGCGCGCATGACGAATACACCCCGGGTACGTTTCACAATCCGGAGGTAGCCGGCTCTCTTAAGTCCGCTCCTGGCCTTTTCCCTCCGCCTCCCCGTCTCAGTGAGCTTCCCGGTTCCCGGGTCAGGGAAGGGGAGTAAGGCGACCTCAGGCGAGGCCGCGCTTGGTCGACGCCGCGAAGTCCACGAAGGTCTTCGCGATGCGGCCGGACGCTTCGGGCAGCGCGCGGGCCTTCTCGATGGCCTGCGTGGTGTTGAGTCCGTCGCGGTAGAAAAGACGGTGCATCAGCTTCGCGGTGGCGATCTCGTCGTCGGTGAAGCCGGAGCGCTTCAGACCGACGGCGTTGATCATCTTGGTCTCGCACGGATTGCCGTCGGCAATGACGAAAGGCGGCACGTCCTGGACGCACTTGGAGCAGGCGGCGACCATCGCGTGGTCGCCGATGCGGCAGAACTGGTGGATACCCGCGTTCCAGCCGATGTTCACGTGGTCGCCGACGTGCACGTGGCCGGCGACGGCGGAGTGGCTGGAGATGACGAGGTGGTTGCCGATCACGCAGTCATGCGCGATGTGAGAATAGGCCAGCAGGACGTTGTCGTCGCCGAGGATGGTCCATTCGCCTTCCTGGGTGCCGAGGTGGACGCTGACGTATTCGCGGAAGACGTTACGGGCGCCGACCTTGAGGCCGGGCTTGCCGGGACGGGCCTTCAGGTCCTGCGTGCGGCCGCCGATGAAGGCATAGGGGAAGACTTCGCACTGTGGGCCGAGCTGCGTGTGGCCGTCGACCGTCGCGTGGTGGTGCAATACGCAGCCGTCGCCCAGCGTCACGTCGCCGCCCACGTAGGCGTAGGCGCCGATGACGACGTCCTGGCCGAGCTTGGCGCCGGCTTCGACGATCGCGGTGGGGTGGACTTGCGTGGCCATCCGGTTCAGCCGTTGGGCGAGTCGGCGATGGTGAAGAGCAGTTCGGCGGACGAGACGCACTCGCCGTTGACGAGGCATTCGCACTCGGCGGCGGCGATGCGCCCGCGGACCTTCGTGAGCTTGGCGCGGATCTCAAGGGTGTCGCCCGGCGTGACCGCCTTGCGGAACTTCACCTTGTCGGCGCTCATGAAGAAGACGACCTTCGGGGCTTCGTCGGCGGCGCCGCGGCGCAGCATGATGAGGCCGGCGGCCTGGGCCATCGCCTCGACCTGCAGGACGCCCGGCATGACCGGCTGGCCGGGGAAGTGGCCCTGGAAGTAGGGTTCGTTGATCGTGACGTTCTTGATCGCGACCAAGGAGTCGTCGTTGAGCTCGACCACGCGGTCGACCATCACGAACGGGTAGCGATGGGGCAGGGCGTTGAGGATCTGGCGGATGTCGAGGGCCGAGCCGACGGGGGCCGTGGGGGCTTCGACCTTCGGACCGGCGGGCGCGGCCTTGGCCTTGGGGGTCTTGGATTCCTGCCACTGCTTGCGCACGGCCGCGGCAAGGCGGGCGTTGAGGGCGTGGCCGGGGCGCACGGCGATGATGTGCGCCTTGAGGCGGACGCCGGCGAGGACGATGTCGCCGACGATATCGAGGATCTTGTGGCGGACGAGCTCGTCCTTGAAGCGCAGGGGCTCCTTGCTGACGATCTTGTCGCCCTTGAGGATGATCGCGGAGTCGAGCGTGCCGCCCTTGATCAGGCCCTTCTCGATGAGGCCTTCGATGTCCTCGTAGATCGTGAACGTGCGGGCCGGGGCGATCTGCGCTTCGTAGGTCTCGGCGTCGATGTCGATCGTGAGGTGCTGCGTGTGGATGCCGCGGTCGTCGGCGGACGTGCACGTGATGCGCAGACCGTCGAAGGGCAGGGCGATGATGGAGCGGCTGCCTTCGTTGATCGTGATCGGATGCGTGAGCGTGAACGTCTCGCGAGGGGAGTCCTGTTCGACGACGCCGCACTGGTGGATCAGCGTGGTGAAGGGGCGGGCGGAACCGTCGACGATGGGCGGCTCGGACGCGTCGAGTTCGATGATCGCGTTGTCCACGGCCATGCCGCTGAGGGCCGAGAGCACGTGCTCGATGGTGTGCAGCTTGACGGTGTCGGAAGAGACGGTCGTCTTGCGCTCGAGTTCGGTGATCATCTCCGAGACCGGGCGCACCTCAGGCTTGCCGAAAAGATCGATACGGCGGAAGACCAGGCCGGTGTCAGGGGCGCCGGGTTTGAGGGTCAGGGTGACTTCCTGACCCGTATGAAGGGCTTTGCCCTTTACGGAGGCTTCTTTGCCAAGGGTACGCTGTTTCATGCCGTTCACACAGTTATTCACACCCCCCTCCCTCTGTAAAGGCCTACTTTCGAGGGGTTTGGGTCGGAATTCACGTTGGAGGGGTAGGGGTAGGGATGGGGTAGGGGTAGGCTGATTCAGGGCTAGGGTCGGGGCTTGGGCTAGGGCTGGCGGATGCGATGCATGATGGTGGCCGATGAATGATGCAGGATGGACGATGGAGGATGGGTCGCCGGCTGAATCCTATCCTCCGTCATTCATCTCTCATCTGCTCTCATCATCTGCCTCTGGCGGCCCTGTCCCTGCCCCTCGCGACGAAGTTTCTTCGTCGCGTTCACTTGTTCACACGGGGCCGCCGTTCCTTGACACTTCCGAGCGCTCGGCAAATCGTCCGTGCGTGCTGCTGGTCATCGATAACTACGATTCGTTCACCTATAACCTGGTCCAATACTTCGGGCAGTTGGGCGTGGAGCAGAAGGTGTACCGCAACGACCAGATCACGGTGGAGGAAGCGCTCGCGCTGAATCCCGACCGCGTGATGATTTCGCCCGGTCCGTGCTCGCCCGCCGAAGCCGGCGTGTCGTGCGACATGATCCGCGCCTTCGCCGGCAAGAAGCCGGTCCTCGGCGTCTGCCTCGGACACCAGGCCATCGGCCACGTCTACGGCGGCAACGTCATCCGCGCCCCGCACCTGATGCACGGCAAGACCTCGCCGGTGTTCCACAACGACACCGACGTCTTCAAGGGCCTGCCTTCGCCTTTCGCCGCGACGCGCTACCACTCGCTCGTCGTCGAGCGTTCTACTTTCCCCGCCGCCCTCGAGGTGACGGCCTGGACCGAGGACGGTCTCGTGATGGGCCTGCGCCATCGCGAGCTGCCGATCTGGGGCGTCCAGTTCCATCCGGAGTCCTTCGCCACCGAGCACGGCCTCCAGCTGCTGGGGAACTTCCTCAAGCTCTGAGCGATGTTCTGCCCCCGCTGCAATCACGAGGATACGAAGGTCCTGGAGACCCGCCTCGGGAAGGGCAACCATTCCATCCGCCGGCGCCGCGAGTGCCTGGCCTGCGACCATCGCTTCAGCACGATCGAGGAGATCGTCCGCGAAGGCATGGTCGTCGTGAAGCGCAACGGCGCGCGCGAGGAGTTCGATATCGGTAAGATCGCCTCGGGCGTCCGCAAGGCCACCGACAAGCGCCCCATCGAGGTCGAGCGCATCAACCTGATGATCTCCGAGATCGTCGAGAACCTGCAGGCGAAGTTCGAGGACGAAGTGCCCTCCAGCGCCATCGGCGAGGAGATCATGGCCCGCCTCCAGGCGGTCGACCAGATCGCCTACGTCCGTTTCGCCAGCGTCTACCGCGAGTTCCGCGACATCGACGAGCTCGCCAAGGCCATCGACCAGCTCCGCAAGGGAGGAAAGGCGAAGTGACCGCCGCGCTGCCCAAGTCGATCCGCCTCCGCACGCTCAACGCGCTGCTGGCCTCGATGGTGGGCACCGCTCCCCAGCTTCGCACCGACGTCGACGCGGTGCTGCGCGTCTTTGAAGCCGACGACGAGACCGACCCGCGCCTGAGCGCCGCGGACCTCGCCGCCGCGGCCGCGCAGATCTTCCGCCTGCTCTCGCCGGACCGCGCCACGCCTTCCGTCGCCGTGCTCGACCATCGCTCCGATCCGTTCGACGCCCTGTGGGCCGGCGAACGCGTCGCCGCCGCGCTCGCCACGACCGGCGAGTCCGCCGACGTCCTCTTCTGGGTGGTCGGCTTGCAGGACCAATATCTCTCCGGCGCCCGCGCCCGTTCGACCCGCTGGCGCGCGGCCTACGACGAAGCCGTCGACACGGTGCAGGGCCTCGTCGCGAGCCAGGCCGGCCGTCGTCGCGTCACGGTCGTCGTCCTCTGATTTCCCATGAGCGCCCCGAAGACGCTGTTCCAGAAGATCGCCGACAAGGAGATCCCCGCGAAGCTCATCCACGAGGATGCGGTCTGCGTGGCTTTCCATGACATCGCCCCGCAGGCCCCGACCCACGTGCTGGTCGTCCCGCGCAAGGCCATCCCGCGCGTCGCCGAGGCGACCGCCGAAGACCAGGCCACGCTGGGCCACCTGCTGCTCGTCGCGGGCCAGTTGTCGCGTCAGCTCGGCCTCGCCAAGGGTTTCCGCATCGTGATCAACAACGGTCCGCACGGCGGTGAGACGGTCCCGCACCTGCACGTGCATCTGCTGGGTGGACGCGCCCTCGATTGGCCGCCAGGCTGAGGCCATGAGCGCGCCCGAACCCTGCCTCGTCCTCGACGGCTCCGCCCGCGCCGGAGTCAGGGTGGGAGTTCTTTCGGGCGGTCGCTGGACAGGGCAGGGCGTTTCGCCTGACGGCGCCTTGGAAGGCCTGTTCGGTTGCGTCGAGTCCGCGCTCGCGGAGGCGAAACTGTCGCTGAAGGACATCCGCTCCTTCGCCCTCTGCGTCGGGCCCGGTTCGGTGCTCGGCATCCGCATCGCCGCGCTCGCGGTCCGCTCCTGGTCCGCCCTCGAGCCGCGTCCGATCTTCGTCTGGGAATCCCTCGCCGCCTTGGCGCGCTCCGCGCTCGTCGCCGGCGAAAAGGGACCGTTCCTCGTGGCCGTCGAATCGCGCCTGAAGCGCTGGCACGCGCTCGAGGTCGCTGCCGACGGTTCCCTGGGCGCGCCGTTCGAGGCCGAGGCCGCGCAGCTCAACGCCGCCGGCCGCCGCTTGTTCGCTTCCGGAGAAGTCGCCGCCGCCGCGCTGCCGGCGCACATCCCTGTCCCGGCTCCTTGGTCGGCCTTGCCTGCCTTGCTGCGCCAGCCTGGTTTCCTCCGAGAGGAAGCCCGCCCCGACGCCTTGAACGTCGCCCAGGATTTCGCGACCTGGTCCGGTGAACGCCACCGCGCCGACGCATGAGCACTTCCTCCGCCCGCGCCTGGGTCGAGATCGACCTGCCCGCCATCGACCGCAATGTCGGCCGCATCAAGCAGGCCTTGCCTCCGCACGTGCGTTACGTCGCCGTGGTGAAGGCCAACGCCTACGGCCATGGCATGCCTGAGGTCGCCACGCGCCTGCTTCAGGCCGGCGTGGATTGCTTCGCGGTGGCGAACGTCGCCGAGGCCGCGATCCTGCGCGAGGTCGGCCATGACGCGGACATCCTGCTGCTGAGTCCGACCTTGCCCAACGAGCTCGCGCGCGCCGTCGCGCTGGGCCTCGACATCACCCTGAACTCCCTCGCCGAAGCGCAGGCCCTCGCCGCGCTCGTCCGCGGCCGCGACCGCCGCGCCAAGGTCCACGTGAAGGTCGATACCGGCATGGGTCGCGCCGGCGTCTGGCACGAGCAGGCCGCCGAGCTCTTCGCCTTCGTGCTCGCCGATCCCGGTTTGGAATGGCGCGGCGTCTACACGCACTTCTCCGACGCCGATCACGACCAGGCGTTCACCGCCGGACAGAGGGCGACGTTCCTGCGTCTGTTGGAGACCATCCCGGCCGCGATCCGCGCCGGTTTGCTCATCCATGCCGACAACAGCGCCGGACTCGAAAGCTTCTCCGCCGCCGCGCCCTTCAACGCCGTGCGCGTGGGATTGATGCAATACGGACTGCCGCCTTCGGCCGGGTCTTTCCTCGCGAGCCTGCGTCCGGAGCCGGTGCTTTCCTTCCACGCCCGCGTGGTCTTGGTCAAGGAACTGCCCGCCGGCACCGCCGTCAGTTATAACCGCACTAAGGTGCTCGCCCGCCCGAGCCGCGTGGCCATCGTCGCCGTGGGTTACGGTGACGGCGTGCCCACCGCCGCCAGCAACCGCGGCCATTTCCTGGTCCGCGGCGCGCGTTGCCCGATCCTCGGACGCGTCACCATGGACCAGACCATCATCGACGTGACCGACGTGCCTGCCGTGGCCGTAGGCGACGTCGTGACGATCCTCGGCGCGCAGGGCGGCGACCGCATCACCGTCGCGGAGTTCTGCGCCTGGTCCGACTGCATCCCGTGGGAGGCCCTTTGCACGCTGACGCAGCGCGTCCAGCGCGTGTATCGGACCGATCGCACCTGACCCATGCGGTCTCTCCTCCGTCTTATCTGGTGCGTCGTCCTGGCGGGCGTCGCCTCGGCGCAGGATGAGGTCGTCGCTTCCGCGGTCGCGCATGCCCGCGCCCATTTCGCCTTCTCGGATTATCGCGGAGACCTGCGCGATCTCCCGATCGGCGTCTTTGATTCCGGTGTCGGCGGTCTCACGGTCCTCGAGGCCATCAAGGCCCACGACCGTCATCATAACCTGACCGGCGCGGACGGTGCGGACGGCGTGCCCGATTTCGCCGGCGAGAGCTTCGTCTATTTCGGCGACCAAGCGAACATGCCGTATGGCAACTACGCCGCGGCGGGGCGGACCGACTTCCTGCGTGAGCTCGTCCTGCGCGACGCCTTGTTCCTGCTCGGCCGACGCCACGCCCGTGGCGCCAAGCCGCCGGTGAAGGCCATCGTCATCGCCTGCAACACCGCCACGGCCTACGGGCTGGAAGACATCCGTTCCGCCGTCAAAGCCTGGGGCATCCCGGTCATCGTCATCGGCGTCGTCGAAGCCGGCGCGCAAGGACTGGCCGAGACCGCCGAAGGAGCGCAGGGCGGGGTGGCGGTGCTGGCCACCGTAGGGACGTGCGCCTCCAACGCCTATCCGAAGGCCATCGCCAAGGTCAGCAACCGTCCGGTCCGCCAGCTCGGTTCCGCCACGTTGGCCGCCGCGATCGAAGGCGAGCCTTCGATCCATACGCCGATACGTGACATCATCCGTGCCGATGTCGGTGCGTTCCTCAAGTCGGCCGCCGCCGACCAGGCCGCGACGATCGATACCCTGATGCTGGGTTGCACCCATTATCCCTTGGTCGCCGACGAAATCTCCGAGGCCTTCGCCTATTGGCGCGATCAGCCCGATGCGGACGGACGGAAGCCCTACGCCCGACTCGTCGCCCCGAAGCTCAAGCAGGTGAATCCTGCCGCATGGACCGCCGAGGCCTTATGGCGTTCGCTCCATGGCGCCAAGATGATGGCCGATGCCAAGTCGCTTACCCGCGACCTCTTCTTCGTCTCGGTACCTAATCCCGCCTGGCCAGGCGTCGGCCTCGCCGCCGACGGTTCGTTGACGTACGAGTATAAATACGGACGTCAGCCCGGTCAGGTCGCCCGCGAAGACACGATCAACGTCCCGCTCACGGCGGACATGCTGCCTGCGCCGACGGCGAGGCTCGTCCGCGAGAAGTTGCCGCTGACTTGGAAGAGCCTGCAGCCCGCCCGCTGAGCCCGCAGGCTCAGGGTTGCGTGGCAGGCTCGCGGCGGATGGCCACCACGATCGCGACCGCGACGCAAACGAAGGAGATGCCGCCCGCGATGATCTGCGTCTCCGCCATGAGGGTCTGGTAGACGTGCGGAAGCAGGGTGGCCAATCCCGTGCCGACCGATGTGCGATCGAGCGGGTGATGGCGGGCGATGAGCATGCCGCCTGACCAGAGCACCGCGGGGATCATGCTCCAGAGGGCGTCGGCCGGTGTGAGCCAAGGCGTCCAATGTAGGAACACTTCGGCCGATATCACCAGGCATAGGAACGACACTAGCGCCAGCACGAGGTTCTCGAGGACATTATGCCCGCGCTCGGCGTCGGCGAGCAGGGCCGCGTTGCGACTGGCGACGAATCGTCCATAGACCGTCGTCATCAGCGCGACAAACACCACCAGATAGACGACTTGTTCCATGATCGTCTATCCGGCGGGTCGCGGCGGCGCTCAGCTCCTGAAGCCGAAATACTGGCTGGCGTTGCCGTAGCAGACGTCGGCGATCAGGCGTTCGTTCCAGTCCTTGCGGTCCGGGATGCGTCCCGACTCGACGTCCTGGCCGACGAGGTCGCACAGGATGCGGCGGAAGTATTCGTGGCGCGGGTAGGAGAGGAAGGAGCGCGAATCGGTGATCATGCCGATGAAGCGGCTGAGCAGGCCGAGGTCGGAGAGTGCGTTCATCTGGTCGCGCATACCGCGTTCCTGGTCGAGGAACCACCAGCCCGAGCCGTATTGGATCTTGCCGGGCGTGACGCCGTCCTGGAACGAGCCCGGGAGGCAGGCGAAGAGGGCGGTGTCGGCGGGGTTGAGATTGTAGAGGATCGTCTTACCGAGGGCGTTCTCGCCCGAGAGCGTGCCGAACCAGCGGATGAGGCCGGGGCCCTGGCGGAAGTCGCCGATCGTGTCGCAACCGGCGTCGGAGCCGAGGCGCTTGAGCAGGCCGAGGTTCGGGTCGCGGACGGCCCCGAGGTGGAGCTGGGTGGCCCAGCCCTTGGCGTGGTTGAGGCGGCCGACGTGCAGCATGATGAAGGCCGAGAACTTCTCGGCTTCTTCGAGCGTGGCGGCCTTGCCGGCGATGGCGTTCTCCCAGATGGCCTTGGCTTCGGCTTCGGTGCAGGAAGCGTCGGGCAGGTAGTCCAGGCCGTGGTCGGAGGCGCGGCAGCCGGCGGCGGCGAAGTCGTCGTGACGCTGGTTGAGGCCGGCGATCAGGCCGGCGAAGGTGTCGGCGCCCTTGCCCGTGGCGGCGGCGAGGCTCTTGGCCCAGGCCTGGACGCGCTCAGGGGAGCGGACCTTGAGGCACGCGTCGGGGCGGTAGGTCGGGACGACCTTGGTGGCGAAGCCGGACTTCGCGATCTGGTGGTGCAGGTCGAGGGAGTCGGCCGGATCGTCGGTCGTGCCGACGACGCGGACCTTCATCAGCTTCAGGATGCCCCGGGCCGTGAGGTCGCCGTGCTTGAGCTGGCGGTTGGCCTCGTCCCAGATCTTCTGGGCCGTGGCGCCTTCGAGGACTTCCTGGATGCCGAAGTGACGGCGCAGTTCGAGGTGCGTCCAGTGGAAGAGCGGATTGCGGAGCGTGGACGGGACGGTCTCGGCCCAGGCTTGGAACTTCTCGCGCGAGGTGGATCTGTCGCCCGTGATGAGGTCTTCGCTGACGCCGTTGGCGCGCATCGCGCGCCACTTGTAGTGGTCGCCGGCAAGCCAGATGGCCGTCAGGTCCTCGAAGCGACGGTCGTCGGCGATGTCCTTCGGGCTGAGGTGGCAGTGGTAGTCGACGATCGGCTGGTCCTTCGCCACGCCGTGGTATAGCTTCTGCGCCGTGCCGGTCGAGAGGATGAAGTTGTCGTCCATGAAGGCCATCGTCGTCGTTCTCGTTCAGATGGACATCGCGGCGAAGCCGCCGTCGACGACGATTTCGGCGCCGGTGACGAAGCTGCCGGCGTCGGAAGCGAGGAGGAGCGAGGCGCCGATGAGTTCCTTGGCTTCGCCGAAGCGGTTCATCGGGGTCTTGCCGAGGATCATCGCCACGCGCTCAGGGGTGAGCACCTTGCGGTTCTGTTCGGCCGGGAAGAAGCCCGGGACGAGCGTGTTGACGCGCACGCCCTTGGGCGCCCATTCGCGGGCGAGGTTCTTCGAGAGGTTGTGCACCGCGGCCTTGGAGGCCGAGTAGGTGAAGACGCGGGAGAGGGGCAGGATGCCCGACTCCGAGCCGAGGTTGATGATCGAGCCCGAGCCGGCCTTGACCATCGCTTCGCCGAAGACCTGGCAGCCGAACACCACGCCCTTGACGTTCACCGTGAGGATCTTGTCGAGCTGGGCTTCGTCGATGTCGAAGAAGGGCGTGGGCGAGTTGACGCCGGCGCCGTTGACGAGGACGTCGACCTTGCCGTGCTTGGCGAGGATGCCGTCGCGCAGCTTGATGAGGTCGGCCTTGTTGGTGGCCTCGCAGGAGAGGAACTCGCCGGAGCCGCCGGCGGACTTGATCTTGGCCAGACGGGCGTCGGCCTTGGCGGGGTCGCGACCGACGAGGATCACGTGGGCGCCGGCGGAGGCGAAGCCTTCGGCCATGGCGCCGCAGAGTTCGCCCGTGCCGCCGATGACGACGGCGACGCGGCCTTTGAGGGAGAAGAGATCGAGGGAGGACATGAGAGTAGGGCTAGGGCTTGGGCTAGGGTTAGGGCTAGGGTAGGGGTGGGCAAATTACCGGACGACGCGGGCGCCGCCGCCGGAGAGCTGCTTCTCGACTTCCTTGCGGGTGACCATCGACGTGTCGCCGGGGGTCGTGGACGCCAGCGCGCCGTGGGCGGCGCCGTAGTTCACGGCCTTCTGGGCGTCGTTGTGCTCGAGGAAGCCGAAGATCAGGCCGGAGGCGAAGCTGTCGCCGCCGCCGACGCGGTCGAGGATCTCGAGCTCGGGGAACTGGATGCTGTCGTGGAACTTGCCGTCGTGCCAGCAGATGGCGCTCCAGTCGTTCTTGGTGGCGGTGATCACGCGGCGGAGCGTGGTCGCGGCGACCTTGAAGTTCGGGAACTGCTTCACGGCCTCGCCGATCATGTCCTTGAAGGCCTGGGTCTCGATGTTGGAGATGTTATGGTCGACGCCCTTGACCTCGAAGCCGAGGGAGGCGGTGAAGTCCTCCTCGTTGCCGATCATCACGTCGACGTACTTGGCGATCTCGCGGTTCACCTCCTGGGCCTTCTTCAGGCCGCCGATGGTCTTCCAGAGGGAAGGGCGGTAGTTGAGGTCGTAGGAGACGATGGTGCCGTGCTTCTTGGCGGCCTTGACGGCCTCGATGGTGGCCTGGGCGGTGGTCTCGGAGAGGGCCGCGAAGATGCCGCCCGTGTGGAGCCAGCGGACGCCGAGCTTGCCGAAGAGGTGTTCCCAGTCGAAGTCGCCGGGCTTGATCTGCGAGGCCGCGGTGTTGCCGCGGTCCGGGACGCCGACGGCGCCGCGGATGCCGAAGCCGCGCTCGGTGAAGTTGAGGCCGTTGCGGACGGTTCGGCCGATGCCGTCGTCCTCGCGCCACTTGATGAAGTCGGTGTTCACGCCGCCCTGCATCACGAAGTCCTCGAGCAGGCGGCCGACCTCGTTGTCGACGAACGCCGTGCAGACGGAGGTGCGCAGGCCGAAGCACTTGCGCAGGCCGCGGGCGACGTTGTATTCGCCGCCGCCTTCCCAGACCTGGAACTGGCGCGTGGTGCGCACGCGGCCTTCGCCCGGGTCGAGGCGGAGCATGATTTCACCGAGGGAGACTTGGTCGAAGGCGCATTCCTTCGCCGACTTGATCTGGAGAGACATGGTTAGGAGGAGTTGGGTTTTGGAAGGGAAGTGCGCTCAGCCGGTGGGCAGGGCGGCGAGGTCGAACGGCTTGTGGCCGATGTGCGAAGCGATCTCGTTGAAGGCTTCGACTTCGGCCTTGGAGAAGAGGAGGCCGCCGGCCTTCTCGCTGCGCGCGGCGAAGGTCGCCTCGAGCTGGCCCGGGAGCATGCACTTCTCGTTGCCGTGGCCGAGGACGTCGTCGATGACGGCCTTGACGTTCTGGCCCTGGGAGCGGCCCTTGGCGAAGGCGCCGGAGCTGATGGCCTCGGGGTGGATCACCTGGAAGAAGAAGGCGCAGGCCTGCTTCTCGCCGGGGACGTGCGTGCGGCTGCGGATGGTCGGGAGCGAGCCGCCGATGTAGCCGGCGACGATCTCGTTGATGAGCGAGAGGCCGTAACCCTTGTGGGCGCCGAAGGGGATGAGCGAGACGGCCTCGTTGGGGTCCAGGGTGACCTTGCCGTCCTTGTCTACGGCGGCGTCGGGCGGGAGCATCTTGCCTTCGCGCTTGAGGACCTGGACGCGGCCCATGGCGATGACGGAGGTGGCCCAGTCGATCACGATCGGGAAGCCGAGCTCCTTGGTCGTGGGGAAGCCCCAGGAGTGCGGGTTGGTGCCGAGCGTCGGGAACTTGCCCTGGAAGGGGACGACTTCCGCGAGCGTGGCGGTGCAGTTCGTGTAGGCGATGTAACCGCGCTTGGCGGCTTCCATCACGTAGCCGCCGCCCCAGAGGTAGTGGAAGGCGTTGTCGACGGAGACCGTGCCCACGCCGTATTTGTCGGCGAGCTCGATGCAGCGGTCGATGGCGTCGACGGCGACGGCCTGGCCGAGCTTCTGGTGCGCGTCCCAGACTTCGGCGGCTTCGAAGCGCGAGGCCTTCTTGGTGACGGTGGCGTTCGGGGTGCAGCCCGGGACCTTGGCGCCGGAGCCGAAGAGTTCGTCGAGGTGCAGGGCCTTCAGCGCGTTGTGCGTGCGGATGCCGTGGTGCGTGGCCATGCTGGCCATCTGGGCGGCCTGCGCGGATTCCTTGGCGCCGAAGCCGCGCTTCACGTAGGCGGCGGTGACGAGCGCCTCGTGGGCGGCGCGGGGGACGACGTAGAATGTTTCGGACATGGTGAGGGGGTGCGGTTTAGAAATGCTTCTTGAAGGGGACTTCCGGGTTCTTGACGCCTTCGGGCTTCTCGCCGCGGAAACCTGCGATGAGGTTGTGGACGGCGGTCGAAGCCTGGCGGACGACGCTCTCGTTGGTGCGCGAGGCGATATGCGGCGTGATGATCGAGTTCGGCAGGTTCGTCAGCGGGTGGTCGGCGGGCGGCGGCTCCTGGTCGAGGACGTCGGAGGCGTAGCCGCGAAGCGCGCCGCTCTTGAGGGCGGCGGCCACGTCGGCGCTGTTGACGACTTCGCCGCGGGCGCAGTTCACGATCAGGGCGCCGGGCTTCATCAGGGCGATGGTGCGGGCGCAGATGAGGTTCTGGGTCTCGGGCTTGAGGTCGGTGTGCAACGAGACGTAGTCGGAGATCTTCAGCAGGTCTTCGACGGTGTCCATGCGGCGGATGCCATATTGCTTGGCGAAGGCGTCGTCCCAGTGGCGGCCGTGGCCGACGAGCTCGATGCCGAAGGCCTTGGCGCGGACGGCGACTTCCTTGCCGATGCGGCCGAGGCCGACGATGCCCATGGTCTTGCCCAGGAGCTCGAAGCCGGTCTTGCGCTTCCATCCGCCGGAGCGGGTGGAGTCGGTGTGGAAGAGGAAGTTGCGCTCCAGCGCGAGCAGGAGGAGGAAGGCGTGTTCGGCGACGGTGGTGTGGTTGACGCCGGGCGTGAAGAGGACCGGGATGCCCTTGGCGGTGGCCGTCTTGATGTCGATCTTGTCGACGCCGATGCCGTACTTGCTGATCACCTTGAGGCGGGGCAGGGCCTTCTCGAGGACCTTGGCCGTGATCGCGTCGTCGCCGCAGATGTAGCCGTCGAAGTCGCCCATCAGCGCGAGCGTGTCGGCTTCGTTGAGCGGACCACGGGCGGTGACGATTTCCCAGCCGGTTTCCTTCAGCAGCCGGTGGTGGTCGCCCGGGGTGTCTTGGAAGGAGGTGGTCGTGATCAGGACGCGCGGCTTCGACATGGGTATATTCACGCTCAAGGTGGCTTTAGGGCGGGTTTCCGTCAACAGGACTTCTGGGGTGGACTTACCTCAAAAACGGCGTTTGGTAGCCCCACCCCGATTTTATGTCGAACGCCGCCTCTAGCACCGGAGCCCCCTCGCACCGATGGGTCATTCTGGCCCTTCTTTTCTTCGCGACCACGATCAATTACATCGATCGCCAGATCCTCGCCCTGCTCAAGCCGATGCTGGATACGGAGCTGGGCTGGACCAATGAGCAATACGGCTACGTCAACTCGGCCTTCCAGGCGGCCTATGCCTTCGGTCTCGTCGGTTTCGGTTGGTTCATCGACCGCTTCGGCGTGAAGGTCGGTTACGCGGTCTCGATCTTCGCCTGGTCCGCCGCCGCGGCCGCGCACGCTTTGGTGGGCTCGATTTCGGGTTTCCGCTGGGCGCGTATCGCCTTGGGCGTCGGTGAGGGCGGCAACTTCCCGGCGGCGATCAAGACCGTGGCCCAGTGGTTCCCCCGCTCGGAACGTGCTTTCGCCAATGCGCTCTTCAACTCCGGCACCAACATCGGCGCGCTCGTCGCCCCGGCGGTCATCCCGCTGATGGCCCTCAACTACGGGTGGCGCTCGACCTTCGTCGTCGCGGGCCTGCTCGGTGTCGTTTGGATCTTCTTCTGGATCCCGCTCTTCAAGGAAGCCCCGAAGCTCGATGACGAAGAGATCACCTCGGACCGCAAGGTGCCTTGGCTGAGCCTCCTCGGCAAGCGCCAGGCCTGGGCCTACATGGTCGCCAAGTTCCTCACCGACCCGGTCTGGTGGTTCTACCTGATCTGGCTGCCTGACTATTTCAAGCGCGAGCAGCACCTGGACCTCAAGGCCTCGGCCCTCCCGCTCGTCACCCTCTACGGTATCGTCACCGTCCTCAGCATCTTCGCCGGCTGGCTGGTCAAGCGTCTTGCCGAAAGCGGCCACGACATCGTCAAGGTCCGCAAGGTCTCGATGCTCATCTTCGCGCTCTGCTCGCTGCCGATCTTCTTCGTCCGCGGCCTCGGCATGTGGGAAGCCGTGCTGCTCATCGCCTTCGCCGCCTCGGCGCACCAGGCCTGGTCCGCCAGCCTCTACGCGACCATCTCGGACACCTTCCCGAAGGAGGCCGTGGCCTCCGTCTCCGGCCTCGGTGGTTTCGTGGGTTCCATCGGCGGCATGATCTTCCCGATCGTCGCGGGCCGCATCCTCGACAGCAACGCCAACGGCTACGCCGTCCTGTTCGGCTTCTGCGCCTTCGCCTACGTGGTGGCTTTCGCGATCCATCACCTGCTCGTGCCGAAGCTCGAGATGGCCGAGGTCTGAGCCTCTTCCTCTATCGAAATGAAAAGGGCCCCGTGACGGGGCCCTTTTTGTCGGCGGTGTCGCCGGGGTTCAGCCCGCGACGACGATGTTCACCAGCTTGCCCGGGACGACGATCTCCTTCACGACGGGCTTGCCGTCGGTGAACTTGGTCACGTCGGCGTTGGCCTTGGCCAGCGCCAGAAGCGCGTCCTTGGAGATGTCCTTCGCGACCTTGGCGGTGGCGCGGACCTTGCCGTTGACCTGGAAGATGACCTCGACGGTCGTCTCGACGAGCTTGGAGACATCGAGCTTGGGCCAGCCGGCCGCGGTGATGCTCTGCTGGTGGCCGAGGCGCGCCCAGATCTCCTCGCACACGTGCGGGGCGAACGGGGCGGCGAGGCGCACGAAGTCCTCGACGGTCGAACGGCGCAGGGCCGGCGACTTCTCGGCGACGTTCATGAGGATCATCATCTGCGAGATGGCGGTGTTGAACTGCAGGGTCTCGATGTCCTTCTCCACCTTCTGGATGGTGCGGTGGAGTTCGCGGACGAGTTCTTCGGATTCGGCGCCGTCGGCGCTGATCTTGGCGGAAGCCGCGCCTGTGTTCTCGTCGACCGCCAGGCGCCAGAGGCGCTTGAGGAAGCGGGTGATGCCGATGATGCCGTCGGAGTTCCAAGGCTTGGAGGCCTCGAGGGGTCCGAGGAACATCAGGTACATGCGCAGGGCGTCGGCGCCGTGGTCCTTGACGATGGCGTCAGGGTTAACGACGTTGCCGCGGCTCTTGGACATCTTCTCGCCGTCCTCGCCCATGATGAGGCCCTGGTGGAAGAGCTTCTTGAAGGGCTCGGCGGTCGGCAGGACGCCGATCTCGTGGAGGAAGCGGTGCCAGAAGCGCGCGTAGAGGAGGTGGAGCACCGCGTGCTCGGCGCCGCCGATGTAGAAGTCGGGGCAGCCCCAGTATTCGAGGTCGGCCTTGGAGGCCAGGGCTTCGGCGTTCTTGGGGTCGATGTAGCGCAGGTAATACCAGCAGGAGCCGGCCCACTGCGGCATCGTGTTGGTCTCGCGCGAGGCCTTGACCCAGAGCGGGCCGGGCTGCGGCTTGGACTGCGGTAGGGTCGCGCCGGAGGCGACGTCATACCAGACTTCGGTCCACTCGGGCTCCTTCGAGAGCGGCGAGTCGCCGGTCGGGGACGGCTGGTAGGACTTGACGGTCGGGAGAGTGAGCGGGAGCTGCTTGGAGGTCAGCGGCACGGCGCAGACTTCGACGCCGTTGAGCTGGCAGGTGACGGGCTCCTTCGGGAGGAACTCGCGGACTTCGGAATCGGCCGGGATCTTGGCGTAGTCTTCGCGGGAGACCCAGAGGAGCGGGAAGGGCTCGCCCCAGTAGCGCTGACGCGAGAAGAGCCAGTCGCGCAGCTTGAAGTTCACGGCGAGCTTGCCCTGGCCCTTGGCGGCGAGGTCGGCGGTGATCTTCTTCTTGGTCTCGGTGGCGGTGAGGCCGTCGAACGGTCCGGAGTTCACCATCGGGCCGTCTTCGGTCCAGGGCTTCTCGTTGACGTCGACCGCTTCCTTGGAGCCGACGACCTGGATGATCGGCAGCTTGAATTCCTTGGCGAATTCCCAGTCGCGTTCGTCGTGCGCGGGCACGGCCATGATCGCGCCGGTGCCGTAGGTGATGAGGACGTAGTCGGCGGTCCAGACGGGGATCTTCGCGCCGTTGACGGGGTTGATGGCGTAGGCGCCGGTGAACACGCCGGTCTTCTTCTTGTCGGCGAGGTCGGTGCGCTCGAGGTCGGTCTTGTTGCGGACCGCGGCGACGTAGCTTTCGACGGCGTTCTTCTGGGCGGCCGTGGTGATCTTGCCGATGAGCGGATGCTCGGGCGCGATGACCATGTAGGTCGCGCCGTAAAGGGTGTCCGGGCGGGTGGTGAAGACCGTCAGGGTGTCGGCATGCCCGTCCAGCTTGAAGGTGACTTCGGCGCCCTCGGACTTGCCGATCCAGTTCTTCTGGAGGCGCTTGGTCGAGTCAGGCCAATCGACGTGGTCGAGGCCTTCGATGAGCTTGTCGGCGTAGGCGGTGATGCGCAGGACCCACTGGCGGATCGGGCGGCGTTCGACGGGGTGGTTGCCGCGGTCGGAGCGAGGGCCTTCCGGGGTGTTGAGGACTTCTTCGTTGGCCAGGACGGTGCCGAGGGCAGGGCAGAACCACACCGGCTTTTCGGAGACGTAGGCGAGGCCGTGGCGGAAGAGCTTGAGGAAGATCCACTGCGTCCAGCGGAAGTAGTTCTCGTCGGTGGTGGAGAGCTCGCGGTCCCAGTCGATGGCGAAGCCGAGCATCTGCAGCTGGCGACGGAAGTTGTCGATGTTGCGCTTGGTCTGGACGGCCGGGTGCTCGCCGGTGGCGATGGCGTGCTGCTCGGCGGGCAGGCCGAAGGCGTCCCAGCCCATCGGGTGCAGGACGTTGAAGCCGTTGGCCTTCTTATAGCGGGCGAGGATGTCCGACGCGGTGTAGCCTTCCGGGTGGCCGATGTGCAGGCCGGCGCCGGAGGGGTAGGGGAACATGTCCAGGACGTAGTACTTCGGCTTGCCGCAGGAAATCGGCTCGGTGCGGAAGGTGGCGTCGGCTTTCCAGACGGCCTGCCACTTCTGTTCGAAGGCGGGGAAATCGTAGCTGCCGGGTTTTGTTTCCGAAGTGTCCATGAATGCGTGCAGATAGGAGGTTCGGGACGGCGCTGGCAAGGTTTTGGAGCGGCCGGCGACCCTATCCCGCTTGCCTAGGCCCTTCGGCGGGGGTTATCTGCCGTCATGAACGTGCTCGTGGTGGGCGGTGCCGGCTACATCGGCAGCCATTGCGTCCGGCAGGCCGCGGCCGCCGGGCACGTGGTCTCCGTGCTCGACGACCTGTCCTATGGTCATGCGGAGTCGGTTCCGGCCGGGGTACGCCTCTTCCGCGCCGACATGGGGGATCAGGCCGCCGTCCGCGCCGCCCTGCGCGAGACCCGCGCGGAGGTGGTCATCGATTTCGCGGCCTTCACGAACGTCGGCGAATCCGTCCAGCAGCCCGCGCGCTATCATGAGAACAACGTCGTCCGCACGGAAGGCCTGCTCCAGGCCATGCTCGCGGAGGGCGTGAGGAAGCTCGTCTTCTCGAGCACCTGCGCGACCTACGGCGTCCCGGAAAAGATGCCGATGTCCGAGGACCTGCCGCAACAGCCCATCAATCCGTATGGCGCCACCAAGCTGGCGGTCGAAAGGCGCCTGCGCGAACTCTCCGCCTCGCACGGCCTGAGCTTCGCCGCCTTCCGCTATTTCAACGCCGCCGGAGCTTCGGCCGACGGCGCCATCGGCGAAGACCATTCGCCTGAGACGCATCTGATTCCGCTCGCCATCGCCGCCGCCCTCGGACGCCGTCCGCCGCTCAAGGTCTTCGGCGCCGATTATCCGACGCCCGACGGCACCTGCCTCCGGGATTACGTGCATGTCGACGACCTCTCCCGAGCCCATCTCGACGTGCTGCCCAAGCTCAGCCAGCCTGGTCAGGCGCTGTTCTATAATCTCGGCACGGGCACGCCGTATTCGGTGAAAGAGGTCATCGCGAGCGTGGCCCGCATCCTCGGTAGGCCGGTCCCGCATGAGCTCGCCGACCGCCGCGAGGGCGATCCGCCCGCGTTGTATGCCGATGCTTCCAAGGTCCGGCGCGAGCTCGGCTGGGTCCCGCGTTACGACACGCTCGACAGCATCGTGCTGACGGCATGCAATTGGCACCTTGCCCGACCCAAGGGCTACGCCTCCTGATCCGATGTCCGAGCAACTCCACCCGCACTGGCGCATCCAGTACATCCGCACCCGCAAGGAGCCGGGCGCCGGCAGTCCCTTCGCGGCCCTGCTCGCGGCGAACGACGACGAGGCCAACCTGATCCTGCATCGCGGCCGTCACTGCTTCGTCATCCTCAATAATTCGCCTTATAATCCGGGCCACCTCATGGTGCTGCCGAACCGCGAGGTCGGCGAACTGGCCGACCTCACCGCCGAAGAGCGCGCCGAGATGATGGACCTCCTCGTCCGCTGCCAGGCGGTGCTGCAGAAGGTGATGAGCCCCGCGGGCTTCAACATGGGGCTCAACCTCGGCAAGGCCGCCGGCGCGGGCATCCCGACGCACCTGCATTTCCACGTCGTGCCGCGCTGGGACGGCGACCACAACTTCATGCCGGTCATCGGCGACACGCGCGTCCTGCCGCAGGCCCTCGCCGAGCTCTGGGCGCGCCTCAAGCCCGTCTTCGCCGCCGCATGAGCCGCGTCGTCGACATCTCCGTCCGTCACGCGAAGACCAAGGTCTCCGCGATATCCGTGCAGCGCGTCGTCCACGCCCTCGACAAGCTCAAGGGTTATCGTTGTCCCGAAGGGTCGCTTTCCATCGCGTTCCTCGGCGACAAGGAGACCGCGAAGCTGCACGACGAATTCCTCGGCGATCCGACCGTGACCGACGTCATCACGTTCGTCGGCGAGGAGCATCCGGGCGAGCCGTTCGCGGGCGAGATCTGCGTGAACATCGACCAAGCCCGCCGTGCCGCCAAGGAGCATGGTGTCACGCTGGCCACCGAGCTCCGCCTCTACGTCGCCCATGGCTGGCTGCACCTTTCCGGCCTGCGCGACGGCAACCGCAAGGAGTCCGCGGCGATGCGCGTCGGCGAGGCCGTGGCGGTCTCGCACCTCGACAAGCTCGGCGCCAAGCTCCGGGTCCGCGATTAACGGACTCGCCCTCGGCTCCGTCCGCGTCCAACTTCCCCGCAGGATGAAGCGCACCGTCATCATTCATTCCGGCGGGATGGACTCCACCGTGCTCCTGGCCCACCTCGTGGCCGAGGGCAGGGAAGTGCACGCGCTTTCCGTCGACTACGGACAGCGCCACCGTCGCGAGCTCGTGGCCGCGGCCGAGATCTGCGCTTTTTACAAGGTCCCGCACCGCGTGGCCGACCTCCGAGGCGTGACCTCGCTGTTCGGCGCCAACGCGCTCACCGACGCCCAGGTCGCCGTGCCCGAGGGTCATTACGAGGAGGCCAGCATGAAGGCCACCGTCGTGCCGAACCGCAACATGCTCCTCATCGCGACCGCCGCCGCCTGGGCGATGTCGCTCAAGGCTTCCTCCGTCGCCTATGGCGCGCACGGCGGCGACCATGCGATCTACCCCGACTGCCGTCCGGCCTTCGCCGACGCCCTCGACAAGGCCATCCGTCTCGCCGACTGGCACGAGGTCTCCCTCGAGCGTCCTTTCGTCGGCATGGACAAGACGGCGATCGTGCGTCGAGGTGCCGAGCTGGGCGTGCCTTTCGCGCTGACCTGGTCCTGTTATGTCGGCGGCGACAAGCACTGCGGCAAGTGCGGCACCTGCGTCGAGCGCAAGGAGGCCTTTCTCCTGGCCGGCCTGGCGGATCCGACGCCTTACGCCGGCTAGTCTTATTCTCCTGATAAGGGAGCTTAAGACCTTCGGGCCGGGCTGCTTTTGATTTGAAGGCGCACGGCCTTGGCGGCTAATCCTCCCGCGTGTTCCGTCGTTTCCACAAGCCGTTCGCCTGGCTCGCCCTCGTGGCGTGGCTGGCTGCATCCGGCCTTTCGTGGGACCTCCTGCAGGTCGTCGCCTGGACGAAGATGTCGGTCGAGAACGCCGCGCAGCGCTCCGTCGGAGAGGCCGTCACAAAGGCCCTCGCGGATGCTCCCTGCGCGATGTGCAAGGTCGCCCAGGATGGTCGTAAGCAGAGCGAGCAGCAGCCTCTGGCCAAGGATGACGCCGTGAAGGCGAAGGCCAAGGCGGACAGCTCCGTCGATGTCCTCGCGGTCATCGGAGCGCATGATTTTCAAGGCCGGGAGCATGCCTGGCCCAAGGATGAAGTCGGCCTGACCCGCGTCAGCGAGGTCCCGGTCCCGCCGCCCCGCCTGCGCGGCTGATCACCGTTGCCGGTCGCGGTTAGTTCGGCCGGCGCGTGGCTTCTCCTTCCACCCAAGTCGCACCCCTGGTGCGCATCGTCGCCTGCGCGGTTCGCCACACCCGTCGCCGGCGGCAGACACCCATAAACTCTCATGAATCCTTCTTTTCTTCCCGCCCGCGTCTCCCGCGCGGCATTGCTCACCCTCCTGGCCCTCGGCGTCTATACCGAAGCCCAGGCCTGCCCGTGCGGCTGCGTCCGCGTCTGCGTGGACAACCTGGCCGACCGTCCTTCCGCCGCCGCCAGCCCGTTCACCATCGACGTCCGTTATGACTACGTCGACCAGAACCGCCGCAACAACGATGCGCACGCGCATTTCTACGCGGTGCACCGCAACATCACCAGCACGCTCGAGACCAGCATCGGCGGGCAGGTCTGGTCGCTTGCGATCCCGCGCGTCGACCGGACCCTGCGCACGAACATCCTGCCGACCCTCGCCAACCCCAATCCGGTCAATACCAGCCAGGATGTCAGCGGTCTCGGCGATATCGCCGTCTCGACGCGCTTCAAGTGGTCGGACTACACCGTCATCGCGGGCGTCAAGCTCCCCACCGGTGAAGACGATCTCACGCTCAACGTCTCGCGTCGTTACCTGCAGCCTGGCACCGGTTCGACCGACCTCATGCTCGCCGTGCGTCGTGAGTATTCCGCCGACGCGGATCACCCGTGGTTCTTCTGGCAGCTCGGCGCGCAGGGTGCGGTCGCTTATGACGCTAACTTCCGTCCGGGCACCACGCTGACCGGCACGACGGGCGTGCGTTACGGTTGGACCGAGTCGCTGAATTTCTCGCTGCAGACGACGGCCATCCGTCAGTTCCGCGACAAGAACTCCATGAACGCCGCGGGCTTCACCGCCTACGCCGAAGACCTCGAGAGCGCCGCGTTCTCGACGCACCTTGCCGCCGGCCTGACCTATCGTCTCGGAGCCAAGACGAGCGCCTACCTGTTCTACAGCACCCCGCTGAAGGTCAATAACATGGCCGACCGTCCGAACGGCACCGAGGTGAATCCGGTCCATTCGAGCGAGATCTGGTCCTTCGGCCTCTCGCACTCGTTCTAAACCACCGCGGTTCCGTAGCCTTGCGAGGCCTGCCGTAGAGGATGCGGCAGGCCTCTTTTTTGGGCCTAACCGGGTAGGAGGGTCCGCATCTTCCTTGCGACCGGGCCGTCCGCCGTCCTATCTGCAGGCTGTCCCATGTTCACCTGCAGCAAGACGTACCGCGACATCCCGTTCGCCCACCGGCAGCATCGGCATGACGGGCATTGCTCCTTCCTGCACGGCCATAACTGGAGCATCGAGATCGAGTTCGGCTGCGAACGCCTCGATGAGCGCGGCTTCGTCGTCGACTTCGGCGGCCTCGGCTTCCTCAAGACCTGGATCGCCGACCATCTCGACCACGCCTGCCTTTTCGCGAAGGAAGATCCCGTCCGCGAGAAGCTGCTCCGCGACTATCCCAAGCTTTTCCGTCCGCTCGTCATCGACTCCGTCTCCACCGAAGGCATCGCGCAGTTCCTGTTCGAGACCTTCGATCCGATGGTGCGCAAGGAGACCGGAGGACGAGCCTGGGTCCGGCAGATCATCCTGCACGAGGACACCAAGAACAAGGCGAGCTACCAGCCGAAGGCCTGACCATGGCCGAGCTATACCCCGTCAATGAGACGTTCCTCAGTTGGCAGGGGGAAGGGGTGCATCTCGGACGCAAGGCCTTCTTCATCCGTCTGCAGGGCTGTCCGGTGAAGTGTGCCTGGTGCGACTCCGCCTCCACCTGGCATCCGCAATTCGTCCCCAAGCAGGTCCGCAAGGCCTCGGCCGATGAGCTTGCCGCCGAAGCCTTGGCCGCCCGCCCCGAGTTCGTGGTCCTGACCGGAGGGGAGCCTTGCATCCATGATCTGGCCCCTTTGCTCGCCGCCATGGCCGAGGCTGGCATTAAGGTGCATCTGGAGACCTGCGGCGCCTATCCGATCGCTTCGGGCTTCGCGTGGGTGACCGTCAGTCCGAAATGGGCCAAACCGCCTCTGCCCGAGTCCCTTGCCCGCGCCGACGAGGTCAAACTCATCGTCGAAGCCCCCGACAGCATCACCCGCTGGACCGAGGCCGTGGGCGGTAAGTGGCTCAGCCCCAACGTCTGGCTGCACCCGGAGTGGTCGCGCCGGGCCGATCAGGCCGTCCTTCGGACCATCACCGAGCAGGTGAAGCAGGGTGGGGCGCCTTTCCGGGCGGGTTGGCAGGTCCATAAGCCCTACGCCGCCGACGCTTTGGACCCCCGCGCCCGTCCGCCGGCCCCTTTGGGCGGCGACGTCGGCAAGGGTTTCTGAGCAGGCCGAGGATGTCCGCCGGCCGGACGTCGGCGCCCATGCTTCATACTATCTTCGGATGGGAACTTTTTTTGCTTCACACGGGGGCTGAACCCTCATTCAAAACGACCTCATGAACCGACCTGCCGTGCTCGCTCTTGAAGATGGTACCATTCTTCGGGGCAGGGCGTTCGGAGCTTCGGCCACCCTCTGCGGAGAAGTCGTGTTCAACACGAGCATGACCGGCTACCAGGAGATCCTCACGGACCCCTCCTACTTCGGCCAGATCGTCACCATGACGACCCCGCAGATCGGCAACTACGGCGTGAACGAGGACGATATAGAATCCGCCCGTCCGCACGTCGCCGGTTTCGTCGTCCGCGACCTCTCGCCCATCGTCTCCAACTGGCGCGCGACCACCGACCTCAGCACCTGGCTCGCCAAGTATGGCATCCCAGGCATCGAAGGCGTCGACACCCGCTCGCTCACCAAGAAGCTCCGCTCCGCCGGCGTGATGAAGGCCTGCCTCTCCACCGAAGGCATCACCGATGAGGAAGCCCTCAAGCGCGCCCGCGCCTGGACCGGCACCGTCGGCGCCGACTTCGTCAAGGACGTCACCTGCAAGGCTCCTTATCACTTCAACGCCACGGCCGGCGACTGCGAGGCCTTCACCGTCCCGGGCACGCACCTCAACAAGCCCAAGGCCCGCGCCCGGAAGTACCGCATCGCGGCCTATGATTTCGGCGCCAAGACCTCGATCTTCCGCCGCCTCGTCGCCTCCGGTTTCGACGTCCACGTCTTCCCGGCCCGCACCCCTGCTTCCGAGATCCGCGCCTTCAATCCCGACGGCGTCTTCCTCTCCAACGGCCCCGGCGATCCCGCCGCCCTGAAGTACGCCCACGAAGCCGTGGCCGACCTCATCAAGACCTACCCGGTCTTCGGCATCTGCCTCGGCCACCAGATCATCACGCACGCCATCGGCGCCTCGACCTACAAGCTGAAGTTCGGCCACCGCGGCGGCAACCAGCCCGTCAAGAACACCGAAGAGGGCCGCGTCTCCATCACCGCCCAGAACCACGGCTTCGCGTCCAAGCGCGAGGAGCTGGAGCGCTGCGGCGCCGTCGTCACCGAGGTCAACCTCAACGACGACACCGTCTCCGGCCTGCGCCTCAAGGATAAGCCCGTGTTCTCCGTGCAGTATCACCCGGAAGCCGGTCCCGGCCCGAACGACGCCGACGTGCTCTTCGACCGCTTCTACGAGCTGATCGCCAAGAGCAAGGCGGCCAAGTAAGCCGCATCGTCATGGCTGCCCGCACTCTCGCAGCCGTTTGCCTGACGCTCCTGCTCGGAGGATGCGCGCTCATGCCTCCGACCGGTGAACGCCTTTTGGCTGAGCTCATCGAAGATGCCGCGGAAGGTCGCGCGACCGAAGGGCGATATCACAACGTCGATCCCGTGGACGAAGCCAGCATCGCGCTCTTCGTCTACGTCGAGGAGTGGCTGGACGTGAACGGCGAAGCCGTCCTGGCCGTGCGTCCCGGGTCTGTCCCGAGGGAAGGGAATTACCGTTTCACGCGTTCGGCCGACGGTCGGACGACCTATCTCATCAGCTATGGCTGGCCGGGCCCGCAGGTGCGTTCGCGAGTGCTCCGACCCCAGCCCGGCTCGGTCATCACCTTGCTGGGATGGTCGGATTTCCTGCCTTGGGAGCAGCTCGGCGGCGTCTGCGTGATCACCACGCCCAAGGAGATGGCCGACGAAGAGAACCACCCGTGCAAGCAGGCGTTCGTCTTCAAGGTCACCGCCCCTCGCTGAGGCTCAGAGTTCGACCTGCATGCCGAGCTCGACCACGCGGCCGGGAGGCAGGTTGAAGTAGGCCGTCGCCGAGAGGGAGTTGCGATTCAGCACCTCGAACAGCTTTTCCTGGACGGCGTTGAGCGAGAAGCCGGTCGTCGCGCGGACGATGGTCTCGCGGCTGAGGAAATAGGTGGTCTCCATCGGATTGGGCGTGATGCCCAGCTCGTTGTAGGCTTTTTCGAGCACCGGAAAGACATCCTGTTTCTCGCGGAAGCCGAAGCGGCCGGTGACGCTGAGCACGGAGGGGAACTCCTCGTGGCTGTCGACCTTGCAGAACTTCGGACCGCGGGTCTGGAAGCTCACGCGTTCGGTGTCAGGCACGATCGCCCGGTCTTCGTCGACCTTGAGGGTCACCACGATGATGTGGTCGTGGAGGGTCCGGTTATGCTTCAGGTTGTGGGCGAGCGCCATCGGCACGGATTTGGTGGAGCCGGCAAGGTAGACGGCAGTGCCCTTCACGCGGGCCAGCTTGCCCGCCACGAAGCGGTCTTCGACGCTGTCCAGGAAGTTCTCGAAGTCGCCGGCGGCTTCGCCGTCGGTCATCTTCTGCTTCATCGCGATCCGTCCCTTGTTCCAGACGGCCATGAGATAATAGACGACCACGCCGATGAGCAGGGGCAGCCAGCCGTTGGGCAGCACCTTGTGCGCGTTGCCCAGCACGAAGAGCACTTCCAGCAGGATGAACGGGGTGAGCAGGGCATAGGCGCCCGCGGAAGGGATGCGGAGCTTGTGGCGCAGGTATTGCCCGAAGAGGATCGTCGTCACCAGCATCGTCAGGCTTACCGCGATGCCGTAGGCGCTGGCGAGGTTCTCGGAAGTCTCGTAATGCAGCACCAGGTAGATCGAGCCGATCATCAGCAGCCAGTTGATGACGGGCACGTAGACCTGGCCGGCCTCCTGGTCGGAGGTGTAGTTGATACGCATGCGCGGCAGGTAGTTCAGCTGGATCGCCTGCATGGTGATCGAGAAGGCGCCGGCGATGAGGGCCTGCGAGGCGATGATGGCGGCGAGGGTGGCGATGACGACCAACGGGATCTGGGCCCAGCCTGGCGCCATGTTGAAGAAGGGGTTGAAGCCCGGTTCGAGCAGTTCGTTGGGGTGGGCGAGGGCCCAGGCTCCTTGGCCGAGGTAGTTCAGGATGAGGGCCGGGAAGACGATGAAGCACCAGGCGGCGCGGATCGGTTTCTGGCCGAAGTGGCCCATGTCCGCGTACAACGCCTCAGCCCCTGTGACCGATAGGAAGACCGCGCCCAGGATCAGGATGCCGAGGCCGGGATGGCTGGTCAGCAGGTGCAGGCCTTCGAGGGGATTGAAGGCCCACATGATCTGCCCGAGGACGGCGTGATGCAGGGCGAGCGAGAGCACGCCGAGGCCGCCGATGACGACGAACCAGACCATCGTGATGGGGCCGAAATACATGCCCACGCGACCTGTCCCGATCTTCTGGAGCCAAAAGATGCCGACGAGGATGAGCACCGCGGCCGAAGGAATGAAGTATTTCAGGAAGCCGGCCGTGAGCGGGCCATGGAGGCGTTCGTTTGCCTCCTTGACGCCTTCCAGGGCGGAGACGACCGAGATCGCAGGAGTGATGACCCCGTCGCCGTAGAGCAGGGCGGCTCCGAAGACGCCCAGCAGCACCAGCACGCTCCGGTGTTTTCTTTTGACCTTCTCCTTGTCCTTGGAGGAGGCCAATGAGACCAGGGTCATGATGCCGCCTTCTCCGTCTTCGTTGGCTTCCATGACCAGGAGCACGTATTTCACCATCACCACGAAGATCAGCGACCAGATGATCAGGGAAAGGATCGGTACGACCTGGGATGCCCCGAGGATATTGTTGTCGGCGTCCCTGACGCGCAGGCATTCCTTGAAGGCGTAGAGGGGGCTCGTCCCGATATCACCGAAGACGACCCCGAGGGCCGCGATGGTGGCCGCCAGGGTCAGGGGCTTGACGGGGGAGGAGCCTGCGGTCGGCTCCGGGTCGGACGTGCTCATGGAGAGTTATTCACAGTGACAGCTCCTAGGGGGTAATCAAAGCCAATCGGGGATGCCGGGGCTTGCCTTTTTGTCTCATAATCGCATTTCCAGACCTTCAGCCCACCCCTTTCCAAACAATACGAACAATGAATATCATCCAAACTGTTGTCATTCAGGGACTAGCGCAGGCTCAGCCTGCCGCCGGTGCGCCCCAGACCGAGCAAGGTGGCGGCTGGACCATCCTGATCATGTACGCCCTGCTTTTCGTGGGCATGTACTTCCTTCTCTTCGCTCCCCAGCGCAAGCGCCAGAAGGAGCTCGAAAAGCTGCAGTCCGAGCTCTCGGTCGGCGATAAGGTCCTCGCCGCCGGCGGCATCTACGGTCGCGTCGTCTCCATCAAGGACGACCGCATCACCCTCGAACTCGATTCCGGCCGTCTCGTCGTCCACAAGTCCGCCATCATGGGCAAGGACGTCGACGCCGTCGTCCAGGCCTGAGGTCATCCACCCCTAAGCCTACCCTGATACTATGACGTCCAGGACCTGGTTCTGGAAGATCGCGGTCTCGCTCGTCGCCCTGGCTGTCGCCTGGTACGAGTTCCACCCGATCGCTCCGACCCCTCTCGATCAGTTCGTGCCCACGCAGGTCATCGCGCAGAAGCCCGAATTCGACAAGCTCCACGCCGAGGCCCTTGAACGCGTCAAGCGTTACAAGGACGCCGCCGTCCCCGCCGACCAGAAGTCGGTCTCCTACTTCCAGGCTCTGCGTGACATCGGCGAAGGCCGCGGTCGTGCCGCGCCCGTCGACTTCCGTCCGTTCTTCTTCACCGAAGCCCAGATCGTCCGTGAGCCCGACCAGGCGAAGCGCAACGGCATCGTCCTCAAGCAGCTGCTCGTCGGCTCCCAGGGTCGTCTCAAGCTCGGCCTCGACCTGCAGGGCGGGGTGTCCTTCACGCTCAAGGTCGATCCGACCGGCGCCGAGTCCGGTGAGAAAGGTTCCGCCGACAAGTCTAACGTCTCCCGCGCCGACATGGTCAACCAGGCCCTTCAGGTGATGGAGCAGCGCGTGAACCAGTTCGGCGTCGCCGAGCCCGTGCTGCGCCCCGTGGGCGACCTCTCCCTCGAGGTGCAGCTGCCCGGCGAGGACGCGGCCAATAATCCCGACGTCATCGATTCGCTGAAGAAGCCCGCGAAGCTCGAATTCCGCCAGGTGCACCGCACCGAGCGGCCCGCCGAGACCGAGCGCGAACACTCCCTCCGCTCGCTGCCGGTCGACCCGATGCTGGGTTCGGCTTCGGCCATCTCCACCTACGAAGTGCTCACGCTCCGCGACGTCGACGGCAAGACCGGCGAGATCCGCGTCAACCGTTACTACGTCCGCAAGGCCGCCGACGCCACGGGCAAGATCATCAAGTCCGCCTCGGGTCGTTCCGATGACGGCATCTCCTTCTACGTGGACATGAAGTTCACCGACGAGGGCTCCAAGAAGTTCGGCGACCTCACCGCCAAGATCGCCGAGGGCAACGTCCGCTCCGTCGGCCAGCTCGCCATCGTCCTCGACGGCAAGCTGCAGTCCGCCCCGACCGTCCGCGAGGCCATCCGTTCTTCCGGCGCGACGATCACCGGCTCGTTCACCCGTGAGGAAGCCGTCGAGCTCGCCAACGTGCTGAACAACCCGCTCGAGTTCCCGCTCATCATCCAGGACGTCACCTCCGTCGGTCCGTCGCTCGCCAAGGACGCCCAAGGCAAATCCGTCGTGGCCTCCTTGGTCGCCGTCGGGCTCGTCGTGTTCTTCATGGTCGGCTTCTACGTCTGGGGCGGCTTCATCGCCATCCTGGGCATGATCCTCAACCTGCTGATGATCCTCGGCGCCATGGCCTACTTCGGAGCGACCATCACGCTGCCGGGCGTCGCCGCGCTCGTGCTCACCCTCGGCATGGCCGTCGACGCGAACATCCTGATCTTCGAGCGCGTGCGCGAGGAAGCCGCCCTCGGCAAGGACCGCTCCGTCGCCCTCCGCGAGGGTTACGCCCGCGCGACCTGGACGATCATCGACGCCAACCTGACGACCCTCCTCACCGCCCTGATCCTCGTGTTCATGGGTTCGGGTCCCATCCGCGGTTTCGGCATCACCCTGACCATCGGCATCTTCACCACGGTGTTCACGTCCCTCGTGACCTGCCGCGGCCTGCAGGAACTCGCGCTCTCCCGTGGCGTGATGACCCGCATCTTCGGCCTGCCGGTGTTCCGTCCGACGCTCGACATCCCGTTCCTCAAATACGCCCGCCTGGCTTTCATCGCCTCCTGGCTGATCATCGCCCTCGGTCTCGTCCAGCTCGCCGTCAAGGGCAAGGAAGCCTTCGGCAAGGACTTCCGCGGCGGCGAATCCACCCTCGTGGCGCTGGCCCCCGGAGCCGCCGTCGACACCGGCAAGATCGCCGCGCTCGCCGCCTCCATCGGCCTGGCCGACACCACCGTCACCGTCCAGACTCCGGTCGGCGGGGGCGAACCGACCCTCCGCATCGAGACCGAGCTCACCAAGGACAAGTCCAAGGGCGAGTTCGCCAACGTCGCGGCCATCGTCGGAGCCATCAAGGCGAAGAACCCCGAGATCCTGAAGGACCGCGCCGCGAGCGTCGACAGCCTCATGCTGTCCCGCGAAGCGATCGGCGGTTCCGTCAGCTCGGAGCTCCGCTCCAACGCCATCTGGTCCGTCATCCTCGCGCTGCTCGGCATCGGACTCTACGTCTCCCTCCGTTTCGAGACCGGCTTCGGCGTCGCCGCCATGGTCGCCACGCTGCATGACGTCCTGCTGACCATCGCGCTGTTCGTCGCCTTCGGCGGCCAGTTCAACGCGACGCTCATCGCGGCGATCCTGCTGATCATCGGCTACTCCATCAACGACACCATCGTCGTCTTCGACCGTATCCGCGAGGAACTCCAGGCCAATCCGGGCCGCGAGCTCCGCGACGTGATCCACTTCGCCATCAACCGCACGCTTTCCCGTACGACGCTCACCGCCGCCACGGTCTTCCTCTGCGCCGTCGCCCTCTGGGCCTTCGGCGCCGGCGACGTCCGTCTCTACGGCGAGATCTTCATCTACGGCGTGCTGACCGGCACCTTCTCCTCGATCTTCATCGCGAGCCCCGTCTTCTACTGGTGGCACAAGGGCGATCGTAAGGGCGTAGACGCCGCGGAACTCCCGCGCACCTACTCCTGGGAGGCTGGCTCCGAAAAGGACGCCTAAGGCGTACGCAAGACATGGCCGCCTGGTCTCACCGGGCAGCGGACGTCGGGCTCGCCCGTCGGATCGCTGCTTCGCTGGGGGTTAGCGAACCCCTGGCCGCCGTCCTCGCCCGTTCCTTCGCGGACGAGGCCGAGGCGGAGCGTCATCTCCGCCCGCAGCTCGCCCACGTCTCCGATCCGTTCGCGGTCGGCGGCCTGCGCGAGGCCGCGGAGCGTCTCGTGTCCGCCGCCGCCAAGGGCGAGCGGATCGCCATCCTCGGCGACTACGACGTCGACGGGGTCTCGAGCACCGCGATGCTCGTCCACTTCCTCCGCCGTCTCGGCGCCAAGCCGGAGTATTTCGTGCCGCGCCGTCTGGAGGAGGGCTACGGGCTCTCGATGGCCGCGCTCGAACGCGTGCTCGCCGAGGCGAAGCCGCAGCTCTTCGTCGCCCTCGACTGCGGCACGAATTCCAAGCCCGAGGTCGAACGCCTCAGGGCCGAAGGCGTCGACGTCATCGTCGTCGACCACCACGTCGCGAAGGAATCCCGCGTCACCTGCACGCTCGTCAACCCGCGCGTCAACGACGCCGAGGACGCCCCGTGGCAGACGCTCTGCACCGCCGGACTGGTCTTCAAGCTCGTCCACGGCGTGCTGAAGGTCCTCCGCCTCGCCGGCGACGAACGCGGTACTTCCATCGCGGTGAAGGACTATCTCGACCTGGCTGCCCTTGGCACCATCGCCGACCTGGTCCCGCTGCGCACGGAGAACCGCATCCTCGCCGCCCACGGCCTCAAGGCCCTCGGGGAAGCCCGTCGTCAGGGCCTGCGCGCCCTCATCGCCGTCAGCGGCATGGAGCCGGGCGGGGTGCTTTCCTCGGTCGACGTGTCGTATCGCATCGGTCCCCGCATCAACGCGAGCGGCCGCCTCGCCGATGCGTCGCTCCCGTTGCGTCTCCTGCTCTCCGACGATCCGGCCGACTGCCTGCGTGACGCCGCGCAGCTCGACGCCATCAACCGCGAGCGTCAGGAGATCGACAAGAAGGTCACCGAAGAAGCCATGGCCCAGGCCAAGGCGATGGGCGATCTTGCCGGTTACGTCGTCCACGGCGACTGGCATCCCGGGGTGGTGGGCATCGCGGCGGGTAAGATCTGCCGCGCGCTCGACCGGCCGGTCATCGTCCTCGGCAAGGAAGGGGAGAGCGCCAAGGGCTCCGGCCGCAGCGTGCCGGGCACCAACCTCGTCGAAGCCCTCGGCGCGTGCTCCGACCTGCTCAAGACCTACGGAGGCCACCCGATGGCCGTGGGCGTCTCGCTCGATGTCACCGCGGTCGAAGCCTTCCGTGCCCGGTTCGCCGAAGCCATCCGGGCCCAGCGTCTCGCCGGCGCCGTCCAGGCGGACGGACGTGACCTCGACATCGCGCACTGGATCCGTCCGGCCGACGTGACGGACCAGCTGCTCGATGACCTCGACCTGCTGCAGCCTTACGGCGAAGGGAATCCTGAGCCGGTCTTCGGCTTCAAGGGCTTCGTCTTCGACCGTCCGCCTTCGCCTTTCGGCGAAGGGAATTTCCGGCATCAGGTGCCGCTCAGCGGAGGCCGTCGTCTGAACTTCGTCGCCTGGCGCATGGCCGACCGGATTCCCGAGCTCGGCAAGCCGGTCGAACTGGCGGTCAAGCTGCAGTGGAACCGCTGGCAGGGACGCCGCACGCCGCAGGCCGAGATCCTGGACTGGCGCTACGGCTCCTGATCACTTGCCTCCCTTGGGCCCGACAGGGGTCGGCCCTTGGGGTTTGGTCGGAGCAGGGCGATCCTCGATATCCTTGATGAGAACCCGCCCCGCCGCTCCGGCTACGGGCAGCACCAGGTATAGCTTGCGGGTCTTCTCCATGTGAAACACGCGGCTGGAGAAGGCCAGTGATTCTTCGCCGTCTATCTTGGTGGTCAGCTGAAGGTCGTAATAGTCGTTGTTAGGCGCGCCCGGACGCAGGACTTTCTCCGTGTTGGGGCTGATCAGGTAGGCGCCGGAGGGCGTCTTCACCGTGACGGGAAAGGGAGCGAGGTTGAAGTATCGGTTGCTGCCGGGCGGGAAAGAGCCCGGCGGATCGTTGAGCATCGTGATCCCGTTCCCTTTGCCGGGCGTCACCAGCAGGATCAGGTTCAGGCGGCCGGCGTTCGTCGGCAGGTCGACCCATGCCAGCGGCGGCTTGCCCGAAGGGACGTATTGCAGGGTGCGCGTGCGGCCTTTCACGCCTCGGGCAGGACGTTCGTCGTCGGGTTTTTCTTCCGCCGGGACGGGGTTTGTCTTCGTCGTGACTTCCTTGGCCTGCGCTTCGATGAGTTCGAGGCGGGAAGGGCCACGGTAGGAGAATTCGTCAGAAAGCATGTCGGTCGGGATGACGATCCCGGTCGTCTGTTTTCCGTTCGAAACACCGATGCCCAGGAGCGGCCTGGTCATCGAGACGAACTTGATCCGGGCCTCGACGATAGGTGGGTCGGCCGCCTCGGCCGTGACGCTTGCCGTCAGGAAAGCGAAGGCCCCGAGGATTTTAAAGTTCATCATGCTTGAGCCAGCGCATCGAAACCACCTTGAACCTTCTTCCCAGCAGTTGGTTGACGGGAGTCAGGTTGGTGCTGAGCGCGGGCGACGTGCCCGCCACGCCTGTGACCGGGAGAGGGCGGGGTGCGCTGTTGCCTGTTTCCGGTGCGTTCGTCGGATCGATGAATTCGGGGACGCGTTGGACCACGGCTTCGAGCCAGGCGAAGCCGGCTTGCCCGTCAGGCTGGCTGGCGTCCGCGTAGCAACGCAGGGTGAAGGTGTCGGAGCGGCTCGTCAGGGCTGAACCCAGGCTTTGCAGGAGGTCGGATTGGAGCAGGTTGCCCGGAGCGCCCAAGGCGGTGTGGGTGCGGCTCACGCCGCCTGCGGGGTTGATTTCGATGTTTTCGGGCGACGGGAAGAAGCCGGCGGTCGCAGTGGTCAGGGATGCCTCGGTGAGCCTGCGGTCGGCGGCGTCGGCCACCAACCTGTCGCTGATGCTCGCGCCGTAGCTCTGGTCCGCGCGCAGGATGGCTGACTGGAGCGCGCCGCAACGGTTGGCCCAGGTCTCGGGGGAGAGGAATCGGTTGATGAATTCGGAGAGGCCCAGGTAAGGCGTGGCCGGTCGGGTGAGTCCGGCGAAGAGCCGGGTCCCGGGAGGATTCGTGAGGTCGCGTTCGGTGCGGACCTGCACGGCGAAGCGGGCTTTGTTCTCGGCCACGATCGCTTTGGCAAGGGCGGCGATCTGGTCGTCGGTGAGGTTGGCGAAGCCAGACCAGTTCGACGGGTCGTTGAGGTTGCTGCTGGCGGCCGGGCTGGCCTCTTTGTTCAAGGTGCGAGGGAATCGGGCGTTGCTCTTGGAGTCGGGTGAGTTCTCTCCGATGCCGGCCAGGGCGAACTTCTTGGCGGAGCCGAGGAAGGCCTGCCAGGCCGTCACGGACGTGGAGTTGACGTTGAAGGCGCCCCGGTTGAGCAGGACTGCGGCAGACCGGCGGTAGTCAGCCAGGGCCGCCGCCGTCGCGGTCCGATCCGCTGTCGCGAAGTCGCAGGAGAACCTTGGGTTGTCCAGCGGGATGCCGGCGAAGACGAAGTCCTCGATCACCTTCGTCAGGGTCTTGGCCTCATTCGGATCGGTCACGGAACTCGTGGCGCCGAGGGCCGAAGGTGCGGGGGATGTCGCCGGCAGGTCTCCCGTTTCTCCGGTCTTCATCCAAGGAGCGAGGCTGGACAGGAAATAGCTGTCCCAAAGGGCGCTGTTCAGCAGGTAGCTCTGGTCGAATTCCGTCCAGTTCGGCCCGTTGGACTGCACGGCTTTCTGCGCGTTCACGAGGGGCGTCGCGAAGCTGTTCCCGATGCTCAGCAGGGGCTGCTGGTCGCGGACGCCGAAATTGGCGTGCGCATATTGCGCCAGGCTGGTCGGCTGAACGATCGGCACTTCGGTGAGGACCACCCTAGGTGAGCCCAGGCTTCCCGCCGAGTTGCCTCCGAAGGCGAGCCTGCCGCTGTCGGCGTTGGCGAGCACGTTGAGCCAGGTGCCGTTGCGCACGGTGAGCTGGTAGCTCGGGGAGGCGCCTTTGGCGCCGGCGTCCGTTCCGGAGCCGATACGTCCGGAGGCGCTCGCCCGCTGGGTCGCGGCAAGGGGGTTGGAGTGGGTGAACGTCGGGAACGGCGCATCGGCCGCATCGGCCTGCTTGGCCGAGATGTCGATGACCGAGATGAGGTCCGGTTCAAGGGGCGGCGAAGTCGGGGTGGGGTAAGGGTTGCGTCCGTCGTAGTAAGGGGAGGGACGGGGGTATTTGTCTTGTACGTGCCGCCAGCTGGCGAAGAACTTCTCACCGGGGCTCGGATACTTGGCCGCGGTGATGTCATTGACGACCACCTCGCTCACTTCGCTGCTCCGGTAGAAGAAGTCGTTCTTGTCGGAGTTGCCGGGAGAGCTGTCCAGTTTCAGCTGGTCGCCGGGCCAGGCGGCTACCGCATGGCGCATGCGCAACCGGTTGCCCGGGATGATCTCGAAGGCGATGGGCGAGTTGAGGTCGAAGGTTTCGGTCGCCGCATCGCCGAAGCCCCAATCCCAGACGTTGTCGCGGAAGCCGCCGCGGGTGTCGTAGGTGTTGTCGAGGACGACGGACTTGGTCCACTCTCCGATGACCGGTTCGCAGGAGAAGACGCGCAGTTCGCCGGGTTCGAGCGTGATGGTCGTGGCCTTGTCCTTGGTCAGGTAGAGGCGGAAGGTATCCTCGTCATCGCTCTTGTTGTCCTGGAGGTTGAAGAAGCGGGAGAGCGGGGTCTCGTAGACGTAAGGCTCGCTCGAGCCCGCCGCGTATTGCTTGAAGCGGAAGAGCCAGCCATCGAGTTCCGAGAATGAAATGGCGGCGGCGTAGGGCGTGCTGTTTCCGTTAGCGGTGCCGCTGCCTGGTCGCCAGGTCATCCTGACGTTGTAGGGGTTGTGGACGACCACGATGGGCGTGATGTTCAGGCGGATGTCCACCCACTCCTCCTGGTACCAGACGAGAGTCTTGCCGATGCGGACGGATTTCCAGACGAACCATTGCATCTTGTTCACGCTGAAAGCGAGCGAGACACGCTGCACGTAAGGGGTCGCCGCCACGTTGAGCGGACGCGTGACTATCCGGCCGGAGTCGCCGTTGAGCAGGTCGCTGGCGTTAGGATCGATGGGGGTGGGGAGGTCGCCGTTGTACACGTCGGAGTAACCGTAGATGCGGTTCCGGATGCCGTTGTTGGGCAGTCCGCTGTCGGCGGGCGGACCGTTGGGGTGGGCGGCGGCGACGTTGGGCCAGAGAGGACGGGCGATGAGCGCGGGTATCCCGGTCGCGCGGGGCGTGCTGCCGCCGGCTGTCCAGCCCAGCTGCCGGTACATCCGGTGATAGTCACGCAGGGCCCACCAGGTCGGTCCGCGCACGTTGCCCCCGGCCGTGGTGCGGCCGAAGATCGGCGTCGCTTGCGCGGTGCGGCCCCCGTTGTCGTTCAGGACCGGCATCAGCGCCGCTTCCGTGCCGCGTTCGGTGCGTGTCGCCGCTGCCCCCGCCGCTCCGCCGCCGAACTCGGTTGCGGCGAAGCGAGCGTCGTCGAGCTCGAATGCGAGGGAGAGGTCGCGTTTGAGCCCGCCTTGCACCGGGTCCGCCAGGACGCCCGCGGAGGTGAGGCTTACGTCATGGTAGAAACGGCGGAAGTCGAAGCCGGGGGTTCCGGGCGGGTTGCCGAAGCCGGCCAGCGGGAATTCGGACAGACGGTTAATCTGGTCCAGTTTTTCCTGTCCGGGCAGGTCCTTGAGCAGGCCTTGGGTGACCGGGCTGCGCAGGGAGATCAGCTGCTCTGCCGACTGCGGATCCTTCGAGCGGTTGTCGCGGAGATTGGGTCGGGCTTTGACGCCTTCGTCGCCGATCCAGTAGGCGTAGCTGCCGGCGATGTCGTCATCCGGCAAGGTGACCTTAGGCAGCGTCACGTAGCCGCTGGGTTCGTCTCCGGACTGATCCAAGGCGCTGCCGCGACCGACGAGCGTGACGAGATTCGACGCGCTTAGGCCCGCAGGGGCCGATTGCCAGGGCGCCCAATAGCCCGCAGGATAATCCGGATTGGCCGAGGTCTGGAAGAGCGAGACGCTCTGGGTGCCGGCGGGCTGGTCTCCGCGGCCTGATACCAGCCAGGCAGGAGGGAGGTCGGGCAAGTCCGTGCGCCACACGCCGGTCCACATCGGGTTACGCAGTCCCGCGGCGCTGGCGGTTGGCTGCGTGATGTCAGCGCGCGCGGTCGATCGTCGGTCAGGGCCCGCTTCCTGCTGCAGGTGACCCAAGGCGAGGCGCATCGAAGCCAGGCCGTTCAGGCGGGCGCGTGTGGCAAGCTGCTGGTTTTGCGCCGCGCGAGACTCGATGTTGACGAAGGCGGACAGCGTCAGCATGAGGAGCACGACGCTGGCCATCACCGTGAGGGAAAGTATCAGGCTGAAACCGCGGCTATGTTGGGTGCGTTGTTTCATCCAAGCTTAGCTGAGCTGCATAGGTATTATTACCCACGCTTCTGAGCCGTGCAAGTGCTTAGCGATGTTCTGGCGGCTTAAAACATGTTAAGATAACCTTGTTTAAATGCATTTAAATAGGGCTTTTCTCTCCAATGGAGGGGGCTAAAGTCGGGGTTGTCATGAAAACCCCGCTACTCGCCTTGGTGTTCGCTTCTTCCGCTCTTTTCGCCGCTGCTACGGGCGGAGGTAACCCGCCCACCGTTCCGCCCACCGTTCCGCCCACCGTGGGCAAGCCTGGCTGCAACAAGAGCGGAGATCAAAAGAAGCCGGAACCTAAGAAGCCCGAGCACAAAAAGCCTGAGCGGAAGCGTAGCCGCTAAGGGTATTTAAGTCCTTCATACAGGCCGGACCATTGGTCCGGCTTTTTTTGTGATGCTTGCTCAGGTGCTCAGGCATGCCATTCGTAGCGTATGCTGAAACGTCAACCGCTGCTTTCCTCCGTCCTGCTTGTCGGCGGGGCGATCGCCCTGTTTTTCTGGACCCGCCCGACGGCCAATTCCGCGCCGAACGTCCCGCCTCCGCCCGTCTATGGGACCTGCCCGCCTTCCGCGGATGGCATCGGCAAGACTTTCATGGGCCGTGAGATCTCACACGTGATGGGCCATCCGGGCATCGGCTGGCTGGAACGTACGACGCGCGAGAAGGAAGAGGCGCCGACCAAGGCGATCGCTTTGCTCGAGCTGGCGCCCGACGCCGTGATCGCCGATATCGGCGCGGGCTCGGGTTATTATTCCTTCCGCATCGCGCGGCTCCTGCCGAAGGGCGAGGTCGTCGCGGTCGACATCCAGCCGGAGATGCTGGCTTTCCTGGAGAAGGAGTCCGCCCGCCTGGGCGTCAGGAACGTGCGTCCTCATCTCGGCGCGGTCGACGACGTCAAGCTGCCGCCGGCTTCGCTCGACGCCGCCCTGATGGTCGATGCTTATCACGAGTTCGACCACCCGGCCGAGATGCTCGCGTCGCTGCGTTCGGCCCTGAAATCAAAGGGCCGGATCTACCTGCTGGAATTCCGCGCCGAAGACGAGAACGTGCCCATCAAGCCGCACCATAAGATGACCGAGGCCCAGGCGCGGAAGGAGTTCGCAGCCGCAGGTTTCCGGTTCGTCGTGAACAAGCCGGACCTGCCGTGGCAGCACCTGCTGGTCTTCGAGAAGCCCTGAGGCGCCCTCAGGCGCCGACGCTCTTCTTGATGTCCTTGAGCTGCTGGAACTCCGGCTTGGCGGTGTAGTATTTGTCGAGCGGGTAGCAGCCCGAGATGAGTCCGTTGCGCGGCGCGGTCGTGCAGTCGCTGAACGTGCGGCAGATGAACTTGGTCTCGAGCGCGCCGTTCTTGGCGGCGTCCGCCAGCATGGCCGGATAGCTCAGCACCGCGCGGCCCACGCCGACAGCGTCGCTGCCGCCGGTGCGCAGGATGTGCTGGGTGAGGTGCGGCAGGTATTCCTGCACGTAGCTGAGGCCGGAGCTGACCACGATCATGCCGGCCGGGGCCTGCGCGCGGACCTCGCGGACGACGCGCACCTGGCGGGCGACGTCGATCAGCGGGTCATGCGCGGGCTGGTAGCCGTCGCTGGGCGGGTAGGCCGCCGGGCGCTGGATGTGCGGGTTGTAGTAGGGCGAGCCGGCCGTGGTGTTGAGGATCTTGACGCCGAGTTCGCCGAGCAGCTTCACGAAGGCGAAGGTCTCGGCGAGGTCGATTTCGGTCGGCTTGGCTTGGTTCACGCCGAAGGCGTAACGGTAGGGCAGGCAGGCGGAGTAATCCTCCGGGATGCCGGGTCCGAGCTTGCCGGGCTGGCTGAGGGCCGGGTCCGGACGGAACGGCACCATGTCGAAGAGGCTCAGGCGCACGCCGATGTCGATCGCGTTGCCGTCGGCGCGGATGCCCGCGATGATGTCGCGCAGGGTGCGGGTGCGGTTCTCAAAGGAACCGCCGAACTTGCCGGGGCGCGTGTGCGCGCCGAGGAACTCGTGCAACAGGTAGCCGTGGCAGTGCTTGATGTCCACGAAGTCGGCGCCGCAGTCGCGGGCGATGCGGGCGGCGCGGACGTAGCAGCGGATGAGCTCCTCGACGTCGGCGTCGGTGAGCACCTGGTCGTCGGAGATGACGTTGAACTTCTTGTCCAGGATGGGGTGGCGGTAGGCCACGCGGGATTCCCAGCGCTTCTTGTCGTGCGGGCGGCAGAAACGGCCGGAGTGGGTGAGCTGGAAGCCGATGACGAGGTCGTCGACGGAGCCCCAGCGGGCGAGGTGCTCGGCCTTGAGGATGCCCACGAGCTCGGCGATGCCGGCCTGGTTGGCCTCGTTGATGATCAGCTGGTTCATGTTCGCGCGACCGTCCGCGCGCACGGCCATGGCCTCGGCGCCGCAGATCAGCTTGGCGCCGCTCGCGCCGAAGCGCTGCCAGCGTCGCTTCATCTCCTCGGAGATGCCGCCGGTGGTGGTGCCGTCCCATCCTTCCATCGGATGGATGGCGATGCGGTTGCCGATGGTCTTGCCGTTCACCTTGGTGCGAGTGATAGGCTGCGAGAGGGGGTTGCCGGCGCCGGCTTCGATGGTGTCTTCGACCGGGAGGTCGATTCCGAGCGAGGCGCAGTGGGCGCGGAAGTCGGCGACGGTCTTGAGCGACGCGATGCGGGTGAGCTTGAAGGGGGTGGTCATGGGTAGGTTCAGCGAGGGATGTCGAGGCGTTCGGAGATACGACGGGTGCGGACCATGGCTTCCGTCATGCGGGCGGCTTCATCCGGGCCGCGGACGTCCTTGCAGGCGGGATGCGGGTCGGGCGAGGCGATGACGCCCAGCTGGTGGAGCAGATGGGCGGTGCTGTGCTTGTAGGCGGCGGCGCTGCCCTTGGCGTCGAGGCGGAAGACCTGATCCTCCAGCGATTGGAAGGCCTCGAAGAGCTTGTAGACGCGGGTGTCGAAGCGGCCCGTGCCCGTGGGGAATTTCTTCCCGGGCGCGCCGTCCTCGAGCCACATGTCCTTCGCGGCGCAGATCTGCGGGGCGGCGCTGCTGGCGGCGCCGATGAGCAGGGGCAGGCCGGTCTTGATCGCCGTGGCGATGCCGTAGTCGTCGCCGCTGTGCGGGGCGAAGTCCAGCTTCAGGTCCTTGCACATCGCCGCCCAGTAGAGGAAGTGCGGCTCGTCCAGCGTGCTGACCTTGCCGCCCACGAACTTAGGATGGATCGCGAGCTGGTGAAGCAACCAAGGTTCGTAAGGCGTGGCCCAGGAGACGAAGGCGGGCTCGAGGGCGTGCACGATGCCGGGGCGGATCAGCCATTCGGCGATGCGGTAGTAGCCGTCGCGGCGACGCTGCGGGTCGAGCGTGTTCAGCCACTTCGAGGTCATGATCATCACCTCGCAGTTGTCGTGCGCCTGCACGAGGTCCATGAGCGGACGGTAACGCTCCGCGATGAAGGAGGTGTCATCCTGCGCGCCGCGGGCGGTCACGCCGGCGACGAAGCGCATGTCCGGGAAGGCCAGTCGGAACTGGCGCAGCACCTCGGCGTACATCTTGTCGTCGAGGTCGAATATGTAGCCGGTGTCCGCGTTGAGCACCGGGACGAGCTCGACGCCATAATGGTCGGCGGCGGCCTTCTGCCAGCGGATCTCGGAGACGAAGCTCTCCCAGTCGGGACGACCGTCGCGGAAGGGCAGGAGCACGGCCGAGCAAAGGCGCGCCTTGGTGCGGTGATCGACGAGGGCCTCCTCGGCGGTCCAGGCCCATTTGGTCGCGGACCACGGGGTCATCGGCGTCAGGTCCTCGGGGCGGTCGATCAGCGGCTTCATGGAGAAGATACCTTAACAGAGTCCTACGTGCTTGAAAAACATTAGTTTCCAGCGATTAAGGTCGGAAATAACGATGGACCTCTACCAGCTCGAATACTTCGTCGAAGCGGCCCGCCAGCGCAGCTTCACCCGCGCCGCGGCGCGCCTGAACCTGGCGCAGGCCGCCCTCAGCGAGCAGATGCGCAAGCTCGAGGGCGAACTGGGCGCCCGGCTGTTCAACCGCGGGCGTCGCGAGACGACGCTCACGCCCGCCGGCGAGACCCTGCGTGTCCATGCGGAAGCCCTGCTGGCGCAGGCCTTGGCGGCCCGTCGGGCCGTGGGCGATCAGGTCGCGCTCAAGGGCGGCCGGCTCGCGGTCGGCGCAATCCCTTCGGTGAGCGCGTGCCTGCTGCCCGCGGCCGTCGCGGCCTTCCGGCGCAAGCACCCGCAGGTGGAACTCGCCCTGCATGAAGGGACGTCCGAAGCCGTCGCGCAGGCCGTGGAAGCAGGGAAGATCGAGCTCGGAGTCGTCCAGCTACCCGCGCCCGGCGACGCCTTCCAGGTCACGCCCTTGCTCGACGAGTCCTTCGTGCTTCTGGTCCCGAAGAAGCACGCCTTGGCCCGCCGTCGCCTGCCTCAGCTCGCGACCCTCGCGAAGGAGTCCTTCGTCTTTTACAAGGGCAGGGCGCGTGACGTCGCGCAGGCCGCCTGCCGTGCGGCCGGCTTCGAGCCCCGCACCGCCTGCGAGAGCGGCGAGCTTGAGACCATCCGTTCGCTGGTGGCCGCCGATCTTGGCATCGCCTTGCTTCCTGAACTCGCGGCGCGGGGCTCCGTCCCCGGTTGCGCGGTCGTACGTCTCGGCGGCGAGCCGATCCGGCGTTCCGTCGCTTTGCTCCAACGCCAGGGTCAGGAACTTTCTCCCGCCGCCCAATCCTTCCGGCGTCTGCTGATCGGCGAAGCCGGCGCCTGAACGCAAATCGCCCCTTGAAGCCCTCGGATAACTCCTTCTGATGATTTGAACCCCATGCACGACGTCAAAGACACCCGCGATGCGATCACCAAGGGCATGCAGATGACGCTGCTCGCCGGTTTCCTTGGTTGGATGATGGATGGTTACGAGCAGGCGCTGTTCCCGACGCTCGCCGGTCCCGCGCTCAAGAGCATGGCTCCCGCCGACGTCGCCGCGCTCGGCGCCAAGGCGGTCAACGGCTGGGTCGGCGGCTGGATGGGCATCATCACCTCCGCCTTCCTCGTGGGCGCGGCCCTCGGCGGCGCGGCCTTCGGCTGGCTTGGCGACCGCATCGGCCGCGTGAAGGCGATGTCCTTCAGCATCCTCTTCTACTCGCTCTTCAGCGGCGTCTGTTATTTCGCCACCGACCCGACTCATCTCGCCGCCGCCCGTTTCATGGCGGCGCTCGGCATGGGCGGCGAATGGGCGCTCGGCGTGGCCCTCGTGATGGAAGCCTGGCCGGAGCGTCATCGTTCCAAGATGGCCGGCGCGATCGGCATGGCCGCCAACCTCGGCATGGTGCTCGTGGGCTGCATGGCGCTGGCTTATCCCGCCGACGGCTCTTCGTGGCGCGTCCACTTCCTCATCGGCGCTTCGCCCGCGATCCTGACTCTCCTCATCCGTCTCTTCGTTCCTGAGTCCGAGAAGTGGGAGCGTTCCGCCGCCAAGGAGGCCGCTTCCGTCGCGCCCGCCCGCTCGAAGATCGGCGAGGTCTTCGGCAGTGAGCTCCGCGGTACGACCATCGCCGGCATCCTGATGGTGTCCGTCGTCTTCGTCGGCACCTGGGGAGCGGTGCAGTGGATCCCGCTCTGGGTCGGCGAGCTCGCCGGACCGGATAATCCGCGGGCCAAGGCCCTCGCGATGGTGATCGTCTCGGTCGGCGCCTGCACGAGCACCTTCGTCGCGCCGCTGCTGCTGGCCGGACTGCGTCGTCGTCTCGGCTACCAGTTGCTCTGCTTCTTCGCGCTCGTCGCCACCGTCTGGATCTACCGCACGCCGGCCGACTGGTCGGGCGCGATGTTGTTCGGCATCTTCCCCTGGGTGATGGCCCTGAAGGTCTTCATGCTCGGCATGGCCGCCACGGCCTTCTTCGGCTTCTTCCCGCTCTACCTGCCTGAGCTTTTCCCGACGCGCGTCCGCGCGACGGGGCAGGGCATCTGCTACAACACGGGCCGACTCGTCGCCGTGCCTTTCGTGCTGCTGAGCGGCAAATTGGTCGAGAGCCTCGGCGGCTATCAGCAGGCCGCGGCCGCGATCACCCTCGTCTACGCCGCGGGTCTGTTCGTCGCTTTCCTCGGCAAGGAGACTTCCGGTCAGGCGCTCCAGGACTGACCGCCGATGAATCCTCGCGACATCCGGATCCGCGCCGTCCGCTGGCACGCCCTGCCGGTGACCTTGCGTCTGCCTCTGAAGTTCGGACATGAGACGGTCACGAGCGTCGTCTGCGCCCGCGTCTGCGTGACGGTCGAGAAGGCCGACGGTTCCCGTGCCGAAGGCTGGGGCGAGACCCCGCTCAGCGTCCAATGGGTCTGGCCCTCGCCGGTGCCTTATGATGTCCGCCTGAAGGCCTTGCAGGATTTCTGCGATACGCTGACCGAGGCCTATGCGGCGTTCGGCGCCCGCGGCCATGCCATCGAGATCGGCCATGACTTCCTGGAGGAGGCCTTGCCCGGCGTCCTTAAGAAGTTCAACGCCTCCCTGCCCGAGGGCGTCGCCATCCCGACCCTCGCGGCGCTGGTCTGCTGCTCGCCGTTCGACCTCGCCCTGCACGACGCTTATGGGGTCGCCCATGGCGTGCCGACTTATTCCACTTATTGCGCGCCTTGGATGAACCGGGACCTCTCCGCGTTCGTCACGCCGGCGGAGGATGCGAAGTCGGTTTCGTTCTCCGGTCGCTACCCCGCGGATTACTTCCGCTCGCCGGTCACGACCAAGCTGCTCGCCTGGCATCTCGTCGGCGGACTTGATTACCTCACGCTGGCCGAGGCCGGCGCGAACAAGGTCGCCGACGGATATCCGTCGTCCCTCGACGAATGGATCAAGGCCGACGGCCTCAAGGCCCTGAAGGTGAAGCTGCGCGGCAACGATGCGGCCTGGGATTTCGAACGCCTGAAGCGCGTGGCTGAGATCGGTCTGCCGCTCGGCGTCGAGCTCTTCACCGCGGATTTCAACTGCACCGTGACGGATCCCGCCTACGTGAACGGCGTCCTCGACCGCGTGAAGGCCGAACTCCCAGAACTCTGGCGGCGGCTCAGCTACGTCGAGCAGCCGTTCCCCTACGAGCTCGAGGAGCATCCGATCGACGTCCATTCGGTCAGCGAGCGCATGCCGCTCTTCCTGGACGAAAGCGCGCACGATTGGCGCATCGTACGCCTCGGCCGCCAGCTCGGTTGGACCGGCGTGGCCCTGAAGACCTGCAAGACCCAGACCGGCGCGCTCCTCAGCCTCTGCTGGGCCCGCGCCCACGGGATGCAGCTGATGGTCCAGGACCTCACCAATCCCATGATGGCGCAGATGACGCACGTCCTTCTGGCCGCCCACGCCCCGACGATCGCGGGCGTGGAGACGAACGGAATGCAGTTCTATCCGGCCGCTTCGGCTCCCGAAGCGGCGGCGCACCCGGCCCTTTACGCCCGCCGCGACGGACAGGTCGACGGCTCGAGCCTGCGCGGTCCGGGCTTCGGTTATCGCCTCGCCGAAATCGTCCGCCAGCTGCCTCCGGCGCGTCGTTCGGCCGGCGCCTGATCGCCAATCGGCTTGCCTGCGGGGGAAGGGGAGGGTTTGTTCACCTCACACCCCCGCCCAAATCATGCTCCGCTCGCTCCTCCTCTGCCTGCTGTCGCTCAGCGCGTTCGCCGCCGACGCCCCTAAGCGCAAGGTCCTCTTCTTCACCAAGTCCTCGGGCTACGAGCACGAGGTGATCTCCTATAAGAAGGGCCAGCCCAGCTTCGCCGAGAAGCAGCTCCTCGAGCTCGGCGCCGCCAACAACATCGAGTTCGTCTTCTCCAAGGACGGCTCGAAGTTCTCGCCGGAGTACCTCGCCCAGTTCGACACCGTGATGTTCTACACCACCGGCGACCTCTGCTCCGAAGGCACCGACAAGAACCCGCCGATGACCATGGCCGGCAAGCAGGCCCTCTTCGACTTCGTGAAGTCCGGCAAGGGCTTCGTGGGCACCCACTCCGCCGCCGACACCTTCCACACCGACAACGAGGCGGTGAAGGGTCCGGAGCGTTTCAAGAACCATGGCGACAAGGCCGACGCCTACGTCTGCTTCCTCGGCGCCGAGTTCATCCGTCACGGCAAGCAGCAGGCCGGCGTGAACAAGGTCATCGATAAGACCTTCCCTGGTTTCGAAAAGGTCGGCGACTCGTTCTCCTTCGTCGAAGAGTGGTACACCCTCAAGGACTTCCGCCCGGAAATCCACGTCCTCACCGTCTTCAACGACCCGGCCCTCGAAGGCGACGACTACAAGCGTCCGCCTTTCCCGAACTGCTGGGCCAAGAACGAGGGCAAGGGCCGCGTCTTCTACACCGCCATGGGCCATCGCGAGGACGTCTGGACCAACGCGACCTTCCAGCAGATACTGGTCGGTGCCCTCAAGTGGGCCAACGGCGACGCCAAGGCTCCCGACATGACCCCGAACCTCCTGAAGGTCGCCCCGGGCGCCATGACGAACCAGCCTTACACCCCGACGCCCGCCCCCAAGGCCAAGGCGCCGGCGAAGAAGCCTGAAGCCAAGAAGAAGTAAGTCCTCACGCAGGGCGGGCCGCAAAGCCCGCCTTGCTAATTCCTAAGGGGTTTCAACTGTCACCCCATGCGCGAGACCCCCGCCGAAGCCACGAAGCTCAGCGAGCTGACCACCCACCAGAAGAAGTCCGGCTTCGCCGCCTGGCTGGGTTGGTTCTTCGACGGCCTCGACCTCCACCTTTACACGCTTGTCGCCACGGTCTTCGTTGCGGAGCTGCTGCTGGTGCCGGAGTCCGACGCTTCGGTCCCTCTTTACGGTTCTTGGATTCAGGCCGCCTTCCTCCTCGGGTGGGCCCTCGGAGGCGCCTTCTTCGGCATCATCGGCGACCGACTCGGCCGCAGCCGTACGCTGGTCCTGACGATCCTCACCTACGCGCTGTTCACGGGGCTCTCGTTCTTCGCGCAGACCTGGTGGCAGCTGATGATCTTCCGCTTCCTCGCCGCCCTGGGGATCGGCGGCGAATGGGCCGTCGGCGCCTCGCTGCTCTCCGAGACCTGGCCGAAGAAGTGGCGTCCTTGGATCGCGGCCGTGCTGCAGTGCGCCGTGAACTTCGGCATCCTCGCGGCGATCGCCGCGGTCTTCCTCCTCCAGCAGATCCCTGGCTACCAGCCGCGCTGGGTCTTCCTCATCGGCGTCCTGCCCGCGTTCGTGACCCTCTGGATCCGCAAGGAAGTGCCGGAGACCGACGAATGGTCGGCGGAGAAGGGCAAGCAGGCCGCTCCGACGATGGGCGGGCTCTTCGGCGCGGACATCCGCCGCACGACGTTCATCGCCTCCTTGCTCTGCGCGATCTCCCTGACCGGCCATTGGTGCTTCATGTTCTGGCAGCAGGCGTTCATCCGTAACCATCCCGAGGTGGTGGCGCGTTCCCTGGACAAGGCCTCCGTCGTCTCCACCGCGCTCTTCTGCGTCATCGCCGCTTCGGTCGTCGGTAATTTCGCCTCCGGCTGGGCCGCGCAGCGCTTCGGTTATCGCCGCGCTCTCGCCGGTTTCTTCGGCGCATACTTCATCCTGATGGGCGCGACCTTCCTCCTGCCGTGGAGCCTCGCGGCCACTTATGGTCTCTACGCCGCCGTGGGTTTCTGCCAGGGCGTCTTCGGGCTCTTCACGATGGCCTTGCCGCCGCTGTTCCCGACGCTGCTCCGCACGACGGGCGCCGGCTTCAGCTATAACATCGGCCGCATCTTCGCCGCGATCGGCACGGTCTTCTTCGGCATCTTCGCCAAGCCGTCCGACTTCAGCTCGGTGCTGCTCTACGCTTCGTTCCTTTTCCTGCCGGCCGCGATCCTCGCGCTCTGGCTGCCGATCGAAGAGGCTACTTCCTGAGTCCGCCGAGGCCCGCGATCGCCTTGAACTCGGCCGCGGTGACCGGCGTGACGGAGAGACGGTTGCCCGGGCGCAGGATCAGCATCTCCTTCAGCGCCGCGCACTCACGCAGGTCCGGCAGGCTGACCAGACGCTTGAAGGCCTGGTGGAAGGACACCTCGATGCAGCTCCAGCGCGGGTTGTCCTTGGCCGACTTGGCGTCGAAGTAGTCGGACTTGGCGTCGAACTGCGTGGGGTCGTCGAAGGCTTCCTTGGAGACCTTGGCCACGCCGACGATGCCGGGTTCATCGCAGTTGGAGTGGTAGAAGAGCACGAGGTCGCCGACCTTCGCCGAGCGCATGAAGTTGCGGGCCTGGTAATTGCGGACGCCGGTCCACGGTTCCTTGCCCTTGCGTTCGAGTTCCTGGAAGGAGAACTCGTCGGGTTCGGACTTCATCAGCCAGTGGTGCATGCGGCCAACGTGCAGGGGAGGGCGGCTTTTTCAAGGCAGGGCTGAGGTCTTGCCCTTTCCTTTGCGTCCCGCCTAATCGCCCCGTGCGCCTGCTGGACTCCCATTGTCACCCGGAATACGCCCTCAAGGCCGGCCGTCTCGCCGCGTGGGTGCAGGAGTGCCGCGCCGCCGGCGTCGAAGGCGTCGTGGCCATCGGCACCGACCTCAAGGACTGGTCCGAGTATCGCGAGCTCGCCTCGTCGCAGCCCGATTTCTTCCGTCACACCGTCGGTCTCCATCCTTGCCACGTCGAGGAAGGCTGGGAGGACATCGTCGCGGCGATCTCGCCGTATTTCGCCGACCAGACCCAGCCCGCCGCGCTCGGGGAGATCGGCCTCGATTATTTCCGCCTGCCGGCCGACGTCGCCGAGGCCGAGCGCATCAAGGGCTGGCAGCAGGAGGCGTTCCGCCGCCAGTTGTCGCTGGCCTACCAGTTCGGCTGTCCGGTCGTCATCCACTCCCGGCATGCCTTCGATGATTGCGTGCGGATGATCGACGCCAGCGGCGTGGATTGGCGCAAGGTCGTCTTCCATTGCTTCGTCGAAGGCCCCGACCAGGTCCGCCAGCTCAACCAGCGCGGCGGCCGTGCCTCCTTCACCGGCATCATCACCTACGCCAAGTCCGAGGAGATCCGCCAGGCGCTCAAGGCCCAGGGTCTGGCCCGGCTGATGCTGGAGACCGACGCCCCGTATCTCGCCCCGCAGTCCGTCCGTGGTAAGGAAAATACGCCGGCTTATCTGCCGGAGATCTGCGCCAAGGCCGCCGAACTGCTGGGCCTGCCGGCCGACGAGGTCGCCGAGGTCGCGACCCGGAACGCCCGCGAGTTCTTCGGTTTCGCCGCAGGCTGACACCATATTGTCACGGGGATGCCCCCGTCTGTTCGCACATCCGTGGCATCATCGCCACGGATGTCACCTCCGCGCGCCGCCAGCAATACCGACGAACTCAAGGCCAGCCTCGGCCCGCTCGCCTGGGCCGAGCCGGTGCTCGACCGTTTCTTCAAGGTCCGCGCCTTCGACGCTTTCCTGGAGCGCATCCATGTCGCCGGTCGTCCCGATTTCTTCACCTCGGCGATGGAACAGGCCGGTCTCAGCAACGTCTGGAGCGACCAGTGCCTGGCGCGCATCCCTCGCAAGGGACCGCTGGTCGTAGTCGCGAATCATCCTCATGGCCTCGCGGACGGACTGGTCGCGATGGATTTCCTCCTGCGCGCCCGCCCCGACACCCTCGTCGTCGGCAATCGTTGGCTGGGCCGCATCCCGGGCATCCGTCCCTGGCTCATTGAAGTGAATCCTTTCAGTCCGGATGCGTCCGATCCCGGGAATGTCGCCGGCACCCGTCGCATCCTCGCGCATCTCCGCGCCGGCGGTTGCGTCCTGACGTTCCCGGCGGGCGAGGTTTCCAGCCTGCGCCTAAGTTCGCGCCGCGTGGACGATCCGGTCTGGTCGCCGCAGGTCGTCCGTATGGCCCGTAAGGTCGGGGCTTCGCTGCTGCCACTACGTATCGAAGGCCGTAATTCCGGTCTGTTCCAGTCGCTCGGCCTCGTGCATCCGCGCCTCCGCACGATGCTGCTCCTTCGCGAGTTCCTCCATCATCATGGCAAGGTCATCCGCCTCCGCACCGCCAATCCGGTGACGCCGACGCAGCTGGCCGACCATCCGGACGACGAGGAGGCCACGAGCTTCCTTCGCCTGCGCTGCGAACTTCTGGCCAGCCGACCGGCCAAGGAGCAGGCCACGCCCGCTAAGCCGGCCGCGCCTCAGGCCTCCATCATCCCCCCGGTTAATCCTTCGCTTCTTCGGGCCGAACTGCAGAGCCTGCCGTCCGAGGACTTGTTGCTGACCAGCGGAGACTTCAGGGTTTACCGCTTCCTCGGCAAGGATCTGCCGCACACCCTTCGTGAGATCGGTCGGCTCCGGGAGACGACTTTCCGTTCCGTCTCCGAGGGGACTGGCCTCGATTGCGACCTGGACGCCTTCGACGCCTGGTATGACCAGATCGTGCTGTGGGACGACAAGGCCTCGGCCGTCGTCGGCGGCTATCGTCTCGGCCCGACCGACCGCATCCTGCCGCTGCAGGGCAAGCATGGCCTCTATACCTCCACGCTCTTCGAGTTCAAAGGGGACTTCTTCCGCCGGATGGATCCCGCGCTCGAAATGGGCCGTTCGTTCATCCGTCAGGAATACCAGCGCAAGCCGACGAGCCTGCCGCTGCTCTGGCGCGGCATCGGCCGCTACGTCGTCCGTTTTCCGAAGTATCACCTGTTGTTCGGTCCGGTGAGCATCAATCCCGAGTATGGCCAGGCCTCCAAGGAACTCATCCTGTCCTACCTGAAGAACAACCGTTCCGCGGAGGACCTCCTTCCTCTCGTTCGTGCCAAGAACCCGCCGCGGTCGATGAGCCTGCATGACGCCGACCTCGACGTGCTGCAGCGCTGCGCGTTCGACCTTGAGCATGTGTCCAGCCTCGTGAGCGACCTCGAGCCGGACGCCAAGGCGGTGCCGGTCTTGCTGAAGCATTACCTCAAGCTCAACGGGCGCCTCATCGCCTTCAACGTCGACGAAGGCTTCGGCGGCTGCCTCGACGGGCTCATCGTCGTGGACCTGACGCAGACCGACCCCAAGCTGCTGGCCGCCTACATGGGCGACGACGGGGCGCGGCAGTTCCTGGAATACCACGACTTCGACGGCGCCAAGGTGCGGGCATGAAAAGGGCGGACCTCGCGGTCCGCCCTGATCGGTCGATGGTGCTGGGCTCAGGCCTTGGCCAGGGCCTGCTCGAGGTCGGCGATGATGTCCTCGATGTCCTCGATGCCCACGGAGAGGCGGACGTAGTCGTCCGTCACGCCGGCGCTGTTCCGTTCTTCCGCCGTCAGCTGCGAGTGCGTCGTGGAGGCCGGGTGGATCGCCAGCGAGCGGGCGTCGCCGATGTTGGCGACGTGGCTGTGCAGGGCGAGGGAGTCGATGAACTTGCGGCCGCCTTCGAGGCCGGACTTCAGGCCGAAGCCGACCAGCGCGCCGTAGCCGTTGGTCAGGTACTTCTTGGCGAGGTCATGATACTTCGAGGACTTCAGGCCCGGGTAGTTCGTCCACTTCACCTTCGGATGGGCTTCGAGGAACTGGGCGACCTTCATCGCGTTGGCGCAGTGGCGCTCCATGCGGAGGTGCAGGGTCTCGAGGCCCTGGAGCAGCAGGAACGCGTTGAAGGGCGAGAGGCAGCTGCCGACGTCGCGGAGGAACTGCAGGCGCATCTTCATGATGAACGCGATGTTGGCGCCGCCGGCGGGCGGGAAGGCCTTGAAGGCCTCCCAGTGCGGCAGGCCATGGTAGGACATGTCGGGTTCGGTGAAGCCCGGGAACTTGCCGTTGCCCCAGTCGAAGTTGCCGCCGTCGACGACGATGCCGCCGATGGAGGTGCCGTGGCCGCCGATATGCTTGGTCGCCGAGTGGACGACGATGTTGGCGCCATGTTCGAACGGACGGTTCAGGTAAGGCGAAAGCGCGGTGTTGTCGATGATGAGCGGGACGCCGACTTCCTTGGCGATCTTGCCGACTTCGGCGAAGGGGAAGATGTTGAGGCGCGGGTTGCCGAGGCCTTCGCCGTAGAAGGCCTTGGTGTTCGGCTTCACGGCCTTGCGGAAGTTCTCGGGATCGTCGCCGTCGACGAACGAGACCTGGATGCCCAGCTTGGGCAGGGTGTAGTGGAAGAGGTTGTAGGTGCCTCCGTAGAGCTGGGAGACCGAGACGATGTGGTCGCCCGCGCCGGCGACGTTGAGGATGGCCGCGGTGATGGCCGCCTGGCCGGAGGAGTGGGCGAGCGCGCCCGAGCCGCCTTCGAGGGCCGCGAGGCGCTGCTCGAGGACATCCGTCGTCGGGTTCATGATGCGGGTGTAGATGTTGCCGAGCTCCTTCAGGCCGAAGAGGTTCGCCGCGTGCTCCGAATCGCGGAACTGGTAGCTGGTGGTCTGGTAGATCGGTACCGCGCGCGATCCGGTGGTCGGATCGGGCTTCTGGCCGGCGTGCAGGGATTTGGTGCCTAGTTTCATGGTGGGGAGGGTGTGGGTCGGTTATCTCCGCTCAGGGCTGCGGAAACAAGCCGGAAGCCGTTTTATGACCTTGTCCGCGCGACGCGGGGCGGGAAAATCACGGCATGCGCTTCGTCCTGCCCCTGATGTTGCTCCCCGTCGCCGCCTTGGCCGCCGAATGGCGCGAGGTGTGGCGCGATGACTTCGATGGCAAGGAACTCGATTGGTCGAAGTGGGCGGTCGAGGAGAACGGCCACGGCGGCGGCAACGGCGAGCTGCAGTATTACCTCGATCGTCCGCAGAACCTCCGCGTCGAGGGCGGGCATCTGATCATCGAGGCGCGTAAGGAGAAGCTGAACATGGCCGGCGTGCTCAAGGATTACTCCTCCGCGCGGATCCGCACCAAGCGGCGCGCCGACTGGCTCTACGGACGTTTCGAGATGTCGGCGCAGCTGCCGGCAGGGAAGGGCCTGTGGCCGGCTTTCTGGATGCTGCCTTCCGAGGAGAAATACGGAGGCTGGGCCGCCAGCGGGGAGATCGACATCATGGAGTTCAAGGGCCACGAGCCCGATCAGGTCCACGGTACGCTCCACTACGGGGCGGCTTGGCCGAAGAATATTTATAAGGGCAAGCCCTACCGCCTGCCGAAGGGCGACTTCACCGACGGCTTCCATGTCTTCGCCCTCGAATGGGAGCGGGATGCCTTCCGCTGGTATGTCGACGGCGTCCAGGTCCAGGAGCAGAAGGAGTGGAGCTCCGCCGGCGGGCCTTTCCCGGCCCCGTTCGACCACCGTTATTTCCTCGTGCTCAACCTCGCCGTCGGCGGCGGCTTCGGCGGTCCGGTGGGGGCCGACACCCGTTTCCCCGCGCTGTTCAAGGTGGATTACGTCCGCGTGCTGCAGCGGTAGGCGGCGTAGTTCCGTCTCGCCCAGCGGGGGCAAGCTTCGCTAAGTCATCGGCCTATGCCCGTCTTCCTGCATGACACCATGTCCCGCGAGAAGCGCCCGTTGCTCCCGAAGCCCGGCCGCGACCTCTATGGCATGTACTGCTGCGGACCCACGGTCTACGGCCCGGCCCATATCGGCAATTTCCGCACTTTCACCGTGCAGGACGTCCTGCGCCGCACCCTCGAGGTCGCCGGCCTGAAGGTGAAGCACGTCCGCAACATCACGGACGTCGACGACAAGACCATCCGCGGCGCCCAGGCCTCCGGCCAGACGCTCGGGGCCTTCACCAAGACCTGGACCGACAAGTTCCACGCCGACTGCCTCGCCCTCGGCCTCCTGCCTCCGCACGTCGAGCCCAGCGCGGTCGAGCACATCCCGCAGCAGGTCGCGATGATCAAAGCCCTCGTCGACCGCGGCCACGCCTACGTGGCCAAGGATGGTTCCGTCTACTTCAAGGTCTGCACCTGCGCCGACTACGGCAAGCTGAACCACATCGATTTCTCCAAGCTCGAGACCCAGTCCGAGAACTCCGCCGGCGAGGCCAACGACGCCGACGAATACGAACGCGAGTCGGCCTCCGATTTCGCCCTCTGGAAGTCCCGCAAGCCCGAGGACGGCGCCAACTTCTGGCCCTCGCCCTGGGGCGAAGGCCGTCCGGGCTGGCACATCGAGTGCTCCGCGATGTCGCTCGCGCACCTCGGCGCCACCTTCGACCTGCATGGCGGCGGCATCGACCTCTGCTTCCCGCACCACGAGAATGAGATCGCCCAGTCCGAATGCGCCACCGGCGTGAAGGGTTTCGCGGCCCACTGGTTCCACAGCGCCCACCTGATGGTCGAGGGCGAGAAGATGTCCAAGAGCAAGGGCAACCTCTACACGCTCGACGAACTCATCGCCAAGGGCTTCTCGCCCATGGAGGTCCGCTATACGCTCATCTCCGGCCACTACCGCAGCTCGCTCAACTTCACGATGAAGGGCGTCGATGACTCCCGCTCGGCCCTCGCCAAACTCGAGCGCGGCGCCGATCGCCTGCTCGCCGCCGCCGGTTTCACCCGCGCCGAATTCGCCGCGCCCGTCGCCCAGGAAGTGCAGACCTCCTGGGGCCGCTTCGCCAAGGCCTGGGAAGTCCTGCAGGACGACCTCAACATCCCGGGCTGCCTCGGTCAGGTCTTCACGGTCCTCGCCGAGAAGGATGAGCCGACGGCCGAGCAGGCCCGTCAGGATGTCTCCGGCCTCGCCAAGATCCTTTTCGCCCTCGGGCTGCAGCTCTTCGCCGCCAAGGCCGAGGTCGCGATCCCGGCCGACGTCGCCGAACTCGGCGCCCGTCGCTGGGCCGCCAAGCAGTCCAAGGATTTCGCCGCCGCCGACCAGCTCCGCAAGGACCTCGCCGCGCTCGGCTGGACGATGCTCGACCGCAAGGACGGCTACGATCTGAAGAAGGGCTGAAGGGCGGGGCGGCTTGCTCCGTCCTTGCCCTCCGCCTCGGGAACCCCTAGCGAGTGGGGTCTTCCGCCATGTCTTCCCGTCCGCAGATGTCTCCCCTCGAGGAGATCCGTCACTCCGCCGCCCACATGCTGGGCGCCGCCGTGCTCCGCCTGTTCCCCCAGGCCCAGCTGGACATCGGACCGCCCACCGACAACGGCTTCTACTACGACTTCGACCTCGACCACACCTTCACGGCCGAGGACCTGGTGAAGATCGAGGAGGAGATGCGCCGCATCTCCAAGGAGAACCAGAAGTTCGAACGCTTCGAGTGCACCCGCGAGGAAGCCGAGAAGCTGATCCGCGAACGCGGCCAGAACGCATACAAGGTCGGCCGTCTCGGCGACATCCCCGCCGGCGAGACCATCTCTTTTTATAAGAACGGCGAGTTCGTCGACCTCTGCGCCGGCACCCACGTCCGCTACACCTCGCAGGTGAAGGCGTTCAAGCTCCTCCACATCGCCGGCGCCTACCACCGCGGCGACGAGAAGAACAAGCAGCTCCAGCGCATCTACGGCACCGCCTACGCCACCAAGGACGAACTCGAGCAGGCCATGGCCCGCGCCGAGGAAGCCAAGAAGCGCGACCACCGCAAGCTGGGCAAGGAGCTGAAGCTCTTCCATATCGACGAGAAGGTGGGGCAGGGCCTCATCCTCTGGACGCCCAACGGCGCGATCGTCCGCCAGGAGCTCCAGAACTTCATCTCCGAGCGTCTCTTCCAGACCGGCTACAAGCAGGTCTTCACGCCGCACATCGGCAACCTCGACCTCTACCGCACCTCCGGTCACTTCCCGTATTACAAGGACGCGCAGTTCCCGCCCCTCGTCGAACGCGAGGCCATGGAGATGCTCGCCAAGGAAGGCTGCGGTTGCGGCGAACTGACCAACCGCCTGGCCGACGGCACCGTGCAGGGCTTCCTCCTGAAGCCGATGAACTGCCCGCACCACATCCGCATCTACGCTTCGCAGCCCCACTCCTACCGCGACCTGCCGGTCCGCCTCGCCGAATTCGGCACGGTCTACCGCTGGGAGCAGTCCGGCGAGCTGAACGGCATGACACGCGTCCGCGGCTTCACCCAGGACGACGCCCACCTCTTCTGCACTGAAGACCAGGTCCTGCCTGAGGTCCTCGGCTGCCTCGAGCTCGTGAAGGTCGTGCTCAAGACGCTCGGCCTGCACGACTACCGCGTGCGCGTCGGCCTGCGTAATCCTGACTCCGCCAAGTATACCGGCACCGCCGAGAACTGGGACAAGGCCGAGGCCGCCTGCCGCGCCGCCGCCGCCACCCTCGGCGTCGCCTTCTCCGAGGAGCCGGGCGAAGCCGCCTTCTACGGACCGAAGATCGACTTCGTCGTCCGCGACGTCATCGGCCGCGAATGGCAGCTCGGCACCGTGCAGGTCGACTTCAACCTGCCCGAGCGCTTCGACCTCACCTATAACGGCGCCGACAACAAGCCGCACCGCCCGGTGATGATCCACCGCGCGCCCTTCGGTTCGATGGAGCGCTTCGTCGGCATCCTGATCGAGCACTTCGCCGGCGACTTCCCGACCTGGCTCTCGCCCGAGCAGGTCCGCCTCATCCCGCTCAACGACGACCTCAACGCCGACTGCGAAGCCATGGCCGAGGTCCTCAAGGCCGCCAAGATCCGCTGCAGCGTCGACGCCTCGTCCGACAAGCTCGGCGCCAAGATCCGCCGCGCCGAGATGTCCAAGGTCCCGCACATGCTCGTCGTGGGCGCCAAGGAGAAGGAAGCCGGCGTGGTCAACGTCCGCTCCCGCGCCGACAAGTCCTTCGAAGGCAACCGCACCCTGGCCGAGTTCGTCGCCCTGGTGTCGGCCGAGGTCGCCGAACGTCGCCTCAAGGCGCACGTCCCGACCGCCCCCGCCGCCCCGGCCGCTCCGCAGGCCTGACCGTCACGTGGTTTTCACGGACTCCCCGGGGAACTGAGGTTGCCCGGCGGGGTCCTTTGAGCCTATACCCATGCCATGAGCCAGCCCCGTTCCTCCTCGCGTCGTGACTTCCTCAAGTTCGCCGGCCTCGGCAGCCTCGTCTTCGGCGCCGGCTCCGCCCAGGCCCTCGGCGCCGAAGGGCGCGAGGCTTCGGCCAACTCCGCCAAGCGTCAGGCCAAGAACGTGATCTTCATGGTGTCCGACGGCATGTGCTTCTCGGTGCTCACCGCCGCGCAGACCTACCTGACCCGCACGGAGAAACGTTCGTCGAACTGGATGAAGATGTATGCGGAGCGCCCGGTCGTCCGTTCGCTCTGCGAGACCGACTCCGCCAGCGGCATCGTGACCGACTCCGCCGCCGCGGCCAGCTGCTGGGGCATCGGCGAGCGCATCAACAACGGCGTCCTCAACATCACGCCCGACGGCCGCAAGCCGGTCACGCTCGTCCAGAAGATGAACGCGGCCAAGAAGCGCTGCGGCCTCGTCACCACCGCCACCGCGACGCATGCCACCCCGGCCGGCTTCGCCGTCACGGTGGCCAAACGTTCCGACCAGAAGACGATCGCTGCCCAATACCTCGAGCGCGGCGTCGACGTCGTCCTCGGCGGGGGCGTCCAGTATTTCAACGAAGACCTGCAGGCCGCCTACCGCAAGGCCGGTTACGGCGTGGTCTTGGATCGCGACCAGCTCCTGGCCGACGCGGGCAAGGCGCCTTTGCTCGGTCTGTTCAGCAAGAGCCACATCCCGTTCGAGATCGACCGCCTGAATTCCGCCGAACTCAAGGCCTCGACGCCGACCCTTTCCGAGATGACCAAGGTCGCGCTCCAGCGACTCAGCTCCGCCCCGGAAGGATTCTTCCTCCTGGTGGAAGGCGGTCGCATCGATCACGCGGCCCATGGCAACGACGGCGCCGCCGCCATCCGCGAGCAGGTCGCCTTCGACGAGGCCATCGCCACCGTGCTGGCGTTCGTCGACAAGAACCCCGACACCTTGCTGGTCATCACGACCGACCACGGCACCGGCGGCTTCAACGTCAACGGACTGGGCAGCGAAGATTTCGACACCTCCGCTCCGTCCTATTCCGAATCCTCGCCGGCCTTCGACCGCATGACGGCGTTCACCTCCTCGCTGGAGCTGCTTTCGACCAAGACCAAGGGCTTCGGTCCGAAGGAGTTCGTCGCCGCCGCGGAGAAGGTCACCGGCCTGAAGTTCAAGGCCGACGACCGCGCCAAGATCACCTCGACCAAGACGCTCTCCGCCGCGCTCATGAAGTACACCTCGATCGGTTGGACCAGCAACAACCACACCGGCGAGATGGTGGAGTTCTGTTCGATCGGGCCGGGCTCGCAGCTCTTCACGCCGCATCTTCGTAACGACCAGGTCCACGCCAAGCTGCTGCAGGCGACGGGCGTGGCCTGAGGTCGGCAGACACGACCAACAAAAAGGGCGTCCTTGCGGACGCCCTTTGTCTTGCTCGGCCTTTCGGCTTAGAGCTTGTTGTACTTCACGCCGCAGCCGTAGGGCTTGGTGCTGGCGGTCTCGGGGGCCTTGCCTTCCTTCACGGCCTTGACGGCGGCGAGGACGTAGTTGGTGGCCTTCTCGATGTCGGCGGCCTTGGTGGAGGCGATGCTGTCGATCGCGCCCTTGTAGACGAGGGTGCCCTTGCCATCGATGACGAAGCAGTGCGGGGTCACCTTGGCGTCATAGGCGCGGCCGATGCTCTGGTTGGCGTCCTGGACGACGGTGCCGGGGTAGTAGGTGGCGGACTCGAGCTTGTGGCCGCCGGTGTTGATGACGAGCCAGACGGCGCCGGAGGCGACGACTTCCTTCTGGAATTCCTGCATCTTGCCGCCTTCGTAGAACTTCTTCACGTAGGGGCAGCCGGGGTTGTACCATTCGAGGACGACGGTCTTGCCCTTGAAGTCGGCGAGGCTGACGGTCTTGCCGTCGAGGGTCTTGCCGGTGAAGTCAGGAGCAGGCTGGCCGACTTCAGGAGCGGCGAACGAGACGACGGCCATGAGGCAGGCGAGGAGGGTGGGGAGGATACGCATGGGTGTGGTGGGAAGGATGCTGGTTGTATGGGATGGTTCACACTTTTCAACCCCTTCGCTGGGGAGAGGTTACGCAAACCTCTCCAAACCCCTCGTTTTTACTTAGTTTTGACTCATGGGTTGCCAAATTGACCGAAAAGCACGAATTACTGTCCTGTCTATGGCTGACGCCCGTTCCATCGCCTTGGTCTGCGCCAACGAAGCTTCCCTTTGGGCGGAGCTGCAGGCCCGTGCGTCCGTCGTCGCCCAGGCCGAGCCGGCCTTGGCTCCGATGCTGCATCGCTATGTGCTGGATCGCTCCGGCTTCGGCGAGGGAATCATCCAGCGTCTGGCCGAACGCCTCACCCCGACCGGCCAGGATCTCCCGGTCGTCCTCCGCGTGCTCGGCGAAGCCGTCGCGTCGGACCGCGAGGTGCTGTCGCAGATGCGCGCCGACATCCGCGCCACCCTCGAGCGTGACCCGGCCACGGAGCACGCCCTCATCCCTTATCTTTGGTACAAGGGTTACCACGCCATCTCGACGCATCGCCTCGCGCATGCGCTGTGGAAGTCCGGGCGCAAGGAACTCGCCACGCATCTCCAGTCGCTCGTCTCCGAGCACCTCGGCGTCGACATCCATCCGGCGGCCCGCTTCGGCGTCGGCATCCTGCTCGACCATGCCACCGGCTTCGTCGCCGGCGAGACCAGCGTCGTGGCCGATAACGTCTCCTTCCTCCACGAGGTCACCCTCGGCGGCACTGGCAAGGCCCGCGGCGACCGTCATCCGAAGATCCGTTCGGGCGTGCTCGTCGGCGCCGGCGCCAAGATCCTCGGCAACATCACCATCGGCGAAGGCGCCAAGATCGGCGCCGGTTCGGTCGTGCTCAAGGACGTCGCTCCTCACACCAGCGTGGCCGGCGTGCCCGCCGTGGTGATCGGCCAGACTTCCGTCGACGCTCCGGCGCTCGACATGGATCACTCCCTCTAGGCCATGCCGAATTCACGCCCAGCGCAGGAACGTCCCGGCGACGCCCGCGTCCTGGACTGCCTTTATCGCGTCGGCGCCTTCGTCAATGCGACCGAAGACCCGCGCGAGGCCCTCGACTTCATCCTCGAGGAGATCGTCCGCACGCTCGGCGCTTCGAGCGCGTCCATCGCCCTCGTCGAGCCCGCCACGGGTTCGCTCCGCATCGAGGTCAGCAACGGCCTCGACGCGACTTCTGTGAAGCAGGTCATCGACCAAGGGCAGGGCATCACCGGCTGGGTCGCCCTCTACGCCAAGCCGCAGCGCATCCCTGACGTCTCGAGGGATCCGCGTTACGTCGAGATCCGCAAAGGCATCCGTTCCGAGCTCGCCGTACCGATGGAGCTCATGGGCAACGTGATCGGCGTCGTGAACTGCGACTCCGACCGTCTCGATGCTTTCACCGAGCAGGACGTCGCCTTCCTTTCCTTGCTCACGAACGAAGCCTCCAAGGCCGTCGGTCGTATCTGGCTGCTCCGTCAGCTCCGTTCCAAGGCCGCTCAGCTTGAAGCGCTCGTCCGCGCCGCGCAGGGCCTCGCCCGCGAACGCGACGAACCGGGCATCTCCCTCGATCTGGCCCGGCATACGCGTGCCCTCCTCGGCACGCGTGCGTGCGCCTACTACAACCTCGTCGATGACGTGCTGCACCTGCGCAGCATGGACGGAGACCTCGGCGTTTCGACGCTCGCGCCGAGCATCGCGCTGAACCGCACCTCCCTCGGAACGGTCGTCTCCCGCGGCCGCTCGGTCGTGGTGCCGCTCGCAGGCAAGACCGAAGAAGACCTCTTCACCCGGCTGTCCGAGCCCGTAGCCTCGTCGTCGCTGCTCGCCGTGCCGGTCCGTTATGAAGACGATACCTTCGGCGTGCTGCTCTGCGTGGCGATGGGCGCCTATCGATTCTCCGACGACGACAAGCACTTGGTCGCGGCGCTTTCTTCGTTCGGCGCTTCCTCGATCCAGAACGCCCGTCTCTACGCCAAGG